>CAVVZU010000001.1:0-1477925 GCA_963752865.1 uncultured Solirubrobacteraceae bacterium
GACACCAGCGGTATCCCTGACCCCCAGTTGCACTCGCATGTCGCGGTGATCGCCGCCGAACGCAAGGACGGGCAGCTCGCGGCGGTGGAATCCAAGCAGCTGTTCCGTGCGGCCCGTGAGGGTGGCGCGTGGTATCGCTCGGAGCTTGCCGCGAACCTTCAGGATCTGGGGCTGGGGATAGAGCGCCGCCAGGGGAAGAACGAGCGGTACTTCGCGATCGATGGGGTCTCGAAGGAGCTCTCTGAGCATTGGTCTTCTCGTAGCCAGGATGTGGATCGTGCGGCGAATCTCTTCCGCCAGCGTTACGGTCGTGAGCCGCGGCCGGGTGAGCTTGACAGCCTCACCCTCGGTACCCGCGGCTCGAAGTCGGCCGCTGGCCCGGTCGAGGTCAACGCGGCGTGGCGTGCGCTCGGCGCCGAGCACAACCAGACCGCCAAGCGGTCGGAGAAGCTCTTCCACGACCGGATCGCGCGTGGCGAGCAGAACATCGATCTCGCCGGCGAGCTACTGGCCGAGGTTACCCGCGAGCGGTCGATGATCACCGAGCGCGAACTACGCGCTAAGGCGTATGAGCTGAGCGCCGGTGTCTGCCGGCCAGCCGAGGCGGACCGTCTCGTCAACGACCTTGCGCGCTCCGGTGAGCTTTTGCCGCTTGAGGGTGGCCTGTGGACGACCCGCCGTCTGCGGGAGATGGAGCAAAGGACGATCGAGATCGCGCAGCAGCGAATCACAGAGATCGCCGCCCCTGTCAGCGAGCCGTCGCTCAAGCAAGCACGCCGCGAGGCCGCAACCGAGATAAAAGGGTCGTTGACCCATGAGCAGCGTGAAGCGCTGGAGACGATCACCGGCCCAGGAGGCGTGACCGTGCTGGTGGGTCGTGCTGGCACCGGCAAGGGTGTCGTGATCTCCGCGGCCGCCCGGGCGTGGCAGCTGGACGGCCACAATGTCATCGGTGTCGCGATCGCCGGCAGCCGCGCGCAGGGGCTCAAGGACGAGGCGAAGCTCGACCGCGCCCACACCGCCGACCAGCTCATCAACGGCGCAGAGAAGGGCCACATCAAGCTCGGCCCTAACACGGTCGTGGTGATGGACGAGGCCGCGATGAGCGACAGCGAGCGCTTCGAGAAGATCACCCAGCTCACCGCCCGCGCAAACGCCAAGACTGTGTATGTAGGTGACGCCGCGCAGATCGGCTCGATCGGAGCCGGCGGCCTGTTCGCCCAGCTGGAGGGCAAGGTCCCAACGGCCGAGCTGATCGAAGTGCACCGCGCGCACCACGAGTGGGAGCGCGAGGCATGGGAGCAGATCCGAAACGGTGAACCCGGCCCCGCGCTCGCCCAGTACCAAGCCCACGACCGTCTGCACATCCACGACACGCGAGCCGAGGCCACACAGGCGATGGTCGAGAACTGGGATCAGATGCGCAAAAGCCTGCCCGACGGGCGGGCCGTGATGCTTACCGATGCGAGCAACCTCGAGCGCGACCAGATGAACGCGATGGCCCAAGAACGCCGAGCAGCCGCAGGCGAGCTCGGAGCACACACAGTCCAGCTACCAGGCAAGCCCTACGGGCTCGCGGCCGGCGATGAGGTCATCTTCTCAGCCCAATACCCCATCCCTGGCCAGAAGAGGGTCGAGAACGGCATCAGCGGCACGATCATCGACACCAGCCGCGACAAGGACAAGGTCACGATCAAAACCCACGAACGCGAACCACGCGAGATAAACCTCAACACCAGCACGTTCTCCGAGCTATCTCTCGCATACGCCGCGCACGTCCACAAAGCCCAGGGCATCACCGCTGAGACGTCCGGCATCCTGATCGGTGGCTGGCAGACCGATAAGGAGCACGCCTACGTCGCTGTCAGCCGCGCCCGCGAGCAAACCCAGATCTACGTCTCCCGCGAGGACCTCGGCGAGCAAGGCTTCGACACCGGCGCCACAGAACGCCTCGCCGAGAAGCTCAAGCGCACCCGAGCACCCCAAGCCTCGATCACAAAGCAACCCGCCGACCGAGACACCCCGCAGCAGCAGACCACGGATCGCCCGCAACAACAGCAGCCGGCCACCGAGCACGCACACCCCCACGAGCACGAGGTCGAAGTCGAGGAGCCCCTCGACCCCCCACGCGGCCACCCACACGACCGCTCCGACGATGACGACCTCACCTCCCAGGACCAGTCCGATCAACCTCAACACGACCATGCCCAGAGTGATGCTCGCGAGCAACCCGCAGGACACCAGCAAGAAACCAACAACGGGCCCGTCAACATCCAGAACGCCAACCCCGCAGACATCCAACTGAACACGCGAGACCTCGGTGGCATCCAGCTCGCGTACTCAAACGGGCTCTACGACCTCCAAGCCCACACCGGCGAGCCGACATACGTGCTGTTCGGCGGATGGCAAACCGAGCAACAACTCGGATTCGTCGCCGCCATCCAAGCCGGCGGGCAAACCGACGTCCAGATCAGCACCGAAGACCGCGACGGAAAGGACATCCAAACCGAGCTGACAGATCGCATCGGACAAGTCATCGAACAAAGCCACGCCAACCAGGCGACCACCACCAGCGACACAGACCGCGAAACCCCCTCGGACCTCCCCGACCTCCAACTCAGCGACCCGACCATCGATCAACAGGCCGCGCTCGAACTGCCCGAGCAAGACCCACAGCTCGGGCCCGAGCCCGAACCCGTCGAGCGCGACGCCAACATCGAACAGGCCCTCCAGGACACCGACCGCGAACAAGCGCCCGAGCAGGACATAGACCAAGACAGGGATAACGACCTCGGATACGGCATCGAGTAACAAACCGTGAAAATCGCCGACGCGCCGCAGTGTGCAATTCATGACCAGCGTCCGAGGCGCAACCGAGGAGATAATACCTAGGATATCCAGAGCGATCTATCGGGTGAAGTGGTCGAATGAGCGAGGCTGGCGTTGATGGAGGCTTTGATCACGCTCTCCATCACAACCGGTCCGCCCCAAGATACTCAGCGCCTGTGGCAACGCACTCCACGCGAAGGCGGCAGCGCTGAGACAGTACCATTATTGCGTAGGTCGGAAACAAAGTGACCGGTGAGGTGCAAACCAATCGCCCTATTCCCACCCTCGAAATCCGCTGGTATTAGCAGGAATTCCTTCCAAAGGTCGCTGGTCCGTCGAAATCCGCTCTCTTGACTTTGGCCGCCTCGATGGGATCTTACTCCCGAGGCAATCTAAAAGGGACGACAAAGGCGGGGGTGGCGAGCATGATCAGCCTGAGCAGGCAGCGCAGCACTGCACGATCCACTGGGGCTGGTGATGCCCGATCCGCGCGCGTGTGGGCGGTTCGGCTAGGGGCCGGGCTTGGTTATGGCGCGGCGAGCCTCGCCGCTGCGATCGCCGCAGCGGGGATCTCTCTGCTCGCTCTAAGCGCACTCGTACTGGCGCTTGGCGCTAGTGGTGTCGGCGGGCTCGCCATGTCGACGCAGCCTTTGCATGTCGCACTCGGCGACGGCGCTGTCGCCTTCTACCTGACTCAGCTAGTGAGCGTCAATTTCTTCCATCACACTGCTGGACTTCGGATCGCCGTCCTGCCCTGCCTTGCGCTGGTCGCGGGTGCGATCGCCGTCTCGGCGATGGTCATGGTGAAGCTGATCGTAGGTTCGGTACGCAGGCGGATGCTCGTGACGCTGCTGATGGCGATTGCATACGCGTTGCTTGCCGGCTTTGGTGCTCGGTACCTGCCTCTCCGTCTCAGCGGACCCTTCGTGGGCAGGAATACGCCAGTGCGGCCTGTGGGCGGCGAGGCGTTCCTGCTGCCGCTGCTGTGGGGGCTGCTGTTTGCGCCGCTGGGTGGGCTCGTGGGCGTGTTCGGCAGGCGTTGGAGGGTTGAAGGATCGCGGCTGCTCGGTGTATGGGCAACACCCTTGAACAGCTCGCTTCGGGTGCTGGCTACCGCGCTCGCGTTGACGTCTGTCGGGGTGCTCGTCGTCGGCGCGCTGCTCGCTGTCCGAAGCGGCGCTGCCCATTTCCTCTTTACCGGTGCCAGCTTCGGCCACGACGTGGGCGTCGTGGCCGGCGCGCTGCTCGCGCTGCCCACCCTGGCTATCGCTGCGTTCTTGGCGTGCTTCGGCGTGTCGTTCGACTGGCACGTGGACGCGATTTCGCGTACGGGGGGGTCTGGCTCGATCCTCGGCGGCTCCCTGCCGGCGATCGGGGGGAACGCCGGGCACCAGGTGCCTGGCCTGCTTGTGTTGTTGCTGTTGGTCGGTGCTGTGACTGTTGTGTCGCTGGGTTGGCTGACGGCGCGGCGCAGCGAGCAGGATGTGCGCTTAGGCATCGCTAGCGCGCTGCGCGCGGGTGTGGTGATGACCCTGATCTGCTGGCTTTTTGCGCTCTTCGGGCGCCTCGACGCGCAGGCCGGCGGTTACCTGGGAGCTCACTTTCAGGTCAATGCGGTCTCCTTGCTGTGGCGCGTGCCGCTTTGGTGCCTGCTTGGGTCGGTGACCGGCGCTACCGCGTACTTCGTCAATCGGGGATCCTCATCGCGCCGCGCGGTTCCGGCGGCGCTACGCGATGTTGTATGGCCGGCACGCGCGTTGCGCGCACGTAGCGACTGGTTCGATTCGTCGCGAGATGGTCTCGCGGCGCGTGCTGCCATGTCCGTCGGTGTGCTGTCGCTGCCGGCGATGCTCGTCGCTCTCGGCTCTGCTGGTGCAGCCGCCACAGTGGTCCCTTCCCCGTCCAGCTTCTCCCTTGCGCCGATCAGCCATGCGGCTGATCTCCGGATTCGATCACAAGCCGAACCGGGTTCGAAGGTTGCGGTCACTGTAGACCCCAGTACACGTGTGATCGACTCCGCGGAGGCTCGCATACCGCTGGCAACGCTTGGAATCTCATCCCACGAGTCTCCCGTAGCCAAGACCTCGGCGCTACTGGCCCACGACGGCAGGCTATTTGGTGTGGCCGATCACCCTGGCGAACTCGGAAATCCCGAAGTCGTGAGCGAACCGGTCACCGAGCCAGGAAGCCTGGGCATGACGCACGTCTTTTACCACCAAATGGCCGACGGCCTGCCCGTCTTCGGTGGCAGCATCGGCGTGCATCTGTCGCGTGACGGCATGCACGTCGAACTCGTGGGCGGCTCATTTATCCCCGAAGTATCTGTTGCGGACGACAAGGTCGCGCTAGACAGCGCCCGGGCCATGGCGCGCGCAAAAGAAGCCTTGCCCGCCGGGAAACTCCTGCATCAGCCGCAGCTTGAGGTCTACGCCGGAGCGCCTTCGCGTCAGCTTGGCGCGACCGCCCGCCTGGCATGGTTCGTGGAGCTGACATCCGGGCCCCTGAAGCCAGCCAAGGAATATGTGATCGACGCCGTCAACGGCACCATCTTGAACGTCTTTGCCAAGTCCTTCAACGCCGCCAGCACCGAAATCTACGATGCCAAAGAAGAAGAAACTCTTCCTGGGACCTTCGAGTGGAAAACCGGAAGCGCCGAATCCAAAATCGCAGAAGTAGCCACCGCCGGCAAAAATGTGCCGAATGCGGTCACCTTCTTCGAAAACGAATCCTACTTCAGGCCGCCGTGCTCGGGTCCTGCCTGTAATGGAGCGGCGGCTTTAGCGACCGTTGACTACCGCAAAAACTACAAACAAGCCGAATGGAACATAGAACATCACGAGATCGTGTTCGGTTTAGGAATCCAGGTGGGTGTCGATGTCACCGGGCACGAGTACGCCGGCGGAATATTGGCAAACACGGTCAACCCCATCATGGAAAACGAACAGGGCGCCCTGATGGAGGGGTGGGCCGACGCGATGGGCAAGGGATTCGAAGCATGGACAAAACGCACCGAAAAAGGAGAATGGGGGACACCTCCTTGGACGTTTGGCTCTACCGAGCCAGAAGGATTCGAACGCCGCGACCTCGAAACCCCGAGCGAAACCAAAGATGTGGCGAAACTCAGTGAATACGCCACAACGTGCGAAGACAACGGTGACATCCACAAGAACAGCACGATCATAAGCCATGCCTTCTATCTTCTGGCAAAAAGCATAGGCATCCAAGAAGCCACACAAATCTTCTACCGCATGGAGCGCCCCTTCCATGCGCTGACATTCACTCAAGCCCGTGACTTCGCGGATCTAGCCGCTAAAGACTTCGAAAAAATCTCTAAAACCTCCAAAGAAAAGGAAATTGCGAAAAAGACGGTGACCGCGTTCAACGAAGTAGGGATCACCGAACTGCCTATTGTTGTGGCGCTGCCAAAATGCTTAGCAGAATCCGAATGCACTGGTAAGTTCGTGCTGGCTGCCGAGGAACCCAAGAACGGCACCAGCTCGACTCTGGCGATGCTGACGACGCTGTACCGCGCACGTGGAGTGCTGGCGCAGCCGTCGGCGGCCGGCCACTACTACATGCCGCTCTATGAAGCAAACATGGGCAGGATCACCGAACTCGTCTCGCGTGATCCGGCGCTCGCGGAAATGACCGTAAATGGCTTGAAACAACTCACGCCCGAGCTTAATGCGCTGATCGAAGGTAATGGCGGGAAGTACAAGCTCTCCACGTCCGTGATGGCCGAAATCGAAGCGGCGCTCAAGCGCCTGGCCCAGGACGACCGCATGTACGGCGGCGGTGGCTCGCTCGCTGCGCTCATCGAACGCGAACTAAGTTTCCTTCACCTGCCCAGCTACGCTGGCATGACCTATGCGGCGGGCTTCAAGAAGCTCAACAAGGTCGTCAAACCGCTGATTGAAAAACCCCCGCCACCCTCAACGAAAGTCGAGGACCCGGAATGTGAATCACGCTACACCAACGAACTCCAGATCTATGGGTTCACCGTGAGCACGCTGGGTCATAGAAAGCCGGGCGAAGTCTCCCCGCTCAATGGCAGTGGTCTGGTGTGTGGCACCGCAGTCACGCGGTCGGGCAGCCCCGAAACGTGCAGCACCGAAAGCAAGGACACCCTCAACTCGCAAGCGACGCTGGAACTCGCTCCCGGCGACACGATCCGTCCTACGAAAGAACTGTCCAACGGCTCGTGGATCGGAAAAGTAGACGGACGAGTGATCGGATGCGCTGGCGAAGACAGCAAAGTCAGTCTTGGGCAGGTAGGAATAAAGTCCATTAAGGAACCGACTGCAGCACAATGCCCGACAGGCGTGATGGCCTGCTACGAAGCGTCGTCCAGCGCATCCGTGGAAGGGCACAAAGCCGAAGGCCACGAGAACGCATGGGTGAAAGAAGAATCGAAAGGCCACCTGGTCCTCACGTTGGGCGCTCTCGAAGTCGAAGCAGAAGGAGAAAGTGGCAAATTCAAAGTGCCCACCGGCTTCTCCATGTACAAAATAGAACTGTGCGCGCTTGCTGGCGAACCTGGCACGACAAGATGCGGTACCTCGGCGGCGAACTGGATACACAAGAACGGCGAAGAAAGCCAGCCGGGCTGCACGGGCGGGAACGGCGACTACTCGCTCAAGGTGACGGACGTGGCGGGCAAATCCACTCCACGCGAGGAGTCCTGCGTGTACTGGGGCGAAGAACTACACAAAGAGGTGGTGGACACCGGCAACGCCATCACCGGCATCTCGTGCGTGCCGCGTACCGTCGACTGTGCGCTGACCGACAACAAAGGCAATGAGTACTACTCGACGACCGTCAGCGCGACGGCAGCCTCTACGTGGAAATCGTGGACGGGGCCGACGAGTCCCGGTGAGGCGATTGCTTGCCCGTCGACCGCCGTGTGCACGCTTGCCGACGGCAAAGTGGGCAGCGGCGGCGACATGTACTACGCGACGTCGCTCGGCGGCACCTGGGCCAAAGCGTTCGAACCGAGCAACGGTGCGCTGTCGATCTCATGCCCGACCTCGTCGTTCTGCGTCGATGGCCAGGAAGGCGGCAAGATTCGCTACACGGCCAAACCGGGTTCGACCGAATGGACGGAAGTGACGATCGGATCGGGCTCGCTTAGCAGCGTGTCTTGCCTGTCGGCTTCGTTCTGTGCGGCTGTGAACAGTTCGGGGGATGTGTATGTCGCCAACACGGAAGCGAAAGTCAAGGAAGCAACTGGTTGGAATTTGACCGATATCGACGGCTCGACTGCACTGCACGGCATAGCGTGCACGACTACCACGTCGTGCGTCGCAGTCGACGGGTCCGGGAACATCATCGGTCTCGCGATCAACAGCAGCGGCGAAGCGACGGCAACGAAGCGCGACATTGATGCCAGCAACGACCTGACCGCGGTGACGTGCACGGAAGAAGTCACGTGCGTCGCCGTCGATACCAAAGGCAACGTCCTTGTGTCGAGCACCGGTGGTCAAGTGTGGACCGTCGAGCACGCGGTCGGCAAGGAACTGACGAGCGTCGCATGCCCATCCGGTGCGCTGTGCGTCGCGGCGGACAAAGAAGGCGACGTGACCGCCTTCACCCCCCGCGCCGCCTCGGCGAGTGAAACGCAGACGGTCGACTCCGGCAACAGCGTGAATGCCATCTCCTGTCTGCCCGAAGCCACTGACTGCGTGGCGAGCGACAGCCAGGGCAACGAGCGCTACACGGAAGGCCTGACTGCCCTGAAATCCGCCACGTGGACATCCTGGACTGGGCCCACCAAACCGAGCCAGGCCATCGATTGCCCCTCAAGCTCGCTGTGCCTGCTGGCCGCCGGCGAAACCGCAGAACACGGCGGCAACCTGTACTACGCCACATCGCTTGGTGGCACATGGAACAAAGCCTTCGAACCGGCTTTCGGAGTAGTTGCGATCTCCTGTGCCTCCGCGTCCCTGTGCGTCACCGGGCAGGCGGAAGGCTTCATCCGCTACGCGACTAAACCGGGGTCAGAAGAATGGACCGCCGAGGAAATCGGAACGGGCACCATGAACGCCGTGGACTGCCTCACCGCTTCATTCTGCGCAGTCGCTGATAGCAAAGGTAACGTCCACATCGCTAACACAGAAGCGAAGATCAAGGAAGAATCAGGCTGGAAGTCGACGGACGTTGACGGCGCGATTTCGCTGCACGGCATTGCCTGCACGTCCGCGACATCATGCCTGGCGGTCGACGGCGAAGGGCATGTCCTCGACCTCACGGTCAACAGCAGCGGCGAAGCAACTGTTGCCAAAGAAGATCTAGACGGTGCAAACGATCTCACCGCAATCACGTGCAACGGCTCGACGTGCGTGGCCGTCGACAGTAAGGGTAACGTCTTTGAGTCGACCAACGCTGGCTCGTCGTGGAGCGACGAATACGCGCTCGGCACGGATCTCACGAGCGTTTCGTGTTCTACGAGCACGCTGTGTGCTGCGGCAGATACCACCGGTGAAGTGACGACATTCCGCCCGGAAGTGACGACAGTCGCCCAGGAAGAATGAAGGCCCCCAAGTCGTCTCGCGCGCCATTGGGATCTGACATGGCACGTCCCAGCGCTGGGAACGGTCGGAGCGTCAAAGGCGAGCCCACCGTAACCGGTTGCGCAGCGGGCAGGCGGCGGGACAAGCGAACCATCGCATAGCGACGGGAGGACGAAGGCAATGGATGGCAAAGCGATCACCGAAGAGCGAGCGAACGGCAACGGACACGTCGTCCGCTCGAGGCCGCCGGTACTCGAGCTCGACGCGCGCCGCAACGGGCACCTGCGCGCCGCCAACGGCGATCTGCCACTCAGCGGCGCAAGCGATTCGTTCACGTTGACGGCGCTGTCGGTGGGCGAGCTGCACGAGCGTGTCGAGGATGCGCTGGGCAAGGTTGAGTTCGTGGTAGCGGAGGCAGCCGATCGGCTCGCGGAGGCCGCGCGCTATGCGCTGTTGGATGGCGGTAAGCGTGTCCGCCCGATCCTCGTGATGGCCACCGCCCAGGCACTGGGAATGCAGATCGACGAGGTCCTTCCGACGGCCTGCGCCATCGAGATGATCCATACCAATTCGTTGATAGTCGACGACCTCCCAGCAATGGATAATCACCCGAAAAGGCGCGGGCGGCCTGCTCTGCATCGGGTGTATGGCGATGACGTCGCGATCCTCGCAGGTTGTGCGCTCCTGAGCGAAGCCCAGCGCCTGATCCTCGAGGAGCAGGCTGGCCCTGCGAAGCTGCGAAATCACCTGCTTAGAGTCGTGCTCCAGGCAACTGGCAGCAACGGGATGGTTTCCGGCCAGTTTCTCGACGTGACTCGATATCGGCCCAACAGTTCGCACGAGCTTGAGCGAACCCAAATGCTCAAGACCGGCATCCTCATCGTTGCATGCGTACGCTGCGGAACGCTACTAGCCGAGGGTGAGATGAGCCAAGCATTCACCGACTTCGCACGAAGTCTTGGGGTCCTCTTCCAGGTCGTTGATGACATCCTCGATGAGACCGGCAAGGCGCGGTGGCTCGGCAAGATCCCAGGCAGTGACCGACGCAGAGGGACGATGACGAATGTCACGATGTTCGGCCTAGGGTATGCGCGAGAGACGGCAGCGACACTCCACGACCGCTGCCACACGCATCTCGATGAGCTCGCCCCAACCGTCCCCGGTTCGGTCGCGGCGCTACGCGAGATGACAGACCTTGTCTACGAGCGCAACAGCTGATGGGCATGACAGCTCGCCGAATGGTGTTGGCGGTGACATTCAGGCTGTGGTGGATGCCTCTTACCGTCGCAGGGCTACTCAAGGATCGTGGCTCGCGCGTTCGCTGGCTGTGCGTGCCGGGACTAGTCGGGTTGACTGCCTTCATCTCAACGTCAGGCAAGCTCACGATTCGCCGGCCGCGCCCAAGTGCCGGGCAAGACGCCTCCCCGGTCGGCCGTTTGGGGTTTGCTAGCAGTTTCCCGAGTACGCATGCCGCGTGTGCGTTCGCGATAGCGACCTGGATGCACACTTCTCCCCGCCGCAACTGGCTGTATGGCCTTGCCGCGATGCTTGGGTATACAAGGGTTCACAGGCGTGCCCACTATCCCGGCGATGTGTTGGCGGGCGGCATATTGGGATACACAATCGGCCGATGTGCGGACTGGGCCTGGGAGATCCTCGCGGAGACGGTCGGTGGGCTGCGTAACGGGCGCAAGGCGCTTTCGGTAAGCCCTGAGGTTCAGCTCGAGCACGACGTTCGAAAGGGGATTACAAGCATGAGATCTGTGAAAGTCGCTGTCATTGCGGTAGTCACATGTAGCGTGATCCTCGGAGGTGGGGCGCTGCGAGCATGGGCAAGCCTTCCGATCTCTCAGGAAGGGATGCTCTATGCGAAGGTCCACCAGGTGTGTGCGGCCCCCAAGCCGGGAGATGCAGCGTGCTTTGCGCTGGCTCTCCTCCCAGCTCCCGCGAGTGCCGCCGGAGCGAGGCCGTATCAGCTCGGCGCAGGCTCGTCCTCCAGAGGCCCGGCAGGCGGCCTTACTCCTGGGGATCTCGCGAGCGCATACGGCTTCCTGCCGTCGCTGGGCGGGGTTGGACAAACGATCGCGATCGTGGATGCCTACGACGATCCAAACATCGAACAAGACCTCAGTACATTCGACATCGAGTACGGGCTGGCAGCTTGCACGAAAGCGAATGGCTGCTTTAGGAAGGTCAGCCAGACGGGAAGCACAAAATCATTCCCCCCGGCGGACACGTCCGGGTGGTCACTCGAGGAGACCCTTGATGTGGAGACCGTGCATAGCGCTTGTCAAAGTTGCAAGATCCTGCTCGTCGAGGCCAACTCAGAAAGTCTTGCGAACCTCGCCGCGTCCGTCAACGAGGGCGTAGATCTTGGCGCGAACGAGGTCTCCAACTCATACGGTGCGCCAGAGAGCCAGATGGGGGAATCCGAACAGGCCGCCTACGATCACCCCGGAGTCGTGATCACTGCCTCTGCAGGCGACTCAGGCTACCTGAACTGGGACTACGTAGCCGCCTTTCTCAAGGCGCCGGAAATGCCCGACGCACCGGCGTCGCTTCCCGACGTTGTGGCAGTCGGAGGAACGTCGCTCAAGCTCAAACTGAACGGTACCCGCAAGAGCGAGTCGGTGTGGAACGACAGCGGTCGTCCCTCGCGTAAAGAATTCGAGCGCTTCAGTGCTTCAGGTGGCGGATGTAGCACTCTTTTCACGGCACCCTCCTGGCAGCAAGGCGCCCCGGGCTGGGTCAGCACCGGCTGCGGGACAAAACGCCTCGACAACGATATCTCTGCGGTTGCTGACCCCTACACGGGCTTTGACGTCTACGACAGCTACGTCTACGAACCAGAATTCACGCCAGGTTGGGTGACAGTTGGCGGCACCTCGCTGTCATCGCCACTGATCGCAGCGCTATACGGCCTCGCTGGCGGCAGCCATGGAGTGAGCTCCCCGGCGTCGACGCTATACACTCATCTCGGCGAAACATCCGCGCTTTATGATGTCACCATCGGCGGCAACGGCTACTGCGACGGCGAAGAACCCGGCCCATGCGGCGAGCCAACGATCAACGAGGAGCTCGGGGACGTGGACTGCGTTGGCATCTTCTCCTGTGACGCCGCCCCCGGCTTCGACGGACCTTCCGGCGTTGGCACTCCCAACGGGCTGGGCGCATTCAACGGACCGCTCCAGACCGAGCCTACGGTTCTCACCCAAGCAGCCAGCTCAGTGACGGCGACCTCGGCCGTCCTAAACGCCACGGTGAACCCGAACGGCGAAGCAGTAAGTGCATGCACCTTCGAATATGGCCCTACCAGATCCTACGGGCACGACGCGCCATGCTCGGTGCTACCAGGATCGGGGACAAGCCCCGTCGCCGTATCAACGACAATCACAGGCCTGGCCACAAAAAAGAAGTACCACTTCCGGATCACCGCGACCAACCCCTATGGCACAGGAATCGGTACGAACAAGGACGTAAAAACCTCATAGCCCACACGCTCGCGCTAGGAGGCTCCGCTCAACGCACTTCTACAGCTGCCCGCAACACCACGAGATGGAACATTTTGATGCGATCATCGTCGGCGCCGGTCCTGCCGGCTCGACCACCGCCTATCGCCTCGCCCGCGCAGGCGTGGGTGTATTGCTCCTCGACAAGACGCCGTTTCCGCGTGATAAGCCATGTGGTGGTGGTGTGACCGTACGTGCCCTGCGTGAGCTGCCCTTTGACATACAGCCAATTGTGGAGCACGCCGTAGACCGCATCGAGTTCAGCTTCCGCGGTCATCGCGGCATGCGGCGCGGTGGGCATCGGCTGCTTGCCTACATGACCCAACGCCACAGGCTCGATCACTTCCTCGTCGAGCAGGCAGTGACCGCCGGAGCTACGTTTCGTGACGGAGTAAAGGTAAGCGCAATCTCAGAGCACGGCGTGCGTGTCGATGGGAAGCGTGTCGACACCGAGTTGCTCATCGGCGCCGACGGCGTCAACGGTACCAGCGCGCGTTCTCTGGGACTTGCCGGCAACAAGGTGTACGCCGTTGCGCTCGAGGGCAAGCTGCCATACGAGCACAGCGATCCCGAGCGCTGGCAGGGCACGCTTGCGCTTGAGCTCGGCACGATACTCGGAGGCTATGGCTGGATCTTCCCAAAGGGGGATCACCTCAACGTGGGCATCGGTGGCTGGCAAAGCGAAGGGCCGCGCCTGCGCCAGCAGTTCAAAGCGTTCTGCCGCCGCTACCGGATCGACAGCACCAAGGTCGACGGTCTGCGCGGATACAGGCTAGTAGCGCGGCGTCCTGGCAGTGCCCTAGCCGGCGGACGCGCACTGCTCGTTGGAGACGCGGCCGGGCTCATCGACCCCCTCTTGGGTGACGGTCTATCCGAGTCGTTCCTCAGCGCCAGGCTCGCAGCTGAGACGGCGCTCGACTTCTTGGCAGGCCGAATCAGCTCCCTCGAACCCTACAGTCATGCAGTCCTCACTGAGCTTGGCCCGACGGTCGGCTTCAGCTGGGATGCGAAGCTCGCCCTCGATCGCCTTCCACGGACCGTCACGGCTGGCGTGCTCAGCTCACCCGGCTGGGGCGTGATCGAGAACATGATCTGCGGCGAGATACCCCAACCGCTCCCGAAGAGGCGGCTGCAAGGCGCAGCAATCCATGGCCTGCAGGCATTGGCATGGCTGGCAGGTCGGCCCGGGGAGGCCTACCGGACTGAGGCGAAAACTCACCGGATTAGGAGTAACCCTCTGCCCACTAGCGCCAGTGGGTACCTGGATCTCACTGACCACGCCGCGATCAGGTCGCCACTTAGGCAAGGCCCGCGTTACCGATGAACGGCGCCTGGTCCGCCACATAAGCAGATAGTCAGAAACAAAACTTTCAAAGTTCAACCCAGCCCACGAGCTTATTCGACGCAATTTGCGGCAGTCATCTCACTGGCGATGCTGCATCTCTTGACGATTCGTGTCCTTGGTATAGAGTGCGGCGCGCAAGCGAGGACTCGCGGGCGCAAGCAACGAGTGGCGGGGGATTAGCGGATGAATAGACGCAGCAGACATGGGCGGGCTACGCGATCCCCCGGCAGGGGGGCGAGTCGTCAATGTGGTGGTCCTCGCCAGGGAGTGGTGTGCCTATACCTCGTTGTTCTTAGCCTCCTAGCGCTATGTTCGATCACATCGACTGCGTCGGGATATACGCAAACCATAGGCGGCGGGAGCAACCTGAACGCCGTCTCATGCGTACCGAGCACCACTAATTGCGTCGTCAGCGAAGCCAACGGTAGTGCGTTTTACGCCACAAACGTGAGCGCTACATTGGAAGGCACGTGGAACGCGTGGCCCGGACCGAAAAATTCGAAAGGCGAACCGGAAACTCCCAACGAGGCCGTCGCATGCCCCGCGAGCACGGTGTGCTTGGTCGTCGACGGTAAAAACAAAGAAAAAACCGCCGGCGGCAATATGTACTACGCGACCACACTCGATGGTACATGGAGCGAAGGGCTCAAACAAACGTACGGCGTACTGGCGGCCAGCTGCCCTTCGTCATCCTTTTGCGTGGCCGCGCAGGCACGCGGGCGGATCAGCTACTCGGAAAGTCCCGCCTCAAAAACGTGGTCCGAAGTAAAACTCTCTGAAACGATCACTGAAACGGTGACCGGAGTATCCTGCCTTTCCTCCTCGTTCTGTGCGGCCGTGAACAAGGGCGGCACACTCTATGTCGCGAACACCACCGAAAAAGCGCTCAAGGAACCATCTGGGTGGAAGGCGACGCCGAACATCGACAGTTCAAGCGAAGTGCACGGTATTGCGTGCAGCTCTACGAGCTCATGCCTCGCCATCGACGGCGAAGGCCACGTCCTCGACCTCACGATCAACGGCAGTGGCGAAGCGACCGTCTCCAAAGAAGATCTGGACGGCGCGAACGATCTCACCGCAATCACGTGCGTGGGGACCACGTGCGTTGCCGTAGATAACCAAGGCAATATCTTCGTATCGACAAACGCTGGGACAAGCTGGAGTGATGAGTATTTTGTCTTTGGAATCAAATTGACCGGCGTTTCCTGTGCGTCCTCGTCACTTTGCCTCGCCGCAGGCACGTCCGGCAGCGTCACAACCTTTGACCCAGCTTCTGCGCCTGCCGACTACAAACAGTCGATCGACAGCGGCAACGGCCTAAACGCAGTCTCATGTATAGCCAGCTCAACCGAATGTGTAGTGAGCGACACCAAAGGCAACACGTACTACGCCACTAACATCAGTACTAGCGCGAAAGGGACTTGGACCACGTGGAACGGCCCGACCGGGCAAAGCCCGAGCCAAGCGGTCGACTGCCCCACAAGCACTCTCTGCGTGCTTGCCGACGGCAAAGCCGAAGACGGTGGCGGCGGCAAACTGTATTACGCGACCTCGCTCGGGGGTACATGGAAACAAGCGTTCAGCCCGGCCTTCGGCGTAGATTCCATCTCCTGTGCCTCCGCGTCGCTGTGCATTAGCGGGCAGGCCGAAGGATTTATCCACTTCTCGACCAAACCGGCCTCAACTGAATGGCTCGCGCTGGAAATCGTGGAATTCGAAGTAGTCACGATGAACGCCGTCGACTGCCTCACCGCGTCGTTCTGCGCAATAGCGGACAGCGACGGAAGCGTTCACATAGCGAACACCGAAGCGAAGGTCAAGGAAGTGGCAGGCTGGAAGTCCACGGACGTCGACGGCTCGACTTCGCTTCAGGGAATTAGCTGCACCTCGGCGACATCATGTGTAGCCGTCGACAGCGCGGGAGACGTGCTCGACTTGACGATCGAAAGTAGCGGCAGCGTCAAAGCCACTAAGCACAACATCGACGGCACAAATAGTCTCACCGCTATCAGCTGCACTGGCAGCTCCACTTGCGCCGCAGTGGATAATATAGGCGACATCTTCGTGACCAACAATAAGGGCGAAACTTGGGTCAGGGAGCACCAGCTTGAAGACAAACTAACGAGTGTGTCCTGCGCATCGACGTCGCTCTGCCTCGCGGGGGACACGACCGGCAACGTCACGGCGTTTGACACGCGATGATGGCTCCGCGCGTTAAAGCCCGGAGTGTCGATCATCGATCATGCCTCACACCGTTGGGGCTTATCGAGGGGAGCCTCTGATGTCGGAGAGAATCACCATCGCGCGTGCCGCGCGTGCCCTGTTTGCCGCGTCGCTGGCGGGCCTCGCGACGGCGATAACGCTATTCCCGGCGGCCGCATGTGCGGCGCCGTTGGGTGTTGCGACCGAGTTCAGCGCCGGATTGAGTCACGGAGCCCAACCAGTCGGGATTGCGCTGGGTGCCAATGGCGACATGTGGTTCACGGATTACGGTACACCTGCCATCGGTGAGATAACGCCGAGCGGAGCGATCACCGAGTTCAGCAGCGGGTTGAATCCCGGAGCTCATCCGTTTGGGATTGCGCTGGGCGCCGATGGCAACATGTGGTTCACGGACGGCGGCACTATGCCTGCAATCGGTGAGATAACGCCGAGTGGGACGATCACCGAGTTCAGCAACGGGTTGCATAGCGAAGCCAATCCACTTGGGATCGCGCTGGGCGCCAATGGCAACATGTGGTTCACGGACGGCGGTCCTACTACGCAAGCTATCGGTGAGATAACGCCGAGTGGGACGATCACCGAATTCAGCACCGGATTGCATGGCGAACCGCGCAGGATCGCGCTGGGCGCCAATGGCAACATGTGGTTCACCGACGGCGACATCGGTGAGATAACGCCGAGTGGGACGATCACCGAATTCGGCACCGGATTGAATAGCTTTGCCGAAGCTGTCGGGATCGCAGCCGGGCCCAATGGCAACATGTGGTTCACGGACGAAGGTAATACGAAGGCGGTAGGAGAGGTAACGCCGGGTGGCACCATTACTGAGTTCACCGCTGGACTGAATAGCGATGCCGGCCCGTTCGGGATCGCGGTAGGTCCCGAAGGCAACATGTGGTTCACGGATCGCGGCACCACACAGGCGATCGGACGAGTGGCGCCGAACGGAGCGATCACCGAGTTCAGCTTCGGCCTGCCGGGCGGAAGCCAGCCATCCGGAATCGCGGCGGGCCCCGAAGGCGACATGTGGTTCACGGACGAAGGGACCACGCCAGCGATCGGGCGAATGGGCACGGGCTTGAGCGGCGTGGAAGGCAAAGAAGGCCCAGAAGGACCCAAAGGCCCAGAAGGGTCCAAAGGGACCAACGGCGAAAGCGGCGCGAACGGGACAAACGGCAAAGAAGGCGCTCCCGGCAAAGAAGGGCCCGCAGGAAAAGAAGGAACCGCAGGCAAAGTGGGCGCACAGGGAGCTGCCGGCCCCGCCGGCGCCCAGGGGCCTGCAGGCAAAGTCGAGCTCGTCACATGCAGAAAGATCAAAGGAAAGCAGCACTGCACGACCAAGCTCGTCTCCGGCGCCGTGAGCTTCACGACCACCGGGCCGGCCGCGCAGGCGACGCTCTCGCGTCACGGTCTGGTGTACGCGACCGGCACGGCCCGCACCGCGCGCGGACGGATGAGCCTGCGGCTAACGCCGCTGCACTCACTGCGAGCAGGCAAGTACACGCTAACGCTGATGAGTGGATCCGGGAAGCACGAGACGATCCGAAGCGAGTCGTTCGCGCTGGGCTGATCGCCGATATCTCCGGGGGCACACGCTGTATCGCGTGTCCGTGGGAGTCTGCGCACGTTCCGATATGGATGACCAGCCGACATTGACTGTGCAAGCGACGAATCGGCTGGTGCAGCCAACTCGCTTGACGTGCGACTGCGACGTGCTTGTGTGCGGTGCCAGCTTTGCCGGCCTGGCGGTCGCGCGGGAGCTGGCAGGTACAGGTGCACGGGTGCTTGTGATCGATCGCTACGGGCTCGGCGAGCATCAGACCTCGGCCTGTGCCATGCCTACCTTGTGGCTGAAAGCGCTCGAGCTGATGAGCTGCTGGCGTCAAACCTTCAACGAGATAGTCGTACATACCCCTTGCCACACCGGGCGCTGGACCCTGCCGTGGTCGTTCTCTACGTTCGACTATCGCGAGCTCTGTGCACTGATGTGGGAGCAAGCAAACTGCTCGGAACTCGAGCTGCAGACGGCCACGGTCCTTGGGCGCGAGGAGAATATCGTGCACACTGACAGAGGCGAGCTGCGCGCGCCCCTGATCGTGGATGCGCTCGGGTGGAGGCGCGTGCTGTCCAACGCGAGCACGATCCAGCCGCCACACGCACGTCTGTCGCGGGGACTAGAGGTGCACCCTGCAGGCACGGGTGACAAAATGGAGGTGTGGATCGACTCTCGCTACGTCCGCGCGGGCTACGGCTGGAGCTTTCCAGCGCACGATGAGCTGCGGGTCGGCGTTGGCTCCTTTTGGCCCTCCCACCACGTCAAGGAGCCAACCGTTCGCCTCGCAGGCGAGGTCGGCGTAGCACCTCTGGGGTACCAGGGAAACTGGATCCCCCATCAGCTGCGTGCAGCTACCGAGGACGGCCTCTTTTTTGTCGGCGACTCAGCTGGGCACTGCCTCCCCCTGACAGCTGAGGGCATCCGCACGGCACTCTACTTCGGCCTTGCCTGCGGGCGCGAGCTGCGCGCCGTGCTGGCAGGCGAGCGTACGCGCGAGCAGGCACTGGCCCGCTACGGTGCCTTCTCGGCCGCGCACGCACGCCACTACGCCTTTCTGCTGTTCGCCCAACGGGTAATCGGCCAGATCACACCCAGCCGCGCAATGACCGAGATCGTGCGTGTGTTCGAGAACCGCCTACTGAGCGCGTTGGGGTTCCGGTACTACATGAGGATCGCACCACCATCGTTCATCGACGCAGCCAGGCAAGCCCGCGAACAGCCCACCGGCCCACCGGCCCGTGCGACCAGCGCGTTAGCGTCCTCTTGAAAGCCTATGTGGAACTTGCGTGGGATGTTGTGACCGGACAGCACATTCGCGGGCTTTGTCTCACCGGGTCATGATCACACGTCGGACGTTATGGGAGACACGCTCGCGTCGTGCTTCGTACAGCCCTGCTGGCGCCGGTCACCACAGCCTGTGTTGCCTGTAGCTCCGGGGTCGGAACCTGTCAAGGTCGCCCCTGCGGGGCCGCCTGCGGCGGGGCCTGTCGGCCCGTCCTTGACAGAACCCGTCCCCTCCGCTGAAAGGTCACTCAGGTCGGCAGGGAGGACCCTGCCGACCTGACAGCGACTACTGATGATGGACAGCAGGGGGATGCCTGCCCACGACCCCAACGCTTGTCCGGCCTCGTATGCCGGAGAGTCGCCCGCCTACCGCAACTGCGTCGCTAGCCCTCGTCGTCAAAGGGCACATCGACCGAGAGACGCTCGAAGTCCTCTGCGGAGGCGGCCTTGGTTCCCTCCGGGCGTGCAGCTCTGCCGCCGGGGTGATCGGCGGCTCGATCGTCACGCCACCCTCTCGATCCGGGACGACCTCATAGCGACGCCCAGCCACCTCCACGATCTCGCCGACAGTCAAGTCGAGGCTCTTCACGACAAAATTAGGACACTTCCGAACAGCCTTGCGCACCACTTGTCTCCTCCTCAGGCTTCCTGCCAGCGGACGATCGTCGCGCCCGTCTGCAGCCCGATCGTCCGCAGCGACTCCCGCGCGACGGGATCGTCCGACCACACGCGGATGCGAGAGGCGCCCGGCGCGGCGCCGGTGATGAACCTGGTCTGACGATGCACGCCGTCCCTGTCCTTGAGGGCCTGCAGGAACGGCTCGTTCTGCTCCTTGCTGCCCTTGAGGTCCAGGTCATAGCAGTATTGGGCACGGAACTGCCGAAGCCGCTCGCTGCTCCGCGCCATCTCCAGGCCGCGGTCGGTCAATTTGTAGGCCGGTGCGGTCGAAGGCTGTCCCGAGTCCCGGTCGCTGCTTTCTCGCTCGACCTGCTCCAGCAGGCCTTTCGACACCAGTGAGGAGAGCGCGAGTGTCGCCTGCGCTTCTGTCAGGCCGCGCCTGGTCAGCGCGTAGTGAAGTGGATAGGTCCATGCCCCCGCCGAATAGCCGACCGGGTCCGTGGCGACCAGGCCGAGCGCGACCTCTTCAGCGGAATCGAGCGGGATGTCGATGTCGCGCACGCTGGGAGCCTGAGGGCTCGGTGACGCGTCGCCCGGCGTGTCGAGGGCGGTCTTGGGGGGAAGGCTTGGCACTGTCGAGACCGCCGAGCGAGGGAATGCCGGCTGGCCGGTCAGCGTGCGAAGAAGGTCCTCGTAGCTCGTGTCCGAGCTGGGGTCGATCTGAAACCGCTGCACCGCCGCTCCCAGCTCGGACGGGATGTCGGTCTTGTCCGCGCCGGAAAGCAGCACGACCTTCACCTTGCGGTAGAACGCCTTCTGGTCGCTGTCGAAGAGTGCCTTCAGGACGTTGGCCTCGCGCGCGGCTCCCGCGCCGACTCTCGGGTTGTTCTCTCCGGTCCAGCGTTCCTGATACGCGCGACTCACTACGATCAGCACGAACTCATTCGTCTTTATCGCGTTGGGTCCGTAGGTCGACCAGTTCACATCCAGGTTGTGCTGCTCGAACAGGTCCACGTCGGCGTCGATCCCCTCCGCGCGCAGCCTGTAGACGAAATCGAGAACCGTCTGCTGCCAAGCCGCGTCGCCGTGCGCCCAGCTGACAAAGGCCGTCACTGGCTTCTGCGGTGAACCCCCGCCGCTCATGCGCCGAAGTGTGTCAGTTCGGCTGCGGAGAAGTATCTCAAGCAGCGGTCGCCGGCCGTCTGCCAAATCCCGCGCGCGAGCCGAGACCGCGCAAGGCGCTGATGCACGGGCGTGTTCTTGCTGGGATGTGGCGCCTGTGGAGGGGGCTCTCAGCGGGTAGCCGGGGCGGCTGAGGAAAGCCCGAGCTTCCAGTCGGTTGCGACCGTGGCTAGTGACTGCGGTGGCGGGTCGGTCAGGGCAATCGGTGGGTCTGTCCTTTCGAGCTCCGCTCGGCCCTCGAAGATAGCGGTGCAGGCTTGTCCGTCGCGGCTTGACGCGAAGACGATGGCTGCCACGTCGAGGCTGTTGTAGGCGTCGGTGGCGATCGTCTGTGTGACGATTCGTCGGCGGGTGGTGATCTCGTGCATGTCCAGATGGAACATGCCGTGATCGGCCAGGAGTTGCGCGTGGCGCGTCTCGATCTCTTGACGTTGGTGGGTGTCGGTGAGATCGAGCAGACGTCCCTCGTAGACAAGCGTGCAGGACATGAGCACGTTGTCTTGCCGCCACTTCTCGGTGATGGCTGCTTTGGGCAGAGACGACGCTGCCTCTGCTCCGTAGAGCTCCAGGTGTTTAGCGATCACCTCGGCATTGGGTCGCAGATCGGCGAGCACCTCGCGTAGCGCGGTCTCCTGGGTGGCCGCGCAATACAGCGTGCGATGTCTGCGCTGGACGTCATTGAAGCTGTGCCCCCCATGAGCAGCGATCGCGGGGTGCGAACCCCAGCGGGTCGGAGTAGTGCGCGACTCGCCAGAGACCGCCCGGCGATCGTGCAGACTCACCCGTCCGCGCTGGCGAACTGCTTGGCAGCTCGCGCGATGTCGGTGAACTGTTGGTCGGTCGTGGCCGTCCCGAGTACCTCGACCGGTGCTTGGTCATCGAGGCGCGTGTTGGTGCCGAACAGCCATGCCTTGGCTGTTTCCCAGTCGTAGAGCTCGGCGATCATGCTCACGGCCTTGTAGCCCTCACGCAGGCGCCTGGCAGTCGCTTGCTGTGGGCGGTGCTCGCCGCGGCTGATCCGTCCGATCTGGCGGGTGTCGGCCAAGCCGGCCATATGCGCGGTCAGCGCTTGGCCGAGGTTCGCCTGAAGCTGTTCGGCAATAGCCCCGATACCTAGCGTGGTCGCCTCGCGCTCGACCTCGAGCATGCGTTCCTTGGTGAGCATAAGCTGGCTCCTTCATACAGACGGCTGCGCCTATCGCAACTTTCCGAGTACCTTACCACACTCTACACCAGCAATCACACCTGGGCCAAGCTTGCGCAGTTGAGGGCTGAGGGGGCAGAGGCCGAACACTCCAGTAGGGAAGTTCCTAGCACTGCCGGCTTCCGGCCCGCGTCTTCATTGGGACGGAAAGCCCATCTGCCGTCCCAAACCCCCCGGAATCGCCCGCAAACACCGATAATTCAGGCCAGCCGGACACGGCACTCAATCACCAGTAAAACCCCTCCAAATCGTCCGATTCCAGGACGTCCTCGGAAGGCTTCTGATAAGGAAGAGGTCCCAGGTTCGAATCCTGGATCGCCCACTGGGTTGGATCGATGCCTGAGCAATCTGAACAGCAATCGCCTGACTTGGAGGGGGAGCGCGTGCGGCGCCTGCGGCTATATGCCGATGGGCAGCGACCGCTCGTCGTGAATCTCGAAGAGACGATCTCGTTGACGCGCAAGCTGTTCGAGTTGCGTGATGCTGCGCGGCGTGCTCTTTGAGCGAACCGTCATTTGACCAGCTTTTTGTACGCCTCTTGCAGGCGGACGTTCGCTCGTCGTCATCGGCGGCTTGGCGCTGGGATCATGGGGTGTCGTGCGGGGAACGAAGGATTGCGACATCGTCCCCGACCCATCTCCGGAGAACCTCGACGTCCTTGCCCGCGTCGCTGCCGAGCTAGGTGGTCATGTTCAACTCGGGGAATCGTTTCTCGGGTCCGAGCGCTCTATCGCAGGGCTGCTGCGTAGCGGCGAGCGAGCGTTGATCGCCACACAGCTCGGCGATCTGGATGTAGTCCAGGGGCTCGAGGGAGTCTTGCCGTATGACGAGCTGCGCGAAAAAGCAATCGGCGTCGAGATGGCTGGCGTGACGATTCCGATATGCGCGCTCGAGGACCTTCGGGCGATGAAGCGAGCGGCTGGGCGACCACGTGATCTCGTCGATCTGGACGACCTGGACGCCGCCCAGCCCTCCCAGGACTGAGGCAGTCCCACGAGTTGCATTCCCGGTCTCCCACTGGCTAATGGGAGACGCCTGTTGTATCGCTAGAGACCCGTCACTAACCTCAGCGGCCGTCTCACTGCTCCAGAGAAGTTGAGTAGTTGGGCATCTGGCAGATATACCAATGGGTCGCCTTTCGCGCCAATATCAACAGGGGGTAGTCGCATGAAGCCACGAGCGCCACAGAAGCCAAAGCGCAGTCGAGTCCTTCGGGGTAGTCGTCATTGCGCCGTGGCACTCGTCGCGGTTGTGGCGCTCCTGCTCGTCCCGGCAGGTGCCAGCGCGGCTTCGCCGGTCCTCGAACTCGTAGCCCCCAGTCATAGCCTGCCTGTCCACTTCGCCGCTGAAGGCGAGACGGTGACAGCCGAGATGGCCGGCTTCAAAATCCTCGTGCACTGCACCGCCTCTCACGGCGAAGGTGAAATCACCGGCCCACGGTCAACCGAATCCAATTACTGGTTCACGGGGTGCGAAGCCGCAGGCGAAAAATGTAACTCCGAACGTGCTCCCGAAGGGGAAATCAAAACGGGTTCCATCGTCGGTGATCTCGTGTACATCGATCAAGCGAAACGCGAAGTTGGGATCCTTCTAAACCCCAGTGGCGGCACGTACATCTCCTTCGAATGCGGGGCCGAATCTGCTCAAGGACAGGGTTCATTCCTCGCTCCCGTAAGCCCGATAGATCAAGAATCGACGTCGTTCACAGCGACGCTCAGCCAGGTAGACAGCGTGCAGACGCCTAATGAATACGAAAACGCAAAAGGCGAACGCGTCCAGGCAATCCCTACAGGCAGACGAAGCAGCAACCCATTCGTGCCAACGGGGGTGGAATTGGCGATGACCGTCCACCCGACCGTCCCGGTAGAAATCAAGGCCGTCTCTGCCGAAGAAATAGAAGCCGAACAACATGAAAAAGAAGTTGCGGCCCTGCAGGCAACCCTGAAGGGCGAAGAAGAAGCCTTGACGAGCTACGAAGAACACGCCAAACAGGCCGGGCAAGAAGCGAAAAAGCACGAAGAAGAAGCCTTGACGAGTTACGAAGAACACGCCAAACAGGCCGGGCAAGAAGCGAAAAAGCACGAAGAAGAAGCAAATGCCCAGATCGCCGCGGCGGTCACGAAACAGCAGGAAGCGGAAGTTGCCACGAAGAAGGCCCAGGAAGAAGTGACCAAGCTCAAAGCGTCTCTGACGCGAGCCCAGTCGCTAGCACGGGCGCTGCGCCAGTGCGAGAAACAGCCGAAGAGCCAACGGGCTCGGTGTGTCGCGAGCGCAGATAAACGCTACGGGGCGAAAGTGGCGAACAGAGGTCGGCGCAGGCAGCGCGTGGCTGGCTGAGTGAATGGTGTCCTCCTTGGTGCCGGCGGCTTGGCAACCGCCCGGCGCCAAGGAGGCCCGGATGTTTTCTGAAGTGGCGAAGGCACCAAAGGGTGCACCCGCCCGCTGGCCTATGAAACCTGCAGGATGAACGTAGCCGAGGCCATCTGGCGGTGTTTCTTGGTGCTGTCCCTCACCGTCACAGTGAGCGTAACGGGGTGATCAGTCGGATCTGCCGTTGCCTTCAGCGTCCCCGACAACAGCCCCGAGCCTGACAACTTCAGACCGCCGGGGAGCTTGCCTTCGGTCACCTTCCATTTGTAGGGAGTGACGCCGCCCAGTGCATTGAGCTGCTCGCTGTAGAACGTGCCGCGTTTCACGCCTGGCAGCGACTTGGTCGTCACATGGAAGCCGAGCACCGTCAGCGTGAAGTGCTGGACGCCGTCAGAACCGACACCGTTGCTCGCAGTGAACGTCACGTCGAAGGTGCCGACCTGCGTCGGCGTGCCCGACAGGACGCCGTTTTTGAATTCCACGCCATTGGGCAACGTCCCCCTCTCGCCAATCGTCGGCTGCGGCGTGCCGGTCGCTGTTACCGGGAAGCTGCCCTGCACTCCCTTCGTGAACGTTGCTTGATCCGCTGAGGTGATCACTGGGGCTGCGTCCACCGTGAGGGTGAAGCTCTGGGTAGAGAAGCCCACTTCGTTCCTGGCCGTGAAGCTGATCGAGAACGAGCCTTCCTGTGTCGGTGTCCCGGACAGAGCCCCGTTCTTGAATTCCACGCCGGTCGGCAGCGTGCCGTTCTCCGTGATCGCCGGTGTCGGAGTGCCACTTGCGGTGACGGTGAAGCTGCCTTCGCTTCCCTTGGTGAACGTGGTGCTGTCGTTGGAGTTGATCGACGGCGAGGAGTCCACCGTCAGCGTGAAGTTCTGCACAACATCCGTGCCGACTCCATTGGCCGCCTTGAAGGTGATCTGATACACGCCTTCTTCGGCTGGGGTCCCGGAAAGAATCCCGTTCTTGAATTCCACGCCGGTCGGCAGTGCCCCCGCCTCGGTGATGCTGGGCGCCGGGTTACCAGAGGCCGTCACGGTGAAGCTACCTTCGCTACCCACGCTGAACGTGGTGCTGCTTTCGGAGGTGATCACGGGAGCGGCGTCCACGGTGATCGTGAAGCTCTGCACCGCGCTTGTGCCCACACCGTTGCTGGCGGTGAAGGTGATCGGGTAGCTACCGCCTTCGGTGGCTGTGCCCGAAAGGACATCGTTGGCCGGGTTGAATTCAACGCCGTTGGGCAGTGCCCCAGTCTCTTTGACTGTAGGCGTGGGCGTGCCGTTCACGGTGACGGCGAAGCTGCCTTCGCTCCCCTGCGTGAACGTGGTGCTGTCTGCGGAGGTGATCGCCGGCGCTTCGTCCCCTGTCTCGCTCGTCGACCCCGATGAGCCGGCGTAGTTCGAGTCGCCCGAGTAGCTGGCGCTGACTTCGTCGCTACCCGGATGCGTGATCCTCGTGTTGCATGTCGCTGTAGCCGGAGAGCTGAGGCTCAGCTGCTCGGATTCGCATCCGCTGATCGGCCCGTAGCTGTCGGAGAAGGACACGGTGCCCGACGGCGTACCCGCGCCAGGTGTCACGGGTGCCACCGTAGCTGTGTAGCTGATAGCTTCCCCGGCCACACCCTTGCCTTCATCGGAGGAGCTCAACGATGTTGTCGTCGAGACTCCCGGCGAGGTCTGCGCTTTCAGGTGCAGCGTGAGGATGTTGCGGTAAAGCGCCGGGTCCTTGGCGCCGATCGTGTACCGGTTGGTGCCAGTGCCCAGTACCGTGCCGACGCTAGTGATCGGTTTCGGGAGCCGGTAGCCGCTGAACACCATCGTCAGCGACCCGCCGGGGTTCTGCACGACGGCCGGGCCGTACGCGCGGCCGGAGTAGTACGCGCTCACTCCCAGCGGTTCGTCTTTGCCTTCGCCAAGGGCTTTGTCTTGGTTCGCCGAGGCAGAGAACGTGTAGTCGGTGCTCACAATCACCTTCGGTACCGACCATTCCTTACCGTTGGTCGACGTCGTGTAGAAGATCTGATTGAACGCGTCGCTGTCGCCGTCAGTCGCCCATGATCCCGAGAGGAACATGCCGTAGCTGCCGTTGGGGTTGGTGATGATCGTGCCCCGCGAGCCGATGTAACGCAGCTGTGTCGTGTCCGATTCACCTGGGGCCAGGTTCGTCGGGCTGGTGTTCGAGGGGCTCGACTGCTGGTACGGGTTCGAGAGGTCGTTGTAGGAGCCCGTGTCATTGCCGGTACCAGAGGTGGAGCCGCTGATCGGGCCGAGATCGGTGAAGTTGATGCCGTTTTCCGTGTACGCGGCGCGCAGCACGGTGTAGTCCTCGTTGTTGGCAAACAGCTTCTGCGGTCCCTTTGAGGAGGAGTTCTTGCCCTCGCCGATCTTTTCCAGCGTGGAGAGCGGTGCGATCGCCGCGTTCGGTCCGCCAACCCAGTTGCCTTCCTTGACCGAGCCGGTGCCACCGGTGCACCCCGTGAGGTTCTCGCTGCCGGCGGGCACGCCCGCCTGGGTCGCCGGGGTCACGCCGGTGCAGGTGACTTCCTGTATTGGTGAGGTGACCGTCGTGCCGAGGTAGATTTTAAACGAGCCAGTGCTCGGCAGCGGCTCGCTCTGGTGTACCGACGGCGTGTAGTTGATGGTTGTCGCGGGCAGCGCGATCGTGCCGGCTTTATAGGTTGATCCGCTGACCGAACCGTTGGTGGTGCCGACGATGAAGTACGCGAGGAGCTTCTCGGTGTAGAGAACGACTGTCGAGTTCGCGGGGGCCCCAGGATAAGAGGGCAACGTGCCGACGATGCCGTCCGGGGCCTTCAGGCCCGTGGTCACTGTGGCGTGTGGAGGGAGGATCGGGTCGGCCGTGATCGCATTACCTGCACTCACCGATAGTGCTGAGCCGCTGGTGTTCGTGCAGTCCTCGATCTTCGTCGTGGGATTGGCGTTGGACTGCGTGCAGTACACGGTGTCGCCGTCGATATACAGTCGGTTGGGCGCGTTTTCGTTGAGGATGAAAGTGGTGAAGGGCGAGACGACGGAGTTGCCGTTGGTGATTTTGAGTTCGGCCAACCCCCCTTCGCCGCTCGGTTTGTTCGGTCCCGCTGGGACCGATGCCGAAGAGGCTGCGGTCGCGATCACCTGAACGAGGTCGTCCTTCGGCTTGACCACAAGCGCTGCTGACCCAGCAACTGTGCAGCCCGTCAGAGCTACAGGGGAAGTGCTCGTGCCTTTACAGGTGATCACCGACTGCCACGGTGAGGCCGCGTTGTAATCCTCATAGGGGCCGGCGACGATCTGCTCCGGCGAGCCTTCGCTGCCGAGCGTGGAGACGGGGATGTTGACGCCGCCGCTGGTGGGGACTTCGACTTCTTCTTCTGCGTAGGTGTTGGGGTCGATCCCCACCGATTCGCTCGCGGGCAGCGACGCGAGCGGGTCGGAGGCGGCCGGTTCGACGTTGTGCACGATGAGCCCCACGCCTTCGTAGTCGCCCGCCGGCCGGTTGAGCGTGTACAGCTTCGTGGAGCCGCCGATCGACGCTACGTAAGGGTGTCCTTGGCCGTCGTCGTTGGTGTCAGCCGTCGGGCAGTAGCCGTGGTTCTGCTCGAGCGCCTCGCCCTCGCTGGTCCAGGTTTTGCCATTGTCGGTGGAGCGGGCGACGGTGATCGCCTCGTCGGCGTCCTTCGGGCGGTAGTCGAAGTAGCCGGTCAGGGAGCCGTCGGGGTTACGCACGACGTCCGGGAAGTAGTAGGGCGAGAACGGCAGCGAGGTTCCCGCCGGCTGAGAGACGGGCGTGCCGGTCTCGGGGTTCGCGCCAAGGCTCGAGCAATAGCCATCGAGCGGCCCCGGGGTCCCGGCGACGCCGCTCGGGTAGGGCACTGTGCCGGTACCCGGGTATACAGCGACGTTTGGCTCGCTGACACCGCCAAGCGTCGTTTCGGGGCCGCCAGGCGTGAAAGTCGGAAGCAGGTCTGAGAGCGGGTAGGCTTCGCCCGCGCTTGGGTCGCCCTGGGAGGTGTTCCATGGCCCTCCGGACACGGTGTCCACTGTCGGCGTTTCCGGGGTGTATGTGGTGAGGGCTTCTGACGCCGAGGCGGATGCAACCATGACCAGCGTTGCGACGCTTGTTCCGGCGAGCACGAAAACGGTGAACAGCAGGGCGCTAACTCGACGCACGAGATCTCCGATCATCGACGATGGACCCGCGCTTTCTACCAGCGCGCCGCCGGGTCCTAGGTAGTCATAACCGGATGTTTACTTTGTAATCATTGCCCTCGGTAGCCGCCGATGGGCCGCTATCGCAAGGCCCTGAGGCGGGTTCTACATCGCTCGCCGCCGGCCCTCGACAGTAGTGGCAAGCAAATCTGCAGAGGTAAACCTCACTCGCCTATTTGTCGAGATGGACGCAGATTCCACATGCACACAGGCGCCTGGGCACGATCAGCTCACGGGCGTGTTTGCGTGGATGCCTGGTGCGGAGGAGATCGTCATGTCAGACAGCGAAAACCCACAAGACAACCCCGAGCGTGACCTGGACCCGGGCTCCTATGCGAGCGAGCCGGGCAGTGCACCGCTCCCGCACTTCGGCTCTGAGCCTGTCCTCGCCAGCCCCTATCCCGTTGTTGCGCCCAGTGTTGACAATGGAGCTGCCGCCACGCCACCGTCGGACCCCAGCCGCGTAACGGCTCTGCTCAATGGCCGCAAGGCGCTGTGGACGGCAGTGGCGCTGTTGCTCATCGCCGCTGGCACGGTCGCTTCCTTGCTTGGCGCGCATTCGGTAGCGAACAGCGATGCGACCGAAGGTCGCTCGAGCTTCCAGCAGAGCTCCGCGGCCGTTGCCTCGTCGCTCAAGCTGGCAATCCAGCGCGAGGAAGAGCTTGCCGTCAGTGCAAGTACGTTCTTCGCCAACAACCCCAAGGCGTCCCCCGCGGAATTCGCCAAGTGGGTGAAATGGGCGCGTACCCTGCACCGCTTCCCAGAGCTTGACAACCTGGGCCTCCTGACACTCGTGCGCAAGGCACAGCTACCAGCCTTCGATGCGCAGGTCACGGGGCACGCGCTCAAGCCGGCAACCACGGCCACAGGAACTGCAACCGCCACAGGGACTGCGGCAACGGCCACCGCGACAACGACCGCGAGCGCCGCCACTCTGGCTGCCGCGGTAGCCAAAGTGGTCCCCGCTACCAACCACCACTACTACTGTCTCACGAGCGCTGAACTAGTCAGAAGCGCCGCTCTGAGCTCGCCGGCGGGCCTCGACTACTGCGCCCGTACGCCCGCATTGCTGTACGCAAGGGACGAAGGCCGCAGCAGCTATGCGCCGGTCTCAGTGGGGCAAAGCCAAGCGCTGAGCATTGAGACGCCTGTCTACAGGGGTAACGCTACGCCAGTCAGTGTTTTCGGTCGCACGGCCGCGTCGGTTGGCTGGCTGCGCGAGGTGCTGCTGCCGGGCGTCGTCCTGACACAGGTGCTCAAGGGTCACCCGGCCGTGGCCGCGCGCCTGAGCTACAACGCGGATGGAGCGAACGTCGTGTTCACGAGCGGCGCCTCCCAGTCCGGTGGCCAAAGCGTCACAACCAGCCTGCACAACGGGTGGACGGTGACGAGCTACGCGTCAGCCGCAGGTGCGAGCGTGTTCTCGGACGGCGACGCGCTCGTGCTGCTGATCGGCGGTATCGCGCTGAGCCTGCTCGTAGGGGTGCTCGCATTTTTGCTCGGCTCCCCGCGTACCCCGGCCGCGCCGGTGCAGTCCGACACACCCGAGCTTCCGCACGACGATCTCCACGATGCCCTCACCGGCTTGCCCAACCGCCCGCTGATGATGGACCGGGCGGAGTGCATGCTCGCTCGTGCCGGCCGCCAGTCGGGGCTGCTCGTGGGTGCGCTGTTCATCGACATCGACTGGTTCAAGGACGTCAACGAGAAGCTCGGGCGCGACGCGGGCGACCAGCTGCTCAAGAACGTGGCGGAACGCCTCGACGCGGTGGTGCGCGCCGGTGACACCGTCGGGCGACTCGGTGACGACGAGTTCGTGATCCTGGTCGAGTCAGCAGCCCGCGGGGCGCGTCTCGACGCACTCGCCCGTCGCGTGATCGAGGCTCTGCACAAGCCCTTCGAGCTCGAGGACTTTGGCCCCAACTTCTTCATGACGGCAAGCATCGGCCTCGCGTTTGGCCGCTACGCCAGCCCCGACGATCTGCTGCGTGACGCGCAGCTGGCCCTGCACGCCGCCAAGGCCGCCGGCAAGGATCGCTACACGCTGTTCAACGCAAACATGCGCTCCGTGATCGAGGGTCGCGGAGTGCTCGAGGTGGAGCTGCAACGCGGCGCTCGCAGACAGGCAGTTCTCGCTGCTCTACCAGCCGATCTACGACCTCAGCACAGGCAAGGTGGGAGGTCTCGAGGCGCGCATCCGCTGGGAGCACCCGAAGCGGGGCAATGTCCCGCCCGAGGACTTCATCCCGCTTGCGGAGGAAACGGGCCTGATCGTGCCGATCGGCCGCTGGGTGATGGAGGAGGCCTGCAACCAGGCCGCGGCTTGGAATGTCGCGGGCCACCGGGTCGGCATCTCGGTGAAGGTATCGGCCGCCCAACTGAACCGCGGTGGCTTCCCCACCGACGTCCTGCGCGCTCTGCAGCAGTCGGGGATCGAGCCATCGTTGCTCACGCTGGACGTCGCCGAGGCCACCGTCATGAGCGATGTGAGCGCGGCCGTTGCCCGCCTGGAAGAGATCAAGCGTCTCGGCGTACGGATCGCGATCGATGATTTCGGAGGCAGCGGCTATGCCCACCACGGCGACCTGCGCCGGCTGCCGATCGACTTCCTCAAGGTGGACCGCAGCTCGCTGGCCGCGGCGGAGGACGAGGATTACCGCAGCTGGCTGCTCGAGGCGATCCTGATCGTCGGTCGTGACCTGTCGCTGACGGTCGTCGCCAAGGGGATCGAGACCTACGAGCAGATGACCACCCTGCAGACGATGGGATGCACGATGGCGCAAGGCCTGTTCATGGGCAAGCCCACCGAAGTGGACGGCGTCGACGGGTTGTTCGAGGTCGACCTCCCAGCAGCGGGCGCGACCGGCCAAGCGAGCTGAGATGACGGCACGACACTCGAGCGTGGGGAGCGCCGAGACGCGCGCACCGATGCCGCCGTCCGCGCTGATGGAGCATCCCCCGGAGGGAGTTGATCGCCTCGGTGAGGCGCTCAAGGCGCGGGCCGCCGATGTGCTTTCGCAGACCGTCGCCAACACCGCCGTTGGCGGTGAAGTGGTCGATCAGCCTGTGCAGGAGCGCTTCGAACGGATCTGCACGAACTCCACGATCGCGGTTGCTCGCTGGATCGCGGGCGAGGGCCTCGCGGTTACGAACGACGCCGCCCGTGAAACGTCACGGATATTCGGCGAGCTGGCCGCCCACCGCGCGGCCTCGTTGAACGAGGTGACCAGACGCAGCCTGTGGTGGCGCAACGTGATGGCAGACGTCCTGCGCGAGAGTGCCGCGGAGCTGAAGGTCTCCGACGAGGCGCTGGCGCAGGCGCTCAGCATGCTGCAGATGAGCCTCGAGTTCAGCCTCATCCGCGTATGTGAATCCTTCGAGAGTGAGCGTCAGCGGACCGACGAAGAGCTTGGCCGGCGCGAGGAGGAGCTCGCGTTTCTCGCCACGCACGACCCGCTTACCGGTCTGCCGAACCGGACCCTGATACTCGATCGCGTCGAGCAGATGCTGGCGCGCTCCGCTCGCAACAAGACGCCGGTTGCGGCGCTGTTCATCGACGTTGACAACTTCAAGACCATCAACGACACGCTCGGGCACGGGGTTGGCGATGAACTTCTCCGCGCTGTGGCCGCTCGCCTCGAGGGAGTTGTGCGCCACGCCGATGCGCTTGGGCGCCTCGGCGGGGACGAGTTTGTGGTGATCGCCGAGGAGCTCTCGCTGGCGGCTGGCCCGGAGCTCGTCGCCGAGCGCCTGCTGGAGGCGCTCAAGCACCCGTTCAAGCTCGGCGCGGAGGAAACGCGGTTGACCGTCACCGCCAGCATCGGCATTGCCGCCGGCGAGCGCGCCTCCGCCGAGGAGCTTCTGCGCGACGCGGACATCGCCATGTACCGCGCCAAGTGGGATGGCAAGAATCGCTATGCGGTGTTCGAGAGCGGGATGCAGGACAAGGTCCAGAACCGCATGGAATTGGATATGGATCTCCGCGAAGCGCTCGAGAACGGCGAGTTCTTCCTCGTCTACCAGCCGACGCTGGATCTGAGCGACATGAAGCCCACGGGTGTCGAGGCGCTGATCCGCTGGCGCCATCCGGTGCGCGGCATCGTCCAGCCTGATGCGTTCATCCCATTGCTCGAGGAGACCGGGCTGATCACGGATGTCGGCAGGTGGGTGCTGCACGAGGCATGTCGTCAGGGCGCCGAGTGGCATCAGGCCGGCTACCAGATCGTCATGGCCGTGAATGTGTCCGCCCGCCAGCTCGACTCCGATCAGCTGATCGTGGATATCGAAGAGGCGCTGGGCGAGGGCGGCCTGGAGCCGTCGACGCTGACGATCGAGATCACCGAGACGACGCTCATGCGCAACGTCGTGGAGACCGCCAGGCGCCTTGCCGCCATCAAGGAGCTGGGGGTGCGCATCGCGATCGACGACTTCGGCACGGGTTACTCCTCGCTCGCCCACCTCCAGCAGTTCCCTGTCGATGCGCTCAAGATCGACCGCTCCTTTATCTCTGGGCTCAAACACAACAAGGAGGGTGAGACGCTGATCCGCACACTCGTGCAACTCGGCAAGGCACTCTCGATCGAGACGTTTGCCGAGGGCATCGAGCAGCACCAGGAGCTCTCCCTGCTCAGAGACGAGGACTGCGACAACGGTCAGGGCTTCCTGTTCTCCCGCCCGCTCGACGTCGCGGCCACGGAAGCGTTCTTCAAGGAAACAGCCAAGCACGCCGCGGCTGCGCTCGCCCCACCTGCTGCCTAGCGTCACTCAGGCGGAGCTACTACTTGGCTTTGCCCTGCGGATGGATGGTCTCGTCGCGCGCCAGCATCGCCACGAAACGCTCAATGCGACGCGCACGGGTGTCGCTGCGCTTGGCCTCGTGAATCCTGTAGAGCACCGCATACCTGTTTTGACCGCTGAGGCGCTCGAACATCGCCTTGGCGCGAGGCTCGCCCTCGAGCGCCGCGGTGAGATCCGCCGGCACCTCGATCGTTGCCTGACCTGCGTAGGCAGCATCCCAGCGTCCATCGTCCTTCGCCAGGGCGACCGCCTCGAGGCCCGCCGGGTGCATCAAGCCCTCAGCCTGTAGCCGCTCGACGAGACCGACATTGCGCTGTGACCACGAGCTGCGTGCCCGCCTGGGGGTGAACCGCTGGCGAAATGTGCGCTCGTCGCGGCGCCGTATCTGCCCGTCGATCCAGCCGTGACAAAGAGCCTCCTCGAGCGCCTCGTCGTAGGTCAGGCTGGTCGGCTCGATCACGTCCTTCTTGGCGAGCACGAGCCACACACCAGCTTGATCGTGATGGTGTCCGCCGAGCCAGGATCGCCAGCGGGCTCTGTCGGCGACGAGCAGCTCAGGAAGCTCATCAGGCATCCTCCAGATTTTGCCAACCACCGGTGACAGTCACCAATGCAGCATCGTGACACCTGGAGCGGTCTATTGGCGAATCTCAGCCCTCCTCGATCGTGACCGGCGTGCCCGGGCCGATGCGTGCGGCCAGCCAGTCGATGCTCGCGCTGGCCAGTCGGATGCAGCCGTGCGAAGTGGCGGTGCCCAGTGTCCCGCCGAGGTTTTCGCGGCCGTGTATGGCGATCTGTCCCGGACCGCCTTCGAATTCGTGCAAGGCGTTGGAGCGTGCACTGAGCGCCAGAGCAAACGGCCCTCCGGGCTCGGCAGGCGCCATCTTCAGGGTCTCCTCGACAAAGAACTCTCCGGCGGGGGTCGGCGTCGAAGGCTTACCCACCACTGCGTGGAAGACCCTTATCTCCTCACCTTCGCGGTAGACCTCGACGCGGCGAGCCAAGAGGTCAACGACAATCCGCCATGGCGTCACAAGTGGACTGGTGCCGGCCTGACTAATCCAGCCTGTCAACCCATCGGGGCGGCCGGGGAGCATCACCTGCAGCCACATCGCGCCACCGGCGCCGATCGTGCGAGCGAGCACAGGAAGCGTTGTCTGCTCGCCCGTGATCGGGCGATGGTCGTCCACCAGCGCAACCTCCGGCGATCCCGCTTGCGGCGCCCGGAACGCAGCGTGTGAGGTGAGCAGAACGACGAGTTCCTGGGTTGCCTGCACCCGATTCGGGGTGAGAGCGCAGGCCACCGATGCGCTCGTCGCGGTGATCGGGCATGTCACCGCCAGCACCAGGAGCACACGACGCCCAACTCGAGCGGGGCCCCACCGCGTCCATGCCGAGCAGGCCCCGGCGCGGGAGGCCGTGGGAGTTGCAGCCATCATCGGCTCACCCAGTGAATGCGCCACGCTTGTGCGAAAGCGCTGGCCTGGCGGTCGGGTGTCGCTTGTGCCTACCCTTGCGTGAGGAGCCGTGCTTACCGGTGGCCTTCGGCCCGCTCGCCGGCTGCGGGACCGTTGTCGTCCCGGGGGTTGTGGCAGTGGTCGTACTCGGAATCCCTGCTGCTGCTTCTGCTGCGGTGATTGTTTCTGTGCCGCTCGTGCCGGAGGCGCAGTTGGACGTGGTTAGCGTGTTCGTGTCGAGGTTCACGGCGCCGGTGCTCGCCAGCAGCCTGCCGTGGATCGTGGCGCCTGTGTTGGCGGTGATGGAGGCCGAGGCCATGATCGTGCCGACGAAGCTCGTACCCGTACCAAGCGTGACCGAGGAGCCGACCTGCCAGAAAACGTTGCATGCCTGCGCCCCACCTGTGAGCAGCACGGTGGTGTTCGAGCCGGTAATCAATGTGGAGCCGATTTGGAAGATGAAAACGGCATCGGGGTTGCCCTGAGCGTCGAGCGTCACGCTCCCCGAGGAGAGCTGCAACGAGCTGCTGGCGGTGCGGACACCCGGCAGGAAGACCTGGCCTGAGAGGTCGGTTCCGGCTGAGCCATTGCTTGGGCGGGAGGCCGCGTCGTTGTAAGCAGTGGTTAGCGAGCTCTTGGCGGCGATCGCTACCGCGTCATCGACGTGCGTTTCGCCGAGCACCTGTGGTGCGCCCGTCACGGACGATCCGGGGCTCAAACCCAGGTCGCCGAACATTGTCGTGGGGCCGGTATTGGTGACGGTCGAGCCGCCCAATACGGAGAAGCTGGCTGCTGTACCCAGGCCCACGGTTGCGGTTGCGCCGGATGCGCTGCTCACGAAGACCAAGCTGCAGAGCACGCCAAGGATGATTGGAGTTGGGGGGAACCTCTTGCCAAGTAGGCGAACGCGGGCCCGCTGGTGCTCTGCCGGAGGCTCGCCGATGGGCGACCCGCACTTCGATGGGACGCCGAGCTTCATGGGCGTCTCCTGACTGCGACGGCCAGCGCCGCGATAGAGAGGGAATGGCTCCCCGGTCTCTTCAACCTGTTCGCTCACCGGCGGTATCGGGCTACAGCTTGAGCGAGTGCACTGGCCAGTCGAACATCTGTCCGTCCAATTCTGGCTACGTAGTTGTCCCTCCCCAGGACCACGGCTTTACTCGGCAGGCAGGAGCGCCACACGAACGTAACCTCTCGAAATATGTATGGGCCAAAAAGTCCCAAGCAGGTGATCATCTGTGGCGGTGGTATCGCGGCAGTCGAGGCGCTGCTCGCGGTGCGGGCACTGTTGGCGGTCGGTATCGAGCTGCATCTGGTGGCACCCAACCGACAGTTCGTCTATCAGCCGCTGGCGGTCGCGGCCCCGTTCGGGCTCGCCGAGACGCATCTGTTCGAGCTCGCGGAGCTCTGCCACGAGCACGGCGCCACGCTGCACGAGGACGCGCTTGACAAGGTGGACGGCGACGGCCGCAGCGTGCTCCTGGCCAGTGGCGAGCAGCTTTCCTACGACGCGCTCGTGGTCGCTGTGGGCGCCTGGCGGCTCGAGTGGCTCGAGGGAGCGGTGCATTTCGGCGGTGCCGCGGACGTCAAGGCGTTTCGGGCGATGCTCGAGCGACTCGTCGCGGGCTCCGCTCAGCGACTGTGCTTCGTAAGCCCTGCTGCGCCCGGCTGGACATTGCCTCTCTACGAGCTGGCGCTGTTGACCGCATCGCATCTGGCGGACGCCGGCGTGATCGGCGCCGAGCTGACGGTCCTGACGCCGGAGGACGACCCGCTGGCTGTATTTGGGCCGGCGGCAGGCAGGATGTTGCGCGATCTGCTGGCGGACCGCGGAATTGCCCTCGAGACGGGCGTCCAAGCGCAGCGGATCGAGCGCGGCAAGCTTTCCCTGGACTCCGGCGGCGCGATCGAGGTAGAGCAGGTCCTCGCCCTTTCCCGGCTCGAGGGCCACATGCTGCCGGGGCTGCCCTGTGACGCAAACGGCTTCATCGCAGTCGACGAGCACAGCCGGGTGATCGGCTTCAGGGGCGTATACGCAGCCGGCGACGGGACGACCTTTCCCGTCAAGCAGGGAGGGATCGCCACACAGCAGGCTGATGCGGCGGCCGAAGCGATCGCGGCGCAGTTCGGCGATGCGCTCGTGCCGGCGCCGCTGCGCCCGGCGCTGCGGGCGATGCTCCTCACGGGGATCGCTCCGGCGTATCTGCGTGCGCAGCTCGGCGACGCGGCCAAGGACAGCTTCGAGCAGGCGGTCAACCCCCTGTGGTGGCCCCCCGGGAAGGTCGCCGGACGCTATCTCGCGCCGTACCTGGCAGGGCACAATTCGCTCACGCGCGACCAGACGCTTGCCGATCTTCCGCCATCCGCGGACGATCCGAGGAAGACCCGGGGGCTGCACGACGAGGCTCGCGACCTGGCTCTCACGTTCGCCGATCTCGATGGTGCCGATGGTCACTTCGACTCCGCCCTGCAATGGCTCGAGGTGGTCGAGCGACTGGACGGAGTGCTCCCCGCCGGGTATCTCGAGAAGCGGGCGCGCTGGCAGCAATCGCGACGCTGAAGCTCAGCACCTGCAATCGTCACAGCCGTGTGCCGCCTGTTTGGCATGAGCGCCGGCAGCAAGCCCGCCAGGGCGACGTTCTGGCTGCTCGATGCTCCCGACAGCCTCTCGATCCAGAGCCATCGCGAGCCGGACGGCACGGGCTTGGGCTGGTTCGACGCCCAGGGGTCGTCACACGTCAGCAAGCAGGCGCACGCCGCCTACGCCGATCGACGTTTCGCACGCGAGGCACGCGAGCTGTCCGCGACGACGTTTCTCGCCCACATCCGCTTTGCCTCAACAGGTGCACTCGAGCTGCGCAACACGCACCCGTTCGAGCAGCAACGTCGGCTGTTCGCGCACAACGGCGTGATCGAGGAACTCCCTGTGCTCGATGCCCACCTCGGCGAGGATCTGCATCTGGTCAAAGGCGACACGGACTCCGAGCGCTTCTTCGCTTTGATCACACGCGAGATCGCAGCCTGCGATGGCAACGTCCCAGCTGGGATCGAGACCGCGTGCAGCTGGATCGCCGCGAGCCTGCCCGTGTTCGCCATGAACTTCCTGCTGGCGACCGTCGACGGGCTATGGGCCCTGCGCTATCCGGCTACGCACCCGCTGTACCTGCTCGATCGTCCAGCCGGCGAGCCGCTGGAGCACTCGAGCAGCTTTGGCAGTCGCGTGCATTCCGAGGATGCGGTCGACCAGCCGCTTGTCGTTCTGGCGAGCGAGCGGATGGATAGCGATCCCGGCTGGAGGCTGCTCGAGCCGGGCCGGCTCGTGCACATCGACAAGGCGTTGAACGTCAGCACTCACACGATCTTGCCGGATGCTCCCGCTCACCCGCTGACGATCGACGACCTCAACCCCGCCGCCAAGAGCTCCCAGGCTAAACCCTGACGCGCTCGCCCTTGGGGTCGAACAGCGGCTCGTGGGTGACGATGCCGGTGATCCACTGGCCGAAGATGTCGACTTCGACGCTCGTGCCCAGCTCCACCTCGGCGGGCACGTACGCGTAGGCGATTGAGCGCTCGACGGTGTAGCCGTAACCGCCGCTGGTCACGCGCCCGAGCACCTCATCGCCGATACGCACCGGCTCGTTGCCGAGCGCCACCGACCGCGGGTCGTCGAGCGCGATGCAGCGCAGTCGCTTGGACGGCTTTGCGGCGGGGCTGCTCTCGCCCTCTCCGAGGCCCAGCGCCGGCGCGCCGATGAAGCCACCCTGCTTGCGCACGCAGAAGCCAAGGCCGGCCTCATATGGTGTCTCATCGGGGGTGATGTCGGCAGCCCACACGCGGTAGCCCTTCTCCAGGCGCAGCGAGTCGATCGCGCGGTAGCCGCCCGCCACGAGGCCATGCTCGCGCCCTGCCTGCCACAGCGTGCGCCACAGTCCGGCGCCATACTCGGTGGGGCAGTAAAGCTCCCAGCCGAGCTCGCCCACAAACGTCACCCGCAGGGCGCGCACGGGCACGTCGCCGATGGCGAGCTCGCGCATGTGCATGTAGGGGAACTCGAGCGGATCGTCGGTGCGCGGCGCGAGGATGTCACGCGCGCGTGGCCCCCACAGCGCAAAGCACGCCCAGCGTGCGGTCACGTCGGTGCAGCGGACGCTGCCGTCATACGGCGCGTGGCGGGCGATCCAGCTGAGGTCGTGGTTGCCGAAGGCGGTGCCGGTGACGATCGAGAACAGCTCCTCCTCGACGCGGGTGACGGTGAAGTCGCACTCGATGCCGCCGCGGCGGTTGAGCATCTGGGTGTAGGTGATCGCGCCGACGTCACGGGCGACGTCGTTGTCGCAAAGCCGCGCGAGGAACTCGGCGGCGCCGGAGCCGGCGATCTCGAGCTTGCTGAACGAGGACTCGTCGAACAGCCCCGCGCGCTCACGCACTGCCCGGTGCTCGGCGCCGATGGCAGGCGACCAGTGCATCCCCGCCCAGCCGCGCGGGCGCAGCGACTCATCGCCACCACCGACGTTCGACTCGTACCAGTTGACGCGCTCCCAGCCGGACTTCTCACCGAACGCGGCGCCGTGCTCCGCGTGCCAGAGGTAGGCGCTCGAGGTACGCAGCGGACGCCCGGCGAGGCGCTCGTGGCCGGGGTAGCGGATGTCGTAGTAGGTCTCGTACACCTCCTTGGTGCGCTTGAGCGTGTAGCTGGGCGAGCGGAAGTGAGCGCCGAAGCGGCGGATGTCCATCTCCCAGACGTCGATCGACGGCTCGCCTTCGAGCACCCACTCGGCCATCACCTTGCCGATGCCGCCGGCGCCGGCGAGTCCGTGGGCGCAGAAGCCGGCGGCCACGAAGAAGCCACGCACGTCGCTCTCGCCGAGACAGAACTCGTTATCGGGCGTGAACGCCTCCGGTCCGTTGATCAGCTTGGTGACCGTTATCTCGTCCATCACCGGCACGCGCTTGCGGGAGTTGACGGCGATCTCCTCAAAGCGCGGCCAGTCCTCTTCGAGCAGGCGGCCGTTGAAGTCCGGTGGGATCGCGTCCACCAGATGCTCGTCCAGTGCCCACGGTGCCGAGTCGCGCTCATAGCCGCCCATGATCAGCCCGCCGCCCTCCTCGCGGAAGTAGATCAGCAGGTCGGGGTCGCGCAGCGTGGGCAGGTGCTCGCCCGCCACGCGCTCGCGAAACGGCTGCGTGACGAGATACTCGTGCGCGAACGGCACGATCGGAACGCGCACGCCCGCCAGACGGCCTAGCTCGGCGGCGAACATGCCGCCCGCGTTGATCACGACCTCCGCCTCGATTGGCCCCCACTCGGTTTGCACGCCGCGTACGCGAGCGCCCGCACCGCCGCGGTCGACGTCGATGCCCGTCACACGCGTGTGGGTGAAGATGCGAGCACCGCCCGCCCGTGCGCCGTCGGCGAGCGCGGTGGTGAGCAGCGACGGGTCCAGGTAGCCGTCGCTTGGCAGGTAGGAGGCGCAGCGGACGCCGTCGGTGCTCATCAGCGGGAACAGCTCCCGTGCCTCCTCGGCGGAGATCAGCTGCAGCGGCAGCCCGAACGTCTTCGCCCATGCGACCTGGCGCAGGACCTCCTGCTCGCGCTCTGGCGTGCATGCGAGGCGGATGCCGCCGCACTGCACCCAGCCGCAGTCGAGCGTCCGGTAGAGCTCGACGGAGTCCATCATCATCCGCGTCAGCGATACGCTCGAGCGGAGTTGGCCGACGAGCCCGGCGGAGTGAAACGTGGAGCCGCTTGTCAGCTCGTTACGGTCGAGCAGCACGACGTCGCGCTCGCCCAGTTTGGCGAGGTGGTGGGCGATCGCGGTGCCGCCCACGCCGCCGCCTATGATGACCACGCGGGCGCGGTCGGGAAGCTCACGTGGCCTGACCATCGATCTCCTCCTGTCTGCTAGCGCCCGCGGTGGCGAGCCATTCCTCCAGCTGTGGCTGTTCGATGGCCGCGTCCATGCGCTCGAAGTGGGTACGCGCGTAGCGGTCGAAGTCGAAGGCCAACTCGGAGATCTCCGCCTGCACGACACCCCAAGCGGCCTCCCGTGCGTCGGAGAGGATCCGCATCAGCGAGAGCGTCGCCCGCCGGCCGTCCGTCACCGGCGCTCCGTGGTAAGCGCTCAGCAGGCGCTCATCGGTGTCCTCGTCGAAGTCGTTGTTGACGGACAGGTTGCCGAGGTCGAAGTAAGGGTGACCCATCCCTGCGTACTCCCAGTCGACGATCAGCATCCCGCCGCCCCGCGCACGGATGAAGTTGCTCGTGAGCAGGTCGTTGTGGCAGGGGCGGGGTTTGCTCAGTTCCACCGCTTCGGCGATCCGTGCCGCTACCGTGGCGGCGCGACCATATGCGGGCGGCGCTTGTACGCCGAGCTCGTGCACCCTGTCGGCGTACTCCTGGAGCAGGTCCGGGACCCAAAAGCGCGCTGGCAGCTTTACGGGCGAGTCGTGGAAGCTGCGCAGCGCCCACGCGATCTCCTGCACGTGCTCGGCGACCTCGCGTGGGATCATGGGCTCGCTGGCGATAAAGCGCGTCACCAGGCAGTCGTTGTATGCGACGATCAGCTCCGGCGCGATGCCGAGCTCGGCAGCTGCGCTGGAAGCCAGGCGCTCGGCGTCGCGATCGATGCCGAGCAGCTTTGTGCCGGTGCCATGCACGCGCACGACGTAATCCTGTCCGCCGAGCGTCACTCGGAAGTTATGGTTGGTGATGCCACCGGACAGCGGCACTCGCTCGCCTGTGAGCACCCCGAGCGAGGGTTGCAAACGCGCCACGATCTCCTCCAGCCGGGCCACCCCGCCAAAGTAGCTCTCCTCCATAAGGCATGCAACCTATACCTTAAACACCATGACCATCGCCGATACCACCTCCACGCCTTCGCCGGAGCCGCTCACTGCCGGTGAGCTGATCGCTCGCGCCGATCTGGACAGCGCGAGCCGGGCGATCCGCGGCGTGACCGTCCGCACGCCGACGCTGGCGTGCGCGGAGCTGACCGAGCTTGCGGGTACGCCGGTGATGCTCAAGGCCGAGTGTCTGCAGGTGACGGGGTCGTTCAAGCTGCGGGGAGCGCTCAGCAAGGTGGCTGCGCTCGGGCCGCGCGTGGCGCCGGGGCTGGTCACGGCGAGCGCCGGCAACCACGCTCGTGCGGTTGCGCAGGCGGCGCGTGTCACGGGCGTTGGTTGCGAGGTGTTCATGCCGCGCGATGCGTCCGTGTCGAAGGTCGCCGCGGTCGAGCGGCTGGGTGCGAGTGTTGAGTTGGATGGCGCGTCGGTGGACGAGGCGCTTGGTCTGGCGCGCGAGCGGGCGGCGAGCACGGGGGCCGCGCTCGTTCATCCGTTTGACGATCTCGATGTGATCGCCGGGCAGGGTACGCTGGCGCTTGAGCTGCTCGAGGACGTGCCCAACCTTGCGCGGGTGATCGTGCCGGTGGGTGGAGGCGGCCTGGCGAGCGGGATCGGCATCGCGCTGCGGCGGGCAGGTGTGCAGCTCGAGCTGGTGGGCGTGCAGGCGCGCATGTGTGCGCCGTTCGTGCAGGCTTTGGGTGGCGGAAGCGCGGATGACGTTCCACAGCTCCCCAGCGCGGCGACGATCGCGGACGGTGTTGCGGTCAAGCACCCGGGCACGCTCACGCTGCCGCTGCTGCGTGAGCTGCTGGACGGGATCGAGACCGTCACGGAGGAGGAGATCGCCGCGGCGATGGTGTTCCTCGCCGAACACGCAAAGCTCGTCAGCGAGGGTGCCGGTGCGGTGGCCGTGGCGGCACTGCTCAGCGCTCGCTTGAAGCCGATCGCCGGCACGACCGTGGCGATCGTCTCCGGCGGCAACGTCGACAGCGGGCTGCTGGCGGGTCTGTTGCTGCGCTCGGAAACCGAGGCGGGTCGCCGTGTGCGGATCTTCACGCGTGTCCCCGACCGTCCGGGTGGGCTGGCTGAGCTCCTGGATCTCGTCGCCCGGTCGCGCGCCAACCTGCTCACCGTGGAGCACCAGCGCGAAGCCGTGCCCTTGCATGTGCGCGAGACGGGCGTGCAGCTGACGCTCGAGACACGCGGGCGCGGCCACACCGAGGAGGTCCTGGCGGAGCTCCGCGACGCGGGCTATGAGGTGAGCAGCGAGTAGCGCGAGACCGCAATTTACCTGCTGCTCAACCCTGTATGAGGCGCTCGACCTTACGTTGGAGGGCTTGCGGCGCTACCAAGGACGGCCACTCTAAGAAGCCGGTTTCCGTGTTCGCGCAGGATCCTTCGCTGGTCGCATCGACGTTACGTTCGACACACCTCGATTGCTCGCCCGCAGCTGGAGCGCCGCTGCGACATCCTCGTCTGCCATCAGTTGCATCGCCAGCTGCTCTACAACGGGACCGACAAGCTCTTGGGCCGATCTAAGGGAGCGCACAAAAACCGCCGCTTCAAGGGCATCCAGCGCCTCCCTTGACAGGCGCACATTTAGCTGCGACGGTGTCACGTAGAGTCTAGATCCTAGATTTTACTGTCCGATGTCTAGGGTATTGTAGACGTATGGCATCTGATCGCGAATCGCGGCAGCCCGAGGACATCGCCACCCAGATTGCTATGGGCCAGCGGCTTGTGGCCGCAAGTGGCGGACTCGCGGCGGCCAGCGCGGGAGACGTCCCCCAGAACGCTGAGCGCGAAGCACTCACGTCTCTAGGAGAGTCGTTGCGATCAGCCGCGACCCAACAATCAATAGTCGCCATCTCCGGCGAGCTCGGGCTCGTCTCGGCTCGGGAGGCGGCCTACCTCGTAGACGCCGTCGGTCCGGATGCGGCGAAAGCCTTGAACGAGATGGCGGATGTGCTTATGCATGCTGCAAAGGGGGCGCTCGACGAGAATGACACGGGAAGCCTTGGTCGTGTTCGGCAACTGCTTCTCGCCCTGAGTGAGTTGCGCCTTGCACAGGCGAGGAATATGGACCGCTCAGATCCGCCGGAGCTCTGGTGGCCGACGACACTGAGTTCCGTTTCGTAACCGCAAGCGTTCGACGTGCCGCACGGCTGCAGCGCGAATATGTCGACTCCTTTCTCGGGGCCGCAGGTTCAGGCCTAGCGATCGGAGAGCAGTTCGCTGAGCTATGCGACATGATCGAGCCGGTAGTTAGTGATTACGAGCGACGGCACGCCGCAACAAGCGACGCCGTTGACTGCCGGCTCATTCTCAACGCTGTGCGGGAGCTACTCGCGTGGACGCGAAGCCTGCAACTTCGTTGCGCTTGGCTCGATGCTGCTGCAAAACCGCCGATCGATCTCGGATCGCTCTACTATCTGCGCGGTCTGGCCAAGGCTATCGTCCGCGCGGACTCTGAGTTCACCGTCGTCGCGGCGCACGAGGGATCGTACGCTACGGTGGTCAATCCGTTCCGAGTACCCAGTTACCCAGTACCGACTGGCATCGTTCTGGTTGCACTCGTTCCGCACCGCGAGATCCGAAGCGGACTGCTTCATCCGCTCCTCGCGCACGAGATTGGCCATGGAGTTGCCAAGGTCCATGGCTACACAGAGCGGCTCCGCGCCGAAGTGACCCCTGGCGATATAGAGCAAGTTCTCAATGATGGTGCCCAACAGACCGCGAATGAATCAAAGAGGGCTGTGGCTGAGGAGCGGGCAGTGCTTGACAAGCGCCTGGGGTCATGGATCGAGGAGATCTTCTGCGACGCGGTGGCGACGGCTTGCCTTGGCGTCACCTACCTCTTCTCATTTGCCACCGAGGTTCTGCCGGATGAGGTTGATGTCGCTGGACTGAAGCATCCGTCGACCCGTCAGCGAGTGAGGCTTATCTTGGCTCATCTGGATCATCTCGGGTGGGGACCAATCATCAATCGCGAAGCTCCCGGGTTTGCCGCGTGGGTGCGTGGCGTGGCATCAACAACGCCGATGCCTCAGAGATCCGCCGACGAGGCGCTGCGTGACGCTATTGATCTGGCTGCCGTGCGCATCCACGAGGCGGTCGATAAGCATGTGGCGACGAATAGTGCTAAGCCGGACGAGAAGGCGCTCAAGGCCGTGGCCGAGCTTCTGGATCAACATGTGCCACCTGCGCAGCACGACGATGGCACTCCTATCGCTCGCCCAATGATCATCGCCGGCTGCTGGCTTTCAGCGATGAACACACGAAGCGGCACCGTCGAGGCACTCGCAGATGCAGTCGACTCCAACGAGGTTGGGCAGCTGCTTCCGTACGCGCTAGAGCTCAGCGTCATCGTCGACCGATGGCAGACCCCATGAGCATCCTCGGGAAAAATGCCCTGGAGCAGGCAGTAATCCAGCGGCCGATTGATTGCCGCCTCGTCGTCATGCCGCTGATCGATCAGAAACAGATCGGCGAGGCATCAGTCGACGTTCGCCTCGGCACCCGCTTCCATATCTTGCGACGCACCCAAGATTCAGGACTAGATCCTCAAACAGTCGTTCAGGCAGCGGTGGAGCGAGGCCAAGATGAGGTAGTCGTGCCCATCGGAGAACCGCTGTGGCTCCATCCCGGGCAGTTCGTTCTGGGAGCAACTCTGGAGTACCTCCGATTCCCGAACGATCTAGCGGCCGACGTGGTTGGACGATCATCCTGGGGGCGCGTCGGACTTCTCGTCGCTACCGCGGTGATGATTCAACCCGGATACCGTGGAACACTCACGCTAGAGCTCGTAAATCACGGAGATGGCCCGATCGCGCTTTATCCGGGGTCTCGCATCGCTCAGCTAGTTGTGAGCCCCGTCCTCGAGCCGTCGAAGGACGCATATGCAGGCAAGTACACAGGATCAACAGGACCTGAGGTCTCGCACATCGCCAAGGAGCGAGACGAGATAGCCGCGTTGCGCCGAACTGCCGATTTGTTTTCTGAGCCATAGGCGCGCCGAAGGCGAATAGCGATCCGGTGTCCAGAATGCTCCTGTACGCCGATCGTGTTTATAGGTCTGCGCTGGCCAGTACAAACGAGCGCCAGCGCGCTCGTTGGGCGCCCCGCGCTCGCTGAACTCCGCGCGGCTCGATCACGCGTCCGCGGCGCAGCAGCGCTGCGGCCTCCTCGAGGCTCGCGAACACGCCTGCACCAACGCCGGCGAGCATCGCCGCACCGAGCACCGTGGTGTCTGCCGGACCGACGCTCAGCGGTAGGCCGAGCGCGTCAGCTTGGATTTGCAGCAGCGTGTCGTCGTTCGTGAGCCCGCCATCTACGCGCACCAGCTCAACAGGCGTGACAGCAGCAATGGCAGTGACGATGTCGGCCACCCGCCAGGCGATCGCCTCGAGTGCCGCGCGTGCCACATGTGCTGGGCGTACCGCCGGGTGCAGTCCCGCAATCACGCCATGTGCATCGGGGCGCCACCAAGGAGCGCCGAGGCCGGCAAGTGCCGGCAGCACCATAACGCCGGCGCTGTCGGGCACCTCAGCAGCCGCCGCGGCCAGACTACGGGCATCGCTTGCGAGCCCGAGTCCCGTGCACATCCAGTCGAGCAGCGAGCCCGCAGCGAACACGCCGCCGTCGAGCGCGTAGGAGATCTCCCCCACTTGGTTGCTCACGCCGCCGCCGTCCCGAGCGTCCCCGGCTGCGCTCGGGGCGGCCCATGCGACGGTGGGCAGCAACCCCTGCGCCTGCACAGGCTCAGGCGTGCGCCCCAGCACAAACACGCCCGTGCCGTACGTTGCCTTCAGCTCGCCCACGCGAACCGCGCCCGAGCCGGCAAGTGCCGCTTGCTGGTCGACCAGCTGTGCGGCCAGCGGGATCGACACGGGCCAGCGCTCGTGGCGCAGCTCTCCCAACGCGCCGAAGCTCGGGCCAAGGGCGGGCAGCCACTCGTGCTGCACCCCAAACGTCGCGAGCAACTGCTCGTCCCAGTCGTGCCCGCCAACGCCGAGCAGCTGTGTGCGCGACGCCGTGGAAAGGTCGGTGGCGAAATGTCCGCCGAGGCGATCCACGAGAAATGCGTCGACGGTTCCCAGTCGCAACGTGCCCGCGTCGCGCGCGCCTTGCACGGCCTCGTCGTTGGCGAGCAGCCACGCGAGCTTGCCGGCGGAGAAGTATGGATCGAGCGGCAGGCCTGAGCGCTCCCGAACCTGTGCGCCTCTGTCGTCTGCCGCGAGATCCTCGAGCAGTGTCTGCTGGCGCTTGTCCTGCCACACGAGCACCGGTGTGAGCGCGCGGCCGCTAGCCGCATCCCATGCGAGCACCGACTCGCCCTGGTGGTCGAGGCCGGCTGCCACGATCTTGCGCCCGTCGGTCTGTTCGAGCACCTCCGCCACGGCCTCGACCACAGCCTGCAGCACCAGCTCGGGGTCCTGCTCCACCCAGCCCGGCTGGGGATGTGTGACTGGCACCGGCCGCCGTGCCTCGGCGATGGGTCGAAGCTCGAAGCCGAACAGCACTGCCTTGACGGCGGTTGTGCCCTCGTCGATGCCCAGCAGCAGCCCCGAGCTCACCGTCTGTCCCCGGCGCTGGACGATCCCGGCCGCGACTGCGACTCACGACTGTGTCGCGCCGCGCGCTCCCACCAGACCTCCGATGTGCCCATCACTTCCGCTTGTGAGCGATCCCCCACCTCGCCGGCCTGCTGAATCGAAGTAGCCGGCAGCGCTCGCACCGGCCCAAGCGAAATCGCACGATCCTCGGTGAGCATCCCCACCACGTACTCGCCGATGGCAAGCGACGCGGACAGGCCCGTGGAGCGGATCGCCGCCACGTGAACCAGTCCCGGCAGCGTGCGTGAGTGCTCGATCACGTAGTTGGCGTCTGCGCCCGCTGGCCGCAGGCCGGCATATGCACCGATCGGCTCGAGCTCCGCGAGTGCCGGATAGCGTAGCCGCGCCTTCTCCAGAATCAGCTCGCTCGCGTCGGCCTCGACCGACCAGTCACGCTTGTCCTCGCGCTCGCGTGCTGTCGGGCCCGCGATTACCGCACGGCGGTCGAGCGTCGGGAAGACCAGTACGCCCTTGCCCATCGCCGATGGCACCGGCAGCAGGATTTGCTCGAGGCCAGGATTCCTGGGTGCGGAGAACACGAGGAACTCGCCCTTGCGCGGATACACCTCGAGCAGATCATCCCCCGCCGTGCTTGCCACCTCGTCCGCATGCAGCCCAGCGCAGTTGACCGCCGCGCTCACCTGTAGACGCTCGCCCGTTTGCAGCTCGACCACCAGTCCGCCAGCGCCCGGGTTGGGAGCCGCGGCGAGCCCGGTGACCAGAGCCTCGAGTCGCACCACAGTCCCGCCGGCCTGCGCCGCGCCCGCCAGCGCTCGCACGAACGCGACGGGGTTGGTGACCGACTCGCCAGGCACCAGCAGCGAGCCATCGGTGTCGCGCTGGACCTCGACGCCGTTACCGCGTGCGTTCTCCGCCAGTCGCTCCACCGTCTCGCGCTCGCCGTCGCTACGAGGGGTCAACCGGGCACCGCAACGCCACACCCCCACGCCCAGGTCCTCCACAAGCTCCTCACGCAGCGCCGCCGCCCGCAGGATCAGCTGCGTCTCGAGCTCGCCCGGCTTGGAGTCGAAACCGGTGTGAAGGATGCCCGAGTTCGCGCCGCTCGCGCCCAGCGCCAGCTCCGCCTCGGCCTCGAGCAGCACCGCCGGGACGCCGCGTCGCGCAAGCGCGTGAGCCACCGCGCAGCCGACCACCCCGCCGCCGATGACCGCGACCTGTGTGTCGATGGCAGCCATCAGCGCCAGCCACTTTACGACCCGTCAGTCGCCCGCGTGGTGTCAGCGGCTTCGTCGCTCGTCTAGGCGGCGGCGAAGCGCGTGTACAGCTCCGGCAACAGCACAGCGAGGTTGGCGTACTCCTCCGCGCAGTGCATGGCAAGCGCGCGCGGCAGGACCGCCGGCAACGTGGCGCGGCGTACGAAACGGTTGTTGAGCATCAGCTCGCCCAGCTCACCTGCGGGACCGTACGGGCGCACGGCCGCGCCCAGCCAGAAGCGGCTGCGCAGCACGACGCCATCCTCCTCGCGCAGGAACACGTGGTACATCGGCGTGTGGCGCACATGCCGGCGATCGTCGCCCGCGTAGCCGCAGACGATCGTCGCCACACGCTCATCGTCGAGCGCGTCGCCCGCGAAGCCCATCTCGCTCGGCGGCTTGAACTCGATCCGTGCATGCACCACGCCGATGCCAACGTCCTCGACGGGGTGGTGCACAGTCCCCCAATGAGCCTTCGCACCCGCGTGTGTCGGCAGCTGCACCGAGTTGGCGCGATGCGCCGCCGGGTGCCACACGCGGTAGCGCTCAGACTCACGCGGGTGCCAGTCAAACCACCAGTCGACCATCTCTCCAGTGACCTGCGGCATCGCCGTGCTCACCGCCACATAGCCCACGCCATCGCCGAGCGTGCACCAACCGCCTTCCGCAGGCATCGACGCAGGGTCGAGCAGGCGCTCTACCTCGGACAGCGCGAGCGCGTCAGCCGGGTCGATCGGGCCGTTCGCGATCGCCTCGAGCACCTCCACGGATGGCGTTGCCAGCGGGCGCTCGAGGTACTCGCCCAACTCGCTCATGCGGGTATTCGCCCCATCCAGGGGTGAAAGCGCGCGTGCGGGTCGCGCGCCGCGCGCAGAGCGTCCAGGCGGCGCATGTGCTCGTCGCTCATGAAGCGCGCGGGGCGCCGTCCAAGGTTCTCATCGGCAAGCTGGATGCCGCTGGCCAGGTGCTCCATCTCCCGCATCCGCTCCGTCACCCAAGCGACGTTCGCGGCGTCCTCAGCCGGGTCCTGCCACACCCCATACAGCGCGATGTAGGTGTCGTCCTCGACGCTGTAGGCCATCTTCGCCCGCGCCGGCGCCGGGCTCGCCCCCGGTCCCCAGTTCATCCACAGCATGTGCGACGGTGCTCCCGGCATTGTCTCCGCGATCCGGCGCAGACCGGGGAGCAGCTCCTCAACGGGAGCGTGCGTCCACATGTTGTCCGCCGAGTAGCGATGCTCGTCGGGATACGCCGCGTGCACGCCCGCATATAGGTCATCGAGCCCCACCGATATGTATGGCTCGGCCACCTTCGCTCGCTCGAGCACCGGGCAGCTCTCCAGCAGCGCCAGCGCCTCGCGCGCACTGCGCTCGTCACCCTCGAGCACCGGACCGGTGACCGCCAGCTCCAACTCCCCATCGTCGGTGCGGTGGACGATCAGCATCATCTCCATCGTGCGCGGAACCTGAGGCCCGATCGCGTGCGCCCAGCGGAACACGTCCTCGAGCACATCCGCCGGGTACAGATACACACCGTTGGCCACCGCCGCGGGCTTCCGCTGAAGGCGCACGTGAAAGCGCGTCACGACGCCGAAGAAGCCCGGGCCCGCCCCCCGCGCGGCCCACAGCAGGTCGGCGTTCCGCTCGCTGTCGGCGCGCACCAGCTCACCGGCCGCGGTGACCACGTCGATCGCCTCCACGCTCATGCACGCCGGCCCGTGCACGCGCCCGTTCCAGCCGTAGCCGCCCTGCAGCAAATAGCCGCCGAGCGCCACCCCCACGCAGTGGCCAGCTGGGAAGAACAGGTCCTGCTCAGCCAGCGTCGCGAGCAACTCGTTGCCACGACAGCCAGGGCCAACGGACGCGGTCATCGCGCTCGCGTCCACCTCCATCGCCCGCATGCGCGACAGATCCAGCAGCATGCCGCCATCGCGCACATGGTTGCCCGCCCAGCTGTGACCGCCAGAGCGCACTCCAATCCTCATATCCATCTCAGCAGCGCTCTCGACCGCGCGCACCACGTCCGTCTCGCTATGCGCAATCACGATCACGTCCGGGTAGCGCTCGGGGGTGCGCGCATTCCACACGGCACCGCGCCGCGCATCCTCATAGCCGGCCTCACCGCGCCGGAACGACTGTCCCTCGTATGGGTCCATGGTGGTTCCGCAATGCAGGATACACTTTCCACAATGCAGAACACAAGAGCTAGTGACGGTGGCTCGCCAGCCGCCCGCCGCGAGGGCGTGCAGGCGATAGCCCGCGCTGGAGTGCTACTGCGCGCCCTCGAGCGCCACCCCGAGGGGCTCGCGCTGGGTGAGCTCGCCGCGGCGGTGGCGCTCCCCAAGTCAACCGTCCACAGGCTCGTCGCGGCGCTCGCCAAAGAGGAGCTCCTCAGTGCTCCTACCGGCGCCAAGATCGTGCTCGGCCCAGCCTTCGCTCGCCTCGCCACTGTCAGCGCGCGCACGCTCGAGCAGCAGCTACGCCCTGTGCTCGAGGAGCTCTCACGCACTCTCGATGAGACCGTCGATCTGGCAGTGCTCGACGACGGCGCCCTGTGCTTCATCGATCAGGTCACAGTCGCTCACCGCCTGCGCGCGGTGTCCGCTGTCGGCGAGCGTTTTCCGCTGTACTGCACCGCCAACGGCAAGGCCTTGCTCGCGGCTATGCCTGTGCAGGAGGCGCTCGCGCTACTGCCCGCGCGCCTCGAGCGTTTGACTCCCAACACTCTCACCTCGCGGGCTGCGCTGCTCGAGGAGCTCGAGCGTGTGCGGCGGCGCGGCGTAGCGGTTGACCGCCAGGAGCACACCCAGGGAATCTGTGCGGTGGGCGTCGCGGTGGTCGGCGGCGAGGAGCCGGTGGCAGCGATCTCCGTGCCTGTGCCCACGCCGCGCTTTGACAATGGCGAGCGACGCTACGCTGCCGCGGTCAAGCGGGCTGGCGCGGAGGCCTCACGTCTGCTGCAGCAGAGCACCCGATCGGCGTAAAGTCCGCCGCATGGCCCGTTACGAGCTCTCCGGCAAGGTCGCGCTCGTCACCGGCGGCGCTCGCGGGATTGGATTTGCCACTGCGCGGGCGCTGATCGCGCGCGGCGCAAACGTCGTGATCGTCGACCAACGCGCCGAGGACGCAAGCGCTGCCGCAGCCCAGCTGCATGACACCAATGCCGTTGGCATCGCAGGCGACGTCACCGACCGCGGCACGATGCAGCGGGCTGTCGCTGTCGCCGTGGAGCGCTTCGGTGGGCTCGACGTGGTCGTCGCCAACGCCGGCATCGCCGCGCGCGTGGCCACCTTTCGCGCGTCCTCCACAGAGACGTTCGAGCGCGTGCTCGACGTCAACCTGATGGGCGTCTACCGCACCGTCGACGCCGCCCTGCCCGAGATCGTCCGTCGCCAGGGTCACGTCGTTTTGATCTCTTCCATATACGCCTTCCTCAACGGCCTCGGCGAGGTGCCCTATGCGATGAGCAAGGCCGCCGTCGAGCAGTTCGGGCGCGCGCTGCGCGTGGAGCTCGCCCAGCACGGCGCCAGCGCGACCGTCGTGTACTTCGGCTTCATCGACACAGAGATGGTCCACCACGGCCTCGACCGTGACCCGCTCGTCACCGAGCTGATGAGCTCGCTACCAAAGCCACTGCGCAAGCGCTTGCCGCCGAGCGCCGCCGGCGAGGCGATCGTCCGCGGCATCGAGCGCCGCTCGCCGCGCGTCTTCCAACCCCGCCGCTGGGCGGCGATGTCGGCGCTGCGCGGCATCCTCGGCCCTCTCAGCGACGCGCAGCTCGAGCGCGACCCGCAGGTGCAGGCGCACCTTCGTCAACTCGACGCGCGTGCCGGCGAGGATCAGTCGACCAGCGCCTGAGGCTCGCTCAGCCGGCCGTGCCCTGAAGAGCTCGCTGGCCGGGCAGCCCCTCGATTTCATGGGCCCTGCCGGGACGCCCGAGCATGAAGCCCTGGGCGAGCTGACAGCCCATCGCTTCGAGCGCCTGCAGCTGGCCGGGCTCCTCGATGCCCTCGGCCACCACCGTCAGCGACAGCGACCGGCCCACACCCACGATCGCCTCGAGCAGCTCGCGGCCCTGACCCTCGCCGCTCAGCGCCGCGACAAAACTGCGATCGATCTTGAGGATGTCCACGGGCATGCTCTGCAGCTGTGACAGCGACGCGTAGCCGGTGCCGAAGTCATCGATCGCGACCCGCACGCCGAGCTCTCTGATCTCGAGCAGGTGTTCATGCGCGGCGCCCACGTCACGCATCAGCGCCGTCTCGGTGATCTCGAGCGTCAACGACGACGGCTCGATCTGGGACTCGTGCAGCGCCCGCCGCACATCCTCAGTGAAGCCATTGCGGCCGAGCTGGTAGGCGGACACGTTCACGGAGATGCCCAGCGAAAGCCCTTCCGCGGCCCACACGGCGGCTTGGCGGCAGGCCTCCTCGAGCACCCAGCGCCCGATCGCCGCGATCAGGCCGCTCTCCTCCGCCAACGGGATGAAGCTGTCGGGCGCGACCAACCCGCGGGTGGGATGCTGCCAGCGGATCAGCGCCTCCACGCCGGCCACCTCATGGGTGGGCAGCTCGAAGATCGGTTGGTAGGCAAGGAAGAACTGTCCCTCGCGCAGTGCCGCGTCCAGATCGGAAGCGAGCTCGAGGCGACCTTCGACGCCGCCGTACATGCTCGTGTCGAACAGCGCGTAGCGGTCTCGTCCGGCGGCCTTCGCCGCGTATAGCGCCAGATCGGCGTCTCGCAGCAGCTCATCGGGGGACTCGTAGCGCCCGACCGCCACGCCGATGCTCGCCGTCACGGAGAAGACCTTGCCGCCGACACCCAGCTCCACCGGCGCTCGCAGCGCCTCCGTGATGCGGTCGGCGAGCAGATCGAGTGCCGCCTCATCGGCAGTGGACTCGACCAGCACCACGAACTCATCGCCGCCGAGGCGGCCCACCGTGTCCTGGTCGCGCACCGCCTCCTGCAGGCGCTCGCCGGCGACCTTCAAGAGACGATCTCCAGCGGCGTGGCCGAGGCTGTCGTTGACGTGCTTGAAGCCGTCGACGTCGATGAACAGCGCCCCTGCCACCATGTCCGTATGACGCGCCGTGCGGGCGATCATCTGCTCGGCACGGTCGAGCACCAGTGCGCGGTTGGGCAGACCCGTCAGCGGGTCGTGCAGCGCCTGGTGGGAGAGCTCGCGGGTCTTCTCGCGCACCAACGACATCGCCCGCGTGCGCCCGGTCCCAAGCACCAGCACCAGCAGGCCCAGCAGGACGCTCAACAGGATCCCACCGACGAGCACGCCAAGCGCCTCGTGGTCGCTGAACACACCTCCCGCCACCGCTGCTCCAAAGCTCTGCACCGTCCACCCGTTGTGAAGGTCGATGGTTGTGCTCTGCGCGTCGTGGGGCACCTTGCCGCTGGCGAAGTGGACGTGTGTGCCGCCCGACTGGTAGTCGAACCGCACGGCGATGCCAGCATGACCCTCGAGCGCCCTCTGCAGCACCACGCCGGGGACGAGCAGCTCGCCCAGCCATCCCAGGAACGCGCTGCGGCGCCCAGCCGCCGTCGCCGGCGTTTTCCCGCCTCGGTACACGGGCGTCTCCACACCCAATGCGGTCGCGCCCATGTGGGCAAACGGCGCGTAGTTGGCGAGCCCCGATTCGCGGCCGGTCATCAGCGCCGGTGCGAACGCGCAATAGTCCAGGCCCACAGGGATGTAGCTGGCTGCGTTGCGCGCCAAGCCGGCCACCGCCAGGCAGTAATACGGGCGGTTGCCCGACGGCACGATTTCCACCTGCTTCTGCATTGGCAGCGAGCCGGGGCCGAAGGGCTGCACGGGATGAGCCGCCATCTCGGCCTCGAACGCCGGCAGATGCGAGGAGGGCACGAGCGCGACGAAGCCGATGTTCTGCAGCTCCGGGTAACGCTGCATCGCGTGCACCGCTTGTGCCCAGCGGTCGAAGTCCGCGGCTGACGCGTGCGGGTTACCACTGACGAATGCGCTTGCGCTGACGACGAGGTCTTCCTCGTGTTGGATCGCCAGTCTGAGCGTCGAGGCGATCTCGCTGGAGGCGAGGTGAAACGCCAGCCGTCCTCGATCCGCACCCGAGTGTGCGACCGCGCGCGCCCCGAGCACCGAGCCGATCACGCCTGCCAGCACCAACAGCCCAGCGGCCATCCCCCACACTCCCCGGTGTCCCCTTATGGCTCGGCTCTTGCCCACGCGTTCTCACCTCGGCTTGTCAATAAGCGCACATGCAGCTGTCGCGGCGAGAATCGGGCGGTCGGGGGGCGTTCTGTCGAGTTCTTCGCTCCCGTGGACGGATTGCAGTGTCCGTTCCGCCCATTCGCACACAATGGACTGGTGACCGGAGTGGTGCACACCGCCCTCGAGCCTCCTCAGGCGTGAGCGGCACAAATCGTCCACGGCGCTAAGGCAACCGCACATGCCTGCCGATGAGAGCCCCGTGACCATGTTTGCGCGCTTGTTCTCAACGCCTGCCCGGAGATGGATTCCCGCCGCGACGCTAACGGCGTGCGTCGCCGTCATGCTGGCCAGCGCCGCACCCGCATCGGCGATCGTCGCCGAAATCGGCGGTGGCATCAAGGTCGGACTGCAGCCGCACAATGGCACTACGCTCGGTACTGAAGGCGCGAAACCGGCTACGTTCTCAAACGAAAGCGGGAACGTCGTACTGCAGGGTGCGACAGGCGACTACGCGATCTACTGGGATCCGAACGACCCGGTCGAATTTGACCATGAATGGGTGAAGAACATCGACGGATTCTTCCAGGCGCTCGGCGAAGCACGTTTGGACACCCCGTTTGGCGTGCTCGGCCAGTACCGCGACCGCAGCAACAAGGTGGCGACTTTCCAGGGGCTGTTCAAGGGCTCCTACTCCGACACGGTGAAATTCCCCGCGAGCAGGTGCACGGACCCCAAGGATCCCGCCACCAGGTGCCTCACCGATGCGCAGCTGCGCGAACAGCTGGAGTCGTTCATCGCCACACACCGGCTCCCCACGGGCATGGACACGATCTACTACCTGTTGACACCACCGGGCACCACGGTGTGCCTCGAGGAAGCAGGGACACGCTGCTCGGACTTCAGCCTGTCGGCTGAAGAAGAAACAAAACACGAACGCAACAGCGTGAGCTACAAAGAAAGCTTCTGCAGCTACCACAGTGACATCAACCCCAACGGTGCGCCAGAGGGTGACGGCGACACAATCCTCTACGCGGCGATCCCGTGGACCGGGTACACGAGCTCGTTCGATTGCCAGGACGGTGGCTGGAACCCAGAAAAACATGGAGAGAAGCGAGAGAAAGAACGCGAACTGACTGTCGCCGAAGAAGAAGCGCTGGCAAAGGACACGAATGAACAGCGCGTGGCAGCAGAAAAGGCGCGCCGGCTCGAAGGCCCACACATCGAGGAGCCCAACCAACAGGCCGAACACCCAATAGAGGCCCTCACCGATGTGGTCGTGAACCAGATCGCGGAGGAGGAGATGAACACCGTCACCGACCCGCTGCTCAGCTCCTGGCAGGACGACAAAGGCAATGAGGTGACCGACATCTGCCGCAATTTCTTCGCTTCGACGGCCGGGGAAAACGGAAGCGGCGGTGAAATCGCCGGCTCGGTGACGGCGCAGGAAGAAACAGGGGCGGGGACGCTATCCAACGTGAGCCTGGGTGCCAATCGCTACTACATCAACAACGTCTTCAGCCTCTCTGAAAACGGATGCTCAGGCGGCCTCGGCCTGGTCGCCTCCTTCACCGCGCCCAACCCCGTCAACGCGGGCGAAATCATCGGCGTCGACGGCATGGAGTCGGAAGTCAGCCTGATCGAGACGAAAGCGTTCGGTCCGACCGGTCCGCCCACGGTTACGTATGCGACCTTCAGCTGGAACTTCGGCGACGGCACGCCCGAAGTTACAGGCTTCGCCCCCGGCGCTCCCACCTGCGAATTCCCCTGGCTCAGCCCGTGCGCTGCCAGCGCCTTCCACAGCTACCAGTATGGCGGTACCTACAAGGTCACGCTCACGATCACCGACGTCGACGGCAACAAAACGAACGTCACTCATGAAGTCACGGTGGCCGGTCCGCCGCCTCTGTCCAACTCGGGCTCGGGCAGCTCCGGTGGGTCGTCGAGCACTGGCTCAACCACATCCACATCCACGTCGACGGGCGCTGGCGCTACCGGGGTACCCGCCCCAGTCGCCGCCGCGACGATCGTCCCGCAATCACTGCGCAGGGCGCTGCGCAAGGGCCTTGTGGTCAGCTACTCCGTCAACGAGCAGGTGGCCGGTAACTTCGAGGTGCTGCTCAGCACCGCGACCGCCCGTCGTCTGGGGATCAGCGGCACACCGGCGACCGGCATGCCCGCCGGCTCGCCACCACAGCTCGTGATCGCAAAAGCGATCCTGGTGACGACCAAGGGCGGCCACAACGTTGTGCACATTCTGTTCTCCAAGCGCACCGCGGCTCGCCTGACCCACGCTCACAAGGTTGCGCTGACACTGCGGCTGATCGTGCGCAACGCAGCGTCGAGCAACCCCGCCACGACCACGGTCGTCAGCGCGGTCACGCTCGGCGGCTGACGCGGCGCGCCGCGAGCAAGCCGGCGAAGCCGGTCGAGTCACAAGCACGCCTCTCGGGCCGTCAATCCGAGGAGTCCTTGCCCCGCTTCGAGCGCGACTTGTCGCGGAACACGAAGTACCACAGAGCGAACAAGCCGATCCAGCCGACGGCGATGGACACGACCGAGATGATCCCCAGTCCGGTGTTGCCCGCCGTTTCCGCTTCACCGTCCAGCGCCAGCGGCAGCCAGGTGACGAGGCCCGCGAGGTGTGCGAGCGCGAGCGGCATCCTGCGCCTATAGCCCAGGCCAGTGACGCACGACGTAGCCTTCGTTGTCAGTTGGCTCGACCTGCCAGCGCGAGGCGTACACACCACTGCGCCCGGCGGTGTCGTACAGCACCCCGTCCACGTACATGTAGGTGTGCCCAGCGTTGGCATACACGGTGATGTACTTGCCCGGACCGGGCACGCCCCAGCTCTCGAGCTCCCCGGAGGTCTCGGGAGCGCTCAACAGGCCGCCAGCAGCCAGCGCGTAGCTGACCGATCCGGAGCAGTCGTAGGCGTTGTCGATGAACGACGCGTGCCCGCCGCCGTACACGTAGGGGAAGTCAGCGATCTCGTTGGCGCCGGCGATCACCTTCTGTACCGGTTCCGGCACGCCCGACGGAATCGGAATGGTGCCGTTGCCGCCGATCGACTCCCCACCGGGAACGGGCGTGAGCGTGCGCTTCTGCGTCTGTCTGGCGCTCCGTTCGACGGCCTGCATCTGCTGCAGCTCCTTGCGCACTTCCGCGTCAGAGGGTGCCCCAGCGGCGACGATCGCTTCACCGGCCTTAGCCGGCGACTTCGCGGTCGAGTGGTGCACTGAGGCGGGCGCGGGATAGCTGTCTGCTTCCAGGGGGTCGGCGACCTCCTTCGCGGCGCTCGGCGGATCACCCTTTGCGGGTGACGTCGCCACGGCGTTGTTGACCGTCGCGCCCGGTGAGGCCGACTTCGCGGCCGGCGGGTCTGCCTTACCGGCGGTATTGGGCGTGTTGGTGCTCGCGCTGGGAACCGTGGCTTCGCCGCAGCCCGCCAGGACGCCCACGGCCAGCACACAGCCGACCACCGCGTTTGCCCTCCGCGTAAAGGTCATGCGCTTAGGCTAGCGACCCCGTCCGCCGGGAAGTGTCGCTAACCTGATGCGGATGCGCGAGGAAGCCTCGGCCGTGGAGATCCGGCCGCACGTTCGCCTGCTCCACGGGATGCGCAAGCCGGCCAACTGGCTACAGCTCGTGCGCTTCGGGCTCGTCGGCGGCGTTGGCTTCATCGTCAACGTGGCCGTTTACGCGTTGTTCGTACATTCAGCCGGGCTTGACTACCGCGCCGCATCGGTGGTCGCTTGGCTGGTTGCGGTGATCAACAACTTCGTGCTCAACCGCCATTGGACGTTCGATGCCGGCGAGGGCAGGGCGCACTTCCAGGCGCTTCGCTTCCTCGTCGTGAGCCTCGTGGCCGAGGCCTTCAGCCTGCTGCTGCTGACGCTGCTGGTGCAGGGTGCGCATGTCGCGAAGATCCCCGCACAGGCGCTGGCCGTGGCAGCCTCGATGCCGCTCAACTTCCTTGGAAACAAGCTTTGGAGCTTCCGCTGAGCAGCGGGAGCCTGTCGTCCCGTTGACCCCCGGATCGCGCCGTCGCGCTGCTGGTTGGCGGCCCAGCCGGGACCTATACTCTGACTTCCCCCCTCTCGGAGGACCCTTGTGCAGGAGATGGTGATCTACGGCGTCAGCTTCGACATGGTTGGCAAGCAGCCAATCGTGCTGCTGAAGACCGTCGACGGCAACAAGTTCCTGCCCATCTGGATCGGGCATCCAGAGGCAGCGTCGATCCTGATGAAGCTCCAGGGTGCCGGTACTCCCCGGCCGATGACCCACGATCTGCTGTGCGACATCCTCGGTGAGCTGGACGTCAAGTGCACGCAGGTGTCGGTCACGGAGCTGCGGGAGAACACGTTCTTCGCCTCCATCACGCTGAGCGTGGGCGGTCGCGAGCTCGAGATCGACTCGCGCCCGAGCGACGCGATCGCGTTGGCGGTCCGCTCCGGCGCCCCCATCTACGCCGCCGAGGAGGTCATCTCCGAGTCCGCCATCGAGTTCGAGCACGACGTCGAGGAGTCTGAGGACGTCGTCGAGAAGTTCAAGGAGTTCTTGGATCAGGTCTCGCCGGAGGACTTTGCGGCAGGCGACAGCTGACCGCTGACGCGGCGCATCTCGGCGTCCTCGATCGCTCGTGTGCGAAGCACACTTCGCTCACTGCGTCCTTGAGCTGCTTGGTCAGCGATCAGCTGACGGTTTGACGTCTGAATAGGAGCACTGAGGACCTCGGTGCATGCACCGAGGTCCGGGACGGCGCATGCGCCGTCCCGCGGGGTCGCGCATGCGCGACCCACGAACAATGGGAACGCCTCAGCGCGTAAAGGCGCTCGCCAGAATCCGTCCCACCAACTCCTCGAAGCCGATTCCGGCGGCGTCGGCGGCGAGCGGCAGTAGGCTGGTTTCGGTCAAGCCGGGGCCGACGTTCGTCTCCAGCACGGACAGATCGCCGGTCTCGTCGTCGAGCATCAAATCAACGCGCGCCACACCGTGGCAGCCGAGCAGCTTGCAGGTCTCGAGCGCCAGCTGCTGGGCACGATCCGTTGTATCGCTGGGCAGCTCAGCCGGGCACACGAATGTGGTCATGCCGATCTCGTAGCGGGACTCGTAGTTGTAGAACTCCTCTTCGCGCGGTATCGCCTCCACCACCGGTAGCGCTAGCGGCTCGGCGCCGTCTGCATCGAGCACGGAAACGGCCAGGTCGCGGCCCTTGACGTAGCGCTCGATTACCGCCTTGCGGTCGTAGGAGAGCGCCCCCACGATCGCCCCGGGGAGCTCCCCGCTGGATCGCGCGAACTTGACGCCGAGCGCCGAGCCCTGGCTGGCCGGCTTCACCACCAGCGGAAACCCGAGCAACCGCTCGATGTCGCCCAGCGCGGCGGATACCCCCAGCTCCCTTATGGCGCTCTCCTTGATCGCGGTGAAGTCCGGCGTGGGAATACCCGCCTCGCGCATCAGGTACTTGGCGAGCGCCTTGTCCGTGCAGCGCATGCACGCGGCCGGACCCGAGCCCGTGTAGGGGACACCGATCAACTCCAATAGGCCCTGGACAGTGCCGTCCTCGCCGTCGCCGCCGTGCAGCGCCAGAAACGCCGCGTCGGGCTTGGCCTCGTGCAGTTGCGCCACAAGATCCTGTCCGGGGTCGATCGCGATCACCTCGTGGCCCAACCGGCTCAGAGCCTGCTGAACACGAGCACCTGAGCGCAGCGACACGGTGCGCTCGAGCGAGCCCCCGCCCTTGAGCACCGCGACCTTCTGCGCCGCGCTCATCGATCCCGTCGTCGGCGTGCTGCTTGGGCCGAGTCCGAACCCTCGCGACGAGGCAGCTCGAGCACATCCGCGAGCGGCGTGCCCTCATCAAGCGCCGGCTCGTGCGTGGCCACGGGTGGCTGGGCCTCGGCCGCCCCTGTCGGCGAAGCGGGTGGGCGGGATCCCATCAAACTCCCCAGCAGGCCGGTGTCGCCGCCCATGATCTTGCCGATCCGTCTGATCCCCTCGCGAATGTCGTCGTCGGGGACCCCCGCGAAGTTCAAGCGCATCGAGGAGCTGCCACGGCGCCCGTCCATATAGGCGGCCCGTCCGGGCACAAACGCCACGCCTTCGGCGCGCGCCAGCAGGTCGGTGGTGTCGACGTTGCCGTCCAGCGTTGCCCAGATGAACAGGCCGCCCTGTGGCCGTGTCCAGCTGGCGCGCCCGCCGAAGTGCTCCTCGAGCGACTGGAGCATCACATCGCGCCTGCGCCGGTAGAGCAGTCTCAGGCGCTCCACGTACTCGACCCACGCTGGCTGCGGGGGGTGAGATTCGTTTCCTGTCTCGGCGAAGTAGGCGGCGACGAACATCTGGGTGACAGGTGAGGAACACAAGTCCGATCCCTGTTTGCCGAGGTTCAGCTTCTCGAGCACCGGCCGCGGCGCCACCGCCCAGCCCAGTCGCAGACCCGGGGAGAGGATCTTCGAGAACGTGCCCAGGTAGACCACCAGATCCGAGCCGCCGGACGGCTGGCTTCCGCTCTTGGCATCCAATGAGTACAGCGTGGGCAGCGGCTCGCCCTCGTAGCGCAGCAGCCCGTAGGGGTTGTCCTCGAGCACCAACAGCTCGCGCTCACGCGCCACCTCCACCAGACGGCGCCGCCGTGCCAGCGACATCGTCACCCCCCCAGGGTTCTGGAAGTTGGGGATCGTGTAGATGAACTTCGGCCTGCGGCCTTCGCCCTGGAGGCGATCGAGCGTCGCCTCGAGCTCATCGATCGGCATGCCGTCCTCGTCGATCTCGATCTGCACGACCTGTGCCTGGTATGCGCCGAACGTCGGCACCGCTCCCGGGTAGGTGGGCGCCTCGGCGATGATCACATCGCCCGGATCGACCAGCGCCTTGCACACGAGGTCGATCACCTGCTGGCCGCCGGTCGTGACGATCACCTCGGAGGGATCCACCAGCGTGCCCTCGGCAGCCATCACGTCGACAATGCAACTCGCCGTCGCTGCCATCCCCTCCGTCGGCCCGTACTGCAGGGCGCGGGCGGTCGAGCTGGCGGCCACCTGCGCCATCAGCCTCGCGTACAGCTCCGGCGAGAACGTGCTCGTATCCGGCAGCCCGCCAGCGAGCGAAATCACGTCCGGGCGCTCGGTCAAAGCCATCATCTCGCGCATCGCCGAGCTTTTCATGCCGCGCGTGCGCGCCGCGAACAGCGCCTCGTAGCGCTTGAGCTCGTGTGCTTGAGGCCTGGTCCGTCGTCTATCGTCCATGACCGCCCGTGCCCTTCAGGGTAAGCATCAACGCACGGTAGCGCACCTCCAAACGCACGCTTGCATGAACGGTCTCTTCTTCTACATCGGTCTCGGCGCCGGCCTCGCGGCGGCATGCGGGCTGCGCCCGTTCCTGCCGCTGCTGCTCGCCGGCGCGCTCGCTTCCGACAGCGCGCTGGGAATCGCCTTCGGCCACGGCAGCTTCCATTTCCTGAAGGCCGGCTGGTGGCTGCCGGTGCTCGTGGTCGTGCTCGTGCTCGCCTATGCCCTGCAGTTGCTGCTCAAGCTCACGCCGATCCTCGATCCCGGTCAGCGGGCCGGACAGGTCGATCCGCTCGCGGCGTCGCTGACGGGACTGGGTCTCGGTGCCGGAGCGCTCGCTTTCGCGGGTACGCTCGCTGCCCACGGTGACGCCTGGTGGCCGGGGTTGATCGGCGGCCTGCTTGCGGCGGCCCTCGCCCAACGCGCGAGCTGGCCGGTGCTCCTGCGGGCCCGCTCGCGGCTGAGCGACCGCTCAGCGCGCGAGGCGCTGACGATCTATCTCGACGCCGCCGCGCTACTGGCAGCGGGACTGGTGGCGCTGCTGCACCCGCTCGGCTATGTGCTCGTGGCGCTGCTCGCCTGGTTTGCCTGGCGCGGGCGGGCGCGGGCGGATGAAAAGCACGCGGGTCTGCGCATCCTGCGCCGCTGATGCGTTCGTCGTGAGCTCCTCCGCGCCCAAGCTCGTCCTGTGCGTGATCGATGCGATGGCGCCGGAGATGCTCGAGCGTGCGATTGCCGCCGGCACGGCGCCCGTGCTCGAGCGGCTCGTAAGCGACGGCCTCTACGTTCCGGATTGCGTCGCGGCGTTTCCGTCTGTGACGCCCGTATGCGCCGCCTCGATCGTCACAGGCGTCAGCCAGGACGCCCACGAGATCCCTGGCATGAACTGGTTTCACCGCGAGGAACACCGCTACGTCGAGTACGGCTCGAGCTTTCGCGCGGCCCAGCGCTTCGGTATCGCCCGGCAGCTGACCGACACCGTCTACAACATGAACCGAGCGCACCTGTCGGCGGACACGCCGACGGTATTCGAGACCCTCGACGACGCCGACGTGCGCACCGCCGGCACCACCTACCTGATGTATCGAGGGCGCTATCGGCACGAGCCACAACGGGACACCGCGCTCACGCGTGTGGCCTCGACGCTGATGCGACACGCGGTGATGGGGCCGCGCGAGCTCTTCTACGCGGACATCTTCGCTTCTCGGCGCACGGGTTGCCGCTCCGGGCTGGGCATGCCAGGCGTGCGCGACCGCCACTCCGGCTGCGTGTCCGCGTACATGGTCGAGCACGACCTGTTCGATTTCCTGCTGCTCTCGCTGCCCGACAACGACTGGTTCTCGCACAAGCGCGGTCCCGAGGGGCAGGTCCAGTCGATTGCCCAGGCCGACCTGCAGCTCGCACGTGTGATGAACGCGGCCGGTGGTGTTGACGAGTTCCTGGCCGAGCACGCGATGATCGTGATGGCCGACCATTCGCAGGCCCCCGTCACCGCCACGATTGCGCTCCAGGACGAGCTCGACGAGCTCGGCGTCCTCGGCCCGGCTCGCTCCAGTCGCTCCGCGGAGGACGCCGATGCCGCCGAGCCGCGCATCGCCGTCTGCCCCTCCCAACGGGCTGCCATGGTTTACGCGCTACACGAGTCGGAGCGCGACGCGATGCGTGCCTCCGTGGTCGCTCGTGCGCTGGCCATCGACGGCGTAGACCTCGTGATGTGGCTCGAGCGCGATGCCCACGACGCGCCCCGTGAGGGCGTCATCGCGAGTCCCCTGCACGGCGAGCTGCGATTCACCCCCGGCGGTGAGCTACGTGATCCGCGCGGCGCCAGCTGGAGCGTGGAGGGTGCGCTCGAGGTACTCGACGCGGGCGTGCATGACGGCTGTCTGTCGACCCCCACCTACCCCGACGCGCTCGCCCGTGCATGGGCAGCGCTCAGCTGCCGTAACTCCGGCGAGGTGCTGCTGTCCGCGGCGCCCGGCTTTGAGTTCCTCGACTGGGGACGTCAGGCACACGTCGGCGGCGGCAGCCACGGCTCGCTGCACGCATCGGACTCGCTCGGCGCGCTCGTGCTCAGCGGCGTGGAGCTGCCACAGCCCGCGCCCGCCCAGTGGGCTATCCGCGACGTCGCCCCGCTGGTATTGGCGCATTTCGGGCTCGGGTGACTCGCCCCACCGTTACCCTCGCTCGATGCGCCTCCTCGCCAAAGTCGCGCCTGCTGTGCTGGCAACGCTCGTCTCGCTCACGCTGACGAGTGCCCCCGCCGGTGCTGCCGCGGTGAAGTTCCAAGCCAAGGCCGCGACGAGTGCCAACACCTCGACGCTGACGAGCACCACCAACTCCGAAACGCCTATTCCGGTGGCGCTCTCGGACGTGCCGCCGGCAGCACACAAACTCTCCCCCAACGAGGTGCTGGCGATCGCCAACCGCCTGCCCAAGATGAAAGCGCTGAGCCACGAGTACAAGGGCTCCTTCGGCGACGTGTATCTGAAGGGCGCCTTCCAGTGGCAGGTCAGCTACTTCACGCACAACGGCAAGAAGGAGATCGGCCTGGTCATCATCAACGACCTCGGCGGGCGCGTGGTCGAACAGTGGACGGGCTTTCAGATCGCGTGGACGATGGCTCGCGGCTACCCCGGCGCGTTCGGCAGACACGTCAACGCGCTGTACGTATGGCTGCCGATGTGCCTGATGTTCATGCTCCCGTTCTTCGACTTCCGCCAGCCGCTGAAGCTGCTGCACCTGGACCTGCTCGTGCTGCTGTCGTTCTCCGTGTCGCTGGCGTTCTTCAACCACGCCGACATCTATGCGTCGGTCCCGTTGACCTACCCGCCAATGCTCTACCTGCTGGCACGCATGCTCGCGCTGCTGCGACGCCGAGCTCGCCCCAGTACATCCGAGGCCCACTCGCATCGCCCGCGGTTGCGCCTGCTCGTCCCCGCGCCCTGGCTTGCGCTAGGTGTGGTGTTCCTGCTCGGCTTTCGCATCACCCTCAACGTCGTCGACTCGAATGTCGTGGACGTCGGCTATGCGGGCGTGATCGGGGCACAGCGCATAACCCACGGCAGGCCCCTGTACGGCGGCTATCCGGCGGATAACGAACACGGCGACACCTACGGGCCCGTCAACTACGAGGCATACGTGCCGTTTGAGCAGATCTTTGGCTGGAGCGGCACTTGGGACGATCTGCCAGCCGCCCACGCCGCGGCGATCTTCTTCGACCTGCTCGCCACGGCACTGCTGTTCCTGATCGGCCGGCGCATGCGCGGCCCGACGCTCGGCACAGTGCTCGCGTATGCGTGGGTCTCCTATCCGTTCACGCTGTTTGCCCTGGAGAGCAACTCAAACGACAGCCTCGTCGGCTCGCTGATCCTGGCCGCGGTGCTGCTCGCCAGCTATCGCTCGCGGCTGGCGCTTGCCGGTCGCGGCGTGTTCGCTGCCCTGGCTGGCCTGACCAAGTTCGCGCCCCTCGCGCTTGCGCCGCTGCTCGCCACGCATGCCCCGGCTGAAGAGCCGCTGGCGAGGCGCATTCGCTCGCTGGCGCTGTACGCCGCGGCGTTTGTGGCGGCGCTCGCGCTCGCCTCGATACCTGCGTTCAGCCACGATTCGCTACACGAGATCTACGAGCGCACGTTCGCCTACCAGTCCAACCGCGGCTCTCCCTTCTCCGTCTGGGGCCTATATGGGCTGCCGGGCCCGGAGCTGGTCGTCGAGGTCGCGGCCGTCTTGCTTGCGTTGGTGCTGGCGCTGATCCCCCGCCGCCCCGACACGGTCGGCTTGGCGGCGGCGTGCGCGGCGGTGGTCATCGCCGAGCAGTTGAGCATCGAACACTGGTTCTATCTCTACATCCCGTGGTTCTTCGGGCTCGTGATCGTTGCACTGTTCGGGAGCCTCAGCGATTCTCCGGACCCTGCGCCGGTCGCGGCATCAGCACCTGCTCGATGGAGTCTGCGCGCAGCCGCTGTGAGCAGCTGATCAGCACGCCCATCAGCCACGGGTCCTCCTCGGAGGTCTCGAAGCGGATCGGCATTTGGGTCAACAAAGACTCGATCGCCTGCTCGCGCTTGACACCGATCACACCGCCGCGCGGCCCGGTCATGCCCACGTCGGTGATGTAAGCGGTCCCTCCCGGGAGCACGCGCGCGTCGGCGGTGGGCACGTGCGTGTGCGTACCCACCACAGCCGTCACGCGCCCGTCCAGATGCCAACCCATCGCCACCTTCTCAGAGGTCGCCTCCGCGTGCATGTCCACCAGGATGTGGTCGACGGCTCCGAGCTCTCCCAGAGCCACCTCGATCTCGGTGAAGGCCGAGCGCCCGGCGCGCACGTACAGGTTGCCGCTGAGGTTCACCACCCCCAGGCGCACGCCGTCGTGCTCGACCACGCAGACGCCGTGCCCCGGCTGGCTACGTAGGAAGTTGGCGGGGCGCACGATCGGCTTATTGGAGTCCAGGTATGGGTAGATCTCTCGGCGGTGATAGGTGTGGTTGCCCAGCGTGATCGCGTCGACGCCCGCGGCGAACATCTGGTCGGCGATCTTCGGGGTGATCCCCAGGCCGCCAGCGGCGTTCTCGCCGTTGACGACCACAAACGTTGGCGCATAGCGCTCGCGCAGGACCGGCAGGCAATCGAGCAACGTATGCCTCCCGAGGCCACCGACGACGTCCCCCGCGAACAGGATGCGCACCGCGCCCGTGGCGTCCGCCCCCATCGTCACCGCCGACGCCGGGTGCTCACCGGGGTTTCCCACTCCGGCGGTGGCCGCCTCAGACTCAGCCATACTCTGGCGATGGTGGGAGGCAGGTGAGCGGCGTCTCCGAGAAAGCCCCCGCGGTCGATCCGCCGCGGGTCGATCCGCCGGGCGAGCACGAGCGCGAGCTGACTGACGGGCCGGCTGGCGAGGCGTCATCCGCGGCCGAGCCGCCGCGCGTGGTGATCCCGCGCTGGGTGCAGCTGGTGCTGCTGCCACTGACGCTGCTGGCTGTGTGGGCGCTGGCAAAAGCCGCCGGGAAAGTGCTGGTGATCTTCATCATTGCCGGCCTCATAGCGCTGCTCCTCAACCCGGCCGTTGCCTTCCTGCACCGCGCGCGCCTTCCCCGTGGCCTGGCGGTGCTCGCCGTGTATCTCGCATTCTTCCTCACCCTCGCCGGGATCGGCTTCCTACTTGCCAACCCTATCTCCGATCAGGTGCGCACGTTTTCCAACAACCTCCCGGACATCGTCAAGGAAGCAAACAAGTCGATCGAAAACCTCCAGCATGAATTGGACCACCACGGCATTCACGTGGAACTCGTCAAACAGGGCAAGACGGCGCTACAGAGCGTCGAGGGAAAAGTTGCCAAGAGCGCTGCCAAACTGGCGTCGTTCGGCGGCGCCCTCGCGACGGAAGTGGCCAACGGGATCTTCGATCTCGTGCTCGTGTTCGTGCTGTCCGTGTACATGCTCCTGTACGGACGCCAGATCGGCTCGCTCGTGCGTCGCGGCATGCCTGACGGCGACGGCTCCAACGCGGACGACTACCCGCATCTGGTGCAGCGCGCGATCTCCCGCTACGTCGGCGGTCAGCTGCTGTTCAGCACCGTCATGGGCGCATCCACCGGGGTCGCGCTGTACCTGTTCGGCGTGCTCGGCATCTTCCCCGACGGTCGCACCTACGCCGTGGCGTTTGCCGTCTTCTACGGAGTGATGGAGCTCGTGCCGTACGTCGGCCCGATCCTCGGCGCGCTGCCGCCGGTGATCGTGGCGCTGTTCACCAAACCGATCACCGCGCTGTGGGTGACGCTGCTGTTCGTCGGGCTGCAGCAGCTCGAGGGACACGTGGTCGCGCCGCAGGTCTTCGGGCACACGCTGCGGATCAACCCGCTGCTCGTGATCCTGGCGCTGCTGCTCGGCCTCCAGTTCTACGGCATCCTCGGCGCTCTGCTCGCTCTGCCAATCCTCGCGGTCCTACGTGAGACGGCCGTCTACCTGAGCCGCCACGTGACGCTCGAACCCTGGGATCGCGGCCGCAGCGGACTGCTGTGAGCGCTGTCCTCAGCGTTGGCGCCCTCACCAAGCGCTATGGCGAGCTGGAGGCCCTGAAAGACGTCAGCTTCCAGGTCGGCGCGGGCGAGCTCGTCGCCGTGGTCGGCCCCAATGGCGCCGGCAAGACGACGCTGCTGTCGATCGTCTCCGGCATCTCCTCGCCGAGCGCCGGCACAGTCATCCGCGGTGCCGGCGAGGCCGGATGGAGCGTTGGCTGGGTGCCACAGGCCTGCGCGCTTTACGCGAAGCTGTCAGTCGCGGAGAACCTCGAGCTTTTCGCCCACCTCGAGGGGATCGCCGACACGCCCGCCGCGGTGCGGCGGATGCTCGAGCAGACGGGCCTGCAGGCTCGCGCGGACGAGCCCGTCGGCCGGCTTTCCGGCGGTAACCGCCAGCGCGTGAACGTTGCCCTCGGGCTGATCGCCGATCCGCCTGTGCTGGTGCTGGACGAGCCCTCGGCCTCGCTCGATCCGGGACAGCGCGAGCGGCTGTGGGAGTTCGTCGCTGCCCGTGTCGCCGCCGGCACGACCGTGGTCTTCTCCACCCACAACGTCAGTGAGGCCAAGCGCTACGCCGCCCGGCTGCTCGTGCTGGGAGAAGGGCGATTGCTATTCGACGGCACCGCGCAGGAGCTGCTCGAGCGCGTCGGCGAGAGCGTCGGCGGCGACCTCGAGGTAGCGCTCGTGCGCTTCTTGCGCGAGCACTCGAGCGAGCCGTCCGGCGGGGAAGCTGCGTGATCGAGACCGGCGCATACCCAGAGGGCACGCCGTGAGGTGGCTGCTGCGCAAGGACGTGCTGATCCTGCGCCGCTCACGACTGCTGCTCGCGCTGCTGATCGTCTATCCCGTGGCAATCGCGCTGCTGCTCGGCCTCGCGATCTCGCGCAGCCCATCGCGTCCACGTGTGGCGATCGTCAACGAGACCGCGCCAGGTGAAACGATCAAGGTCGGTAGCCAGCGAATCGCCGTCGGCGCCTACGCCCATCAGCTGTTCGACCAGGTGAAGGCCGTCGAAGTGCCCACTCGTGCGCAGGCGCTCGCGAAGGTCAAAGCCGGTGAAGTGCTCGCCGCGGTGGTGATCCCACCCGACATCGCCGCGCGCGTCTCCTCCGCCACCGAGAAGGCGCAGCTGGAAGTCCTCTACAACGGTGACGCGCTCGAGCAGTCGCTCGTGCGCTCGACGCTCAACTCCGCGCTCGCGCAGGCAAACCTGGGATTCTCCGCGCAGATCCAAAAGGCCGCGGGGACGGTTATCGGCTCGCTGCTGAGCGGCGGGCGCCTCGGCAGCATCGGTGCGCCCGAAGATCTCATCGGACTGGATCAAATCCCACCGACCTTGGCGGCGATCATCGTGCACCTGCCGCGTGGCCACGAGCGCACGGAACTGGAACGGATCGACACATTCGCGACGTTCGCCGCCCAGAGCCTCTCGCTGAGCAGAAACGTGCTCGCGACCATCGGCCAGCCGATCCGCGTCAACAGCGTGCTGCTCCATGGCCGGCGCACGCCGCTGAACACGTTCGCGGTGGTCGTCGCGGTGAGCGTGTCGCTGATGTTCGTGTGCGTGCTCCTGGCAGCCGGCGGCGTCGCGCTCGAGCGTGAAGAACACACGCTCGCCCGCCTCCTCAGGAGCCCGCCCGGGGGCAGCGGACCGCTCATCTCACGCGAGCTGCTGCTCGTCGAGAAGACGTTGCTCGCTGCCGGCTGCGCGTTCGTGCTCGCCTTCGCGATGCTCGCCGGGATCGGTGCGTTCGTGGCGCTCGACTGGAGCCGCGTGGGCCTGTGGCTGGCGGCACTCGCCGTCGGCGCGGTTGCCTTTGGCGCGCTCGGGGTTGCGATCGGCGCGCTCGCACGCGAGGTGCGCGCCGCCTCGCTCTTGGCATTTGCGCTGGCGCTGCCGCTGGCGTTTCTCGCGCTCGTGCCCGCCGGGTCGGTGTCCGGCGGCGTCTCCGACGTGGTCAACGCGCTCTCCTTGTGTTCCCGTTCAAGGCCGCTCTGCAGGCGCTCGACGCGGCCGTCAACGGCGCCTCTCCCGCGATCGGCCTGCCGCTCGCTGCACCTCGCCGTGCTGGCCGTCGTGTTCGGAGCGCTCGCGCGTCTTGGCCTGCGGCGGGCGCAGTAGAGCCGAAGGCGGACGCCACCCGAGCGCTGCAGGCGTCAGCACTCCTGCACTTTGTGATCAACGGCGGGCTATCCTCGGAGGTGATGGCCTTTCCACAGACGCGCATGCGCAGGCTGCGGGCCACCGCCGGACTGCGCGGGCTGGTGCGCGAGACGGACGTGCGTGCAGGTCAGCTCGTGCTGCCGCTGTTCGTCACCGAGGTCGAGCCCTCCGGCGCTCAGCGCGCCGGACGAGAGCCGATCGCGACGATGCCGGGCGTCGATCGTCTGTCGCTGTCCGCGGTCGTCGCGGAGGCGCAGGAGGCCGCCGCGCTGGGTATCCCCGCGGTGATGCTGTTTGGGCTGCCCGCCGAGAAGGACGAGCAGGGCTCCGGCGCGTGGGACGAGGACGGCGTCGTGCAGCTCGCCACGCGTGCGATCAAGCAGGCGGTGCCCGATCTGCTGGTGCTCACCGATGTGTGCCTATGCGAGTACACCTCCCATGGGCACTGCGGCGTTCTGCGCGAAGACGCGACCGTGGACAACGACGCCTCGCTCGAGCTGCTCGCGCGCACGGCTGTCAGCCACGCGCGCGCGGGCGCCGACATCGTCGCCCCGTCCGACATGATGGACGGGCGCGTTGGCGCGATCCGCGAGGAGCTCGACGGCGAGGGCTTCTCCGATACCCCCATCCTCGCCTACTCCGCCAAGTTCGCCTCCGCCTTCTATGGCCCCTTTCGCGACGCCGCCGACTCGGCCCCCGCGTTCGGTGACCGCCGCGGCTACCAGATGGATCCCGCCAACGGCCGCGAGGCCGTGCGCGAGGCGCTGCTCGACGTGCAGGAGGGTGCCGACATGGTCATGGTCAAGCCTGCGCTTGCGTATGGCGACCTGATCAGCGCCGTCAAGCGCGCCACGTGCCTGCCGGTGGCGGCGTACAACGTCAGTGGCGAGTATGCGATGGTCAAGGCAGCCGCGGCAGCCGGCTACCTCGACGAGCGCGCAACCGTCCTGGAGATACTCACTTCCCTGCGCCGCGCAGGCGCTGACACGATCATCACCTACCACGCAAAGGACGCAGCCACATGGCTAGCAGAGCAGACCTGAGCAATGACCCGGAGATCGCTGTCGCAGCGCCGCTCGCCGACGTTGCCGACCCGGACAGCCCGACGACCGCGCCACCGAAGATCCGCAGTCGCAAGGATGGTGCCGCAATTGCGCTGGATGACGTCGACCGCAAGCTGCTCAACCTGATGCAGGGCAGCTTCCCGATCGCGCCGCGCCCGTACCGGCACGTGGCCGAGCAGGGTGGCGTCTCGGAGGCGGAGGTGATGGCGCGCGTGCGGCACCTGCTCGACAAGCGCATCATCCGCCAGGTCACGCCCATCTTCGACACTCGCGCCCTTGGCTATTCCTCGATGCTCGTCGCCGCCAAGGTCGATTCCGAGCACCCGCATCGTGCCGCGCAGGTCATCAACCAGCACCCCGGCGTCTCGCACAACTACCTGCGCAACCATGAATTCAACCTGTGGTTCACGATCGCCACAGAGCCCGACTCCAAGCTCGGCCTGGAGGGCACGCTCGAGGTCCTCGCCCGCGAGGCCGGCGCCGAGTCCGTGCGCCAGCTGCCCACGCTGCGGTTGTTCAAGATCCGCATGGACCTGGAGATGGAGGGCGGTACCGAGGCGCTTTCCAGCGCCGCCGAGGTCAAGGAGCCGATCGAGCTCGAGCCACAGCCTTACGATGAGCTCGACATCGCTGTCATCCGCGCGCTGCAGGGCGACATGCCCGTCGTCGAGGAACCGTACGCGCCCGCCGCCGGCGAGCTCGGCATGACCCAGGAGCGCCTGCTCGACCAGCTTGCCGGCATGCAGGAGCGCGGCATCCTACGCCGCGTCGCCGCCATCCTCTACCACCGCCGCGCCGGCTTCTCCGCCAACGGCATGGGCGTGTGGAAGGTTCCCGACGAGCAGATCTTCGAGCTCGGCTGTCGCATGGCAGCCGTGCGCGGCGTCTCCCACTGCTATCAGCGCCCCACCTACGAGGACTGGCCGTACTCCGTCTTCACCATGGCCCACGGTCGCTCCAAGGAGGAGTGCGACGCCGTGCTCGACTCGATCGCCGAGAGCACCGGTATCCACGAGCGCGCCACGCTCTACTCCTCCACCGAGTTCAAGAAGATCCGGCTGCTGTATTTCACCGAGGACTTCAAGAACTGGGAGCGCGCGCACGCTTGAGCGCGGGCTCGTGACTGCTTCGCTGACCGACACCCGCTCTGCGGAGCTATATAGACGCGCTCTCGAGGTGATCCCCGGCGGTGTCAACTCGCCCGTGCGGGCGATGCGATCGATCGGCCGCGACCCACTCTTCATCGCCCGCGGCGAGGGCGCTGAGCTGATCGACGTCGACGGGAACCGCTTCATTGACTACGTCTGCTCGTGGGGGCCGCTGATCCACGGTCACGCCCACCCGCAGGTGCTCGCCGCGATCAACGATGCTGCTGCCAACGGCACGAGCTTCGGCGCCCCCACCGCCGGCGAGGTCGCGCTTGCGGCCGAGGTGGTGCGCCGGGTGGCGAGCGTCGAGATGCTGCGCACGACCTCCTCCGGCACCGAGGCCGCGATGACCGCCATCCGCCTCGCCCGTGCGGCCACCGGGCGCGAGCACATCCTCAAGTTCGCCGGCGCCTACCACGGACACGCCGACGGGCTGCTGGCAGAGGCCGGCTCGGGCCTCGCCACGCAAGGGCTGCCCGCCAGTCCAGGCGTGCCGCCGAGCGCAGCCGCAAACACGATCGTCGTTCCGTGGAACGACCCCGAGGCGCTTACCGCCGCCACCGAGCGCCACGAGCTCGCGGCGATCATCGCCGAGCCGCTGCCGGCCAACATGGGGCTCGTGCCAGCGGCCGACGACTTCCTCGCACTGCTGCGCGAGCGCGCCGACGCAAACGGTGCGCTGTTGGTCCTCGACGAGGTGATCAGCGGGTTCCGCGTCGCCCGCGGTGGTGCGCAGGAGCTCCTTGGCGTAACGGCCGACCTCACGATCATGGGCAAGATCATCGGCGGCGGACTGCCCGCGGCCGCACTCGGCGGCAGCGTGGAGCTGATGTGCAGGCTCGCGCCCAGCGGGGACGTCTACCAGGCAGGGACGCTGTCCGGCAACCCCTTGGCGGTCGCCGCGGGGCGCGCGACACTCGAGCTGCTCGACGAAGCTGCCTACGCGCGTCTGGGCGCGATCACCCAGAGTCTCGCCGACGGTCTGCGCGAGGCCGCCAGGCCATGGGCGGGCAGCCATCCCGTTCAAGTCGTCAACATGCCGGGCCTCGTGACCGTCTTCTTCAGCGAGCGTCCCGTCGACTGCTTCGCCGACGCGCAGTCGTGTGACCTGGATGCACACGCGATGTGGTGCCGGGAGCTGCTCGCGCGCGGCGTCTACCCACCCCCGTCGCAGTTCGAGGCGTGGTTCCCGTCGCTCGCGCACACCGGCGAGCACATCGAGCGCACGTTGGAGGCCGCGGCCGCGGCCTTTGCCTGCCTGCCCCCCAAAGCGGCGGCCGGTCAGTGAGCGCGCAGGTATCGCTCGCGGGCGAGGATGCGGTCGCGAGGCTGCGCACGCTGCTGCTGGATGGCGGTGGGCTGATGGCCACGCTCGTTGCGCCGGACGCACAGTCGAAGGACGGCCCGAGCGGCGAGGTGCGCCCCAGTCCCGCGAGTATCGCCGCCGCCGGCCCCCGTGCCGCGGGTAGGCGCGATGAGTACGAGTTGCTGGTCGAGGCGATCTACGAGGGCTACCTGCTCCACTACGGCTCGCCACGGGTCGTGCTGGTGCCAGAGGCCGACCTGCGGCTGCTGGCCGGCGATCGTCTTTACGCGATCGGCCTCGCCAGGCTGGTGCAGCTTGGAGACACGGTCGCGGTCGCCGAGCTCGCCGACACGATCACGCTGAGCGCGCTCGCTCAGGGCGCCGGCAGCGTAAAGCTGGCAGAAGCCGTCTGGGACGCCGGCGCGCGCGCCGTCGGCTGGGGCACGAGCGAGCTTCACAGGCGTGCCAAGGAGCTCGTGCTGGCTGGCGACCCCGGAGGCATAGAGGCGATGCGCACAAGCGCTTTGGCGGCTACGACGGCGCCCTGATTCGCGCCTCGGTATTGTTTGCGCGCGGTGCCAGACAAGCGCGATAAGCACAAGTCCAAGTACACGCTCGACCGAGGGATCCCGGGCGCGTTCGAGGGCGAGACGATCACGCGGCGACGGTTCATGACCGGAACCGCCCACACCGCCGGTGCGGTCGCCGCGGCCTCCTTCGCGCTGCCCGCGCTCGGCTTCGCGCTCGGGCCCATCTTCGAGCGCAACACGATCCGCTGGGAAACGGTCGGCACCGTCGATGAGTTCTCCGAAGACAACTATGTCCCCACCGTCCTCACCGTCACCCCCGGAATTGGAGAGGCGGGCAAGACGACCGTGTACGTGCGTAAGCACAACGACGCGATCGACACTGACATCTACGATCGCAATACGCCGTACATCGCCATCTCCGACCGCTGCGTGCACCTCGGCTGCCCCGTGCGCTGGGTGGATGCCGCCGAGCGTTTCATCTGCCCGTGCCACGGCGGCGTGTACGACCTGCTCGGCAAACCCGTCGCCGGCCCGCCGGTGAGGCCGCTCGACCGCTTCTACACACGCGTGTCCGGGGAAAACGTGGAAGTGGGCCCGCGCTTCAGCGTCAACAGCCAGCTACGCCGCTTCTCGCCGCGCGACCCCGGCGAGCCGCTGGACGGCATCGGCCAGTACTTCTATCCATCACGACCGGACGCCCGGAAATAGCCGCGCGAGAGATATCAAGTGCCACGACTTCCCAAGCTCCCTGCTCCGCCACTGCCTCCCCCGTTGCAGGAACCGCCGCCGCGCCCCAGCGAGAACGGTAAGGCCGGTCCGCTCGAGGAAGCCAAGCAGGCGGGCATCACAACGGTCGCATGGGTCGACGAGCGCACGTCGCTGAGCGGTGCCGCCAGGTGGATGATGTTCCGCAAGGTGCCCAAGGGCACCAACTGGTTCTACACGCTCGGCTCGGCCACCATGTTTGCGTTCCTCAGCCAGGCCGTCACGGGCGTGTTCCTGGCGATGTACTACCGCCCGGACCCCGCAGGCGGCGCGTACGAATCGATCCGCTACATCACCAACGATGTGTTCCTCGGACAATTCGTGCGTGGTATGCACAAATGGGGCTCGAGCGTGATGGTGGTGCTCGTGTTCATGCACATGGGGCGCACGTTCTTCTTTGGCGCTTACAAGTACCCGCGCGAGCTCAACTGGGTGATCGGCGTGGTGCTGCTGATCCTGACGATGGCGATGTCGTTCACCGGATATCTGCTGCCTTTTGACGAGCGCGCATATTGGGCGACGATCGTGGGGGTCAACATCAACGGCACCGGCCCGCTGATCGGTCCCTACCTCTCCGACTTCCTGCGTGGCGGCTCGGAAATCGGCGCGACGACGCTGTCGCGCTTCTATGCCATCCACATGCTGTTGATCCCGGGGCTGCTCGCTGCGCTGATTGGCGCGCACCTTTACCTCGTTGCGAAGCTGGGCACCACAGCACCGCCGTGGAAACATTCCAAAAAGCGCCCAGAGCTGCGCGAGACGGAGGTCTAGGCCCAATGGCGCTTTGCACATCAGCCGGCCAGGATCGGCCGGCAGGGGTTCCTCGATGAACCAACGCGAGAAGGAGGAATACCTTCGCGAGTACGCGGCCCTGAAGGCGGAAGGCAAGCCGTTCTTCCCATATGCGGTGGCGAAGGACGCGGCGATGGCCTGCGTGGTGATGGCGATCATCATCACGATGTCGCTCGTGCTCGGCGCCGAGCTCGGGGCGAAGGCCAACCCGACGACGACGAGCTACGACGCCCGTCCTGAGTGGTACTTCTTCTTCCTATTCGACGTCCTGCGCATCATCAGGGTGCCGAGCCTCGTCCAGCTCGCCACGATCGGCGTGCCGACGCTGGGCATGATCCTGTTGTTCCTGCTGCCGTTCTACGATCGTGGTCCCGAGCGCCGCCCGGAGCGCCGTCCCGTCGCTACGATCACCGGCGTCATCGTGATCTGTGCGATGGGCTATCTCACCTACAACGGCGCCACCGCCGGCACGCCCGACGCGTTGGAATGGACGGTGCCAAAAGTCGTGCGCGAAGACGGTAAAGCAGCTGTAGTCGAGTGGAACGAAGGGCGCAATGTCGTGGCCCAGTCCGGTTGCGAGGCGTGTCACAAAATCGGCGACAACGGGAACGTGGGCCCTGGGCCAGACCTGACCCACATCGCCTCGCGACTGCCCACCCTGGGGATCGCACGCACGCTCGTCAACCCGACAGCGCCGATGCCGTCGTTCAAGAACCTGCCGGCGAAGAAGTTCAAGGCAGTCATCGACTTCCTCTCCACGCTCAAGTAGCAGGAGCGTGCCCGCTCCTGAGCACGGTGGCGCCGGCACGCTCGAGGCGGGTCAGGTGCGCACGATGTTCGATCGCATCGCGGGCGTATACGACCCGCTGAACACCGCCATGACCGCAGGGCTGCATCACCGCTGGCGCACGCGCGCAGCCGATCTCGCCGAGGTTGGCCCGGGCAGTCGCGTGCTCGACATAGCCACCGGCACGGGAGACCTGGCGATCGAGCTGGCGCGCCGTGTCGGTCCCGAAGGTGAGGTCCTCGGCTCAGATTTCTCAGAGGGCATGCTCGAACGGGCACGCGCCAAGGTCGCGGCGCTCGAGTCCGGCGGTGTGCGTCCGCGCTTCGAGTGGGCAGATGCGATGGAGCTGCCCTACGCGGACGCCTCCTTCGACGCCGTTACCGTTGGCTTCGGGGCGCGCAACTTCGCGGATCTCAGTCGCGGGCTCACCGAGATGGCACGGGTGGTCCGCCCGGGCGGCCGCGTGGTGGTGCTCGAGATCACCACCCCCACCCGCGCGCCGCTGTCGCTGTTCTATCGCCTGTGGTTCGACCGCGCAGTGCCGCTGATCGGTCAGGCCGCGGGAGCTGTCTCCAGCCTGTCAGCACGTGCGCGCGGTGCGTCGCCGTCCTCCACGATCGCCGACGCTTACAACTACCTGCCCAACTCCGTCAAACGCTGGCCTGCCCCTGCAGTGCTCGCGGCGCAGATGCAGCAGGCGGGCCTGTCTGACATCAGCTACCTGCTAACCGCAGGCGGAATCGTCGCCATCCACGCGGGCACAGTGGCGCCCGAGCGGGCATGATGAGCGTGATGAGCAGTACGCCGAGGAGCGACTCCGCAGGGGTGGACGGCCTCGACGCGATCATGGAGCGCGGGGGTGAGCGTCTACGCGACTGGATGGCGCGAACCGAGCGCCATCTGGAGATGGTCACCGCAAACGCGGGCGCGCCGCTGGCAGGGCACGCAAGCGCCGCTGTCGGCGGTGGCGGTAAGCGTTTGCGCCCGTTGCTGGTGGTGTTGGCGGCGGAGTCCGCTGGAGGGCCGCCGGATACACCCGGAGGGGCCGAACGCCTCGTCCGAGCTGCCGTTGCGGTGGAGCTCGTGCACTCCGCGACGCTCGTTCACGACGACCTGATCGACGGTGCGCCGCTACGCCGCGGGCATCCGACGGTGGCGGCCGTGGCAGGCCGGCAGACCGCTATCGCCACTGGCGATCTGCTGTTCTCGCGGGCGTTTGCCGAGCTCGCGCAAAACGACGACGCCACACAGCTGTCCGCGCTCTCGGATGCCAGCTCCGCGCTCGCTGAAGGCGAGCTTTTGCAGCGCGAGGACGCCTATGCCGCGCACGTACCCGTCGAGCGCTACCTGCGGCGCTGCGAGCTGAAGACCGCGGCGCTGTTCGAGGCCGCCTGTCGCCTGGGGGCGCTGACCGCCGTGGGAGCCTCCGGTGCGCTGGCAGACGCACTCGGCGCGTTCGCGCGGCGCATCGGGCTGGCCTTCCAGATGCTCGACGATGTGCTCGACGTATCCGGTCCGGTGGAGCGCACGGGCAAGTCGCGCGGTACCGATTTGCTCGATGGCACGGTCACACTCCCGTTTATCCTCGCGCGTGAACGGGAGCCAGAGCTCGCACAGATCGATCTGGCCTCGCTCAGCGCCGACAGCGGCGTGGACGGGACACGGGACCTCGAGGCGTTGTGCGAGCGAATCACCGCCACGGGGGCGCTCGAGGAGGCTCGCGAGCGGGCGCTCGCGGTGGTCGCCGAGGCAAAGGCGGCGCTGCCGGCGATCCTGCCGGACGGCCGCTCCATGCTGCTCGGTCTGGTGGCGGACGCGGTGGTCGAGCGCTACCGCTGAGCTGCTGGGCTCAGAAGTCGCTCGGCATGATCAGCTCGGCGTCGAGCGCACGCACGAAGAACTCGATTTCCTCAGACATGTTCGCGTGGGTCATGCGCCTGAGATCGCCGAGCAGAGCGCTCGATCCGCGGTCGAGCTCGTCGTCGAGCCGTTCCACAGCCGTCTGGTCGAATACGCCTTCTCGTCTTGACTCGCACTCCGGACAGCGAAGCACGATGCGCCAGTGACGGGGACCCTCCTCAGACCAGTCCAACGGATAGACGAGCTCCCCGGCGCAGTGGAAGCAGACGTGCAACTGGGCCGGTGAGCATGCGCCGTCCACACTCTGGCGCTGATCGCCATAGACGGCGCCTGTGGGCTTGCCGGCCTGTGAGGCGGCGCGGCGGTGGATGTCGGGGTCCTTCTCTGAGTCCATTGCGTTCTGGGTCGTCATCGACGCGCGAAGCTGGCGCCTTTAGCGGGCAAGCCGACGTTTGACCCGGCGCGACCGAGCTGACAGTGGTGCGGTGGTAGGTTCATAAGGCCCATGGCCAGCGCCATCCGCACGATCGGCCACGAGGATCGCCTCAGCCTCGTCGACCACCTGGAAGAGCTGCGTACACGTTTGATCGTCAGCGCGGTGGTGCTGGCGGTGGCGTTTGGCGTCTGCCTGTGGCAGAACCACGCCCTGCTGGAAGTGATCAACAGGCCACTCACCAGCCAGACCAAAAAGCAGGTGGTCAAGGGGCAGGGAACCGTCGGGCAAGCATCGCTCGCACAGCAGGGCCTGCTGAAGGTCGCCGCCGACATGCAGGCTGCGCTGGGAGTGCTCGCCGGCTCCCACAGTGGCCTCTCGGCGCCCGCGCGCGCCCAGCTCTCGCCACTGGTCAAGGCGTTGAAGGCCGACGTCTCGAAGATCCCGCGCACCGCTCCCGCCGATAAGCCGGCGACGCTCGGCGTCGGCGAACCGTTCACGACGACCATCACCGTGACGCTGTACTTCGCGTTGATCGTCTCGCTGCCGGTGATTTTGTATGAGCTGTACGGCTTCATCCTGCCGGCGCTGAAGCCGAATGAGAGACGCGTGGCCACACCGCTGTTGACGGCGGTGCCGCTGCTGTTCGCGACCGGTGTCGCGTTCGGGTACTACGTCGTACTGCCCGCGGCGATCCACTTCTTCGTCAACTTCAACGCGGACCAGTTCAACGTGATCGTGCAAGCGGGCCCCTACTACTCGTTTGCCGCCACGATTCTGCTGGCGATGGGGCTCGTCTTCCAGGTACCCGTCCTGATCCTGGGCGCCACCCGCCTGGGCTTCGTCACGCCGCGGCAGTTGCGCAAAGGCCGGCGCTTCGCGATCGTGGCCTGCGCGATCATCGCCGCGCTGCTGCCCGGCGAAGTGGTCACGATGCTGTTGGAGACGGTGCCGCTGTATCTGCTCTACGAGGCGAGTATTCTGATTGCATCGTTCATGGGGCGAAAGGACGCGCTGCGGAATGATGAGGGCATTGAGAGCACAGCAGGCACCCGGCATCCCGCGGAGGACCCGGCGCCAACACCACCGGAGGACTCAGCGCAGCCAACCGTGCAGGATCTAATCGACCACATAGACCCAGGGCTCTCAGACTGATGCTGTTCGACCTCAGAGGACGCGGCCGTCGTCGGACGGTACGCGTGATCTACACGGGCCTAGCGCTGCTGATGGGCGTCGGGCTGGTCGGCTTCGGCATCGGCGGCGGCTTCGGCGGCGGCGGCCTCTTGAGCTCGATCAACAAAGAAGGCGAAGGCGGCGGCGGAGCGGGCTACGCCAAGCAGATCGCGAAGTACCGCAAGCTCACCAAAGAGCAGCCGACCAACGCGAGCGCGTGGGAAAACCTTGCCAAGAACCTCTACCACGAAGCCGGCAACGAACCGTACGTGACGAGCACGGGGGCGCTCACGGGCAAGGGCAAGGAACTGTTCAAGCAGGTGGCTGCGGCGTGGAGCGGATACATGGCGCTCAACCCACCCAAGCCCAACAGCGAACTGGCGCAGCAGATGGAGAGCGTGTACGGCGAAGAAGGCCTCAACGAACCAGCCAAGGAGGTAGAAGTGCTGCAGGTGGCGGTCGTCGACCGGCCGACCGATGCGGCGCTGTATGCAGCGCTGGCGGAGTACGCGTACAAGGCTCACAACACCCGCGTTGGCGACCTCGCCTCCGAAAAGGCCGTCGCCCTGGCGCCAGCCACGGACCGTACGCGCGTCAAGGATGAGTTGGCGGAAGTCAAGGCCAACCCGTCGGGCGAAAAAACGTACACGACTACGACGAACGGCAAAACGTACACGGGCAAGCTGAACTCCAAAGGCGAACTGGCCGCCACCGAAGCCAAAGGCAGCTCCAAATCGACGGGCACTTCGTCGAGCACGAAAAAATAGCTCCGCGCACGCGCTCGTCGCAGGCGCATGTTCGCTGGCCGCCTCCACGAGGTGCCGCCCGACGAGCCTACGGGTGCCAGGCCCGCTTGGGTAGAATCAGGCCGTCGAGCCGGCTGATCGTGCCGGTGTTCCTCACGGGCCGTTAGCTCAACCGGCAGAGCAGGGGCCTCTTAAGCCCAAGGTTCCGGGTTCGATTCCCGGACGGCCCACTCCACTCCTCGATCCTGCGGCAAGCCTGATGCAGGTGTCCAATGCCATATGGTCGAACTTTGACCATATGGCACTGCTAATGGGCAGACGCGTAAGCCAAGCTTTGCCGATCGGACGATTGGGCGCGATAGCGGCTCTACTTGGCGTGATGCTTGCGCTCGGTGCCGGCGCCGCGCAGGCTAAGCCGGCGAAGGTGACGCACGAACCCGTGAGTCAGGCGACGATCGTGGCCGAAGAGGCCGAAGAGGCCGCCCAAGAAGCAGAAGAAGCGGCCGAACAAGCACAGGAAGTCACTGAAGCGGCAGAAGAAGCAGCTGGCTCGGGTGCTCGACCGGTTGCGGCCGTCGATGGGAGCCATCGGCACTTGGCGTCCAGCACTCGGAAGGCCAATCGCCTGACGCGTGAGATACGTCATTTGCGGCACGTGAAAGAACGAATTCGGGCGAAGATCCGTGAACTGCGGGAACTTCCCGGTACCTCACCCCGCCGCGGACGGGGGCAGCTTGTGCGTTTGCGGGAAAAGCTCCTGCAAAAGCGCAAACGGCTGTTTCATCTGCAGCAAGAGCGCAGCGAACTGAAGCACCCCTGACGAGTTCGGCCGCTTGCCGTCGGTGGCTCCCGCGAGCAACCGACGCGCGCCACGTCGCTGCGAGCAGAGCCTAGACCGGGCTGAAAAGCGCCGCCCCTCGACGCGGGCGACCAGCCAGTTATTAATCATCACAAACCCAGTCGACATTATGCAGATTCTGCTACGGTGCTGCGCGTGGCCCGCCCTTCGGCGCCACAAAGTCCTCAACCCAACGAGCAAAAACGCCAGAAAGGAATCACAACGATGCTCCAAATCACCTCCGCGAGCGCGCCCAGAAGCGGCTTGCAGCAACGCCTCCAGGCGACCATCGGTGCCACCGCGATAGCGGTGGGAGCCGCCGTGATCGCACTGATCGTCGCCAGCTCCGCGCTGGCCGCGACACCCACCTCGCCGCCACCGGTCACGGTTCTCTCCTCCTCCCCGTTCGCCGGGCACGGAGGGGACTACTTCATCTCGCCGTTCGGCGACGCCAGCACGTACGCAAACGGGCCGGAGATCGTCAACAGCCAGGGCCAGGTTGTGTGGTTCCAGGCCGTCCCCGCGGGCGAGGAGGCAAGTGACTTCCGCGTCCAGACCTATAACCACCAGCCCGTCTTGACCTGGTGGCAGGGAACCGGCCTCGGTGGGCTCTCCAGCGGTACCGACTACATCTACAACGACCACTACCAGCAGATCGCCACCGTGAACGCTGGCAATGGCCTCAGCGCTGACGGTCACGAGTTCCTGATCACGCCGTGGAACACGGCGCTGATCCTCTCCTACACGACCGCCACCGCCAACCTCACGTCGATCGGCGGTCCGGCCGACCAGACGGTGATCAACGGGGTCGTGCAGGAGATCGACATCGCCACCGGCAAGGTGCTGTTCCAATGGAACAGCCAGGACCACGTGCCGTTCAGCCAGAGCGAGCAGCCGCTGCCCGCCTCGGCAAGCACACCGTGGGACTGGTTCCACATCAATGCCGTGAAGCTGGACACCGACGGCAACCTGCTGATCGACGCGCGCGACACGTGGACCACCTACAAGGTCAGCCTGGCGAGCGGGAACATAATCTGGCAGCTCGGCGGTAAGGACTCGAGCTTCAAGCTCGCGGCGGCACCCGGCCAGACTCTGGACAGCGCAGGCGAGATCTTCGCCTGGCAGCACGACCCAGAGGCGTTGGGCAACGACACGTACACGTTCTTCGACAACGAGTCGTCCGGTACGCCGCTGCTCCCGTACAGCCGCGCAATCACCGTCAAGCTGAACCCCTGGTCGAAAGTCGCCACGCTCGTGGCCTCTGATAACCAGCCTGAGGGGCTGTCAGCGGCTTCGCAGGGGAACGCCCAGACCACACCGGACGGCAACCTCGTCGTTGGCTGGGGCGCGCTGCCGTACTTCTCGGAGTTCGACAGGTCCGGCAACCTCCTGTTCAACGCCGAGCTCCCCACTGGCGTGAACACCTACCGCGCCTACCAGTTCCCATGGCCGCAGACAGGTCCATGGTCCGGCCCCTTCCCCGGCCGGTAGTTAGACGCCAAAGACGATCGCGCGCGGCCCGGTTGTGCCTTGGTGCACAGCCGGGCCGTGTCGCTCTCTCAGGAGCTCAGCTGCAGGCCGTCGCCGGCAATGATCGTCTGGCGGCCAGCCTCGGTCCACACGACCTGCTCGCGCCCTGGTCCAACGCCGATCATCGTCACGGGCGCGCCGACGTGCTCGGCGATGAAGTCGAGGTACTCGCGTGCCCCATCCGGCAGGTCCGAGAGCGTGCGGCACTCGCCGAGGTCCTCCTTCCAGCCGCCGAGCTCGGCGAGCTCGGCGGTGGTGTGGTGCAGGACGGTCTGGTGGTAGGGGAAGTCCTCGAACTCGGCCCCGTCAGCGCCGCGATAGCTGGTACACACGTAGATGCGATCCAGGCCTGAGAGGACGTCCAGCTTGGTCACGACCAAGGCGGTGAGCGTGTTCAGCCGCGCGGCGTAGCGCAGTGCCACCAGGTCGAGCCAGCCGGTGCGCCGCGGACGGCCAGTGGTCGTGCCGAACTCGCCGCCGCGTTTGCGGATCGTCTCCCCCATCTCATCGGTCAGCTCGCTTGGGAACGGGCCGGCGCCGACACGAGTGGTGTAGGCCTTGGAGATACCCCACACTTCATCGATCGCCTTTGGCCCGATGCCCGTACCCACGCATGCGGCGCCTGCCAGCGGGTTTGACGAGGTGACGAACGGATAGGTGCCGTGATCGATGTCCAGCATCGCGCCCTGGGCGCCCTCGAGGATCACGATCTTCTCGGCGTCGAGCATCTCCCACATCAGCTTGGAGGTGTCCGCTATGTGCTGCTCCAGGCGGTGACCGTAGGTGAGGTACTCCTCGGTCATCGTGTGCAGGTCGAGCGCGGGATCCTTCTCGAACGGTCGCAGCGACAGACGCTTGGGCTCCATCGCCGCGACGATCTTCTTCTTGAGGATCTTCTCGTCGAGCAGGTCCTGTACGCGGATGCCCAGGCGCGCGGCCTTGTCGGCGTAGCAGGGGCCGATACCCCTCCGTGTGGTGCCGATCTGCAGGCTGCCGAGCTTCGCCTCGCCCGCGGAGTCCAGCAGCAGGTGGTAGGGCATGATCAGGTGCGCGTTGGCTGAGATGCGCAGGCCGCTGACGTCCACCCGCCGGGCGCGCAGCGCGTCGAGCTCCTCGATCAGCACCTTCGGGTCGATCACGACGCCGTTTCCGATTACACAAAGCTTGCCCGGATAGAGGATGCCCGAGGGGATCAGGTGCAGCTTCCACTCGACGTCTCCCCGAACGATCGTGTGGCCGGCGTTGTTGCCGCCCTGGAAGCGCACCACGGCGTCGCCCTGCTCGGCGAGCAGGTCGGTGATCTTGCCCTTGCCCTCGTCGCCCCACTGGGCGCCCACTATCACTATTCCTGGCATGAAGAATGGAGTTTAGGGACGGTTGCAGCTCGGACCCGGAAATTGGCGAGCGGTCGACGCCAGAACAACCGGTGTCAGCGCGGACGTCAGGCCGGGCGGCCCGCCATGTCTGTCTCTACGGCTCGAAACTCGCGTCGCTTGTCCTCGCCATACAGCGGGATCAAATCGCCGCATATCTCCACCAGGCGTGAGACGGTGCGCGGTCCGAGTCGCTCCGAGAGCTCGTCGGGCATTAGGTTGGTGGTCGCCACGATCGGCCGCTCGGCCTCGTAGCGTGAGTTGACGATCGAGTACAGCTGCTCCAACACCCAGTCCGTGCGGTTCTCCGCACCGAGGTCGTCGATGTGCAGCAGATCGACGGCCGTCAGCCGGTCGAGCAGATCTAGCAGGCCCCCCTCGGACTCCATCGACTCGCGCAGCAGGTTGAGCAGGCGTGGCAGTGAGTAGATGGCGACCGACCGACCCGCGTCGAGTGCCGCTTTGGAGACCAGCATCGCGAGCGTCGTCTTGCCCGTGCCGACGTTTCCCTGGATCCACAACCCTCGCCCCGCGTCGATGTTCGCGTCGATCGCCTGAACGTAGCGTCTGACGGCGCGGATCTGATCGGGGGCGGTCCTCGCCAGATCGCTGATCGGCGGTCGGTCGAACGACACCCCGCGATAGAGCTTCGGAATCCGTCCCTCGAGCCTGGCTGTGCGCGCCGCAGCGATCCTTCCAGCCCGGCAATCGCAGTCCCTGGCCGTGTTGCTCGCCTCGTCGATCACGAAGCCGCTGCCGTCACAAATGCCGAGCGGACAGCTCACTGGGCGTAGCGCTCGCCGGCGTAGTTCATGAACTTGGGGTATTCCTTCTGGAAGGTCAGCGTGACTTTGCCGACCGCTCCGTTGCGATGCTTGGCGATCAGAAGGTCGGCCTCGCCCGGGCGCTCGGAGTCCTCGTTGTAGTACTCGTCGCGGTAGATGAACATCACCAAATCGGAGTCCTGCTCGAGGTTCCCACTCTCACGCAGATCGGACAGCTGGGGCTTCTTATCGGGGCGTGTCTCCACCGCGCGGCTCAGCTGCGAGAGCGCGATCACCGGCACGCCCAGCTCCCGTGCCAGGATCTTCAGCCCCCGGCTGAGCTCGCCCACGGCGGTAACACGGCTGTCGTAGCGGCTGTCCGTGCGCATCAGCTGCAGGTAGTCGATGATGATCAGCCCCAGCCCGCCCTCGCACTGGCTGTGCAGCCGTCGCGCCTTGGCACGGATCTCCAGCATGCCGACGTCGCTCGAGTCATCCACCCATAGCGGCGAGGCGGCCAGGCGCTGGCTGGCGGCGAGGATCTTTGGCCAACGCTGCTCGGCCACGCGACCCTTGCGTAGCTCCTCGCCCTTGATCCTCGCCTGGGAGGCGACGAATCGCTGTGCGAGCTCCGCCTCTGCCATCTCCAGCGAGAACAGTGCCACCGGCTTACCGTGCTCCACCGCGGCGTTCTCCGCGATGTTGCATACCAGCGCGCTCTTGCCCATCGCCGGACGCGCGGCGATGATGATCAGGTTGCCGGGCTGAAAGCCGCCGGTGATCTCATCCAGGTCCTTGAAGCCCGACGGCGTGCCCGTCAGCGAGGTGCCCTCCAGCGACAGACGGTGGAGCTTGTCGAGCTCCTCGTGCAGCACCTCCTCGATCGCGCGGAAGTCCTGCTGGCGGTCGTCGCGGGCGACCTCGAGCATCGCCTTCTCCGCCTGCTCCACCAGCTCGCGTGGCGGCGCGTCGTGGCCGAGAACGCTCTCCTGGATCTCATATGTGCTCTTCAACAGGCGCCGCAACAGGGCGTTCTCACGGACGATCTGTGCATAGCGCCGAGCATGCCCCGCGGCTGGCACCACACCGGTGAGCTCATCCACGCTCGCCGCGCCGCCAACGTCCTCGAGCTTGCCCAGCTGGCGCAGCCGGTCGGTGACGGTGAGCACGTCGACCGGCTCGCTTTCGTTGTAAAGCGCGAGCATCGCCTCGTAGATCGTGCCGTGGCGCTCTCGGTAGAAGTCCTCAGCCCGCAGCCCCTCTTCGATCACCAGCGCATACAGCGAGCGGTCCGAAAGCAAGATCGCGCCGAGCACCGACTGCTCCGCGTCGAGGTTGTGAGGCGGAGCGATCATGCCCCCCGCGCTGCCGCCGTTGGTGCCGTTTGCGCGAGGCTCGGTGATTATGGCCATGACTGTCCCGAGTCTAGGTTCGTTGCGTCCAGCGCCAAGGGGCGATCCCCGCTATCACGGAACAATTCACGGGGCCGAGGAAGCACGAACAAATGTTCGCACGACCCCAGGACGGCAGCCGGTGCGAAGCGCCTCACCGTGTACCCCCACAACCCTCGCAAAGCGGAGCGCGGAGCGCTATTTCTTGGCGACGATCATGGTCTTGATAGTGGCAGTCACACCGTCGACCACCTCGACCACGACCATGTACGTACCGACGTTCTTGATCGGTTCTGGGAGATGCACGCCGCGTTTGTCGATTTTCAGCCCACGCGCTTCGCGAATTGCGCTGGCGATGTCCTGTGCGGTCACCGAGCCGAACAGCCGCCCGTCCGCACCGGCCTGCTGGGGGATCGTAAGAACGGTGCGGTTGAGCAGGTTGACGTTCTCCTGCGCGCGCTCGACTGCCTCTCGTGCGGCCCGCTCGGCCGCCGCCTGACGCTGGCGGATGGTTTCGATCGCGCCCTTCGTTGCCGGCTGGGCCAGCTTGCGCGGCATCAGGTAGTTGCGCAGGTACCCCTTGGAGACATCGACCACGTTGCCCTGCTCGCCGAGCGTCTCGACGTCCTGTAGGAGGATCGCTTCGGGCATCTAACGTTCGCGGTCTCGGTCGCCGCGCTCGCGGCGAGGGCTGTCGTCGCGGCCGCCCTCGTTCACGTATGGCAGCAAAGCCAACTCACGGGCGCGCTTGACCGCACGGGCAATCTGCACCTGGTGGCGCCGGCACGAGCCGGTGATGCGCCGTGAGCGGATCTTGCCCTTCTCGGAGATGAACTTCTTCAGTGAGGCGACGTCCTTGTAGTCGACCTGCTCGACCTTGTCGCGACAGTGCTGACAGGGCTTGCGCCGGCCGCTGCCGGGGCCGCCCTTCTTGTCGCGTCGGCGCACTGGCTTGCCGCGACCGCGTGCCTTGGCCATCAGCTTCCAACCTTCCTGGCGCGGTGCTGCATGGACATGGCTGCGGCTGAGAACACAAGAACCTCGCTGTACTGGCTAGAACGGAATATCGTCGTCCCCGGCTCCGCCGGAGACCGGTGCTGGCTGGAAATCCCCTTCATCGACGGGAATGTCGCTGCCCCTGGAGGCCCCGTTGCCGGAAAAGCCTCCTCCACCAGAGCCCTCTTCACGGGAGCCCAGGAACTGCACCGAGTCGGCAATGATATCGATTGCTTGGCGTTTCGCACCCTCCTGGGTCTCCCACTCCCTCCATTCCAGCCGTCCGTCGATCGCCACCGGTCGTCCCTTGGCCAGATAGCGGGCCGCATTCTCGCCCTGGGAGCCCCACACGGTCACGTCGAAATAGTTGGGCTTGTCCTCCCATTCGCCTGTGCTGCCGTTCTTGCGACGGGTGTTGCAGGCGACGCGTAGCTTGCACACCGAGTTGCCGCTCGGCAGCGAGCGCAGCTCGGGATCTGCAGTCAGGTTTCCGGTCAGCACTACTCGATTGATGTTGGTGGCGGCCACGGTGATTGTTCCTTTCAGCTTTGTTGCTTGGTCGTCATGGGCCACACATCCGTAGGCCCGTGAGCTCGATCACCGAGTCTAGAGCGGCCTGCGGGCGCGACTCTCGTGCCGTATCGCCAACCCCGCTTATTGCGGGGTTCTTGACGGGTCGGCTGATCGCTTCGTGCGCGAAGAGGTGCGAAAGACCTCGTCCCAGTATGGCGCGCTGATCCCGAAGCCACGTGTGTCGTCCTGGAAGTGATGGCGCATGTGCCGCTCCCGCAGCGCTCTCCCCAGTCGACCGCGTGGACGGAAGTGGTGCAGGTAGTAGTGGGTGAGGTCGTACACGAGGTAGCCGGCGAAGAAGCCGGCACCGAGCGCGGGCGCGTAGCGCGAGCCGAAGATCAGGTAGAGGATCCCGAATACCACCGCTCCCAAAGGAACGCTGACGGCGGGTGGCATCACCAGGCGCAACGGATCGTTGGGGTGGTCGTGGTGGACGCCGTGGATGATCCAGTGCAGGCGCGCTCCAAAACCGTCCTCCGGCTCGAAGTGGAACACGATCCTGTGCAGCCAGTACTCGAACAGCGTCCATAGGGCATAGCCCGCCAGCGTGAGAGCGACAGCCACGAGCACGCTCACCCCCGACAACGCCCATGCCACGAGCGCGACGATCGCCGGCAGGAAGATGATCACCGGGACAGCTGGATGCACGCGCGAGAGCGCGTCCAGCACCTTGGAGTCGAACATCGGCGGCGAGGCACGCAGGACGTCGGTGCGGCTCGTGGTGCGGTCGGTCATATCCTCAGCCTCAGCCCAGCTCATGGGCGGATCTTATTACGCTCGCGCCAGATGCATAAGCGCCCGTAGCTTCTACGGCGGGTAGCTTCTACGAGCAGCTAAACAGGCTCGCCGAGTGCGACCTCGGCGTCAACCGCGGGCGGGATCTCCACCGTCGGCTCGGTCTCAGTGGGTCGCGCGGGCGCCGCGGAGGAGCGCATGTCGGGCGCGTCCGGCACACCCGGAGCCAGCTTGATGATGCGGAAGCGCATCACGCCATCGGTGATCCGCAGCGTGCGGTCCAAGCTGTCCAGCAGCTCTGTGTTGTGGGCGTGGAACTGCAGTAGGTGGTACTCGGCACTCGCTTTTTTGCGAATTGGGTAGGTCAGCGGCCGCTCGCCCCACTCGTCGTAGCGGAGCAGCTCGCCCTGTGACTCAACCGCGGCGCGGGTGTCGGCGACGATCTTCGCGCGTGTGCTCTCCTCCGCCTGGGTGTCGAGCATCAGCACGAGGTCATATGTGGGTGCAGGCATGGTCATACGCGTCGGCCGCAAAGAGTAGCGGGTTGTGGGAGCGGTCCCCGTGTCGGTTACCGCGACGCACCCTTGGCGCGGATATCGGCCAGCTGCTCGTCGATCCAATCTCCGGGGTCACGCGAGGTGACGATCTGGGCGAGCCCTTGTGCGCGGCGGCGGCGCTCGCGGCTGTCCATCGTCAGTGCGGCGTAGATCGAGTTCGCTAGCTCCTGGATGTCGAACGGGTTCACCGATAGCGCATACTCGCCGAGCTCCTCATGGGCGCCGGTGTTCTCGGAGAGGATCGAAACGCCCTCACGCTCGTTGACGATTGGACCCTCCTTGGCCACCAGGTTCATGCCGTCGAACATCGCGTTCACGAGCAGCACGTCGTAGTGCTTGTAGGCAGCCATCGCCTCCTCGAGGTCGTCGCGCAGCTTCAGCTGGATGGGCATCCAGTCGGGTGTGCCGTGACGGTGGTTGACGACCGCGACGAGCGCCTCGATCCGCTCCAGGTACTCGGCGTACTGCGGCACGTCGGTACGCGATGGCATCAGCTGTGCCATGAACGTCACCCGCTCGGTGAACTCGGGATGCTGCTCCAGGAACAGGTCGAACGCGGAGAAGCCGCGCAGCACGTTCTTGCTCAGATCCGCGCGGTCCACCCTCAGGATCAGAAAGTCCCGTCGGCGGCGCAACAGCTCCTCCTCGAATTCCTTCACGCGCGTGCTCTGCGCGATCTGACGGGTGGCCTCATGATCGATCGGCAGGGGGTAGGCCCGCACCCACACCTCGCGCTCCCCAAAGCGCACCAGGCCGCGCTCGAAGTCCACGTCCAGGTCCATCAAATCGCGGCAGCACTGAAGGAAGTTGTGTCTGTAGGAGCGCGTGTGAAAGCCGATGATGTCGTTGGCCAACAGGCCCGTGTAGATCTCCTCGCGGATCCGCGTCGGCAGCACCCGCCACGCGTCCGGCTGCGTCCACGGGATGTGGATGAAGTGGTGCAGGAACACGTCCGGCCGGGCACGGCGAACGAGATCGGGGAGCGTGTACAGGTGGTAGTCGTGAACCATCACCACCGGCTCGGCGGTGCCCTCGAGCTGCTCCACCACCGCCCGAGCGAGGTCTTCGTTGACGACGTTGTAGCCGAACTCGAACGCTTCGACCTCCTCACGGCGAATGTCCGGCGCGTTGGACAGATCCCATAGGTAATGCTGGATGAACCACAGCATCGGGTTGGCAAACACGTTGTAGAAGCGGTCGTAAGCGTCGGGGTCGCTGACGACCAGACGGACCTGGTATTCGCCGCCGCCGGGAGCGCGCACGGGGAATGCGCGCCCTTCGTGCTCGCGAGAGGCCTCAGCATCGAACTCGCTCATCGCCGAGGCGATCCAGATCGCGTCCCTGTGCGACGCCAGACCCGTCAGTGCCGTCACCAGGCCACCCGAGCCACGCTGGATCTCGCCGCCCTGCTGGAAGGTCACCGGGCCACGGTTGCTCACCAGCACCAGCGCAGGGCGCTGTGCCGGCCCGTCGGTCATGCTTCGCGGAGCTCGTTGAAGATGCGTAGATAGTCGCGCAGGTAGCGCGGGGTGAGGAAGTGTGCGCGGACGTGCTCCTTGCCACGTCTGCCCAGCGTCCTGCCGAGCTCGGGGTCGCGCAGGAACTCCAGGGTGCGCTCAGCGCATTCCTCGGGGCTCGAGACGAGAAAACCGGTGACACCGTCATCGATCTGGAGCGGGATGCCGCCGACGTTGCCTCCCACGAACGGGCGCGCCTTCCAGATCGCCTCCGAGACGGTCAGCCCAAAGCCCTCGCGGGTGGACTTCTGGATCAGCACGTCGGCGTGCGACTGGAACGCGTTGACCTCGATCGCGCCAACGTTGTTGAAGTTGTTGAGGATGTGTATGTCCGAGTCGCCGTCGGCGTGGGCGACGGTCGCGTTGAAGTAGTCCCAGCCCTCCGGGTCGTCGCTGGCCATCGAGCCCACCAGCGCCAGCTGCACGTCGGGCATCTGCTCCTTGACCTGGTGGTAGGCGTCGATCACGCCCAGCGGGTCCTTCCACGGATCGAAGCGCGAGACCTGGCAGATCAGGGGCCGATCGACGTCGATGCCGAACTGCCCGCACACGAATGCCCCGTCTTCGGGCGACAGCGCCATGTTCTTCGGCGTCAGCGGGTCGATCGCCGGTGGCACCACGTTGACGTGGCCCTTCATGCCCTCGGGCACGTACGCCTGCATGTGGAACAGCGACTGCGGGTACTCCTGGATATATGGCAGCAGGCGGCTGATCGTGTCCGGGTTGGGGGTTGACACGTCGATGTGGCAGCGCCACACCCAGCCCTTGGCCTTCTCCGGAACCAGCTGGCAAAGAGCTGCCGGCTGTGGGTCGTGAACCAGACACACATCCCAGCCGCCGCTCAGCTCGGCGGCATTCATCTCGTTGTAGCGCAGCCATGTTGCCCACTGCTCCTCGTCGAGATCCTGGGGCGCACCCTGCAGCGCGTTGTGCATCAGCTTGGTCGCGTTGAAGAACTCTTCGCGGCCGTAGATCACCTGCCACTCGCAGTCCAGGCCGACGTCGCGCATCAGCGGTACGAGCGTGTACAGGATCTCCGAGACGCCGCCCCCGAACGCGGTGGCCGATATGTGCACCACCCGCTGGCCCTTCAGCGGCTCCGCCAGCTCGCGGATTTCGGCGATCAGCTCCCGCCCGCAGATGTGCGTGTAATCGTTGAGCGTCTTGTGGGCGACGGCGACGGGCTGGAGCACGCGCCGGCACGATACCTAACCGCGCGGGCAAACCCGTGCTTATTGCGCGGAGCGGGTTTGCCCGCGCGTTCACAGCGGCAGGCTGCACGCGGAGCCGACGTGCTGGTTATGGTCTAGGCATGCTCAACGGACGGCTGTATCGAGCGGCGTTCGTGCCGTTCCTGTTCGTGCTGGCGATCGCGGCGTTCTCGCTCGGCGCGCGGCCCTCGCCGCTCACTTCCACGCTTGCTCCAGACGCGTTCGAAGGTGCGCCGGCATTCGCCGAACTGAGGAGCATGGCCGCGCATTTCCCACGTCGGCGCCCCGGTAGTGCAGGCGATCAGGAACTGGCCGGGTACGTGGCGCGTACGTTTGAAGGACTGGGAGGGACGGCCGGTGGTGGCTTCTCGGTGCACCGTTTTCGCTTCCAGGCGCAGACGATCGACGGCGAACGAGCTCTGACGAACGTCATCGCGCAGCGACCCGGATCGACGAGCGCCCCGCCGATCCTGATCGTCGCGCATCGGGACGCCGCCGCGGACGACTCAGAGGCGGAGCTTTCGGGGACCGCGGCGCTGCTGGAGCTGGCACGAGTGTTCGCCGCGCGTGAGACCAAGCGGACGATCATCCTCGCTTCGACCAGCGGTGGTAGCGGTGGCTCGGCAGGTGCATCGGCGCTTGCAGGCGAGCTCGCGGCAGTTGGAGGCGGCGCCGCCGAAAGCGCTGGTGGTGGGACACCCGACGCGGCGATTGTGCTGGGGGACGTCGCTGGCACGGACACAAAGCGGCCGCTCGTCGTGCCCTTTTCCGACGGCTTGGGCTCCGCTCCTCTACAGCTGCAGCGCACGGTCAGCGAAGCGATCGTCCAGGAGGTGGTGAACGACCCCGGCGAACCGAGTGCGCTCGGGCAACTCGCACACCTAGTCTTTCCAATGGCGCTCGGTGAACAGGCGGTGTTGAACGCTGGTGGTCTGCCGGCAGTACTGATCCAGGGCTCGGGAGAACATGGGTCCGCGCCGCGGGAATCGGTGAGCATGGAACGCCTGGAAGGATTCGGTCGTGCGGCGCTGAGCGCTGTGGATGCCCTTGACACCTCGCCCAACATCTCCCCAGCGATGCAGACGGGGTTGCTGCTGGCGCACAAGACGATGCCAATGTGGGTGCTGCGGCTGCTTGTGATGGGGCTGTTGTTGCCGCCGCTGGTTGCTGCTGTGGACGGTCTCGCACGCGCTCGCCGCCGGCGTCTGGCGGCCGGGCGTTGGGTCCTGTGGACGCTCAGCTGCGCCCTGCCGTTCTTCAGCTGCGCCCTGCTCGCTTACCTGCTGGGTTGGCTCGGGATCCTCGGCTCGACGCCTTTTGGGCCGGTCCTCTCGAGCGCGCTCCCGTTTGCGGGAGAGGGGGTCACCGCGGTGGTGGCGATCGTGCTCACGTTCGCGCTTGCGTGGCTCTTGTGGGTAGTGCTCGTTCGGCGCATGGGCTGGGGCGCGCGTCCCTCTGTGGAGGTGGCAGGCCTGTCGATGTTGCTCGTGGCGCTCGTGGTCGCGCTACTGGCATGGATCGCCAATCCACTGACCGCGCTCTTGGCCGTCCCCGCACTGCACCTGTGGCTGGTGCTCGCCTCCCCTGAGGCGCTGGGACTGAGCGAGCGCTCCCGCCGTCCCGCGGCACTCGTGCTGGTGGCGCTCGGCCTACTACCCCTCGCGCTGCTGATCCTCTACTACGCCCACCAGCTTGGGCTGGGGGTGGGTGACGTCGCGTGGACGGGCGTGCTCCTGCTGGCCGGAGGCTACATAGGGCTCGTCGGGGCGATCCTGTGGAGTGTCGCGTTCGGCTGCGTTGCCGTCGCTGTGATGCTCGCGCTCACCCCCATACCCGACGTCCCGGGTGCACTGCCGGGCGAGCGGATCGAGGTCACGATCCGCGGACCTATGACCTATGCGGGACCAGGATCGCTTGGTGGTACGGAGTCCGCTCTGCGACTATAGGTGAGCGGTGTCAGAGCTCCAACTCACCACAGCGCCCGCCGGGGGTGTCGCCCAGCCCGATGATCGTCGTCCCGCGAGGGCCCGCGTCCTGCGCGTGGCTGCTGTCGCGCTGATCCTCGTCGGCGCTTTGGCGCTGGTCGATGCGGTGGTAACGCTGGTGTGGCAGGAGCCGATTACGGCGCTGTATGCGCTGCTGGAACAAGATCACCTGAACGGTGAATTGCGCAAGGTCGAACGCGCCGTGCCCACGCCCGTCGAGCGTGTCGCGCTTGCCAGCCTGTCCGATGAGCGCGCCCGCATCGCCTACCTGGCAGGGCAGCTCGAACGTCATTCCGGCGATGGCGCCCCAGTCGGGCGCATCTGGATTCCCCGGGTCAACGCAAGCTATGTGGTGGTGGACGGCACCGACACCGGAGACCTGATCAAAGGGCCCGGCATCTACAAGGAAACCCACTTTCCGGGCATCCCTGGAACGACCGCGATTGCGGGGCACCGCACCACCTACCTGGCGCCGTTTCGCGAAATCAACTTCCTCAAACCGGGCAACCACATCGAACTCGACATGCCCTATGCCCACTTCACTTACACAGTCACAGGTCAGCGGGTCGTGTGGCCGAACGACGTCCAGGCCGCGGTCTCCCAGGTCGGTTACAGCCGGCTGGTGCTGTCGGCGTGCACGCCGGTGTTCAGTGCTGAAAAACGCCTGCTGGTCTACGCAAAGCTCACGCGCACGGTGCCTGAGGGCGCCGCTCGCCTGCTGCCCGGCGGCGCGATCGCGCACCCGATCGAAGCTCAGCCCGCCGCTGCGCCCGCGCCTGTGCATGCCGTCCCCAGCCCACTAGAAAGCATGCTCGTATCCCTCGATCCGCACAGCGTTTCCCCGCTCGTCTGACAGCGTCACGCCCCCGGCTCCTCCCTCCAGCACCGCGCCGATCCACGTGACGGGTGCGCCGTCGCACGCACGCAACGCGCGCTCCACGCGCTCGCGATCCTCGACGGCCGCGCAGAAGCACAACTCGTAGTCTTCGCCCGCGCTGGCCGCGAGTTGCCAGGCCGGCACACCGAGCTCGGCTGCGACCTCCGCCACGCCGCTATCGAGCGGCAGCGCCTCCAGCTCGACTCGCATGTGCACGCCACTGGCACGGGCGATGTGCGCTGCGTCGGTGGCGAGTCCGTCGGACAGGTCGATCATCGCATGCACGCCCGCGCCCACGAGTGCGCGCCCCTCCCGCAGGCGCGGCAGCGGATGACGCGAGCGAGCGAGTGCCGCCTGTGCGCCTGGTGTGGAGCCCTTTGCGCGGCCGGCAAGCACCGCCAGCCCTGCCCCGGCTGCGCCCAGTCGACCGGTCACTCCCACGAGATCTCCGGGGCGTGCCCCGGCGCGCCCGAGGAGCTCCTCGGCGCTGTCCGCCCAGCCCACCGCCGTGACAGACACCGTGAGCACCGGTGAGCTCACGACGTCGCCACCGGCGATCGCCGTGCCCGTCTGAACAGCCAGCGCGTTGGCAGCGTGCACCAGCTCGAGTGCGCGTTGCTCGCTAAATCCCGCGGGTAGACCCAGCACGAGGTAGGCCTCGCCCGGATCGGCGCCCATCGCCGCCAGGTCCGAGAGCGCGCCGGCGAGCGCCCGGTGCCCAACCTCACCGGCGCTGGCCCAACCGTCGTCCAGGCGGAAGTGGACTCCCTCGACCATCGCGTCGACCGAGGTCACGCAGATCGGCCGCGCGCGCACCACAGCTGCGTCGTCGCCGATCCCGCGTATCAGCCTCGCTGCTTGCTGCGAGCTGTTCAGCTCGGCAGCGATCGACTCGATCAGTGAGCGCTCAGCGATACCGGCTCAGCGATGCCGGTAGACGATTCGCGCGCGATCGAGGTCGTACGGCGAGAGCTCGCAGCGAACACGATCGCCCGGCAGGATGCGAATGCGAAAGCGGCGCATCTTGCCTGCAACATGCCCCAGGACGACATGATCGTTGTCGAGCTTCACGCGGAACATCGCGTTCGGCAAAGCCTCGATCACCTCGCCCTCGAATTCAACCTTGTCCTCCTTTGCCACGCTGTGCTCCATCTGGTCGCCGGCGCCTGCGCGCGAAGCCGACCGTTCGTTTGATTTCGTTGTACCGAGACTCAAACTACCAGCGCTGGGGCTACGAAGGGGCTTGGGTCGGGTAAAACGGCGCGGCGGTGCTCAGCCCGCGGGCGCCCCGCCGGTACCGCCGACGCGCGGTTCTCGCGCCGCCGGGGGCACAGTTTTTTCGCTGGGGGCCTTTGGCCCAGGTGCGGGTGTGCTCGGTTCGCTGGGCACATTGGTGTGTTCGACGGCGTGTTCGTTGCCGGCTTGCGGTTCCGTTGTGCCCTTCTTCTTTGATCGGTGATGGGTGGGCTGTTCGGCGGCGAGCTGTTCGGCCGCTTTGCTCGCTTCGGCCTCGCCCGTGCTGGCGTACTTCCCGTAGAACGGGGTGTAGTTGATGGCTTCCTTCGACGGCGGGAACTGAGCGCAGGGCTGGTTTTCGGTGACCGCCGCCATGTAGGCGTGCCAGATTTCCGCGGGCAGGTAGCCGCCCTGCTGGGGCTCGCCGTGCACATCGGTCATCGAGACGCGCTTGTTGGGGTAGCCCATCCACACGACCGTGGAGTAATCGGGCGTATAGCCGTCGAGCCACGCGTCGACCAGTTCGCTGGTCGTGCCGGTCTTGGCCGCCGTTGGGCAGTTGATCGCCGAGCGCGTGGCGGTACCCTCCTCGACGTTTTCGTGGAGGATGCTCGTCTCCACGGCGGTGACTGCTTCGCTGAGCACTTTCACGCGGTGCGGTTCGCCCCAGTTGTTGTCGACCTGGCCGTCGGGGAACACCACTTTGGTGATCGCGATCGGTTCGTTGCGGTAGCCGCCGTCGGCGAGCGTCGCGTACACATCCGCCATTTCCAGTGGTGTGACCCCCAGCGTCAGTCCTCCCAGCGCTTCTGCTGGATAGCTCGACAGATGCGTTTTCACGCCCATCTCGTGGGCGGTGTGGGTGACCGTTTCCTCGCCCAGGTCAGCGGCCAGCTGTGCATACACCGTGTTGTCAGAGGTCAGCGTCGCCTGCACCAGGTTGATCGACTTGTTCAGCGAGGTCCCCTCGAAGGTCTTCACTTCGTACTTGGGTTCCGACGGCAGCCAGCCCGGCGCGAGCGTGTGCGAGAAGTAGTCGGTCGTGTACGGGTCGATGCCCCGGCTGAGCGCGTCGGCTAGGTCGATTGCCTTGAACGTCGAGCCCGGCTGGCGGTGCCCGTCGGCGGCGAGGTTGTATTGCGACTGCTCATAGCTCTCGGACTCGGCCATCGCCTCGATATCGCCGTTGTGAGGGTTGATGGTGACGATCGCCGAGGCGGGGTCTTCCGGCTCGTCGAGGATTTCCGCGATCGCCTTGCGCGCTAGCCGCTGCATGTTGAGGTCAATCGTCGTGTACACCTTCAGCCCGCCGTGTTCGACCGTTTTCGCGCCGTAGCGTTCGACCAGCTGTTGATGAACGTATTCGAAGAAGAAGTCCTCTTTACGTTCGGAGTAGTAGTGGCCGGGATGAACCTCCAGTGGGTCGGCCTCCGTCTCCCTGGCCTGCGCCGGCGTGATGTAGTGCAGTTCGGCCATCTTCGCCAGCACCTCGTTGCGGCGTTCCTTGGCGGCCGCGGGATACAGCAGCGGGTTGTACTGCGAGGGCGCCTGTGGCAGGCCGGCGAGCAGCGCCGACTGCTCCAGGTCCAGTTGCGTAACGGGCTTGTCGAAGAAGATGCGCGCCGCGGCCTGCACCCCCACCGCTGTCTGCCCGCCAATGGTCCCGTACGGCACGCTGTTCAGGTAGCTGGTGAGGATCGAGTGCTTGCTGTGGTGTTCCTCGTATTCGATTGCGAGCTTGGCCTCGATGATCTTCTGCCTGAGGGTGTGCTGGTCGCCCCCTAGGTAAAGGTTGCGAATCAGCTGCATCGTGATCGTCGAGCCTCCCTGCAGGGCGGCGCCCTTGGTGAGGTCCTTGACCGCTGCGCGGAAGATCCCCGTCACGTCGACACCGTCGTTTTTGTAGAAGCGCTGGTCCTCGATCGCCACGGTGGCGTTCTTGAGATCGCCGGGGATTTCGCTCCAGCTCACAGGGGTGCGCAGTTCGTCGGATTGGATGAAGCCCAGACGTTCGCCGTTGGCGGCGAACACCTGTGATGAGCCACCACTGAGCAGGGGGTGAAGCGAGGACAGCTTTCGGGCGGAGTCGGCGACGTGCAGCACGTACCCGACAGCCGCGATCACGCCGATGACGAGCGTAACGGCGAGAACGCTGGCGCTGACGAACAGAAAGCGCGTGCCTGTGCGGTGGTTGCGACGGCGGTTTCGTGCTTGTCGGGACATCGCTGGAAAGTCGAGATTACCGTGCACGATGTGATTTCCCGCCGCCTGCAACCGCGGTTATCTCTACGCTCGGTGCTCGCTATGAGTTCCGACACCGTCGAGCCCGCCGGCCCGCAGCGTGTAGCGCTGAGTCCGGCTGTGCGCCCAGCCATCGCCGAGGACGCGGCTGTACAGGGCTCGTTCGCGCGCCCCGCGCCAAGCTGGTTGACACGGCTGCGGGCCGACCCCGCGCGGATGACGGCCGTGCATGAGAGCTGGCGCGCGCTGTGGGGCTCGCGCCTACTCGTTTGGATCGCCGGCGTGGGGACCGTTCTGGCATTCGGCTTCGGCCCGCTGCGCAAAACGCTCAATCCTCCCGGCGTGACCAGGGGGTTTGGCTGGCTTGGGAACCTGCTGGCGGCTCCGGCGGCGCGCTGGGATGCAGCCTGGTACCTGGTGATCGGCCACTACGGCTATCGCCCCGATCTCGGGTTCTACACGGCCTCCCGCACAGCGTTCTTCCCGCTTTATCCCCTGGGACTGAAGACGATCTCATGGTTTGGCGTGCCCCCAGTGTTGGCGGGTGTGATGCTGTCGGTGGCGGCGCTGGCGCTGGCGCTATACGGGATCCATCGTCTGACGACGCTCGAGCTGAGCCGTCCAGCACGCGTGACGCTGGCCGGCGATCGTGTCGGCGAGGCCGCGCGCCTGGCGGTGCTGTGCACCGCGTTTGCCCCAATGGCGTTCTTCTTCTCGGCGGTCTACTCGGAGGCGCTGTATCTGGCGCTGTCGATCGGTCTCTTCTGGAGTGCTCGCCACGGTCGCTGGATGTGGGTGGGCGTGCTCGGGGCGCTCGCCGGTGCCACCCGCAGCACCGGCCTGGTGCTCGTGCTGCCAGCCGCGATGATCTACCTGTACGGGCCGCGCGAGGATCGGGCACCCGAACTGGAGTGCCCGCCGCGGTCGCGCTTTCAACCGCGCTATCGCCTGCGAGCGGACGCACTGTGGCTCTGTCTGCTGCCTGTGGGCGTGATCGCGTACGGGTCGTATCTCGGTCTCTCCGGGGGCGAACCGCTTGCCCCGCTGCATGCCCAGCACGTATGGGGCAGACACTTCGCCGGGCCGTATCTGGGCGTGTGGGATGCCGTCAAGGCCGCATTCGACGGGGCCCGCCAGCTGCTGTCCTTCCAGCGTCATCACGTGTACTTCCCCGCGGGCAACGGCAGCCCGTTCGTGAGCGCTGGACACAACCTCACGGGGCTGGCCTTCCTGCTTGCGGCGATACCCGCGGTCATCGGGGTGTTCCGCAGGCTGCCGCTGGCGTATGGCGCCTACGTGATGGCCGCGCTTGCGCTGCCGCTGTCCTACCCCGTCAGCTCGGAACCGCTGATGTCGCTGCCACGCTTCCTGCTCGTGCTGTTCCCGCTGGCGATCTGGTTTGGGGCGTGGCTCAGTGAGCATCCACGGGCGCAGAGACCGGCACTCGTGCTGTCGGCTTCACTGCTCGTGGTCTTCGTCGGCCAGTTCGCCACCTGGCATTGGGTGGCATGAACGTGAGTCTTGGCCCGCCACCGATAGGCGACATGCAGGCAGGCGACATGCAGGCGATCGGCGGCGTGAGCTCGGCCGAGCCGCCGTCCGAGGGGGATCGCTCACGGTCTCCCACCACCGGCTGGCCCGCCTGGACGGCTCCAATCGCGCTCGTCGGCGGGATCGTGCTTGCCGCGGTGGGTGGCCTGCTGCTCGACATTCCCGCGGCGCTCCTCGGGGTGAAAGTCTCGAGCAGTCATTTCCCGCCGGGCCTGTCGATCGCTGACACCGTCGTGCAGGACCTCGGCTTCGTACTGGCGGCGATCTACTGTGCGCACCTCGGTGGTCGGGCGGTGCGCTCATGGCAGTTCGGTCTGCGCCGTCCAGCCGCCGGCTGGTGGTCCGCCGGTGGCTTGATCCTGGCGCTGCTGGTCGCGTTCGTCGTGCTGACGGCGCTGTGGGCGGCAGTCACCCACCCGGGCGAAGAGAAGACGCTCGAACAGCTTGGGTCAAACGAAGGGACGGCGCTGCTGGTGCTCAGCGCCGCGCTGACATGCGTGGTGGCGCCGATGTGCGAGGAGTTCCTGTTTCGCGGCTACATGTTCACGGCGCTCCGCAACTGGCGGGGCACGCTGCCCGCGGCGATCATCACCGGCCTGGTGTTCGGCGGCGTGCATGCCGAGTCAGCGCCGGTGCTCGACCTCGCGCCGCTGGCGGCGCTCGGCTTTGGGCTCTGCCTGCTCTACCGCTACAGCGGATCGCTGTACCCGTGCATGATCGCCCACTCGTTGAACAACTCGATCGCGTTCTCCAGCCTGGAGCACTGGGAATGGCAGGCGCCGGTGCTGATCGTGAGCGCCCTGGTGGGGATTGGCGCGGTGGTGCTCGCGTGCAAGCGCCTTGGCCTGATCGCCCCAGAGGCCCGTTTCTCCGGCCCTGGTGCATAAGATCTGCACATGAGAGCCAAATGTCTGATGGCGGCCTGTGCGGTGGTCGTGGTGGCCGCCGCGGTGCCCTCGGCGGCCGGCGCGGAAACCGTCGCGGCGCCGAGCTCCACACCGAGCCCGCCCGCTGCCGCGGTCGCCGGGCGGGCCAAGCTCGAGTTGCAGGGTGTCGGGGGCAGCCCGCTGTTTGCGCTGGTGGGGCGGCGCGTGAGCGTGCGCGCTGTCGTCACGCCCTACGTCGCCGGCCAGACGCTGGACGTGGGGCTGTATCTCGATGGTCGTCAGGTGGCGACGAAGGTCGTGAGCGTGCTACCCAGGAGCGACGGTACGGGACAGGTGCGCGTGGGCTTCTCCAGCCGCTATGCGGGGCTCGCACAGGCGCGCTTGGTGCACACGGCAACTGCGCAGCAGGGCGCTTTCAACGCTCATTCGGCGTCGTTTCGCTACGTCCACGCGAACGTTGGCCCGGGCGCCCACGACCAATCGGTGCGCCTGTTGCAGGCTGAGCTGAACGCGCTTCACTACGCGGTGCCGCTGACCGGCGTGTTCGACGAAGGCACAGGGCAGGCGCTGGTCGCGTACCGCAAGATGACAGGCCTCGAACGGACTCCCTACGCGGGCACGCAGCTCTTCGAGCTGCTGGCGCGTCACGCCGGTAGCTTCCACGTGCGCTACCGGGGCGATGGCCGTCACGTCGAGGCCAACCTCACCAAGCAGGTCCTCGCCGAGATCGAGCCGGGGGGGCGCGTGTACAAGATCTACACGACCAGCTCGGGCAAGCCCTCCACACCCACGGTGATCGGTCGCTTCCAGGTGTATGAGAAGACACCGGGGGAAAACAGCGAGGGGATGGTCGACTCCAACTACTTCATCCGCGGCTACGCGATCCACGGCTACGCGGAAGTCCCCACGTACGCTGCCAGCCACGGGTGCCTACGCGTTCCGATCCCCGACGCCCCGGCTATCTATGGGTGGGTGCGTACGGGCACGCCGGTCGACGTCTACAACGAAGACGGCGGCGGCAGCGCGCGCGTGCGCAACAACGCCGGCCCGTAGTCAGACCCTGACGGTCAGCACTCGCGCCAGGTAGCCGAAGCCAAGGCCGTAGACGATCAGCGCGAGCAGCAGCTCGACACCGCGCGTCAGCCATTCGCTGCTGGACCCCGATACCACCCCGGCGAAGGGTGAGGTCAGCTCGCTGGAGGCTTCGTCGATCGCTTCGTGCACGCTTCCCTCGTGGGCCTTGGACGCTTTGCCTGCCGCTTCGGTGACAGCCGACGATGGGCCGTTGCTGACCTCCGCGGACTGGCGCTTGGAGGCGGTGCTGGTCTGATTGAGCGCGAAGATTGCGAACGACGCGATCACGATCGCGCAGATCGCAAGCGAGGCAAACCGAAGGAGTTTCGCGATTGAGGGGATCACACCGCTGTGTATCGGGGAGATCGCGCCGCTAGATTAGAGGGCCGAATGAGCACCATGGACGTATATACGAGCGATGTGCCCACCGCGCGTGCGCGCCTGGTGGCTGAGCTGCGCGAGCACGCGCTTGTGATCGGCGAGGTCACGCTCACCAGTGGCGCCACCGCCCAGTACTACGTGGATGCCAAGCGCGCGATCCTACGACCGGAGGGATTTGCGGCGCTTGCCGTGCTGCTCGCCGCACAGGTCGCGGAGTGGCAGGCCACCGCCGTGGGTGGCATGACGATGGGCGCCGATCCGGTGGCGTGCGCGGCGCTCGCTGGAGGAGCTCACGCAAAGGCGTTCTTCGTGCGCAAGGACGCCAAGGCTCATGGCCTCCAGCGACGGATCGAGGGTCCGCTGCTGGAGCCCGGGGATCGCTGTGTGGTGGTGGAGGACGTCGTCACCACTGGTGGCTCCACGCTTGCAGCAATCGCCGCGTTGCAAGACGCCGGCCACGAGATCTGTGGTGTGATCAGCGTGCTCGACCGCCTGGCCGGCGGCGGCGCCGCGATCGAGCAGGCAGCGGCGGCGCCGTACGTGGCGCTGAGCACCATCGACGAGGTCTACCCAGGGCGCCCCGACCGGTAGTCGCGTGGCCGTGGCTGGCCGGTCATGAAGCAGCTGCCGGTGCGTTGCACTGCGCCGGTAGCCTTCTCATGAGTCCATCGCCGAGCGCGATGGCAGCGCCCTCGTAGTCCAATGGATAAGACGACCGCCTCCTAAGCGGTAAATCCAGGTTCGACTCCTGGCGGGGGCATGGGGGCGGAAGCCCTGTGTTCATGCGGTTTTGAGGCTCCGAGGCGGCCAGCTCGTCGCGGAGCGCGGGCAGTAGGTCCACCTGACGCATCCCGCGTCGGTCTTCGACGCACGCACGCCGCACCCCACGAGTGGAGGCAATAGGGGGAGCAGCGGGCCAGACAGCGAGGGCGCGCGAGACCCGTGCATGTCGCTGTAGCCTCTTCGCGTGCCTGCGATCCAAGAGCTGCCCGCTGATATTGATGGCGAGGAACGCACTCCGCGCTGGGCAGTTACCCACGAGGCGGCGAGCGCTTGAGCACGCTTGCCGAGACGATCGACCCCGACGGACGCGTCATCGTCCTGGATGCGGAGGGCTGGGAGCACATTCTCCACAGCACGGAGAGTTGGCTCCTTATCGCGAGGAGATCATGGCGACCGTGAGCTCCCCGGACCATCGGCGCATCGATCCGCGCCCGGACGGGAGCGCTACTACAGCCGCGATCTTGGCCCTAGCCGCTGGCTGTTCGTGGTCGTACACTTCGCTGAGGCACCAGCACGGATCGTGACCGCCTACGCCAACCGCAAAGATCCGCCGGGATTGACTACGCAATGACAGTGACTATTGGCAGCTTGACCTTCGACCACGCCTCCTACGACGACCGGGGAGATGTGCTCTACCTGCATCTCGGAGATCGCCAGCCAGCCGCTGTGAGCGAGGAGACGCCCGAGGGGCACGTCCTCCGCTTCAACGCCCAGGGCGAGGTCATCGGGCTCACCATCATCAATGCCAAGTGGCTGCTCGAACGCGATCATGTCATCAACGTCACGCTCCCTGAGCACTTCGCCGTCAGCCCGGACGCCCTTGCGGAGGCACTGGCCGCAGCCTAACCTCGAGCGTCACCACTACTGTCCGGCCGTGACACGTATCGCCCAGCCTGTACCTGCCTTGACTTCGTTGGCGCTTACGCTCACGGAGTGATAGGTGCCGGGTTCGATGGCGGTCACCCCACCCGTGCGATCTTGATCATCGACGGTAATCTAGTGCGTGGCATGGGTGCTCAGCGCGCCGATGCCAAATACATTGCATGTTGCGCATGACCAGCGGAGCGTTGATGGCACTGAGACACTGATGGTGCCGATGTTCTCCGAGCCGGAGCCCTTGAAGGTCTGCGGCTTTTGTGGGATCGCTGCGCCGGGGCTGCTTGTGGTCTCGGCGGCGGTGGATGTCATGATATGCGCAGGCGAACTCGTGGAGCCCGCGCTAGTGATTATGTGGCTAGCGATGGCAGCGACCACCACCACGGCGAAGAATCCAAAGACGAGGTGTACAAGCCATTTCATTGGTTGAGTCCTTTCAACTAGCCGCTTAGGCACGCGCCCAGCAGGACGGGTAATCCCCGCTTCTGGATGATGCAACACGGTGAGCTTGTTGAAGCTAACACGGTCAGGACACGGCATGCAGCCTTCTGTCAGCGGTTACTGCCGCGACCATTGGGCAGAAGCCCGCTTCCGCTGCCCAACCCCCGCCGAATCGCGCCCAATCCCGCCTGATCAAGATCAGTCAAGGCGGGGCCGATCCCCTGTAACCGCCTACCAATACTGGCCTTCCGCCCGCAGCCCGAGCCGTCTTCCTAAGCGGTAAATCCAGGTTCGACTCCTGGCGGGGGCATCGGGGGGAAAGCCCTGTGTTCAAGCGGATTTGAGGCTCCGGCTGTTGCTCGCCGAAAGCTCTGTCCAGGGCGCTGGCGTCTCGCTGCTGCCCCATTGCTGCCCATTCGGCGTCTCCAACTAGCGCTCGCAGGCGCTCCTTTGCGGCACCGTCGCGGCGCATCCCGTGGCGATAGACACGCAACGTGAAGCCGGGGTCCGTGTGCCCGATCTGATGCATGACGCTGCCGGGATCGACTCCGAGGGCAACGAGAATCGATGCGAACGTGTGGCGCAGCTTGTGTGGCGTCAGACCCTCGGGCAGCGGGACCTCTCCCGACTCGATCAGCTTTCCGTTAGCCACTGCCACGGCCTTGTCGAGTACCCGCCGACGGATGTTGCCCTGGATAAGCTCAGACCCGGCCGCAGTGCTCGATAGTTGGTGGCGGTGCCTACCAGCCTATGAATCGCCATCTCCGGCAGGCTGATCACCAAAGTCCGGCTCCCAATCCTCGGGCGGCACTGGCACTCCCAGTGACTGCAACTGCCGGTCCCACTCATCAACCACCGCAGTCGCCCGCACCATCCGTCCCAAGGCCCCGACGATGCGCTTCGACGGTTCTTTCATAACGCGCGACATTCGGGCGTTATCCTCAATCGAGGCCGCCAGACCCGCCGACGACTCCATTCCTGCCCGCGTCGTCTGCGCCATTCTGCGGGCGATCATGCCGAATTGCTGGCCTTGTTTTAGCTCGCCCGCATCTTCGCTCATCCGCTTGATCAAAAGCAACGTGCCCGCAGAAACATCCTTAAGGGCAGCCTCGTACTGGTTCACGGCAAGGTCTAGCCGCTCTGCGATGGCGCTCAGTCCTTGTGCATGTTTCGTAGCTACCTGCAGCCGCCCACGAGCCCCCTTATTGGCCGCGTCGCTGCGGCGAACCTCCTCGGTCGACTCGTCAGCAAGGTGGCCGAGGTCCTCAGTGCATGCCGAAAGCTCGTTGATGGCGGCGAGCAAGACAGGCTGTTGCTGCTCCGCTTCGGCCAAAACGTCAATAAAGCCTCGCTCGTCATCACCGGCTGCTTTGTCGCCTGCGCCTTCTGAGGTCGCCTCGGTGGTCGCAGCCGGCGCATCCTCTGGCGGTGCGTGGTTCCAGACCCGAGTCGCTGTGACGGGGTCGTAATCGCCTGCAATGCCAGTTTCGAGAACCTCGATCAAATCGTCTCTTGCATTGATGGGGCCAACTGCAGATCTGCTGAACTGAATGGTGCGGATCATGTTAATGTCAAAAGGCAGTCGCCCATACTCTCCGATCTGCACGGTGAGCTTGCTCCGTGTGTGGCGCAGGCCAAGCTCATACATGACGTTCGCGTTCGCCCCAGTGAGATCCGCAATAACGATGTCGTCATCTCTCAGGCGACGGCAAACCTGTTCATTGATCTCCCCTGCCCTAGTGAGCCCATCGGCGCGAACTGGCGTTAGACCGAGCTGGCTACATGCAGGCGCAATTACTTCCTCCAACACCCGTAGCGACTCCTCGTAGATCTCGCGCTCGGGACTGCCATGTGCGCCGTGCCGGTTACCGATAGGCCCAATCACAAAACATGTCAGCGTTGACTGCTCGTGCGCTGATTGTGACTCGATCACGACAAGGATTCTCTGTGTCCAACGTCCAGACGGCCCACTTTACCGCTACCCGCAATGCGAGGGCCCGTTCGCCCTACCCGACGGTTTCGGAAGTAGCACACTCCCGCACTGCTCGCTCTCATTCCTGTGGCTAGAGGAGTTCGCAGATCTGACCGGACCTTGGCTAAGCAGCTCGTCGGACACTCACGCACGCCGTTACGTAGGAGCACAGTGTCTGAGGCGGAGTGGCGACAGCCGATATATCTATCGCAATGCGACGCTCGACCCAATTCCTCGCCGCGACCGCTCTGCTTGTGGCCGCTTGCGGCGGCGGTCGCACCAAGACGATCACGCAGACGGTCTCCGCGCTGCCGGCCAGCACAACGGCAACGACAGCGGCAGCGGCAACGGAAGTGCGCATCTTTACTCCGGTTTCGCCCAGCGGGGCACCCACGATCAAAATCACCAAGACGGCCGATGGCCGATGTTGGGAGGGCAGCCTTGTCGCCCCTCGCCGCGAAGCTTGGCGATGCTTCCTCGGGAACTACATCGAGGACCCGTGCTTCACAGCCGGCTATGAGGACGTGGTCTGCCCTACCGGTGGACCCTGGACCGGCGAAGGCGTCGAGATCAGGCTCAGCGAACCTGTTACCTCCGTCGCCAGTGCGAACGAAAGCCAGCAACCAGAATCCATCAACCCGTGGGCGCTCGAACTCGCGGATGGCAAGCGATGCATCTTCGCGTCCGGAGCGTCGAGCTTCGTGGACAGCCTGCGACAGAACTATCTCTGCCTACCCCTCGGGACTTTTTCGCTCTACGGCAGTCCGAAACGTGAAACGACTCCCTGGACGATTTACAGTGGCACGACCAACGCGTCGCAGCTCACCACCACTACGATCAGGGTCGTGTGGTTCTAGCCGTCGCCTCTTGGCCGGGTTCGATCGCTTCCCTCTTTGGTCGATGATCGTCGCCGGGTTGACGCCCGAGTGCAATGGGCAGCAGCCCTATTCCGGCTGCCCAAACCCCGCCGAATCGCGCCCAATCCAGCCTGATTCAAGATCGGCCCAAACGGGCCGAATCCCCTGTAACCGCCTGTAAATGCTGCCCTCCGGGCATCGTCCAAGTCGGACTCCTAAGCGGTAAATCCAGGCTCGACTCCTGGCGGGGGGCATTTTTCGCCTGCAAATCGCAGACACAGATCGTGTGTGCCCGGCACTGCCTCTTTGGAAAAGAGATCAAGGTCACGACACGTGGCGTGGTTATGTCGTACGCAGGTCGCGGTGCTCGAAAACACCACTGCAGTCGGCGGACGGAGCACGTAACGGACATACGTCGTAGTAGCCTCTCCAGTGTGGGCGTGATTCAGGAGCTAGCAGCCGACCTTAACGTCGAGGAGCGCACTTTGCGCCGAGCTGCTTGTCAGGGTGCCCTGCGCGCCAACCGAACCGGACCGCGCCGGCTTCAGCTGGCGCTCGGCGAGCGCGAGTACCTGCAGGCACACTGGCCGCTTCTCTCGGCGCTTCGTCGGGCGCTGCGGACTGAGCATGGGGTTCGCCTTGCCGTGCTCTACGGCTCGCTGGCGCGGGGCGACGAGGATGCGGGCTCTGACCTTGACCTGTTGATCTCGCTCGCTGACGATCGGCCCTCGGCTGGCTTTAGGCTGGCCGTCCGCCTGCAGAGCGTCAGCGGTCGCCGGATAGACATCGCTTATCTGGGGCGAATAGAGGCGCAGACACCGCTTCTGCTCGACCGCATCCTCGATGAGGGTCGCGTCCTGATCGACCGCGACGGGGAGTGGGACCGGCTGTGCAAACACCGCTCGACGCTCCATGCACGCGCGCTCCGTGCCCACCGCCGCCAGATGGCTGGCGCGGCCCGCGCGATCGAGGAACTGACCGCGTGAGCGACGACCTCCCTGCAAAGATCGGCCGCAACGCCCTTGTGGTCGAGCGGGCGCGGCTCGCTCGATTCTTTCAGACCATCAGCAAGCATCGCAAGGCTCTCGACCTGGCGATCGAAGAGAACTTCGACGGTAGCCTCGATCCGGCCGAATGGAGACGCGCTTTCGAGTCCGACGAGCCCCACGATGCCAACCGCACGATGGTCGTCACCGGCGATCACTCCGCCGTACTCAACGCCTACGTCGAGATACTCAAGGCCAGTGCCGGGTCGCGATTGATTGGCTTGCTCCCCCATCGTCGCCCACACGCTGAGCAGGTCTTCGAGGCGCTCGTCCCCGACAGGGGATTGAGCAAGGATCAAGCCGCGCTGCTAAACGAGATCTACGTTCTTGAGGGTCGTCTTGAGCACGCTTCTCCGGACGTTGACGCCGAGGAAGTCCGCGATGCCGTCGAGCGACTCCGCCAAGCACTCCCGACGCTGATCGATACCACTCGCACCTGGCTGCGCCATCACGGCATCGAGCTTCAGTAAAGGGCCTGTGCGGCCTGCCCGCCGTTTGGGCAGCAGCCCTATTCTGCTGCCCAAACCCCGCCGAATCGCGCCCAATCCCGCCTGATCCGAGATCGCCCCGGACTGGCCGAATCGCCTGTAACCGCCTACAAATGCTGCCCTTACGGGCATCGCGCGAGGCAGCCTCCTAAGCGGTAAATCCAGGTTCGACTCCTGGCGGGGGCATCTGGAGTGCTCAGGCGCTCGCGGCGAGCGTCGTGGCTGTGATGACGCGCTCCCGCCCATCGGCGGAGACGAGCACTACGGCGTAGCCCTCGTCGAACGCGCGCGTGATCTCATGGCCGGCATGGGGTGACTCGGCGTCCACAAATGCGGCGTGCTCTGGGTAGGGCGATTTGCCCTCGATCGCCAAGTCGATCGCGCGGTCCATAGCCTTCGCTGTAGGCGACTCGGAGGGATTTACGTTGCGCGCCATGCGGCAATTATCTCCTTGTAATCAGCGCGAACCGCAGTGATCGCGGCCCGCATCCCTTCCCCAAGAGTACCGGCATGGAATGCCGTTGCGGGTGCCTTCTCGCCACGGCGATTGTGCCGGTGCATGTCGTTGACGCCGTGTGCACCGTCGTAGACGCGCACCGTCGCCTCACCTTCCTCGTCATCGACGGTGAGGATCACCGCATAGTCCACGATCATGCGGCGGTCAGTCGTGAACTCCACGACGACGCGCGCGCCGATCTAGTAGTCGAGTACGTCGCGGTAGCGCTGGCTCATGTCTCGGCACAGGTGCGACAAGCGCGGCGCGATCGGTTCCAGGGCATCATGGCTCGCGCAGGCTATCCCCTTCCTGGGATGCTTTATCCGTTTGGGCAGCAGCCCGATTCCGCTGCCCAAAACCCAGCCGAATCGTGCCCGATCCTGCCTGATCCAACATCGGCCCAGATGAGCCTAACTGCCTGTAACCGCCTGCAAAGCTGCCCTTCCGGGCATCGCCCGAGGCAGCCTCCCAAGCGGTCAATCCAGGTTCGAATCCTGGCGGGGGCATGGCAACCAAAACGGCTCGCTCACGCAAGATTCGGGGCACGGGAGTCCGCCGACGAACGCACGCAGGCACTCCTCGGCGGCCGGGTCCCGGCGCATCCCTGGCGCAGGAGAGGGCCAGTTGGCACCGTCATCACGACGAGGCCGAGGAGAAGAAGCGCGATTCCGATGGCGTGTGGCCCTTCGTCCAGGAGCAGTAGGACACCGGCGACGATCAGGAGCGTCGGGCCAATCGCGGTCGCCCAAAACACCGTCCAAACCAATATGCGCTCCGATTGCGTGAGATGTTCGCGACGCAGCTCACGCAACCGTCGCCGACGACTGTTGAATGTTGCGAGTCGCCCCATGCGGTTAGCCTATGTGGAACGCCCGGAACCTGCTTGTGCCGTTGGCCTCATAGCGTGGATGTACGTACGCTCGCGGAGGTGTCTGCATAGATGTCAGCGACAGCGGGAAGCGGAGTGGCGATCCAGCCGCGCGCGGGGTGGGACTCCGGTGGCGCTCTTCCGCCCGGCCCCGTCCTGCCGATGCCGGCTCAGACGCTTCTGGCGCTCTTCTTCACCGAGCGTTTTACGAGGTACTGCGTGAAGCATTTCGACTCGCTGGTGACACTGCGGGTCGCGGGGTTGGGAACGTTCGTATCGGTCTTCGATCCTGAGCTGATCAAGACGGTGTTTACCGGCGACCCCGCGCAGTGGCTCGCGGGGCAGGCAAACGCGAGATTCCTGCAGGCACCTGCAGGAGCGAGCTCGGTGCTCGTGCTCGACGGCGAGCAGCACATGCGTATGCGTCGCCTGCTGCTCCCGTCATTTCACGGCGATGCGGTGCGCGCACACGCCGATCTGATCAGCGTGCTTGCTGCCGATGAGGTCGAGCGGTGGCCGATCGGGCAGCCGTTTGCGGTGCTCCCGCGCATGCAGGCGATCACGCTCGAGGTGATCCTGCGAGCGGTGATTGGCGTGCGTGACGAGCGCAGGCTGGCGCGCTTGCGCACACTGCTCCCGCGGGTTGCAGGCGCAGGCCTGTATGCATTCTTTGCGGAGGGCGCGCTCCCGGGCCTGGCCGAGAGCGCGCTCGGCTCGCGTCTGCCCTGGATCGCTGCGCGCCGTCAGGTCGACCGGCTGCTCTTCGAGGAGATCGCCGCTCATCGCGCCACTCCGGAAGGCCGCGAGGACATCCTCGCTTTGCTGATGGCGGCAGGCGGCGAGGACGGGGCACCGCTCAGCGACAGGGAGCTTCGCGACCAGGTTATGACGCTGCTGGTAGCCGGACACGAGACCAGCTCGACGACCCTCGCCTGGTGTTTCGAGCGTCTGCAGCGTCATCCCCGCTGCCTGGAGCGATTGCAGGAGGAGATCCTGAGCGGCACAGGCGACGCTTATCTCGACGCGGTCGTCAACGAGACATTCAGGACGCGTCCTGTGGCCGACCAGGTTGTGCGCACCCTCACCAGCCCGACAGAGATCGGCGGCTACACCCTCCCGGCCGGGACGACGGTGGCGGCGTCGATCCTTGGCGTCCAGCTTTCCGGGGCATACGAGAGCCCGGAGGAGTTTCGTCCTGAGCGCTTCCTCGACCGGGCCCCGTCTCCCTACACGCTCATTCCCTTTGGAGGCGGGGTCCGCCGATGCGTTGGAGCGAGCTTTGCGGTCATGGAGATAAAGACGATCCTACGCGCGACGCTCGAACGCGTGCGAATACGAGCAACCGATGAAAAGCCCGAGCGGCCGGTCCGCTGGCGCAGATTCACCGTCACGCCTGGTCGACGCGGACGCGTGACGATCAGCGCGCCCTCCACACGCTAGTCCCGCCCACCACCAAACAACCGCAAGAAGAACAGAAAGATGTTGACCACATCAAGAAAGATCCCGGCGGCGAGCGGCACCGTTTCCTGCACGCCGGCGCGGCGCATGCGGTTGAAGTCGAGCACGGTGTAGGCGCCGAAGATGCCGAGGCCGAGCAGCGCATAGATCACGTTGCCGCCAGGGATGGAGACGAACACGGTGATGAGCCCGAAGACGATCAGCGCGAGCAGCATGAAGAACAGCGCTCGGTATCCACCGGAGAGGTCTCGCCGGATCGCATAGCCGACGGTGCCGAGCCCGCCCACGAACAATGCAGTGGCGGCGGCCGCCTGCCACACGGCGTCGGGCTCTGCTTCGGCGTAACGGTTCAGCACGCCACCCATGCCGAGGCCGAGGAGCAGGCCGGCGGCAAACAGCAGCGTGATCGACAGGCTCTCCGAGCGGCGGGCGACGTTCAATCCGATGATGCAGATGAAACCGCCGATGAAGCAGACGATCGACGCGCCCTCGGCGATTTCACGCCCGAGATAGGACCCGAGCGTGAAGAAGCACAGCGTTACTGCGACGAGCCCCATCACCTGGCCGAAGACACCGGCTGTGCCGACGGTGTCGATCGAGCCGAACATGCCTTCGCTTCTGTATCCCGCAACCTGTGGCACCGTTGGATCCCCTTTCGAGCTGATTACCGGCGGTGACGTCGAGCGCTTGGAGCGCGCCTGAATTTTATGCCGTATCCGCGAACGTGGCTAGTCTTCGCATCTCGCGTTTGCCGGCCGTCTTGGCAGCGTTTGGCGAGTGCTCTCACAAACCAAGGGGGAAATCAATGATCGGAAGGCGTACCGCACTGCTCGTCGTCGCACTTTTGTGCTCAGCGCTTCTCGCCGCTTGCGGAAGTAGCGGCAGCTCCACCACGAGTAGCTCGAGCGCCACGACTGAGCCGGCGACGACAGCGACCACCGCGGCCAAGCCCGCCACCACGTCTACAGCGGCGCCGAGCAAACCGACCACCACGACTGCCACCACCCCCGCGATACCGATCAGCCCTGCGGAAGCTTCAGGCGTGAAGGAGTATGTGGCGGTCTGCAAATTGATCATCGCGCGCGAGCCGACGCTTGCGGCGAGTACCAAGAGCAAGGTCGAAGGCATCTGCAGCAAAGCGGAGGCGGGCAACCTCGCGGGTGCGCGCGCGGCGGCGAAAGAAGTGTGCGTGGAAGTGATCAGCGCATCGCCGATCCCTGCTGCGCAGAAGGCAAAAGACATAGCCGCCTGCAAGCTCACCTAGAGTCTCTCGGGACCAAGTGCGCGGGCGGGGTGCCGGCGCGTAAGCGGAGGGACCGCGGTCAACCGGCCGCGGTCTCGTCCTCCTGCTCCTCGTCCTCATCGCCGGCATACAGCGACTCGCGTGCCAGCTCCCGGCCCTTGACGTCGAACAGCTTGATCTCGAGCAGATCGTGGCGGTAGTCGTCGGGGGCGATCAGCGTGAAGAGATCGTCGATCAGATCGCACTGGTCGACGGCGAGGTCGGCGAGCTCGGCGGTGACGATGCGCCCGCCGGAGACGAGCGGACGTCCCCACACGAGCGTCATCGTGGCCACCGCTCCCAGTGTCCCGCGCCAGGAGCCGATGATCTCGTCGCACAGGTCGAGCTTCCAGTCGGGGTTGCGCTCGGCGGTCTCGTCGGTGAAGTCCACGTGCGCGGAGAAGTCGCTGGGCTCACCGTCATCTCCCTCCGGGGACGATGCGAGCGCAGGCCGGAAGCGAACGTAGCCAAAGAGCTCGTATCCGCCTGAGGTCTGCGCGGTGCCGGGCACGTAGGTATGCCCGTGCCAGGTGCGGTCGGGATACCACGCGATCTGGCCAGGCTCACCGAGGTCGCTCGTATCGCCATCGAGATCCAACGCGGCGGCGAGGAACTCCTCGCGCAGGCGCTCGGCCCACCGCCCGTAGGGGAGCTCCTCCTGGGGCGGCTCGGCGGCGAAGCGTGGTACGAAGCGTTCTTCGGGCGGCATGATCGCCGGTGAGCCTACGCGTCGCGGAGCGCCGCCGCCGCGTCCTCCGGGGCGACGATGTTGAGGTTCACGTCGGTGGAGAAGCTCGAGGCCGGCGAGGTGGGTGAGGCGCGGGAGCACGTCGATCCGCCAGCAGAAGTCCTCAGCGCCGAGTGGCGCGGTACGCACCCACAGGTTCAGCGGGGGGCTCGATCCGAGGTGGCGGGCGAGCCGGCAGAGGCCGTCGTGCAGCAGCGCGGCACCGGAGGGCCCCGCGTCCTCGAAGCGCGCCTGTGGTGTGCGCGGTGCGAGCATCAGCTGGAATGGCAGCCGTGAGGCATACGGTGCCATCAGCACCGCCTCCTCGTCGATCGCCACGATCCGCTCCCGGCGGCGGACCTCCTCGGCGACGAGATCGCCGAGCAGGCTTTGGCCCATGGTGCGGGTGGTGTGTGCGCTCGAGCGCTCGCGCTCGCGGGCGACGGTGCTGGGCACGAAGTCCAGCGCATACAGCTGGGCGTGGGTGTGGGGCAGCGAGGCGCCTGCCTCGCGGCGCTCGTTGACGATCAGCTGCAGGTAGGCGCTGGAGGCATGGGCGCGCATCCGCTCGCGCCACACCTCCACGGCGGCCGCCACCTGCTCGACGGGCAGCTCCGCCAGCGACAGCACCGACTGGGGGCCGTTGATGATCACCTCGTGCGCTCCGGTGGCGGGCAGCGATGTGAACAGCTGTGGCTGACCGCGGACGTCGGCCGGCTCAGTGCCTGCCGTGCCCTGACCGCTGTCCTCGTCGTCTGGCGGCGACAGTGCGGGATAGAGGTTGGGCACCACCCGCACCTGCCATCCGGGCGAGTTGGCGGGACCGCCGCCGGGACGCACCGCATATAGCTCTGGCGGCGTGCGGTCCTCGTGGCCCTCGGCGAATGGGTCCTGCTGGGGGTCGATCGCTTGCGGTGGCTCGCAGCGGGGCTCGCCACCTGGCCGCCGCGAGCGCTCGCCGGCGACGATCGTGCGATGTCCGCTGAGGGGGTCGATTCGCAGTTCTGGCAATGCTCAGGAGTCCAATGCGTAGCGCTCGATGTCGCGTTCGAGCTTGGCAACGCTCGGGTATGGCCCTTGGTGGATGAACACACCGCCGCGACCGTTGTAGAAGACGGTCACGGGCGTGTTGGCGGAGTCGGTGATGGCCGTGCCCATCGCGCCGCTCTGATCGTAGTAGCTGGGGTAGCTCACGGGGAACGAGCGCAGGAATGTCAGTGCGTTGGCGCGGCTGCTGTCGCCGGAGTCGATGCCGATGAAAGCCACCTGGTGTCCGCGGGAGACAGAAACGCGTTGGAAGACGCCGAACTCCTCGCGGCACGGTTCGCACCAGGACGCCCACTTGTTGATCACGACGGGTGTCCCGCGCAGCGAGGCGAGGCGAGCACGCAGCGCCGGCAGGCCACCGGAGAGAAGCTCGTTGGCCTGCGCGTGCAGGGCGGCGAGCTTCGGCGGGGAGCCTGTCAGCCGGGCGCGCATCTGCCCGAGGGTGAGCGTCGAGGGGGCGCTCGCGGGCGAGGAGTGCAGCTGCAGCAGACCGACGACGAGCACCGCCAGGACGGCCACGCCGGCGAGCGTCATGGACAGGCTCTTGGGGGTCATCGCCGTAAGGGTGTCAGATCGCGTTCACTTCAATCGAGGCTCCGCGTGCTATATCCTTCCCTGTACGTCATGCCGGGGTGCCGGAAGCACCCGGCGAACGGTGCCAGTTGGGCATCAATCCTTCGAGCCGCACCGAAGCTGAGCTTCGACGGCGGCTCTGTCTCGAAGTCCAGAGCCTCTATGGCCGAGCCCACCTCAGTGGCCCTCGCGGCCGCGACCATTCCCAATTCCGCCGATATCAAGCGCGCGGAGAAGTTCGTGCGCGAGCGCTTCCTGCACGAGGGCGAGGTGCCCGAGGTCGCGTTGGCGCCAGGCACACCGCGTAGGCGTGCTCTCGACCAGGCGCTGGCGGAGCTGGATGCCGATCCGAAGATCAAAAACCCCTCGACGGCGTGGCGGCGCGAGTTCTCGCTGCTGCTGGGGCTGGAGCGGCTGCTGTCAGAGGAGGAGCCGAAGCTCGAGGACGGCACGGTGCTCTCGGCACACCAGGTGGATGCGCTGTCGGGCACCCTCACCGCGCTACTCGCCGAGGAGCAACAACGGACAGCGGCCAATGGCAACGGTCGTGGCGTCGCATCGGCATCCCCAGAGCTGCTTGCCTCCGCGGACATCCTCGGCCCGGACGGCGCCTCGGCCAACGGCGAGGACTCTGCGTCAGCGCGGGTCGCGGAGCAGGCCCGCGACGCACAGGACGAGGGTGAGGACGAGGAAGACGAGGACGACGAGGACGACGAGGACGAGGATGAGGACGACGACCTCGGGCCTGTTCAGCGGGCGGCGCCGGACGAGGAAGACGACGACGAGGACGAGGCCGCCGAGGACGAGGATGAGGATGAGGACGAGGACGAGGACGAGGAGGAGCTGGAGCAGGAGAGCGAGTCCGAGGAGGAGCCACGCGACTGGGTGGACGAGGACGAGGAGGAAGAGGAGTCGCTTGCCGATCAGCCGGAGGACCCAAACGCGGCCAAGCGCTTCTGGTTCGAGCACGCGACGGGTGCTGGCAAGACGGTGGCGGCGCTGGGCTTTGTGGAGGCAACGCACACGGGCGGGGTGCTGATCCTCACGCACCGGCGCAACCTGGTGGACCAGTTCCTGGGCGAGCTGCGCGACCGCGGCTACTCCAAGCGCATCAGTCGTCCGCTGCTGAAGGGCGAGGACTCGGTGAAGGGCCCGGTGACGGTTGAGACGTACCAGTGGTTCGTACGCAACGCGGGCAAGATCTCGAGCGCATACACGATCGTGATCTGCGACGAGGCGCACACGGCGCTGGGGGAGAAGACGAGCGGCGCGATCCGCGAGTGGACGGGCCCGATCTTCATCGGCATGACGGCGACGGGTGCGCTGATTGCACGCCACGTTACGGACCTGTTCCCGACGCAGACCTCGCGCTTCGATCTCGCGCAGGCCGCGCGGCGGGGGGTGATCGCGCCGCTTCGCTGCGTGCGCATCTCACCGGGCGTGGGCGTGCGCACGATCGCAAAGGTGCCGCTGCGCAGGGGCGAGGTGGACACGGAGTTCGACCAGGACGAGCTGGCGAAACTGCTCGACCAGCAGCCGTTCAACGTGGCTGTGGCGAACCTGTACAAAACGCGCTTCAACGGCGTTCCGGGAGTGGTGTATGCGGCGGGCGTGCGCCACGCTTACAACCTCGCGGAAGCGTTCCGGGCGGAGGGCATCAAGGCGGAAGGCGTGTCAGGGGAGACGCCCAAGCGCGAGCTGGTGGAGATCCTGGCGCGCTATGAGCGCGGCGATATCGACGTGCTGATCAACGCGCAGCTGCTGGCTGAGGGCTGGAACAGCCCGAGGGCGACGGTGTGTGTGCACCTGGCGCCGACGGCGTCCAAGCGCATCTACCAGCAGCGGGTCGGCCGCGTGACTCGCCGGCACCCGGGCAAGGAGGCTGGCCTGGTCGTCGACTTCGTGCACCCGGCGACCAAGCACGACGACCCGGTGGTGACGCTCCACTCGCTGCTGGATAGGGACGTTTATAGGGGGGAGCGATCGTTGTGGGTCCCGTGCGGCGTGGGCGGGGGCGCAGGATGCGGGTGGAGCGCCGAGTGCTGCCGGTGTGCGCGGAGGAGGAGCGTCGCTTTCAGGTGTTCGAGCGCGAGCTGTGGCGCATCGCGGTGGAGCACCTGGACTACGGCGAGCAGCACCTGTGGGCGGCGCTTGCCGGCGCGCGGGTGGCGCCGAATGGCTGGCGCCGGGCGCGGGCGATGCTGCACTTCGATCGCACGGGGGAGCTGAAGAGCCGCTTTTTGATCACGGCTGTGAAGCGCAACAAGAGCTCGCAGCTGCGCCTGCGCGCGCTGACGGACATCGCAGCGCTGCGTGATCCGGACGCGTTCGACGAGGCGATCGACATCATCGGCGGCTGGCCGCGGGAGGAGCGCAAGGAGGCGACGAAGATCATGTTGCGGGCGCTGGTGGAGCGGCGCATCGGCCGCCGCGACCAGGCGACCGCGTGGATCTGGCGTCTGGCGGAGTACACGCGCGATGTGCACGAGGAGTACGCGGTGCAGCGCTGGCCGGAGACGAAGCGTCTGCTGGGCCTGCTGGTGAACTCGGCGGGAGGCGCGCACGCGCGCAACGCGCGGCGGTTGATTCACGCGGCGCGCAAGCAGGACCGGCGCCTGGCGGCGGCTCTGCTGGCGGCTGCGCTGGCGCACACGCCGGAGGCGGAGGAGGCTCTGCGCGGCGCACGCACGCGGATGGCGCGCAAGCCGCCGGCGCTGGCACGGGAGCTGTTGCGCAACTTCCCCAAACGCCGCGCGCGCAACGCCCGCCGCAGACGCAAAGGCAAGGGCACCGGTGGTGGCGTGGGTAACGGTGCGACAAGCGATACGCAGCTCGGGCAGGCGAAGGCTGAGACGGCAAAGACACCGGCGCAGCAGCAGGCACAGGCGGCTGCTGTGGACAGGGAGCTGCGTCGCGACGTGCGCGAGGCGCTCGACCACAACCCCGCGTAGTAGGCGCTCTCGCGGCGCCTCTTAGGGTCGCTCGCCAATCTCCTGCAGGTGAACCTCGCCTGAGCCAAGCGCGGTGGAGCCGCCGTCGGCGAGGGCGACGATGAGTCGCCCGGTCCCGTCGATGCCATCGGCCCGCCCGTTTCCCTGCGACCACGCGATCTCGCGGCCGCGCAGCGCGTCTTTGGCGCGCCAGGCAGCGAGCACTGTGGCTGCGTCCTCAGCGAGCCGGCGCTCGAGTGCCTGGATCAGGCGCGCGAGCACCGAGCTCGACCTCGGCGGGTGCCAGGCCGAGCGTCGCAGCAGGCAGACCCGAGCCCTCGCCTGGCAACTGAGCGCCGCCGGGGCGTAGCTCGGCAGGCAGATCCTCCAGGCGCACGGCCACGTTGAGACCGATTCCGAGCACCGCCCAGCGCTGCTGTGGGCGCGCCTCGACGAGGATGCCAGCGAGCTTCGCGAGGGGAGCGCCTTGCGTCTCGCCGGTTTCATGGCTCTTTGCCGCAGGGCCGGCACCATCGATGTTGCGGGTATCGAGGACGACATCGTTGGGCCACTTGATGAGGGCGTGCTCGCCGGCGGCGTCGCAGACGGCGACGGCGGCCATCAGCGGAAGTAGTTCGGGTGGCTCACGCAGCAGCAGTGACATCAGCACGGCGCTCCCGGCGGGCGCCGACCAGCGCCGACCTTGCCGTCCGCGCCCAGCGGTTTGCTCGGCCGCTGTAACGAGCGTGCCGTGGGGGGCGCCGGCGATGGCGAGCTCTCTGGCGCGCTCGTTGGTGGAGTCTGTGCTCCGTAGGTGTACGCGCGGATGCCCGAGCGCGGTGTGGGTGTGTGCGGCTGGCGGCGGCTGGGCGCCGCTCACGCGAGGTGCACCGTCAGCTCGTCGTCGGCGCCGGCGCCCAGCATCTCGGCTGCTGAGCCGCGGTTGACGGCGAGGGCAACCATGCGGGTGGCGTCCTCGTAGATCAGCAGCTCCCCCGGGGTCACCTCGGCGAACGTGGCCGCGTAGCGGACTTTGCGCACGGCGCCCGCGTGGCTCAACGTGAGGACATCTCCGGGCATGGCGCCCAGCGCGAGCAGCTGCTCGTTGGTGGCGTCGAGAATCAGGTTTCCGAACGTGTCACCGCGCAGCACGTGCACGGTGAGCACGCCGCCGTCGAGTTGCGCCGAGGGCAGGCCGATGCGCCTGAGCTGGGAGACCTCGAGCGGCTCGCCGACATTTAGGAGGGGCTCACCGGCGGCGAGCGCGGCGGCTACGGGCGCGAAGATGTCGCGTCCGTGGAACGTGCGCGACACTGGCTCGAGGCGCTCGCGCGACTCGCCGATGTCGACCGCTTCGGCCACTCCCGCGAGGCGCTCCGCGGCGGGCATCAGCAGGCCGTTGTCGGGACCCACGAGCAGGTGGTCGTGATCGACGGTGCGGATCGCGATGGCGCGGCGTGCGACCCTGCCGACGCCCGGGTCGACGATCGCCAAATGCACACCAGCGGGGAGGAACGGCAGTGCGGAGCGCAGCACGATCGCCCCCGAGCGCACGTCGTGGCGGGGGATCGAGTGGGTCAGGTCGATCACCCTCGAGCTGGGGCAGCGACGGGCCATGACGCCGTGGCAGACGCCGACGAACTCGTCCAGCAGGCCGTAGTCGGAGAGGAACGTGATGACGGGTGAGAGCGCTCTATCGGCCATCGCTTGCCCGGGACGCCACATCGGCGAGCAGGGCGGCGATCATACCCTCGACGTCGTACGGATTGGCCTCGACGTGGGGCTCCAGACCGTGCTCGCGCAGGGTTTGGCTGGTGACGGGACCGATTGAGACGATTCGCGTGCTCGGATCCAACGGCACCTTGGCGCCGCCGCTGGCTTGTAGGAAGAAGCGCACGGTGGAGGATGAGGTGAAGGTGATGTAGTCGGCTGCTTTGACGGCCTGCAGAGTCTGCTCGGTGAGCGGCTCGGCGACGGTCTCATATAGCGCCACCACGTCCACGTCGGCACCCCGCGCGCGCAGCGCGTCTGGAAGTACGTCGCGCGCCTCGCGCGCCCGCGCGATCAGCGCGCGCTTGACGGGGATCTCGGCGAGCGCCTCCACGAGCGACTCGGCGACGAAGCGCTCGGGTACCACGTCGGCGACGACGCCGTGCTCGGCCAGCGCACGGGCGGTGCCGGGGCCGATGGCGGCGATCTTGGCGGCGGCGAGTGAGCGGGCGTCTCCCGGCGGGTGGACTCCGTCATAGAGACGTGCGAACAGCGCTGAGACAGCGTTGGGGCTGGCGAGGCAGATGAGGTCATACGGCGAGGGGTCGAGCGTCGGCTGGGCGGGATCGGACAGGGGCTGGACGCGGATGACGGGCGCCTGTACGACGTTCGCGCCGAGTGCTTGCAGCTGGCGGGCGAGGCCGCTCGCCTGGGCACGGGCGCGTGTGACCGCGACGCTCAGGCCACGTAGCGGGCTTGGGGCGAGCCAGGAGATCTCCTCGGCGAGAGCCGCGACGGGCCCGATGACGGTGATCGAGGGGGGCGCACGCTCTGCTCGCGGGCGATCTCGGCGATCGTGGCGAGCGTTCCCGTGACGGTGCGTTGTGTGGGTAGCGTCCCTGCTTCCACCACGGCAGCGGGCTGCGAGCCGGGGCGGCCGGCGGCGATCAGTGAGGCCGCGATGTGGGGCAGCTGGCGGACGCCCATGTACAGCACGAGCGTCCCCGGGAAGGCGGCCAGCGCGGGCCAGTCGACTGCGGCCTGCTCCCCCTCGCCGGAGTCGCCGGGGCCGGCCCGGGTGTGTCCGGTGACGAGCGCGACCGCGGTGGACAGGCCGCGGTGGGTGACGGGAATGCCGGCGTATGCGCTCGCTGCGATCCCTGCGGTTACCCCCGGCACGATCTCGAACTCGATGCCGGCGTCGCGCAGCGCCAGCGCCTCCTCGCCGCCACGGCCGAATACGAACGGATCGCCGCCCTTCAGGCGCACGACCGTCTTGCCGTCGAGGGCGCGCTCGACCAGCAGCGCTTCGGTCTGCTCCTGTGGCACCGACGGCCCGCCGCCCTCCTTGCCCACAAACAGCAGCTCGGCGTCCGCGCGCGCGCCGTCGAGCGCCGCGCTCGGGATCAACCGGTCATACAAGATCACATCCGCTGTGGCGATCAGCTCGAGTGCGCGGGCAGTCAACAGGCCGGGGTCGCCGGGGCCAGCGCCGACTAGGTAGACGCGGCCTGTCATGCTCGGATAGCGCGCGTTCCGCACACGACGTCGAGGAGATCTGTGGCGGCTTGCTGATTGGACAAGGGCTGGCTACCTGACAGAACGGCTGCGAGCAGCACGCCTAGCCGATACGGGCTGAGTCGCCGCGGCGCTGGGCCCTGACCCACTCGGCTGGATTCGCGTCCCAAGCGTGTCCGCTGTCGGAGAGCGCACCGAGGCCGGCTTCTATGTCCTCCCAACGCCGTTCGTCCTTGAGAGCGCTTCGCACTGCCTCCGCGATGAACGTGTTTCTACGCTCCCTGCCGATGCGTCCGTCGAGCTCCTCTGGGAGATCGTCATCCAGGTTTATTTGCAGACGCATGACCACCAACTTAGTACACAGTCTGCGGCAGGATCGGCATTGACATAGCTGGGTGCCACTACACGCTTCCCGCCATCTCCTCCGCCCTACGCAGCAGATCCCCAGCCCCCGCCGCAAGCATCCGCTCTGCCACGCGCTGCCCGAGCGGCTCTGGGTCGTAGAAGCCGCCGAGCAGCTCGTCGCTCACCCAGGCAGAGCCGTCTGGCAGTCCCACCCAGGCGCGCAGCTCCAGACAGCCACAGCCTGCTGGCACGGCGTAAGCGCCGAGCGGTGTGTGGCAACTCGCGTCTAGCGCCTGCGCGAGCGCACGCTCGGCGAGCAGGCAGCTGAAGGCGTTCTTGTCGGTGATCGATTCCACAGCTGCGCGGGTGGCCTTGTCCTCGGCGCGTCCCTCGAGCGCGAGCACACCCTGCCCGGGCGCGGGCACGAACCGCACGATGTCGAGCACCCCGCCGGCCTCAGACGCGCGTCCCAGCCGCTGCAGCCCCGCGTGCGCGAGCACGATTGCATCGAGACCTTCCCCGGGATCGCCGAGCTTGCGCAGGCGCGTGTCGACGTTGCCGCGGATGCTCACCACGTCGAGGTCCTCGCGGGCGGCTCGCAGCTGTGCGAGACGGCGGATGCTGCTCGTGCCGACCCGCGCGCCGGCGCCGAGGCCCTCGAGCCCGGCGGCGCCGCACAGCACGTCCTCGGCTGCCGCCCGTGCAGGTGCTCCGTGCAGCACGAGCCCGTCCGCGAGCGCTCCCGGCACATCCTTGGCGGAGTGCACAGCGAGATCGATCAGCCCCTCGGCGAGAGCATTCTCGAGCTCGGTGACCCAGCGCGACTTGTCGTTCCCATCCGCGGCGGTGTCGTCACCGGCGGCGCTCAGCCGATCCCCGCTGGTGATCATGGGCACGATCTCGCAGTTGCCGTGACCGGCGCCCGTCAGCAGCTCGGCGATCAGCTCTGCCTGTGCCAACGCGAGCGCGCTCCGCCGCGTTCCGATGCGCATCAGCGGGACGCGCGGAGCGGGCGGGTTGGGTGGGGCATCAAATAGGTCGGCGCCGGCGCGGGCGCAGATCGTGCACCTCTGCGAGCTCCGCCGGCTGCTCGTCGATCGAGAGCCCGCCCGCCGGCGCATCCTCGCGCAGCCCGAACAGCTCCCGCACCAGCTCGAGGCTGGCATGACCGCGATCCTCGCTGAGGCTGCGCAGGCGGATCGTCGGCTCGTGCAGCAGGCGGCTCATGACCGCGCGTGCGATCGCCTCCACACGCGCAAGGTCGCGCTCGGAGGCGGACTCCCAGCGCCCTGAGTTCTCAGCGAGTACCTGCCGCACGATGTCATCGCCATGCGATCGCAGCGCGCTGATTGTCGGCAGCGCGTCGAGCTGGCCGATCCAGCGGGCGAAGCGCTGGATCTCCTCCTCGACGATCTCCAGAGCCTGCGGGGTCTCCTCTGCCCGTGTGCTGAGGTTGCGCGCGACGACCGCCTGCAGGTCATCGATGTCGTACAGGTTGACGCCCTCGAGCTCGCCGCACGCTGGGTCGACGTCGCGGGGCACGGCGATGTCGATGATGAGCAGGGGGCCGGCGCCCTGCCCGCCTCGCTCTCCCATCACCAGCTCCAAGCTCGTCGCGTCCGAGAATCGGGTGTGGCGAGGAGGTCGAGGCACAGCACGATGTCAGCGTGCACGAGCTGGTCGGGCAGCTTGTCCAGTCCGACGACCGAGCCGCCGAAGCGCTGCGCGAGGCTGAGCGCGCGGTCGGCGTGGCGGTTGGCGACGAAGATCGTGCCCGCGCCCTGCTCGGCGAGCGCACGCGCTGTGCAGCTCTGAGGCCTCGCCCGCGCCCGAGGATCACGACGTTGCGATCCTGCAGGCCGCCGAGCACGCTGAGCGCGAGATCGACGGCGACGGAGGAGACGCTCACGCGGCTGGAGCCGATGTCGGTCTCCGAGCGCACGCGCTTGCCGGTCGTGAGCGCGGCGGCGAACAGCCGGTTGGAGAACGGCCCCGTGGCGCCCGCGCGCATCGCCGCCTCGTGCGCGCGGCGCACCTGCCCCTGGATGTCCGCCTCGCCGAGGATCATCGACTCGAGGCTCGCGGTGACGCGGTAGAGGTGGCGGGCGGCGTCGCAGTTGCGCGGCGAGTAGATCGCGTCGGCGAGCTCGGTCGGGCGGATCTCGGCGCGTCGTGCCAGCAGGCCGAGAACGTCTGCCTCCGCCTGAACTGGATCCCCGCCCGCCCCGCCGACGACGAGGTAGACCTCCGTGCGGTTGCAGGTGGAGATCACAACCGCCTCTCGCACCTCCTCCGTGGCTGTCGCCTGGCGCGCGAACTCGCCCGCCTCGCGCTCGCTGAACGCGAGGCGTTCGCGCAGCGCCACGGGCGCGGTCTTGTGGGAGATACCCAGCGCCAGCAGCTCGCTCATGCCAGTGTCGACTCCGGTTGTTGATCTTGCCGACCTGCGTCCCCTCGAGCGCCGCCGTCAGCTTGCTCTCCAGCGGAGCGCGTGGCAGCCTCGCCGGTGCGCTCGGACATGCTCAGCAGCTCGCCGAGATCGCGCTCGATGCGGCTCAGGCGGATGCCCATGATTGCGACATAGATGAGCACGATCACGAACAGCACGATGTACGCGCCGGCGACGTACTTACCAGCCGTGTGCAGCGGCAGCGCTGGGACCTCAGCCAGTAGGGCAGCGAGCATCACAGCACCGGCCTTCCTGCTGGCCGTGCCGGTCCCGCGGTGGCGTGCTTGAGCGCGGGCACGGCGCTGCGGGCCCTAGTGGGCGCGTCGGCGAGCTCTCCCTGATAGTCGCCGGCGCAGTGCGCGCAGCTGCGCGCGGGTGTGCTTGGCGGTCAGCTCGAACTTGCACAGGGTCGCGAACAGCAGCGCCATCGCGATCAGTGAGACGAGCAGCGTGAACGCCATCGAGCCGGGCAGGTTGGTGGTGCTCGCAAATACACGCGGATGCAGGTAGGCGGTGGAGAGGTTGACGGCGATGTAGTTCAGCGGCACGAACGCGCCGGCTGTGATGGCGAACACCGAGGCGTAGCGCGCCTGGCGCTCGGGATCCTCGATCGCGAAGCGCAGCGGCTGGTAGGTGGCATACAGCAGGAAGATGATCAGGAACGACACGAGCGTTGGCTCGCTCCACACCCACCAGTGCCCCCACGAGCCCTTCGCCCAGATCGAGCCGGTGATCAGCGTGCCGATGGCGAAGATCAGGCTCATGTGGATGACCACGTAGGAGCGCATGTCCCAGCGCGGATCGCGCGTGCGCAGGTGCTGGATCGCGAGCAGGCCGCCGAGCACGAAACCGCACAGGGCGACGATCGCCAGCGGCACGTGTACGTAGAAGATCTTCTGCAGGAAGCCCTGTTCGGCTTCCAGCGGCGCGTAGAAGAACACCAGGCTGAGCGACACGGCCAACGCGATGACCGTGGCGATGCTCAGCGTGCGCAACCCATTGCCGTAGCCGAACGGTCGGCTCGAGCGTTCCACGTAGTTAATCCTCCAGGAGGAAGTCGAACAGGGCGTAGGCGATCAGCCCGAACACCAGATCATAGAGCCCAAGCGTAAGCAGCCAGCGTCGCCGCGGGCGCCGCCTGGTGGCGCCTGGACGAGCAGCGGCGAGGTCGCGCGCGCTCCGCCGATCACGATCGGCACGAACAGCGGTAGCGCCAGCAGCGGCCCGAGCAGGTCGCGTGCGCGTGTGCGTACCGCCATCGCGGCGACCAGCGTGCCGATCACGGCCACGCCGATGTCGCCGAGCGCGAGCGTCGTCGGTAGCCCAGGAAGTGCGGGTCCGAGCGGCGATCCGAGCAGCAGCAGTGCGAAAGCGGGGACCGCGACGAGCTCGAGCACCGACGAGGTAGGCCAGCAGCGTGAGTACCTTGGCGATGAGCATCGCGCTGCGGTCGACAGGCGCGAGCAGGAAGCCATCGAAGCCGCCCTGGTCGGCATCTGCGACGAACAGCCGGTTGATGCCGAGGATCGCGGCGAACAGCAGCGTCACCCACAGGATCCCGGCGCCGAGGTCGCCTTCGACGCTGCTGCGGTTCAGCGCGAAGTGAAAGACGACGAATGTGCGTCACGCGCGAACAGCGACATTGCCGGGAACGGACTCCAGCGTGCGCAGCTCGACGAGCAGCTCCTTGCGCAGGAGCGCGCGCACGGTGGGCCACAGCCCGACGGTCCGCACGGGGCCGGCGCTCTCTGGGGTGTTCGCGGCGCCGTCTGCACACCGCTCATCGGTACAGCTCCGCGATCTCGCCCGGGTCGACGTCTGCTGTCGCGCGCAGCAGCACGGGGCGCCCAGCGCGCAGGCCGAGCACGACATCCGCCTCGGCGAGCCCGCCGGTTGGGTCGTGGCTGCAGATCACGCGCGTACGCTCCGAGGCTGCGCCGATCAAAGGTGCGACGAGCTCGACGGCGGCGGGGTCGAGATTCGAATGTGGCTCGTCGAGCAGCAGCAGCTCGGGGTCGTGCAGCACGGCGCGGGCGACGGCCACCCGCTGGACCATCCCGCGCGAGAGCGTTCGTAGCGGCTCGCGAGCACGGGCGCCCATCGCCACGGACTCCAGCAACTCGTCCACGCGCTCATCCCCCACTCCGTGCAGGCGCGCGTGGAAGCGCAGGTTCTCGCGCGCCGTCAGCTCGCGGTAGAGCAGCGGCTCGTGTCCGAGCAGGCCGACGCGACCGCGCACCGCCCACGCCTCGTCGGGGAGGCTCGAGCCGAGCACGCGCACGTCGCCGGCGTGCGGGACGCAGCAGCGTGGCGAGCACACGCAGCAGCGTCGTCTTGCCGGCGCCGTTGGGACCGAACACGACCAGCGTCTGCCCGGCGGCGAGCGACAGCGAGACGCCGCTGAGCGCCTCTCGTTCGCCGTAGTGTCGAGCGAGCCCCTCGAGCTCGAGCGCCGGCTCGCTCATGGTGTCGTTCGCGGCTGGGCCGGCCGACCGCCGGACCAAGCAGTTCTCAGGGCCATTCCGGCGACTCTACAGCCGTTGCCCTGGCCGGAGATCGAGCAGGGTCCCGGTTCGTGGGCTGTACGGCTCGTCGTGGTCTACTCCAAAACGTCCATAGCCGCGAGCGCGTTTTGGACGTGAATTTTGCTGGAGTTGCGCAACCATACATGTCAGTTCGAGTTTTTAGGACATGACTATCTTGTGCACTTTGGCTAATCACGTAGTAGGGGAGCTAAGGGATGGAACCCAGAGACTGGCCGCTTGACCCTGTCGCCGCGGCGACAGTCGTCGGGCACGTGATCGAAGACCTCAACGAGAGCAACGAGGATCAGCGCGACGCCCTCCTGTATGAATTCATCCGTACGGCGTGGGGGAGCGTGTGGGCGCTGGACCAGTGATGCGCAAGCCTTAGCGACCGGGTCGAGCTAGACCTGCACTGCGTGAGCGCTCTGCGCTCGCGCGATCAGTCGCGCACTGCCTGCTCGCCGGCCCTCGTCGTCGCGCAACAGCGCGATCGGGTCGGGGTCGCCGTTGACGATGCCCTCGAAGAAGTCCTTGCGCTCCTGGTAGGTCGCGAGCGTGCCCTTGGCCCAGCCGCGCACCTCGTTGAGCAGCACCGCCAGCCGCGCGTAGGGCTCGCCGAACTGCGCTTCGATCTCGCGCTTCATGCGCTTGGCCAGCGCCGGCGAGGCGCCGGCCGTGGAGATCGCGATCGCGAGCGGGCTCATGCGCACGATCGCCGGCAGGATGAAGTTGCACAGCGGCGGCACGTCGACGACGTTGACGAGCATCGCCCGCCGCTCGGCGTCCTCGTAGACGGCGATGTTGACGTCGGTGTCGTCGGTCGCGGCGATCGCCATGAACGCGCCCTCGAGGTCGCTCGCGCCCGCGTACGTCGCGCCGCTCCCAGCGGATCGAGCCCTCGCGCGCGTACTCCTCGAGCGCCGGCTCCGCCTCGGGCGCGATCAGCGTGACCTCGCCGTCGCACGCGAGCAGCCCCTCGACCTTCTCCAGGCCGATCTCGCCGCCGCCGATCACCAGGCAGCGCCGGCCGGAGAGCTTCAGGCAGGCGATGTAGAAGGGGGTGTCGAGCATCCCCTGCACGCAGCTCTGGTCGCAGATCCCTCTGCGCAGCTGGCAGACGCACTCCTTACCTGCGTAAGCCTGGGCGGGCATCTGCTCAAGAGTAGTGCAGGAGCGGTGTCGTCTCACCGCGGCAGTCCGCGCCCGAACGCGCGCGCACCCACCCGTGCGAGCGCGAGCGCTCCCTCGCGCCAGGCGCGCTCGCGGTCTGACTCGCGCGCGGAGCGCAGCTTGGCGACGGTGCGCATCGCCTTGGCGCTGCTCGAGTCATAGGGACCCCACCACAGGCCGCGCATGGCGGGCGGGTCCCAGGTGATCAGCTTCTCCTGCGCGCAGGCCCGAGCCCTGCCTGTCCGAGCGTCCGGCCGAGCCCGCCGCCGGCTGCCGCGCCCCAGGGGCCGCGCGAGACGGTCGGCCCGGGGAGGTGGTCGTTGAGCCAGACCATGCCGGCGTGCAGCTCGCGGGCGATGCGGATCCCCTGGTAGCGGTCGGCGGTCCACACAGATGCGCCCAGGCAGTAGTCGCTGCCGTTGGCGGCCGCGATCGCCTCATCGATCGAGTCGACGGGCACGACAACGAGCACGGGCCCGTCGATCGGCTCGCGCAGCACGCGCATCCCGGATGTGGCGCCGGTGATCACAGCGGGCGCGTAGAACGCGCCGGCGTCGCAGCCCGCCGGGCTGACGGGCCCGCCGCAATGCAGCTGCGCGCCCTGTGCGACAGCCTCGTCGACCAGCGCCGCGACGTGCTCGGCGCGGCGCACGGAGGCCAGCGGTCCGACCTGCACGCGGGGGTCGACAGGGTCACCGACGCGTGAGGGCCCGCGCGCCGCTGACGAGCCCCGCGAGGAAGCGCTCGTAGACCTCGCGAGCGACGTAGATGCGCTCGACCGAGCCGCGCGCCTGCCCGGCGCCTGCGCATCCCGCCCACAACGCGCCGCCGACCGCCCGCCGCAGGTGTGCGTCGGCGAGCACCAGCATCGCGTCCTTGCCGCCGAGCTCGACCGTGACCTCCTTCTCGCGCGAGACGCACGCCCGCGCCACGACACGCCCGACGGCTGGCGAGCCGGTGAACAGGATCTTGTCGACGGATGCTTGCGCCAGCGCGACGCCCACGCCGGCGCCGCCGTGGACGACCCGCACGAGTCCCTCGGGCAAGCCCGGCGCGCGCGAGCACACGCGCGATCCGCTCGCCCGCGAGGCTTGCGCGCGCGGCCGGCTTGAAAACCACGCCGTTGCCCGCCAGCAGCGCTCCGGCGATCTGGCCGAGGGGCTGCGCGAACGGTGCGCTGCCGGCGCCAATCACGCCGAGAACGCCGTACGGCTCGAACGCGATCCGTGCCCGCTTGGCGATCGTCAGCGAGCGGTTGATCCCCACTCGCCGCCCGCCGAGCACGTCAGCTCCATCCTCGGCGATCCACCTCAGCGCGTCGACGGCCGCGAGCAGCTCCAGCGCGGCGATCTCCCCGCGGGGCCTACCCTGCTCGCGAGCGAGTGCCTCCTGCAGCTCGTCGAAGTCGTCGATCACCGCCTGGGCCATCCTGTCCATGTAGCGGGCGCGGTCCTTGACTCGCAGCAGCGCCCACAACGGCTGCACCTTGGCCACCGCCTCCACCACCCCTTCGACGCGCTCGGGTGCCGTCGCCGCAACGGCTCCGAGGATGGCACCCGTCGCGGGGTCGCGTACGGCGAGCTCCTCCGCTTCGCCGCTCCCGTCGGGGGGGATGGTGGTGTCGCTCTCAGGGACGCTCATCGCACGGCCGATTATCGCCTCTCGGAGCCGCGTGCCTGGCGGATCCTCTGCAGGCGTGCCGCCAGCTCGGCCTCGGCGTCGTCCGGCTCGTAGAAGCGCTCGCCTGCGAGCTCCTCTGGCAGTAGCTCCTGCGGGCCGAGATGCCCGGGATGTCCGTGGGGGTTGTCGTATCCGCCGCGATCTTGCCCTGGCCGTGGACCTGAGCGCAGCCAACCGGGAACGGGCGCGGCGCCCTGCTCGCGCACGTGGCGCTCGGCCGCGGCCAGCGCAACCCCGGCGGCGTTTGACTTTGGCGCGAGCGACAGGTAGATGGCCGTCTGCGCGAGCGCGTAGCGGGCCTCGGGAAGGCCGACGTGCTCGACCGCCCGGGCGGCCGCGGTGGCCAGCGACAATGCGGCCGGGTCGGCGTTGCCGATGTCCTCGGAGGCGAGGATGATCATCCGCCGCACGATGAAGCGGGCGTCCTCGCCGCCCTCGAGCATTACCGCCAGGTAGTACAGCGACGCGTCGGGATCGGAGCCGCGGGTGGCCTTGATCCACGCCGAGATGTAGTCGTAGTGGCGGTCGCCCTTTTTGTCGTAGAGGACCGCGCGCCGCTGCAGTGCATCCTCGATTCGGGCGAGCGTCACGCGCTCCTCGCCGAGCTCGCGCGGCGGTCACGGCGGCCAACTCGAGTGCGTTGAGCGCCGTGCGCGCGTCGCCTTCGCTGCGTGCGGCGAGGAACTCGATCGCGTCCTCATCCACCGCAAACGCTCCGTCACCAGCCCCAGAGGTGTCGTTGGAGCGCGTGCCGGTGGCCGCTGTCGCATCGCCTGCCTGCGTGCCGGCGACGGCACGGCGCACGACCAGCGCCACCTCCTCGGCGGTGAGCGCCTGCAGCGCATACACGCGCACGCGTGAGAGCAGCGCGCCGTTGACCTCGAACGCGGGGTTCTCGGTGGTGGCGCCGATCAGCGTCAAGAGCCCTTCCTCCACGGCCGGCAGCAGCGCGTCCTGCTGCGCCTTGTTGAAGCGGTGGATCTCGTCGAGGAACAGCACCGTCTGCGTGCCACTGGTGTCGCGGCGATGGGCCGCACGCTCGATCACCGCGCGCACCTCCGCGCGCCCGGCGGCCACCGCGCTCAGCTCCTCGAAGGCCGCCTGCGAGCGCTCGGCGACGATCCGCGCGAGCGTCGTCTTGCCGGACCCGGGCGGGCCGTGGAGCAGCATCGAGTGGGGGTGTCCGTGCTCGATCGCGGTGCGCAGCGCAGAGCCCGGACCGAGTAGATGCGACTGGCCGACGAACCCCTCGAGGCTCTGGGGACGGGCGCGAGCTGCCAGTGGCAAGCTCTGTAACACTTGATCGTCTGGAATACGACGTTTGGCCATATCAAGTGCCGAAACTTTGGCCAGATCGGCGTCCGGATCCTCATCAAAAAGGGTATCCATGTAAGCGAGTATTGCTCCTGGCGCCTCGCGGGCCCGCAGACGGCAGGTTTGCACATGGCTCGTGTCGAAAGTTGCATGCGAAAGTTGTAGATTGCTTGTCAACGTCCAAACACCCCCACATCCCCAGCAGCAGAGAGCCCCGAGATGAGTGCCGGGGCGACTGAGGTACTGCCAACGGGAGGGGGCTCGCTCGAATTCCTGGACGTGGGCGGCGACATCGCCGCGCGCTCCCCTCTACAGCTTTTCTGGCGCAGGTTCCGCCAGGATCGCGTGGCGCTCGTATCGCTCGGCTTCATCGTCTTCCTGATCGTCATCGCGGTCGCCGCGCCGCTGGTCGTCAGCATCCTCGGCCTCCCGGGCCCTGACGTCCAGAACCTCAACCTGACCGACTCCTTCGGCTCGCCGCTCGGGCCCAGCCGGGCCCACCCGTTCGGCGTCGATCAGCTCGGCGAGGACGTGATGTCGCGGGTCATCTACGGCACACGCGTGTCACTCGAGGTGGGGGTCATCGGCACGGGGATCTCGACCGTGATCGGCGTCGTCGTGGGGATGCTCGCCGGCTTCTACCGCGGCTGGGTGGACACGCTGCTCTCGCGCTTCATGGACATCGTGCTATCGATCCCGATCCTGCTGCTCGGCCTCGGACTGGGTGCCGCCTGCGGCGTGCATGGCTGCGTGAAAGGCGCTCATCCAGCCGGGGTTGGCGACGATCATCTTCATCATCTGCATCGCCACGTGGCCGTACGTCGGGCGCATCGTGCGCGGCCTCGTGCTCTCGATGCGCGAACGCGAGTTCGTCGAGGCCTCGCGTGCGCTCGGTGCTTCGGACGCGCGAATCATGTTCCGCGAGATCCTTCCCAACCTGACCGCGCCGATCATCGTCTACTCGAGCCTGCTGATTCCCACGAACATCCTGTTCGAGGCCGCGCTCTCGTTCCTGGGCGTGGGCATCCGCCCGCCCACCGCGAGCTGGGGGGCGATGATCGCGCAGGCGGCGCCGATCTTCAACACCGCGTGGTGGTTCATGGTCTTTCCCGGGATCGCGCTGGTGCTGACGGTGCTGGCATTCAACCTGCTGGGCGACGGGCTGCAGGACGCCCTGAACCCGAGGAACGCCCGATGAGGGCTCTCGATACACAACATAGGAGGCGTCTTGATGAAGTCGATTAGATCGGTTGCGGCCGCAGCGCTCGTGGCCGGGCTCGCACTGCTGCTGGCCGCGTGCGGCTCCAGCGGCTCGAGCACAACCAGCAGCACGAGCAGTTCCAGCAAGCGCAAGCGCTGCGCTCAGCACGGGCGGCTACAAAAGCCCGCTGACCGAGCCGCTGACGGCGGGCAAGACGCGGCGGCACGCTGACCGTGCTCCAGGAAATCGACTTCGAACACCTCGATCCGGGGATCGCCTACTTCTCGGTCGACTACGCGGTCGTGTTCGCTACGCAGCGGCCGCTGTACTCGCAGAAGCCCAACTCGACCGAAGCCACGCCTGACATGGCCGAAGGGCAGCCGGAAATCTCAAGCGACGGCAAGACGGTCACGGTTCACATCAAGCAGGGCATCAAGTTCAGCCCGCCGGTCAATCGCGAAGTCACCTCCGAAGACGTCGCCTACGCGATCGAGCGCGGTGCCAACCCGAACGTCGCCAACCCGTACATCGAGTCCTACTTCAAATCGATCGAAGGCGAGCCGGCGGACACGACGGGCGGTCCGATCAAGGGCATCGAAACGCCGAACAAGCACGAGATCGTCTTCCACCTGACCGAACCGAAAGGACAGCTCGTCGCCGACGCGCTCGTGCTGCCGCTGACGGCGGCCGTGCCGAAGGAATACGCCGAAAAATTCGACAAGAACAAGCCGTCCAACTACGCCGACTACCAGGTGGCGACGGGGCCGTACATGCTCAAGAACAACTCGGAAGGCAAGGTCCTCGGGATCGGCTACGTCCCCGGCAAGTCGGCGACGCTCGTGCGCAACCCCAACTGGAACCCCAAGACCGACTACCGGCCGGCGTACCTGAACGAAATCGACATCAAGATCGGCGGGACGAGCTCCGTGATCGGCCGCCAGGTGCTCGAAGGGACCGAACGTCGTCCAGAACGAATCGTCGGTGGCCCAGCCGGACATCAGGCTCGCCGCCGAAAAGTTCAAAAGCCAGCTCGAGATCTCACCGGGTGGCGGGGACCACTACATCGGCGTGAACAACAAGGTCGGGCCCGTTCAAGAACATCGACCTGCGCAAGGCGTTGTGGGCGGCGCTCAACCGGACGGCGATGGACAAGGTCGCGCGGCGGCGCACTGGTGACCAACGTGGCCACCCACTTCATCTACCCGACGATCAACGGCTTCGAACAGGCCGGTGGCTGAAGGGCCCGACGGGGCCGCAGTTCGACTTCAACGAACACCCCGAAGGCGACATGGCGGTCGCCGAAAAGTACATCAAGCTCGCCGGCTACCCGAGCGGCAAATACACCGGCCATGAACTGACCACGATCGTCGGCTCGACCGGAGACCCGTCCGAAGAGCAGGCGGAGATCGTCAACCAGACGCTCAAGAGCCTTGGCTTCCCGGTCAAGCTCACGCTCGTCGAAACCTCGACGATGTACGCGAAGTACTGCAACGTCCCCAAAGAAGAGATCACGTCTGCCCGAGCGTCGGCTGGATCGCCGACTTCGCCGATCCGCAGACCGTGCTCAACATCACGTTCAACGGCACCACGATCGTCCCCACGGGGAACGTCAACTGGGGTCAGACGAACGTGCCGAAGATCAACAAAGCGATGGCGGCGGCCGAAAACGTCGTGGGCGAGGAAGCACGCGCGAAGGCCTGGGCGAAGATCGACGAAGAACTCGTCGAAGACGCGGCGGATATCCCGTTCGACTGGGACAAGCAGGCGAACATCGAGGGCAGCGGCGTCGAAGGTGTCGGCGACATCTGGAACGTCGGCGAGTGGGACTACAGCTACACCTCACTGAAGTAATCCACAGCCACACCGCCATGGGGAGAGGGCTCGCAAGGGCCCTCTCCCCATTTGGCTGGCACCGTCGAAATCGAAGAGCACGAGGACTTCTTGACGACCACACCAACCACCACCAGCCACCGCCCCCGCTAACCGACGATGCTCCGCTACATCATCCGTCGGCTGTTGATCGGGGTGCTGATCCTCGTGATCGTGTGCGCGCTCACGTTCGTGTTCTTCCGCGTGCTGCCCACCGGCAATCCCGCGTTGCTGCGGGCAGGGCGCGATCCACAGCCGAAGCTGATCAAAGAGATCGAAGGCGTCCTCGGGCTGAACAAACCGCTGATCGTGCAGTTCTGGGACTACATGAAGGCTTTCTTCCTGCACCTCAACCTCGGCTACAGCTACTACAGCCAGGAGTCGGTGAAAGCGCTGATCGCCGAACGGCTGCCGGCTACGCTGTCGCTCACGGTGGGGGCGGCCATACTGTGGGTGCTCGGCGGCCTCAGCGTCGGGATCATCTCGGCCTTGCGCCGGCACACGATCGTCGACCGCCTGTCGATGGGCACGGCGCTGCTGCTGTTGTCGGTGCCGGAATTCTGGCTCGGCTTCGTGCTGCTGCTCCTGTTCGCCAATGACATCGGCAAACTCAAGATCCTGCCGGGAGCGGGCAGCTACGTGGGGCTCACATACGACCCCTGGAAGTGGTTCACCTCGCTGATCATGCCCTGGATCGTGCTGGCGTCCGGCGGCGCCGCGGTCTACGCACGGCTGATGCGCAGCAGCTTGAGCGAGACGATGCGTGAGGACTACATCCGCACCGCCCGCGCCAAGGGTCTACGCGAGAGACTTGTGGTCCGCCAGGGTGTGCGCTCGGCGATCAACCCGATCGTGACGCTGCTCGGTCTGGAAATCGGGGTGCTGCTCGGAGGGGCCGTGCTGGTGGAGACGGTGTTCAACATCCCCGGCATCGGCGTGGCAGAACTACAAAGCGATCCAGTCGTCCGACTTCCCGGTGGTGCAGGGAACGGTGCTGCTCGCCTCGGCGTTCATCATCGTCGCGAACATCGTCGTCGACATCGCCTATGCGTATCTCGACCCACGGGTCCGCTACTCATGAGCGCTGCGCGAGCCGCTGCTGCGCGTGGAGGACCTGCGCGTGGAGTTCCCCAGCGAGGACGGCGTCGTGCACGCGGTCGACGGGATCACCTACCAGGTGCTTCCCGGCCGCACGCTGGGGATCGTCGGCGAGTCGGGATCGGGCAAGACCGTCTCCTCGCTGACCGACACTCGGCCTCACTCGCCGCCAGGGCGCAAAGATCTCTGGGCGGATCCTGTTCGACGGCCAGGATCTGCTGACGCTCTCCGAAGACGAGCTGCGCACGATCCGCGGCAACGACATCGCGATGATCTTCCAGGACCCGCTGTCGTCGCTGCACCCGCTGTACAAGGTCGGTCGTCAGCTGACGAGGCGGTGCGCGCGCACCGTGACGTCTCCAAGGCGCAGGCGCGCGAGCGCGCGGTCGAGCTGCTGGGCCTCGTCGGCATACCGGACCCGATCGAGGCGCGTGGAGCAATATCCGCACGAGTTCTCCGGCGGCATGCGCCAGCGCGTGATGATCGCGATGGCGCTGGCGAACGAGCCGAAGCTGCTGATCGCCGATGAGCCGACGACCGCGCTGGACGTGACCGTGCAGGCGCAGATCCTGGCGCTGATGGAACGCCTGCAGCGCGAGCTGGGGATGGCGATCGTGATCATCACCCACGACCTCGGGGTGGTCGCGGAGATGGCTGACGACATCGCGGTGATGTACGCGGGGCGGATCGTCGAGACGGCGTCGGCGACGCGCGCTGTTCGCTGCGCCCGAGCATCCCTACACGTGGGGTCTGTTGAAGTCGATCCCGCGCCTGGACGCACCGCGCGATGAGGAGCTCGTGCCGATCCCCGGGACGCCCCCGAGCCTCATCAACCCGCCCTCGGGTGCCACTTCCATCCCCGCTGCCCTTACGCCCAGCCAGACCACGCGCGCATCGACCCCGCAGCTGGAGCCGGTGCCCGACGAACCGCAGCACCACGTCGCCTGCCTGCTCGAGTCAGAGGTGCGCAGGAGCCTGTGGGCACAGCTGCGTGAGGGCAACACGCCGCAGGAGGCGCTCGCGTCGGTCGGCTCCGGGGAGCCCACGACGTGAGCGGCCCCGAGCAGAGCGCACCGCAGTCGGCGTTTGGTGAGACGCCACCGGCGCCGCCGGCCGTGGCGCCGGGAACGCCGCCATCCGTGCCGGCCACCGCTGGCGACGGTCCGCTCGTGCGGGTGCGCGAGCTCGTCAAGCACTTTCCGATCAGCAGCGGGCATCATCGTCCAGCGCAAGGTCGGCGCGGTGCAGGCCGTCGACAACGTGAGCTTTGAGATCAAGCGCGGAGAGACCCTCGGGCCTCGTCGGCGAGACGGGCTGCGGCAAGAGCACCACCGCGCGGCTGATCATGCGCCTGCTCGACGCGACCTCGGGGGAGATCGACTTCGACGGGCAGGACATCACGCGCCTGAAGGGCAGCGCGCCTGAAGGCGATCCGCCGCGAGGTGCAGATGATCTTCCAGGACCCGTACTCGTCGCTGAACCCACGCAAGACGATCGGCTCGATCATCGGCGAGCCGTTCGCCATCCATGGGCTGCTGCCGGACAAGGGCGAGCGCAAGCACGAGGTACAGCGGTTGATGGAGACGGTGGGACTGAACCCCGAGCACTACAACCGCTACCCGCACGAGTTCTCAGGCGGGCAGCGCCAGCGCATCGGCGTGGCGCGAGCACTGGCGCTACAGCCGAAGCTGCTGATCGCCGACGAGCCGGTGTCGGCGCTCGATGTCTCGATCCAGGCGCAGGTCCTGAACCTGCTGCGCGACCTGCAGCGGCGGTTTGGCCTGACGATCGTGTTCATCGCCCACGACCTGTCGGTCGTGCGCCACATGTGCGACCGGGTGGCGGTGATGTATCTCGGCAAGATCGTTGAGATTGGCGGTGGCGATGCGCTCTACAGCTTCCCCCGCCACCCCTACACTGGCGCGCTGCTGGGGGCGGTGCCGCACGCCGATCCGAGCCGTCACGGTGAGCAGCGGACGATTCTCGGCGGCGACGTGCCCAGCCCGGCCAATCCGCCGAGCGCGTGTCGCTTCCACACACGCTGTCCCAAGGCCCAGGAGATCTGCTCGCAGCAGGAGCCGCCGCTGGAGGACAAGGGCTCGGGTACACGCGTTGCCTGCCACTTCCCGCTGACACGCGAGGAGGTCGCGCAGATCGGCGTACGATCTGGCGGATGACTGCGAACGGATCACGGAGCGATGGATTGGGCGCGGAGGCCGAGGAGCTGCTGGCGAGCCTGATTCGCTTCAACACGGTCAACCCGCCGGGCAACGAGCGAGCAGCGCAGGAGTATCTCGCGGCGCACCTGACCGAGGCTGGCTTCGAATGTGAGCTACTGGGTGCCGAGCCCGAGCGGCCGAACCTCGTGGCAAGGCTCCGTCCCACTGACGCGGATGCACCCGAGGGTCCGACGCTCTGCTACCTGGGCCACGTGGACACGGTGCTGGCGGACCCAGCCGCCTGGACGCACGATCCCTGGTCGGGAGAGGTCGTCGACGGCTTCCTATGGGGCAGGGGAGCGCTTGACATGAAGTCTCAGGTCGCGGCGGAGATCGCCGCGGCGGCGTCGTTGGCACGCTCGGGCTGGCGCCCGACGAGCGGCGAGCTCTTGATCGTGGCGGTTGTCGATGAGGAGACGGGTGGCTCGCTGGGGGCTGAATGGATCACCAAGAGCCACCCGGAGAAGGTGCGCTGCGACATGCTGCTGAACGAGGGCGGCGGCGCGGTGTTCGAATATGGAGGGGCGCGCCGCTACGGCGTGTGTTGCGCGGAGAAGGGCGTTTTCCGCTTCACGCTGTCGACCTCCGGGGTGGCAGGCCACGCTTCGATGCCGGGGATGGGCGATAACGCGCTGTTGAAGATGGGGCCGGTGCTCGAGCGCTTCGCGGCGCGTCAGCCCTCGTTTCAGCTGACAGATGAGCCGCTGGCGTTCCTGCGCGGGATCGGCGAGGACCCCGACGACCCCCGGGGCTCGCTCGAGCGCCTGCAGGCAGTTGACCCGCGCTTGGCAATCATGTTCGGTCCGATGCTGGGGGTTACGTTTACGCCCACGCGGATCAGCGCGTCGGAGAAGATCAACGTGATTCCCAGCCGCGCGGAGTTGAAAGTTGATTGCCGCGTGCCTCCGGGATTGGGCGAGGATGAGGTGCGGGCGGGCATCGCTGAGGTGCTTGGCGCGGAAGACGACACCTGGAGCATCGAGTTCACCGAGCGCGTGGTGGGCAACCGCTCGCCGGTGGCCTCGTCGCTGATGGACACGATCTCCACGTGGATCTCCGAGCGCGATCCCGGCGCACAGGCCGTGCCGGTGGTGCTTCCGGGCTTCACCGACTCCCGCCATTTCCGCCTGGCGTTCCCCGAGTGTGTGGCCTACGGCTTCTTTCCGCAGCGTCACCAGACGTTGCCGGAGAGCGCGCCGCTGATCCACGGTGCGGACGAGCGAATCGACGTGCGCGATCTGGCGTTTGCATCGGAGCTGTTCAGGGACGTGGCGGTACGCATTCTCGGTTGAGAATTCCCAGCGCTCGACAAGCGCGGGAAAAACGCGCATAATGCGACGTAATGCCAAGGATGGTGGATTTGCTGGAGAGGGTTGACAGGTGAGCAAGCAGGCCAAGGCTGGACTGCACTCGACCGGGGGAGAAGCGCTGCCGGCACACGTCGGCAGCGCTCACAGCGCTGCCATAAACGGCGCGGCGGTGCGCGCCGCTGAGAAAGAAGCGTTGCACGCCGCTGCTACGTCTGGGGCGCTGAAGCACGCCGGCAAAGTGGGCACGGTGACGCACGCCGCGATCGTGCGTAGCACCGTGCCCGCGTCGGCGGCGCCGCATATCTCGTTCACGCAGGAACTGCAGAACCAGGCGCTCAACTGGGAGCCGGTAATCGCGATCCTGTTCTTCAGCGCGCTGATTTTCATGATGTGGCGGATGCTGAAGGTGATGCCGCGGGTCAAGCCGCAGCGCATCAAGCCGTCATCCGGCCAGTCGGTGACGTTCGCTGACATCGCGGGGGTCGACGAGGCAAAGGCTGAGCTGCAGGAGATCGTCGAGTTCCTGCGGGAGCCAAAGTCCTTCCATGCGCTGGGGGCGAAGGTGCCGAAGGGGATCCTGCTGCACGGGCCGCCTGGAACCGGCAAGACGCTGCTGGCGAAGGCGGTGGCGAACGAGTCGGGCGCGCAGTTCTTCGCGCAGTCGGCGGCGTCGTTCGTGGAGATGTTCGCGGGTCTCGGCGCTGCGCGGATCCGCCGTCTGTTCGATATCGCGCGCAAGCACGAACCGGCGATCATCTTCATCGACGAGCTCGATGCTGTGGGGGGACGGCGGGGGATGGACATCTCCGGGGAGAAGGACCAGACGCTCAACCAGCTGCTGGTGGAGATGGACGGCTTCTCCTCGAGCGGGCGCGTTGTTGTGATCGCGGCGTCGAACCTGCTGGACAAGCTCGACCCGGCGCTGCTGCGTCCGGGCCGCTTTGACCGGCAGGTGTTCGTGGTGCCGCCGGACGTGAAAGGCCGACTGGGGGTGCTGCAGGTGCACACGCGCACGAAGCCGATGGGCGACGTCGATCTGGGGCTTGTGGCGCAGCAGACGAGCGGGTTGACGGGGGCGGACCTGGCGAACATCTGCAACGAGGCGGCAATCTTCGCGACCAGGCGCGGCGCCGAGAAGATCGGTCACGAGGACTTCGACGCGGCGCTCGAGCGGGTGATCGCGGGCGTTCAATCCAAACGGGTGCTCAACGCCCACGAGCGGCGGGTGGTGGCCTACCACGAGGCCGGGCACGCACTGTGCGGCGAGCTGTTGCCGTCGGTCGACCGTGTGCACAAGATCTCGATCGTGCCGCGCGGACGCGCGCTTGGCTACACGATGAACCTGCCGGCGGAGGATCGTTATCTGAAGACGCGCGAGGAGCTACTCGACTACATGACGGTGCTGCTCGGCGGCCGCGCCGCTGAGCAGATCGTGTTCGGCGCGATCACCACCGGCGCCTCGGATGACCTCAAGCGGGTGGCGGACATCTCCCACTCGATGGTGCACGAGTTCGCGATGGGTACCGCTGGCGTGGGACGCTCGCCCGACGGCGACGTGCAGCTGTCGGAGCAGACGCTGCGGCTCCGCGACGAGGAGCGCCAGGACCTGATCGAGGAGGCGCGTAGGGCGGCGCAGAAGCTGATCGTCGCGCACCGACCCCAGCTGGAGGAGCTGGCGCAGGAGCTGCTCGAGCACGAGGTGCTGGAGCGCGAGGCGATCGACAGGGTGATGAAGGGGGTGCCGCGGATGGAGCGCGCGCCGGGTGTGGGGCTGCGTGTGGTTGCGGCGGCACAGTCGCACCCGCCTCTGCCCGGGCTGGCTCCGATTCCGCTGCCGAAGGCGCCCGACGAGGGCTAGCGTCCTGAGTCGCTGCCCCGGCCGCCGATAGACTGCGGCTCATGTTCAGCCGCATCGACCACATCGGCGTTGCCGTGGAGGAGATCGAGCCAGCGCTGGAGCTCTACCGCGACAGCTTCGAGCTGACGGTGGCCCATCGCGAGGTGGTGGAGGAGCAGGGCGTGGAGGCGGTGCTGCTGGATGTGGGCGAGAACCACGTGGAGCTGCTGGCGCCACTCGGCCCGGACACGCCGGTTGGCAAGTTTCTCGCGGCCAAGGGGCCGGGGTTGCACCACGTGGCCTACCAGGTGAGCGACATCGACGCCACGCTCGAGGCGCTCAAGCGGGCGGGCCTGCAGCTGATCGACGAGCAGCCGCGCACCGGCATCCGTGGGTCGCGTGTGGCGTTTATGCACCCGCGGGCAACGGTAGGTGTGCTGACGGAGATCGTTCAGCCGGCGGCCGGATTGGAGGATCACTGATGGCATCGGGAGCACGACGTGTGACGCTTGGCTTTCAAGGAGGACAGGTGTTGGCACTGCGCGTCAGCGACAAGCAGCTGGAGGACCTCAACAAATCGCTCGGCGGCATCGGCTGGCACGAGCTGGAGAGCGAGGACGGGCCGGTGCGTGTTGATTTGGGCCAGGTCGTGTACGTGAGCGCGGACAGTGATGAGCCTCGCGTTGGCTTTGGCTAGACGCCTTTGAATCTCGACGAGCGGCTACTGCGCGTCGCGCGCACGCGGGGGCACACGCCAGCGGCTGAGCGCGCAGTGGCGCGGTTCTCGAAGCTGGGAGAGCATGCGGGTGTCTGGCTCGCGATTGGGGTCGCTGGCGGTGTGCTGGACGCGGAGCGCAGGAGCGAGTGGCGTCGGGCGACGGTCACGGTGGCGGGCGTGTACGCGCTCAATACGGCGATCAAGCAGGTGGTGGGTCGCCGCCGGCCCGAATTGCGTGATCTCCCGGCGCTGACCGGTACCCCCACGGCTTTGAGCTTCCCGAGCGCGCACGCCTCGACGGCTTTCGCCGGCGCTGGCCTCTATTCACGCCTTGGCGTGCCGGCCCCGCCGCTTTACGCGTTGGCCACAGGGCTGGCGCTGTCGCGGCTGTACCTGGGTGTTCACTACCCGTCGGATGTGGTGGCCGGGGCGATACTCGGAACGCTGGTGGGGCGACGCAACTTGGACACACCAGCACATATACTGGACGCATGAGTCAAGCCCTGTCGCTGTCGGCAGAGAAGGTTGGTTGTAGTGAGCGCACGCTGCGGCGCTGCGTAAACGACGGCTTGTTGCGTGGTCGTCGGGTAGCACGGCGCCGGCTGGAGCTGTCATGCGAGGAGGAGGAGTATCTGGCTGCTCACTGGGAGCTACTCAGCAAGCTCAGGACGGCGCTGCGCACTGAGCGAGCAGCTCGCATGGTGGTGTTGTTCGGGTCGATCGCGACCGGCGAGGATCAGGATTCCTCCGATGTCGATCTCCTCGTCGTGCATGACGGGGAGGGGCCGCGCTCTCTGGCCAGGCTGCAGATGCGCCTGCGACGCGCGCTTGGACGTCCGGTGGATGTAGTCGACCTCGAACAGGCGGAGACGATGCCAACGCTATTGGCTGACATCCTGCGCGAGGGCCGGGTGCTGGTCGATCGAGGCGGATTGTGGGACGGGTTGCAAAAGCGTCGGCGCGAGATATTCGCGGCTGCCGATCGCGAAGAGCGCGAGGTTGCGCAGCGCGCGCACGAGACGGTTGTGGCCGCACGGGAGCGGATCGCGGCAGCCGCCTAGTCATGCCTGCAGTGTCAAAGGGACAGCGACGGCTGAACACGATCTTCGAGTCCATTCCTCGTGCGCGCGAGCAACTGCTAGTCGCCGTGGAAGAGTTCGACCCGGAGTTCGATCTCGATGCTTTTCTTCGTGCGGCGAGCTCACCGGACGCGCGAGAGCGCAACAAGGTAGCTGTGGTCGAGCGCGAGTACGAGGTGCTTTTGAACTGGCTGCACGAGCTTGCCGCGCGGGCACTCGCAGAGGGGCAGCGCCTCGGTGTGCTTGAGAAGGAAGCCGGCCATCCCTGGGAGCGACTTGCCGCGTTGGAGGTAATCTCGCAGCGTTCGGCAACACGCCTGCAGGAGGCGAAGGAGTTGCGCGACGATCTGGCGCATGCCTATCCCCCAACTGGTTGGAAGGCTTTGCGCGAGAGTGTGCAGATCCTCCTGGCCGAGCTCGATCGCTACGTAGATAGCTGTGCCACATGGCTGGCTGAAGAGGGCATTCTCGAAATGGAGGCGGAACGGTGAGCACGCGCATAGGAATCGTGGGGATGCCCAACGCGGGCAAGTCGTCGCTGTTCAATGCGCTCACCAAAGCGGGGGCGGAGGCTGCGAACTACCCGTTCACGACGATCGAGCCAAACGTGGCGGTGGTGCCGGTGCGCGACGAGCGCATGGAGGCGGTGGCCAAGACGCTGGGCTCGTCGGAGATCGTGTGGGACACGGTCGACTTCCACGACATCGCGGGCCTGGTGGCAGGGGCGCATGAGGGGGAGGGGCTGGGCAATAAATTCCTGGCGAACATCCGTGAGACGCACGCGATCGTGCATGTGGTGCGGGCGCACAACGACGAAAACGTGATCCACCCGGAGGGTCGCGTGGACCCGCTGGCGGATATTGAGACGATTGAGACGGAGTTGGTGATGGCGGACCTCGAGGCCGCTGAACGCCGCGTGGACAAAGTCGGCAAACAGGCGCGGGGGGGCGATCGCGTTGCTATTGCTGAGGAGGCGTGGCTACGCGAGGTGATCGCGGCCCTGCAGGCTGGCCGTCCGGCGCGCACCGTGCCGGTGCCCGATGACGCACCCAACGCTGCGCGTGACCTGGGCTCGTTGACGAGCAAGCCGGTGCTGTTCGTGGCCAACGTGGATGAGGGCTCGGATGAGGTGCCGGCGGCGGTGGCCGAGCACGCGGCCGCGCAGGGCGCGCGTGCTGTGGCCGTGTCCTCACGGATCGAGTCGGAGCTGGCGGAGCTCGACGACGAGGACGCAGCGGCGATGCGCGAGGAGCTCGGCGTCAGCGAGTCCGGTCTGCAGCGCGTGGTGCGTGAGGCGTTCGCTTTGCTCGAGCTGATCTCGTTCTTCACCGCAGGCGAGGCGACGATCGCGCAGTCGTGGCACCTTCGCCGCGGCCTCACCGCGTGGCACGCCGCCGGCGAGATCCACTCGGACATCCAGAAGGGCTTCGTGCGGGCAGAGGTGATCGGCTGGAAAGAGCTGGTCGACGCGGGCGGCTATGCGGGCGCCCGCGAACGCGGCACGCTGCGCCTTGAGGGCCGCGATTACGTAATGAACGATGGGGACGTAATCACGGTGAAGTTCACTCCGTAGAGAGTTGCTCCAAGCGCTCGGCCAGACGCCGCATGCCCAGCTCGGTTGCCATGTGTGCGCCGCCGGCGAAGTCGGTCGTGCGATCCTTGGGTGGCTCCACGCCGATCCGCTGCAGGGTGGCGATCTGCTTGAACTTCCGCAGCAGCTCTGCGTTCTCGCGTAGGGCGGCGGCAACACGCGGGCGCATGACCTTGCTCGCCCTGACCGCCGCAGCATCGGCGTCCTCGGCACTTGCGTCCGCACCCGCTGCGCTCAGCAGTGCCTCGAGCGTTTCGTGCTCGCGCAGCAGCTCCGCCGCTGTCTTCGCGCCGATGCCCGGGGCGCCGGGGAGGCCGTCTGAGGGGTCGCCTCGCAGGGCGATGAAGTCGGGTACTTGCTCCGGCTCCACGCCGTAGCGCTCGCGCACCTCAGCCGGGCCGATGACACCATGCTTGCCGCCCTTCAGCAGCTCAGCCACCGCCACCCGATCGGTGACCGCGCCGTATAGATCGCGGTCGCCCGTCAGCAGCAGCGCCTGCCCGCCTCGCTCCTCCTCCAAAAGCGCGTGGGAGAACATCACGTCGTCCGCCTCCATCTCGTCGCTCGTCGCGTACGTCCAGCCGAGGCTTTGCAGCAGTGACGGCGCCTGCTCCCATTGCGCCCTTAGCTCCGGGGGCATCGGATCGCGATGTGCGTGATACGGCGGGTACAGCCGCACGCGGTAGTCCGCCTGCTCTGCGCCCATGCAGGCCACCACGCCATCCACCTCTCCATAAAAAGTCAAAATCGCGTTGACCGTGCCCAGCAGTGCGTTCACCGGCTGCCCATTCAGGCCCACGATCGATTTGGGCAGCGCGAAGTACGACCGGTAGAGCAGCCACGGGACGTCCGCGATCAGCAGCGGGGCGGGCACCTGGCAGAAGTATGGATCAGGCGACCGCGGCGAGCGTGGTCAGTTCGCCAGCATCCAGCAGTTTTCGCTCCACACGAAGCGATTCGCACTGCCCATCAGCGGCGCTGGCAAATCGATCGAGGCGACGTTCCCGTGCACCACCACCGCAGCTGTGGCGATTGCGTGCTTCTGCGCTCGCAGACCAGCCCGGCCGTCCGGTTCGCGCAGCAGCCTCGCGATCCGTGCATCCCAGCGCTGGGCACACGTGCGGCCGTGCTCTGTCGTGCGCAGTGGCGCGTTCAGTACCGCGCACGCGTTCGCACCGTTGCCGGTGAGCTCCGCTGTCACGAACCTGGTGGCCGCGCTGCGCACCCATGCGATCTGCCCCGGTGTGCCCACCGAGCGCTCAGCGGACGCGCCCGCCGGCAGTACCAGTGCCGCCGGCGCCATCAATGCACCAGCAGATGCGAGCGCGGCAACCAGCGAGCGAGGGCTCATTCCTTTAGTTATCGGCACGACAGCCCACTTCAGGAGCCCTTCCGCGATCGGCTGGACGCTGCCCGAAGCATTCCGTGGCGGCTGCCCCGCGGCTATTCGGCCGCGACGCCGCCGGTGCCCGCCGTCGAGGCGATGCTCGCTGCAGCTGTCGGCGCTGGGCTTCCGCCTACCGGACCTGTCGCCGGCGGGCTTTCAGCCGGCGGGGCGGTGAATGGCGTCTGTCCGCTCACATCCGGCTCACGCGTGACGCTCGTGCCCCGCTTCACGCTGAAGTACGCCCACGTGCTCGTCAGCCCCAGTCGTGCCGCCAGTTCCGGGCCGCTCACGTGGCTGTCGCCGCGTGAGCCCAGCACCTCCGCAGCTACGATCCGCGGCGAGACCCCCCGCTTGAGCACCTCGATGCCGCGGAAACTCCCCTTCACAAGACCGTTCAGTCGCGCTGCCGCGGTGGCGAAGCTGATGCTGTATTTCCAGCTGGAGGATGTTGTTTCGTACGCGTCCGGCACGCCCTGCAGCCATGGCTCTGGCGTCGAGCCGAGGAACGAGTTCTGGATGTCCTCCGTCATCCCCCCGAGCTCGCGAAGTAATACGTGATCGCCGGCTTACCCTCGTACTCAACGATCTGCCCTGTCGTCGCAGCCACAGCTGCGTTTGTGGTCGCCGTTTCAGCTGTCGGGGTGGGCGGGCTCTCATAAACCTGTGAACGGGTGTCCGAGTACACGTCGAACCTGGCACCGCCTGCGTCGGATGTCAGCGCGTAGGTACGGCTGGCGATCGCCTGTGCCTCCAGCGCAGCCAGCGGCCAGTTCGATGGCATCTCAGCGGAGACCACCCCACGCACATACCGTTCCAGCGGCACCTTCACCACCTTTGAGCCCTCCAGCACCTTGATCACCGAGCCTGCCGGTGCCTGTCCCAGCGTGGTGCCCGTGTAGTAGTGCGCCAGGATCGCAGTGTCCGTCCAACCATGCTGCGCGTACCCGAGCGCACCGTCCTGGCTCATGCCCACGCCATGACCATCGCCCGCACCTTCGATCACCAACGTCGACGCCGTCGCGGGTGTAGCCCACAGCGCCAGGCCCGCAAGCGCAGGCACAAGCGCTTGAGTCGCCCGGCGAAGACCGCCGACCGCGAGGTGCGCGGCGCGAAAGCAGCGAGGTGTGGGGGCGACTCGACAGCGCCTGATCGAGCAGAAGCTACACATCGGTGCCCGCAGCAACACAGCCGCGGACCCACGGTCGCGCTTCATGGACGAGAGATCCATGCCCACCCCGTCGGGCGTGCGCCAAAAAGGCCTGAACGCTGCAGGATCGCTGGCGTTTGCGTAGGGCTGAGCGGTGGTAGGTTGAGATGGTGAGCGCTGCTGGCACATCCACCCTTTCCTTCAGCGCGAGCGCGACGTGCTCGACTGGGTTCCCACCGATCTATTCATCGCTGGGCAGTGGCGCGCTGCCAGCGGCGGCGGCACCCTCGCGGTCGAGGATCCAGCCACCACTGAGACGCTCGTGGAGGTGGCCGACGCGCAGGCGCAGGATGCGTTGGCTGCACTCGCCGCGGCAGCCGACGCGCAGGCGCGGTGGGCCGTTCATCCGCCCCGCGAGCGCGGCGAGATCCTGCGCCGCGCGTATGAGGCGATCGTGGAGAGAACTGACGACCTCGCGCTGCTGATGACCCTCGAGATGGGCAAGTCAGTAGCCGAGTCGCGCGCGGAGATCTCCTACGCGGCCGAGTTCTTCCGCTGGTTCTCCGAGGAGGCCGTGCGCATACACGGCCGCTACATGGTCAACACCTCAGGCATTGGCCGCATCCTCACCATGCGCCAGCCGGTAGGCCCGTGCGTGTTCGTCACACCGTGGAACTTCCCCACCGCCATGGGCACCCGCAAGATCGCCCCCGCGATTGCAGCCGGCTGCACGATGGTCGTAAAGCCCGCCAAGCAGACGCCCCTATCGATGTTCGCGCTCGCCAAGATCCTCCAGGAAGCGGGGCTGCCGGACGGCGTGCTCAACGTCATCAGCGCCAAGAGCGCCGGCGATGTAATCGGACCGCTGCTGAAGGACGAGCGCACGCGCAAGCTGTCGTTCACAGGCTCCACCGAGGTGGGTCGCTCGCTGATCGAACAGTCCGCCCAGCAGATCCTCCGTGTGTCTATGGAGCTCGGCGGCAACGCCCCGTTCCTCGTGTTCGAGGACGCCGACCTCGACGCTGCCGTGGAGGGCGCGATGCTCGCCAAGATGCGCAACGTCGGCGAGGCGTGCACCGCCGCCAACCGCTTCCACGTGCACGAGTCGCTCGCCGAGGAGTTCGCGCGGCGGCTGTCGGAGAGGATGGGCGCGCTGAAGGTCGGCCGCGGCACCGAGGCCGGCGTCGACGTCGGCCCGCTGATCGACGAAGCCCAGCGCGAGAAGGTGTCAGAGCTTGTCGGTGACGCCGTGCAGCGTGGCGCGCACGCGCTGATCGGCGGAAGCTCCTTGTCGGGGTCCGGCTACCCCGGTTATTTCTTCGAGCCGACCGTCATCACAGATGTCCCCGACGACGCCCGCCTGTTGAGCGAGGAGATCTTCGGGCCTGTTGCCCCTATTGCCAGGTTCAGCTCCGAGGAGCAAGCGTTGGCCGCTGCCAACCGCACTGAGTACGGGCTCGTCGCCTACGTCTACACACAAGACCTCTCCCGCGCGTTTCGCGTGTGCGAGGGCATCGAGTCGGGCATGATCGGCCTCAACCAGGGCGTCGTGTCCAACCCCGCCGCGCCTTTCGGCGGCGTCAAGCAGTCGGGCTTTGGCCGCGAGGGCGGCTTCGAGGGCATCAATGAGTACTTGGAGACCAAGTACGTCGCGATGGCTGTCTGAGACCCTGATTCAGGCGATGATTGTGAAGCTCAGCGTCACGGGCTTGGAGCGAAGCACTTCTTCGTTGCTCGCCGTGAGCACAGCCCTGTAGGAGCCGGGCCTCAATGCCCGGCGGCCGACCCTGCCGCTGAAGGAGATATGTCCGGCGCCGCTTGACTCGTGGGCCCGCTTGAGTGTGCCAACGGTGAGCGTGCGTGTGCAGTGCTTGGCGTGCGCGCGCCTGAGCCTGGCGCTGGGAGCCACACAGCTGCGCCCGTGGCGTAGGCCGGGCGACGCGCGTGTGATCACGATCTGCAGCTGTGCTGGGGCTGAAAGCGTGAAGCGGAACGTCGTGCCGCGTGGGATCTTGTGTGCCGAGATGGCCGTGGCCTCTTTACCCACACGGAAGCGCTTGTTGGAGAGACTCGCGGATGTGATCGTCAGCGGGTGAGTTATCTCAACGCACCCGCACGACGGTTCGTCGATCGCGAGCTGCAGCGAACTACTCGCTGTCACCCCGTCGGCATCCGTCACGGTAAGTGTCACGTTGTTGGTACCCGTTGTTGTGGCCGTGCCGCTGATCACCCCGCTCACGGGGTTGATGAACAGCCCGGTGGACAGGCCACTGGCGCTCCAGGTATAAGGAGGTGTGCCTCCAGCTGCCTGGACCGCCGAGCTGTAGGGGGAGTGGATGTGCCCTGCAGAAAGCGAGGTGCTGGTCACGGTCAGGTCGGCCACCAGTGCGAGCGACTGAAACGCTTCCGGGCCGCGGGCGATCGTGTCGATCGTCGTGCCTGCTGGCAGTGGTACGAGGGTCGGCGTGGGGTTGGCCGTTTCCATGCCGTTGTTCGTGGTCGTCCCCAGCTGTCCGGAGTAGTTGTCACCAAACCCATACAGCTGGCCGCTGGAGGTGAGCGCGAGGCTCGAGGGCCCTCCCGCGCTGACCTGCGTCACGCCGCCGCCGGCTCCAGGCAGTGTCACGAGCGTGGGCGTCGGGTTGGCGTTGTGGGTGGCGCTGTTGCGCGCGACGCCCAGCTGCCCGTAGTCATTCTCCCCAAACGCATACAGCTGCCCGCTCGCGGTCACGACGAGGCTCTGCTCAACGCCTGCCGCGACCTGCGTCACCGGTCCGATCGCTCCTGGCAGCGTGACGAGCGTAGGCGTCGGGTTCGCCCTGGAGAATTCGCCATTGCCGACTTCGTTGCCCAGCTGTCCGTAGCCGTTCTCGCCGAAGGCGTACAGCTGGCCGGTGGAGGTCACCGCGAGGCTGTGGAACACGCCTGCAGCGACCTGCGTCACGCCGCCGGTGGCTCCTGGCAGCGTCACGAGCGTCGGCGTGGGGTTGGCGTTGAGGCTGCCGCTGCCCGTCGTGATGCCCAGCTGTCCGTACTGGTTGTCGCCAAACGCGTAGAGCTGTCCGGTTGACGTCACCGCAAGGCTGAATTCCGCGCCGGCTGCCGCCTGAGTGATGCCGCCGGTGGCTCCTGGCAGCGTGACGAGCGTCGGCGTGGGGTTGGCTTTGTTGACGGCTCCGTTGTTCTCGGCATTGCCTAGCTGGCCGAAGTAGTTGTTGCCGAACGCGTAAAGCTGCCCGCCCGCCGTTACCACGAGGCTTTGATAGGAGCCGGCCGCCACCTGCGTGACCGGCCCGCTCTCACCGGGTAGCGTGACGAGCGTAGGCGTCGGGTTCGGCGTGTCCACGCCGTTGTTGGTCGTGCTGCCCAGCTGCCCGTACTGGTTGTCGCCAAACGAGTAAAGCTGGCCGCTCGCCGTCACCGCGAGGCTGGCCGAGCCGGTGGCGAGCTGCGTCACCGCGCCCAGCGCGCCTGGAAAGGCCACCAGCGTGGGCGTCGGCTCGACTTCATCTGTTCCGCTGCCCAGAGCGACGCCGAGCTGTCCGAAGTAGTTGGCGCCAAACGCGTATACCTGCCCCGCGGCTGCGGGCGTCGCCGCGTGCACCTGCGCCGGCGTAGCTGCCAGCAGCAGCAGCGCGCACGCGACGATTGCAGCCTGGAGCGCGCGGGCGCCCGCCCGGCGGCCGGGACGGAGGACTGGCAGGCGAGCGCGCTCAGGCATCGTGCGAGCCTTTGGGCGCGAGCTCGAATTCACCGAAGCCTTCGTCCTGGTTGCACTTCATCGTCGTGCGCGTGTCGTTGCACGAGAGGCTTTCCGGGAACACGATCTGTTGGCTCCTGGGCAGCGTTTCGCCGCGGCGGGCGAGGTGCACCACGACAGTCCTGGCCCTGCCGGTGGGGCGTAGACGGTAGGCGCGTCCGGTTGCCAGCAGCTCGCAGACGATGGTGTTCGGGTGGGGCGTCCACAGGCAGCGGATGTTGCCGCTGGGCGTGGAGAAGCGACAGGGTACGTGGGCGCTGTTGGCGGAGCTGCACGCGTAGTGGACGGCTGCCTCGTGTGCGCCGCTGGCTGCTGCAGAGCGGCTGGAGAAGGCGAGGACGGCGACCAGCACGAGCAGGCACGTCAGCGCGCAGGCAGTTGCGGTCGCCGCCTTTCTGCGCTGGCTCGGCGTTTCGGCAATCACGCGGACTCCCCCACCATCGTTGGCTGAAGTGTCACAGACGCGGTGGTCGAGTGTGCACAGGCGCTGTGGTCGCTATGGTCGTATGCCGTGCGCTCCCTCTACCTCAAGCACTTCAGTGATCGCCGCAAGGAGCGACAGCTGCTCTCCACGGGATCGTTCTTTGTGACCTTTGCGGCCGTGCGCGGCATCACTCATGCGATCCGCGCCGAACGGGGCCCGTTCAAGAACATCACGCCGGGAGGGCGCCACATCCATCACATGACCTTCGGGATCACAGGTCTGCTGAGCGTTGGTTATCTGTGGCTGTTGGAGATCGGCATCAACGAGCAGCGCGGAGCGTCGCGGTGGACCTCCATTGCCTATGGCAGCGGCGCTGCGTTGACGCTCGATGAGTTTGCGCTGTGGCTCAACCTCGAAGACGACTATTGGAGCAAGCAGGGGCGGGAGAGTATCGATGCTGTGGTGCTGTTCGGCTCCTTGCTCGTTCTCAGCGTGCTCGGCAAGGGCTTCGTCAAAGAGCTGGTAGGCCAGAAGACCTGACGCAGGATGGCTGGCAGGCGTTTGGGCTGGCTGGTTAGCGGGATAGAGTCGTTAGTGGCGATGCGCTTCCGGTTTGCGTCCCCTTTGACACCTGCGCTCGTGCTTGCCGTTGTCGTGCTCGCGGGCTGCTCCTCGACGTCCTCTTCGGGCAATGGTGTCGCGTCGAAGACGCCTGCGGAGATCCTTGCTGCGAGCAAATCCGCGGCAGCGGGTGCCGCGACGGTGCACGTTGCAGGCTCAATTCTCAGTGAAGGCAAGCCGATATCACTCGATATGGAACTCGTTGGAAAGAACGGCGTTGGCGACAGCGGCGGTCGGGGACAGCTGACGCTGGGGGGGTTGGGGATCAAGTTGATCGCGATCGACAAAGCCGTGTACGTAAAGGGCAACGACGCCTTCTACACCCATTTCGCCGGTGCGAAGGCCGCTCGCCTGCTGCATGGGAAATGGCTGCGGGGCTCAGCCGAGCATGGGCCACTGGCGTCGTTCGCCTCGCTCGCCAACCTGAGCAAGGTGATCGAAAGCACGCTCCAGGATCACGGCCCGCTGACAAGCGGGGGCACCAAGACGGTCGACGGGCAGAAGGCGGTAGGGGTGAGCGACGCTACACACGACGGGACCCTGTATGTCGCCACCAGCGGCGCGCCATATCCACTCGAGATCGTCAAGTCCGGCTCCGCCGCCGGCGCCGGCAAGATCGTCTTCGACAGGTGGAACAAGCCCGTAACGCTGCTCCCGCCCACCAACGCCATCGACATCGACCAGCTGCAGAGCGCTCGCTGAGTACTTGGGCCATATGTCTATCCGCTCTCATAACGGGTCAAGCCGAACACTCGATGCGTCGAACCGTGGACTGATCGACGACGCGAATCTGGGACCGGACACGGACGCGAGAGCTCTCAGTGATAGGTGCTATCCAAGCCAGCCTTCTTCGGCGACCCGTAGAGCCCGGGTCAGCTCGTGCTACCCCGGGCGACGATCCGCATGCGCGGATGGGTGCCCTGATGCGTAGGCGTGGCGTGACCCAGAGCGGGCCCGCCGGGCGACCGCCCCGCAGGCGCTCCAAGCGCCGCAACCCGGCCGTGGCGCTTTTGCCATGGGCTGTACTCGCCGTGGCGGCAGTTGCCGGGGCGGTAATCGCAGGTGCATCGCTGTTGGTGAGCGGCTGCCTGGTCGTGCTCGCCTGCGCGGCGATCGCGTTCGGCTGGCGCATGGGCGAGAACGCCAAGGCGTCGCTGGAGGACGAGATCGAGCACCGCACCAGCGAGCTCAAACGCGCTCTTTCGGAGCTCGAGATCGCCCAGGCCGAGACTGTGCAGCGGCTGTCGATGGCGGTCGAGTTCAGAGACGAGGACACCGGCGCGCACATCGAGCGGATTGGTCGCTTCTCGGTGCTGCTGGCCGAACACATCGGCATGGACTCAGACTTCTGCGAGCGGCTCCGGCACGCCGCCCCTCTGCACGACGTCGGCAAGGTCGCCATTCCGGACGCGATCCTGCTCAAGCCCGGTCCGCTCACGCCGGAGGAGCGCGCGATCGTCGAGACACACGCCGAGGAGGGCCACCGCCTCGTGCGCGGCTCGTCCTCTTCGATCCTGGACATGGCGGCGACGATCGCCCTCAGCCACCAGGAGAAGTGGGACGGCACCGGCTACCCACGAGGCCTGAAGGGCGAGGCGATCCCGATCGAGGGCCGCATCGTGGCGGTAGCTGACGTGTTCGACGCGCTCACCAGCGACCGCGTCTACCGCAAGGCTTTCTCAGTCGAGGATGCGGTGCAGATGATGCGCGAACAACGCGGGCGCCACTTCGACCCGGTTCTGCTCGATGCGTTCATGGAAGTGCTCGGACGCTCTGGTCCCGACGCCCGCGAACAGCTTCGCTCAGACCCCGCGGCGCTTGTGGAGAGCACGCTGGAGACATTCGCTACGGCGCTCGAACGCGGCGATGCAGAGATGGCCGAGGGTGCGATCGCGACGGCCATCGAGGATGGTGTCACGCCGACGACGCTGCACGCGGAGGTCATCGGCCCGGCGCTGCGGCGTATCAACGTGCTCTCCGAAGCAGGCCAGATCGACGCCGATCGCGAGCATCGTGCGACCACCATCACCCGGCGCGTGCTTGCCACCCTGTACCGCTACATGACCGGTTCGACCGAGCCCACGCGTGAGCGGGTGCTTTTGGCAGGCGTGGAAGGCGACGAGCACACGTTGGGCCTGCAGATGGTCCACGACCAGCTCGCCGCAGCAGGCTTCCACACGATCTTCGACACCGACCTCTCCGCGCAGCGGCTGCTGGAGATGGTCGACAGCCAGTCTCCAGATCTGATCGTCGTGGGCGCCACGGTGTCCACCGCCGCTGAATCGGTGGAGCTGGCGCTGCGGGATCTGCGCTCGAACCGCCCGGATCTCCCGATCGTGCTCGGTGGCCCCGCGGTGGGCGGCAGCCTGCCACGCGAGCGCGGCGGCATGCGCGTGCTCGAGCGCATCGACGAGTCGGTGGAAGCAGTCGAAGATCTGCTCGCCACCGCCGCTTCGACCGCGTCCGTATAGATTCCCGGGCATGACCTCTCGCGCGATCGTCACCGGCGGTGCCGGTTTCATCGGCTCACACGTAGTCGACGCGCTGCTCGCGGACGGCTATGAGGTGACGGTGATCGACAACCTCTCCTCCGGAGATGCCGCCAGGGTGGCCGACGCTGCGAAGCTCGTCGAGCTTGACATCGTCGATGCGCCCGCCCTCGACGCGCTCGTTGCGGAGGTGAAGCCGCGTGCGATCTTCCACTTGGCGGCGCAGTCGAGCGTGGTCGTGTCCGTCGATAACCCGGGTCTGGACTGCGAAGTCAACGTGCGTGGCACCCTCAATGTGCTCGAGTCGGCGGGACGGTGTGAGGCGCCGGTGGTGTTCACCTCCACTGGTGGTGCGCTGTATGGGGACGCCGCGCCGATGCCAACCCCAGAGGACCGCATCCCCGCGCCGCTTTCTCCCTACGGCGCATCCAAGTGGGCGGCTGAGGCGTACGTGAACACGTGGTCGCTGTCGTCTGGCATCCCTCACGCGGTGTGCCGGCTGGGCAACGTGTACGGCCCCCGTCAAAGCCCTCACGGGGAGGCGGGCGTGGTGGCGATCTTCTCGAACCATCTCTACACCGGCAAGGTGCCCAAGCTCTACGGCCACGGCACGCCCACCCGCGACTACGTGTACGTGGGGGACGTCGTCAGCGCCCTGCTCACCGCGTCGGGACGCTCGGGCACGTACAACATCGCCACCAGCGTGGAGACGGACGTGGCGACCGTGTGGAGCGAGCTGAGCAAGGCGGCAGGCAAGCAGATCGAGCCAGAGCTCGCGGACCTGCGCCCGGGCGAGCTCACGCACAGTCGTCTGGACATAAGTCGCGCCGAGCGCGAGCTCGGCTGGCGCCCAGAGGTGCCCATCGCGGAGGGGCTGAGGCTGACGTACGAGTCGCTCGTGGAGGAATTCGAGAGCAAGTAGCGTCCCGTCCGGGTGGCGAGCTGGGATCGGACAGATGCGCGATTGGCGGCGCACGCCTCTGGTGATCGCGTAGCCGGCCGACTACTTGAGTATGAGATGGGTCCTCGTGGCGGCTTCGCCCGTCTTGGCGACGCTTGCGCTGCTGTGTGGCAGCGCGACGTCGTGGGCGGTGACGGACATGCCGGGCGGCGTGCAGGCGCCTTCCACCTCGCAGGCGGCCGCCGGTGGCAAGGCGGTGCCCGTGCGCGCGGCGAGCTCTCCGCGTCCGGTCGTGACGCTCCTCAGCGTCCCCAAGACGGCCATCGCCGGGCGCCCGCCACGGGTGTCGCTGCGAGTGAGCGAGCCTGGAGTGGGGAGCGTCGATGTGCAGGTGGCCGTTGAGGCGTTCTCGACGCACAAGGACGTGGTGGTGGCCAACCTCGGTTGGGTACGCACAGGCCGGACGCTGACGGTCACATGGCCGACGAGCGCGACGCTCACACCTGGTAGCTATCAGGTGAGCGTGAGCGCACACGATCGTCGTGGAGCGCCGCTGAGGCGCGGCGCGCACACCTCGGGTGAGGCGAGCCTGACGGTCAATGCGCCGGCTCCGGTCGCGGCGCCAGCGCCTGTGGCCCCTGCAACGCCCACTCCGACCCCAGTGGCGGAAGCGGGCGTGCCGACAGTCGCACAGACTGTGGCCGACGGCGCAGTGTTCCCAGTCGCCGGCCCTCACAACTTCGGGGGCCCGGAAAACGTGTTCGGCGCTCCCCGCAGCGGCTATCTGCACCAGGGGCAGGACATCCTCACCGCTGAAGGCACGCCGGTGGTGGTGCCGCTCGCTGGGACGATCCTCACGACCAGCTACCAGGAAGCCGGCGCGGGCTACTACGCCGTCGAGGAAACATCGATCGGCTTCGACTTCATGTTCGCCCACTGTCAGGTGAGCTCTCTTGCGGTCAGCACCGGCCAGGCGGTGGCTGCTGGGCAGGCGTTGTGCAGGGCCGGGCAGACCGGTGATGCGACCGCACCACACCTGGACTTCGAGATGTGGGTGGGGGGTTGGCAGGCGGCCGGCGGCCGGCCGATCAACCCGCTGCCCTACCTGGAAGCGTGGGAAGGGTAGGCCCGGTCGGGGTCACGCCCGGGACGCGGCAGCCCGTGCAGGCACGGGGAGCCGGTACCATCGCGTGTTGCGGCGAGATAGCTCAGTTGGTAGAGCACACGACTGAAAATCGTGGTGTCCCGGGTTCGAATCCCGGTCTCGCCATGGCGGTTTTTGCCTGCTCAAAGGCATGTTTTTGATCGTCGACCGGCGCGCGATCAGGAGCCGAAATCGGCGATTTTTGGCTTCCCGTCCCAATCGCCGTCCCAATCAGCCCGTTTGAGGCGGTCTCCTCAGGCGTGCGCAGCTGCACACGCGCCTGGCGCACGAGCTCGTCGAAGTGGGCGCCGTGGTCGCGCTTGGCGCGCTGCTGCAACTGTGCGTAGACGTCCATCGTCATCTTCGAGTCGGCGTGGCCGACCTGGTCCATGACCCACTTCACGTCGAAGCTGTTGGCCAGCAAGGCGATCGAGATGTACGTGCGCCTGAGTGAGTGCGGCGTGGTGTTCGGCAGCGACGGCAGACCTCGGGCGGTGAGCAGCTCGCTGGCACGCGTGGCCGCCTCGCCGACGATCTCGCCGACCCGCTGGCGGTCCATCCTTCCGCCGCGCAGGTTCGGGACCAGGTAGTCCTCTGGCCCAGTGGGGCCTCCGATGCGCTGCAGGCGATCGATGTGCTCGACGATCGCCTCGACGAGGTCGAGCGACATCTGCACCTCGCGGATGCCGCTCTCGGTCTTGGCGTCGGGGATGTGGAAGCGGGCGCCCGCGGGGTCGTGCAGGCGCAGGTGGCCGATCTTGATGTCGCACAGCTCGCTCGCGCGCACGCCTGAGCGCCCCAGCACCTCGACGACGACTCGTCGCCCGACGTAGCCACGCCCCGCCTTCAGGCCGAGCCGCGAGAGGTGGTAGGCGACGGTGGACTTCGCCAATCCGAGCTGCTTTGCGATCTGGCTCGGCTGTTTGCCCTGCGCGAACAGCTGGGCGACCATCGCGGCTGTGAGGCCGAGCCTCCGCGGGCGCGGGGATCTGCCCGAGCGCGATGTCCTGCCCAGCGGCCGCGTCGATGAGCGCGGCGAGCTCGTCGATCTCCAGGAACGTGCGGCTTGGCTTCGGCACCCTGACGCGCATGCGCTTGCCCCGGGCGGGGTTGTGATCGAGATGGCCGTCCTCGACGGCGTCCTCGAGGATCATCGCGAGTAGATCGATTACCTTGCGGATCGAGGAGGGGCCGAGGGGGACCCTGCGCCTGCCCCGCTGGTCGCGGATCACCGCTCCCGCTTCGATCTGCTCGCGCAGCTCCTTCGCTTCGCTCAGCAGGCGCGTCTTGACCGCGAGGCAGAGCTTGCGGTCGATCTCATCCATACGGTAGTCGGCGCAGATCGGCAGCAGGTGGCACTGCAGCCGCCAGCGGTAGTCGGCCTCAGTGCTGGTGTCGAGCGGGCGCTCCCCGAGCACACCGTCGATCTTGGCTTGCAGCCAGTTCGAGCTGTACACGTGGAACGTCGGCGCCTCGCTGTTTGCGACGGCGTCGGGCGGGCGCTGTCGTTGCGGCGGCTTCCACACGCCGGCCTTGACTCGGGCGAGGATGTTCTCGAGCTCGACGGCGGCTGTCCGCTCATTCCAACCGCCCCTGCAGCCGCAGTCGCAGTCGCGACGCTCGTGCAGACAGACCGTCCGGCGCTTGCCGTGAGCTCGGAAGCGCAGGCGAAAGGTGAGCGTGCCGTCCGTGCGTGTTTCGGCGGTGATACCGCCGCCGGATGTGGGAGCCATCAGTGGACCCCCACTCTGCGTCGCGGCCCGAAACACGGCCGCATGCGGATCTCGCGCCGGCGGATCTCGAGCAGCGGCGCGTCGGTGGGGTAAGGCGCGGGGTGCGGCGCGGGCTTGCCACGCGGTGTGGCCGATGGCGCCGCCGCTGGTTGTTGGTGGTGTTTGAGTGCTTGGGTGGCGGCGTATAGGTCGAAGCGGATGCGGGCCTTCGGCCCGGTCCCTGTACGGATCGCGCCGAGCTCTTGGGCGTGTTCGTAGACCCACGCGGGGTTGAGTTTGAGGTGCGCGGCGAGCTCCTTGGCGGTCATCCAACCCGGCGTGCCCGCGGGGCTTGTTGGGGCTGTTGTTTGCTGGTGGCGCATGAGTTGCGCGACGCGGCTGGCGATTTGCTCGACGGTTTGGGGGGTGAGCTCGACGGCGATGCGGCGTGCGGCGGCGAGCCCGTGGCGGCGTGCGGGGGTGGGCATTAGCGTTCTCTTTCGTGTGGTGTGGGGTGTGCTTGTAGGCGTGCGATGCGGGGCTTGGTGTAGGGGTGTGTCGCGCGGGAGAACCGCATGCCGGGGATCGAGCGCTCATAGGGGAGCGATTCGCTGGTGAGTGATTGCGCGAGGGCGTGTGCTTGTCCGAGGCGCGCGGCGTATTCGTCGGCGGCGAACTCGCGGGAGCGCCAGTACATCTCCCAGGTGTTCGCGGTCAGCCACAGCACTGCCTGGCCGGACGCGAACCACAACAGCCCCCTGAACGGCAGCGACCACAGGGGATGAAATTCGGGTGTGTTCATGGGTTTGATCAGCAGGAGGTTCAGCGCGCTCGTGAGGTGCGCATCACTGGTGCGTAGGTGTCCCATCTCGTGTGCGATCACGGCGGCGGCGTAGGGGCTTTCAAGGAGCCCGCGGTTGACGCGTAGCGATGAGGAGTAGGCGGCGGCGTTGCGTCCGGGCTCTTCGGCGACGAACCAGTGGCGTGGCGGACGCAGCGTCGGGTCTGCTTCTTGTAGTTCGCTGAAGGCGTCCTCGAATGCTTCGCGCTCGTCGGGCTCGGGTGGCCGCCCGCCTGTGCTCATCTCCCACCAGCGTCCGTCGATCGGCGCGATTAGCACGGGGCAGAGCACGCTCAGCAACGAGATTGCTATGGGAGCGAGCGCGACGGTCAGGGCGATTGGGTTGATCGGGATCGGCCAGCCGGTGAAAAGCCCGACGATCTGGAGCGTGGTCGCGGTGATCAGCGCCCGTGCGATCGCGCCGAGCAGCTGCCCGGCGAGCGTGATCGCGTAGAGCACGATCGCTGGTGACTGGGAGGCCCATCCGCGTGCTGTGGTGCTCATCCGTGCGCCCTCCACAATGCCCTCCTTGTTAGTCGTCCTGGCCCGGTAGATACCAGCGCTGTTTGTGGTTGTTGGCTTCGCCGGACTTCTTCATCGTGCTCAACAGCGTTCTCACGCTACCCGGGGGGACACCGAGCGCATCGGCGATATCGAGGCTGCGGGACCCGGGATGCTCAGCCAGGTAGGAGACCAGTGTCTCGCGGCGCAGGACCTTCGCGTTGGGGCTACGTCCTCCATACAGCGCGGCTTCGGCTGCGCGCAGGCGCCTGATGCGCTGATCGAGGTCTTTGCGCTCCTTCGTCGCCTCTTTCAGTTCTGCGCGGATCTCGCGGACCGCGCCAAGACCTGCTGCTCTACGCGGCGGCATGGGTTTCCCCCAACCTGAACATCATGTTTGTCATGTTCTGGAGATTATTGTAAGGTGAGGGGTATGTCAAGCGGGAAAAGCGGACGGTCGTGGGGGCCTACCCACCAGCGCATGGAGCCCCCGTTCCGGCGCGAGCACTCACTCGCGGCGCGCGTGGCGGGAGTGATCATTGGTATCCCGCTGCTGCTCGCGTTGGCGGATGTGGCGCGCGTCGCACTCGGCTTCGGCGGCAATGCTGGTGGCCTGTTTCCCTGGATCGCTGGTGCGCTGGTTCTGCTCGTGGTGCTGCGGGTCGGCTCGATGCTCGCGATGAGCATCCTCACGCGCCCTCCCCGCATCCCGGCCAACCGGCCGCCACCGCTGCGCACTCCCCTCGGTCGCCCCAAGCCGCTGCCTGCGGGTTCGAGGCCGAGAGGGGTCAGCCCGGCGGCCAGGGCGCGTGAGGGCAGCCTGCGTCTTGGTGGTGGCGCGTACCTCGGCCTCGACGAGCACGGCGGCTGGGTCACAGCCGACCCCGAGAGCGCGGTCATGATCCTCGGGCCTCCCCGCAGCGGTAAGACCAGCGCAATCATGATCCCCGCCCTGATGGCCAGCGCCGGCGCCGCTGTCAGCACCTCCACCAAGCCAGACGTGATGCGCGCCACCCTCCCCGCGAGATCAGAGATCGGGCAGGCATGGCTGTTCGACCCCGCCGGCACAGAAACCACCACCGACACAGGGCTACCCGAGGGTGTGCGCCGCCTGTGCTGGTCACCCGTCGCCGCGGCAGCTACTTGGGATGAGGCGCTCGTGATGGCCAGGGCCATGACCCAGGCGACGCGCCCCGGCGCGGGCACCACCAACGAGAACCACTGGTCAGAGCGCGCAGCCGCGCTCCTGGCCCCGCTCCTCTACGCCGCCCACCACACCAGCCAGCCGATCGCGGAGGTACTCAGCTGGACGCTACGCGGAGACCTCGCACCCGCCCAAGCAATCCTCACCGACACGGACGCCCCAGTGGCCGTCGATGTCCTCGCGGGGATCGAGCGGACCGACAGCCGCGAGCGCTCGAGCATCTTCAGCGCCACCGCCGGCGTGCTCGCCGCCTATAACTCCGACGCCGTCCGCGCAGCCGCCGCGAACCCCAACTTCGACCCCGGGCGTTTCGCCGCCTCGACCGACACCATCTACATCACCGCGCCCGAGCACAAGCAGGCCCTCTGCGCGCCGCTGATCGTCGGGCTACTCGAGCAGATACGCCACGCGGTCTACGACCACGCCCGCACGGAAACCATCACTGGGCCGCCGATGCTCTGGGCGCTCGATGAGATCGCGAACACCGCCCCGATCCACGACCTCCCCGCCCTCATCTCCCAAGCCGGCGGCCAACACCTACAAGTCATGATCGGACTACAAGACCTCTCACAAGCCCGCACACGCTGGGGCGAGCACCAAGCCGACGCGCTCCTCTCCCTCTTCCAAACAAAGATCATCCTCACCGGCATCGCCGACCCCCGCACCCTCGAAGCGATCTCCCTCACCCTCGGCGAATACGACCGCGACACCGTCAGCCAAACCCTCGGCCACAGCCAACCCCAAGAATGGTTCACCGACCCCACACACACCAACAGCGTCAACTACCACACCCAACGCCAACGCATCCTCACACCCGGCGAAATCGCACGACTACCCGACCACCACGCACTACACCTCAAAGGCAACGACTGGAACACCATCCAACTCACCCCATGGCACCACACACAACCCTGGAAGCGGATCGCCACTGCCACAGCATGAACGACCCATATTCGCACCACCGCGATCGCTGAGAGGAGCGCGCATCACTGTTCTCGTTCGCGATGGCGGTCTGCAACGAGAATAGTCTCGGCCGCGTAGGTGACTTCAACGCTTCCTACGCCTTCCACTGGGCCCGCCAACGCGGCGACTCGGCACGCAAGCGCTCTTTCGTCCAATCCAGCAGCATGAGTGGCGTCCGCCGACGCGCTCGCATGACGTGAGATAGTGGGCGCTAGCGCACGAAGCGAGCTCCGCAGCAACTCCTGCTCTGCGGGGCCTACTCGGGTGAGCGCCCGACGAAACAGCGTGGCCTGCTGGAGCGGATCATTGGTGATTGTGAGTGTGCGAGCAACTGCCGTGATGAGCAGGTCCTCGCTGGGCGGGAATACCTCGAAGTATCTCATCCGTCGAAGGGCCGGAAATGAGCGCGGCAAGGCCCGTCTCTGACATTCGTGGCGGGTCGCTCACCACGTCGAGGGCGCAGAGCAAGAACGACTGTGCGTGTGCTTCGTAGTTGCCGCCGACGTCGTGAGTTACCGCGTCGATCGCGCGATGGACCCACTTGTCCATCTCAGTGGGTGCCTCGGCGAACACGATGTCGAGAAAGCGGATCACCCGGTCCATCCAAGCGCTCATCAGTGCAAACCACGCGGTCGCGTCGCCGAGCGCGGCTCGCGTGCCGTCCGTGGGCTGCCAGTTGGCATCGCGTGCTATCTGGGCGATCTCGTCAACGGTGTGGCGCACGCCCCATGCGCCGTGGGCAAGTAGGCGCCGGCGAACGTCGTCCCTAATGTCCTCGGCGAGCAGCTCCCGATCTACCAATACATCGAGGAGCGCCACGGTACCGAACGTTGGGAGGCCGACTTCTCGCGCGCTACGGCGAACCGCGCGATCATCAGAGAACACCGCGAAGCCGGTTGTTTGCGCGGCGGCGAGCGTGGCGGCCCATGCCTTCGCGGGCGTGGGCGCCTCTCCTCGCACGACCTTGATCAACTCGTCGCTCGAGTCGTCCTCGGCGAGCACGTGTGCAGGAAGCGTTGTGGCGAGTCTGTGCATCTCCGTCGCGCGTCTGAAGTTCGAGGCTCGGTCAGACTCAGTCCACTCGCCGAAGTGAACGTGGCCGTGGGTTATGCCGATCCCGCCGACGCGATTGGCATCGGCCGTCGCGAGGTCCCCCGCGATCTCGATCTGCGTGGCCCGGGCGACAACGGACGAGGGAAGCACGTTGCGCAGCGTCTGCTCCACTACGCCGCCCAGCGCGGCCACGACGAATATCGCGTTTGAGTCCCAGACCGCCCCTCCGGCGAGAGCAGCGGCGGCATCGGTCCTATCTAGCAGATCGAACTGATCGTCGGGGTAGGTGAGCGGAAGTGCCTCGAGCATAAACAGCGTCTCGCCTGTACTGCACCCAGACGCGGACGCCAACAATGCAACCGCGGCGTTCCCCCAGCGCACTTCGCGCACGCGAGTGCTCGTCTGCCGCTCGCGGGCTTCTAGCTCTGATCCGATAGCGCGCATCAAGGAACCGATCGGGTCGTCTAGGTCAATTGCGACGGTACGGATCGCCCTCGAATCAGGGAACCGCTGCGGGAACGTCTCGAAGCTCTCGCGTAGCCGTGCCTTGAGCGTTGCCGGCAAGGCGCGCTCAGGGATCTCGCGACGCAGCGCCGTGAAGATCAAGGCGACCTCGAGGCGTTCAGGCCGGCTGTACCGATCAGATAGACGAGCGAGCATCTCGATTCCCTCGACGGGGTCCGCCGCCGAGCCGAACACCTCAGCGAGCAATTCAGCGCGCCCTTGGGTGTCCGGGTCGAGCTCGCCGAGCTCGCGCCATACGCGGAGCGCGTCTCCCTGACGGAACTGCATCGTGAGTGCTAGCACCGTGGCCCAACGAGGGTCCGACGTCTGATCACACGCGGCCCACTCCTGCGCGACTGACTCCAGTTCGCGGAAGCGTTCGGCTTCTTGCAACAGGTTCGCCGCCTTCGCGTAACCGCTTCGGCGATCGTCGAGGCCCGCCTGCTGGTTGCGCCCGACCAAGAGGAGCCGGTCAACCGCCCTGTCCCGTTGGCCTGCGTTCGCGAGAGCGCCAGCGAGGAGAAGCTGATCCGCCGGTGCCGCAGTCCGGTTGAGCAGGGTTTCGCTCAATGTGACTGCCTTCGCGTGATTCTCGCGACGCCTAGCAAGAAGGATCAGGTGACGTAGCGCGTCAGGGTTGTCGGTATGCGGGAGGAGATGCGTTTCGACTGCATCGAGGTCGCCCTCCGCATCGAGTCGGAACGCGCGAAGCATGAGCGCGACGCTCGGCTTGATCTCGGCGACGATCTGCTCAGCCGCCTTGCTCCACCCGACGGCTACGTCGTTGCTCGCCGCGCACAGCAGGAGGTATGCGGCTCGCGGTGCTTCCTCATGCCCGGACTCCATGATCCCGCGGAGTTCGTCGATGATCGCGGGGTCGATATCGCTGTCTCGACTCATGACGTGTGCTGCCGCGAGATCCAAGCGGTCCGTCTCGTCGGTGCTCTCGCCTAGCAGCGTCCGGACATCAGCGAAGCGTCGAAGCAACATTGCGCCGTCCGCGAGCACCCGACGAGCTTCTACGGACTCGCGCAGACGCGCATCGGTAAGCGCCTCGTCCAAGAGGTGGGCGCTCTCGTCGGCGCTTCCGCCGAGCACAAGAGCGAGCACTGCGCGGCCGACGAAAACGCCGGCCGCATCCCAACGCTCACTCTCGCGCGCTCCCACGTAGAGCCGCTTGAAACTATCAGCCGCAGCGAGCAGCGGCTCAGGTCCCATTCGTTGCGGCTCAGCAATATCCAGGTGCGCCTCAGTGAGTGTCGCGACGCCGTCGAGCTCGTCGGCCGCGCGCTGGTCAACGCGTAATCCTCGCGCGCGAGCGATCGCCTCCCGTGCGGGCGCGAACTGGTTCTGCTGGATCAAGGCTTCGGCTCGGATGCACTCGGCCAGCCCCTCTTGATCGGAGTCTGTTGGGATGATCTCGTCTAGCAACGCGAGCGTGTGCGCTGGGTCGTCATCGTTGCGTGCCTCATGCAACAGGACGGCTGGGTTGCGATCATCGGCTTGTCGTGCTTCCTCGAACAACTCCGCTGCTCGTTTAGCGTCGCCGTCGGCTGCAGCGGAATGTGACGCGCGCACCAGCTGACGAACGCGATCGTGAACGCCGGGATGATCGGCCGCACGTTCGTACGCGCGCCGCGCCTCGGCGTTCCGTTCGATCGAGTCGGATAGTCGGCCGGCGGCTTCCCAAACGGCCGCGATACTGCCTTGGAGCCACGGAGCGTTCTGATCGATCGCATCGGCGATTCGAGTTGGGCCCCCCGCCTCGAGGGCTTCTTGGAGCGGTCCCGCCTCCTCGGCGTTCTCAGCAACTAGTTTCTCGACGATATCGGCTTGGCTCGGAGGCAGGTCTACCACCGCTCGTGCGACTCGAATGGCTTTCGAGCCGATGGCGGCGGGAGCAGACGCTGCCGGCATCTCGGCGATCTGCTCTTCTAGCCCGCGAGCAGACTCTTGAATCAGGTCGCGAGTCATCTGCTGGTCTAGGTGCGCCGCGTCTCGTTCATTCCGCTTTGCGCGGGGAAGGTTCGCCTCGATCGCGGCCACCACGAGGGCTGAAAGCGCGTCGGACGGGATTCCCTGGGCGTCGAAGTTGAACAGCTCTACAAACACGGCCTTGAGTGGCTCGCGAACGGAGGAGTCGCCCGTCTCGAGCCAATGCTTCACCGGCCCCGCAATGTTGGGTTGAACGAGTAGGCCGTTGAGCCTGTCTACAACCGCGTTGGCGGCCTCACCCGGGACAAGCGACGATCTCCGAACGTCGGCGGAAACGAGGCGAAAGAGCTTGGCGACCTCGTTGTTCGCGAGGAAGCGCTTGAGGGCTTCGCCTGTGAGCTGTGCAGCGCCGAGCGCTTCGAACGGGCCAGACATTCGCCTACCGTAGTCGAGTACTAGGCGTAGCCTCTAGCCGCGGACAAATCGTGCTCGCGAGGCGACCATCAATCTAGAGGCGCTGTTCGCGCAGCGCAGGAAGCGGGCCCAGCTAACTGCGGTACATACCCGGGTACTGGACCACCTCGACGCAGTAGGCGATGCACAGCGCGGTCCCACTGGACGCACGATCCCCGCGGTTGCAAGTGCGGGGATCGATCCGCACGTCGCGACGCACCTGACGGCCGCAGCCGGTGGTAGACCTGCTCCGATGTCGGCACGGCGGGTATCTGCCGCCTTCTCGTATTCGACCGAAGCGTTCGCGAAGCGCGAGCGGTGGCGGACGCCGCTTTGTGGACGACGACTTGTGCGGCATCATCCATCTGAACTGCAGGAGGCGCGCTCTGGGTGGGGTCGCAGCCGTATTGTCGCTGCTAGCGTGACCAGCTGGCGGGCGGGCGAGCGCTCGGCGTGATGACAGGCGGTGGCGCGACGGTGCGATTGACGGCTGGCGGTCTGTGTTGTCGCGCCGGCCGGATATGCCAACCAGCGCTCACGGCGGGGTTACGTCACGGTCAGCGTCTTGGACGCATCGCTGGCGAGGTGGGTGGTGTCGCCGTTGTATTTGGCTGTGATTGTTTGGGTCCCTGGGGCCGTGGGGCTGTAGACGAGCGAGCATTTCGCGGAGCTGTTCGATGCCTCGACGAGCGTGCACGTTGCGCCGTTGCTGAACGAGCCTTGACTGTTGGTGCTGAAGCTGGCCGTCCCGGTCGGCGCCTGCTTGGTCCCGGTGGAGGTGTCCGTGACTGTGGCGGCGCAGGTTGTCGTACGCCCGATCGCGACCTTCGTGGGTGAGCACACGAGCCCTGTCGAGGCTGAGCGCAAACCTACGCTGACCGTGGCCGAGGCAGTGACGGGCATGTATGTGCCGTCGCCGCTGTAAGTCGCGGTAACCGTGTGTGTTCCCGAGCCCACCGCCGAAGGGGTATAGATCAGCGAGCACCTAGCGGACGTACTCGACGTGCGAACAAGGACGCATTGCGCCTGATCGCTGAGCGAGCCGCCTCCAGTGCTGCTGAAGCTTACCGTCCCGGTAGGCGTGACCTTGGTGCCCTTCACCGCATCCTTCACCGTCGCTGTGCACTTGGTCGCTCGACCGACTACGACGTGTGCTGGCGCGCACTTGACTACCTCAGAGCTTGCATGATCGCCAACGACTGCCACCGTGGTCGACGCGGTATCACTACTGTAGGTCCCGTCACCGCTATAGGTCGTGCTGATCGTATAGAGGCTGGCTGCCGACGACGTGAACGTGACCGCGCACGACAAGGTCGAATTAGCGCCGGTCGGCTGCAGCGTACACGACCCCGACGAGCCGAACGACCCGCCAGCAGGGCTGGAAGCAAAACCAACCGTGCCCGTAGGAGCGGACGCGCCGCTAACCCCAACCACAGTCGCCGTGCACGTTGCAGTCCCGCCCGTAACTAGAGGCGACGGAGAGCACACCACTCCCATCGACGCCGGAGCCACGACCGTCGCGGTACCCGAAAGGACCACGGTGCGTGGGCTGCCAGGCCCGGAGTCGGTGATCTGAAGGCCCGCGCTCTGCGCGCCCCCAGAACCCGGCGTGAATGCTGCCTCGAGCGTGCAGCTCTGCCCCTGCCCCAAGTTCACATTCACGCAACCGTCATTGGAGAGCGAAAACGCGTCTGGGTCCGCTCCAGCCAAGCTCACCGACGACACAGCGATGTTTCCGCCAAGCACGTTCGTCAGCGACACTATCTGCCCGAGACTCTGGTCACCGACAGCTAGGGACCCGAAGGCGATGCTCGTCGGCGTGAGCGCTATCGCAGACGCGGATCCGTCGGCACCGTAGTTGACGTCGATGGTGGTGTCAGCAGTGATCGAAGACGGGAGCGATACGAGCGCAGTCGCGAGGCCGCTACCTGCAGGCGGCACGACCTGAATTATGTCAGGGCTCGCGTCGCCGCCGTCAGTGCCACCATGGCTCGTATTGAACAACCACAGCGTCCCCGTCCCCGACGCCGAGGTCGAGACTGCACCGTCCTCCGCCCACCCACCGCAACACGAAGGGTCGAGTTCCGTGCCAAAGAAAGCCGTCGACTGAAACTCGACGGCCGTATTAGTACTGACCTGCGCACCCTGCACCGGACTCCCGCCCGGCCCCGTAACAGACACCTGAACAGCATTCGCCGGCAGCACAAAATTTTGGGTCGAGTCCCCGGACACCACGACGCTCCCGCTCCCCGGGGCAAAGTCGAAAACCTGCGGCAGATCCACCCCAGACCCAGCGCCGTAACCAGAGCCGTACACACTGACCTGATACGTCCCGTTCGGCAACGCCAACTGATATTCCCCACTCGCATTCGTCGTCGACGTGTCCGTCGCAGACGAATTACTCAAGGTGATCTCCAACCCAGACACCGGCGTCCCAGCCCGATCCGTAACCACACCCGACAGAGCATGCGTCTGCTGCAGGGCCACGTCGATGGTGGTGTCAGCAGTGATCGAAGACGGGAGCGATACGAGCGCAGTCGCGAGGCCGCTACCTGCAGGCGGCACGACCTGAATTATGTCAGGGCTCGCGTCGCCGCCGTCAGTGCCACCATGGCTCGTATTGAACAACCACAGCGTCCCCGTCCCCGACGCCGAGGTCGAGACTGCACCGTCCTCCGCCCACCCACCGCAACACGAAGGGTCGAGTTCCGTGCCAAAGAAAGCCGTCGACTGAAACTCGACGGCCGTATTAGTACTGACCTGCGCACCCTGCACCGGACTCCCGCCCGGCCCCGTAACAGACACCTGAACAGCATTCGCCGGCAGCACAAAATTTTGGGTCGAGTCCCCGGACACCACGACGCTCCCGCTCCCCGGGGCAAAGTCGAAAACCTGCGGCAGATCCACCCCAGACCCAGCGCCGTAACCAGAGCCGTACACACTGACCTGATACGTCCCGTTCGGCAACGCCAACTGATATTCCCCACTCGCATTCGTCGTCGACGTGTCCGTCGCAGACGAATTACTCAAGGTGATCTCCAACCCAGACACCGGCGTCCCAGCCCGATCCGTAACCACACCCGACAGAGCATGCGTCTGCTGCAGGGCCACGTCGATGGTGGTGTCAGCAGTGATCGAAGACGGGAGCGATACGAGCGCAGTCGCGAGGCCGCTACCTGCAGGCGGCACGACCTGAATTATGTCAGGGCTCGCGTCGCCGCCGTCAGTGCCACCATGGCTCGTATTGAACAACCACAGCGTCCCCGTCCCCGACGCCGAGGTCGAGACTGCACCGTCCTCCGCCCACCCACCGCAACACGAAGGGTCGAGTTCCGTGCCAAAGAAAGCCGTCGACTGAAACTCGACGGCCGTATTAGTACTGACCTGCGCACCCTGCACCGGACTCCCGCCCGGCCCCGTAACAGACACCTGAACAGCATTCGCCGGCAGCACAAAATTTTGGGTCGAGTCCCCGGACACCACGACGCTCCCGCTCCCCGGGGCAAAGTCGAAAACCTGCGGCAGATCCACCCCAGACCCAGCGCCGTAACCAGAGCCGTACACACTGACCTGATACGTCCCGTTCGGCAACGCCAACTGATATTCCCCACTCGCATTCGTCGTCGACGTGTCCGTCGCAGACGAATTACTCAAGGTGATCTCCAACCCAGACACCGGCGTCCCAGCCCGATCCGTAACCACACCCGACAGCCGGTCGACGCCGGTGCCCACCAGGCCGATGTCAACGGTGGTGTTCGCGCTCACCGTCGTTGGCTCCGTTGTCGCCGCCTTGTAGCTCGATCCCGCCGGTGGCGTGAACGTCAGCACGTAGGTGCCCTCGGGCACGGTTGTTGTGTAGTTGCCGCTGCCGTCCGTCGTCGCCGTCGCGACCTGATCGTCGGTAGTGCTGTCGTCGACAGTCACGGCAACGCCACCGATCGGCGCGGTACCCGGCAACACCGTGACCGTGCCCGCCAAAGTAAACGTTTGGGCCGCCTCGACCACCGACGGCATCACGCCGACCACGACCATAACCGTCAAGATCGCTGCCAACCCTGCGAAGCGCGATCCGCGCAAACGGTCGGGGCGCAGCCTCACGGAGCGAGGCGTGAGCGCTGTCGTCGCGACGAGCCCGAAGACGAAGAAAGAGCGCACTGCCGCTGACGCCGAACGTTTCACAGGACAGACCTCCGTTTGGACCCAGGCTCGCTATCTCCTCGAAAAGCGGGCCCGCCCAAAGGATGAGGCCCACGTTACTATGATAACCAACCATCCACTTCCAAAATGTGAAATTTCCGTGAGCAGCATTCCGCGCCTCTAGCCGCGACCGGAAAGAACCCTGGGGCGGTTCGCGTGGCCACATCGCCGGTACCACGACCGCGAGCCCGCGTTCGCGCCGCCATCGGACGAACGGCTTGCCGCCTGAGGGATCGTCGTCGGGTGAGACGCGCTCTGATCCCGACACGCGAACGTCGGCCGGCGTGGTCGCGGTCGTCCTTCGCGCGGAAAGCAGGCGCCCAAGCGTAGCCAGCGAGACGCCCGAGTTGGCCGAAGGCCGAGCGCGACCAGCTGGGGTGCCTCCGCGTCTCGTCCAACGCAGCCGCGTGCACGGAGATCGTCGGCGCGCTCGCATTGCCCGGGGGCGACGTCTCTCCGGCTCGCTGTCCTCAGATGACGCTGGGCCTCGGCGAACTAACCTGAGTTCCCGAAGCCCGGATCCATCGTGTCTAGGAAAAAGCGACCGCACACACCCAAGGCAAAATCCCGCGCAGCGGACCCTGGCGCACATGCTCGCCAGGGCAATCCGACGCCGGTCGAGGCGATTGCGATGAGGCACGTGGAGCTAGCCGAAGCGCTTGCTGCCCGCGAGGATAGGTTTTCGCACCTCATGAGCAAGCTCGTCCGCGACGAGTACGTGGGTGACCAGCTGCTTTCGAGGTCCGGTCTGTCCGACGAGGAGCACGCCGAGCTCAGGTCGCTGAGCAACGACGCACACGCCTCGTTCTGTCAAGAGATGGTCGAGGCGACCTCGAGGCTCCGTGCGCTGCTCTCGGAAGGAGATCCTCTCTACACCCTGTCGATTATCCAGGCATCCAACATGATTACGGGCTGGGGCACCTACTACGAGCCAACACACGATGGCCTCGAGAGCAAGGTAGAGCTTGTTGCGGGACTATTGCTCACACAGCCGCTTCCCGCTGAGAGCACACCTGTGTCGGATAACGCGATGCAATCGATCCACGACGAGCTGGACAGCCTCGTCCAGCTATCACTCTTTCGTAACCTGACCGCGCCGAAGAACGAGGATGTCGTGGTCGCGGAGCTCAAACTCATGAGCACCGTGAATTGGCTAACGACTCGGGGAACCTCGTATGCACACCATGGAGCGGATCTCGCGACCGCGCTTTATCGCCCGTTCGACCGCTGGTGCCTAGAGCGTTACGGGTTCACGATTGATGACGTGCTGCACATCGGCGAGGCAGTACAAGCGCTTCTGACCGGACGAATGAACAACCTCCGGGGTGAGGCGCTGGATTTCACTGAGCGAGTGCAAACGCACGCCAGCAGTCCCGCGGCGCGCGACAAGCTCACGGCGGACGAGAGCGCCAAGCTCGACTCGCCCGAGACACTAGTCATGCTCGCGCAGCGAGCATTTATCCACGTCTACGAGCACGGCGTACGAAATGCCATGAGCTTCGCGCCCGACGATTTGATCGACGCCGGGTTGTCACAAGACCGAGTGGAGGCGGTTCTGAAGAGCTCTCCCTTTCGGCGGGGAGCCTCGGCCGGGACGCTTATGGAGGGCTGTTCGACGAGAGTCCGCTAGTCGAGCATCCGTTTTTTGAGTTCGACGGCCGGTTTGTTCTAGTTGTCCCTGGGATGGTTCTCCGAGACGCCGTGGTGCTATTGGAGAATCGCTTTATGGGTAGCGTGTCCACGTTTTCGAAGGCACGCGCGAAGACACTTGATTGCCTTGCGCTTGACTATCTCAAGGCGCTGCTGCCAGGGAGTGAGGGTTTCACGAACTTGTACTACGACGGCGCGGAGCTCGATGGGCTCGTGATCTTCGAGAGCACCGCCTTTGTTGTGGAGGGCAAGGGATCGGCATTGAGCATCCAGGCACAGCGCGGCGATGTTGTTCGCCTCGGACGAGACCTTGGACGCGCGGTCGAGGAGGCGTGGACGCAGGGTGCGAGAGCACGCGACTACCTTTTTCGCGAGGAGGACGCGATCTTTCTGGACGAAGGCGGATCGGAGGTGCTCCGTATCCCTGCGGGCACGATCGAGGAGGTCTTCATTGTGAATCCCACGCTCCATGAGCTCGCTGGACACGCGCCGCAGCTGCCCCGCCTGAGGAGTCTCGGCCTGTTCCCAGCAGGAGAGTTCCCGTGGTCGGTGTTCATCAACGACCTCCGTGTCATCTCGGAGACGGCCGATAATGCGGCCGTCTTCCTGCACTATTTGACCTGGCGTGCGCGCTTGCCGTTGGGCGAGCGCGTCACCGTGATGGACGAGCTCGATCTCTGGGGGAGCTATCTGCTGTGCGAGCGTTTCGGTTCGCTAGCCGGCGAAGGCCACCATATGGTCGGCAACTCCATCACAGACTTCGACGCCTATTACGCCGGAGTGGTGGGCGACGGCCCAAAGCGACCCAAGCCCCGAAAGTTCCTCGAGGAACCCATCACAGGCTTCGTGGAGCGAATGGCACGCGAGCGACCACCAGGATGGCGTGACGCCGCCGGCGTCTGCCTTGACCTGTCTCTCCCCGAGCTTGCATTCGTTGTTGGCGAGGCAAGACGCACATGGAAGCGCGCGAACGCCTCTGAAGCGCCAGACATTACGGACTGCGGCCGGGTCTGCCTGATCGGCGTTCCTCGTGGTCACGACTTGACAGAGGTGATCGCCGAGACTGAGCAGCTGGAAAGCGAGACTACGTTTCACATCTATGTCCGGGGCTCGAAAGCAAAGCGTGGTGAGATCGCCTGGGCTAAGGCCGTGAAGCCAATCAGCTTCGAGCTTCTCCGACTTCGAGAAGGAAGCTTTCCAAGTCGTCGCGCGAGCAGAAATGGATAGCGGTGCCGGGCATTCGGAACCTTGACCGCTTTGATCCGACAAGATGGGCCTCTTTGCTGCATCGGGCATGCTGGCGCCGGTGGCTGGCGGCTACGAGCTGGAGCAAGTCGGGTCTCGTTCGAAGCTGACGGCCCTCACGTCCGTCGTGTGGTCGGAGGCGACTGAGCGGACGCGATGGCGCTTCTGGCTCACTTTGCGCGGTCCGACGGTCAAGTGGTGCCGCAGCTCCTCATCGACCTTCTCAGTTTGGAGCCGGAGGACGTCGCAGGGACGCCTCTTGGCCAGCTCCAAGGTATACTTCTGATCTCGGGAACTGGAGCGTCCTATGGCAGTCGAATTGATCGCAGCATGGTTGTTGAGGGAGGCGTACAAGCTGGTCGTCGTGCCGGTTGGAACTGAACTCCGCCAGCGGCTTGACCGAAAGATCGCTGACAGGATCGCCGCAAGTGTCCCGACTAGCCTCTTCCATGCTCAGCCACCGGGAAACGGCGGCGAGGGAGCCAATGAAGGCGAAGCCGACGCTGGACTGAGCGCGGACACCGATTTCGTCGACGGGTTGGAGAAGGAACCGGAAGTCGGCGATGTCGTACGCGGTGAGTTGGAGGGGGTCCTCGGTGTGAGCCTCGGCGGGGTGGGAGCTCGGAGAGGCACCCCCGAGTGGTACGTCTCAGCCTACGCTGCGATTCTCTGGCGGATTGCGATGCTCGCGGTTTGGGAGAAGCGTCCGATCGCGATCAATGGCGCGCTCCAAGGGACGGAATGGGTGACAGTGTCCGTGCCGCTGGTGCAACAGGCGATAGTCCCTTCAACGATGTGGAGGCGGACGGATGACGGCGGCCTTCTCCGTGCGTTGGGCAATCCACAAGTTGAGTTCTTCGTCCGTCAGATCGAGGACGAGAGATCACGCCAACACGAGGTCGCAGATCTCAACGAGCGCTTTATGATCGCCCCCAAGGCTGGGTTCAAATACCCCGAGGGGACATCTGTCGCGACGGACTGGCATCGCATAGACGGCCTCAGTCGAAAGTGGGTCCGCCTCAAGCTGGACCCGGCAACGGAGACCGCGATCATCGAGAACACGTCGACAAAGGGCCTATTTGGAGAGCCGATGTTCATCCGCAATCTAACTACCCGCCCGCTCGAGTTCGACGAGTACCCGGCCGAGTGGCAGCCACTACTGACGATCCCGAGCGAGGCGTGTGCGATTGCGGTGCTCAGCGCAGGTGCCGATGCGTTTGCCCGTGCGAGTGACGCGTCCGCAGATGCGGTCGAAGCCGTTCTCTCCGCGTAGCTCTAAAGAGCGGCGCGGTCAAGTTGCACCTGCACCGTGTCCGCGTCACGCGAAAGACAGCGCCGGGCGTGATCGGAGGCAGCGCGTGAGCCGATCCAAAGAAGCCGGCGCGTGAGCCCTGCTGCATCGTCCACTCGGCGCGATGCCGCCTTGCCTGCTCCCTGCGTAAGGAGGCACGCCCCGCGTAGCCACGAGACGCCCGAGTTGGACAAGGAGCGTGACTTGCAGAAAGCTACTCTGTTAGGGGGAGCAACTGGAGAGAATGCCCTCTCGTGCCAGTCTCCAAAACCGTAGCGCCAACAGGGGCGCGGCGGCGGTGATCACAGTCGGACTGTCTTGAGCCGGGCGTCACCAAACCCATAAGCGCGATCGCGCCAAGTTTGCCGCGTTTGCTTGCCTGCGCGCGTGTCGGCGTGTAGGGTCGGCTGGTCAATGCCACATAGTGGCCCCGGCGACAGCTCTAGACTGCCCCGGGGCCGTGGCACGGAAAGGAGGTGAGCCCTTCCCATGCGCGTTCAGCGTAGTAGTAGGCCGTGCGCGGCGCGGCGCAGGGATGATGTCCAGCTCGTTGTGCTTTCGCTGTTGCTGGACGCGGAGTCGCCGGGGCCGTGGTCGCTGGAGGAGCTTGCGCGCGCGGTCGGCTGCGAGAACGCGGCGGCTGAGGCGGTCGTAGGACTCCACGCGGCGGGGTTGGCGCATCGCTGCGGAGCGTTCGTGTTCGCGACGCGTGCGGCGAGCCGGTTTTGTCAGCTCTTGCGGGAGTGACGCGAGCGCGGCAGTAGACGGCTGGATGAGAACGTAAATAGTGCCCCCGCGCTGCACTAACAGCCGGGGGCCGGCACCGAGAGATTGTGGCTCCCGGCGCAGGATGCAGCGTACCCCGATGGGGGTGGGCTGGTCTTGCGTGCCGTTGGCTGTCTCCCGGGGCCTCCAAACCTGACTGGAGGAACCGATGAGTAACACCCCCGCAGATGAAGTCTCGGACGTGCTGGTGCTCGCCGCGATCGACCGGGCTGAGCGCCATAGGGAAGAGCAGGAAGAGCGCCCCGATATGGGAAGTGCTCGGTCATCTCCATATCGCGTGGCGCACGAAGCGTGCCCGCCACGTCCGGGCGCTGCTGGAGGCGCTGGAGACCTCGGGGTCGCTGGAGCGCTCGCGCCGTCACAGCGTCATGGCGTGGGCGATGACGAGCAGGGGTCGTCGGCGGCTGTCGCGGGCGCGTAGCGCGGGCAGGGTGCCGGCGTTGCCCGAGTCGCCGCAGCACCGGCAAGTGGCGTGAGTCGCGGACGCTCGCGGAGCAGAGGATCGAGGACCTCCGGCTTGACCTGCGAGACGCGGTCGAGGACGCCGAGGAGCTGCTGGCGGCCATCGTCCCTGATCCCGCCGGGCCTGCGGTGGACCCGACGCCGCTCTGCGTCTCTCCTCGGATGTGTGGTTCGAGGTCGGGGAGCGGCTGCAGCGTGCCTGTAAACGGCTGGGGTCGGCGAGCTACTGCTTGTGGGAGTGGCGGGAGCCCGAGGACGCGCATGCGGACATAGACGATCTGAGTGCTCCTTGTGACAGGGCGTTTGACCGGAGGGGCGTGAGGCGCGTCGTGCGCGCAGGACCGGGCGGCGTAACACGATCTTGTGGGACTCCGACCCCGAGCTGGTGTTCCTCGGGCAGGCGATCCGCGAAGCGCGCGAAGAGCAGGAGCTGGGTGTGGGTGAGCTTGCGGGCAAAGCCCGTATCGCCGAGGCCCGCCTGGTACGGCTCGAGGCGGGGCAGCTCGACCCGGGCTATGACCTGCTGGGGAAGCTCGCCCACGCGCTGAACACCGAGCCATCGAGATTCGCCGCCCGCGCCGAAGCACTCGCAGTGAAAGAGAGATCACAGTGACATCCGCGGTCTCCTGAAAAGCGGTCGGGGTCGGCCAGTGCCTGGCCCGTCATCGGCTGCTGGCCGGCTCCCCTCGCTGGACCGGAGACGCGTGTCCCCGGAGTCCGCGGCTAGGCGCCCGATGGGCTTAGTGAAGGACGCCCCTTCGGGGCTGAAAGGCAGGGTAGGGCCCTTCGGGCTGAGTCGGTGCCTGCGTCCGTGCAGGCCCCTTGAGAACTGCGCAGACTACACGCACCTTCGATGCTTGAGATAAAGAGTATTACCGTGAGTTACAGGTAATCCGGGTGGGTTTTGAGTGTAGTTGATGTGTGAAACCGAGGGCGCTACGTTCGCGGGGTGCAGAGCACTCACAAGATCCCAGGGGAGCTCAGCGACGACATGGTCCCGGTACTTGGTGTCGCAAGCGTCGCGTGGTGACTACTACACCCACGACGCGAACGGCCGCGCGGCGGTGGTGCAGTGGCACGGGCCCGGGAGGTTGTTGCGCTCCTACGGCATCGACCCGGCGAAGCCGGTGGAGCTGAGTGATCTCCGTTCGCTGATGCATGGGTTTTCGCCTGTCGATGGCGAGCCGATCCGGCCCGTCGGATCGAATGGCACGAGGGTCGCGGCGATCGATTTGACGTTCAGCCCGCCGAAGGATGTCTCGGCTCTGTGGGCGACCGCCGACCCGTACCGTCGCGCGCAGATCGAGGCCGCTCACCGTAATGCTGTGAAGAGCGCCTTGGAGCGCACAGAGCGGGAGGTCGCGCTCGTGCGTCGTAAGACGGGCGGGGCGGTGCGGTTTGAGAAGGCGAGGCGTTTGTTGGCGGTGGAGGCTGTGCATACCAGTAGCCGACTCGGCCGCGACCAGGACACAAGCGGGATCCCCGACCCCCAGTTGCACTCGCACGTCGCGGTGATCGCCGCCGAACGCAAGGATGGCCAGCTCGCGGCGGTCGAATCCCGGCAGCTGTTCCGTGCGGCCCGCGAGGGAGGCGCGTGGTACCGGTCAGAGCTCGCCGCGAACCTCCAAACCCTCGGGCTGGGAATCGAGCGACGCCAGGGAAAGAACGAGCGGTACTTCGCGATCCACGGAGTCTCAAAGGAGCTCTCCGAGCACTGGTCCTCCCGCAGCCAGGACGTGAACCGTGCGGCGAATCTGTTCCGCCAACGCTACGGTCGGGAGCCGCGGCCGGGTGAGCTTGACAGCCTCACACTCGGCACCCGCGGCTCCAAGTCCGCCGCCGGCCCGGTCGAGGTCAACGCGGCGTGGCGCGCGCTCGGCGCCGAGCACAACCAGACCACCGCGCGGTCGGAGGAGCTCTTCCACGACCAGGACGTCCGCGGTGAGCGGACTGTCGATCTCGCCAGCGAGCTACTGATCGAGGTCACCCGGGAGCGGTCGATGATCACCGAGCGCGAACTGCGTGCCAAGGCGTACGAGCTGAGCGCCGGCGTGTGCCGGCCGGCCGAGGCCGACTGCCTCGTCAACGAGCTCGCGCGCTCCGGTGAGCTTTTGGCGCTCGAGGGCGGCTTTTGGACGACCCGCCGCTTGCGGGAGAAGGAGCAAAGGACAATCGACATCGCGCAGCAACGAATCACAGAGATCGCAGCCCCTGTCAGCGAGCCGTCGTTGAAGCAAGCGCGCCGCGAGGCCGCAACCGAGATCAAAGGGTCGCTCACCCCCGAGCAACGAGAAGCACTGGAGACGATCACCGGCCCAGGAGGCGTGACCGTGCTGGTGGGCCGCGCTGGCACCGGCAAGGGTGTCGTGATCTCCGCGGCCGCCCGCGCGTGGCAGCTGGACGGCCACAATGTAATCGGGATCGCGATCGCCGGCAGCCGCGCGCAGGGTTTGAAGGACGAGGCGAATCTCGACCAAGCGCACACCGCCGACCAGCTCATCAACGGCGTGCAGAAGGGTCACATCAAGCTCGGCCCGAACACGGTCGTGGTGATGGACGAGGCCGCGATGAGCGACACCGATCGCTTCGAGAAGATCACCCAGCTCACCGCCCGCGCAAACACCAAGACGGTGTATGTCGGCGACGCCGCACAGATCGGCTCGATCGGAGCCGGCGGCCTCTTCGCTGAGCTGCAGGGCAAGGTGCCGACAGCCGAGCTGAGCGAAGTCCACCGCGCCAACCATGAGTGGGAGCGCCAGGCATGGGAGCAGATCCGAAACGGTGAACCCGGCCCCGCACTCGCCCAATACCAAGCCCATGACCGTCTGCACATCCACGACACCCGCGCACAGGCCGCACAAGCAATGGTCGAGAACTGGGATCAGATGCGCAAAAGCCTGCCCGACGGACGCGCGGTGATGCTCACCGACGCGAGCAACCTCGAGCGCGACCAGATGAACGCGATGGCCCAAGAACGCCGAGCAGCCGCAGGCGAGCTCGGAACACACAGAGTCCCGCTCCCAGGCAAGCCCTACGGACTGGCCGCTGGCGACGAGATCATCTTCTCAGCCCAATACCCCATCCCCGGCCAGAACAGAATCGAGAACGGGATCACCGGGACGATCATCGACACCAGCCGCCAAGAGGAGGAGGTCACGATCAAAACCCACGAACGTGAACCACGCGAAGTGCCCGTCGACACCAGCACGTTCTCCGGCCTGTCGCTCTCATACGCCGCGCACGTCCACAAAGCCCAAGGCATCACCGCAGAGACGTCCGGCATCCTCATCGGCGGCTGGCAAACCGACAAGGAGCACGCCTACGTCGCTGTCAGCCGCGCCCGCGAGCAAACCCAGATCTACGTCTCCCGCGAAGACCTCGGCGAGCAAGGATTCGACACCGGCGCCACAGAACGCCTCGCCGAAAAGATCAAGCGCACCCGAGCACAACAAGCCTCCATCACAAAGCAACCCGCCGAACGAAACACCGGACACGAGCAGACCACGGATCGCCCACGACAGCCGCAACCAGCCACCGAGCGCACACACCCCCACGAGCAAGAGCACGAGCACGATGAGTCCCTCGACCCCCTACGCAGCCACCACCACGACCGGCCCGACGATGACGACCTCACCTCCCAAGACCAGTCCGACCAGCCTCACCATGATCATGACCGGGTGCAAAGCGACGCTCGCGAGCAACCCGCAGAACAACAGCCGGAAACCAACAACGCGCCCGTCAACATCCAACACGCCAACCCAGCAGACATCCAACTAGACACGCGCGACCTCGGCAACATCCAGCTCGCCTACTCAACCGGCCTCTACGACCTCCAAGCCCACACCGGCGAGCCGACATACGTGCTGTTCGGCGGATGGCAGACAGAGCAGCAACTCGGGTTTGTAGCCGCCGTCCAAGCCGGCGATCAGACCAACGTCCACATCAGCACCGAAGACCGCGACGGCAAAGACATCCAAACCGAGCTGAAAGACCGCATCGAACAGATCATCGAACACAGCCAAACCAACGAAACGACCAACACCACCGACACAGTCCGCGAAAACCAACCCGGCCTCGCTGAGCTCCAGCTCGGCGAGCCGGCCCTCGACCAACAGGCCGAGATCGAACCGCTCGAGCAGGAACCACAGCTCGCGCCCGAGCCCGAACCGGTCGACCGCGACTCCTACATCGCGCAGGCCACCCAGGACACGGACCGCGAGCAAACGCCCGAGCAGGACATCGACCAAGACAGAGACAACGACCTCGGGTACGGGATCGAGTAGCCCCGAGACGCCGGGCAGCTACTAGCACAGCCATGGCACCGGAATCATGGTCTTGTGCCACCACGTCTCGGAGGCCAAGGTACGCATGCCGCCCGATAGGCTTCCGTCAATCACTCGCATCCCGCGAAAGTGCCGAAGCTCGCGTCGAGTTGCCATCTGCATCGCACTTCGTCAGCTCCGACCGAGGAAAACTACGGGCCCGTCTGCGTTCCGCAGAAGCAGTGCGCCGGCAGATCAGGTCAGGCGCATTCAGGAACGGACGCGTCCACGGTGTGTTCATACGGGCCCCCTGGCGGGTCACCGTCTAGGAAACTGTTAGCTGGCGAATAGTAATTACCCCGCCATGGGGCACTCGCGATCTGATACCAGTAGCCGCCTGGAAGTACACTCGCAATTGAGGGATCGTATACCTTGCAGAAGACCTTGACGGTTTGTTCTGCCCCTATGTTCGGGCCTTCGCCAGACACAGCGTGATGATTGCGAAAGGTGCGAGCTTCGCTTTCGGGTATCACGGTCTCTTGGAACACTGGTGGCGACGTGCCTTCGATTGTGCCTATGAAGCAGCCATCCGGTTCGCTGGGCACTTTGGCACTCTGGTCAATGTCGTATGCGGTAAACCGATCGTGTGCGGTAATAGCAAAATATAGTGACTCTTCGTATTGCACTGCGATAGGTTCGGGAAACCTGAACATGACACCTGTGCCTCCAATAGGCATCGTGACGATTGTGGCACCGAGACTCGTCGTCATAGATTCATCCGTGTATATACCTACGGTCGCGAGATGTTCTGGATGTTGAGCTTCTTCCTGGGCGGCTACATAGAATTCTCCGCCTGTGATCGTTAGTCCTTGGGTAACGAATTGAATACCCCAATGGTCACCTGGTTCGACGGTGTGGTTGATTGTGGGGGATGCGAACGGGCACGAGTACTGGACAACGCTATGTTCCGGCGGCGGCACCAGTTCTTCCGTATGCATCGTTGTCGTCGTCGGGACTGTCGGCACCTGCGGCGTCGTGACGGTTTCGGTTCCCGGCGGCGGCTTGCGGTATATGAACTTGAGCCCCGACCACGTAAGCAAATGTTGGTAGCCGGGATGGTGACCCTGGAAGTCCGCATCTGAGACGAGTATCTGTGATCCCTCAACTGCGACGACGTACGCGACATGGCCGGAGGCGCCCGCGGTGTCTTGCTCTGGCTGCATGACCGCGACGGCGCCGACCGCCGGCTGTTCGCCCACGGGCCATCCGTCTGCCTTGGCCGACTCGAACCAGTTCTTCGCGTCTCCGCTATGCCCAGGGAAATATGGAAGATCAGGACGCTTCTGGGCGACCCACCATGTGCATTGCCCAATCGGATAGAGACCGCCGTTGACACCGGCTCCAGAGCCGCCGCCTTCGACATTTACAGTATCACTGCGAAAGCTCTTCGGCGCGAACAACAACTTACGTGGCCCGGGCCCGGTGCCTCGTTCGGCAAAAATGCTGGTGGATTCCGTATGGTTCAGCGAGTGGATCACGCATGTGACGGTCGCGTACCATCGCCCGGCCGGGACCGAATTCGGAATACGCCAAGACCACTCCGCTCCCCCGGTTGAACTCGTGTTGAGTCGTATGAGAGTTCGAACGATTCTTGCGAAACGCACGTCTCCATGACATTGCGCATAAGGTTCGGCTGTGATGACCTCGACGCTAATGTAGACCCGATTATCCGTTCGGTTGACGTTGGCCTTGAGCAGCATCTGCTGCTGTTCTCGCTGGCTGGCCGCCAAAGATAGGCTGTGCGTGAGCCCAACGGCGACGAGAAGGCATCCGACAACGAGGAAAGCCGCCATGGATCGAGCCGACCTCAAGCTACGCATGGGAACCGTTTGAAGCATTCTGGTTCGCTCCCCCGTCTGAGATTGGTGGGCAGGCCGGGAGTTCGGTCGATCGAAGGCCTCTCTTCGAGGTCGTAACGTAGAGGTCGCTGACCCAGAGCCTATTGGGCAGTAGATCCCACAACTGCGACTGGCGGCCGGTGTGTGACTTTACGTTTCCGCCGAAGCGCTGGCATATGAGTTCGATTCGTTCGCCGTCCTGTAGGAGTTTGCCTCGCGTTGGCGCGTCAGCTTCAGGAAATGTGTGCTGCCGTAGCCCACATGCTTCATTTACGCAGGTTCCCTCAACGGTGAACTGCTGTCGACGATATCCCGCGAGAAACGGAGCAGTCGTGGATGCTGGGAACCACCGACCAATAGCGGCGGCTCCGGCAATCGCTAGGGGCACGACTGCTATGCGGAAGAATCTGGATAGGCGCGAAGTATCAGTCGAAGCCGCTAGTCGGTCACGTGCTGGCCAGAGATACAACCCAAGCGCCGTCACGAGAGCAACAGACATGCTCACCAGTGCGCTCAGTCGTAGCCAAACGGGGTCGTCTTGCGCGAACAGCGAATACGCCGACGAGATTATTGCGACTACCGCCGCAGCCGCGACGGCGATCTCGGCCGGCTGGCGTGTGCTCGGGTCATTATCGCGCCGACGCTGATCCGCGAGAAAGACCAGCGGTACAGAGATAACGACTACTGCGGCGTAAAAATCGCTATGCATCGTGTGCTGGTCTTGCGGAGTCCGACGCTCGGGCGAATCTGATCCTATCGAACGACGTCGTGTGTGGCCAGCCTGCGTCAGGCAAACAGCAAGCGCACGACGGTCGCTGACCTCGGAGACAGCCAGCTCACGAACGACGATGCGTCCCGGCCCAGGCTGTCTTGGGCACCGCTCTCGACACGACGCTGCCCACCGGAGAGAGATCGTCCAGCTGGTAAGCCCGACACACACGCCGGCACCAGATCGCGCTGCCGCAGCCCTGACGTCCGCGGCTCGTTGGGAGTCGAGTCCCGAGTTTCGGTCCCAACCCACCTGCGAAAAACCAACGCCCAGAGCCGATCTCGGTGTTGCGTCACGTCCGCACGTCCGCACGTCCGAACGCGTTGGCGTCGTGCTCGCACAGCCCCGCTGGCGCCGGCATCACAGCCTGTATTGCCTGTGGCTCCGGGGTCGGAACCCGTCAAGGCCGCCCCTGCGGGGCCGCCTGCGGCGGGGCCTGACGGCCCGTCCTTGACAGAACCCGCCCCCTCCGCTGAAAGGTCACTCAGGTCGGCAGGGAGGACCCTGCCGACCTGACGGCAACTACCGACGATGGGCAGCAAAGCCTCGATCGTCTTGCGAGCCTTCCGTGCCTGAGTTCGAGCTGACGAGTGACGGTTGTAGCGCTCGACCGCCTATCTCCACTCGAGCCACCGAACACATTCGGAACGGGTGGCGGACCCCCAGTGGGGTATCTCGCACAGCTAGCCCTCATCGTCGAAGGGGACGTCGACCGAGAAACGCTCGAAGCTCTCTGCGGAGGCGGGCTTGGTTTCCCTTCGGTCGTGTAGCTCTGCCGCGCGCGTGATCGGAGGCTCGATCGTGACGCCACCGTCCAGATCCGGGACGACCTCATAGCGACGCCCGGCGACCTCCACGAGCTCACCGACCGTCAAGTCGAGCCTCTTCACGGCAGTTGCGATGGTAAGCGGTCACCGCGGTCGAGACGCACCAACGGAGTGGAACCGCTCCTCAAACGGGGATCTTCGATCATCGAGCCTGACACCAGCCGGGCGCCGAGTCGGCGATAGAAGGCGTGCTGGGGCAGGACGGCTGTTGGAGTGATGGGCGATTTGTGACGTGAGAAAACCCACCGGCTAAAGTGGTGCTACGTGGCATCGCCCCCCGCGAAGCCTATAGGCAGTCCCCAGCCATGGGTCGCTGGGCGCGTAGCCGCCTACCACATTACGCACGTCGACAACCTCGCGTCGATCGTCGATTCCGGCGGCCTCGATTGCGACAACGGTTGCGCGCAGGCTGGACGAGTGCCGGTCAGTATCGCCTATGCAGATCTCAAGAAGCAGCGGGCGGAAACGGCTGTAGACGTCGCGGCGGGCGGAACGCTCGCCGACTACGTGCCATTCTACTACGCCCCCAGGTCGCCCATGCTTTACACGATCTGGCGCGGAAACGTCGTGGAGTACGAGGGGTCGCAGGACGAGATCGTGCATCTCGCGTGCGAGGTCGAGTCGCTGGCTGAGCCGGGGCACTTCGTCATCATCAATCGTCACCCGATCACGGCCCTGGCGGAGCAGTTCGACAGTCTTGCTGCGCTCGACGGTCTCGATTGGCCCCTCATGAAAGCCACCATGTGGCGCGACACGGACGCGGACGGGGACCGCAAATTCCGTCGCCAAGCCGAGTTTCTCGTGCATCGGCACGTGCCAATCGAGGCCATCCGGATAGTCGGAGCCATGACAGAGACGATTGCCGAGCGAGCGGCTAAAGTGCTCGCAGCATTGCCGAATCCACCTCACGTCATTGTCCGACGGGGTTGGTACTACTAGAAGATGTCTGTGATCGAGCACCGCAAGGGGGACCTTCTCGCAGCCGACGCCGAAGCGCTCGTCAACACCGTCAATACGGTTGGCGTGATGGGCAAGGGCGTTGCTCTTCAGTTTCGCAAGGCCTTCCCGGACAACTACGAGGCCTATCGTCGCGCGTGCAAGGCGGGGGAGGTTATCCCCGGGCGGATGTTCGTTTTCGAGCTAGGTCAGCTCACCGGCCCGCGCCTGATCATCAACTTCCCGACCAAGCGCCACTGGAAAGGCAAGGCACGCATCGAGGACATCGAAACTGGCCTCGTCGACCTAATCAACGTACTACGCCGGTTCGACGTGCAGTCGGTCGCCATCCCGCCACTTGGCTGCGGAAACGGTGGTCTGCGGTGGTCGGAAATTTGCCCGATGATCGAAGCGGCGCTTGCCGAAGTAGCGAGCGTCACGGCGCTGATCTACGAGCCGGGCGGTGCGCCTGCCGTCCAGTCGCAACGCGTGGCGACCAAACGTCCCGCATTGACGCGCGTTAGGGCCGACCTAATCGCTGCCTTCGACTCATACCTGCACGATCCCAGCGCCACCCTCACAAAGCTCGTCGCGCAGAAGATGGCTTATCTACTCCAGGCCGCTGGCGAGCCCCTAAAGCTCGACTTCGTGAAGGGTAAATACGGCCCCTACGCTGAGAAGCTCAATCATGCGCTGCAGGACCTAGAGGGCCACTACATCGTGGGATGCGGCGATCGCACGAGCAAGGCCGACATCCGCCTCAAGGATGCCGCTGCCGTCGAAGCGAAGGATCACCTCGCGAGCATCGAGGGTGCCGAGCAGCGTCTTGATCGAGTCAGGCAGCTAATCCAAGGCTTCGAAAGCCCATTTGGCCTTGAGCTTCTTACGACGGTCCACTGGGCTGCCGTGAGGGATGGAGCCACGACACCCGCAGAGGCGCTTGCGATTGTTGCGGACTGGACCCCCCGCAAGCGCGAGGTGTTCCAGGAGCGCGATGTAGCTATCGCATGGGATCGGCTCGAGCGCGAGGGTTGGCTCAACTAGGAGCTTGCGCGAGTCCGCGGCAAAGATCACGCATCGCTTTTTGGAGCGACAGGCGACCGGTTTTCTCCCAGTTGCGCAAGTGTCTTCGGCCTCCAGAGGACCCTAGGCACTGGCCCAGGAGGACTATTGCGGCCGAACGCACGGCTACCGTCTTGGAGTGATGTCCACTAAGCAACGGATCCTTCGGCTGCTCAAATCGGTGCTCGACACCGTCGGGGCGTGGGCCACGGCAGACCGCCGCCGAACGGTAATCGCTGGGTGCGGCGTACTTGCCTTTATCGCGCTTGGCCTTGGTCTCGCGTTGGGTCTGGAGGTGGCCACTCTCACAGTCGTTGTCTACGGCACCGTGTTCGCTGGTGTAAGCATGCTCGGCGTCACGCCCTTGCGTGCGCTACCTGCACTACAGGTCGGTTTTTGGGTGGACGGTGAGCTCGTTCCGAGCTTCACGCGCCAATCCGATCGACCTCGGGCGCCGATCGATATCGATGGTTGTATGCGGAATGCGCTCTCTGCGATACGCGCCGAGATCCCGTCGCCGCCACCACCACCTAGTCCCCTCACGCTCGCGGTCAGTTTGGGCAACATCGGGGGACTGAGTGGGATCGGTGGTCTTGAGTCACGCGACGAGGCAGTCGCGCGACTAGAGATCGAAATCGAGGAGTACGCGATCCAGCAACGGCAGTGGCTGGCGGCCTTCGAGAGTAGGCGCCGCGCTAGCTATTCACTCATAAGCCTTGCCCTCGCAATCCACAACGGTGGCGAAAGCGCCGCCGATGGGATCATTTTGCGCTTGCATATGCCGAACGGCATCGTTCCGATGACCGTAGAGCGGCTTGAGAAGCTTGACATCGACCCTCCCCCCCAACCTCCCAGATACAAGCAGCGCTCGGTGTTGGACTTCGGTGATCAACTCGTACTGCCCGCCCGCCATGCATTGATGCCGGATCTCTCGGGGCTAATCTCGAACTCGCGTGCTGGGGTGGCGCCGGTGTGGACGCGCGAACAGCGCCACCATGTGGCCGAGGTGCGTCTGCCCACACTCACCCACGGCGTCACAGAACTGACCGTCGCCCCGCTCGAGGTCCTGCCGCGAGAGCCTGGGACGTACGAGATCGCGTGGGAGGCACATGTAGAAAATCTGAGGCGTCCCGCGCGTGGGACGATCCGTCTGGCGGTCGAACCGATGCCCGAGGGTGGCGAGCCGTTGACATATGTAGAGCAAGTTATGAATAGTGGAGATGTGGAGGTCACGGATACCGTCGACTACCGGCCGTAGGCGGAGCGCGTGGGGCGATTCAGCGACGACCGCGTGCGCCGCGACTCCTCGCGGGCTCAAAGCCCGAACACCGAGCTGCTCGCCGCGCGGCTCCTGAGCGCGCCGCTTGATTGGGACGGGACGGTGATCTGCCGTCCCAATCAGCCTGGAGCCGGGCGCAAATTGCGGCAATTTGCATCGACCACTCGGCTTGTGCGTTACCAGTAGAAGTCCTGCAAATCCGCGCTCGCGAGCGGGTTTTCGGGGCCTTCTGAAAATCGTGGTGTCCCGGGTTCGAATCCCGGTCTCGCCATGGGGAAGTCGCTGCAAATGAGCGGGTTTTCGGATAACGGCCGCTATCCAAAAGGGCCCAATTGGGGCGCAGGCGTTGTCGTTGTCCCAAACGTTGTCCCAAACCCTTGTCAATAGTGCCGCTTTGAGCCCAGTCGACACAGCTTGCGACCAGCTGGTTTCGGGCGACAAATGGCTTATCTATGGGTTATTGACAAGGAGGATCAGTCTTTCAATGTGGGCCTCGAATCGAAGACAACAAAAGCGGGAATCGTGGTGTCCTCAGTTCGATTCTTGGCCCTTCGTCCGCGCCCTCCATGGAGGCCCGGGGCCGCGCGGTGGTTTTGGCCCACCACCCCTCGCCGTGGTAAAACCCGCCGGTATCTTGACGCCCCAGTCCGCGGTAGCCTGGCCGCGCGGCTCACGCCGTCCACCTCGATCGAGGATCGATGCGGCACAAGTAGACTGATCTCAGTTCCCGTGCTGCCCAGCAAACCCATAGGCGGGCCACGCCCGTGGGCTGAGGGCGGGACCGCGGCCTACCACATCACCCATGTCGAGAACCTCGCCTCGATCGTCGCGTGCGGCCAAATCGAGTGCGACAACGATTGTGCGGAGGCCGCGCGCAATCCGATCGGGATCGCCCACACCGACCTCAAGGAGCAGCGCGCACGCACCAGCGTGACGGTCGCGGCCGGCGGAACCCTCGCCGACTACGTGCCGTTCTACTTCGCCCCGAGATCACCGATGCTCATATCGATCCACCGTGGCTACGTCGAGCAGTACGACGGAGGCCAAGACGCGATCGTGCACCTCGTCTGCTCGGTCCAGGGCCTCGCCAAGCTGGGGCGCTTCGCCGTGATCAACCGGCACCCGATCACGGCCCTTGCCGAGCAGTTCGACGATCTGGCGGCCCTCGCCGACCTCGACTGGACCATTATGCGCGCCAAGTACTGGAGCGACACCGACGAGGACGGCGACCGCAAATTCCGCCGCCAAGCCGAGTTCTTGGTACACCGCAGCGTCCCGATCGAGGCCATCAAGCTCGTCGGTGCGGCCACAGACGCTGTTGCCCAGCGAGCGGCTACATTGCTTGAGGGGATGCCCGATCCGCCACCCGTGATCGTCCGCAGAGACTGGTACTACTAGACGATGTCGACCATCGAACATCGCAAAGGCAACCTTCTCGCGGCTGACGCCGAAGCGCTCGTCAACACCGTCAACACGGTCGGCGTGATGGGCAAGGGGATCGCGCTTCAGTTCCGCAAAGCATTCCCGGACAACTACCGCGCCTACCAGCGAGCCTGCAGGCACAACGAGCTCAAGCCGGGGAGCATGCTCGTCTTCGAGACGTCCCGGCTAGGTGGACCGCGCCTCGTGATCAACTTCCCCACTAAGCGCCACTGGCGCGGCAAGTCCCGCATGGAGTACATTGACGCAGGGCTCGCCGACCTCGCACGGATCCTGCGCCACCACCAGGTCCGGTCAGTCGCGATTCCACCACTCGGTTGCGGCAACGGCGGGCTGCCTTGGAGCGAGGTACGCCCCAAGATCGAAGCCGCCCTGAAGCCGCTGCCCGACATCCGCATAGCGCTATACGCGCCAGGCCCGCCACCCCCGGTACACCAGCAGAGGACCGCCACGAAGCGCCCTCGAATGACACGCGGGCGCGCCGCTCTCATAGCAGTCTTTGCCTCCTACCGGCGCGACCCGACCTCGACACTCACCATGCTCGTCGCACAGAAGCTCGCCTACCTACTCCAAACCACCGGTGAGCCACTGAAACTGAACTTCGTAAAGGCCGACTACGGTCCATACGCAGAGGTACTGAATCACGCCCTACAGAACATGGACGGTCACTTCATCGAGGGCTATGGCGATCGGACGACGAAATCGGACCTCCGCCTACTCGCTGGCGCGGTGACATCGGCCAGCACTTTCTTGGCCGATGACGACGCGGTGGGTGAGCGAACTCGTCGCGTCAGCCAACTGATTGAGGGACTCGAAAGTCCCTTCGGCCTCGAGCTCCTGACCACGGTTCACTGGGCGGCCACTCGCGAGGGTGCGCGAAGCCCACAGGCGGCGACGCAAGTGGTCGCTGACTGGACCCCGCGCAAGCGTGAAGTCTTCGGCGAGCGCGAGGTCACGATCGCCTGGGAGCGTCTGCGACAACAAGGCTGGCTCGACGCTGGTGTTGCAGTGCCGACCGCAGACCGCTAGCCGATCCCACAGAATGCTCGCGAGGACCGCGGCGTTCACCTAGTGTTTCGCGCGCTCAGCGGAGACCGGCAATCCGGAAGCTGGCAGTGGCCTGTCAAGCTCGGTCGCCGCGTCGAGCAGCAGCGCCAGCTCGTCCATCTCAAGGAACGTCCGCTCGGGCTTGGGTACCCGCACCCGCATCTTCTTGCCCCGCGCGGGGTTGCTCGCGATCAGCTCGTGCTCGACCGCATCGTCGAGGATCGCTGCGAGCATCCGCAGCACTTTGCGGATCGAGGCTGGCCCCAAAGGGCGACGCGCACGCCCGCGCTGGTCCTGTGGATTATCGCCCGCGTCGATCGCGGCGCGTAGCTCCCGGGCGTCGCTGAGAAGCGAGGCCTTGAACTTCAGGCACGTCGCCGATCTCCTCAACGGCGTGCTCGGCGAGCGCGGGCAGCAGATAGTGCTCCACACACGAGCGGTAGTCGGCCATCGTGCTAGGACGTAGTTCTCCGAGCTCGCCAGCTTCCTTGCGCTTGAGCCATTGGCGCGTGTGCTCCTCGAACCCGGTCCCAGCCGCGACTTGTCTGCACCGCATCTTCCCTGAGTCCTTGGTTGCGCCACTCGCCGATGCGCACACGCGCCAGGACGTGGGTGAGCTCGCGCCGCGCGGCCGGCTCATCCCACCCACCCCCACACCCGCAAACTGCAGCCCTCCCGCTCGTGGAGGTTGACGAGCCGACGCTTGTCGTAGGCGTTGAAACGCAGCCTGAACACACGCGACCCATCAACCAGCGTGCGTACATGAATTGAGCCCGAGTTCGCGCGAGGCATGGCCCTCCAATCCTCTTCTTCAGGGTCAAGCAGGCAGACCCATCCTAGCCCTCCGCACCGCGGCGCGTACGGAATCAAGCCTCGCCCCTTCGTCCAAAAGTCCCTGTCGGCAATGGCCGACGCCCTCTTTCTCGTCCGCGCGTATAGGTAGCGTCGGGCTAGCATGGATGTATTGGTTCCCAGCCCCGCTTCGCGGGTGGTATCCCCGTTGCGCTGGGCTGGCGGCAAGCGCTGGCTGCTGCCGACGATCAAGATGCTTGTAGGAGGCGAGCAGTTCTCGGCCTATCATGAGCCGTTCCTCGGCGGCGCTTCGATCTTCCTTGGCCTACCGCAGTTCGGCAAGGCGTACCTTCGGGACTCGAACCCCGAGCTGATCGCGACCTATCGCGCTATCCGTGATCACTACGCCAAGATCGCCGAGCGGGTCCTGCTCTACGGCAACGACCCAGAGACCTACTATGCGGTCCGTGCTGCGGTGCCGGAAGATAAGGTTGAGCGGGCAGCGCGCTTCCTGTACCTGAACCACACGTCATTCAACGGCATCTACCGCGTGAACCTCGACGGTGTCTACAACGTGCCGTTCGGCAAACGCCCGTCGCCACAGATACCGACTGTAGAGCACCTACGCGACGTCGCCAAGCGACTTCGTCAAGCGAAGCTCGAGAAGGGCGACTTCGCCGAGTGCCTCAAGCACGTTAATAAAGGTGATCTCGTCTTCCTTGATCCGCCGTACACGGTCGCCCACAACCACAACGGCTTTATCAAGTACAACCAGCGTCTCTTCTCGTTTGATGACCAAAAACGACTAAACGAACTCGTCGAGAAAATCAAGAAGCGCGGCGCGTACTACATCCTCGCAAACGCCGCCCACGAATCCATCGCAAACTTGTTCGACAACGGTGACACGCTGATCGAGACGAGTCGCCGCAATTCGATCGGTGGTATCAATGCGGTTCGCGGTAGCGCGACGGAGTACCTCTTCACGAACCTCGAGCTACCGCGATGATGGCAACACTTCCGATTACAACACCGCCCGGGGAGGCGATCCGCGATCACCTGATTCCGGTGAACAAGATCCAAGCAGAGACTCGTCGGCGGCTGGCCACGCACTCCTTTGAGACGATCGCCAAGGGCAAGGTTGAGGACTACGAACAGGACGGCTGGGTCGTCGATAAGGAACTCAAGACCCGCACGCGGATGCGCAGGGAGAAGCCCCATGACGTGGCCTTCGAGGACCGGGTATGGGCAACATTCGCGCGACTGCAGTTCACCCACCTCAATCGCGATCGTGCGTTCAAGCTGCAGTACGGGACCACAACGGACCAAGGCCAACGTGTCGATATCTTCGCGGCCGACGATGAGGTAGCGCTCGTCGTCCAGTGCAGGTCGACAGAGAAGATCCGCCCCGGGCAGTTCAAGAAAGAGAGCGCCGCGATCGCCACTCACAAGGCCGGTATCGTCAAGCGGATCCGTGAAGAGTACGCGCAGCACAAGGTCAAGTTCATCCTGGCCACCAATAACTTCACGCTGTCGGAGGACACTAAAGAGCGGCTCGCTTACGAAGATATCTTCCAGGTCTCCGAGGACACAGTCAACTACTACCTCACGCTCGCGGATCATCTAGGGGCTGCCGCAAAGTACCAGTTGCTCGGTGCGTTCTTCGCCGAACAGAAGATTCCGAATCTTGAGCCTACTGTGCCGGCGATCCGTGGCTGTATGGGTGGCCACTCGTACTACTCATTCTCGATCGAGCCGGCACGGCTTCTGAAGATGGCCTACGTGCTTCACCGTAATCAGGCCAACAGTGAGCTGATGCCGACCTATCAACGCATCATCAAGAGGTCGCGCCTGAAGAACGTCGCACGGTTCGTGGGAGAAGGTGGCTTCTTCCCGAACTCAATAATCCTCAATATCGAGACCAAAAAGAAAAACGGCCACCTGCAGTTCGACCTTGCGAACGGGGACAGCAAGATTCCAGGCCAAGCAAAGATCGGGCTCCTTCACCTCCCGCAGACCTACAGGGCGGCGTACGTTATCGACGGTCAACACCGGCTCTACGGCTACGCGAACTCGGACCGGGCAGACGCCGATCTGATTCCCGTGGTGGCCTTCGTTGATCTTGCTAGGAAAGAGCAGATGAAGATGTTTATGCAGATAAACGAGAACCAGCAGGCGGTTCCCAAGAACCTGCGTAACACGTTGAACTCGGATCTGCTCTGGTCATCCGACGATTACAGTGAGCGTGCCCGAGCACTGCGGCTGCGGATCGCCCAGCATCTCGGTGAGCAGAAGATTTCGCCGCTGTATGACCGGGTGATCATTGGCGAGAACCAGCGGACGCATCTTCGGTGTATCACGATTGAGGCGATTAGTAACGGATTGATGCGTGGGAACTTCATCGGCACGTTCACAAAGACGGGCGCCAAGACGCAGGGCACGTTCTACGCTGGTGATAATGAGCCTACGGCCAAGCGCCTGATTCCCTTCCTAGAGGAGGCGTTCCGCTACTTGACCGACTGTCTCCCGGCGCAGTTTTCCCTCGGTAGCTCCGATGGCGGCTTCGTCTTTATGAACAACGGCGTTGAGGCCTATCTTCGACTTCTCAGCGACATCGTGGATCACATTAAGGAGCACGAGGGCATCGATCCGCTGACGTCCTCTGCGGTAGAGGTAATTGGCGCCTGCCTCTATTTTCTCGAACCGCTTGTCGATCATCTCGAGGGTCTTGGCTCCGACGAAGGCGAGGAATACCGTAAGCTCTACGGGTCCGGTGCGGGCCTCAGGTACTACCGCAAGCTTCAGCAGGCAGTGTGTGACGCACGACCCGAGTTTAGGCCCGCTGGTCTTGATGAGTGGCTGAAAGCGCAGGACAAACAGTTCAACAACGAGGCCCGCGAGATCGTCGGCGAGCTCGAGGACTTCCTTAAGAAGGACATTAGGGTGCGACTTGAAGATGAGCACGGCAGTGAATGGGAGCGCCTCGGTATTGCGTCGAAGGTAAGGCGCGATATCGCCGTTCGCGCCGCTGCAAAGAACGCGGACCTCCCGTCTAACGAGCGGGTCGAGTCTTGGGACATGATGTATCTCATCCAGTACTACGAAATCCTGACCCATAACCATGAGCGCTGGCGCAACCGGTTCGAGAAGCGGTACACGAAGCCCGGCGAGGAGAATAAGGCGGGCAGCTGGAAAGAGCGCGCGTCGTGGGTTCGCGAGCTGAATGAGATCCGCAACTCGGTGATCCATTCACGTGGCATAAACGATGATGCATTTGCCCTTCTCGTTGACCTGCGGTCCTGGTTGCTGCTGGGTGAGGTAGACAACGAACTATAGGCAAACTCCGAGCGCTTTATTGCTGCAGGCCGATAGCGGGCAAAGCTGACTTTGCGAACAGGAGGTCGCCCGGCTGGATGCGGCTGGCGGGCCGCACAGTGGTCGGCTTATGACTCATTGAGTGCTGCTGCGAGGTCGGGTCGTTCTGCAAAGAAGGCGCGGACGCGCGTGTGGATCTGTTCTCGCTCGGCGGCTGGGAGCGCGGCGAGCTTGGTCTTGCTGTCGCCGCTCAACAGGCTGCTGTACTCGGGAAGCGCGCGATGCATTTCGATTAGCGCAATCGCCTTGGGCTTCTGTTGTTCGAGGCTCTCCTTGAGCGGCTCCCAGGTCTCAGCCGATACCAGATGCCGCAGCAGGATCGCCTGGCGGACGAGAAGGGTGATCCCAAGAGCATCGGTGTCTCCATCGATCAGGGCCTCCAGCGAGGCTAGACCTCCTGCATCCTCGCCGTAGACGATCTGCGTGGCCTGGGCGAAGGGGACGAGCGACGCGAGAACGTGAGCATCAGCGAAGCCCAGCTGGATGGTCTCATCGTCCGCCTCCCGGAACACGCGGGCGGTGTCGCGTGCGTCAAAGCTACCTGCAGCCTGCAGCTCGGCGAGTACGGACTCCGTCGAGGTCTGCGGCTTGAGCAGCGGCGGCATGCCGGCGGCGGTGTCCTGGCGTGCGCGCTCGATCCCGACCGCGCGCTCGAGAATGGTGCGCAGCGATGGCTCCCCGGTTTCCGGGTCGTCGTTGTCCCACTCGAGCTCGACCCCGAGTCCAAGTGCGGCGAGCGCAAACGTAAGACCGCCCAGGTTCTGCCCGTCCAAGCGCCGGCGCAGCAGTCGTAGCGCGCGCGAGTGTCCTGGCTTGCTCCTCAGTGCGCTCGCCACATTGTCGACGGCGGCGAGCTCGTCTTCGGCGCCCTCAGCGAGTTGCCTGACCTCGGTGGAGAACCCTTCGACCATCTCGATCAACGCCTTGCGGAGCTTGTCCGGGTCCACCCATCCCTCGTGCCAGCGCACGAGCACTCGCAGCTGCCGAAAGCGCCGCTCACTTCGTCCGAGCCGCTCGACGAGCTCGATCTGGTCCACGGCCCAAGGCGGATATAGGCTCACAGAGCCGCGCTCGCCCGCCATGTGCACCTGTTGCGCCGGAACCAGGCCGTTGCCGCGGAGCCGCTTCAACTCCGAGTCGCTGAGGCGCACCTCCTGGGCTGCGAGTAGCGCTCGTAGCTGGGCGAGCGAGATCGGGGCCGTCTCGGGCATCGCTCTCCACGATAGATCAGGGGTACGCGAAACCGTCGAGCCGTGGCCGTGGCGTCTGCTGCCATTACGTCGTCCCCAACCAACGACGCTCGAAAGGAGTAGAGCCTCATGCTCAGCGAAGCCCAGGCGTTGCTGCTGCTAGCGCTCGCGGCCGTGGCGTGGATCCGCTATGCGGACCACCCAACGGCACGCAACCTACGCGCCGCAATCGCCGACAGCCTCTGACGTATCGACAGGGCGGAAGCAGGGACTGCCCCGCTTCCGCCCTTGTGCGTCACGACCGAATCCACAGCCCGGAGCAACTCGGTCGGGGCGATCCGTGGCCAGATCAGCGACTCCAAGAAAGCCGGGTCAGATCGAAGTCTCCGTCAGGACAGGGTGGCTCATCGGGCTTGTTTTGCGGCGTTTACTGCCCGGTGGAATGGTGTGCTCAAGGGTGGTTCATGATGTGTGCGTGAGCTGCACCAATTCCAACTACTGCTGCTGTTCTGGACATCGTTGGATCGCTGGTAACTGTGGGCCTCGGTCCGAGGGGCTCGAATCACATAGAGGACGGATGGTGCGGAGCAAGATCCTTGCATGGCTGGTCGGAGGGGCAGCGCTTATCGCGCCACTGGCTGTGAGCGCTCCAACGTGGGCGGCGGAAGCTCCGAGTGCGCTCCAGGTCGAAGCGCTGAAGGTGAAGGTCGAAGCCAACGAACGCAATGTCGACACGGTGCGGTCAGACGTTCAGCTGATGCTGTGGCCGGTCGGGTTCTTGCTTGCCGTCCTTACTCTTGGTGGCCTACTTAGCGTCGTATTCAGCATCCGCGACCAGCGCCGCGTGACGCAACTCCACGAGCTCGCCGTGACGGGTGAGACGGCCGCGCAGCGGCGCAGCGAGGAGAGCTTTAGCTCGTTCCTGACCGAGAGTCAGAAGACGTTGACGCTCGTCAACGACACCCTAACGCTCGCCAAGGAGTCGACCGACCGCGCCGCGCATGCGATGCAAGTGAATGCCGAGGCGCGGGTGAACTCGATCGAGGGACGCGCCGAAGCTCTGATGTTGCGAGCGTTCAACTCAGGCGAGTTCGAATCGATCCTGGACGAGCTGGAGCTACGGAACGATCTCGGGCGGATCGCAGGCGACCTGGGCGGCCTCGAGGGCTATCTCGAGCTGCAGAGCATGCCTCTGCCACCGCATTGCCGCTTCGTCAAGGCGATCGACCTGTTCCTCAAGGACGACACCCGTGGTGCGCTCGAGCTGCTTCAGCGCGCCGAGCAGGAAGCGCGGCCCGGTGACCTCCATCGCTTCACCCTTTACTGGATCGGCTATATGCAGCTGACGATCGGTCAGTACGAGAGCGCCCGGCGCAAGTTCTACGACGACGAGGGCGGTTTGAGGACTGAGGACCGCGAGCACCACCAGCTCGAGCGGATGGAACTCGAGGCCGAGTTCTTCGAAGCAGCGAGCGAGCTCGAGCATCACGGCCTTAGTACACCCGACGAACGGTTCCGCAGGATGAGGGAGCTGATCGGCAAACTTGACGGCCTCGCCGAGCGGGTCGTCGCTAGCGACCACACCCGCAAGAGCCGCACCAGTCACGAGGTGGCGCGGACCCGGGCGGATGCGCTCGCATGGGTCGCGTATGACCCCGCCGCAGCAGGAGCCCCGCTGCGCAAGGTGGACGTTGAGGCTGGCACTGGGCCCGATCAGCCTGCCGACAATGCGGCACAGGGCGTGATTCGCGCATGGGCGCTGCGTCGTGCATACGAGGTATGCGAGGCGCAACACCAGCGGGACTTCTACCTCGAATTCACTCGCGCGGAATGCGCAAAAGCACTGGGACTGTCGGGGGCGAGGGTTGCGTTCGAAGAGGTGACGAGAATGCTTGTGGCCGAGGCCGGCAAGCACCGCGAGACGCGTCGGGAAGCCGAGCTCGCGCAGGTCGCGGCGATCTGCCACGCGCAGCTCGGCTCGATGCCGTCGGATGCCGAGGCCGCGCAGGGCGAGCGTCGCGACGCTGCGACGGCGACGGCGAGCAAGGCCGCGCAGGCCGAGCACCGCAATGCTGCAAGGGCGGCGGCGAGCAAGGCCGCGGAAACGGCGCGCGGCCTGAGCCACACAGAGGTCACGATCTTCAGCGCTCTGCGCCGACACAACATCTCACCTGAGGCGTTTACACGCGAGGTCAGCGATCTGATCGGCGCAAGAAACGCTGGCGGTCAGGCGGACGGAGCGCAGGCCTCGTGAACAGCGAAGCGTCGTCTCGCCCTGAGTCCGGCGACGACCCGTCCCCGGACCCGGACGCGTATCGTTTGCGTGCTCAGGTGTGCCCGCGCGGCTGCGAGTTCCGCGAGACTGCACGCCGCGAGCTCATCGCCAAGACGCGCTTTGGGAGCTTCGGCCGTACCCGGCTCAGCGCCGAGCATGAGTACGAATCGAGCAACTGCCCGATCTGCGGCGCGCTCCTCATACGTAACTGCACGCGTTGCGGGAAGCCGATTCTCGCCCCCGTCGGCCAACGCTGCACATCCTGCGGTCTCCCCCATCCGTGGGCTGCCGAGCGCCGAAGCGGCCTCGCCCAACAGCCGGTGCGCAAATGGCGCGAGGGAGAAGAAGGCGTCAACGACCCGGCCACACCCATCTATCGGGCTGAGCGGGGCAAGATCCTCGCTTTGGACGGCGACATCCTGCGGCTCGACATCGACGCGATCGTCAGCAACGACGATGTCGACGGCCAGATGTGGACCGAAATCGCACATGGCATCCGTGCTCGGGGAGGCGGCGAAATCGAGCGCCTCGCGCGGGTTGGGGCGCCCCGACCGATCGGGCAGGCGTGGATCACGCCTGCAGGCGAGCTCCCGGCGAAAGCGGTCATCCATGTCGCTTCGATGAACCGCCGAGGCGCCTCCAGAGTCCAGTGGGTAGGTGCATGCCTGCGCTCCGCGTTCGAGCTCGCCGGACAAAGCGATGAGATCGGCTCGCTCGGCGTCGGGACGATCAACAGCGGGCCCTCGGCGATCCCGTTCCCAAGGTGGATCGAGGCATTCGCCACGGCCTGTGTGAAACATCTGCACCCGAGCAAAATGGAACAAGACGCGCGGGACGGAGCGCCGAAGCCTGTTTGGCTGGAGATCCTGCTCGTGCTGTACGAGCCCTCGAGCTTCGAGGTCAGCCTTGACGAACTGCGCGAGGGCCTTCACGCTGCTTGGCGTGCCGTCGGTCAACCAAGGGACGGCGAGGTGCTCGGCCCACTGCCAAAGCCGCAGCCACAACCACGGTGGGTCGACCGCTTCGCGCACTGGCCGCGGAGGGCGGGCGAGGAGAGCCACGACGAGTAGTGTTCTCGGTTCAATTCCGAGTCTCACCAACGTCCAGCGGGCGCCGGGGGTTTTGGACAACGACACCTCGCCGTTGTCCAAAACCCGCCGATATCCGTCGGCATCCGCGGGTATCACGGCATCGAACGTGTGCGAGCGCTGACGGCGGCGAGTCGGCGAAAGCCCTGCCAATCGGCTAATTTTCGGGCGCATCGGCGCCCTCCTCAGTTCCATCGACCAACCCCTGAAAATCGTGGTGTCCCGGGTTCGAATCCCGGTCTCGCCATGGCACTTTTTGCCTGCTCAGGGGCACGTTTTTGATCGCTAGCCAGCGCGCGATCAGAGGCTGAAATCGGCGATTTTTGGCTTCCCGTCCCAATCGCCGTCCCAATCAGCCCCTTTGAGGCGATCTCGTGGGGCGTGCGCAGCTGCACGCGCGCCTGGCGCACGAGCTCGTCGAAGTGGGCGCCGTGGTCGCCCTTGGCGCGCTGCTGCAGCTGGGCGTAGACGTCCATCGTCATCTTCGAGTCGGCGTGGCCGACCTGGTCCATGACCCACTTCACGTCGAAGCTGTTGGCCAGCAGCGCGATCGAGATGTACGTGCGTCTGAGCGAGTGCGGCGTGGTGTTCGGCAGCGACGGCAGACCCCGCGCGGTGAGCAGCTCGCTGGCGCGCGCGGCCGCTTCGCCTACGATCTCGCCGACCCGCTGGCGGTCCATCCTTCCGCCGCGCAGGTTCGGGACCAGGTAGTCCTCCGGCCCAGTGGGGGCTCCGATGCGCCGCAGGCGATCGATGTGCTCGACGATCGCCTCGACGAGGTCGAGCGACATTTGCACCTCGCGGATGCCGCTCTCGGTCTTGGCGTCGGGGATGTGAAAGCGCGCGCCGGCGGGGTCGTGCAGGCGCAGGTGACCGATCTTGATGTCGCACAGCTCGCTCGCTCGCACGCCTGAGCGCCCCAGCACCTCGACCACGACTCGTCGTCCGACGTAGCCACGCCCCGCCTTCAGGCCGAGCCGCGAGAGGTGGTAGGCGACGGTGGACTTCGCCAGCCCGAGCTGCTTGGCGATCTGGCTCGGCTGCTTGCCCTGCGCGAACAGCTGGGCGACCATCGCGGCTGTGAGGCCGAGCTCCGCCGGCGCGGGGATCTGCCCGAGCGCGATGTCTTGCCCGGCGGCCGCGTCGATGAGCGCGGCGAGCTCGTCGATCTCCAGGAACGTGCGGCTCGGCTTCGGCACCCTGACGCGCATGCGCTTGCCCCGGGCGGGGTTGTAATCGAGATGGCCGTCCTCGACGGCGTCCTCGAGGATCATCGCCAGTAGATCGATTACCTTGCGGATCGATGAGGGGCCGAGGGGGACCCTGCGCCTGCCCCGCTGGTCGCGGATCACCGCTCCCGCTTCGATCTCTTCGCGGAGCTCCTTCGCTTCGCTCAATAGGCGCGTCTTGACCGCCAGGCAGAGCTTGCGGTCGATCTCATCCATGCGGTAGTCGGCACAGATCGGCAGCAGGTGGCACTGCAGTCGCCAGCGGTAGTCGGACTGTGTGCTGGTGTCGAGTGGCCGCTCCCCGAGCACACCGTCGATCTTGGCTTGCAGCCAGTTCGAGCTGACGACATCACCCCCCCAAGACCAGCCCGACCAGCCTCACCAGAACCACGACCGGGTGCAGAGCGACGCCCGCGAGCAACCCGCAGAACGACAGCCGGAAACCAACAACGCGCCCGTCAACATCCGAGACGCAAACCCAGCAGACATCCGACTTGACACGCGCGACCTCGGAAGCATCCAGCTCGCCTACTCAAACGGGCTCTACGACCTCCAAGCCCATACCGGCGAGCCGACATACGTACTGTTCGGCGGCTGGCAGACCGACCAGCAACTCGGGTACGTAGCCGCCGTCCAAACCGGCGGCCAAACTAACGTCCACATCAGCACCGAAGACCGCAACGGAAAAGACATCCACACCGAGCTGAAAGACCGCATCGAACAGATCATCGAACACAGCCAAACCAACGAGCCAACCAACACCAGCAACACAGGCCACGAAAACCAGCCGGCCCTCGCCGACCTCCAGCCCGGCGAGCCGACCCTCGATCAACAGCCCGCGATCGAACTCCTCGAGCAAGACCTCAACCAGCCGACGATCGAACCGGCCGAGCAGGACCCGCAGCTCGAACCCGCCGATCGCGACTCTCACATCGCCCAGGCCACCCAGCAAGACACAGACCGCGAGCAAACGCCCGAGCAAGACATCGACCAGGACCGAGACAACGACCTCGGGCTCGGGATCGAGTAAACCTCCACGACGTCGCGCCGACTCGGGGCATCGGCAGCTCGAACCCTCGTCACCAACGCAGCATTACTTTGGGACGCCGCCACCCCATACGGATCACCCACATCGGAGTGCCGATGCGCCCAAAGCTCCGACGCCCCGAACTGCACCGCAAGATCCTCTGCATGCTGCATCGCGTCCGTAAGAAAGCCATCGGCCGTACCGTAGAGATGCGGTTATTGGAATGTTGCTGACGGCATACCCTGGTAGCCTCCGCTGCGCGCTGGCGCCGGCTCCGCGCTGGGCAGCCGCTTTCGCGCGGGTGCGGCTACGTACTTCTACTGTCGGGGGACGGATGGCAAAGACAGCGGCAAACACGGCCTGCATTGAGTGTGAATGCCAACAGTTCCGCAAGAATCGTGTGGCCATCTGGAAAGTGCGCCATTGGTCTTCGGAATTCAACTCGAACATGCTGGAAATGCAGGTGGGCCAAAAAGTCGGGTGGTCCCCACCTGATCCGGGAATCGAGTCCGCGGTCCCATGCAAGCACTGTCGGCATTCCAGTAGGAGCCACATACGCAATCCGTCAGAAACACTCCCCGAGTACGCGCGGCGAATAGCCGCAGCCGAAGCAGATGAACGACGGCGAAACGCGGAAGCACGGGCCAGGAGAGAAGAGGAGTGGGCGCGCATGCCGAGATGGCGGAAAGCAGTCCGGTCGTGGTCGTGGACAAATCCGCTTATCAAGCTCGGGCCTATAGTCATCTTCAACTGGACGCTCATTATTTGCGCGCCTATTGCTGTTCTGGTCTATAAATGGCTCGTCTCTTGGCACGAAGCCGGTGGCCCCCCAACGTGGTTCAAGGCCATTCCAGCCGGAATTATTTTGGCGTTTGCGTCGCCGCTCGTCAGGAACGCGATTCAGTTTATCTTTGACAAGGCTGCCATCATTTTTGGTTGCGTCGCCCTCGCGGGGATCCTGTTTCTTGTTGGGCTCCTTCAGCACTGGTGGTGAGCCAACGTGTTGCTCGACTCCTTCTCCGTGTCGAAGAGCGGTCGGGCAGCAACAAACTTTCTGCTGAGGATCGGTGCCAAGAGTCACTACGACCACCCATCCCGTCCTCGGTCACGACTAAGGGCCTATCCCGTTTGGGTGGTGGTGTGGTGGGCCTTCTTGAAGGCGATGAGGCCGCTGGCGAGTTGGAGTAGCGCGAGGTGGTTCTCGTCCTTCTTGGACCAGCGGATGAGGATTCCGCGGTTGCGGTTCAGCCAGGAGTGAGCACGCCTCGACGACCCAGCGCCGGGCACGCCAGCCGGGGGTGTGAACCTTCGAGCTCGATCTCCTCGCCGCGGGTGCGGATGTGCGGGTGTGAAGCCATGCGAGATCGCGGTCCCTCGGGCGCCGGCGGAGTCGTAGGCGCGGTCGAGGCAGAGCCCCTGCGGGTGCTTGCGCGTCGGCTTGGGCCGCGCGATCGGGATGCTCTCGAGCGTCGGCTCGAGCAGCTTCACGTCGTGGCGGTTGGCGCCATCGTGCGCCAGCCCGATCGGGACCCCGCGCGCCTCGCAGAGAAGCGAACGCTTCGCCCCCTTTTGGCTCGGTCAGTGGGATTCGGGCCGGTCTTCTCGCCACCCAATGGCGCTTTGCTCATCGCGCCATCGGCTGCCAGCCACTCCCAGTCGATACCGACGACCTTGTCGTACTCCAACAGGCCCTGGCGCCAGATCTCGGCGAACACCCCAGCCTGCTCCCACTCCTGAAAACGCCGGTGAGCCGAGCTCGAGGAGCAAACCCCGGTCGCGTTCAGCGCGTTCCACTGCATCCCAGTCCTGAGCACCAAAAGGATCGCGTCCATCGCGTCACGGTCAGGCACCCTCGAGCGATGTGTTCCCAACGGGTGAAACGGCGGAGGCGGCAGCAACGGCTCGACCCGCTCCCACAACCAATCCGGCATCCGCCAACCATCATCACGACTGACCATGCAGCCCATCACAGACCCCCTGATCGAGTGACATGACGACCTCGACCAAGAATTCAACACAGATCTACATAACCCTTCCGGGATAGGCCCTAAGAAAAAGAAGCAGCCGAAGCGGTTGCTAGCCGGAGCGCATCTGGCTGATAGCTCGCCGCCTAGGGCGGCCCTTAGTTTGGGCTTCGCGCTGGTGGCTCGGGCACGCCACCACTGGCGCAACGAGTCGTCCAGGCAGGAACGCACTGGAAGTTGGTGGGCCCAATAGCGGGCCTTATGAATCGGAGTGTGTCACGCCGCGTGCTGGTTCTGAGAGATCCTCGGGAGCCCGGCGTTGTGGCCGGAGTCGCACGCGTGCTGAGAACTTCGCGTCTTGGCCGGCACTAGCCGTGACGTTTCCGCCCGATCAGCAGGCCCGACGGCCGGGGTGCGATCTGCACCGGCGGACCCGCCGCGTCGATGCACGCTGATCCAGCCGGCCTAGCATCTTGTAGTTCGAAATGAGCCAACTAGGCAGACACTTAGAACTCATGTAGATGGCCAGACGTGTATGCTCGCGCCACGCCGAGGGGGGAAGCCTTTGGATCTGGTCGAGCAAGGGGGCATGGTCATGGGTGAATGGGGGCAACTGATTATGGGTGGAACAGCGAGACGACGGTCACCCGCGCTGCTGATCGCCCTCGTCTGCTGCGCCGCAGGATGCGCTAGCTGGCCCGCGGGTGCCCCTGCTCAGCGCGTTCACAGGGTTGCCAGCAACCATGTCAGTAAGGCGGACTGGTGCGGCGTCGTGACGCCCGACTGCCGAATGTCGAGCGCCAGCACCAAGGTCTTCCTTTCGCGCAACAAGGTCGTCCGTGGTACCGTCCGACACGCGGCTCGCAGGCCACGCAATCGCAGGTCACTTTTGGCGCACGCCGCCGCTAATGGAACGTACAGCGAGACGACGGGGAGTGTTGCTAATACCTGGACAAACTACACGAACGCCGGGGGCTACGAGGGCCCGCAGATCCCCGATCACGCGACGATCCAGATTGCCTGCAGGCTGCAGGGCTTCCGGGTCGCCGATGGCAATACATGGTGGTACCAGATCGCCTCTTCGCCGTGGAACTACACCTACTATGTCTCGGCCGATCCGTTCTATAACAACGGCGCGACATCCGGGAGCCTGATAGGCACTCCGTTCGTTGACCCGAACGTCCCGGAATGTGGCAGCACCGGTGGCGGAACACCCGAGACAACTGGAAGCACGGCGAATACATGGAGTAACTACTCCAGCGCAGGGGGAACCCAAGGACCCACAATCGGGGACCACGCCACCGTGTATATCGCGTGCAAGGTCGAAGGTTTCCGCGTGGCAGACGGCAACACCTGGTGGTACAGGATCGCGTCCTCCCCATGGAACAACGACTTCTACGTCTCGGCCGATCCTTTCTACAACAACGGTGAGACGTCTGGGAGCCTGCTAGGCACGCCCTTTGTTGACCCTAACGTGCCGACGTGCAGCAGCGGCGAAGCGCCGCCCGCCGCCGGAACCTACAACGAGACGACTGGGTCCACGGCAAATACGTGGACCAACTACTCCGACGCCGGTGGCTCTCAAGGGCCCACGATCCCCAGCAATGCGAGCGTCGCCATCACTTGCAAGGTAGAAGGCTTCCGTGTCGCCGACGGCAACACATGGTGGTATCAAGTCGCGTCGTCGCCGTGGAGCAACGGATATTACGTGTCTGCTGACGCGTTCTATAACAACGGCTCCACATCGGGCAGTCTCTTGGGCACCCCGTTCGTTGACCCGGCCGTCCCAAACTGCGGCTCGACGACCGCGCACCCGGCCGGGGAGACAGCCGGGTCGGTCGCGGATACGTGGGCAAACTATTCCCATGCGGGAGGGACCGAGGGCCCTACGATCCCCGACGGCGCAACGATCTCCGTCAGTTGCCGCGTCCAGGGCTTCGCCGTCGCGGACGGCAACACATGGTGGTATGAGGTCTCATCGGCACCCTGGGACAACGTCTACTACGTATCGGCCGACGCCTTCTACAACAACGGCGAGACCTCGGGAACCCTGATCGGCACCCCGTTTGTCGACCCGAGCGTACCCGTATGCGTCGGGAATCACGAGGCGCCAATTGGGACGGCCGTGGGCTCCTCGCACGCTGTCAGCCACTCGACCGGGTGCGTCGCCGGCGACCCCGTGGACTGTGCCAGCGGCGACTTCTGGCAGACCTTCACCGACGTTTCGATCGGCGGCCGCGGCCCCGGTCTATCACTCACGCGCACGTACAACTCGCTCAACGCGGGAACCGCGGGAATCTTCGGATACGGGTGGAACTCATCGCTCGATCAGCATCTGACGATGACCGAAGACGACACGATCGATATCACTCTTGACGACGGGTCCGAATTGGCAGCCGTACCCAACGAATCTGGAGGCTACACGCTGCCAGCGTCCGCAGACGCGATCTTCGAAAAGAACGCCAACGGCACGTACACGCTGACCGAGCACGCCACCCAGCTACTCACCTTCTCAGCCGCTGGAAAGTTGCTCTCGATCGGAGACCTCAACGGCTACCAGACGAGCCTCGCCTATAACGAAGCCGGACAGCTCAGCACCGTCACGGACGCATCCGGACGAACGCTGAGCTTCACATTCGGGACCAACGGCTACGTATCGTCGGTGACAGACCCGCTTGGGCGAACCACCAGCTACGCCTACGACAGCTCCGGCGATCTGACCTCGGTGACCGATCCAATGGGCCGGACCTGGTCGCTGGCCTATGACGAAGCACACCGCCTCGTAAAAATGACGGATCCTCTGGGCGGGATCGTCACGAACACCTACGACTCCCAAAACCGCGTGACCACTCAGACCGACGCGGCGGGCCTCACCACGACGTTTGCTTACACCGGCGATAACTTCTCCTCGCTCGGCGGGACAACGACGATCACCGACCCGCACGGCAGCGTCACGATCGAGCAGTACGTCAACGGATTCATGAGCCAGGTCACAAAGGCAGCTGGTACTCCCGAGCAAGGCACCTGGAGCTACACGTACAACTCCGAAACGCTAGGCGTGACCTCGGTCACTGACCCCAACGGAAACGTCACCTCGAGTACCTACAACGCAACCGGGCAGCAACTGAGCACCACAGACGCCCTAGGGCACACGACCACCTATACCTACAACAGCCTGCAAGAGCTCCTCACCACCACGACGCCGCTCGGACGCACGACGACGCGCACCTACAACGCTGACGGGGACCCCACATCTGTCACGGACCCGCGCGGCGAGGAAACGCGCTACGAATACGAAGACGCCTCCGACCCCGGCGACCTGACCGCGATCATCGACCCCGAAGGCCGGACCGAACACATCACCTACGACGCTGATGGCGACGTCGCCTCACATAGCGTCTCACCGTCGACAGGAACCACGGACACCACCCGCTACACCTACGACGCTGACGGAGAGGCTCCACGTGCGAAGCCTCCGCCAACGCGACTGCCGCGGACATCAGTTGCCCAGCAACCGGGGCGCCCCACGTCGCGGACACAACCACAAAGACCTATAACGCCGACGGTGAGCTAACGGCCACCACCAACCCCGGTGGCAACACCACGACCTACAGCTACGACGACGACGGAAACCAGACCGCCGTGGCCGATCCTCGCGGCAATACCACCACAAGTAGCTATGACCCCGACAATCGCCTGACATCCAAGACGGCCGGAGCGAATGGCTCCACACCGTCTACCACCACGTACGCGTATGACATCCCGCCGGGCAGCGACGGGTGCGTCGGCCCACCGACAACCGCCTACTGCACAACCACAAAGAACCCCAAAGGCGGTACCACGACCGACTTCTACGACGCACGAGGCGATGAGATCCAGGTCACCCGGCCGGGCGGACAGACAACACAATACGGCTATGACCTAGACGCGAACCGAACGACGATGACCGACGGCTCGGGACGCACCACCGCCTACACCTACGACGCGGACAACCGCCTCACAGCGATCGACTACTCGGACGGCAAAACCCCCGACGTGGAATACACCTACGACGCCGACGGCAAGCGCACGACAATGCACGACGGCACCGGCACAACAACGTACACCTACAACGAAGACGGCCAGCTGACCACCATCACCGACGGCGCGGGCGCCACCGTCGAATACGGCTACAACAAGACGGGCAACGTCACGAGCCTCACTTATCCCAACGGGAAAACGATCACCAAGAGCTACGACGGAGCAGACCGGCTTGCCGCGATCACCGACTGGCTTGGGCACACCACGACATTTAGCTACGACCCCGACGGAAACGACACGAGCACGAGCTATCCCGACGACGATACGGTCAAGAGCACCTATGGCACGACAGACAAGCTCGCTTCTACAAGCGTAAGTCATGCCAAGAAGACGCTCGCATCCCTCGCTTACACCCGCGACGAAGACGAACTAATCACCGCTGAATCGGCCAGCAAGCTCACCGGCACCCCGTCATACGCTTACAACGCTCAGAATGAGCTCACGGGCGCGGGAAGCAACACCTTCGAATACGACTCAAGCGGCAACGTGACCACGCTCTCCGGTGTCCACCAGACCTTCAACGAAGAAGACGAGCTGACAGCCAGCACAGCAACAACCGGCGCCACCAACTACTCCTACGACTCCAACGGAGACCTTACGACCACGACGCCATCGCAAGGTCCCGCGACGGACTACTCCTACGATCAGGCAGGAAGACTCATTGAAGTCCGCCAGGTCCCGCATGCCCCCTCTGTGACCCGCCTACAGCCGTCCTCGGGCCCTGCCGGGGGTGGCAAGGTCGTAAAGATCACCGGCGCAAACCTAACAGGAGCCACCGGCGTCACCTTCGGCGGCATCGCAGCCACCAACCTAAAGATCCTGTCGGCCAAGACCATCACTGTCACGTCACCCGCAGGAGCCGGTACAGCCGAGGTACAGGTCACCACAGCCGGAGGCACCAGCCCAGCAGTCCCAGCGGACCTTTACACGTATGACGGGACCGCGGGCGGTGCGATCCGTGAGGCATCCGCTCACAAGAGCCAACCGACCCAAGCAGCCCCCATCAGCTACAGCTACAACGGCGACGGTCTCCGGATGTCGGAGACCACGGTCGGGTCGACGACGCAGTTCACCTGGGACACGACGCCGTCGACCCCAGAGATCATCGATGACGGCAGCAACTACTACATCTACGGCCCAGGCGGAATTCCAATCGAGCAAATTAGCCACGCCGAATCACCGAACTACTACTTCCACGACGCCCTCGGATCAACACGCGCGCTGCTGGGGCCGACGGGCGCGGTAACCGCGACCTACGCGTACAACGCCTACGGAGCGGTGACGAGGGTCACAGGTGCTGCGACGACCCCGCTGGAGTATGGGGAGGGCTACACGGATGCGACAACCGGCCTCGTATATCTGGTCGAAAGATATTACGATCCCGCAACGGGGCAGTTCTTGACTGTCGATCCTATGGTCGACGCGACCGAACAGCCCTATGCGTACGTTGGCGGTGATCCCATCAATACGGTCGATCCCGACGGAAAGTTTTCGATCACGGCGCTCGTCTCCGGTGTGACCAGCTTCGCTCAAGGGGTGGCTGGCGACCTGGTGCACGGAGCCGTGGGTGTGGTCGAGCAGGCGCAGGCTACGTGGGACGACGTTCACGACCTAGCGGCAAACTGTGGCGTTTGGTACAGCTACGCCTGCGAGCATGCAATACAGGTGGTCGGGGTCAACATCGCCGAGGATGTCGCCTGTACCCCGTTCGACGGCTGGTCAGGCACGATCTGTTCTTCGGTTGCCGCGGCGGTCGGCACTTTCCTACTCGACCGCTACGGCGCGCCGGTACCAGAGACCGGTGACAAACCGTCTGCGGCAACGACGAGTCAGTCATCGTCGTCGGCGAGTGGAGCGCACACGAGCGGCTCTTCGCCGCCAGCAGAGTGTTGAGATGTGGTTGATCGCGGCGGCGCGGGTTGGCGGTGGCGCCACCGATGCGGCAACACCGGAGCTGAGTGCGTTGGCGACGGCGGTGACGTGGGCTCCACCGACGTTTTGGGTTTGCTCAGCGGTGGCGCGGACGGCGGTTCGAGCCGCGAACTAGAGGCGTCGTACCGCGATGACACATCCGTCGTTGGCGACCGCCGCACGAGTCGGCCTTGATGGATCCTCGGCTGCAAGGCGGTCTCGAAGTACACTCGCCCTCGCACGTGATCTCTGGAAGCGCTCTGGGTCTGAGTCGCTCACTCGAAGCTCCTCCGCCACATCGGCAAGTAGTCCGACTGTCAGCTCTACTGACTCGGCGCCGTCATCGATCCGGAATGTAACGCCCTCGATCTCAACGTTCACATTGGTAGCAATGTTCCGAATGCGCCTTTCGGCGAAGGCGGTGTCATCCAGCGACGCGAACGCCCTGAGTCGCGCGGCATCAGCGCGAGCTACGGTCTCGGGGGCCACCTTGTCGAGGGATGCTTTACGGCGTTTTCTTACCGTCTTGGGGTCTCGGGGGCCTCTCGACGGTGGTGCCTGAGGGAGTTCGCCGGCCGATGGAGGTTCCACGGCGCTGCCCTCGGGACCCGGCGATGGCGAGGTAGGTAGCACCTCGATCGCAAAGGCGGTGAGAGCAGTCCGCGGGACCTCGACTCCCGCAACGATCCTACGCGTGGCGCCGGTGATCGCCAATACCTGGTGGGTGCCCCTCGCGAGCTCCGCGACGTTCGCCCCCGGCCGCGTTCGCCCCTTCGCCTCCAAGAGGATGGTCTTCGGCGGCGAGCCTCCTGGAGTCGGCAGTTCTGCAAGGACCCATAAGTCCGGGCGCACAGAGTTGCCCTGCAAGAGTGAATCGATATCGACGACAACTGGAGCACCACCTGCTGCGACGCCGACGGGCACGGCTGGCTGGCCAGCCGAGAGAAGAAACTCCGCTAGGAGAAGCGCCGTACCGAGCCCTAGCGCCTCGCTAAACGCCCCTCGATGATGATTCTTTATCTGGTTGGAGCTCGGAGCGAGATCGACGTGTCCGGCGGGAGCATCGTGAACGGTCCAATACCAGCGACGCACTGCCCACCAACCAACGGTGTTGAACCTGGCCAGGGGCGTCGGCCCGACGGCAGCCGTTGCACGACCGGTCGCCAAAAGCAGCTCCAAGGCTGACGCGGTGAGCTGATGCGGACTTGTATCCGAGCCTTGACCGATGAGCCCATCCAGCCCCGCCACTGGGGAAGCCATTGCGGCGCCCTTCGCGACGACATCCGTCCCCAGCGCAGCGTCGCTTCGCAATCTGAGCCACACGCGATGAATCTAATCCTTCTCACGGTCGGAATCTTGCGAGCGCGCGTGTGCGCAAACTCGATCCGTCTCCGGCAGAGAACGTTGCGGGCGCGAGCAGCCCAAAAGGCTTGCGTTAACGCGGACGATCAGGTTATGCACCCGACACCTTGACTTTTCACTCCATATCAGGTTGTTCGCGGTTCTCGAGTGCTGAGACGCGCCGAGCGACATCACGAGCTAGCGCAAGATGGTCGATGCATCGAGCCCTGTGATAACACGTCGTCCAGGCGGCAACATGACGCGCCGCCATTGGCACTTTCACCCTAGGGAGGCTCCTCCCTCACGATCGCCAATGTAGCATCCACAAGCACCCCGACCAGCACGCATGCGAACACCGTCGACGTGGAGCTGGAGTGGCTCTGACGCATGAGCACCCAGAGCCAGATCGACGCGGCGCCGAGGATGACCGTGGCGGGCACGCGCACCACCGCTTTCTGGATGAACCGCTCGAGCAGCGAGTACCTCGAGACGTGATATCCGACAAACGCCACCGTAGCGAGAACGAGGGTGGCGATCTGAATCGTGTCGTTGCTGACAGCGTAAAGGACGGAAAGTGGCAGCGCGAGGACCAGCGGGTAGACCCCGAGCATCTCAGAGACCGCATTGCCGCAGTGCATCTGTTTGTTGAACTGACTTTCGTCCGTGTATCTCGGGTACGCATTGGCGTAGAGGAGCGTGCCGTAGATGAATCCGAGGGCGCTAGTCACCAGCAGAAGCAACGGCGGGTCGATCGGGACACCGTGTCCATGGGAGCTAAGCATGACGGTCACGATGAATACGACGACAGCTGTCATTAGAGCCGTGGTCATCACAACGGCGGCTATCCGCGCGGCCGCGAGATCGACCTTCATCTCGGTGGTTCCGGTTGAGTGGATCTCGGAGATCGGCTCATCTTCGCGCACCTGCTCCTGCAAGAAGTCGACGCTACGGGAAGGACCGGACGGTCAGAAAGACCTAAAGACCGCAAACATCGCCGATTATCAGGCGCGCTGGCCAGTGTTGAGCCGGACGCCTGACGCCGCCGGCTAGCCGCCAGCTTGGAATGCGGTGAGGGACAACTGGAAATCATGGTAGTTCCAGTTGTCGTAATCCGCCTGCAGTTTGGCCTTGACAAGGGGGCAGTCTCGCAATATGTTCTGCCCATTCGGCTTTACGGTTTCGTGCCATGGGCTAGAAGGGGGGCTGAGCGTTGCGCCTGCTAGATCGAGGGAAGAAAGCAAATATCCGCCCTGACGCGGCGCTCACCGGGTGTCGTCTGCGCGTGGTTGTTCGCCCGTCCGACCCACCCGCGGGAGTGCAAGGTGAAACCTAGGATTCCACCCAAGTTGACGGTCGCATTGGTGGTGCTGGCGGTCCTCGTCTTCATCGCTGAGGCAGCCTTCGGAGATGCAGGAGCCGGTTCGGCGAATGCTTCGGGCGAAGCGCCGAACGGAACCTGCGGGTTTTGCGTGCTGTCGTCGTCGGGTGAGTCTCTACAGCTGACTGGTAGTGGCAACATAAGTCTCAGCAAAGGCCACGTGATTGTGAACTCGTCCGGGAAACCGGCGGTCGCGGTGACTGGGAGTGGCAGCCTTGAGGCACCTTCGGTTGGGGTAGCAGGCACGGTGTCGGTCACCGGCACTGGCATTGTGCAGAACCTCACTACGGGTATCACTCCGATCGGTGATCCGCTTGCGGGGCTCAGCGTGCCGTCCTTGACGGTGCCGAGCCCGGTTCCGTCGGTGAGCGTGACGGGGAGCACGGGGAAGACGATCACGCCCGGTGTATATAAGGAAATCACCGATACTGGCAGTGGTGGGTTGACGCTGTCGGCGGGAACGTATGTGGTGTTGAGCAAGTTCGCCAACACCGGTAGCGGGGCGCTGACCGCGCAGGGCGTGACCCTGTATCTGGCGTGCTCCGGCTATCCGACGCCATGCAAGGCGGGAGAAAAGGGAGCGTCGCTGACGCTTACTGGCTCCGGGCCTCTGAACTTCACTGGCCCTGAAGAAGGCTGCTCGCCGGTGTCGATCTTCGCGGACCGCAACAGCACCGCGTCGCTTAGTGTCACGGGTAGCTCCAATCAGGCGTTGGATGGCGTCATCTACGCGAAGTCGGGTTCCCTGAACCTGACCGGCAGCGGTTCTACGTTCGTGATCGGAGGGCCGATCGACGTCGGCAGTGCGAGCCTCACTGGCAGCGGCAACGTCTCGGTCGCGGGCGCGCTCCCGTTGACGGAAGGCCTCGGCCTGACGCTATCAGGAGCTTCCCACAAGCCCGCGCGTCGGCGAAACCGAGACGCTCACAGCCACCCTCAGTTGCCACGGGAAAGCAATGGCCAATCAGTCGGTGGCGTTCTCGGTCACGGGCGCAAATCCGCACACCGGCAGCGCTACCACCAACGCCTCCGGCATCGCCAGCTTCTCCTACAAAGGCGCCGCCACGGGCACCGACACCGCTCAGGCTTCCTACACCGGCGGCGGAGCGAACGTGACCTCGACGCCGGCGACCATCAAATGGGCCAAGGCCCAACCCGCCATCACCACCGCCGTAAAGGCCACATCAGTGAACCTCGGTGAACCGATCGCCGACACCGCAACCGTCACAGGCGGCGCGTCGCCGACCGGGACCGTGACGTTCAACGTCTATGCCGCGAGCGACACAAGCTGCAAAACGCCGCTGAACACCCAGCCGCTAACCGCGTCCCTGGAAGGCGGCCAGGCCAACTCACCGTCCTTTACCCCCACTGCCGCGGGGACATACCAGTTCCTCGCCACCTACAGCGGCGACGCCAACAACGAATCCATCGCTGACAAATGCGGCGAAACCACCGAGAAGGTCACTGTCAACCCAACGATTGGCCCGGTGACGGGGCAGCCGTCGGGTGTGACGGTGGATGAAGGTCAGTCGGCGTCGTTTACGGCGGTGGCGTTGGCTAACCCGGCGGCGAGTGTGCAGTGGCAGGTTTCGAGTAACGAAGGCAAAAGCTGGAGCAACGACACGACGGATACCGCGGGCACGTCTAGCGAAGCAGGTAAGACGACGAGTACCCTGACGGTGAAAGCGACTGTGCACACAGAGAATGGGTATGAGTATCGGGCGGTTTTCACGAACTCGGCGGGGAGCGTTACCTCGAACGCGGCGACACTCACGGTCGACTGGATCGGCCCGGTCACCACCCAGCCCGAAAGCCAAACCACAAGCGAAGGACACCAGGTGAGCTTCACCGCGGCCGTGTCGGCTAACCCCGCGGCGAGTGTCCAGTGGCAGGTATCGACTAACGAAGGCAAAAGTTGGAGCAACGACACGACCGACGCTGGCAATACGTCCGGCACGCTCACGATCAAAAGCCCGGCGCTCGCGCAGAGCGGCTATCAGTATCGGGCTGTGTTCACGAACACGGCCGGCGTCATTGACTCCACCGCGGCGACGCTGACCGTCCAGGCGATTGGTCCGGTGACGGGGCAGCCGTCGGGTGTGACGGTGGATGAAGGTCAGTCGGCGTCGTTTACGGCGGTGGCGTTGGCTAACCCGGCGGCGAGTGTGCAGTGGCAGGTCTCTAGCAACGAAGGCAAAAGCTGGGGCAATGACACGACGGATACCGCGGACACGTCTAGCGAAGCGGGTAAGACGACGAGCACCCTGACGGTCAAAGGGACTGTGCACACGGAGAATGGGTATGAGTATCGGGCGGTTTTCACGAACGCGGCGGGGAGCGTTACCTCGAATGCGGCGATACTCACGGTCGACTGGATCGGGCCGGTCACCAGCCAGCCCGAAAGCCAAACCGTAAGCGAAGGACACCCCGCGACGTTCACAGCCTCAGCCGCCAGTAACCCCGCTGTGACCGTCCGGTGGGAAGTATCAAGCAACGGTGGCCTTAGCTGGGACCCCGACACGAGCGACAAAGCGAGCGCCACCAGCGAACCAGGACAAACGACGAGCACGCTAACCGTACCTGACGCTGTCCGTGCCGACAGCGGATATGAGTACCGCGCCGTCTTTACAAATGCCGCCGGAACCGTCACCTCAAACGTCGCCACACTCACCGTCGACTGGATCGGCCCGATCGAATCCCAGCCCCAGAGCGCCACCGCCAACGAAGGCACGCCGGTTTCGTTCACGGCTGCGTCGTCCTCGAATCCGGCTGCGAGCGTGCAGTGGCAACTCTCCACGAACGCCGGGTCCAGCTGGAGCAACGACACCACAGACTCCGCGACTACCGCGGGCGAGTCAGGCAAGACGACGAGCACGCTCACGCTCTCTAGCGCGAGCCGCGCCCAGAACGGCTACGAGTACCGAGCCGTCTTCACGAACGCCGGTGGCAGCATCACCTCGAACGCCGCGACGCTGACCGTGCACTGGATCGGCCCCGTCACAACGCAGCCAGAAAGCAGAGCCGTCAACGAAGGCCATTCGACTTCATTCACCGCTGCCGCCGCCGCTAACCCGGCCGCTGGCGTCCAGTGGCAGCTCTCGAGCAACGGCGGCAGCTCATGGAGCAACGACACATCCGATACCGCGAGCACCTCGAGCGAATCAGGCAAGACGACCAGCACGCTCACGATCCCTAGCGCGAGCCGCGCCCAGAACGGCTACGAGTACCGAGCGGTCTTCACGAGCGCTGTCGGCAGCGCGACCTCTAATGCCGCCTCGCTTACTGTCGATTGGATCGGTCCTGTCAGTACGCAGCCCGATAGTCAGGCCATCGCCGAAGGCAAGACGGTCTCGCTCACTGCTGCCGCCTCCGCGAACCCGGCCGCGAGCGTGCAGTGGCAATCCTCAAGCGATTCCGGTGCGGAATGGGCAAACGACTCCACAGATAGCACTAGCACCACGAACAGTGGGGGGACCACCACCAGCACGCTGACCATCGCCAGCGCGAAGCATTCGCAGTCTGGGTACGAGTACCGCGCCGTCTTCACAAACCCCGTAGGCACGAGCACTAGTTCAGCGGCGAGCGTGATGGTGGAAGCGGCGGCCGGCTGCACGGACACTTACGACGGTCCTTCGGGTGGCCTGTGGCAGACTGCCTCCAACTGGTCGACCGGCAACACGCCGACATCCAGCGACGTCGCCTGCGTGGGCCCGGGCACGACCGTCGACGTGACGGAAGGGACCAACACGGCCGGTGTGCTCTTGGATCAAGGCGGCCTTGCGTTGCTCGGCGGGTCGCTGGAACTGTCAAGCCCGGCCGAACTCGTCAGCATCCCCGGCCTCGAAGTGTCGAGCACCTCGACCCTCAACCTCTCGGGCGGCACCCTCAGCTTGGGCGGCACCCTCGAGGTCACCTCTTCGCTTTATGGTGGTGGTCAGCCGGTGGTGGCGGGGACTGGCAGGCTTGTGTTGGAGTCGGGTGCGACGGGCACGTTGGATGGGGGGAACTGCAATACGTATCCCGAGTTGAATGGTGCGACGTTCGTTAACGACGGGACTGTCACGTTTGGTGCAGCTGGTGGTTCGACTGATGGTGCGTTCTTGATGTCTAATGGTGCGCAGATCGAGAACGCGGGTACGTTCAACGATGACGCGTATGACCCTGGGTGTGGGCGTGGGTTTGGTGGTAGCTCGATCGAGAATCTCGGCGGCACCCAGCCGTCGATCACCAACACCGGCAACTTCAACGTCAACCTCGGGTCGCCGGGTGTCTCCTCCCAACTTGCAGCGGCGTTGAACGACAACGGCGGCACCGTCGATGACGAACAGGGCCTGATCGATCTGAGCGCTGGTGGCTCGGGGATGCACGCCACCTGGTCGGCTGGCAGTGGCGCCACGCTCGCGTTCTCAAGCGGGTCCTTCGCGCTCGACGAAGACACCTGGTCGGGTGAAGGCACAGTCGCGGTCACTGGCGCAGCTGTTAGTGCGACCGCGTTGAAGGGGACTGGTGCGAGCGCCAGCGTCAGCGGCGGCTCGCTGACTATCGAGGAAGGTCCGCCAGCCACGGTCTCGCACCTCACGTTGGTCGGGGGCACGCTTTCGCTTGCGGGCGAGCTCGATGTCTCTTCTTCGCTTTATGGTGGTGGTCAGCCGGTGGTGGCGGGGACTGGCAGGCTTGTGTTGGAGTCGGGTGCGACGGGCACGTTGGATGGGGGGAACTGCAATACGTATCCCGAGTTGAATGGTGCGACGTTCGTTAACGACGGGACTGTCACGTTTGGTGCAGCTGGTGGTTCGACTGATGGTGCGTTCTTGATGTCTAATGGTGCGCAGATCGAGAACGCGGGTACGTTCAACGATGACGCGTATGACCCTGGGTGTGGGCGTGGGTTTGGTGGTAGCTCGATCGAGAATCTCGGCGGCACCCAGCCGTCGATCACCAACACCGGCAACTTCAACGTCAACCTCGGGTCGCCGGGTGTCTCCTCCCAACTTGCAGCGGCGTTGAACGACAACGGCGGCACCGTCGATGACGAACAGGGCCTGATCGATCTGAGCGCTGGTGGCTCGGGGATGCACGCCACCTGGTCGGCTGGCAGTGGCGCCACGCTCGCGTTCTCAAGCGGGTCCTTCGCGCTCGACGAAGACACCTGGTCGGGTGAAGGCACAGTCGCGGTCACTGGCGCAGCTGTTAGTGCGACCGCGTTGAAGGGGACTGGTGCGAGCGCCAGCGTCAGCGGCGGCTCGCTGACTATCGAGGAAGGTCCGCCAGCCACGGTCTCGCACCTCACGTTGGTCGGGGGCACGCTTTCGCTTGCGGGCGAGCTCGATGTCTCTTCTTCGCTTTATGGTGGTGGTCAGCCGGTGGTGGCGGGGACTGGCAGGCTTGTGTTGGAGTCGGGTGCGACGGGCACGTTGGATGGGGGGAACTGCAATACGTATCCCGAGTTGAATGGTGCGACGTTCGTTAACGACGGGACTGTCACGTTTGGTGCAGCTGGTGGTTCGACTGATGGTGCGTTCTTGATGGCTAATGGTGCGCAGATCGAGAACGCGGGTACGTTCAACGATGATGCGTATGACCCTGGGTGTGGGCGTGGGTTTGGTGGTAGCTCGATCGAGGATCTCGGCGGCACCCAGCCGTCGATCACCAATACCGGCAGCTTCAACGTCAACCTCGGCTTGAATGGGTCCTCACAGATCGGCGCGGGGTTCCTGAACGATGGTAGTGTCAGAGAGCTCGGCGGGTCCGTCAATTTCACTGGCGGGGGCATCGAAGAACAGGTCGCGACCGGCTGCTGGTATGCCGAATCCGGAGCGGGGCTCACCCTGAGCGCTGGTACGTTTGTGATCGAAGAAGGCGGGAGCTTCCAGGTGGCTGTGGGTAGCGGCGCGAAAGTCACCTTCACCTCCGACGGGCTGAGCGGGTCCGTTGAAACGCAACCGTATGCGGCAGGAACCGTCACCGTCAAAGGGCACGGTGAAGAGTCCAACACGCAGTTCATCTTCGCCCACGCCACCTTCGAAGCCACGCCGAAGGGCTCCAACGACTGGAAATCGATCGGCGCCCCGCTCACACCTGACTCACGCGGGAACTTCAGCGCCCAGTGGAACACGACCTCGGGTCCCTATCCCGACGGACCTTATGAACTGCGCGCGAAGGTCTCAAACAACTGCGCTTGCGAAAGGAGCGTCTACACCAAGGCGAGCTCTGTGCGGATCGCGAACTCGCCGCTTGTGCTCACACCATCGAAGGGTGGCCCCGATGCGATTGGCGCCTCCCAGGCCTTCACGGCCACGCTTTCAGGCGCGAGCGGTGAACCGCTGGGGGGTAAGACCGTCGAACTGCACGTAGCAGGCGCAAACCCAAGAACGCTCACGGCGCTCACGAACTCAGAAGGCGAAGCCGCCTTTTCCTACAAGGGCGAGGCTGAAGGCACGGACAAAGTCCAGGCCTCCTACGCGCCCTCGGGCGAAGCGCCGATCACCTCGAACACCGCGAGCGTGAGCTGGTTCCTCGCGCTAAGAGAGGTCTCCTCAACGCCGATACAGGGCAACTTCTACGCCGCGAATGACTCGGCGAGTGGCTTCTCTGCGAAACCAGGCGACACGCCGGCGTTCTCGCAGACCTTCCCGACGATCGACTTCAACCCCCAGGCCGCAAACCCAACGGTCGTGGGTGACGTGGAGAACGGCGAAGGCGGGCCCTTCTCCGGTGCTGGTTCGGTCGCGTTCTCAGGTCAAGGCGCTCTCCTTAGCCCGCAGACGCCGATCAAGGCACAGGCCAACTGGACGCTCGAAGCATGGATCGATCCGGCGAAGCTCAACCAGGAAGGGATGGTTATCTACAACGGCGATCACGGCGGCGGCAACGGTTTCGGCTTCGGTGTCTTTGGCCAGAACGGCTCTGCCGGCGGATGCCTCACAGGCCTCTATGAGATTGTGACGTGGATCAACACCAACTATTGCTTCGCGGCCGCGAACCAGTGGTACTACGTGGCGGAGGTAAACGTTGATGGGACGGTGACCTTCTACGTCAACGGCACCCAGGTGTACCGCTCCTCTGAGCCAACGCCGTATGCGCCGTCCGGACAGATGATCGGCGGCTACGGGACATCGGAGCGCGACTTCTATGGGCAGATCTCCAACGCCGCGTTCTACGCAAGGCCCCTAAGCGCCGGCGAAATTCAGGCCCACTACAACGCAAGCCAGGCCTCAAACGTAAGCCAGTTCTCCTACGGTGGCGCGATCGAATCGGGTGTGCCAGCGGCCTTCTATGCACTCTCGCGCGTGCCGCACAACACGGACCCGTGGTTCGTCACACCGGAAACCCGTCCCTTCACAGACCTCACCACCGACGAGACTGGTGCAGTCAACGGGATCATCCCCGCGCAGGGCAACGAACTCAAGGCCGGACTCGGCAGCCTCGAAACCTTCGAGGCCGAGTTCACCGCCAAGTTCGTAGTCGCACAGGCCGGGGATGTGACCTTCAAGGTCACAAGCGAGGACGGCTTCCTGCTGGGGGTGGGCGGCGGCGCCTCGCGCGTCTCGGGTGAAAACGAAGGGGCCCCTGAATCGAACACCTCAGCCTTCCAGGGTCTGCCACTGGTGGGCGCGTATAACAAAACGTGCTGCTCTGAACCGCAGGCGCATCTGGTGACGGTGCATTTCCCCGGCCCCGGCTCCTACCCGTATGAGCTCGACTACTTCCAGCATGGCGGCAAGCAGCTCTCGCTGCAGATGGAGGTGCAGAGCGTGACGCCTGACGCCTCGCCGCTCTCGGTGTTCGTAGGCTACGCCGACGGGCTGCGCCCCGCAGGCAACATCTTCCCGTTCCCGTGGGAAGGCTCGCCCGGCGTCAACTTCATCGGCCAGCTCGGGCCGGGCTATGACTCCGGCGCGCTGCGCTTCGATAACAGCGGCGAAACACCGATCTCCCTCGAAGACGTCTCCGTGGACATCGGCTCCGCCCACACGGACCTCTGGGGGAACCACATCGAAGTCGCGCCCCACGGAATCACGATCCTCACGCAGACCGAAGGCAACAACTTCGACACCTCCGACGAGCCGACGATCGTGCCCTGTAACGAAACACCCGATGGCCTCGTGCCGCAGATCCACGTAACGAGCGCGGGCAAGACCACGACCTACCAGGACACCGGGCAGGTGCTCAACACCGGCGGGATCGACCCTGGCGACTGCAACGAGAACGAGTCCCACGCCTGGACACGGGTCGGTGGCGAAGGCGTCCCGATCAACGTGCCCATGCCCCCCGCGGTCTCGCTGGAACTCTCCCCGTCGACGATCTCCGGCGACCAAGTCGGCCAGACGCAGACCCTGAGTATCCACGCGAGGAACGCGGGCGGCGCCGACATCGCAGGGCTACCTGTCAAAGTGCACATCTACGGCCCTAACTCGCAGAGCATCTCGCTGAGCACAAACGCGGCGGGCGTCGCCGAAGGCTCCTACGTGGGTCACGTCGCCGGGAAGGACAACATCAGCGCGACGGCTTCCGTCGAAGGCCTCCAAGTCGCCTCCAACCAGCTGATCGTGCCATGGGCGATCCCGGTCGAGCCTCCGCCACCACCGCCACCGACCGAAGTCAGCGAAGGCGAAATCCCCGGCGGCGAACCGCCATCGGTGGAAATCATCACGCCCTTCGGCGGCAGCATCGTCACCCGCAGCGAACCCGTCATCGGCTACGTATCCGGCGAAGAAGATACCCACTGGTCGTTGACGCTATCCCCCGCAGGCGGCGACGCTACCCCGGTGCAACTCGCGAGCGGAACCGGCTCAGTGGAACTCGGCACGCTCGGGACAATCGAAGCCTCGAAGTTCGGCGAAGGCAGCTACACGCTGGCCCTGACCGCCAGCACCCCTGGTGGCAGCGCCACCGAGAACGTGCCGCTAACGGTCGGGTCAAAGCCGGGCATCCCACCCCCACCACCGACCAAGACCTCGAGCGGGGCGCCGACACTGAGCGACGAGTCGCCCGCGAGCGGCTCTGTGATCGGCGTCACGACTGCCGTATCAGCTCAGGCGACCGCACCGGAAGGACAAACCATCAGCGGATGGACGGTGACCCTGACCCCGCTTGGCGAAGGCACGCCGACGGTGCTCGCCGAAACGACTGCCGAACACCCCTCGACGCTTGCCACCATCGAACCGGAACAGTTCAAGAGCGGCACCTACACGCTCACGATCGAGGTCCACGCCTCCGGCGGCGGCTACGCCACATCCTCGGCCACCGTCACGCTCGGGGTCGGCGTCGCGCCACCCGCTGAAGAACACAAAGAAGAAAAAGGCAAGGAAGAAACCGAAGAAGAAAAAGAACATAAAGAAGAAAAACACCAAGAAGAAACCAAAGAAGAAAAAGAACAAAAAGAAGAAGAAAGCAAAAAAGAAGAACACAAAGAAGAAAAAGAAACTACCCACGTCGCATCGCCTCCGGAAATAGGAGAAGTCACGCCGGCGAGCGGCACGGTCGTCACGGCGCCCACGGCGATCAAGGCGCACATCAGCCCGCCGTCGGGCGAATCGATCGCGAGCTGGTCCGTGGCCTACCAGGGCACCGAACCGCATGCCACCACATTCGCCAGTGGGAAAGGAGCGCCGCCCGAAACGCTCGCAACGTTCGATCCAACGAAGCTCGCCAACGGTGACTACACGATCACAGTCACCGCGACCACTTCCGGCGGTGGCGTGCAGAGCGAATCCACATCGCTCACGGTCTCCGGGAACCTCAAGCTCGGTCGCTACCTCCAGACCTACAAGGACCTCGAAATCCCGGTCGCCGGCTTCAACATGGCCGTCGAGCGCGTGTATGACTCAACCGACAAGTCCGTCGGGGACTTCGGCGTCGGATGGAACCTCATGCTCTCGAACTACAAGATCCAGACCAACGGGCCGCTCGGCGAAGGGGGCTGGATCCAGCGAGAGTCCGAATGCCTCTTCGGCGAACCTACCGAAAGCGAACTTGGCGAAGAATCCTCTGGCCTCTGCGCGTACGCATACGAATCACGCCCACAGCACACCGTCACGGTCACCCTGCCCGACGGGCAGACAGAAGTGTTCGTCTTTGAACCGCACGGCGAATACTTCAACAACCTCGAAGTGCTGCCGCGCTTCACCGCGAAGGCCGGCACGAACACGACATCGACACTAGAAGTCGACGAACCGACCGAAATCCTCAACGGATTCAACGGCACCCTCTACGAAGGCGACTTTGAGAACCCCTGGACCGCCCATACTTTCCTCCTCACCACCCGCTCGGGCGTGAAGTACGTCCTAAACACCGAACACGGCCTCATCTCCGAGGAAGACCTCAACCACAACAAGCTCACCTTCACGCACAACGGGATCGAATCGAGCGCCGGACCACAGCTCACGTTCACGCGTGACTCGCAGGGCCGCATCACCGAAATCACCGGCCCCTCCGAACAGCATCTGCACTACGGCTACGACGCCGCGGGCAACCTCGCCTCCTACACCGACGCCGACGGCGACACGACGACCTACACATACGACTCGGATCACGACCTGCTGACGACTACAGGATCAGGTGCGTCTAAGCCGCTGCAGAAGCTCGTGTACAACTCGGAAGGACGGCTCAGCGAAGTCATTGGGGCCGACGGGTCGGTCGAGCACCTCTCCACTGACGTGGAAGACCGCACGGAAACGATTGCCGACCCGAACGGGAAGCTTACGGAGATCGAGAGCTACGATCCCCTCGGCGACCTGATCGAAGAAACAAAAGCCTTCGAAGGGAAAACGCTAACCGTCAAACACACGTACGACTCCGAAGGACACGTACTCTCGAGCACTGACCCGGAGGGCCACACGACCACAGAGGAATGGGCAGACGGCAACCTAGTGGCGCAAACGGACGCCAACGGCGACACCACACGGTTCGATTACAATTCATCTGGGCAGCTCACCGCAGTCATCGGCCCGAGCGGAACAAGGCAGTCCGCGGTCACGTATAACGTCGATGGCAACCCGACGAAGATCGAAAACGCGGACGGCGCGGTACAAACGCTGACGTACGATTCAGAAGGGCTCCCCACGTCCATCGCCCATCCATCGGGCGTGACGGAAAAAATCACGTACGACCCATACGGATATCCCTCCGCTGTCACCACGGGCGAAGGCACGTCGCACTTCATCTACAGCCCGTCAGGCGAGCTCGAATCAGTAGTCGGTGAAGACGGGCGACAAACTACTTATAGCTATGACGGCAGTGGCAATCTTACGAGCGTCACCGACGGGGAAGGGAACACCACCAGGTACACTTACAACGCGCTAGGGGAGCCCCTGACGGTCACAGACGCCCTCGGCCACATTGAAACCTTCGAATATAACGAAGCGGGACTTCGCACCAAGCGGATTGATCGCGACGGCGAAACCACCGCCTACACCTACGACGCTGACCGGAACTTGGTCGAAGAAGCGAGTTCAAGCGGCGAAGGCAGGACGATTGTCTACGACGGGCTTGAGCGACCCACCGCGATCGCCAATCAAACACAGACACTTGGGTTCGCCTATGACGACGATGGCCGCATCACAGGCGCGACGACGAGTGCCATCGGCTCGGCACCAGCCGTGACCCTGAAATACACCTACGATGCCAACGGCAACCGCACGTCTCTGGTCGGGCCCGATGGCACCACGAGTTATGGCTACGACGCTCTCTCGCGCCTTACCTCCGTATCGCCATCCACAGAGCCCGGGGGGGCGAGTTTCAAACTCGGGTATACGCCCGACGGATACTTGACGACCGTTACGAGGCCGGACGGCATCGAAGACACGCTGACCTACAACGGCGAAGAGTTGACCTCGCGGACCGCGAGCAGCGGCGCCGGTCCCGTGGCGAGCAGCAAATACGGCTACACCCCGAGCGGGCTGCGCAGCTCCTCCGATGAAACCGGCAGTCTCGCCACGAGTTTCGCTTACGATCCGTTGGATGAGCTCACCGAAGAAGCTCCCGAAGACGGCGAAGCGACACACTACGAATACGATCGCGCTGGTAACCGTGCGAGGCGCCGTGGCGCCGCGGGCAGTTCTACTTATACGTACAACGCCGACGACGAGCTGACTTCGAATGGGACCGAATCGTTCTCCTACAACGCGGACGGCGAGCTGACAAAACGGACAATAGTAGCGACGGGAGCCACGACGACCTACAACTGGAGCGCCCGCGAACAGCTCCTGTCAGTGCGTCTCCCCGATGGAAGCACCGAAGCATTTGCCTACGACCCGCTCGGTCGGCGCGTGACAGCGACACACGAAGGCGCGACGACAGTCGACGTGTACGACCAAGACTCGGTACACCTTGAATATGAATCCGGTTCCACGACGCCCTCTGCCGTCTACACCGATGGTGCGCATACAAACCAGGTTCTTGAGATGGCTCGCGGTGGACACCGCTACTCATATCTCGTCAACGGCGAGGGCTCGACGATCGCACTTGCGGACGAGCACGGCAACATCGTTCAGCGATACTCATACGACGCATTCGGTCAGCCGTCGTCGAGCGGCTCTGTGCAGAACCCATTTCTTTACGCCGGGCAACAATGGGACCCCGAAAGCGGTATCTACTTCGACAGGGCTCGCGAGTACGCCCCCGATCTCGGGCGATTCCTGAGCAGGGATCAGGTCGCACACGTCAACCCCTACCTTTACACAGCGAACGACCCGACAAACGAGGTCGACCCTCTCGGGTCCCAGGAATTCTCGATCGCGGAATTTGACGCCAGCTCAGCGATCGAAAATATCATTACCGCGATTCCTGCCGCCACCTTCGCTGGCGTGGCTGTGGTCGCAGCGGACGAGCTGCTACGCGACGAGGTGCAGGCAAAAATTCCGAGTTCGTGGGGCGAGGGCACACCAGCGAAGAAGGGCGAAGGCTGGGAATGGGTTGATCCCGAAAACCCGAACAACAGGGTGCGCGTCGACCCGGGTAACGAAGCTCTACCGGACGGCTACGCTGGGCAGGAGGATCACGTGCACGTCGAATCGGGCGGCTCGTCACTAGACGAGAATGGTGAAATAACTCCTGGTTCGAGCGCTAAGGCTCCGGAGGCTCACATCCCGCTTGAAAAGTTCCTAGAATGGGAAACGTGGAACTCCCCAGAGGCAGCCGAAGGTGACGGTCAGGGCGAATGATCCGGTGAGCGACGCGAGGCCGGTGGTCCAATGTCCGGCGGTGCGCCGCAACCTGATGGGATCGGCGGCAGAACTTGCCCGCGAAGAGTTTGGCTCCCCGAATCATTGGCCGAGCTATTGGGAGGCGTTGGAGTACGCTGAGTCGAACGTCGCGCCAGAGGAAGGCGCGGCGCTTGTCGGCAGGGTGTTCATTTCAGCAAGAGAGCTGGCCTGCTATCGAGAGCTACTGGCCGCATCGGAAGCGTTGCCAACAGACAGGGGCCGGATGCCGTTCGACCGCGTGTCGCAGCAATCCGAGTGGCCACGCGTCAAGGTTGCGGCGCGAGAGCTGTACGACGTGCTGACGCCCGAGCCCCGCCGCCGTCTGCGGCTGGCGGCGCGCAGCCTCGCCATTCAACAGGCGATCGGAGGCGTGTTCGCGGAATACAGCGATGTGCGAACGATGCTCCTTGACGAACTTCCGGCCACAGAGCCAGAGCAGTTGCTCGGCTATGTGCTTCTCGTCAATGAGGAGGTGGAAGCCTACAGAGCGCTCGTGAGCGCCCTGCGCAAGCTGCCCGACGGCGACGGACTGATGCCGTTTCCTGAGGTCGTAAAGCTCGAGCAGTGGGCCGAGGTGAGGTTGGCGGCGCAGGAGCTGGTGCGATGGCTCACGGAGTGAGCGGTAGTGTGCCTCCCGCGCCAAGAACCGCAGAAATAGTCGTCAAAGAACGTCTCGAAGAGGCGCTAAAGGAATAGAAGTCGAAGGGTGGCTATTCACTAGGGCGTCCGCGGCAGACACGCTCTCTGACCCGGTCACCAATACGCTGCGCCGCACTTGCGAGGTGGTTGCTGTGCACAATCGTGATTTGTATTGGCCGCAGGGAACCGGGGGTGGACACGAGAGCGACCCCGCCAAAGAGCTCGCGCTGCGAGCGTCTTGCGTGGGCACTCGTACGCATGGGCAAGCGAGACGAGGCGTTCGCGGTGGTCGATCGTACACTCGGGACCCACGTCGGCGAGGCTGGTCAGCCCCCTCCGGCTGACTGATACATGCGCTCTCGCCGGTCATCACAGCGTGTGTCGCGGCCTGTAGCTCCGGGGTCGGAACCTGTCAAGGACGCCCCTGCGGGGCCGCCTGCGGCGGGGCCTGACGGCCCGTCCTTGACAGAACCCGCCCCTCCGCTGAAACGTCACTCAGGTCGGCAGGGAGGACCCTGCCGACCTGACAGCGACTACTGATGATGGACAGCAGGTGGATGCCTGCCCATCGACCCCAATGCTTGTCGGGCTGCGTATGCGCCAGAGTCGCCCGTCGACCGCGCCGCGAGCCTGTAGCTGCTCGCGCTGGGCAGACTATGGATAGCGGCCATGCAGGCGCTTGTGGGCCCGCTCGTAGACATTGCGGGTTCTCTGATTGGCGGGGTGGCGCTCGCCGAAGGCGATCAGGTTCCAGGCGAGGCTGTTGTCGGGCTTCTGGATCAGCTGGAACACGAACCCGTACGGTGCCTGTGAGGCGCCCTCGTTGCCGAGCGGCACATAGAGCTTGCGACAGCCAGGCAGTTTGGTCTTGCCGGGACCATCGGCCATACAGCGCTTCCAGTCGAGCGTCGTGTTTCCGGCCTCGATCGCCTTGCGGGCGCTCTGTGCCTGGGTTCGAGCTGGCGAGCGAGGGTCGTAGCGCTCGACCTCCTCTCTCCACTCAATCGAGCCGAACTCGATCGGCACGGGTGGCGGACCGCCGGCCGGACTATCTGGCACTGCTAGCCCTCGTCGTCAAAGGGGACGTCGACCGAGAGACGCTCGAAGTCCTCTGCGGAGGCGGCCTTGGTTCCCCTCCGGGTGTGCAGCTCTGCCGCTGGGGTGATCGGCGGCTCGATTGTCACGCCACCCTCACGATCCGGGACGACCTCATAGCGACGCCCAGCCACCTCCACGATCTCGCCGACCGTCAAGTCGAGTCTCTTCACCGCAGTCGCCATGAATCAATGGTAGCCCTGAAGGCGACGAAGGGACGATGCCCACCGGAGAGCGTGTCTGGCAGGAAGCGCTGTCTACCCTGATGCCGGCACACCGTCGTGCGGCTCCTGCGGGCGCTCGACAAGACGCTGGCTGATTTGGGCAAGGCGATCGATCGCGTTGAACGCGAGAGTTGACGGCACGCCGGCGCAACAAACAACCCCCCGGTAGCTGCCGCTTGGCATGATCGACCGGTGCTGCGCATCGCTGCTATTTGGCTGACTCTCTCCGTCACTGTCGCGCTTGTCGCGGGGTGTGGAAAGACGAGGTCAGCATCGCAGCCAAGCGCATCCATCACGAACGCACGGTTGCTGAAGTACGCCCACGCCGTCAACCTGCGGAAGTCCGATGCACCTGGCATGGTCGCGCTGTCCCGGGAAAAAGAGATGAACGTCGCTGCCGCAAACGATGAGCTAGTCCATTGCATGGGTTTCCCCTTGGCTGGGCCGGACGTAGTCGTTGTCTACTCGCCGCGGCTCAACCTCGGCGAAGACGATGGCGTCACCTCTGGCGTCGGAGCTGACCTGACTGCCTCGCAAAACGCTGCATTGGCCGCGCGCTACCTCTCGGCTGTAGCGAGCAAACGTGGCATTCGCTGCATTGCGAATTATCTTCAGCGGGAGTACAACCTGCCGGGCATACGTCGAGTCATCACTTCGTTGCCCAACCCTCTCTCTGGCACATACGGGAGCGTCGGCTTGCGGTTTCGAATCGCCACTTCAGGCACGGTCCACGGGCTGAACGGGACACACGCACGCGTCAAGTCCGTGTACTACGAAGATCTCTTTTACTTCCGAGTCGGTCGAGCAGACATCGAGCTTCAAGCCGATGGGGATCACCGGCCGTTTCCGCTGGCCACCGAGCGACGCCTCCTCTCCATCCTCTACCACCGCGCCACAGCACAGAAGCTCTAGCGAGTTCGCCGGGCCGTAGCGCGGTCTCCTGGGTGGCCGCGCAATACAGCGTGCGGTGGCGCCGCTGAACGTCGTCGAAGCGGTGCCCCCCAAGAGCAGTGATCGCGGGGCGCGAACCCCAGCGGGTCGGAGTAGTGCGCGACTTGCCAGAGACCAGCCCGGCGCAGACTCACCCGTCCGCGCTGGCGAACTGCTTGGCAGCTCGCGCGATGCGGGTGAACTGCTGGTCGGTCGTGGCCGTCCCAAGCACCTCGACCGGTGCTTGGTCATCCAGGCGCGTGTTGGTGCCAAACAGCCATGCCTTGGCTGTTTCCCAGTCGTAGAGCTCGGCGATCATCCTCACCGCCTTGTAGCCCTCGCGCAGGCGCCTGGCCGTCGCTTGCTGTGGGCGGTGCTCGCCGCGGCTGATCCGTCCGATTTGGCGGGTGTCGGCCAAGCCGGCCATATGGGCGGTCAACGCTTGACCGAGGTTCGCCTGGAGCTGCCCGGCAATAGCCCCGATCCTTAGTGTGGTCGCCTCGCGCTCGACCTCGAGCGTGCGTTCCTTGGTGAGCATAAGCTGGCTCCTCTATACGGACGGCTGCGCCTGTCGCAACCTTCCAGCACCTTACCGTGCTCTACACAGGCAATCACACCATCCCCGAGCTAGGGTTTAGGACCAAAGCACGACTTCCGGTCCTAAACCCCCTCGAAAAGCCCGCAAATACGCGCAATCAGGGCGGACTGAATCGCTCAGCGCCTACCAGTAGAAGTCCTCCAAATCGGCCGACTCCCAAAGGTCCTCAGGATCGGTTTGCAAGCAGGAGGTCACCGGTACGCATATTAAGGCGCGCAGATATGACCCTGACCCTGACGTCAGAACCCGCCTACGGCCGTCTCATGGTTGGTGAGGCGACGGATGCGTGGGAGATGCACAAGCTGTCATTGAAGGTGCGTTCCCGGCAATCCTTGCACAACATGTAATCGCTGCACTTGCGGCCTAGCCTAGCCGTCGCCCACGTTGCACGAGCGGCATTGTGTGTTCCTTACAAGGGGTATGCCTGCATCAAGCCCCGGTTGTTGACGGACAACCGGGAAACCGTTGCCACGGGACTCTGCTACTAGCCGTGCGCGAATTCTTTGGCTTTCGTGGCTTTGACTTTCGCCCCGCCGATGGCTGTCGCGGCCTGGGCGGATGCTTCGTCGCTTTCCCCGCCGAAGACCGCAGAGTACAGCGAGGTGGCTTTACCCCCGGCGCCGCCGACGACTGCCGACTCTTCGCCCGAGGCATCAGTGATCCTGCCCCCGAATGTCGCGGACAGCACACCCACGGCTTCGTTCGCGAAGCCGCCCACAGCCACGCCTTCATGGCTGGTGATGTCAGATTCGCCGCCAACGGTCACTCCGCCGCCCGACGCCGAGTTGTGGTAGCCGCCGATGGCGTCGGAGTCACCGTTGGCGATTGCATTGCTGTTGCCCTGCACTATCCCGTCGTATCCTGTGTATTCGTCGGAGCTGCCGACCACGAGGTTGGCTGAGCCGGTCTGAGGACCTGTCACTTCTTTGTTCAGGCCGATGATCAGGTTGCCCGTCCCGTTAGTTTCCGAGTCTTTCGAGGCGAGGTTGGTGATCTGGATGTTGACGCCTGTGAACCCAATAGTGGGCTTTTCGTCAATGCCTTTGGGGTTCCAGGTCATGTAGCTGAAGATTTCTTTTTCAGCCCCACCCATCGCGTATTGCTTGGTGTATTCGGCTGCGCATGCACCTTTCGTCGGCGTGATGACCGCCGCACCTTCGGCTTTCGGCACGCATATGACGACCGGGAAGGCCACTGCGGGCGCTGCTGTGGCGAGGAACGCGGCCACGATGACCGCGAGGATGATGCGCTTCATTTGTCGCTCCCTTTCCGTTGGTCTCGGTTCCGGAACTACCTATTGCCGACCACAAGCTAACCGACTATCCGGCTCGTTCGGGTTTATGGAAGATACCCGAGGTGCCCGAGCGAGCCGAGAGACCAACTCATGACGTTGATACTCAAGCGCGTTGTGGAGCGAATGTAGGGAGTACTCTTGTGGCTATGGGCTTTCGCCACGCGAGAGCGAGTGCGTGTGGGAAGCTATTGAGCGATGGTCGAGACGCCCGAACGGCTCTCACCCAAGTGGTTGACGTTGCGGACGTTGTTCGTTCACTCCGGTAATCAGTGCGCGCTTCCCGAATAGCTACGCAATGAGGCGACGACAACGGTGCGCTTACGCCGGTCGAGACTCTGAGCGATACACCCGCATGGACGGCGTGCCCAAGTCCCGTGCGAGATCTGGCGGCAGATCGTCGTTCCCGCCGCACATGGGGCAGATGCCGGAGAAGCCCTTCCTCCCCTCTTTGCTCCATTCCTTCAGGCGTCGCTCGAGCGTTGGAGTGCCATCCCAAGTCTGCGCGACTGTGAGCTTGAGCCCCTCCGCGATTGCCTTCTTGGTCTCGTTCGCGCCCCAGCCAAGCCGATGTTGGCGGTATCGGCGTTCCAGATCGCTGGAGAAGCCGAGATAGTGCTGACGGTTTTGCTTGGTGCGCCCAGAGAAATGTACGAGGTAGACGACGCCGCGCGCGTTGGGAGCCGGAAACCCATTTGTGGACATGGCACGAGCGGTATCGACTCGTCCGCCATATAGCCTTAACGCCTTCCCATAAGCACGATTGAGTCCGCAGTATGGACCCGAATGGTCGCTTCCACTTCCGGCCGCGCCGTCAGCCAGTTTTTGCTTCTGTGGTGAGGGCCTTGCGGGCGAAGTCGTCTGCTACGGCGAAGGGGGTGGGGTTCTCATTGATGGTTGCGGCGAGCGCGGCAAGGTCGTCGTAGAAGGAGTTGGGTAGCGCGGCGGCGTTGGGCTTGGCGCCGCCGTCGAGGATTACCACACGTTTCTCGCGTCGCTGCCAAAGCAGATAGAGCCGGTAGAGCATCTGTCCGTGCCTGTCGCGCGCCTCGTGCAGATGCTCGCAAGCGCCGTGCATAGAGTCATGCGAGCTGGTGTCTCTCCACTGGTCCGGTCCGGTGCTGCGCACGGCATCGACGATCGCGAGCAGTTGTACCCGCACGGCCGGCGGTTGGCCCAGCAAGAACTCGAACGCGGGTACGTCGCGACGGCCGCCGTCGGTCTTGACCAGCCACTCGACATCCCAGAGCACGGCCCCACCCTATCCAGAGAGCCCGTCGAGGATGGACGACCATGAGCGCCACAAGAGTTGTTGCATATATGCCACAGACGTGCTATTCTTGAGCGATGTCCAAGCAGTCCGCCCACGAGAGCGCAGTCAACGCACTGCTGTCCGAGCCCGAGCGCGCAGAGTACGATAGGCGAGTCCAGGCCCTACGCTCACGCAACGCCCTGCTGACGGTGTTGGAGACCACACGCGAGCAGCAGGGCATGACCAAGCGCGCGCTCGCCGAACGCGCCGGCCTCGAGGCTTCAAGCGTGCGCCGACTGCTGACTTCCGAGACAGCGAACCCGACAACCGAGAACGCCTTCCGGCTCATGGCCGCCATGGGCATCTCCCTCGAAGCGACACTGCCCAGCGGAGAACGCGTCCAGCTGGTAACCCCCGACACCCAGACTCCGGCGGCCGACCACGCCGCCGCGGCCTGACGCGCCCGCCGCGACTCGCCGCGGCGCAAAGCCCGAACCCCGGGGCTGCTCGCGGGTGGCCCCTGAGCGCGCCGCTTGATTGGGACGGGACAGCGATCTGCCGTCCCAATCAGCTTGAAAGCGGGCGCAAATTGCGGCAATTTGCATCGACCACGCGGCTCGCGCACTACCAGTAGAAGTCCTGCAAATCCGCACTCGCGAGCGGGTTTTCGGGGCCTTCTGAAAATCGTGGTGTCCCGGGTTCGAATCCCGGTCTCGCCATTTCCGCCGGTTATCCGCATGAATACTAGGTTTTCCGGGATTCACGCGTCCTGCAGGATTGAACCGGGAGGCACACGGTTTCTGGGCACGGGTGCCTTTTCAGTACCTTTTCGGTACTCGCGATCTCGCGCCTCCTTTTGGAGCGAAGCAGGCATCGAACCTCGACGTGGCAGCGACGGCGCCCACCTCGACTGACCGGGATTACGCTCAGGCACTCTTCGCCAGAAGTGCCTGAATCCACAATAATCGCTCATAATCCGTGGGCATCTGCCCAGGACTGGGCTCGCCGGGAGCGTTTCCAATCCCCTGCAAATCCGTGCTTTGTTGCGCCGAATCGGCCGCGCGAGCGACGTCTTTGCAAGCAGGAGATCACCAGGGACCCACCCAGGCTGGAGCAGCCCCTATTTCCGTAGTACACTAAGTTCTCGTGGAGATCCATCCGTCGGCTCGCAAGCACGGCGTTGCCGACGAAGACATCCGCCATGCCATTGACCATGTGCTCGCCATCGAGGATGCCGGAGAGGACCCAGACCGCTGGCTCGTCATCGGGCCGGATCGTGCAGGCAACCTGCTCGAGGTGGTGGTTCTCGTCACGATCGGGGGCACGCAGCTGGCGATCCACGCAATGAGGATGCGCGCCCAGTTCAGGAGGTTGATCGAGCCGTGAGTCGAGACCGTGTATATGGCCACACCGGTTCGGGTAAGCCGATCACCGACACGGAGATCGAGGCGCTTGCGGTAGAGGCCGAGGCAGGCTACGACGTAGACACGCTGCTAGCTCGCAGGGGCAAGCGCGGACGACCCGCGCTAGGTTCGGCGCCCGCGACCGTCGAGTCGGTCAGGCTGGACCCCGAGCTGCGCGACCAGCTCCTCGAGCGCGCCAAGGCTGAGGGTACTACAACCTCCGAGGTTATCCGCGAGGCGCTGCGGCGCTTCCTGAAGGCCGCGTGACCGCGCCAGGAATTGGATCACAGCCGGGTTTTGGACCGGCGAACACCACCCGCCGGCCCAAATCCCCACGAATCCGCAGCAAACCACGGGTGCTTCCCGTCTCTCAGCGAAACTAAAGCTCCTGCAAACCAGCTAGTTTCAGGATCTGCGGCCTCACCACTGAAATCGTGGTGTCCCGGGTTCGAATGCCGGTCTCGCCATGCATGCGGCGAACCGGCTCAAAGCCGCCACGGAATCGACTTTCCGGCACACACCCACACCCAGCGGGACGCGCCTTGCGGATCGCGTGACTCAGCAGGCATCGTCCTCTGGCCTGTTGAGCAGTGTTACATCGGTGATGCTGATCCCTTGCGCTCTCGCGATCGCCCAGAACACCCTCTGACCGTGCAGTATTTCTACAGTAGCCGGGGTGGCCTCCTTGTCACTGATATGGACAACGGTGCCTGTTGAGAGAGCTTCCAGCCAGGCACTTGACTCCATGCCCTCGGGCTTACTCACGACTACCTCTCCCGCGAGGCCGCTCCCGTGGGAGTCGCGCCACTCATAGCGGCCGGGAAGCCCGAAGGCGTGGGTGTACAAAGAGTTGCTTGTCAGCGAGGCACTATCAAACGGTTGACCATTCGTGCCCCTCACGCATAAAGCCAGTCTTGATGCTCTTGTCGGCGACCCACAGAACGGTGTCGCCTAGGGCTATCTCGAGTTGCGCTGGTTCCGCGTGCAACCCACCTTCGTCTTCACTTACGGTGACGCTGAGCTGGCTTGCCGTCGAATTTTCGCCGGGCGCGTCGCGTACTGTGATTGCGAGAGCGGAGTCCCTTTCGGTGTGAGCGCCCCGCGGAAGCGGGAGGTGCGATAGCTCGTAGAGGCTCGTCCCGGCGTGGGCAAACCGGTGGCCATAGCAGTCACCGACAACGAGAAAACGACTGTCCAAAGAGTTCATTGGTATTCCGTCACCTCTAAATATCGACCGACACAACGAGCTCGGGCTTGCCTGCGTCTTGCACTTCAGCCTTGAGGTTCTGAAGTGTGACAAACACCGCGGGATCGAGTGCTCCAGCCGCTGGGAGCACTTCAAAGTGCTGTGGCTGCTTGTAGAGTTTGAACTTGAGTCCCGACACAAGGGGCGTGAGGATGTCCCCCAAAAGCCCTGTCACATCGGCTATCGCGAAAGCCGCAGCGATCAATGGGGCGATGAGTGCCAAGAAGGGACCAATCAAAGGAACGGCCTCGAGGGCCACGGAGATGGCGACTGTGATGGCCGCCAGGAGCGCCAACGCACCAGGCCCCAGATCGAGTGTTGGAACGCCCAAGATGACGATGTCGATTTCCCAGTTGCCACCGGCGAGGGTTGCCGTGAGGTCAAAGTCGGCGGAGAACTCGATCGCTTCTGAGAACGAGATCGGGACTGAGATGGTCGGAAACGTCAAGCAAATCATCGGCGTGCAGACGTTGCCGACGCACGGGATCGGCACGCACACCTGAGGCAGGCAGATGTCCAGGAAGCTAAGGTCGATACCGATGTCTACTCCGAGCTCGTAGTTGATCGTGCAGTTGTCGATCGCGATGACATCGGGCGGCGTAAGCCCCACCGTGCCTCCCGAGAACGAGGCGGAGGCACTCCACTGGAGTACGAACGGGTCGGCAGTTGTGCTCCCGCTCGGCGCGGTGACCGTTCCGAGCGCGCTCTCCGCGTCATGGAGCAGTGAGTTCGCGGCCGTTTCGTCGATTGCTGCGACTACGTCGGGCATGCTTAGACGATGTCCCCTCTGATCTCGATCTGGTTGGCAGTAACCAGAGGGCCTTCTTCCAGGATTAGCTTGAAGAAGTCGACGTTGAAAATCTTGAACGGAAGTTGCAGACTCGTCAAGACGCCGTTTAGGATCATGCGCAGCAAGCAGTCGAGGACTGCATCGAGTGATGCCGGCGCGACCGGCATGACCTTAACCTCATCGACGTGGAAGTAGATATCGCCGACTCCGAGACTGAATGTCTGTGAGACGGGATGCCCGATCGCCCACACCTCGAGATCTGTTGACACTGGCGTGAGGGTGCCGCGCTTCTCCGATGCTCCCGTTTGCAGGCATCCAAGCGTGATGCGAGCTTCGGTCTTGATCCTGAGCTGATTGGCACCGAGCACCAATGGCGGTGGGAGGGGCCCGTTAGGAGGGTAGAGATCGAACTGCGGGATTGACAAGTCAACCATGTAGCTGATCCCTCCCGGAATCCCGGGAAATGCAATCGTGGAGACTTGTGTCTCGCTGATCGTCGTCGCCGCGATGAAGGGCGTGGTGCCGTAGTGAAGTTATTTCGGCCGCGCACTGAAGAAGGCGTGCGCAATCTTGTTGACGCCGTCCTCGCTGACGCTGGCGAAAGCATGATGTGCACCCGTTAGGCTCAAGGAAGTCGCTATCTAGAGATCGATATCTTGGAACGTGTGGCGCAGCATGGATATTCAGATAGCGGCTGTCAAGCATCAAGAGCGACTATGAGCGGACGTGGCTGGTCCGGAGCTGTCACGGCGCTCCCATGTGAAAAAAAGGTAAAGCCGGCGGGTGAGCAGCCGGCGGACCTGGTGTTCGAGGGGGGGCGCTCATTCGTCCCCGGCGCAGCGGCTGCGGCACCGATAAAGGATCACGGGCGAGTCCTTCGTGATCGCCCGCGCTCTGCGGTATGAGGAATGATACGACCCAGTGGCACGATCTGGGGTATGCTTGGCGACCGTGCATGGTCTTCACGCTGCCGGACTGCGATCGAGTTCTCGAATCGAGACGGGCCGACGCGGATGACCAGCCCCTTATCCCGCAGAGCGAATCCTGGAGGAAGCGATGACACCTGCTCTGACCGAGCGGCAGAAGGCCGACGCCGCTTACGTCGAAAGCCTCTGTACTCCTGGCAAGCGTCTGCGGCTGGACTTCTCTGACGAGCGTCAGTACCGCCACGCCATCGATATGCACATTCTCGGTGGCCAGACCCCGGAGATCTATCCCGGCCTGCACCGGGGGCTCGCCGAAGCGCGCGACGCCCACATAGCCGCCGGCGGACCTCCGCCGTTGGATGCCGCGGACGCCAATGGCTTCGAAACCGGCGCCGTCATAAGCTCGGTCAACAAGCTCGCCGGCACGGAAGCCACCGCGTCCGAGGGTTTCTCCTCGGTTCTCGGCGGCGCGTACTGGCTCGCCAACACGCTCGTCGTGAAGGACCAGAACGCGAATCCCCTCGCGAGCGGTTCTGACGTGCAGTACGGCGACGGGACCTTCCTCGGCGTCGCCACCGATCCCAGCGGCGCGCAGCCGGTGGTCAGCTCGATGGTCGCCACGCTCCAGTGCAGCTACCAGGTCGCCCAGGGCGAACCGCCGCTCACCGACATCGTCCAGCGCACCGTTCGGCTGACGCCCGTGGCCGACCCGGAAGTAACGCAGCCTAAGAAAATCAAATCAGGGGGGTCCAACATCCGCATCGGCCTCGCCCGCGGCAACACTGGTGGACTCGCAGACGTCGACTACTGGTTCTGGCAGGGAACCAACAACCTCACCTATGCCGTGCCACTCGTCGGTTGGGCGGACTTCGACGGAACGGTCACCGGTATCGCGTCTGTCTACGGCTATCTGGGTCGCGGCCAGAGCACCCCCAATCCAGACCCGGGACCGAAAGGCGGACTCCTCGAAATCTCAGCCCAACAGATCGCCAATATCATCAATAACTGCGAGTGGTCCGGCCCACGCCTGTCGTGGACGCTCCCGGCGGGAGCGACGCAAGCGGAAAGCAATCCGATCCTCTTCGTCCCCGCACCGTGGGACACCAGCGAGGCCACCTTCTTCTACATCCAGTTCACGGTCAACCTTGAAGGCCAGCAGCTCCCGGCGGTGGCCACGATCCTCAGCTCCACCGGCGCGGACGTCGATCCGCTCGACGGCACTGCCACGATCCCGCCGATCGAATTTGTATTTCACTGCCTCGCCGCCGGCACCCGGATCACGCTGGCCGACGGGTCAACGGCAGCCATCGAGGATCTCACCTCCCAGCATGCGGTCCGTGCCGGCGACGGGGAGGCACGGCCAGTCGTTTCGACCGTCATCGGTAATCACGACGGCCCCGTGCTGCGCCTGACGGTCGACGCCGAGCGTGAGCTCGTGCTCTCTCACAACCACCTCGTCCTCACACCGGACGGGCCCCGCCCGGCCGGTGAGCTGGCCGCCGGTGACATTGTCTGCGTGGACGGCGGCACGGCTCCACTTGCGACCGTCGCGCAGGAGTCGTTCAGCGGCCTGCTGTGCAACGCGAGCCTTGGCCTGCCCGACGATCTACCTGATCCCGGCCGCAACGCCCTGCTCGCGAACGGCATCCTCGTCGGTGACTACGAGCTTCAGGTTCATACATACCGCGCGCGCCGCGCGGATCCCAACTGGATTCTCGCGCACCTCGACCCTATGTATCACGAGGACTATCGCAATCACATGGCCGCGAAGGCAGCGGCGAGCTGACGGGGCCGGACGATGGCCGTGCCGACCCCCACCCTGCTGGCCACCACCTACGACGGCAACCTGCAGGTCGGCGCGCAGTGGCAGCCGATCCAGGGGGTGAATCAGTTTGTCATCACGGTCTACCAGGGCCAGTCCGTCCTCGCGAGCGGTCCCGGGTACGGGTCGACGGGGTCAGTGAAACTCTCCGCTCCGATCACGAGTAAAACAGCGCAGGTCGCCGTGGCCGCCGTCAGCGGCGGCCAGCAGGGGACCAACAGCAACCAGCTGCTGGTGATTGTCGACCTTCTCTCTGAACTGGCGGCCGTGTACGACGGCACCCAGGTGCACGCCTCGTGGATGCTGCCTGCCTCCGTCGTTAACGCTGCGCAGGTGGCTGTTCTCGACGCCCAGGGCAAGCCGCTCGCACAGAACATCTTCATCGGATCGAGTGGTGTGCTGAGCCCGCCGTCCGTGCTCGCCACCGGAGCGAACCTGCAGGCGAGCTCCGCGTTCGGCAACTCGACGGGTCCGTCCGTGAGCATTCCGCTCGTCACCACGCCCGCGGCCATCGCCGGCGTCGCCTACGATCCCGCCGTTGGGCTCAGCGTCTCGGTGGTGCTAGCCGGGACGCCCCCAAGCGGCTGCGTGGCGAGCGCAACGCTCTACGCCAACGGCAAGCCGTTTGCCACGGGCAAGGCCACCGGCACACTGGTGAACATCCCCCTGACGGCGGCTCTCGATCTTGCGACCGCGTGGACGGTGCGTCCGGTCTGGGTGAGCGGTACGGCGAGCGGACCGCCGGGTCCCGCGGTCGACGTTCTCCTTACCGCGCCCGCGCTACGCTCCGTCGAACTCGAAGGCGCGGTTTCGATTGCCTGGGAGAACCTCCCGGGACCTCCCTATCCCACCGCGGGTCAGGTGCTGCTGAGCGCCACCGGTCAGACCACCAGCGCCGCCGTCATCTCCGGTGCGGACGGCGGGACCTTCACGCCCAAGCCGCCGCTGGCGGCGGGCGTCGTATATGCCGCCACGGTGGCAGGACTGCGTGGACCGGCACAGGGACCGGCTAGCATTCCCGTGGGTCTGCCCAACGTGCAGACGTCGCTGGTCACGACCGCTTATGACGGCCGCACCCTAACCGTCACCTGGAGCGCCGCCGATCCCGCAGGAACAACCGGCTGCCGGACCGAGCTGCTCGAGGGCTCCACCGTCGTCGCCGAACAGGCAGGCACGGCCGGCCTCGCTGCCTTCGCGGTCGCGCTGAACCCCGCGACCGCCTACAGCGCCCGCCTGCGCTGGCTTGCAGGCCGCGGCGTCGGGCCTGCCGGGGCTACGGCTCCCGTGATCGCCTCCAGTGCAAGCGTTGCGGCGATCGCGCTCACCGCGTCGAGCGTCCTCGTGACCGTCACCCCGCCAGCGAGCGCCCCCGGCGTGGCCGGCTACGTCGCCCGGCTCTTTCAGGGAGAGCAGCTGCTCGCCAGCTCGCCACTCACATCCTCGCCCGCCGCCGCGCCGGTCGCGACGATCCCGTTCGTCGCTGCCAACGTGGACGGCCTGACCGTCAGGGTGCAGTCCTTCGGCGCCGCCGGTACTCCCACCGCCTCCGGCCCGCTCGGCCCGCCAGCCGCCGTGGTCAGCTGCGGACCGCAGGTCGAACAGGCCAACATCCACGGCCTCGAGCTCGACGTGAGCTGGCGGATGCCCGCCGCGCCCGCCGGAGCGATCGCCTCGACCACCATCGTCGTCACACCCAGCCAGGGCACGCCCGCCACGTTCCCCAACCTGTCGGGGACCAGCGCGAGGGTGACGCTGGCCAGCGGCTTCCTCGAATCCAAGCTCACGTATGCGGTGACAGCCATCGCAAACGGCCCCCTTGGAGCCTCCCCGCCCGGGCCACCGGCGCCGCTGCTCTCCAGTACCCCAGCCGTTACTGCGGCTAGCTGGGATGGCGAGCAGGTGTACGCAACGTGGGCCTGGGCGCAAGACGCTACCGGCGCGGGTGTGGCGAGCGCCTACCGGATCGAGCTCTTCGTGGGGACAGTGCGCCATGGGCAGGCTGTCGTGGACGGGCTGTCGGGTACGCTCACGCCGGACGGACCGCTTGAACCGACCGCGCAGATCGAGCTTGCCGTGACAGCGCTCGCAGGGGGCACCGAATTCGCCGGCACCCCCGGGACCGCGCTGATATGGGCGGCGCCCGAGCTCGTTGGCGCGAGAGTGAGCGCCGACGGTCACGTGACGCTGACGTGGACCGCGCCCGCCGGCTCGGTCACGGGCTATGAGGCCGTCTTCGCGATGCCCGGCCAGGCCGACACCGTCACCGCGCTCGCAGGCACGAGCTCGCCGCAGACCATCCAGCTGCCGTCGTCGTGGCCGACGGACCCGTTCGCCATGGGGCGAGTGGCGCTGAGGGCGACCGGCGTCGGCGTGAGCGGTCCGGTCAGCGCGCAGGTTGCCGTGCTGCGGACGGCTCCGGTCGTGGAAGAGGCGAGCTTCGACGGCGCTGTCCTCTACGCGCGTTGGAGCCAGACCGTCGGCGAGGTCGACGGCTATCAGTTGCTCGCGGCTACGACGGCAAGCACCCAGAGCGTGTCGGTGAACGCCACGAGCGGCACGCTCCCGCTGACGCCAGGAAGCACACCGTGGACGGTCGGTGTCGTCGCGCGCCTCGGCGCGGCCGCCAGCCCTGGGATGCCGGCGGTCGGCGCGAGCGGCGATCCGCTGGTCTTGGCGGCGCCAGCACTCGGCGCTCGCGCCTACGACGGCGCCTCGCTCACGGTGATGGCCACGGCGCCATCCGAGCCGTCGGCCCCCGCCAGCGGCTACCGACTGGAGCTGCTGAGTGGCAACAGTCTCCTCCAGACGGCGGAACTTCCCCTTCCCGCGCAGGATACGCCGCTGACGCTGGCAGTCGAGCCTCCGCTGGACGCGTCCGCCGACTACGGCGTTCGCGTCCGCGCGCGCTGCGGCCCCGCCCTCGGTCCGCCGGCACTCGCCCCCGTGACGCTCGCCGCACCTGAGATCGTTCACGCTCAGGCCGGCGACGTGATCCTCGTGCACGTGCTCGCGGGCCCGCTTCCATCCGCAGGGCTCACGCTCCAGGCGCGCCTGATCGTCGACGGCCAGCCCGGCGCGCCGGTGGCGGTCGACTCACAGGGCCAGGCTACGTTCCCGCTGCCATCCAGCGGGTCGACCCTCGCGGTGGCCGCGCGGGGCATCTACAACGGCGTGACAGGGCCGTGGAGCGCGCCGATTGCGATCCCCTACCTCGCGCCGGCGATCGCGTCGGCCCGCTACGAGGACGGCTCGCTGCTCGTCGCATGGAACGGCGACGCCGCAGCCACCTATCTCGTAACCGTCGTCGCCGGCGGCCGGGACCTCGCCCGCGCCCAGGTGCAGGGCCTGACAGCTCTCCTGCGCTTCGACGCTCCCGCCACGGCGGCACAGGTGCTCGTACGCGAACTCGACGGTGTGGCGGTGGGTCTCGCGCAGACGCTCGCGCTCCTCACCTCGGGCCTGAAGGTGACGGCCGCAACTTCCGCAGACCAGGGCTCTGTGACGACTAGCTGGAGCGCGCCGGGCGGCGGCCCGACGCCGACGGGGTTCGTGCCGGTGGTCGTGTCGGAGGGCGTGGCGGTGGAACTGGCCGCCGTGCCCGCCGGGCAGACCTCGGCCTCGATCCCGCTCGCCGGCGTGCAGGCCGGTGCGGCGGCGAGCGTGCGCGTGCAGGCCGGTGCGGCGCTCGGTCCGATCGGCAACCTCGCGCCGGTCGTGCTCGGCCAGCCGACCGACGTGGCGCTGCGGTGGACCGGCGGCGAGCTGTTCGCGACGTGGTCCTCCCCCGCTGATCCGCGTGTGGACGGTGCGCTCGTCAGGCTGACGGTGCCAGACCAGCAGGATGTGCTCACGCGCGTCTACGGCACGGCGTGGCAGGCGCCGCTCGCGGCCGGCGTGGAGGGCGCGACGGTCACGATTGCTGCCGCGGCGGGCATGGGCACAGGCGCATCCGCCGGCCCCGTCAGCGCGATCGTCGACGCTCCGACGATCACCCGACTGAGCTGGGATGGAGCCGTTGTGAGTGTGGCGTGGACCGCCGTCACCCAGCCCGCGGCTGTCGAGGGGTACCTGGTGACGGTCTCCGACGGCTCTGCCGTCGTCGCTCAGCGAACGGTCTCGGCATCGCCCGCCACGATCTCGCTCGGCGAGCCCCAGCCGACCTGGCAGGTCACGGTCGCCGCGCTGGCTCCCGCTTCCAGCGGGCCCGCGTCGACGGGTGTCGCGGTGCCGGCCGCCGCGCCCTCGCCAACGCATGTGCTCGTCGACCCGGTTACGGGCGTCGCGACGGTCTCGTGGACGGGCGCCAGCGCGGCCGCCTACCTGCTGCAGGCTTACATCGGCGGCGAACCCGTCGGTGCGCCGGTGCAGAGCAGGGCGACCAGCGCGCCGCTCGCGGCCGCGCCCGCGGCCGGACAGGACCTGTCGGTCGCGGTGGCGGGCGAAACGGTGAGCGGTGGCCTCACCTCGGCAGGCCCGTACGGTCGGCGTCTACGCGTGCCCACCGCCGCGCCCGCGATTCGGGAGGTGTCCTTCGACGGCGCCTCGGTGCTCGTTGCGTGGAGCGGCGTCGCGGATGCCACGGGCTACGCGATCTCGATCGTCGTCGCCGGTGTGAGCGCGCCCGTCGCCACCGGCTCCGCACCGGCGGGCGCGACGTCGCTGCGGCTCGCCACGCAGCTGAGCGACCTCACGCGCGACTACCGCGTCGTTGTCCAGGCCCAGCACGGGCCCAGCACCGGCGTCGGCTCCGGCGCTCCACTGTTCGCTCCCGGCCTGTTCGTGCAGGCCCCCGCGGGCACGCCGCGCATCTTGCGCTCGACGAAGCTCGCGATCGAAGCCACGCCGGTCACCTCCTATCTCCCGAACATCGGCGCCCTCACCCAGCTACCGATCGAACCAGCCCAAGGCGGCGCCACCGACGTGCCGTTCAAGCTCGCGGCCAACACCGACCCCGCCAGCTCCGCAACGCTGCCGTACACGCTGACGATCGCCAACGGTGCGCTGCGCTTCGACGCTGGCCGCGCGACGCTCGCCGCGACCTACAGCTCGTTGCTGAGCGCCGCCGAGCAGAACGGAGCCACTCCGCAGGGCGTCTTCGCGCTGCAGCAGGCCATCTCGCGGCTGATGCCGCAGACCTTCACGGAGACCCTCTACTACGCATACGGCCTGTCGAGCACGCGCGGCTGCGTCGATCTGCGTCCCGGCACGATCCTGCGAGTCTCCACGGGCGACTTCAACCTCACCGCCGTTGGTGCTGCACCCCCATGGTCCTCCGGCTACGCGGGCGGCGAGATCGCCGACTTCGCTATCGGCGACTACCTTGACGGCGGTCCCGACCAGCCCTGGCTCGTCGGCTTCGACGCGTTCATCGGCTGGCTGACCGCCAACGGCGTCATCACCGTGCCGGCGCCCCAGATCACCGGCACCGGCACCATTCCCGACGTCGTGCAGAGCGGCGGCGCAGACGCCGCTGACCTGTTCTTCCCTGCCTTCCGCCGGCCCTACCACCGGCTCCTGATCCCCGCCGAACTCCAGCCGGCGACGCCGCCGGCGATCTCGCGCACCATCAAGCAGTTCACGATCGCGAGCGCCGCCAAGTGGGCGCAGATCGACGCCGAACCTCCCCCGCCGGTCGCGGGTGTGAGCATCGCCTACCTTCGCGGGCGAGCGGTGCTCAGGCTGTGCGTCCGCGTCGAGGTCGAGGGGATCGAGCACGTGGTTCCCGTCGGTACCACCGTCGGGAACCTCCTCGACGGGCTCGGGCGGCGCCCACCCTCGACCGGGCGAACAGTGGAAGGACTGCGCCTGGAACGGGCACTCGGCCCCGTCGTCCTCGATCCCACCGCCGGCTACGACGCCGGCACGTCCTTCCCAGTGCACCTCGACTGGGGTGGCCTGGTGACCTGGGGGCCGGGCCTCGACGCACTGTCGCTGCCGCTGCTGAATGGCGACCGCCTGCTCCTGGGTGGGCAGATGTGACGCCGCCCGCGCCCTCGTTCACGCAGGTCGCCTCACTGGCGCTGTATGCGCTGAGCAGCATGGGGGAACCCGACCTGACGGGCTTCTGGGCCGGCTACCGGCCGAGCGCCCATGCAGCGTTCGAGGGCTCGGCGACACTCGATCAGGCATGGCAGGACCAGGGCGGAAGCTACGTGTTCCTCGGTAGGACGCCGGCGGACCTGGCCGCGTTCTCGGCACAGCTCGACGACCTCCTCGCCCGCCTCTCGCCCACCGGTCTGATCCGGGTGGTCTGGATCGCCGACCCCACCGTGCCGCTCGGCAACTGGCAGCTCGCGACGCTTGCCGCGAGCGCCACCGGCAGCGGCTCCTCGATCGCCTGGACTGTGGCCCGGCCCAGCGTGCTCGCCGTCGGCGAATACGCAGTCGAGCTGCCGGTTGGTGCCGCGCTGACCCAGCCCGACCCGGTGGAGGTCGGCTGGGGGATCGCGGCCGGCGCGCTGGAACTCCTCGGACCGCAGGCAACGTGCGCGTCGGTGGCCGGCACCGCGTGGCTGCCGCTGGCGGGCCCCTCGCTCGGCAGCTGGCGCGCGCAGGTGACGCTGCCGGCCTCGGGCGCTGACGGGCTCGCGGAGCTGGGAGTACTGATCCGCTACGCCGCGCCGTTTCGCGACGGTGCGCCGGGCGACGCCGTCGACACGCTGGAGATGCCCGTGATCGTGCAGGGCGCCGCTGCGCTCACGCTGCATGTGGCCTTCGACTGGTTGTTCCCGCTGAACGCCGAACGCACCCGCGTCGGCTTCTTCGCCGACGACGGTAGTGGCCCCGCCATCGGGCCGCTGGCGGCCACGCTGCGCACCAACCGCGGCTACGCCACCACGCTCACCCCGCGCGCGTACGGCGCGCCGCTGCACCCGGCGCGGCTCGTGCTGTGCCACACGCCAGCCACTGTCGACAAGGACCCGCAGAGCACCACGTGGAGCTACCACCTCGCGCCAGACGGCGCCTTCGACCTCGCCGTCATCCCGCCCTCCAACCCCGGCACCGACACTCGCAACGGCGTCATGTTTGGCCTTTCTGGCCTCGAGTACGCCGCGCTCCAGCAGGGCGCCGGCGCCGTCGTGTACTTCCAGGCGGGGCTGCCCGCCTTCGCGCCGGCCGCTGCACCCGAAGCCCCGTCGAACCCTCCAGCGACGGGCCAGGCGCTGACCGGCGCCGCGACCACCGCGTACCTGGCGATCCTGCCCGCGACTGCGGGCGCCGGCTTGGCCTACTACGCCCAGCCGCGCCAGGCACCGCTGTACAGCGCCGGCGGCGGCCTCGGTAGCGGCTTCCTGGGTTACCTGGAGCTCATCGCCGCGCGCCTGCCCGAATGGTCTGCGACCGCCACCGTGCCTCCACCGGTGATTCCGGCGGCGCCACTGGCCGGCGTCTCGCCCTCCGACGGGGCGCTGGCGCGCCGCATCGAGCAGGCCGCGCTCGCACCGGCGAGAAGGCGCGCGATCGGCCTGGCGCCGGAGGGTCTCGGCGCGGCTGCAGACAACGGCACCACTGCCGTTACTCCGCAGGGCCTGCTCGTGGAAGCCGGCACGGAAGACATCGAGCGGGTCGTGGTCGCGTCGATGCCCGACACATCCGAGCTCGAACTGGACCTCACCAAGGTCGGTCCGCACCTGCGTGGTGCGATTCAGGCCAACGAGTTGTTCTTCGTCGTCGGCGATCCCGCCGCCTACATGAACGACTCCTCTGTGCGTTACCGGCTCGACGCTACCGGCCTGATCGTGGCGCAGTCGCTCGGCGTGCCGCGGACGGTGATCGAAGCACTGCGGCCGATAGTGCTGCCGGGAGGCGTGCCGCGAGTGTTCGCCCAGGAGAGCGAATTCGACACCGCCGTCAGCACGGTCGCCGGGAGCTACCTCGAACTGCTCCGCAAGATCGCCGGCTTCCTGCGCGCCGTGCTCAGCGGCTGGACGTTCCAGCTCTCACCGCGCTCGTGGCGTACGGGCGCCGACGACCCGACGATCATGCTGTTCAAGTTCTGCAACCGTTCACTGGCTGACCTAGTTCAAGACGGCTCGGCGTGGAGCTGGCGCGAGGCCGCCGGCGGCAAAGCCCAGCAGGTGTTGGAAGCGACGGTCGAAAGTGCCCGCAAGCATTTCGAGGACACCGCGGACGACCCCTACGCCGCCTTCTACCGCGATGTGCTGGCTGATCGCGACTGGAACGGCGTGCTCTTCCTCAACGCTCCCGTCTCCATCTCCGAGCTGCCGCCCGAGCTGCAGTTCATGGCGGCGGGCATCTCCGCCGAGCGCTTCTATGCCCATCACATCGGCTTCTCCGCTACCCCCGTGGAGGTTGACGGAGCCACGATTGCGATCCGCCAGACCGCCGCGTTCGGGCTCATCGACTACCAGGACCCGGCGGACCTCGTGCTGGACCCGTCAAACCCCAATCCGGACTTCGGCTTCAAGACGCTCACGCTGACCGCCCGCTTTGCGAACGCCGCGCTGAGCGGCTTTCACGCGCGCGTCGAGCTCATGGTCAACAGGCTGCTCGGCGCGCCGCTCACGAAGCTCGACCCGACTCACGGCAACAACATGCTGCTCACCGGGTCCAGCCAGCGACAGGGCGGAACGCTTTCCTACGCCTTCGTGCTCGAGGGTGAGCACCGCTACGCCGCCAACCGCACCGTGCTCGACAGCGTCGAGATCGACACGCTGCGCGTGCTGACGACCGCGGGCCGCCAGGGGGCGGGCGAGGTGGTGAGTACGTTCGCGCTTGGCGGCTTCCTGCGCTTTGTTGACGACCCCACGTTCGACGCCTTCGGCTATGGGAACGCCGCCGTCGTGCCCGACCTGCTGCTCGACGGTCGTCTGCGTTTCGACGAGCTCGCTGTGGAGATGCGCTTCCCGCTTGGAGCGGCGGGCAGCAAGACATTCGGCGTCACGCTCGACGGGATCCGCTTGGATACCACCCGCAGCGAGGCCAGGAAACGCTCGCTGATCCACAACTTCCCAGTCGCGCTCGCGGGCCTCGTGAGCTCCCTCCACCCAGCCGCCGCAGGAGACAGGATTCACCTCGATATCGGCGCCTCTGGACCAGAGCCCGCTGCAGCCGCCGTGGTACGGGCTTAGCTACACGCTCGACCTCGGCACGCTGGGAGCGCTAGCTGGATCCAGCGGACTGTCGCTGACGCTGCTCGCCGCCTGGGGTGCCGGCGCGGAGGAGGGCTCCCGCCCTGTCTACATCGGCTTGCGGCTGCCCGGCGGGATGCAGTGGTCGCTGCAAAGCGTCATGAAGCTCGGTTTCCGCAGCTTTGAATTCTTCACCACCCCCCAGGATGACGGCGGCCTGTCGTACATGCTGCGCCTGCGCCGTTTCGCGCTGTCGATCCTCAGCGTCACCCTGCCGCCAGGGAACCTCGACATCACGCTGTTCGGCGATCCCGCGAACCCCGACAGTCGCACGGTCGGCTGGTACGCCGCCTACGACGGCCAGCCGGACACGCAGGCGCGGCTGGCGGAGCGGGTCTAGGCGATGGCGAACACGCTGCGCTACACGGTGCTGCCGGTAGGTCAGGGCACGGGCACGCTCGTGCAGGTGCTCAACGCAACCGGAACGCCGATCGAGACCACGCTCATCGACCTCGGCTCGCTTGGGTGGTCAACCGAGGCCGGGATTCCCAGCGCCGACGTAGTCATCGAGCAGCTGAAGCTGATGGCCGAACCGAAACTGGACGTGGTGTTCCTTTCACACTCCGACAGTGACCACAACAACCTCATCGGACGCGTTCTCGCCGCCTTCTACGAACCCAGCGCCGGGAGGCCGCGCAAAGAAACGCTGTACGTGAGTCACGTCTGGTACGGGGGTGCCAACGCCAGCTACTTCAAACGCAACGTCGACGTGCTCGACCAACTCGAAAAATATGGGGCCAACGTGCACAGCACAAATGCCGCCGAAAGCAGCTGGGACCTCACTCCGCCCGCACCGCTTCACAGCTCCGCCAGCGGCGTCAAATACTGGCTGCTACTCGGCAACGTGGTGTCCACAGACGCCTTCATGGGCGCCGCCCCGAGCCGCAAGGGATCGCGAGGCTATCTGCTCAACGTCGTGTCCGCCGTGCTCATCGTCGAGTACGGCACGAGCACCCAGCAGGGAATCGTCGCCACCGGCGACGCGACCGGGCTGACACTCGGCGGCTGCATGTCGGTGATCAACGACAACAGCGTCAAATTTCCCCCCATGCTCTCCATGTCGCTGCCGCACCACGGCAGCGCCACCACCACCTACGACCTCCTCGGCCGCCGTACCGACACCCTCGATGAGGACGCGCTCGCCACCCAGGTCGTACAGGAACTGGTGAAGAAACTCAGCCCGCTCTCGATCACGGCCAGCGCCGGTGAGCACGGCACCTACCATCATCCCGCCAGTCGCGTGATCAAGGACTTCGGCGCCCTCGTCGGCAGCGGCCTCTACCGCGACAAAGGACTGCCAACCGAACACTTCTTCACCGCTTACTACCCGCAAGACTCGCTGGCGCTCGACGGCAGCATGATCACGCGCAAGTGGCCGCCCAGCACAAGCTGGTACACGGGCAGAACCGCACACAACGTGTTCACCATCGACTACTTCCGTGGCAATCCCGCAACGCTCGACGTGCCCGAGGTTTTCCCCCCGGATGCCAGCATCGGCGGCCCGGGCAGCCCGTATGCCGACAAACCGCCGCGCGCCGCCGGATGGGCATACGAAGTCTCCGAAGACGGCAACTCCGTGGTGCTCAAACGGGTTGTCGACCTGTACTTCGCCACGGCGCAGGCGCGCGCCGCGATCGAGGCCGCGCACGGGCCGCTTCCGCCGCGGCGATTCGTGTTCGTCCCCTCGGCGCCCCCGCCCGATCCGAAGGAGCAACCCGCACCCGCGCGTCCCGCTGCGCTCGTCGCCGCCGCGCCTGCTCCGGCGCGCCGCCCACCGTCCTCGCCCGGACTGCGCCGCATGCGCCAGCTCCCGTGAGCGAACGCTAGCGATGGGTAAGCTCGACGAAGCCTACGCCGCCCTGCAAGGCGAACTGCGCGGCACGCCGCCGAACCAGACGATCGACCTCGTCGCCGCGGCCACACGCCAGCCGCTGGGCCAGCTGGCCGAACCGCTCACGCTGCTGCGCGCCGGCAGCTCCTTCAGCGTCACCGGCGCTACGCTCTCGCGTCCCCGCGACGCGGTAGTGCTCGCCGGAACCGCGACGTTCTTGCTCCCTGGCCAGGTCACGGGCCTCCCGGTCAACGCTCTGCTGACGGTAACTGAAGCGGCGGCCGGCACGCTCGCGTTCACCGTCGCGCTGACCGTCACCAAGCCGGCGTGGACGTTCGCCGACTCGTTCGCCACGCTGCCGCACACGCTGCGCTCGCGAGTCGACGCCCCGGGCTCGGAATACGGCGAATCCACGCTGAAAGAGCTCCAGGTCACGAACCCCACCTTCAGCGCCAGCAGCGGAGCCAACGAGCAGGTGCACATGAGCGGCAGTCTCCAGCCCACGGGTGACCTGGCCGCCTTCCGCTCCTGGGTGAGCCCCTGGCCGCTCGCGCTGAAGGGAACCGTGACGCTGCCCTCCGCCCCAGGACAGGCGCCCGAAGTCGATCTGCACGCGAGCGCCCGGGATGTGCCAATCTCGCTGCCGCCCGTCGTTCTGGAGCGTCCCGGGTTCGCGATCCTCGCCGCCCCCGAGCCGCCCCCGCCTCCCGGCAGCCAACCCCAGCCGCCGTTCAGTGAGCCTCCAGCTGGCGGGGTCGGTGGCAATCGAAGGCTCCCCGCCGATCGTCGCGCGCCTGGCGGCTACGCTGCTGGTCTCCGAGAGTACCTGGCGCCTGCTGGTCGCCTTCGACGGGACGGGTCCCTCGATCCTCGGTGGTCTCGCCCAGCTCGGCAAACTGTTCGGCCTCGACGCCGGCGACCTGCGCGCGCCGCCGGCGCTCGCCGGCTTCGAGACGTTCGCGCTCGACGAAATCGAGGTCTGGGTCAACGGCTCGCCGACCCGCCTGGAGGGCATCGGAGCGGTCGCCGCCACGATCCGCTCCGAGAAGGTCTGGCACCCACCGATCCCATTCCTCACCGTCACCAAAGTCGGCACGCGCTGGCTCATGTCGCCGATCACCATCGCCGGCGAAACCCACACGGCCGTCGCCGGTAGCGTGTTCGGAAGTCTCGTCTTTCAGAACGCCTCCGGCGAAGAGCCGGGAATCGTCGACGTTAGCGGCGAGCTGCCCTCGTTCGTCATCCAGGGCGAACAGCGCGAAGGCACGTCGATCAACCTCGTCGCCGCCTTTGACCAGCTCCTGGGGCGCGCGGTCCCCACGCCCGCGACCGACCCGCCGGACCCGAAGATCACGATGCTGAACCTCTACGCTGATCCGTTCTCCCAGATTTTCCAGGCGGGCGCGACACTCGAAGTCAAGTGGCCGATCCCCTTCTTCGCCGGCCTGTCGATCACCCAGCTGCGCTTCGAGGTACTCGCCACGCAGTCCTCGCTGTCGGGCGCGATCGCCGGGCGCATCCAGTTCGGAGCGCAGGGTCTGCAAGCAGAAGCTCGGGCCTGGCACCGACCCGCCGCCGCCGCCGCCACCACCACCGCCACCAGCCCTCTTGCTGCGCGCCGAGGCGCCGGCGCGGGAGACGGGCGGCTGGATCTTCTCCGCGGGGCTGGCGCCAGGCGCGCCGCTAACGCTCGCGCGGCTGCTCGAAGTGATCGGTATCCCCGTTCCCGCGGAGTTCGGCGGCGTGCAGATCGATCGCCTCGACGGCAGCATCGACACCCTCGATAACTCCTGGAAACTGTCGGGAGCGCTCTCGGCCGGCTGGAACCCCACCCTCTTCGGCGTAGACCTCGCGATCGCGGCGGGCGTGGAGTTCGACCTGGCCGAGCTGCCGCCTGCGACCTCGCCGTCGGGCTGGGTGTCGGGGCGCTTCTCGGTGAACCGCTTCGCGATCAGCCTGCGCAAGGACATCGGCGTCCCGCAACCGACCTACGCGCTGCGCGTCCAGTTCGGCGAGCTGTGGCTCCAAGCCGTGACGGCATGGATCACCGAAGAGGGGGTCGATCCCTACGAGGTCATCGCCATCCAGCTCGGTGGCGTCACGCTCGGCGACGTGCTCGAGGAGATCGTCAACCTCGCGGCGCCAACGCTCGGCTTCTCACTCGAGCCCCCGTGGGACGTGCTCAAGCGCATCGAACTCTCGCGCTTCACGCTGACGGTCGACCCGACGCACAAGAAGGTCGCGCTGACCTACGCCGTCGACGCCGACCTGCTGTTGCTGAAGCTCGAAACGATTGGCATCAGCTACACGATGGGCGCCTCCAGCAAGGTCGACCTAATCGTCACGGGACGCTTCCTCGACAAGCAGTTCACCCCGGCCAAGCCGCTGGCGTGGGACGTCGTTAACGACCCTCCGCCGGCCGTGCCGGGCAAGGGCCCGAAGTTGATCGAACTGCGCTACCTCGGCCTCGGCCAGCGCGTGCGGCTCAAGGACCCGCAGCCCGAAACGGTCGCCGCGGCGATCGCGCGGCTTCGCGAAGACATGCCCGAAAAGCCGCCGGACAGCAACCCGCTCGTGTGCAGCGAAATGGTCTTCGACGGTTCCAGCGGGTGGCTCATCGGGCTCGACATAGGGGTGCTGGAGACGGTCCAGGTGGCGCTCGTCTTCAGCGACCCGCGCCTCTACGGCCTGTCGATCGCGCTCGACGGCGAGCGCGCCGGAGCGCTCGCGGGACTGCGCTTCGAGATCCTTTACAAGCAACTCGCGCCCGGCCTGGGGATGTTCCGGATCGAGTTGCGGATCCCCGAGGCGTTCCGTCACATCGAGCTCGGCGAGGTCTCGCTCACGCTCGGCACGATCGTCGTGGAGATCTACACCAACGGGAACTTCCTGATCGACCTCGGGTTCCCGCACGAACGCGACTACGAGCGTTCCTTCACCGTCCAGGTGTTCCCGTTCGTGGGCCGCGGCGGGATCTACTTCGGCGTGCTCGACGGCGCCACCTCGCGGCGCGTGCCGGCGATCACCAACGGTACCTTCTCGCCGGTGCTGGAGCTGGGGATCGGCCTCGCCGTCGGCGTCGGCAAGGAAATCTCGGTGGGCCCGCTCTCGGGCGGCGCCTACCTGGAGCTGGAGGTGATCTTCCAGGGTGTGCTCGGCTGGTTTCACCCGACCGGATCGGACACCGCGACGGAGCGTTACCACTGGGCGCAGGGCATCGTCGCCATCCACGGCAAGGTCTGGGGCGAAGTCGACTTCTACGTGGTCAAGGCGTCGGTCACGCTGGAGGCCTACGCGCAGGCGACGGTCGTCTTCGAGTCCTACCGCGCGACGCTGTTCGAGCTGAAGGTCTACGTCGATGCCGAGGCGGAGATCGAGATCCTGTTCGTCACCGTCTCGTTCTCCTTCAAAGTGGATCTGGATCTCAGCTTCACCGTCGGCAGCGACGAACAGGCGCCGTGGACGCTGGCGCCGGATCAGTCGCCGCGTACGCGCACGCTGCGCGCACCCAGGCGGCTCGCGGCCCACCAGCGCACTCGCGTCCTGCTCGCCGCCGGCGAAAGCGAATGGAGCTGGTCCCCCAGCTTCCCCGCCTTCCCGTCGCCGCGCACGCTAACCGTCTCGATGCTGCCGACGTTTAGCATCGCCGGCGCCCCGCTGTCTTGGACTGCGACGCCACCGCCGCCGCAGGCCACTCCCGGCTGGCGGATGGCGTTCCCGCTGTTCGCCGCCAACGGCATCGCGCCCGGCGCCCGCACGGCCGCACAGACGACGGCGCCGCTTCACGACCACAGCGATCCACTTCCGGCGGCGAGTGTCGTGAGCGCGCTGCTGAGCTGGTCGCTGGCGGCTCTACCCACGGGTGTCAGCGAGTCGGGCAAGGTCACCGCCGGGGGAGCTCGAGCAGCTGGCCGAGGAGATGACCAAGCCGTACGTCGCGCAGAAGTGCTTCAGCCGCGACCATCTGGCGAGCTTCTTCGAAACCAACCTGCACCTGCAGATCAGCGGCGACACGCGGTCCACCACGGGCGCCGGCGCGATGGCCTTCCCGGTACCGCCGTGGCTGCAAATCACCGCCACGCCCGGCGGCGTGAGCAACCTCTATACCCACAACGAAGTCGGGCCGCTGTACGCGGAAGGCGTGCGCAGCTACATGACGGCCTTCGCGCCCGTCACCGGCGAGCCGCCGCCGAGGCAGCCCGACGATCCCTCCGAATACCAGTCCTTCGCGGCCCGCGTGTTCTGCGACTGGTGCCTGATGGTCGCGCGCGAGGCCGTGCGCCAGGCCGGAATCGCGCTGAGCGAAACGACGGTTGCGATGGGCACGGACCTGAAGAGCACGGCGGCCACGCTGCCCACCGACCTCGTCTCCTATCCGGTGCGCCCCGGCGACACGATCGAGAGCATGGCGGCGTGGCTGGGCGCCGGCGTGGCGGAAGCTCCAAGCGCTCAATCCCGACATCGCCAAACAGCTCGCCGAAGCCGTGCCCGGGACGCGTCTGCAGGTGATAGTGGGCGTGGCGGGCTGCACGCTGGCTGCCGACAACGCCGAGCGCACACTCGCGCCCCATCTGACGATCGCGGTCAGGGAAGTGCGCGTGCGGGTCCTCGCCAAAGACACGCTCGAAGCTATCTCCACCCGACTGTACGGCGCCGCCTCGGCAGGACGACTCCTGACCGAAGCGTCGCTTGCGACCGACCAGCGGCTGCTGCGTGCCGGTGCCTCCGTGAGCGTGCCGGAACGAACCGGCATGGGCAGCAATCTCGCGCTGCTCGCGGCCACCGCCTACGTGCGCTACTTCACCGACCTCCACGTGCCGAACGCCGTCTGGTACGCGCAGACCGTTGCGGATGCCAACCAGACGGTGTTGAAGACGTTGGCGCCCGGCGAACCGATCCCCGCAGGAACCAGACTGAACGCGCCCAGCATCTTCGGCGGCGAACCGACGGGCACCTACGAATCCCAGCTCGGAGACACGCTGCTGAGTATCGGAGCGACGCTCTCGCTCATGCAGGCGCCGACGCTGTACGCGAACAAGGCGTGGCAGGAATTCCGCGCGAAGGTCCTCGCGACGTCGGGAGGGACGCTCCCGGCGACGAGCGTCGCCGTGCTGCCGGGCGAATCGCTGGTCGCGCTGGCCGCGCGCCTGCTCGTTGTGGGTGGCGCTGCCGCGCTGCTGCCATGGGTTCAGGGCGCGCCGGTCCTCGACCCGCTTGCGGTGCTCGAGCTGCCGAGTCTGTCGCTGTCGAGCGACACGCACACGACGCTCGCGGACATCGCCGCGACGAGCGGGCTGACCATCGAGGAGCTGGCGGCGTGCCCGGAAATCGTCGAAGGCGTCGCGCTCTTCGCTGCCGACACGGCGCTGACCGTCAAGCACCTGCCGGCGCAGAAGATCGAAAGCCTCGTGAGCACCGTCTCCGGCGGCCAGCCGCTCGCCGACATCTCCACGCAGGCCTCGCGCAACCTGTTCGGCGGCCTGCGCCCGCCGGCGCCGGTCGCCGACGAACACGGTGTAGTCAGCGCCACCGGGCCGCTCACGGGCCTGGCCGAGCTGGCAGGCTGGCAGCTGCCCGCGCCGCTTATCGACGGTGTCACTCGAGCTCTCCGTGGCGGTCACCGCCAGCGAGGAACCGCGCAGCTGGATCACCTTCGCGGGTGGCTCACTGACGTTCACCTACACCAACGCCGAACTGGCCGCGCTGTACCCGGCCGCGAGCCTTGGGCGCCTGCCTAAGCGCGGCCCGCAGGCGATTGAGCTGGCGGGGCAGGTACCGCGCACCTACGGCCTCGATCATCGCATCGTGCTGCAGGCCGCCGTGCCAATCGCAGGGCCGGCCCCGTCTGGAGCCGCGCCTACCTTGTGGCACTTCCCGGCTGCGCTGAGTGCCCGTGCCGGCACAAACATCCCCTACGACATTCTGCGCACGAGCGGCACCGGCGTGAGCGTGTCCGGCCACGACCTCGTCGAAGACGCCACGTTCGCGAGCCTCGTCCCGTTTGCTATTCGCCGCGTTGCTGGTCGCGAACATGTTTATGAGCTGATCGGCACCGACACAACTGCCCGCGAGCTGCTGCGCGAACTTGCTGTCTACACGCGCGGGGACACGACTACGGCGCACACCGCGGCCTACCTAGCGGTGCCTCCCGTACCGGGAGCTTCGGATCCTGCGGGTCTTGCTGTGCTGGACTCGAGCCCGACGGCGACGTTTGCGATCCGCGCAAATATGGCGAGCGACGTTCCGTTGCAGCAGTCCCCCAACGTGGTGTCGGCGGGGCTCGGCGAACTGTCGCGCTTCCTGCAGCTGCTATGGGAGGCGAGCATCGCCGAAACCGGCTACCACCTCGGCTTCGCGACGGCAGATGGCCAAGATCTCCCGGCCGGGGCGTTCGCCGATGACGGGACGGCCACGCTGTGGCTGCTGGCAGTCCCACGGGAGCAGCTCGCGCCGGCTCCGGCGGGGCGCACGCTGCTGGCAATTGACAATTGCGCGCTCGTTGCCGAAGGGTTGGACTCCTCGACGCACGCGCTCTACGTGGAGGCGCACAAAGCCCACCTGTACCCCGACGAGCTGGTCACGCAGGCGCTTGTGCCGGCTGGGTCGGCGGGTGTCACGCTCACAGTCCCGCGGGCGGTGGCACCAAAACCCGACGACCCCCCGCCACTACCTGCGGCGGTGCGCCTCGGGCAGCTTCTGTCGTTGCTCGTCATCAAGCTCGGCGGTGATACCTACACGGCTCTTCTGGCTGCGCCGCCTGCACCTCCGCAGCGCGAGGATGGGGCGCACCTACCGCAGTGGCGCCGTCAGCGCCTGGCGCGTTCGGCGCGCGCTCTCGGCGAGCCACAGTCGCCGCTGCCGCCGGCCAAATACTGGCGCTATGACCAGGTCGTGCCGCTGTCGACCTTCGGGCCGCCGTCGCCGGCGCCTTTGGTGCCGGGACTGCCCGCGCCCGCGCAGGACCCCTATCGCGGTTTTGGTGCCGCCGCCGCGCTCGCCCAGGCGAAGTTCGGCCTCAGCTACGCGGACGTTCTCGGCAACGTCACGCAGGAAGCGGACGCCAAGCCTGTTGAAATGCCCGTCGGCTACATCGATCCGCTGCTCGCGCCGAGTGCCTGGCCGGGCGCCACCACCGGCTACGGCATCGCGGCCGCGAGCGGCATCGTCACGCTGACGGCGACCGTCGCCGCCCAGCCGGCGGCGACGGTGCCGAGCCCCTCCGGTGCGCCTGAGGCGGCGATCGATGCGGCTGGCCGCCAGGCCGCTCGCTACGCCGAGGCGTACTTCCAGCTCGCCCAGCCCACCGTGTCGGGATCGCTGCTGACGACGCTCCACCAGAACACCACCGGTACGCCTGTGGAAGTCGCCCTGACGGAGGGGATCGCGCCGCTGTGGCGCTTTACGGCGGCCGGCTACCTCTATGCGAATGCCGCCGCCCAGCTGGAAAGCGCCCAGCTCACGGGTCTGACCACACTCGCCGACATCACCGCACACTACGGCATCGCCCCGGAGTCGCTCGGCGCCGCGAACGCCGACCTTCCGTTCTCCGCGCTGGCGAGTGCGGGCCAGCCGGTCAAGGTCGCCGCGCGGATCGCCGTGGCGGCGGGAGACTCGGCGAAGACGCTGCTCGAACGCGTCCCGCTCATATCGACACAGTGGCCGCTGCCGAGTAGCCCCAGCGCCCTGCTGCAGGTCGAACCCAACCCCCTGCTCCCGCTCCGCGAAGGCGCCGTGCTGGCAATCAAACAGGTGACGGTCACGCTGCCGGCGGATGCCAGCAAACTGACGCTGCCGGGCGTCGCCAGCGAACACCGCACGACCGCGGCTCAGCTCGCGAGCGACAGCGCCGCCCTGCCGATCCTACGCCCGGGCTTCGCCTTCTCGGCCGGCGGCGAGACGGTCGCAGTCAACGCCAACACAATTAGGAGCTTCGCCGACGTCCAAGGCGCATTCGCAGCGCTCGCGATTGACGTGGCCTATTCCGAGCTTGCGCTGGCGGCTGGCACACGCGAAGATGTGCTCGCCGATTCGGCACAACTCAGCTTCGAAAACGTGGTCGTTGGGCGGGGCGACACGCTAAGCAAGCTCGCCGGCGGCAACCTGCAGGACTTGGCCAAACGTAACGGAGAAGCTCGCCGACCTGTTTGCGGCGGGCACGATGGTCTCGCTGGGCGAAGGCTGGAACACGCCGCCGGTCGTTCCCAGCGACGCGCAAGAGACGCTGGGCCAATTCGCCGAGACGCATGGCTCGACGCCCGCGCTGGTGCTCGCCGCCAACCAGACACTGACGCTGCCGGCCACGCCGACGGTGATCTTCCCCGGCCTCGCCACGCTGCCTGCCACCGCGCCGCCGGTGCCGTACACAATCGTCGCGGGTGACAAGCTGACGGTGCTCCAGTCGCTTCTGGGTCTCACGCCGGACGCTCTCGCCGCGGCCAACGAAGCCGTCCCCGGGGTTCTCACGTCCGGGCGGAAAGTCACAGTGGTGGTGGGCGGGACTACATATGAAACGACAACCGTCGCGAACGACACGTTGGCGGCTGTCACGCAGCGACTGTACGCCCAGAAGCTCCAGCATCGACCTGGCCGCCGTTGTGGCAGCTGTGCAGGGCGATGGCACGATCCTCGCTGGGGGCGGTCTGCTGCTGGCTCCCGCGCCGCCGCTCTCCGCGCGTGCGGCGAGCCAACCGACTGCGCTGACCCAGGCACAGGTGGCCGCCGCTTATGGCATCGACGCGCTGTCATTCGCGCAGGCCAACGCCGCGCTGCCCGGCCTGCTGGTAGGCGGCATCTCGCTCGAGATTCCTGACAGCACCTCGGAGCCGACGGTGGCGGCCGACTCGTTCAACGCGCTGCTGAGCAGGCTCGCGGCGCGCGGCGTGCAGATCGACCTGCGCCGCTTGCTCGCGGCGAACGAAGCGCTGGCGATGTTCACGCAGGGTCAGCGGGTTCTGCTCCCGCCCGCGCCCGTCAGCGTCTCGGCGCCGATCGGGGATGGCAGCGGCCCGTTTCTCGACCCCGTCTTTCCGCTGTCGGTGGTTTTGCGTTTGCAGCGTGACAAAGATGTAGTGCTTGCGCCCACCGCCAACCACGATGGTCCGGTGGAGCGGGCGGACACCAGCGTCCCCGCGCCGACGGCGCCAAGCGACGGGAGTGACAGCTCGCCGGAAACGCTGGACGCGTTCGTCACCGCTTTCGAGACGGCCCTCCCCGGCCTGCGGCTCGGCAGCGGTCGCGTCGAGGGCACGGCGGCTGATCTGTGGGCGATCGACTTCACCGCACACGGCATCGCCTCCGTGGCAGTGCGCCCCACGGTCGTCTACCCCAACGGCACGAGTGGGCACCCGCGTTACCTTGCACTGCGCCCGCTGTACCCGGCACTGCAGAGCCGGACCGCCGTGCAGGTTCCGGACCTCGATGCCAACGGGGCGATCATTCCCGCACAGACCACAGCCACGGACTTCCAGGGAATCGACGTCGAGGTATGGGCGCGGCGGCTGCTGGCTGACCTCGACTTGTTCGTCTCCGCTCCCTACGCCGCAGCGATTCACGCCAACGCGGCCTCGAGCGCTGCCCTGGACACCCTGCTCGCCGCCCGCTGGAAGCTCTGCGCTGGCATCGCGGCTGGGCTCGCGCCGGTGCTCGCGGTCGCCGATTCCGGAGCCACCGCGGGCCGAGCTGCCGCACTCGCCGACTTCGCGCGGATGGCCGGCGCGGGACTCGCCAACGCCTACGACATCTCGACGATCCTACAGTTCGACGCAACGGTCACTGCGGCCTACAGCGACCCTTCCCGGAACCTCCAGCCGGCGTTTCTGCAGGGTGGCGCGCATCCGTCGGCCGGCACGCCCGCCGACGTCCACGATTACACGCTGACCACCGCGTCGACGGCGCTCGCCAGCGCGTCCTCCTACGTCGGCTTCGCGCTGAGCGTACCCAATCCTGCGCATCACGCCACGATCTCGACGGGCCCCCTCGAATACGTCTACGACACAGTCCAGTTCGCAGTCGACGCCGTCGCTGGCATGGACGGCTATGTAGCGTCCGACTGGGTCTCGCTCGTGCGCCCGCTGGCCGGCGCCGAGCGCCCCGTTGGCGTCGTCGGCGAACTCGGCAGCCCCGTCGTGCCGGTTCCGCTGCGCTCGCATCCACCGGTACCGCTTGTCATCGGCCAGGCGGCGCAGGCGACCTACACGGGCGATCGTCCGCCGACGCTCGCGGAGGCGACACAGTGGACATTCGGGCTGACCTACTCACACGAGCACGCCGAGCAGGACGAGATCCTGCTGGCAGTGACCTTCAACGTCGTTCAGCCAGAGGAGACCTCGCTTGTCGCACAAACCGACCTGGCAGCGACGCTCGGCACCTATGCGGCGCTCGGCGATCGCCTGCGCGACTTGATGACGTGGTACGTCGCCCCGCCGAGCCCGGCGCCCGCCAACCTCCCGCAGGTGCGCGACAGCGTGGCGGGAACTGTCGCGACGCTGGCCGGCGACATCGCCACCGCCTGGAGCTCTCACTGGCCGACGGTAGGCACCGTAGCCGCCGTTGGCCCCCAGACCGACGTCCCGATAGGCGACAGCTACCACTTCCGTGTGGCGATCGACTATGACGAGGTCGTCGGTGGCGGCCAAGTGCTGACCAGCCTGATGTTGGCGCTCGACCAGAGTACGACCCCCGGCCCCACCGGCGTCTGGCCGCTTGTGAGCGTGCGCGGCCCGGATGGTGCGTTCGTGGCGCTCACCGCGCAGCAATCGCCCGTCACTGCCTGCCGCTACACGCCCGCGACGCCGGTGCCGATCGAGGGCTGGCCGGTCGTGCAGGTCCAGTGGCCGAACCTCAGCGTCGCGTCGGTGGGCAACGCGCTCGCCTCACTGGCCGCTCGGCGCAACGAGCATCTGCTCCCCGGGGTACCTACCAACTCGGCGTTTGTTCTGAGTAGTGCGACTGTGACCGCCGCTGCAGTGGCCACGCCGCTGATCGAGTGGAACGGCGACTTCGCGATCTCCGGAAGCACGCTGGCCGTTGCGCTCGGCGAAGCGCTCACCGACATGTTCGCCGCTGCGACAGGGCCGCCGCTGACCGTCGCTCTCGCCTATGGGCACCGCCTGGTCGATCCCGAGCCCGAAAACCCAGGATCCGGCTTGACCAGCTTCCTGCCCGTCTCTTTGTACCCACATCAGCCGCTCTCCAATTCCATCGCGACCGCAGTCGACGCTGCCGCTGCCGCATGGCAAACGGCCCATCGTCCTGCCACCGACGGGGGCCGGTGGCTCGTGTCGATCTCCCTGTCGAGCTGGCTCGATGAGCGAACTACTCGCCCGCTGCTCGTGCTCGACAGGCTCGTCTATGAACTGCCGCCGACTTGACCGGGTCTTTCGGCAATCAAGGGCACCTCCATGGTCTCGCGTGTCGCGAGGGTCGGGCAAGACACCGTTACTCAGCCGGCCCTGCGAAAAGGACGTGGGCGGCCAGTCACGTCCTTAAGCCGCCGTGCATCAACGGGAAACCACGTGTATCGGAGCACCGCGCGCTTGACCAGTGAACCAGTGAACCGCCTATTTGCAGCACTTTTCGCGCTTCCTCCGGCCAACCAAGGCGTCCCTGAAAATCGTGGTGTCCCGGGTTCGAATCCCGGTCTCGCCACTGGGAAGTCCCTGCTAAATGGCTGGTTTCCTGGTTTTCGACGCCTGGGCCACTGCTTGACGGCCTCGCGGGACCCCAATTTCGCCGCCACGTCCTTTTCACGTCCTTTTCCTTGAGGTTGGTTGAGGGTTGGATAGCCCGATCGGCTACCGAAATCGCGATGTTGCGGCATCGAACCAGACGTGCCAGAGGGCTCATCCAAACAGTAGGTAGCCGGCGCCTCACAACCCGGCGGCGGCGCAAGAGCCACGCGACAAGCGGCGATTTTCGTAGTACACTAAGTCCTCGTGGAGATTCATCCGTCGGCTCGCAAGCACGGCGTCGTCGACGTAGACATCCGCCACTCTATTGACCATGCGCTCGCCATCGAGGATGCCGGAGAGGACCCAGACCGCTGGCTCGTCATCGGGCCGGACCGTTCAGGAAACCTGCTCGAGGTGGTCGTCCTCGTCACGATCGAGGGCGCACAGCTGGCGATCCACGCGATGAGGATGCGCGCCAAGTTCAGGAGGTTGATCGAGCCGTGAGTCAAGACCGTGCATATGGCCACACGAGCCTCGGGCAAGCCGATCACCGACAAGGACATCGAGGCGCTGGCGGCCGAGGCCGACGCAGGCTACGACGTAGACACGCTGCTAGCCCGCAGAGGCAAGCGTGGACGGCCAGCGCTCGGGTCGGCTCCCGCGAGCGTCGAGTCGTTCAGGCTGGACCCCGAGATGCGCGACCAGCTCCTCGAGCGCGCGAAGGCCGAGGGCACCACGACCTCCGAGGTCATTCGCGAGGCGCTGCGGCGCTTTCTGAAGGCTGCATGACCGCAGGGTCATGAGACCCGCGACCTTGCCGACGTTCCGAGGTTCACCTCGCCTTTAGCTCGCTTCCATTTCACGGTATCCGAACCGTTGATAACAGGGCTCATGACTCCACCCTCCAGGGATAACTCGGAATGTGAGCACACCAAGCACGAGCCGAGTCTCGTCACCCCCAGCCTGCGAGATCCGCTCATCTGCTCGACATCTCGCCTCCCGTCGCGAGCTCTTGTGATTGTCGGCAGCAGATAGAGAAGGTGTCGTTTCCGCCTACTCGGGCTCATGCTGCGTTTCAGTGGTCATACGATGCGGAAAGCGACATATTCTCTGTTCGCATCGCACAGCCTGGTGGGCTGGTCCAAAAGAAGTCATCAGGTAGGGCACGAGTCGATGACCAGGGGTCCATCGTAGACCTACAGGTCACCCTCGGGGATGGGGTCGCCTGGGACGATCGCGAACTGACATTCTGACTGACGGCCGATAAGTCGGCGACTGCATTGATGGCACGTCGGGGTGGTCGAGGGGCCGCCGGCCTCATAGCGGCGGAGGTGCGAGACGTGGATGCCGACGTGCTCGGTAAGCGCGCCTGCGTCGAGTCAGGCTTGGCCGAACCGCATGTCCGTCCAGCGGCGAGCCGCTGCCCTACCGTTGTCGCGCGTAGGTTGCGCTAGGAGCGAATCGGCAGCGTCGCTACGAACCGGCGAGTCACGGGCTCGCACGCGATGCCGTTGCCGTCAGCCCGGGGTTGACCGTCAGCCTGGGGTTGAACATCCGGGATTGACTCCAGGCGTTCGCGTCACATCCACGACACGCAATGCGGCTGGCGCTAGTTCGCATCAGCGGTCTGCGCGCGCTTCGAAGCTCCGGCACGCGGGCTCAGGCACTCATCCTTCCGCGGTCGTGGGTCCTGGACGGGTCCCGGTCAGGAGGCCGCGACGGTCTTCGGCGCGCGATCTGGAGCCGAAATCCGCGATTTTTGGCTTCCCGTCCCAATCGCCGTCCCAATAGGCCCGTTTGAGGCAGCACGCCGACGAAACCATGATGGGGCTGGGGGGAGGGCGCGATCGCCGCCGGCGTCAAGGCCCTTCGGCCCCTACGGGGCGGCCTTGTGGGCCGGGCCTTGACCCCGGCTCAGCTGGACCTTCAGCGCCGGCGGTCGGGTGGTGGTAGCTACGCAATGAGGCCATGCCCCGGGGCGCTCCTACACCGACGGTGAGTCTGAGCGATACACCCGCATTGACGGCCTCCCCAAGTCCCGTGCGAGATCTGGCGGCAGATCCTCGTTCCCGCCGCACATGGGGCAGATGCCGAAGAAGCCCTTCTTGCCGGCTCGGCTCCATTCCTTCAGGCGTCGCTCGAGCGTGGGAGTGCCATCCCAAGTCTGCGCGACTGTGAGCTTGAGACCCTCAGCGATTGCCTTCCTGGTCTCGTTTGCGCCCCAGCCAAGCCGATGTTGGCGGTATCGGCGTTCAAGATCGCTGGAGAAGCCGAGATAGTGCTGACGGTTTTGCTTGGTGCGCCCAGAGAAATGCACGAGGTAGACGACGCCGCGCGCGTTGGGAGCCGGAAACCCATTTGTGGACATGGCCACGACCGGTATCGACTCCTCCGCCAGACAGCGTTAACTCCCTCCCGAAAGAACGATTGAGTCCGCAGTGTGGACCCGAGTGGTCGCCTCCACTCCCCGCCGCGACGTCAGCCAGACTTCTCTTCCCTGGTACGGGCGAAGTCGTCTGCCACGGCGCACGGAACGGGTGCCTCATTGACGGTTGCGGCCAGCGTGGCAAGGTGCCCGAGGGGAGGGGCGCACTTCCACTGGAACGTGCCAATGTCGATAGCCACGCGAATCGCCTGGTCTCTAGACCAGAGATTGATCGTCGCTGACTGATGAGGCTCAGGCGGCGCGGAGGCGATACTGCCCGGTCCGACCGCCGATTGGTTCCACTTGCTCTGCGCGGTTGATCTGGGCGAGGAAACTGGCGAGTGGGTCCTTGCCACGAGCGCTGTAGCCCGCGCGAAGCAGGAATTTGTACCATTCACGATAGTGGACTGCCTGTCCGGGTTGGACTTCGCGGGCAAGCACGTCGACTGCCATTTCTTGGAGGCGTTTTCCTCCCAGGGCCGAGTCGAGTTGTTCAATTCTCAGCTGCGGCGCCAGGCCGACGGCCCCCTCGAACTCGCAGAGCAGGTGCTCGTCGTGGCTTGCCTGTCGCTCCAGGTGGTCCGCGAGCGCCCTGAGACGGTCCGCTCTTTCGCGAGACTCGCTGATCCGGTGCTTCAGGCTCGCGTACTCCTCTGCGATCGCTGCGTCGGCCGGATCGGCGACGTGAGGGACGCTGGCCACGGGCAGGACCGTAGCGAGGGCGCCGGATGCCAGAGGCGATATTGGCCGGGTGCCCTGTCGTTGTGCAGCGCCGATCCCGCACTTTCCGAGAGTTCCGTCCGAGCGCCATGGGACCGTAGCTACGCAGATGCGTAGCTACGGTCCAGCACGAGTCAGGAGGCAGTCATGTATGAGCGTGCGCAGTTGCGGGCGTTGGTCCACGACGCTCAGTCGGTGAGCACGACCGGTATCGGCAGGTCACTCCCTGCAGTCAAGGCAATCGCTGGGCGTGTGCTGCGTGCCGCGCCGTCGTCCTGGAGGGCTTCGATGACCGGGCATATGCCGCTTCTGGACATCGACGCGCTGCGCTGGCATTCACGAGGGCCTCTTGCGAGCTGTGACGCCCGCAACCGCGCAGTCGCCCATGAAACAGCGCACGTCTCGCCGGCCGGGGAAAGCGACCCCTACGAAGACGTGTGTCTCGCTGAAGCGCATGGCCGGAGCCCGACCGTCGGCCGAGGCGTCCTGCTCGAGCACGCGAGCGAGGTCCTGGTGTCGCTGGCGGGCGTGATCGATGAAGACACGCAACTGCCCTACCGGGCCGCCTAGTAGGGCTTGGCGTGAAACGCGAAACTGTGGTTCGTGAGCTGTTCCGGCCCCGCAGCCTCACGCTGAGCGCGGAGACATGGCAGGCCGCAGCCGTCCTTGCCGGGCTGCGCGTTGCCGTTAACGACAAGAAGCGGCGGGAGGACCGTGACCGTGGACAGCACAAGAACTGGCTCGCCGATATCTGGGGGACCATCGGCGAGCTGGTCGCGCTACGCAGGCTGAACCTGATCGAAGGTCTTCCCGTCAGGCATCACCCGATCGACTTCGCAGGGTTCGTCGATGATGTGGACCTGTTCGCCTCGGCCTCCGATGGGCCGGTGCGACTCGAGGCCAAGGCGCATCTGCTCGAGGCCGGCAAGGAATGGTTCATGGTGAACAAGCGTGCGCGTGAGCGCTCGACGGTCCGTAGAGCGGTGGGCTACCTGCCGGTTCTCAGCGCCCTCGGTGCCCGCAAGGCCATCGTTGGACGCCCGATCCGCAGAAGCGAGGTGCAGGTGTGGGCCCACCGGACAAGCCACTGAAGGATCCCGCCGTGGCCATCACGCTCGAGTCTCTCGCATCGCGGTACTTCGCCCAGAGCCTCAACCAGATCGCGGCCTGCGTCGATGCCGATGCCCTCGTCTGTCGCATGGAGCTCGAGGCGATCGCCGAAGAGGCTGGGCGAGGGGTCGGACGCTGGCGCCGGTCGCTACCGCCACTTGAGGACCTCCCGGCGGCCGACGTCGTGGAGATCGTGCAAGAGCTTCTCTGAGGCAGTGGCGCCGGTTCCTGCATTCCTGGCTCGGAGGCCCCGCGAGTCAGTCGTTGGCGAGGGACCTGTTCGCTATACCCCCTAAGGGCGCTCCAGTAGGAAACCGTGCAGCTCGGCGCTCCCGATCACTTCCGCCTGCCGCGGGAAGATCCGCTCGATCAGGAATGTGTGCACGTCGGGCTCCGGGTCCGCGCACAAATCGGACAGCACAATCGGCCGGTAGTCGCGGTCGTGGGCGTCGCGGACGGTTGAGAGCACGACGCCGCTGGTCGAGATTCCCGCGAGTAGCAGCGTGTCGATCCCGTGTGCCTGTAGCTGCTCGTGCAGATCGGTGCTGCCAAACGGTCCCACCCGCGTCTTGCGTACGACGATGTCGCTGTCGTGAGGGGCGATCTCCTCATGGATCTGGGTGGCTGGTGAATCCGCGTGGAACATCGTCAGCGCCGCCTCGCGGCCGATGCGCCGGCCCATCGTGCCAGTTGGCGCCTCGCCATCGGCGAACCCCACGCGGACGTAGCCCACGTGACCGCCACGGTCGCGCATTAGCGCGATCGTTTGCTTGGCGCCGGCGAGCAGCGCGGCGGCGCCGTCGATCCGTTCGAAGATTCCATTTTGGTAGTCCATCACCAGTAGCGCTGTCTTGGCCGGATCGATCAGTGCAGGCTCTTGAGTGTTCACCCGGGGGCTCCTTCGATGGTTGGTGTGATCGGTGTGACGGTTGTACGGCCTTCCCGCAGCAGCGACGCAAGCGCCGCGATTCCCGATAGCGCCGCCGAGGTCGCGAATACGACGACCAGGCCGTCGTGGAACGGAGCGGAGATCAGGTGCGGGAAGTACGCGCGGCTGGTCAGCGTCTGACGGCCTGCGGCGCTCAGATAGTGGAGTGCGCCGCGGCTACTCAACAGGTGCTCGAGCGGGTTGATCCCCAGCAGCGCACCGAACAGGCTCGAGACCGGCGGTAGGCCGGCGAGTTGGTGCGCGACCGTGCCCGGGACGCCTTGATGGATCAGGCCGGCGCTGAGCGTCTCCGGGAGGCTCCCCGCGATGCCGGCGATCACCAGCGTGAAGAACACCGCGATCGAGAGCGCGGTGCCCGAGTTCTGGAAGGTCGCGCGCATCCCCGAGGCGACGCCCCGCTCGGAGGCGGGGACGCTGCCCATGATCGATGACGAATTGGGCGAGGCGAACATCCCCGTGGCGGCGCCAATCAGAGCCAACAGCAGCGCGAACGCCCAGTAGGAGAAGTCGACCGGGAGCAGCATCAGGCCGATGAACGCGACGCCGGAGGCGGCCGCGCCGGTGGTTGCGATGCCGCGCGAGCCGATCCGGTCGGACATCGTGCCGGAGATCGGCCCCGCGATCATGAACCCGACCGTCAGCGGCAGCATGTAGATGCCGGCCCATAGCGGCGTGCGGCTGAAGCTGTAGCCGTGCAACGGCAGCCAGATCCCCTGCAGCCAGATCACCAGCATGAACTGCAGGCCACCGCGGGCGAGCGAGACCGTGAAGCCCGCCAGATTGCCCGCCGTGAACGCGCGCAGCTTGAACAGGCCGAGGTTCACCATCGGCTCTGCCACCCGGCTCTCGATCCAAGCGAAGGCAACCAGCAGCGCGACGCCGCCGGCGAGGCCAGCGATCACCAACGGGTCAGTCCAGCCCATCGTGTGGCCACCGTATGGCTGAATCCCGTACGTGGAGGCGACCAGGATCGCCGAAAGCCCGACCGCGAAGGTGACGTTCCCCCACCAGTCGATCGGAGTGCGGTGACGCTCGCCAGTCTCACGCAGCTTCAGGTATGCCCACGCCGTGCCGTAAATGCCGACAGGGACGTTCACCCAAAACACCGCCCGCCAGTCAAGCGTTGCGAGCACGCCGCCGGCGACCAGGCCGATGAACATCCCCGCAAGTCCCGCCACCTGGTTGGTGCCGAGCGCGAAGCCGCGCTGCTCGGCGGGGAACGCGTCAGTCAGGATCGCGGCCGAGTTGGCCGTCAGCATCGAGCCGCCGATCGCCTGTGGGAACCGCCACGCGATCAGCCACAGCGCTCCATGTGTCCCGCGGAAAGGGTCGAACGACAGCATCACCGAGGCGGCTGTGAACACCGCGAAGCCGGCGTTGTAGATCCGGACCCGCCCGACCATGTCCCCGAGGCGCCCGACCGTCACGACGAGCACGGCCTGTACGAGCCGGTAGCCCATAAGCATCCACAGCAGGTAGCCAATGTTGCCCGGCGCCAGGGGGTCGAGGCCGACACCGGTGAAGATCGCCGGCAGCGCGATCAGCACGATCGAGCCGTCCAACTGGCTCATGAACACCGCCGCCGTCGTGTTCGCCAGTGCGACCCACTTGTAGCCGTCGTCGACGGGTGCTGCCGCCGTGCCGTCCGCTGCGGCCACGCTCACATCACCTGGGCAAGGTGTTCAAGCACCGGCAGAACCGCGATCAGCTGGGCCCTCTCCTCCGGGCCGAGCGCCGCCAGCGCGCGCGTCAACTGCTCGGTACGAGCGTTGCGCTTGCTGTGCACTGCTTCGCGCCCGGCATCCGTCAGCGACAGGATCACCCGCCGACCGTCGTTCGGGTCGGGGGCTCGCTGGACCAGCTTCCTTGCCTCGAGCGTCTGCAGAGTGACGCCGATCGACTGTGGACTGATCTGCTCGAGCTCCCGCCAGCTGTGCCGCCGTCGTGGGGCCCTGCTGGTCCAGGCGGCTGAGCGCCGAGCCCTCCGCCAGGGTCAGGTCGCCCGCGACACGCGTCCGGCGGATCCTCCGATACAGCAGGCTGAGCGTGGCTCGCAGCTGGGCAGCCTGCTCGGGGGTGGGCTGCTCGGAATGTATGCGCTGCTCAGCCATGATCATCAGTATAGACTGATCAGTTATACCTGATGATTTACCCGGCCGCGCGCTGCAGAATCCCACCCCACCTGCCGATAAGCCCCCTGTACTTCCCCACGCCCATCACAACCGGCCAGTAGGGTGGCGTCCATGAACGAGCTTCTAAACAGCATGTCAGCACCGTCCCAGTCGTCAGGAACGGTCGAAAGCACCGCCTGGAAGATCGGCGTCGAGGTGGCCGGCCCCGTGGCCGACGACGTCGATCGCAACTCTCGTTTCCCCCAGGAGGCCGTTGACGAGCTCAAGCGCCAAGGACTGCTTTCCGCCCTCGTCCCTGAGGATCTCGGCGGTGGCGGCGCCACGCTCGCCGAGGTCTCCGGCGCTGTCCGTGCGCTCGCAGTCCACTGCACCGCGACAGCGCTCGTGCTTGCAATGCACAGCATCGAGGTCTCTAATCTCGTCCGCCACGGCAAGTCCGACGCCCTGCAGAAGCTCCTCGGCGAAATCGCCTCCAAGCAGCTGCTCATCGCCAACGCCAACAGCGAGGTCGGCATCGGCGGCGACGTCGGTCGCAGCATCTGTGCACTCGAGCCCACCGACGGTGGCGTCAAGCTAGTCAAGGAGGCGCTTGCGATCTCCTATGGCGAATACGCCGATGCGATCGTCGCCACCGCCAGGCGCTCACCCGACAGCGAGCAGACCGACCAGGTCCAGGTCATCTGCCGCCGGCCCAACTTCACCCTCGAGCAGATCTCCAGCTGGGACGCCATCGGCCTACGCGGCACCTGCAGCAACGGCTTTCGTCTGACCGCAGACGTCGAGGAGGGGATGATCTACCCCGTGCCGTTCGCCGTCGTCGCGGCCAACGGCGGCATCCAGGCGTCCACCATTCTGCTCAGCTCCGCCTGGGTTGGGCTGGCCGAGGCATCAGCCGCCAAGGCGCACGAGTTCGTCCGTGCGGCCGCCCGTCGCAGCATCGGCACCGTGCCCCCATCGGCCGGGCATCTCGCCGTGCTCGCCACCGAGCTACAGAAGTCGCGGAGCCTACTCGCCGCCGCCGCAAGCAGTTTCACCTTGTATGAAGACTCACCCGAGATGGAAAGTCCCGGGTTTGTCGCTTCCGTGCGCAACGTCAAGGTCTCGACCTCCGAGCTCGCCGTCAGCATCGCCACCGGCGCACTCTCCATCTGTGGCATCGTCGGCTTCAAGCGCGACACACCGTTCTCGCTCGATCGTCAGATCCGCGACTCGCACGGCTCCGTGGTGATGGTCAGCAATGAGCGCTACCTGCGCGCCAACGCCGAGATGCTGCTTGCGCGCAAGCATCTGTGACAGTCGCCAACCCGATTCCCCGCCATGTCTGACAGCGCGCCCAGCGCCGGCGAGCAGCCACGGCTCGCGTTCGTCTACCACCCGCGCTCCTTCGGCACGATGGCCATCGCCGAAGCCGCCGCCGGGATCTGCGAGTTGATCTGGGTCCTCGACACGAGCGACCCTGAGATCAGCTCCATGTCGCGCTTGCTGCGCCGCCTCGGCGAGGTCGTCGATGTCGCCGGCTCCTCGATCGAGGACGCCGCCGCTGCGATCGCCGCCGCGCGACCCGACGGGATCCTCGCCCTCGCTGACAGCCTGCTCCTATGGACGGCACGCGTTGCAGCGCAGCTCGATCTCCCATTCATCACCCCTCACGTCGCCGAGCGGCTCACCGACAAGCATGCGCAGCGGCTCACGTTGCAGCGAGCCGGCGTGCCCGTCCCCGGGTTCTGGCCGATCCCCGATCCCGATCGCGAAGTCGACGCGTGGGCAGAGCTCGAGCACGCTGCGCGCTTCCCCGCCGTGCTCAAGCCCCGGCGTGGCGAAGGCAGTAGGGACGTGGTGAGGGTCGAGTCACTCCGGGAGCTCCGCACGCAACTGGCGGAGGCAGCCAGCGCCGCTGCCTCCGAAGCTACTGACAGCGCATCCGCGCCCGCCGGCGACGAGCTGGTGCTGGAGGAGTACTTGCGCGATCGGCCCGAGGCAGCCGGCCGGCCCTTCGCCGACTACGTCTCCGTCGAGAGCGTCGTCTCAGGCGGCCACGTTAGCCACCTCGCGATCACCGGGCGCTTCCCGCCCGCCGAGCCATTCCGTGAGACCGGGTTCTTCATTCCCTGTGCTTTTGACGAAGACCAGTGCACCGCCATTGCCGAGACGGCAGCCGCTGCTGTGGAGGCCATGGGTATCCACGCCGGCGTCCTCCACACAGAGGTCAAGCTCACCCCCGACGGCCCGCGCGTGATCGAGGTCAACGGCCGCATCGGCGGGGGCGTTCCCGAGATGCTCCTCGACGCCACCGGTGTGGAGCTCTTGCCGATCGCCATCCGCGTCGCGCTTGGCGAGTCGATCGTTTTCGACGAGATGCCAGCGTGCACTCAGATCGGCTACCTGCTGTATGTTCAGGCGCCCTTGGCCATGCACACGATCCGCACTGTGGAGGGGCTCGACGAGCTACGCGCGCGCCCCGGCGTGGATGAGGTCGTGCTCAATCGCGGGCCAGGTCGCAGCGTCGACTGGCGCGCCGGCAACCACGGTCACGTATTTTCCGTGCGTGGATCGGTCTCGAGCCACGAGCTGCTGCGCTCGATCGAGCAACACGCCACGCGCGAGGTGCAGATCCAGGGTGACTAGCCCGCGAATCAAATGGCCAAGAAGCGTCGGCATGCTCGTGCTCGCAACCTTCCTGTTCGCCGGCTGCGGCTCCGCCACTCAGTCGCCCGCGTCCACGGCGGCCCCGGCGCCTGCCGCTTCCAACTCCCAGCCGACGTCAAAGGCGGCGACGGTCGACGGCTATCAGGCGATCGACGCCACCGTGCCCACAGCCACCGGTGGCACACGCTCCTACATCGTCTTCGCGCCGCCTGCTGGCGCCAAGCGCAGCCCGCTCGTGCTCGTCTACCACGGCGCTGACGGAACCGCCGAAGGGACGGCCGAGGAAACCGATTTCGTCCAGCTCGCCGAGCATGACGGTTTCGTCGTCGCCTTCCTGCAGGGATACGAGAACACCTGGAACGAGGGTGCAGGCGACACCCCCGCTCACGCTGCCGGCGTCAACGACGTCGAATTCACCTCCGCCGTGCTCACCCAGATCGAGAGCCACTACTCGATCGATCGCACCCGTGTGGCCGCCGCCGGCTTCTCAAACGGTGCGCTTCTGACCGATCTGCTCGGCTGCCAGCTGGCCAACAAGCTCACCCTTGTCGCACCTGTCGCCGGTCCGCTCCCGGTCTCCGTCTCGCCCACCTGTCGCCCCGCCCGGCCCATTTCCGTGCTCGCCTTCCACGGCACCGCCGATCAGTCGATCCCTTACAACGGCGGCCACTTCGACGGCATCGGCGGTGGCACAACCGTGCTCTCAGCACCCGAAAGCGCCGCCCGCTGGGCTGCGCTCGATCGCTGCAGCCGCAGCAGCCAGACGACGGAAAGCGCGCTCTCGACCGTGCTCACGACCTACTCCCCCTGCCGCCAACACGTCGTCGTGCAGCTGCGCTCGCTGCAAGGCGCCGGGCACGGCTGGCCCGCCGACGTGGGCGTGATCCTCGCTGAATTCCTGCACCAGCATCCGCGCTCGCTCGTGAAGTAGCGATGGTTGATGCGCCGCCACTGTAGAAACCGCCCAATCCGCCGATACTGCAGACATGAACACGGAGATCCGCAAGCTCATCGCTGATCACGCACGCCTCGCCGTCGACGTCAGCACGCTTGCTGACGACGCGAGCCTGTACGAGGCAGGCATGACCTCACATGCGACCGTCAACCTGATGCTCGCCCTGGAGGCAAGCTTCGACGTCGAGTTCCCTGACAGCATGCTCAAGCGCAGCGTGTTCGAAAGCGTCTCCGCGATCGCCGGCGCTGTGGGCGAGCTACAGCAAGTGTGATGGCCGGCTATCGAGCGGGCACGCCCGAGCAGGCGGCGTTCCTTGCCGAGCTGATCGATCGGCGTCTCTTGCTGCAGACCAGCGTGCCCGGCCTTTACGGGCGCGGCGAGCGCTTCGAGCAGGTGTTCGAGCGTGTCAACCAGTTGGTGACCGACGTGGGCGCCGCTGAGAGCCCCGAGCAGATGCGCTTTCCTCCAGTGCTCCCTCGCCATGACCTCGAGACGGTCGGCTACCTGAAAAGCTTCCCGCACCTCGCCGGCAGCATCTTTGCCTTCGACGGCAGCGAAGATCAGGCCGGCGAGCAGTACGAGCGTGCCTGCAAGCACGAGGACTGGAGCGAGTTCCAGGAGATGACAGAGCTCGTGCTCACGCCCGCCGCCTGCTACCCCGTGTATCCGGAGATAGCCTCACGCGGCAAGCTCACCCCCGGCGGCGTGACCGTCGATGCCGGCGCTGCCTATGTGTTTCGCCACGAGCCCTCCGGCGACCCCGCGCGGATGCAGATGTTCCACCAGCGCGAGATCGTGCGCATCGGCGAGCCGGACACCGTCGTCGCTTGGCGCAACCTGTGGCGCGAGCGCGCCATATCGCTCCTGCGCGATGTCGGCCTCGACGCGCGGTTCGCGGTTGCAACCGACCCGTTCTTCGGGCGCGCCGGGCGCATGCTCGCCGCCAGCCAGCGCGAGCAGGAGCTCAAGTTCGAGGTCGTCGTGCCGATCGCCGGCACCGAGCCGACCGCCGTCGCGTCATTCAACTACCACCAGGATCACTTCACCGCCGCGTATGGCATCGAGTTCGCGAGCGGCGCCGTCGCTCACACCGCGTGCCTGGGCTTCGGCGTCGAGCGGATCACACTCGCCCTGTTTCGTGCCCATGGACTTGATAGTCAGACGTGGCCTCTCCCGGTGCGCAGTCGGCTGGGGGTAGCGTGAGCGGCTCGATCGCGTAGTTGCGTTCGAGCTCCCCCTGCAACAGCCCATCGATCAGCTCGCGCGCCTCTTCCTGCATCCGCAACGGGCGCAGCGTGTGCATGTCGCCCGGGACGTCGATGTGCACGAGCGAGACGTTCGGCCAGCGCTCCAGACCCTCGAACCGGCCCGTGGCAAGCAGCTGCGCATACAGGCGCTCTTCGCCCGCAAACAGGATCAACGCCCGCTTGTTTTGATCTCGCAGGCGGTCGAACGCCTCTGTGATCTCGTTGCTGTTCGCCGTAGCACCTGGCTTCAGCAGGCGCGTGGTGCGCCGTCCAAGCTTGCGTAGGAGCGCGGTCAGGATCACGCGCAGCGCGCGCAGGTGTGATGCCGGTGACGCTTCACCGTGCAGCGCACGAGCCCACGTCTCGCGTGTGAACAGCCTCGAAGCCAGTCCACGGCTCTGGCCGACTGCGTTGGAGAGCCCCCCGTCATAGACGAGGTATCCCGCATTGAGCACTGCTGCCGCGGAGACACGGGGGTCGTCCTGCGCCACGCTCAGCGCCCAATGCGCGCCTGCGCACAGGCCTCCCAGGAGAAAACGCGGCGGTAGGCCCCGTGCCTGCAGCGCGTCCAGTACCGCGCGCACCTGCTCCATATACGCGCCTGTGTAGTAGGAACGCACGTCCAAGAGCGCACTCGAGTCACCCTCAGCATCGCCGATAGCGGTCAGGTCGATGCGGACCGTCGGCACCCCGAGCGCTGCCCACCGGCGCGCGGTCTCCACCCACATGCGATTGGGGCCGATGCGCCGCTGTGGACCTGCATTCAGCCAGACCGCGCACAGGTCCACCGCCGGCCCCAGCGGCTCTGTGAGGATCCCCACCGGGTCGCCCAGCGGGTGCGAGATCGTGATCGGCGTCTCGCGCACGCGCTCGCCGTTGGGCATCACGATCTCGATGGAGTTGTCCGTCACGCGCACGTCGGAGGTTGCGCTCGTCGAGCCCGCCTCGACCGGTGCACTCCCCTGCGCCAGCCATGCGGCAACCTTGTCGAACACCTCATGAGCGCTGACTGCATGAGGTAGCTCAGCCATCATCATCGCCCCATAGCCGTCTCCGGAGCTGACCTGCACGTCTGCACCGCCGTCTTCGATAGAGGTCCGTAGGCGGGCATCCACCGCGAACCCGTCGCGCTCGAGCATCAACACCCGAGCCGACCGCAGACGCTCGCACTTCAGCTCCGCCAGGTCGAGCTCGTCCAGTTCGCGCTGCGTATCGCCGCTCATGACGTAGCCCGCAATCACCAGCGAGCCGTCGTCGGAGTCCTCCACCGTTGACGGTGCAGGCGCTTGATTCTCGGCGCCACGCGGATGCTCCATGTAGGAGAACGCCCGTAGCTCGCGCACGTGGCGGCGCCCACGGCTCGAGACTCCCCACAGCACGAGGTCATCGATCGGTGCCCCCAACGCGAGCGCGCGATAGGCGATAGCGCCGCCGAGGCCGATGCCGATTGCGAGGATCCGACGCGGCGCATACGCGTCCAACAGCCAGCGAGCCGCCGCGCCGACAGCGTCCGTCCACGCCCGCAGGCGTTCGCGATCACGGGGTCCGCCGGGGCTGTCGCCGCTGCCGGGGAAGTCGATGCGGAGCACCGGGAAGCCTTCGGCCGCCAGGGACGATGCCCACTCCAGCCGGCCGCGATACGAGCACATGTCCTCCCACCCGAACGGCGGGCACAGGACGATCGCCACATCCCGTCGCGGCCCGTGCGCGTCGTGAAGCGTCACAAAGAACGACTCGTCCTGCCCAGATATATAGAAAGGCTTTAGCGAAGGCGGAGAATGGCTCATGCCCATATTCCTATCGTCAGCGACCATTGCCGGCGTGAGCCCTGTCTGTCAAGACCCCCCACGCTAAGCCTAAAGGGTGGAACGCCGATGGGTTTGTCTCCAACTGTGAGCAAAACGGCAGCAGGACTATTGACCATCTCCCGCAAAGCCAACGAACTGGTCGCCGCCGGTGGTCGTTTCAGCGGACGAGCACAGTGTTCACGGCCAGCCGCTCAGTGCTCGCGCCGGGGTCGGTGACGATCAGGTGCAGTTTCGCGCGCAGGTGACCATGGGCTGCCTTCAAGAGCGCTCTGCCGGTCGCGTTCAGCCGCACAGGGAGTAGCGTTGTCGTGCCCGACGGCACGCCGCCGTGGCCTACCGCGACGACCGTGCCCTTGACCCTTATGACCGCGCCGGCGATGCACGTGGCTTTCGGTGACTCGCACGTGACTTCCAGCTTGATCAGCGAGTGGTGATGTACGACCAGCCGCGCGTACGTTGCCGGAAGCGGTTCGAGGTTGGCGACGTGCAATCCTGCGTTGTCCTCCCATGTGACGAAGCCCTCGCCGTCGGGCGCGAGCGCCACGCGCGCGTTGTCCCAGTCCGCGTAGCCGGAGCCGATCCGCGCGATGTCCTCGGCGCTCGAGAAGTGCGTGCCGCCGTCCGTCGAGATGTACAGGCTCAGCTGATGGGTTTCGCCCGCCACGTCGGGCCACACCGCCGCCACCTCGCCGCTCGTGAAGCTCTCGCCGATGCCGCCTGCCGGTCCGCCGGTGCTGTAGTCGAGGTCCTTGACGACCGCCAGCTGCCGCGGCGCGCCGAAGCTGTGGGTCGCGAGGTCGTAGTGGCGCACGTCCACCGCGGTTGGCTGCGTCGCGGGTGGGCTGACGGCATCGCCGGATAGCAGGAACAGCCCGGAGGCTCCGCCCGCGAGCCGCGTGAATGCTCCCTGCGTGATCACGGTTGGGCCGCTCCAGTTGCTCGGGCTGCTGGGGCTGAGGTTTTTTTCAGTCACCGAGCATGGTCCCGTGGGAGAGCTGTAGTGGTAGAAGCGCACACTTGCGGGGTTGCTGTCGTCGTCTTCGAACGCCTCGACCTCGTCGCCCGGATAGGACAGCGCGCATTCCCCCGCGGGTCCGCTGACCCAGCCGAGGCTCGACTCCTCGCCGCCGGCGCTGCCGAACGAGAAGTGCTGCTCGGGGATGCTCTGGTTCGGTTTTTCAGGGAACGGCTCGACGCAGCCCTGTCCGTAGAACGCGAACGTCCAGTCGATGTCCGGGTTGGCGGAGCTCATCTCGAAGTCGATGTTCGACGCGCTGCCGCCGAGCGTCGCGAGGCCCTGGCTGGGGTCGTACTGGCCGCCGTAGGCGTTGATCGCGAGCACGTCGTCGAGGTCGGTCTCGACCTGGCACACGTACTGGTATTCGCCGCCGGACGGCGCTCCGATGATCGATGGCGCGCCGAAGCTCGCGCCGCCGTTGCTCGACTGCCACATGATCATCTCGTCGGTGTCGTAGCTCGGCGCGACCACGAACACGTCGCCGCCCGGACCCAGCACCGGGAACGGAGTGTCCGGCGAGGCGCCTCCGGCCCCCAGCGTGATCGGCGCCGGGCAGCTGTGCGCATCCGGCGCGAGCTTGCAGAACATCACGGTGTCCGAGGTCCCCTTGTGCAGCCACGCCACATAGCCGTTGCCGCTCGAGTCGACTGCGATCGGGCCCATCGAGTCCGCGGCGGGGTCGAGCGTGAACAGGTTGGACGCGCCCGCGGGGGCGGCAAGCGCGCCGCTGAGCGCGAGCGTGCCGGCGAGCGCGAGCGCGCAGGTGAGCGCAAGCGCCCGGGCGCGCGTCAATGCGCTCGGAAACGAGGTGGGAAGCGGTCGAGCACGGCGCATTGCGGGCCTCCTGTTCACTTGAGCTTGCGTACGCAGATGCCGATGCCGGGGCACGGTTCCCTGAGCTTGCCGCGGACGTGGCTCGGTGCGTAGTCGGCGTTGCCGGCGAAGGCTGCGTGGTAGCGCGGCGGCGGCGAGAGTATGAGCCCGGCGCCGTGCTTCACGCACGCGGCCGTCCCGGTGGCGTTTGTCATCGCGCTGCAGAGCACGCCCTTGTCGAGCATGAAGCTCACCTTCACGCCGGCCACGGGCGCGCCGGTGGCGCTGACGGTCAGGGTCGCCGACGGCTTCAGCATGGCGCCGAGCTTGAGCGGCTTTGTCACGAGCGTGGTCTGCAGTCTGGCGATCGCGATGCCCGCTGGGTGAAAGCCCGCGGCGACCGTGGGCACGCCCCGAGGCAGCAGTTCGCCGCCGGTCGCGACGGCGTACTGGGAGATCGTCCCGGAGCCGAGGTTCGTGACATACGCGTTCCTGTCGTCGGGGCTGAGCGCGATGTCGACCGGGTACACGCCGGCGGTGACGGTGGGCACGCTCATCGCCTGCAGCGCGCCGTTCGGCCCCGCGCGGTATTGGGACACGTCATCGCCGGTGTAGTTGGTGACGTACACGCTCCGGCCGTTGGGGCTGACGGCGACGTAGTACGGGTCGCCGCCGGTGTCGGCGACGGTGGGCGTCGGCTTCGGCGTCAGTTCGCCGCTTGGTCCGGTGTTGTACTGCGAGATCGTGCCGCCTTCGTCGTCGACGACGTACACGCTGTGGCCGTCGGGGCTGACGGCGACGCCGAGCGGGACCGCGCCGGTGGCGACCGTGGGCGCGCTCTTGGGGATCAGCGCGCCGTGCGGGCCGACGCTGTACTGCCACACGTCGTTGCCGACCTCGCTCGTGACGTACACGCTTTCGCCGCTCGGGCTGATCGCGATGCCCGAGAGCTGGTCGGCCGCGGTCACCGTCGGCGTCTCGAGCGCGCGCAGCGAGCCGTCGGGCATCACGTGGAACTGCGAGATCGTGTCGCTGTCGCGGCTCGTGACGTATGCGCTCTCGCCGTCCGGGCTGACCGCGATCTCATACGGGGCGCTGCCCGCGGCGACCGTGGGCGTGCTCATGGGGGTGAGCGTGCCGCCGGTGGCGACGTCGTACTGGTACACCGTGCCGCCCGACAGTTCGCTGACGTAGGCCTGCTCGCCGTCGGGGCTGAGTGCGATCTCGGTCGGCGTGTTTCCCATGGTCGCGATCGTCGGCGGCGAGAGCGGCGTGAGCGCGCCGAACGGCCCGCCGGAGAATTGCGAGATGCTCGCGCCGCCCTGGCTTACGACGTAGACGAATGCGCCTGCGGGCGTGGCTAGCACCGACGCACCGACCGCTATGGCCAGAGTCAGTCCCACCGCCGCCACGCCCCGCAGGCGCGAGACGATCACCTTTGATACTGCTTGCACGTTGCCCCCGCTACTAGATCAACCGTACAGGTAAAATGTACCAGACGATCGTACGTTCATGAGAAATCCCTTCTAACTATATGCCAGCAAGCCATCGCGAGCAGATCCTCGAGGGCGCCATCGAGTGCGTTCAGACCCGTGGTGTCGCCGACACGACCACCCGCGACATCGCCGCTGCTGCCGGCGCGAGCCTCGCTTCGATCCCGTATCACTTCGGCTCAAAGGACGCCCTCATGGATCAGGCGCTGCTGCAGGCGATCCGTCGCTACTCCGAGCACGTCAGACAGCAGGCGTTTGCCGGTGACGCTCCGCCGTTGCAGGCGCTCGCAAAATCGCTGATCGCGACCGTCGACTCGTTTGCACAGGCGAGGCCGCTGCTCATCTCGCTGATGGAGGCGCATGTCAAGGCGATCCACTCGGAGCCATTGCGCGAGCGCGTCGCCGCGAACCGGCGCGCGGCGGTCGAGCGCATCGCGGCAGGCGTCAGCGGCGGCCTGGGGCTCGAGGGCCAGCTCTCCGAGGAGCAGGTAAATGCCGTCTCCGTGCTCATCCTCGCGCTTGTCGACGGGCTGATGCTCGGTTGGCTGGTCGACCCAGAGTCCGTACCGGGTGGACAGGAGCTGCTGGATTCAGTCGTTGCCGCCGCGGGCCCGCTCGTCGCGTCGGATACCGAGAGCGCCTGACTCAGACTCACAGCGCTCGACGCATCCGGACGGCGCCCCAGTCAAGCCGGCGTCTGTCGCTCCATCACGAAATGCGGGCCGATCCGCGGCAGCTCGAACTCCTCTGAGATCACGCGGAACCCGGCGCGCTCGTACAAAGAGCGTGCGGGTGTGCGTGCGTTGCACCACACGCGCGAGGCCCCATGCTCGAGCGCGTGTACCACCAGTGCGCCCAAGACCTCCGTGCCGGCGCCGACGCCGCGCGCGTGGGGAGCGGTCGCCATGCCGCGCACGCGCCACGCGCCCGGTCCGCCGTCCGGAGCGATCAACCCCACTGCCACCAGCTCCCCGTCCCTGAAAGCGCCCACGGCAAACGCCTCGGCGGGCTCGTCAGCCGCGAGCTGCTCGAGCGTCTCATGCGGTCGCAGGATCGCCTGGCGCAGCGCGCGCGTCTGCTCGATCGACACCTCTTGAACGTGCACGCCAGTCATTGTGGAAGCTCTGTCTCCTTTGAACCTCTTCGCGGGAATCGGACTTGATCGGCCACCGCCGCTAGCCAGGTCCGATTTACGCTAGACGGCGACCGTCCAGTGTGCGACGGTGCCGGTGTGATCTTCGACTCGGACCGATTTTGGCAAGCGATCGAGGCCGCCGACCCACGCTTCGACGGCTGGGTCTTCTGCGGTGTGACGAGCACCGGGATCTACTGTCGCCCGAGCTGTCCCGCGCGTACCCCCAAACGCGAGAACGTGTGCTTCTTCGCCTCTGCCGCGGCGGCGCAGGCGGCAGGCTTTCGTGCGTGCAAGCGCTGCCGCCCGGATGCGACGCCGGGCTCACCGGACTGGGATGTTCGTGCCGATCTGGTCGGCCGCGCAATGCGCCTGATCGCCGACGGTGTCGTCGACCGTGAGGGCGTTCGCGGTCTCGCTGCGCGTCTGGGCTACACCGAGCGCCACATCCATCGCCGCCTGCTCGCCGCGGTCGGCGCGGGCCCGCTGGCGCTCGCGCGCGCCCAGCGCGCGCAGACCGCAAGGATCCTGCTCGAGACAACCGCCATGCCGATCACGGGCGTCGCCTTTGCCGCGGGCTTTCAGAGCGTGCGCCAGTTCAACGCGACGATCCAGGAGATCTTCGCCGCCACTCCCACCGCACTGCGGGTGGGTGCGCGTCGACACGGGCAGGCAGAGGACAGCGGCGCGTTGTCGCTACGTCTGCCCTACCGTGCTCCGCTGGATGCGGACGGGCTCATCTCCTTCCTTGAGATGCGCTGCGTCCCGGGCGTGGAGGAGGTTCGCGACGGTGCCTACAGGCGCAGCGTCAGCCTGCCGCACGGCGGCGGGACACTCGAGCTACTTCCCGCCGCCGGCTACGTGCACGCGCGCTACTGGCTCGACGACGTCCGCGACCTGGGCGCCGCGATGCAGCGCTCGCGGGGGCTGCTCGACCTCGACTCCGACCCTCACGCCGTGGCAGAGACGCTCGGGCCCGACCCATTGCTCGGTGCGCTCATACGCGATGCCCCGGGGCGGCGGGTGCCCGGGCATGTCGACGCGCACGAGTTTGCCGTCCGCGCCGTGCTCGGACAGCAGGTCTCCGTTGGTGGTGCGCGCACGCTCGCGGGCCGGCTCGTAGCCGACTACGGCGAGCCGCTGACGCGCCCCTTGGGCACGATCACGCATCGTTTTCCCACGGCGCATGCGCTCGCCGGCGCGGACCCCCAGCGCCTGGGGATGCCGCGCGCTCGCGCTCGCGCTCTCACCGGTCTCGCCCGCGCACTCGCGGAGGGTGAGTTGGTCCTCGATGTCGGCGTCGCCCGCGACGAAGCCCGCGAGCAGCTCCTCGCACTACCTGGCATCGGGCCGTGGACGACCGAATACATCGCCATGCGCGCGCTGCGCGACCCCGACGCGTACCTGCCCACCGACCTTGGGCTCCGACGTGCGCTCGAAGCACTGGGACATGACGGGCAGCCACCAGCAGCTCGAGCCGTGGCAGAGCGCTGGCGTCCGTACAGGGCGTATGCGGTGCAACACCTGTGGGCGTCGCTGCACACACCCCCGCAAGCGGCTCGAACATCACAAACGATCCAAGCATCGACACTGCCAAACGCCGCGACCCCGGTCGCGGCATGACTGGGAGCGAGCTCATGCCAACGATGACCAGCAGGACCACCACCAGCAAAACCACATCCATCACGACAACATCCCTGCGCTACACGCTCGAGGAGTCTCCGATCGGGACGCTGCTGCTCGTTGGCGACGACCAGGCGCTGCACGGTCTCTACATGCAGGACGGCCGCAAGCCCAAGCAGATCGAGCCGAGCTGGGAGCGTTCGACGAGCGGCTTCGCCGACGTGAAAGCGCAGCTGCGCGCGTACTTCGCCGGCGAGCGTCTCGCGTTCGACCTGGCACTGGTGATGGCCGGCACGCCATTTGAGCGGCGCGTGTGGAGTGCGCTCACGGAGATCCCCTACGGGGAGACGTGCAGCTATGGCGAGCTCGCGCGCAGGCTCGATCAGCCAACGGCCGCGCGCGCGGTCGGGCTGGCCAACGGACGCAATCCGATCGCGGTGATCGTCCCCTGCCACCGTGTCATCGGCGCGGACGGAACGCTCACCGGCTACGGCGGAGGACTGGAGCGCAAGCGGATCCTGCTCGAGCTGGAGAGTGGGCAGGCGCGGCTGCGGATGTAGGACCTAATCCGCGCGAGTTGTCACAAAATTCCGCTTGCTGAGCGAGATTATGCGGGCATAATGCGTTAGTCCTGCGTCGATCGGGGTAGACACTGCCCGGAGAAATGTGAAATGGCGGCAGTCGAACCACAAGACATCGCAGCTGGCCCTGTCGAGCATGTCGTCAAGTTCTACGAGCATGACGATGAGCTGGTGCGGGCTGTTGTGCCCTATCTGGCAACGGGGCTCCACAGCGGTGACGTAACGGTCGTGATCGCGACGGAGGCTCACCGTCGGGCATTCGAGACTGCGCTCGTGTCCAAAGGCGTCGACGTTGCCCTCGCCCGGGCCAACGGCAGCTTGCTCGCGCTCGAGGCAGAGAGCACGTTGGCCGCCATCGTGGTCGACGGGCAGATCGATCGCGATGCCTTCCACGAGGTGGCCGGTGGTCTCATACGCCAAGCAGCCAAATCCGGGCGCCGGATTCGCGCTTTTGGCGAGATGGTGGCGCTGCTGTGGGACGCCGGGGCCGTGCTTGCGGCGATCGAGCTGGAGGGATTGTGGAACGAGATGGGCCTCGAGCTCGAGCTCTCCCTCTTCTGCGCTTATCCGAGCGCTTCCGTTGTGGGACACGAGCATGCCGAGGCTCTACAGCAGGTGTGTCGTATGCACTCCTCTGTGGTGCACGATCCGGGCGCCGCGGGTGCCATTCCTGGCCACCTCCGATCGACGGAGTTGACAGCGAGCTTTCCCGCTGAGCGACAGTCGCCTCGGCGCGCGCGGCGGCTGGCCGCTTCCGAGCTGCGGCGCTGGGGCCATGACGAGGAACTGGTGAACGAAGCGATACTCGTGTTGAGTGAGCTGGCTAGCAACGCGGTGATCCATGCCGGCTCGCCATTCACGATCAGCGTGCAGTCACATGATTCGCTGCTTCGGATCGCCGTGCGGGATCGATGCCCGTCGCCCGCCACGACCAATGGCGAACGAGGGCTGGTTGTGCGTGCGCCGCACGGCCTCGCGGTGATCCAGGCGCTCTCGACGCAATGGGGGGTTCAGGACACGCCGGACGGGAAGATCGTCTGGGCCGAGCTGCGCGTCGCCGTGGGCTCCGCGTAGCTCCACGCGAGCCTCGTCGCTTCGCATCCACACACGCAACTCGATCAGCTCGTGTGATTTGGGTCGATGGAGTCTGACGGAACGGGAAACGAGCTCGCTGATCCAAACCTCGATGGCCGGAGGGAGCACAAGGCCCCTTGATGCCATCGAGTGGGACGATTTTCCAGACACCACCGCTCGATCGACTAAAGTCACACTTACGTGAGTTCGTAACGGGTCGCCACTTCGCGCGGCACGGAGGGGAAACGCGGGCCCGGCGGACGGATTCCATTCCGTCTCCCTCATTCCTTCGCTCGGCCCGAATCAGATGAGGGAGGCGCAAAGGGAGCCTCCTTGTCTGGCACGCCTACCCCGAAGGGATCGATTGCGTCCGCTATCTCGGGTGCGGTGGTGCAGTTGATGCGCGAGTACACGGGTCGCGGGCCGACGAAGGCACGGACCTACATCAAGGATGACCTGATCTCGGTCGTCCTTCAGGACACCCTGACGATGGGTGAGCGCAGCCTCGTACGCGACGGCGAGGTGGACCTCGTGCTCGCGAGCCGCAAAGCCTTTCAGCGGACGATGAGCGAGCAGATGATCGAGGCCGTCGAGCGTCTCTCCGGCCGCAAGGTGTTCGCGTTCCTCAGCGACAACCACATCGACCCAGATGTGGCTGTCGAGTCCTTTGTGCTCGTCCCCGGGAACGATCGCGACGGCGCGGTCGACGCCGAGTAGCTGAGAGCCTACGCGGCGTCGGGCCAGGCAGCCTCGCCCATGACACCGTCGCCGTCCTCTGGCTTGGGCCCACCGATCGCGATCAGCTCGAGTCCGTCCGGGCCCGCCTCGAAGGCACGCACGACCTCGGGGGCGACGCGCAGGACGTCCCACTGGCTGAGCTCGTGGAGCTCGCCGTCGAGCAGGACGCGGCCGGACCCTGAGACGACCACATATGCCTCCTCCTGCTCGCGGTGGCTGTGGGCGAAGGGGCTACGCAGGTTGGACTCGTAGCGGAAGAGGCTGACGCCGAGGTCGCGTGAGTCCAGGTGCTTGCGTCCGAAGCGCCCTTCGATCCCGGGTGCGCGATCGCCGACGGAATCCTCGACCTCCAACAGGTTCACTACGGAAAAGCCGGGCATCGATTCTCCTCTTTCTCGGCGGGCGGTTTATCGAGCAGTTGCGCAGTGAGCCTAACCGGTACCGTCCGTCAGGAACTATGGCGGCAGGGAGCGGCACAAGCGGGCAACCGCGGAACCTGATCTTGGCGGCGATGATCTTCGCGGTCGCGATGACGTTCATCGACCAGACGATCGTGTCGATCGCGGCGCCGCAGATCCGCAGGGAGCTCGACCTGACGAGCACGGGCGTGCAGTGGGCGGTCAACGCCTACCTGCTGTCGCTCGCGGCGCTGTTCGCGTTTGGCGGCAGGGTCGCGGACACGGTCGGTCACCGCAAGATGGTGACGCTCGGTGTGATCGTGTTCGCGGGGGCCTCCGCGATGTGCGGGCTGACGCCGAAGGGGAGCCTCGCGGAGGCGTGGATCGTGGCCTTCCGAGTGATCCAGGGGGCGGGTGGGGCGATCATGTTTCCGGCTGCGCTTGCGATCGTGGTGCAGACGTTCGAGCTGCGTGAACGCGGCAGGGCGCTTGCGATCTTCTTCGGCATCGCCGGCGGGCTCACCGCGATCGGCCCAATCCTGGGCGGCTTTTTGACGCAGTGGACGTGGCGGGCGATCTTCTGGGTGAACATCCCCGTTGCGCTGATTGCGCTGGTGCTGATCTTCCTGTCCAAGCCGCAGACCGTCCACCGGCCTGCGCGCATGGACTACAGAGGCTTGCTGTTGATCGCCGCGGGCGTGGCGCTGAGCGTGTTCGGCTTCCAGCAGTCGGCTGTGTGGGGCTGGGGCAACCCGGCGACCGCGGGAAGCATCGCCGTGGGCGCGGTGCTGTTGGTGGTGTTCTACCTCGTCGAGGTCGGCACCGCGTCGCCGCTGATCGAGGTGAGCATCTTTCGCATCCGGCCGTTTCTCGTGGAGAACATCGTGCTGGGAATCGCGATGCTGGTGTTCATCCCGGTGTTCTTCTTCGCCAGCGAGTACGCGCAGATCTCGCTCGGCAAGACGCCGTCGGAAGCGGGGCTCGTGCTGCTGTATTTCTTCATTGGCTTCGTCATCGCGGCGCAGATCGGCGGGCGCATGCTCGACCGTGTGGGCGCGAAGCGACCGGTGGTGATCGGCTGTGTCCTCGGGGCGGTGGGCTTCCGGCTGTGGGGCGGCAAGGTCACGGGCCTCAGTCTCGGCTCCCAGGAGATCGACATCATCCTCGCGGGCGCCGGCATGGGGTTCATGCTCGGGCCGGCGAGCACCGACGCGGTCAACCGCGCCTCGAGGCTCTCCTACGGAGAGGCGACGGGCATCACTCAGACGGTGCGCAACTATGCGGCCAGCCTCGGCCTGGCGATCCTCGGCACGATCGTCGTCTCGCAGACGCGCTCGCGCATCACCTCCACGCTGCTCGCGCTGCACGTCCCGAGCGCACAGGCGCACAGGGAGGCGTCCACGATCGCCCAGTCTCAGGGCGGTCCCGGCAGCACCGCGTCGATTCCCCACTTCGTCCGCCTGGATTTCGCCTACGCGACGCGCTCGGTGCTGTATGTGATGGCCGCGATCATGGCCGCCGCGGCGGTTGCGGCGTTCGTTGGTCTGCGGGCGGGGGTGCAGGAGGACGCGCCGGAGGGCGACCCCGTGAGGTAGCATCGGCCGCGCGCCGGGAGGACCCGGCGTGACGTTGAGCGCAGCGAAGTCCGGTGAGATTCCGGCGCTGTCCCGCAACGGTGATGCCCCCCTCGGGGACGAGCCCGGTCGCCTACCTTGACGTCGCGAATCCAGTCCCTCGGATGAAGGGCGGTTCGTGCGCCTGTGGCGCAGGGGCTCCTTTCATCCTCCGGGCGCAAGCGGAGGATAACCATCACACAAGCAGCGTCACGGATTCGATCGGCATGGCGATCGTCGAGCGGCGCGGAGCGCGCGCGCATCGGCGCGATGCTGCTGTGCATCGCCGCTGTGAACGCTCTCGGCTGGGGGATCTTCGCGCTGGCGATCCTGCCGCATCACTTCCGCTACGACGGGTTGGGTGTGGGCATCGGCGTGGCGATCACCGCGTGGACGCTCGGCTTGCGTCACGCGTTTGACGCGGACCACATCGCCGCGATCGACAACTCGACGCGCAAGCTGATCGCCGATGGCGGTCGTCCGCTCGGCACGGGCTTCTTCTTCGCGCTGGGGCACTCGAGCGTGATCATGGTGGTGGGCGTGGGCATCACGGTCGCCGCGAAGGCGGTGTTCAAGGCGGTGGTGACGCCGAGCTCCGGCTTTGAGAGCGCGGGCGGGGTCGCGGGGACGCTGCTGTCGGCGAGCTTTCTGTGGATGATCGCGGCGCTGAACCTGGTGGTGCTGGTGGGCATCGTGCGTGTGTTTAGAGATATGCGCCGCGGCATCTACGATGAGCAGGAGCTCGAGGCGCAGCTGCTCTCGCGTGGCCTCATGTATCGCTTCTTCGGGCGGATGATGCGCTCGATCGAGCACACCTGGCAGCTGTTCTTCGTGGGCTTTGTGTTCGGCCTGGGCTTCGACACGGCCACGGAGGTGCTGTTGCTGGCGGGCACTGCCGCGGCGGTCACAGAGGGGTTGCCGTGGTATGCGGTGCTGACGCTGCCGTTGCTGTTCTCCGGTGGGATGATGTTGTGCGACAGCATCGACGGCCTGTTCATGAACTTCGCCTATGGCTGGGCGTTCGCGCGGCCCGTGCGCAAGGTGTATTACAACATCACGATCACGGCGCTATCGATCGGCGTCGCGTTCCTGGTGGGCGGCATCGAGATCATCGGGCTGCTCTCCAACGAGCTTCACCTCCACGGCTGGCTCGGCGACTACATGGCCTCCTTCGACCTCAACACAGCCGGCTACATGGTCGTGGGGCTGTTCGTGCTGGTGTGGGCGGTGGCGCTGACGATCTGGCGCTTTGGCAGGGTGGAAGCGCGCTGGGAAGCCGCCGCGGCGGGGAGTGCAGACGATGATGTTTAGGAGGAGTTCGTAGTGGCGTCCGTCGCGCGCGCACGTTCGCAATCGGTGCGTGAGCCGGGGGCGACTGACGGGTGCCCGGGTGTGCTGCGTTTGCACGCGGCCGCTGACGGATACCTCGCGCGTGTGCGCCTCCCGGGCGGGCAAGTCGACGCACGCGGCCTTGAGGCACTCGCCGAGGCGGCATCGCTAGGCAGTGACATCGTCGAGCTGACCTCCAGGGCGGGGCTGCAGGTGCGGGGTCTCGCTGAGGACTCCGGCAGGGGAGCTCGCGCAGCTGCTTGCGCGCGGCGGGCTACTGCCTTCGTTCACGCACGAGCGCGTACGAAACATCGTCGCCCCGCCGCTAGCCGGCCGCGACCCGGCGAGCATCGTGTCGGTCGACGGCGTTGTGGATGAGCTCGACCGTGAGCTGTGTGCCGACCCCGCGTTGGTGGAGCTGCCGGGGCGGTTCCTGTTCGCCGTCGATGATGGCACGCGGGTGCTCGACCGGATGCGCGCGGATGTGCAGTTGACGGCCGAGCGCGATGGTGAGGGGTACGTCTTTCGGCTGTGGCTCGAGGGTCTCGCCACCGGTCTCGCGGTTGCGGCGGAGCAGGCGCCTGACGCTGCACTCCAGGCCGCACATGCTTTTCTCGAACTGCGCCAGGAGAACGCTGGTGCGCCTGGCGTGTGCGTGAGCTCGAGGGTGGTGCTGAGCGACTTGCGGGCCACCTCCGCCTCGACCTGTTTGACGGTTCGCTTGCACCCCCACCCGTGCCCGCACCTGTGCCGGCAGCGGCTCTCGCATCCGCCCCAAGCGCCGCATCGGTGTCAGCTGCGGCTCGCGGGCGTGGGCTTGGTTTGCGCATCCAGCGTGACGGTCTGTTCGCGGTTGCGGTGTTGCCGACGCTCGCGCGGCTCGGGCGTGCCCAGCTCGAGCGGCTTTCGCAGCTGGCCCGGGCGCTCGACAGCGGCGCCGGTCGCGATCCGCGTGTCCGCGTGTCGCCGTGGCGCACGCTCACGTTCGTGGATGTGCCCGCATCTGTCGCGGCGCGGCTGGTGGGCGAGCTGGAGGGGATGGGCCTGATCGCCTCCGATGACTCCGGCTGGTCGGGCCTGTCGGCGTGCGCTGGGATGGGCGCGTGCGCGCGGGCGCTCGCGGACGTTCGCGCGGCAGCGACGGAGCGCGCGCTGGTGCGCAAGCCGGGCTCGCCGTCCGAGCACTGGTCGGGCTGTGAGCGCCGCTGTGGTGAGCCGGCCGACGCAGGCGTGCGCGTCGTCGCGACCGAACATGGGATGGTGACGCTGTGATCGGCTACGAGCGCGACGGCGCGGAGATCTACAGGCGCTCGTTCGCGACGATTCGCGCGGAGGCCGACCTGGAGGGCCTCGACGCGGTGCTCGAGCGCGTGGTCGTGCGGATGATCCACGCCTGCGGCATGGTCGACCTGGCGAGCGATGTGGCCTCGTCGCAGGGCTTTGGCGTGGCGGCGCAGTCGGCGCTGCGCGATGGCGCTCCGATCTTCTGTGACACGTCGATGGTTGCCGCGGGCGTCACGAGATCGCGGCTGCCCGCGGGCAACGATGTGCTTTGCACGCTGTCTGACCCGCGTGTGGCGGAGCTCGCGGCGAGCATGCAGACGACGCGCACGGCGGCCGCGCTCGAGCTTTGGCGCGATCGCTTGGACGGCTCGCTGGTGGTCGTCGGCAACGCTCCCACGGCGCTGTTTCGCCTGCTCGAGATCGTCGAGGAGGGTGGCGCGCGGCCGGCGGCGGTGATCGGTATCCCGGTGGGCTTCATCGGGGCGGCGGAGTCGAAGCTCGAGCTGAGCGAGCATCCGGCGGCGCTCGAGTATGTGGTCGTCCATGGCCGCCGCGGCGGCAGTGCGATCGCGGCGGCGGCCGTGAACGCGCTTGCGAGCGAGGCGGAGTGATGGCTATGGGAGGCGAGGCGCACTCGAGCGGCGGGGCATCGGATGACGTCTCGGACAGCGGCTCCCCGGGCCGGCTGTTTGGTGTGGGCGTGGGTCCGGGCGACCCGGAGCTGATGACGGTGAAGGCCTGCGCGGTGATCACCGCGGCCGATGTGATCGCCTACCCGAACGCGCGGCACGGCCAGAGTGTCGCCAGGCGGATCGCCGCGGGCTGCCTGCGCCCTGATCACGTGGAGCTGCCGTTGGCGTTCCCGGTGACGACGGAGATGACCGACCACCCGGGTGGCTATGAGGCGGCGCTGGGGGAGTTCTACGACGAGGCGGCCGCGGCGCTCGCGGCCCACCTCGACGCGGGTCGCGACGTGGCGGTGCTGTGCGAGGGCGACCCGTTCTTCTACGGCTCGTACATGTACCTGCACGAGCGCCTTGCGGATCGCTACGAGACGATCGTGATCCCCGGGGTGACCGGCTTCAGCGCGGCGGCTGCAAGCGCTGGCACACCGCTGGTCAAGCGCGACGACGTGTTCATGGCGCTGCCGGGGACGCTGCCGGAGCAGGAGCTCGCCACGCGTCTGCGCAGCGCGGACGCGGCGGTGGTGATGAAGCTCGGGCGGACGTTCGCGAAGGTGCGGGACGCGGTGGAGAAGGCGGGCGACGGCGCGCGTGGCATCTACGTCGAGCGGGCGAGCTCAGCGGAGGAGCGGATCGCTCCGCTGCGGGAGGTGGAGGGGAAGGTGCCGTACATGTCGCTCGTGCTCGTTCCCACCCGCGATCGCTACAGCGCCCAGCGCTCGTCTGACGACTCCGAGATAGGGCTGGGAGCCGGAGCCGGAGCCGGAGCCGGAGCCGGGGGCGGAGCCGGCAACGGCCATGGCGCGGTCGTGGTCGTGGGGCTGGGCCCGGCGGGCCCGGACTGGCTCACGCCGGAGGCGCATGCGGAGCTGGCCGGCGCGGATGAGCTGATCGGCTATGAGACGTATCTCGCGCGTGTGCCCGAGCGGCGTGGTCAGCGCAGGCACGCGAGCGACAACCGCGTGGAGGAGCAGCGGGCGCGGCATGCGCTGGAGCTCGCCGCGGCGGGCGCGCGGGTGGCGGTCGTGTCCTCTGGCGACCCGGGGATCTTCGCGATGGCAGCCGCGGTGATCGAGGCGGTCGAGCAGGACGCGGCGTTCAGTCACGTGGAGGTGCGGGTCGTGCCCGGGATCTCTGCGATGCAGGCGGCGGCCGCGCGCGTGGGGGCGCCCCTGGGCCACGATTTCTGTGCGATCTCGCTGTCGGATCAGCTGAAGCCATGGGAGATCGTCGAGCGGCGCCTGGACGCGGCTGGCGCGGCGGATCTGGTGCTCGCGCTGTACAACCCCGCCTCGCGCACGCGCCGCGAGCAGCTGGCGCGTGCGGTGGCGGTGTTGCGCCGCCACCGCGACGACGACACGCCCGTGGTGCTCGCGCGGGCGGTCGGCGCGGAGGAGGAGTCGGTGACGGTGACGACGCTCGGCTCCCTCGCCGATCCAGCTACGGGTGAGCTCGACACGGTCGACATGCGCACGCTCCTGATCGTTGGCTCCTCGACCACCCGCACGATCCAGAGCAACGGCGGCCCGGCGCGGGTGTACACGCCGCGGCGCTACCCCGCGTGAGGCCAACGCCGGCTCACCACCGACGGGGCCGGGCGGCTCAGCCGGCGCCCGGTCAGCTACTCGGCGCGCTCGCGCTCACGCTCGAGCGACCACGTGAGCGCCTCTGCGACGGTGGCAACGCTTGCGACGTCCGGCCGTGGCGGCCGGCGGACGACGATCACGGGCAATCCGCGGGTGCGGGCGGCCTGGAGCTTGGCCTCGGTGAGCGTGCCGCCGCTGTCCTTGGTGACCACCAGCTCGATTCGGTGCTCGTCCATCAGCGCCAGCTCCCCGTCGAGCGTGTAGGGGCCACGGTCGAGCAGCAGCTCATGACGCGGCGGCAACGGCGGCTCGGGCGGCTCGACGCAGCGCACGAGGAACCACGCGTCCTTGACGTCGGCAAACGCGGGCAGTCCCTGGCGTCCGGTGGTGAGCATCACCCGCTCGCCCAGCGAGGAGATTGTGCCGGCAGCCTGCTGGAGGTCGGCCACCCAGTGCCAGTCATCCTCGGGGCCTTCGTTCCAGCCGGGGCGTTGCAGCCGCAGCAGCGGCACGTTCGCACGCGTGCAGGCAGTGGCGGCCGACGCGGAGATGCGCTCGGCGAACGGATGCGTGGCGTCCACCACTGCTACCACGCCGCGCTCCCTGAGCCACTTTGCCAGCCCGTCGGGGCCGCCGAAGCCGCCAATCCGCACGGTCCCAGCGGGCAGGCGCGGACGCGAGACGCGGCCGGCGAGCGAGGAGGTCACGTGCACGCCCGCTGTCTCCAGTCCGTCCGCGAGCTCACGCGCCTCGCCGGTGCCGCCGAGCACGAGGATCACGTGGCGCTCCGCGGCGGCGCGACAGGGGTCGCCATCGGCTCGCGATCCCCGGCCGCGCGCGGGTGCCGGCGATGAGACGACTGCTGGTGATTGGCATCGGCGCGGGCGATCCCGAGCACGTGACCGTGCAGGCGATCAACGCGCTGAACGAGGTGGACGTGTTCTTTGTGATCGAGAAGAGCCATCAGACGGAGGAGCTGGTGCGCTTGCGCAGGGAGATCTGCGAGCGCTACATCCGCGATCCTAATTACCGGATCGTCGAGCTTGCTGACCCGTCGCGCGATCGCACGACGCCCGCGTACCGAGAGGCGGTGGACGACTGGCGCTCGCGCCGCGCGGAGCTGTGGGAGCGGGCGATCGGCGATGAGCTCGACGATGACGGCTGTGGCGGGCTCCTCGTGTGGGGCGACCCGTCGTTGTATGACAGCACGCTTGCGGTGCTCGAGCAGATCCTCGCCCGCGGGTCGGTGGCGTTCGAGCACGAGGTGGTGCCGGGGATCAGCAGCGTGCAGGCGCTCACCGCCCGCCACCGCATCCCGCTGAACAGGGTTGGGCGCCCCGTCCAGATCACCACCGGCCGGCGACTCGCGGAGGGCTTCCCCGAGGGCGTGGACGAAGTGGTGGTGATGCTCGACGCCGACTGCTCGTTTCGGCGCCTCCCCGCCGAGGGCCTCGAGATCCACTGGGGCGCTTACGTGGGAATGGACGATGAGATCCTCGTGTCCGGCCCGGTGAGCGAGGTGGGCGAGGAGATCGTGCGTCGGCGAGCTGAGGCGCGCGAGCGCAAGGGCTGGATCATGGATGCGTACCTGCTGCGGCGCGAGGTTTGAGAGCACTGCGCTCGGGCGCTGTGTGTGACACGCCTACGCTGGCCAGTCACGCCCGCTGGCCAGCCATAGCTCGAACAGCGGTGCAACTTCATTGCACCAAATGGTGAGCTAACTATGCACCTCCTGGTGAGCTACCTATGCACCGTGTCGGGCGTTCGCGCGCGTGCGAGTACAGATGGCTGTCGCGGAAGCCCTCCGCTGCCAGCGCCGGGCCGACGAGGATCGTGGCCGTGCGGCGCACCCCCGCGGCGTGCACCTCGTCGGCGATCGTCGCGAGGGTGCCTCGCACGATCAGCTCGTCCGGCCAGCTCGCCCGTGCGACCACAGCCACCGGGCAGTGCTCGCCGTAGTGTGGGATGAGCGTCGCCGCGATCTCCTCGATCGCCCGGGCGCCGAGGTGGATCGCTAGCGTTGCGCCGTGGGCAGCCAGGCCCGATAGCTCCTCGCCGGCGGGCATCGCGGAGGCGCGCTTGCCGTAGCGGGTGAGGATCACTGTCTGGGCGACCTCCGGGATCGTCAGCTCGCGCCCCAGCGCCGCCGCTGCCGCAGCGAACGCCGGCACGCCCGGCGTCACGTCCCAAGGGATGCCCAGCGCGTCCAGCCGGCGCATCTGCTCCGCCGCCGCGCTGTAGATCGATAGGTCGCCCGAGTGCAGTCGGGCCACGTCCTCTCCCCGCTCGTGGGCCGTCTGCAGCTCGGCCACGATCGCATCCAGGTCGAGGTGCTGGGTGTCGATCACCCTCGCGCCCTCCGGTACGTGCTCGAGCACCTCCCGCGGCACCAGTGCGCCCGCATACAGGCACACTGGTGAGGAGGCGATCAGGCGCTGGGCGCGCAACGTCAACAGATCCGGTGCACCGGGCCCAGCCCCGATGAAGTGGACCGTCACGTCGCCGCGCCTTGTGAGGCTCGCGCGCCGCCGCCGTTCCTGGCTCCACGGGTGGTCGCAGCTGCCGACACTGTCACTTGAGCTCCTTCCGTGCGGTCCACTGCACAACAGGCAACTGACCCCGCCACGCCTCGAACGTGCCCAGCGGCTCCGCGTGGGCGATCTCGATGCGCACCAGCTCGCCGCCGCGGCGTTCGCGCACGCCCGCCAGCAGCCGTTCGCCCTCGAGCGTCACTGCGTTTGCAACGATCGTGCCACCCGGGCGCAGCGAGCTCCAGCAGCGGTCGATCACGCCCCTCGTCGTCAGCCCGCCGCCGATGAAGATCGCATCCGGGCCCGGCAGATCGCACAGCGCCTCCGGGGCGCTACCCGTGAGCACCTCGAGCCACGGCACCCCCAGCGCGTGCGCATTGGCGCGTGCGCGCTCCGCGCGAACCGTGTCTCGCTCGATTGCCACCGCCCGTGCCGTTGGCTCCGCTCGCAGCCACTCGATCGCAATCGAGCCGCTGCCCGCCCCCACGTCCCACAAAAGCGCCCCGGGCATGGGTGCGAGCGTCGCCAGCGTGATCGCACGCACATGGCGCTTGGTCAGCTGGCCGTCGCTCTCGTACGCGTCGTCCGGCAGGCCCGGCACCCGCGAGAGCACGGGGGCGTCTGGCTCTGCCACGCACTCGATGCCGATCGCATGCAGCGGCTCCGCCTCCCGCTCGCCCCACTCCGCCGCGGTCGACTCGATCACCCGCTCGCTCTCGCCGCCGAGCTGCTCCAGAACCACGAACCTGCTGGGGCTGAAGCCCCGGCCCCGCAGCACCTGTGCGATCTCCGCCGCCCCGCCCGTACCCGTTGCGTATACGACCACTCGCCGCCTCGGCTGTAGCACCCGCGACACCACCTCTGCCGGCTGCGCAACCGCGCTAACGAGCTCCACCTCCGCTGCCGGCCAGCCGAGCCGCGCACATGCCAGTGCAAACGCTGACGGGTGCGGATGCACGAGCAGCTGCTCTGGTGAGAGCCGGCGTGCCAGCGTCGCGCCAATGCCGTGCAGCATCGGGTCGCCGCTCGCCAGCACGCATACGCCGCCCGCCATCCCCGCGTCGCCGCGCTGCACCAACTCGTCCACCAGCCCTTCGATCGGCGACGGCCACTGCCTCAGCGCCGCGCTCCCCCGCGGTAGTAGCTCCAGCTGCCGTGCCGAACCCACAATCTCCTCCGCCGCCAGCACCGCTGCTCGTGCGGACTCGCCAAGACCCGCCCAGCCGTCCGCACCGATGCCAACCACAACCAGCGGGCCACTCATCTTGCTGTCTTCAGCTTCGTTTGCGGCTCACGCACATTCAGTGCAGCGGTGCTCCGTTTGTCTGGCTCGCTCAGTGCCTCCGCCAGCGCCGCCACCAGGCGCTCGTTTTCCTCGGGCGTGCGCGCCGTCAGGCGCAGGTCGCCGGGACCCAATCCCGGGAACGACGACGCTGCGCGCACCGCGATCCGCCGCTCGCGCAGCGCCGCCAGCACCGCCGGTCCGTCGGCCACCTCAACAAGACAGAAGTTTGTCGCCGACGGCCACGTGCGCACGCCCGCCACGCTTGCCAGCCGTCGTTCGAGGTCCTCCCGTTCTGCTGTTGCACGTGCCGCTGTCGCCGCCAGCGCCTCCGGGTGACCAGCCGCAGCCGTTAGCGCTGCCAGCGCCAGCGCGTTCGCCGACCACGGCGGGCGGACATCGCGCAGCCTTGCCGCCAGTGCCGGCGGCGCAACCGCATAGCCCGCCCGCAGCCCCGGGATCGCCAGTGCCTTCGTCAGGCTCCTCACCACGATCACATCCTCCAGGCGCTCGCCCACGAGCGTCCCCGCTTCGCCCGGCACCATGTCCATGAACGCCTCATCCACCACCACCACCCGCCCCGGGTGGCGCAGCGCCAGCAGCGCCGCTGCCGGGTCGAGCGTGCCGCTCGGCGACGCCGGGTTGCCCACGATCACCACATCCGCCCGCGCCGGCACCGCCTGTGGGTCCAGCGCAAAGCCGCGTCCGCGCTCGCGCAGCACCCGCACCACCGGCACCCCATGCGCCCGCAGCGCCGCCTCCCCCTCCGTGAAGCCGGGATGCACGCACGCCGCCAGCGCCGGGCGCAGCGCCGCCGGCAGCAGCCACAGCGCCTCCGCGCCGCCGTTCGTCGGGATGATTTCCTCCGGCTCCCGCCCGTGCAGGGCGGCCAGCGCCACCGCCGCCTCGCGCTCGTCCGGATAGCTGCTCACGTCCTGCTCCAACGCAGCCCGCAGCGCCGAGCGCAGCCACTCCGGAGGTCCGCCCGCCAGCACGTTCACCGCGTGGTCTGAGTCCCCGGGGCGCACCGCACAGTCGCCGTGAATGCGCAGTGGGTCCACGCCGGTGGACGGGGTCGACCGGGCGAGGTGTGCCACGGGCGTCGAGCCGTCTCGGTGCACCGCAGAGCTCCGTGTCGACGCGGGCCGCCGGCGCCGGCCCCGCGAGTTGCAGCGGCCGGCCCGCCACCACCAGCTCCACGCTCGTCGCCGCGCCGGCCAGGCGCTGTGTGGCCTCGCCGAGCGTGTCCAGCCACGCCCGCGATGCACGCTCCGCCGGCAGCAGGCCCTCGCCCGCCTGCTCCGCCACCACGATCAGCGATCCAGCGCGCGCTGATACCGCCAAGAGCTCGTCGATCTGGGCAAGCACGTCCTCGCGCACGCCGGTGAGTGTTGTGCGGTCCACCCCCGGCGCCTCAGGGTCTTCGCGAGCCGGCTCGCCGGCTCGGGTCTCCTCGAACACCCCCGCGCGGTGCATCGCGCCCGCGATCCATACGCCCAGCCCGTCCACCAGCACGCACATCCCCTCCGCGCCAGTCAGCGCGTCGGCGAGCCGCGCTCCCGCCTCCATCGTGCTCCACTCTCGCGGTCGTCGCGCCGCGTGCGTGCTGATCCGCTCCGCCATCGCCCCGTCCCCCGAGTCGGCCGTTGCCACATAGCGGACGGGAAGCCGGCTCGCCAGCGCCAGCTGCTCCGCACGCGCGCTCTTGCCCGAGCGGGTGCCCCCCATCACCAGCGTCAGCGTCATGCAGCCGCTGACGTCGTGGCCGCGGCGCGCTCCGCTGGCTGCGCTGCTGCCGCCGCCTGCGCAAACCGCCACGCGAGCTGTCGGTGCGCCGCCCAGTGGACGTGGAGGTAGCTCGCCTGCACCCCTCCGTGCGCGAAACCCTCCGTGCGTTCCTTGCCACGCGCCGACAACGTCCATGCCGCCCCCATCGCGCCCCCGTCAGCCGGCCCGGCACCGTCAGCCGGCGTGGCATCGTCAGCTGGCTCCACCTGTGTGTAGTGGAACTCGTGTCCCCGCACACGCTCACCCGCATTCAGCCACGGTGTCGCCGTAGCTGCCACCGCCTCGCGGTAGCCCAGCGTCAGACGGCCCGTCATGTGCGCCCTTACCGGCAGCGCTCCGCACATCTCGTGCCCGTCGAGCTTCCCGCGCGAGATACAACAGCCCGCCGCACTCCGCCAGCACCGGACGGCCCGACGCCGCGAACGACGCCACCTGCTTGCGCAGCGGCGCGTTCGCCTCGAGCTCCGCCCCATACACCTCCGGGAAGCCACCCGCCAAGAGCAGCCCGCCCGCGTCCGCCGGCAGCGCCTCGTCGTGCAGTGGGTCGAACGGCAGCAGCTCCGCCCCCGCGCCACGCAGCAGCTCCAGGTTCTCCTCGTAGTGAAACGAGAAAGCCGGCCCCGCCGCCAGCGCGATACGCCCACCCTCCGCCCGCATCTGCACCTGCTCTGTGTCAGCGTCCGCGGCCCCCGCATCCGGTGACCACGCGCCGTCGCTCCCTCCCGCCGACCTCGTGGCGCCACGCGCGATCCTCTCAACCTCCTCCAAATCCACGTACCGCAACATCGCCTCCGTGAGCGCAGCCAGCGCCTCGCGCGCGCCCGCCTCGCGCTCGCCCGCGGGCACGAGGCCGAGGTGGCGCTCCGGCGTCACGATCCGCTCGTCGCGACGCAGCGCACCCAGCACCGGGATCTCCAGGGGCTCCACCGCTTCCCGCAGCAGCTGCTCGTGGTGGTCCGAGCCCACACGGTTGAAGATCACGCCAGCCACGTTCACGTCAGGGTCGAACGTGCGGTAGCCGTGCACGATCGCAGCCGCCGACCGCGCCATCGCAGACGCGTCCACCACCAGCAACACCGGTGCCTCGAGCAGCTTCGCCACGTGCGCCGTCGACGCCAGCTCGCCCCGTCCCGACGCGCCGTCGAACAGGCCCATCACACCCTCGATCACCGCCACATCCGCACCCCGCGAGCCGTGGCGCACCAGCGGCGCCATCAGCTCCGGGCCGCTCAGGAACGCGTCCAGGTTGCGCCCCGGGCGCCCCGACGCCAGCGCATGATGACTCGGGTCGATGTAGTCCGGGCCAACCTTGAAGCCCTGCACGCTCGAGCCCCGTGCCCGCAGTGCCCCGATCAACCCGCACGCAACCGTCGTCTTGCCAGCCCCCGAGCTCGTCCCCGCGATCACCACCCGCGGTATCACGCCAGCACCGCCCGGTCTTCCCGCGAGCGAGCGCGGGTCCTCGCCACGCTCGCAGGGTCGTCCACCGGTCGTTCAGCCGCCGCTCGCTCCGTCAGTCGTCCGCCGGACACGCGCTCCGCGCCGGATGCCCCGGCTGCCGGCCACAGCAAACACGGCACCGGCGCCCCGTCGTGTGCGCCCGTGGCCGGGTCGCAGCCGTGGTCCGGGCACACCTGCAGCGTGCCGCCGTGGGCCCGCAGCGCGTCCGCGAGCGGCGAGAGCAGCAGCCTGTCGGCCGCCTCGATAGCGGCTACCTTCGCCTCCGCGTCACGCTCATGCGCCGCCTCATCCGGCGCGCCCACGTGCACCACCACGCGCGCGGAGCCCGCGTCGATCGCGCCGAGCGCAGCGGTGGCCTTGGCGGCGAGATCCGTTCCCGGCCGGCCCGTCGCGCCCGGCGGCACGATCGTCCGTGCGCCCATCAGCCGCGCGATACCGATCGCCGCGCCACGCGCGCCGATCACCACCGTGTCCTCATCCAGCACCCGCGGGGGAATCGCGCCGGCCGGCCACACGAACAGCTCGCGACCGACTGGCCCTGAGCGCAGCGCAACCTGTAACAGCTCGCCGCCGAGCGTCGACGCCGGCTCCGGCCCCACCACCAGCATCCGGTGGCCGCGGATGTGGTGAACGCGCCCACGCGGCGATCCGCGCCGGCTCGGAAGGCGTTTGCCGAGGACGTGCGCCAGTTGCCGCGCTGTCGCCGTGGCGTCCCCGCGGTTACGTCTGTCCACCCGCCACGCACGCTCGCCGTCGGCCACTTCGATCCCGTGTGCCGCCGCCTCGATTGCGCCGCGGTCAACGGGCTCATCGGGTACCCATCCGAGCAGCCCCGGGATCGCTGTCTCCGAGCCCACCGGCAGGCCCGCCGCCACCGTGCGCAACGCCGTGATGAAACCCTCGCTCGCGAGACCGTCCAGCACCGGTGTGTCCGCGCGCTCGAGGCTCGTCCGCGCCTCGCCCAACGGCTCGCTCGCACCGTCGAGGATCACCAGCACGTCAACCGCGCGCTCACCTGCCACCGTGGCGGCGCTCACCACTCGATTCCCTGCTGAGCCCGAATGCCAGCTTCCATCGGGTGCTTGACCTTCACCACCTCCGACACGAGGTCCGCCGCCTCCAGCAGCTCTGGTGGCGCGTCGCGGCCCGTGATCACCACGTGCTGGAATCCCGGGCGCTCTCCGATCACGTTGACCAGCTCCGCCACGTCGATCCAGCCCCACTTCAGCGGGTACGTGATCTCGTCCAGCAGCAGGAACTCGTAGCGCTCCTCCGCCATCGCCCGCTTGACCTCCTCCCAGCCCTCCTTTGCCAGTGCCTCCGACTCATCCGGGTCGCGCGACAGCCACGACCAGCCGTCGCCCATCTTCTCCCAGTCGATCCCGCCCAGCGCTGCCGCCGCCTTCGCCTCGCCCACCTTCCACTTGCCCGACTTCACGAACTGGAACACCCCGCAGCGATAGCCCCGCGCCCAAGCTCGCAGGAGCATCCCAAACGCCGACGTGCTCTTGCCCTTGCCGTGTCCCGTCACCACGATCAGCAGCGGCTTGTCCCGCGGTTTGCGCCGCTTCGGCTCCGCGCTGCCGCGGTCTCCCGGGCGGTGCGGCACGTCCACGTCCTCTGCGCTGTGGCGGGCAAGCGGGTCGTCGTCGCTCATGCCGCGTTCCTCTTCCGTTGTGGCTCGCTCAGTAGTCGGTGTAGGCGCGCGCCCGCTGCGCTCGCCACCGCGCTCGCCAGCTCCAACCTCACCGGGCCGTCCTCGATGTCGATCACGTGCACCGCGCTCGCCGTGCGGCCCAGGCGCGCCGCCGCCAGCGGGATCTCACCCGCCGGGTCGTGCACGCGCCCATCCGTCAGCACCACCGCGATCGCCCGTCGGCGCGGCTCGCGTAGCGCCTCGTTCGCGATCAGGTGCTCCGCCGCGTCCAGGCCCGCCGCCAGGGGAGTGCGCCCGCCCGCCGGGAGCGTGCGGATCGCCTCTGCCGCCCGCTCCAGCGGTGCGCCCGGGGCGATCAAGATCTCAGCCGAGCGGTCGCGAAAGGCGATCAGCCCCACCCTGTCGCGTCTGGCGTACGCGTCGCGCAGCAGCTCCAGCAGCGCGCCCTTCACGCGCGCCAGTCGCCCGCGGGCCCCCATCGATCCGCTCGCGTCCACCACCAGGCATAGAAACGCGCTCTCCCGTCCTGCCCGGATCGGCGCGCGCACGTGCCCCGCAGGCGCCCCCAGCAGCCGCGCGTGCAGCGTCGCCACGATCGCCACCTCCACGTCTGCTGAGTGCGCTGGCCGCGAGTCGATCGCCCCGGCTTGCGGTCCGCTCGTGCGTGCCCGGCGGCCAAGCGGCCCGGTGCCGTGGCCGGTCAGCTCCAGTGCCGCCGCCGGCAGTCGCGCCGGTGCCGGTTGGTCGCGGCGTTGCGGGGGGGCCTGCGCCGTTGGATCGGTGGTGGTTGTGTCCCCGGCGCTCGGCGCTTGGCTTGTATGCGCGCGGCCATTGCTCCCGGCGGTCGGGCCGCTGCCGTTCGGGGGCTCGTCCTCGGGGGGGCCATCGTCCTGCGGCGCGCCGTCACGGGGCGGACCGTCCTCCGGTGAGCCGTCCAGCGCGCGCTCCACGTCCTCGGGGTCGGGTTGGCGGCCGTCCAGCGGGTCGCGACGGCGGCGGTGGGGGAGCGCCAGTGCAGCGGCGCGACGGACATGGGACTCGCCGACCTCGTCCGCGCCGTCCAACGCTGCCAGCGCTCGTGCTGTCCTGGCGGTGACGAGGTCGCCGCGCACGCCGTCCACACCCAGCGCTGCGCACGCGCCCGCGATCCGCAGCAGCTCGCGCTCGGGCAGGCGGACCGCGTCGAGCCGCTCACGTGCGGCGGCGATCCGTGCTGCCAGCGCTCGCTCGTCCTCTGCATAGCGCTCGACGAATGCCTCGGCGTCGCGATCGTAGGCGAGGCGGCGGCGCACGATCTCCGCGCGCTCGCCCGGGTCGCGTGGTGCGCGCACCTCCACCCCGAGGCCGAAGCGGTCGAGCAGCTGCGGGCGCAGCTCGCCCTCCTCCACGTTCATCGTGCCCACGAGAATGAAGCGCGCGTCGTGCTCCACGGACACTGCCTCCCGCTCGACTCTCGCGATCCCCGATGCGGCCGCGTCGAGCAGGGCATCCACGAGATGGTCTGCCAACAGGTTCACCTCGTCCACGTACAGGATCCCCTGATGTGCGCGCGCGAGGATGCCCGGCTCGAAGACCTGATCGCCCGCCAGCGCTTGGCGCAGGTCGAGTGCGCCCACCAGCCGGTCGAGCGTCGCGCCAAGCGGCAGCTCCACGAGCGGCGCCGCACGCAGCTCCACCACCACGTCCATTGCGACGATGCCGCCGGGCGCTGCCTGCCCGGGAGCGAACGCGTAGGTCTCACCGACAGCAGCCCGCACTGCGGGGAGCAACGGCGCGAGCGCGCGCACAGCCGTCGACTTCGCCGTACCCCGCTCGCCGCGCACGAGCACGCCGCCGACCTCCGGGGAGACGGCGTTCACGAGCAGCGCCTCGATCAGCGGCTGCTGGCCGACGATCGCTGACAGGGGGAAGCGCTCGGTGCGGGTCACGTGTCGAGTCCAGCCCTCACGCGCCGGCCTCCTCGAGCTCGCCCTCTAGCGCGAGGAAGCGGTCGCGGATCTGCGCGAGCGTGTCGTCCTCCGGCGCTGACCACATGCCGCGGTCCGCTGCCTCCAACAGGCGCTCGGCGATCGCCCTCGCCGCCCATGGGTTCGAGCGCGACATGAACGCCGCGACATCGGCGTCCAGCAGGTAGCGCTCGGCGATCTGCTCATACATCCAGTCTTCAGCCACGTTCGCCGTGGCGTCGTAGCCGAACAGGTAGTCCACCGTTGCCGACAGCTCCGCCGCGCCCTTGTAGCCGTGGCGGATCATCGACGCGATCCAGCGCGGGTTGGCCACGCGCGCGCGGAACACCCTGCGGGTCTCCTCCGCGAGCGTGCGCGAGACCACACGCGATGGGTCCGAGCTGTCGCCAAGATACGCCGCCGGCTCGCGGCCGCTGAGCGCCCGCACGGTGGCCACCATGCCGCCGTGGTACTGGTAGTAGTCGTCCGAGTCGAGGATGTCGTGCTCTTGCGAGTCCACGTTCTTCACCGCCGCCTCGATCCGCGCGAAGCAGTCACGCATCGACTCCCGCGCCGGCGCGCCGTCGAGACCACGGCCGTACGCGTACCCGCCCCATGCCTCGTAAACGGCGGCGAGGTCTGCATCGCCGCGCCAGCCGGTGCCGACCTCTTGCCCGCCGCCGCCCGCGGAGTCCTGGCTGTCGAGCAGCTGCAGCAGCCCCGCACCGTACGTGCCTGGCTTCGAGCCGAACACGCGCGTGGTCGCACGCCGCCAGGCGCCGACGGCGCCCAGCTCTGCGGCGAGACGCTCAGCATCCGCGCGAGCATGCGCGGCCACGTAGTTGGACTCGTCGGGCTCGTCCAGCACCGCGACCGCCGCCACCGCGTCGTCCATCAGCCCGATCACGTGCGGGAACGCATCGCGGAAGAAGCCGGAGATACGCACCGTCACGTCGATCCGCGGGCGCCCCAGCTCCTCCAGCGGCACCACCTCGATTCCCGTCACACGCCGTGACTCCGGATGCCATTTGGGGCGCACGCCGAGCAGCGCGAAGATCTCAGCGATGTCATCGCCCTGCGTGCGCATCGCCGATGTGCCCCACGCGACCAGGCCGACCATCCGCGGCAGCTCTCCGGTCTCACGGCGGTGGCGCTCGAGCAGCGCATCCGCGAGGCGCTGCCCCACTTCCCACGACAGCTCCGACGGCAGCGACCGCGGGTCGACGGAGTAGAAGTTGCGGCCGGTGGGCAGCACGTCCAGGCGCCCGCGCGTGGGGCTCCCCGACGGGCCCGCCGGCACGTGGCGCCCGTGCAGCGCGGCGAGCACGTGCTCGATCTCCTCGCCGGCTCTGCGGATGCGCGGGACAACCTCGCTCGCCGCGAAGCGCAGCGCGCGTTCGACGCCGGCATCCTCGCGCCCCAGCACGTCGCGGCAGATCTGGGCAACGGCATCTGCGTCCCAGTCGCTCGCGGCGAGTGCGTCGAGCAGCGCCATCTGCGCCGCCTCCAAGCGGTCGACGAGATCGCCGGCGCTGGCTGCTGGACCCCGGAAGCGCTCGATCAGCTCCGCGGGGACCACGACCTTGCCAGTGGCCGGCACGCCGGATAGTGACGTCGACGCAACGAGCTCATCCACGGACACCCCCGGCGCGGCGACAAGCGCCGGCTCGTCGAGGCCGAAGGCGGCGCCCACTGCTCGTCGCAGCCCGGGCACGTCACCGGACCCGAGCCGCAACATCGCGGCGGTCAGCCCCCGCAGCTGATCGCCCTCGGGCGCCTGCCCGAGCACGTGCAGGCCGTCCTTGATCTGGATGTCCTTGACCTCGCACAGGTAGCCGTCGATGTGGTTCACCAGCTCTGACAGGTCGTCAGGACGCTGATGGATGTCCAGGTCGGCCTGCAGGTTGGCGCGTTCGATCGCCGACCAGATGCGCGCGGCAAGCGCCGGCAGCTTCGGCGGGTCGAGCAGCTCCAGCCGGGCGTACTCGTCGAGCAGCGCCTCCAGCTCCGCCAGCTCGTCGTAGATGTCCGCACGCATCATCGGTGGCACCAGATGGTCGACGATCACCGCGTGCGCACGGCGCTTGGCCTGGACGCCCTCACCGGGGTCGTTGACCACAAATGGATAGATCAGCGGCATGTCGCCGAGCGCAGCGTCCGGTGCGCACGCGGGCGACAGCGCGAGCATCTTCCCCGGCAGCCACTCGAGCGTTCCGTGCTTACCCAGGTGCACGATCGCGTCCGCTCCCCACACCGCGTCAAGCCAGCGGTAGCAAGCGAGGTAGTGGTGGGTGGGCGGCAGCTCGGGGTCGTGGTAGATGCCCACCGGATCCTCGCCATAGCCGCGCGGCGGCTGGATCGCAACGAGCACGTTGCCCAGCTCCAAGCCCGCGATCACGAAGTCATGTCCATCGAGGTAGCGATCCCCGGGCGGCGGCCCCCAACGCTCCTCGATCCCCTCGCGCAGCTCCCGCGGCAGCGTGTGGTACCAGTCGATGTAGTCGGCCACCGGCAGGCGCAGCGTCGACTCCTCGAGCTGCTCGTCGGTGAGGAACTCGGGGTCGTGCCCGCCGCTGGCGATGAGCGCGTGCATCAGCTCATCCCCATGAGCGAACGGCCGCTCCACGTGCATGCCATCGCCGTGCAGCGCGTCGAGCAGCGCGAGCGCACTCGCGGGCGTGTCCAGCCCAACAGCCATGCCCACCTTTGCGTGCTTGGTGGGGAAGCTCGTCAACAGCATCGCCACGCGACGGCGCTCAGCGGGCAGCTGCCGCAGTCGCGCGCTGCGCACCGCCAGTCGGGCAACACGAGCGCACCGCTCGATGTCGGGCACATACCGAGGCACAGCCACGCCCACAGGCGAGCCCTCGGCGTCGCGCTCCTTGAACGAGATGACCCCGCCGACGATCCGCCCGTCGAACTCGGGGATCGCCACCTGCGTGGCGGCGTCAAGCGGCGAAAGTCCTGAATCGGACTCCAGCCACGCGGCACGGGATCCGGTCGCACACATCGCCTGGATCACAGGCACATCGAGCGCAGCGAGCGCCGTGGCATCCCATTCCTGCCACTGCTCACTAACGCCTTCGCCATCTTCGGCAGCAGCGTCGGCGGCCCCCGAGCCGCCGGTGGCGAGCATCGTCACGATCAGCGCGTCGACGTGCCCGTCGAGCAGCGCCAGCGCGGGCACGTGCCCGTCGCTGTCGCGCCGCAGCGTGTAGCTCCAAACCGCAATCGCATTCGCGCCAGCCGCTTCGATCGCCGCGCAAACGGCATCGACGAACGCCGTGTTGCCGGTCAGGCGGTGCGATCGGTAGAAACAAAAGCCAACCGTGGGGCGCTCTGCATCGTGCCGGGTGAGGGCCTGCTCCAACTCCACATCACCAATGCCAGGCACATAAATCCCAAGGTCGTCGACCTCGTGCGGAGGCGCGAACCCATGTCCTTCCAATAGGAAGGTGTCAGCGAGGAACCGCAGCAGCTGCTCCACGTTCTCCACATCGCCGTGACGCAAATACTCACCTGCCTGGGCCACGGCTCCCGCCGGAGCGAGCGAAAGCCCTGTCATCTCAGCATCGGGCGTGGCCTCACCACCAAGCGCCAACAGCGCAATCCCCTGCTCGCTGCAGCGCTCACGCAATAGGTCAAACCCCCCGGGCCACCCCCGTCGCCCACCAAGGACTCGGCACAGCACCACCCGCGCACCATCAAGAAGATCGTCAATCAGGGGCGCTGCATCCAAACCTCCAGGGTTCACACAACGAACCTCAGGAAAGTCGTCAGGAAGCAGTTCAACCGCGCTGGCCGTAGCCAGGATCTCCGTGTCAGCAGTGGTTATGAAGCGCAGCAAGGAGGTACCTCCCGATTTCTGGTCGACTGCACAGATCCGCCGTCTGCGGGATAGCGATCCACGGAGGCGCCAACTGCAGGGAAGGGCGCCACGAAGTCGGCCACGAGGTCACGTGTCACAAAACGCAAGGTCGCACCTCGGTGGTGACGCTAGGTAGATCGCGGGGCGCGCCGCCTTCGATAAGAGCAGCGAGTCGCCCAGTATCGAGGTGCTTTTCCGCGAGGTCACCAAGCACATCGAGTCGAGCCTCGCGAGCGGAGGCAAATGGGACGGTCCCAGGAACGAACCGCCGTCCACGCAACGAGGCAACGTGCTGCAAAAGCGCCCGGCGGAACGCGTCATGCTCAAGCACCCCATGCCAAGAAGTGCCAATCACCGAGCCCAGGCGGCAGCCGTCTGGCTCGCCATCCTCGGCGAGGAACAGAGTTTCTGGCAGCTCGTCACCTTCACGACTCTGATGTCGAGCAACGACATGAAGATCGCCGCCCGCCAAGCGCTCGATCCTTCCATGCCTGATCTCATAGCCGCCAACCTCTGAATCGAGCCAGCCGCAATATCCGGTACGAGTACGCAGCAGCTTGTTCGGCGCGAACCGGGTGCTCACGGGCAGCACGCCAAGTCCCACCACCTCGCCATCCCCAGACTCAAAATCATCAATGATTCGTTCACCCAGCAGCTGGTATCCGCCACAGATGCCGAGAATTGGGTCGCCGGTGGCGGCGCGGGCCTTGAGGGCATCAGCGAGTCCCGAGCTGCGCAGCCGCGCAAGGTCCTCCACGGTTGCCTTTGTGCCCGGCACCACGACCAGATCCGCGCGCTCGACATCGGCCACAGAGCGGGTGAAACGCACACGCACACCGGGCTCCATGGCTAGCGCGTCCACGTCGGTGAAGTTGCTCATCCAGCGCAGGCGGATCACCGCTACGTCGAGCGTGTCCGCTGACGTCGGTGCCTCCGGGCGGGGCGCGTCCAGCGCAAGCGAGTCCTCCACGTCCATCCACAGGTCCTCCACGTGCGGCAGCACGCCCAGGGTCGGCCGGCCGGTCAGCTCTCGCAGCTGCTCGAGGCCCGGGTCGAGGATCGATTGGTCGCCGCGGAACTTGTTCACCACAAAACCCGCTATGTGCGCCTGGTCGGCCGGCTCCAGCAGCGCCAGCGTGCCGAACAGCGACGCGAACATGCCGCCCCGGTCGATGTCCGCCACGAGTAGCACTGGTAGATCCGCTGCGCGCGCGAGGCCCATGTTCGTCAGGTCCGCGTGGCGCAGGTTGATCTCCGCCGGGCTGCCCGCCCCCTCGCACACCACCACTTCGAAGCGTGCCCGCAGGTCCGCGAGGGCGTCCCCCACGATCGGCCGCAGCTCGTGCTTGAGCTCCTGGTAGGAGCGCGCGCTGGCATCCGCGTACGGCTTGCCCATCACGATCACCTGGCTGTGCCGCTCACCCGAGGGCTTGATCAGGATCGGGTTCATCGCCGCCTCCGGCTCCACTTCCGCTGCCGCCGCCTGCACCGCCTGCGAGCGGCCGATCTCGTTGCCGTCTCGCGTCACCACCGAGTTCAGCGCCATGTTCTGCGCCTTGAACGGCGCCACGCTCACGCCTTTACGTCGAAGCCAGCGGCAGATGCCGGCCGTCACCACCGACTTGCCCGCATCTGACTGCGTGCCGCACACCAGTAGCCCGCCCTTCATCTCGCGCTCCTGGCGATCGCGCACAGCACGGCTGCGGCGATGCCAACTGCCAACGACAGCCGTGCCGCGCGGTGTACGTCCTCGACGCTCGGCGCTTTGCCGTCGCCGAGCCGAGGCCGCGACTCGATGCTGCCGTTGTATGCAAGCGGGCCGCCCAGGGTCACGCCGAGCGCTCCCGCGAACGCCGCCTCCGCGCGTCCTGAGTTGGGGCTTGGGTGTGCGCCTCCATCTCGTCGGGCGGTTGCCGCCGCTTCGCGCGGCGAGCCACCGATCAGCGGTGCGGTAATGCAGGCCAGCACGGCGGTCATGCGCGCTGCCGGCCAGCTCATCACGTCGTCGAGCTTCGCCGCCGCCCAGCCAAACTGGAGGTAGCGCTCGCTGCGGTAGCCGAACATCGCGTCCAACGTGTTCGCCGCGCGGTACGCCACCACGCCTGCCGGGCCCGCAAGCGCGCCCCACAGCAAAGCCCCCACAACCGCGTCGCCGGTGTTCTCCGCCACTGACTCCAGTGCCGCGCGACACAGCGCATCGCCGTCCAGCTTGGCCGCGTCGCGTCCACACAGTGCCCGAAGTGCGCCACGTGCTTGGTCGAGCTCCCCGCGTGCCACCAGGTCGGAGACGTTCAGTGCCTCCCGCCTCAGCGAGCGTCCGCCGAGCGCCACCCAGATGAGCGCTGTCAGCACCAGCTCGCGGGGGAAGCCACGCCTCGAGGCCCCCCGCGCCACAAGCTCTGCAGCGACTGCCGGGATTGCCACGAGCACCGCCACCACAGCAGCTCCTCGTAGACGCGAGGGCGCGTACGCGATCCGCTCGACTGCCAGCGCCGTGCGCCCGAAGCCAGCCACCGGATGCCAGCGGGCGGGGTCGCCCACCGCCGCGTCTGCCGCGTAGCCTGCCAACAGCGCCGCGCCAGCCAAGGGGGTTGTGCTCATGGCCACGTTGGCCGACCTCACGCCTGCCGGGTGAGGCTCTGGTCCGGCGTCGTGTGCATCTGCGCGCCCCCTCGGGATCGTGCGTCCCGTCGTCGGAAGGTTCGCGGCGGTTGAGTCTCTGGCTCCCGGGATCGAGTCCCGGTCACAGTGGCGCGACCGCCCCGGTCTCTCACCGGGTTCCTCGCACCGCCACGCTGACACGCCGATGCTACCTGCTGGCGCATAGCGCGGCCGAGCGGCTGCCTCTAGTGTTGCCAGCGTGACTGACCGCCAGCGCCTCGCCACTGCAGCTGAGCCCCCCGCGGGCGCGGCCGAGCCCCATGCCAGTGCGGCCGAGCGCTTCACCCGGCCGCCCACGCCCGCGGGGTTCGATCCAGCTCACGCGCGGCTGAGCGCGCCGGCCGACCCCCGCGGCTGGCGCTACGACACCGCTGAGCGGGAGGTGGTTCACCGTGTGATCGCCGAGCGGCGCGACGTCCGTCGTTTCCGTCCCGACCCTGTCCCCGAGGACGTTCTCCAACGTGTGCTCGAGGCGGCCCACCGGGCACCGTCCGTGGGGCTGATGCAGCCCTGGCGGCTGATCGTCATCCACGATCTCGACACGCGGGTTGCCGTCCGGCGCTTGGCGCAACGCGAGCGCCTGCGCCAGGCCGATCGCTTCGACGAGCGCACCCGGCAGTTCCTCGACCAGAAGATCGAGGGCGTCGTCGAGGCTCCCCTCGGCCTGTGCGTGTGCTGCGACCACGGCGACCCCGATGTGGAGGTGCTCGGGCGCGGCACGATCCCCGACACCGACATCTACAGCGCCGCGTGCGCCGTCGAGAACCTGTGGCTCGCCGCCCGCGCCGAGGGGCTGGGCGTCGGCTGGGTCAGCTTCTACCGCCCCGAGGATCTGCGCGCACTGCTCGGCATCCCCCCGCGCGTGGACCCCATCGCCTACCTGTGCATCGGCTGGCCTGACGAGCGGCCCGTGCGCCCCGGGCTGGAGGCCGCGGGGTGGTCGTCGCGGGTGCCGCTCGACGCTGTGGTGATGGGCGAGCGCTGGCGCGAGGAGCCGGCTGCTCAGCTCGCACCTGCGGCTCGCACGAGGATCACCCCGCCGGATGCCGGCCCTGACCGCGTAGCCGCCATCGCCGCGCGTGACCGCCTCGACCAGCTCGTCAAGCCAAGCGGCAGCCTCGGTGCGCTCGAGACGGTGATCGAGCGCTGGGCTGCGTGCTACCGGTAGCCCGCCGCCGTCGCATATTCATGCGGGTGTGCTTGTGTGCGCGGCTGACCACGGGCACGTGGTCCACGGCACCAGCCTGTTCGACGCCGAGGTATCAGCGCAGGTGACCGCTGCGGCTGCCCGCGGTGAGACGGCTGTCGGGGTGCTCGCGCGTCGTGGCGGACACCAGCTGCTGGTCGCCGACGTCGGTCTTGTGGGCCCCACCCCCGACGGCGTGCGCCACATGAAGATCGTCGCCGGCAGCGCTGACATGACCTGCGGCCCCGCGCTCACGGTTGCGCAGCTGGATGGCGCGCTGGATGCCGGCGCGGCGCTGGCACGGGAGCTCGCCGAGCACGACGTCCACTGCCTGGTGCTTGGCGAGATCGGCATCGGCAACACCGCCACCACCGCTGCGCTCGTGTGTGCGCTGACCGGCGCCGCACCGCAGCTGGCGGTGGGGCGCGGTACCGGCGTCGACGCTGCCGGGCTGGAGCGCAAGCGCGCGACAGTTGCGGCCGCGCTCGAGCTGCACGGTGCGGCGCTGGACGCACGCGAGGCGCTCCGCTGTGTCGGCGGATTGGAGCTCGCCGCGCTCGTGGGTGCAGCAACCGAGGCGATACGCCTACGCCTGCCCGTGTTGCTCGACGGCTACGCGGTCACCGCCGCCGCGCTCGCTGCCGTCCAGCTCGACGCCACCGTCGGGGAAGTGCTGATCGCCGGTCACCGCTCCGCCGAGCCGGGACACGCGCTGCTGTTGTCCGAGCTGGGGCTGGAGCCACTGCTCGACCTGCGCCTGCGTCTCGGCGAGGCCTCCGGTGCGCTGCTCGCGCTGCCGCTGATCGAGGCCGCCGGCGCGCTACACGCGCAGATGGGCACGTTCGAGGAGTCCGGCGTTGCACGCTCGCGCTGACGGGCAGGCGGCGGCAGCCAGCCGCTCGTTCCGCCCGTGGGACGGCCTCGCCAGTGCGATCACGTTCCTGACGATCTTGCCCGTGCCCGGTGCCGGCGAGGCTGGACTGGGGAGCACCGCGGCGTGGTTCCCTGTAGTCGGCGCGGCTGTGGGCGCGCTTGCTGGTGGCGTGCGTCTGCTGTGTGGTGGAGCGGTGGGGGCAAGCGTTGCGACGGTGCTCGCGATGATCGTGCTCGTCGTGGTGACCGGTGCGCTCCACCAGGACGGTCTGGCGGACACCGCCGATGGGCTCGGCGTGCGCGGCGACCGCACTCGGCGCCTGGAGGTCATGCGGGACTCATCCACCGGCGTGTTCGGCGCGCTCGCGCTGATCGGGTGGGCGCTGCTGCTCTACACCACTGTCTCCTCACTCGACGGCGATCGTGCGCTGCGTGCGTTGGTCGTGGCATGTGCGCTTGCGCGGTGGGCGGCGCTTGCTCATGCTGCTGCCACGCGCCCTGCTCGCTCGGATGGTCTTGGCGCTGCGCTGCGCGTGGGGCGAGTTGCGCTTGGCGTTGCCACGGTCTTCGTTGTGATCGTTGCCCTTGCGGTTGGTGGGCTCGTTCCGGGCGGGGCCGCGATCGGCACGGCTGTTGTGGTCGCCTGGTTGTCGGTCATGTTCGGGCGGGGCGCGCTCGGCGGGCGGACCGGGGACACGCTTGGGGCGACAGTTGCCGTCGTGGAGGTTGCTGTTTGTGTGGTTTTGCTGGGGGTTTGGGTGGGGTGAGTCAGTTGGTTGGCGGCGGAGTCACGACGAGTGGAGAGGTGTTCGGGCAGAGCTGTGCGATGAGATCGCGCAAGGCTTCGAAGTCGCGGCGATTCTCCGTGGCGATCTCGCGGCCGTGAGTCCATGCGCAAGCGGCGATCTGGATATCCAGTACCCAGCCGGCCCGCTGCTCGGGCTTCACACCCTTACGTCGAGGGCCGGTGGGCGGTGCGGGATGCAGCGCGCGAAGCTTTCCGGCCAGGACGGCCGCGGCTCGATCGAGCGAGAGAATCTCCACGAGGTCGCTGGCGACCAACCGGATGAACCACGCTAGCGCTGGTGGTGGCCGGTCATCGATTAATTGTTGCTTGCTAGTGGCCGTTGCTTGTAGCCACGGGCTACCTCTATCACTGTGGGTGCAGTGATAGAGGCGGATTCAATCGGTGGAAGCAACGGTTTGCGTTTGGAGGGGTCGTAGATGCTCGTCGAGTGCTTCGGCTGGAGTACGCCAGCTGAGCGTCTTGCGTGGTCTGTTGTTGAGCGTGGCAGCGACTGCCTCGAGCTCCTTGGCGGTGTGTCTGGCGAGGTTCGTGCCTTTGGGGAAGTACTGGCGCAGCAGGCCGTTGGTGTTCTCGTTCGTGCCTCGCTGCCACGGGCTTTGAGGGTCACAGAAATACACCTGAAGCCCACTGTCGATTGTGATCTTTGCGTGCTGTGTCATCTCAGCGCCTTGATCCCAGGTGAGCGAACGGCGTAGCTGCTCGGCAAGGGTCGTGATCTGAGCGGTGATGGCATCACAACTGCTTCGGCTCCCCGTCCGGCGAGCGGCGGCCCGTTCTTCACTCTTGGGCCACCGTGGCCGGGCATCGGTGGTAGGTGAAGCAGCATGGTGAACCGGGTGCTGCGCTCGACTAGCGTCCCGATCGCTGTCTGGTTGGCACCGAGGATGAGATCCCCCTCCCAGTGGCCAGGCACAGCGCGGTCATCGGCCTCGGCGGGACGCTCGCTGATCAGGATCTGCTCGGTGACGTAGCTCTTGCCACGCCCCCGACGCGGGCTCTGGGGACCCGCAGCGCCCTGCCGGTCCGCAGGCACGCGGTGAGCTCACGTCGAAGTGCACCGCGGCCCTGCACGTACAGCGCCTGGTAGATCGCCTCGTGCGATATCCGCATCGCCTCATCATCGGGGAACTCGATCCTCAAGCGGTTGGATATCTGCTCCGGGCTTCACGCGCTCGCCCACTTGCGGTCCTCGCGCCTTGGCTTGCTCCGGCCTTTCCAACGCGCCGTTGCTGGGCCCCGGCACTCGCGGTCCCGTCCGGTAGGCGAACTGCCCCGGAGAGCCGCTCCTGCACGTAACTCGCGCAGCGGTTCGTTAGCGGCGAGCTTCGCGGTCTTCGGGCGCCGCGCCACCAGCTCGACTTCCACTGCGCGACCGACGCGCGATCCACCCAGCTGGCCTGCCCATCAGCACACCTCCACGATCAACGTGTTGCGACGACCAGTTGATTCCGCCTTGGCTGCCCGCATCGCTGTGATGAACGAGCGCGACATCCGCACCAGGCGCCCTTTGGTGTAGCGCCATTCGCAACGCGTCGAGGACGAGCGTGGTGCGCATGTGCGGCGCGAACTGCCAGCCCACGATCCGCCGGCTGTAGGCATCGATCACGAAGCTGAAGAACACCAGACCCTCCCAGCAGCGCAGGTAGGTGAAGTCCGCGAACCACGTTTCATCGGGCCGGGAGGCCGTGAAGTCGCGCTGCACCAAGTCAGGGTTGCGTCTCGCCGACGGGTCAGGCCGAGTGCTGCGCCACGGCTTGCCGCGGCGCTTAGCACCCTGAATACCGTTCTGGCGCATCAGCCGCTCCACACGGCCACGGCCGACCTGCTCGCCGGCGCGTCCCAGTGCCTTCCACACCCGCCGGGAGCCGTAGGCGAGGTAGTTGCGCTCGTGCAGATCCCGGATCACGGCCAGTAGCCGGTCATCCTCGAGCGCTCGTGCCGATCGCTGGCCAGTGGCGCGCTGATAGTAAGCGGACGCCGACACGCCCAGAGTGCTGCAGATCGGCTCGACCCCGAAGCGCTCGCGGTGCTCCTCCACATACGCGCTCACTTCGTTCGGTCTGGGTCGAGCTCCTTGGCAAAAAACACCGAGGCGGACTTGAGGATCTCATTGGTGGCATGGTCACACTGCCGAAGTGCTCATGGGTGTGATGTCGAACAGCGGCTCGTCGGGCGAAGTTACCTGGATTCTTAGGCCTTTCTGGCGGCCGTTGCGGACGTGGACGGCTTTGAGCTCGCCGCGCTTGACACGTTGCAAAACGGTTTGACGAGAGACTCCGAGTGCGTGTCGTGCCTCGGCGACTGTCAGCCATCCTTCGGGCGGCTCCTCGACGAGGCGGGCACGGAGCTCGTCATTGACGTGGATCCGCCACGGGGCACCGGGCGTGTCCTGCTCGCCGGCGATGAACCCCTCGGTGAGCCAGCGGTGGACGGTCGAGGGCACGACGCCGAGTAGCTCTGCGGTCTTCGCGACCGTGACCAGCTCGCCGTCGGCCGGCTGGGCGGAGGGCTCGTGCCTAGTGATGCCGCGGTAGCGTCGCACCCCGCCGACGATCTGGGCGGTGAATCGCTCGCCGGTCGCCGATAGGCGACCCTGACGGTTGAGGATCCCGGCGATCGTCGCGTCGTCGTAGTGCACAGCGAGCCGCTCGAGCAGCGAGACCGTGTCCTCATCGGTGCGGATCTTCGGCTGGTAGCGACGCAGCTGGACGACCAGCTCGGAGATCATCCCGCCGCGCCAGCGGACGGTGAGCGTCACGCGGCGCTCCTCGCGCGCAGCGTTGACAATCACCTCCTCGATCAGGCAGCGCAGCAGTTGCTTGCGGTCTCGGTCCGTGGTGCTCGGTGCCGACCACACGCGACCGAGATCGGAGCCGAGTGAGAGCAGCTGCTCGCGCTCGGCATCGCTGAGCGTCCGCGGACGGGTGCGCTCGCGCCGGGCGAGCTCGGCCTCGGCGGCCTGCATCATGGCGAGCGCTTGCTCCCAGTCGCGCTCCAGGCCGCGCGCGACAAGCCGATGCTCTGGCTCGACCTGGCGGTAGCGGCGCTCGGCGCGCTGTGCCTCATAGCGGGCGCGCTCGACCTGCAGCCGCCACTGCTCAAGCGCCTGATCGTGGTCGGCCTCGAGCGACTCGGCCGCGATCAGCGCCGCTTTCACCCCGGCCGGAGTGAGTGCGCCCAGCAGCGCGCCCGTGACCGCTTCGTCGATCTGGGCGCCGCCGATGCGCAGGCACCAGCCGCCCCGGCCCTCGGCGACCACGCTTCCGGGACAGTGGTAGGTGGGGCGACTATGGCCCCGGTGGCCGTCGTAGTGGACCTTGAGTTTCCGGCCGCAGCGCCCGCACACGGCGATGCCCTGAAGCAGCGCCTGGCCCTCGCGGACCGCACCGGCTCCCTCCGCGGTGCGCCAGGTGTTCTGCGCGATCCGCGCCTGGTTCGCTTCGAACGTGCGCCAGTCGATGAAGCCGGGATGATGGTCCTCGATCAACACCTCCCAGTTTGCCCGCGCGAGGCGACGGACCCGCTTGCGCGGCTGCCCGTCCTCGCCGACGTAGCGCTCAATGTGCGTCCTGCCATACGCGTAGGCGCCGCCATACATCGGATTCTCAAGCACACCGAGGACCTGATGGTAGGTCGGATGCACCCAGCGGGGCTCGGCCATCGTTCTCGCGCGCAACGGGAACGAGAGCCGCTGCGAGCGCAGCCACAGCCACACCGCGCGCACCGAGGGAAGCTCAGCGAAGCGCTCGAAGATCACGCGGATCAGCCCGCTGATCGCCTCGTCGGGATCGATCAGTATCTCGCCCTCGCGCTCGCCCCACACGAACCCGACCGGTAGCCTGCGGCGCAGCTCGCCGCGAGCCGCCTTGTTGCGGATGCCGCCGTCAAGCCGCGCACGAAGCGTGTGCAGCTCGGCCTCGGACATCGTGCCCTTCAAGCCCAGCAACAGCCTGTCGTGCCTGCGCGATCGGCCTCCCAGACTCGAACACCAGCCGCGTCGCGCGCTCCAACAACTCCTCCGGATACTTCCTCGATCTCGACATGACGCAAGCCTTCTCCCTCCGCCAAACCAGGGGTAGATCCAAGACTCCGTCAAACCCAGGATGGCTCAGCCGCCAAGAAGCACAAGGGCAAGAAGTAGGTCGCAAGCCACTGTTGGGCCCGCGTCTCCGTCCGCGCCCCGGTTGGAGACGATCTGAGACATCGCTGGACAGGCACACCGGCCCTGGCTATCCTGGCAAGATCCCGGATGCCAGTAGTTGGCTATCTGGCAACTATCGCCTGGCGTCTCTTCGGATCGACCGATCGATGATCGGTGAGGTTAGGTGGTCGCAGACGCGGATCCCGGAAACTAAGGCATGCGGATTACCGCGTGCGTCGTAATGTGAAACCGAAAGCGGGAATCATGATAATCCTTCGATTAGCCGGCTTGTTGTTTGTTGCTGCTCTGGTGATGGCTGTTGTAGGCGTGTCGTCTGCGTCGGCGGCGTTAGGGAACCCGTTATTCACGTCGAAAACGGGGTCGTTCGGCCAGAAATTGACAGCTGAAGGCGGAGGAAGTGTGCTGGTCTCTAACGGGCTGGAAGCAGCTTGCGAAAAAAACGTCGCTAGCGGTGAAGTGTCGAACGCGTTATTAATCGGTCACATCGTCATCCACTACTTAGGATGCAGGTGGCGTAAGGGCGAAGGCGGTAACAATGGCTGCCTGGCGAACAGCTCTGGTCAGACGGGCGGGTTAATTTTAACGAACACGCTGCATGCCATCCTTGGGTTAATCTTACCGAGTAGGCAAACGGGCCTGCTGTTCTTACCGTCGACAGGCAGCAAATTCACGACCCTCGCAGCAGGGGTAGAACCCACGGAAGGCCCAGGGAAACAGTGCTCGGAAGAAACAGCGTTGACAGGCGACGTGGCGGGTGTGCTGGAGCCGGTGTTATCTTTCCAGACCACGTTCAAAGTGTTAATCGGGTTAAGCGGTGGGCTTCCAACATCGAAAGACTTCGATCTGACGCATGGCCTCGGGTTAGTGGTGCCGAAATTGGTCTACTTCGGCGGAACTGCTGGGCTCCAGCAGACCGATGCGGGTGAACTGAGTGCAGCGATCGAAGTGACCTGACCAGGGGTGTAGCGAGCCAGAGCTGTTCTGGCTGGCGGGCTTGGGGTGGGGCGAGCGCTCTTCCCCAGGCCCCGCGTCCGCTGCTGAACGTTCGGGAGCCCGCAGTACTCGTGCTCGGGCGGGGCCGATGAGGGGCGCTGGCACACACGCGCGATGGATGACACCTGTGGCGCTCGCGGATCGCAAGCGCCACAGGGCGGCCGATGCGGGTGGAGCGCTGCGGGTGGCCGTTGGCGGGAGCGGGTGGGGTTTTGGGGGTTGGAGACATGGCTGGACAGGGGGGTGGTGTCTGGCTAACGTGGGGAGCGCAATGTGCGGGGCCGGCAGCCACCTAGCGGCAGTCAGCGAGAGCTGGGCCGGGACGTTCTGGCAGAAGGGATGGTTGGCTGTGATGCTGGGGAAGGGTTGGTGTAGGCCCCGCGAATCTGTAATGTACGCGATCTAAGGAGATACGGATCATCATGAAGATGCTTCGATTAGCCGGTTTGTTGTTTGGTGCTGTTATCGCGATGGGTGTCGTGGGCGTGTCGTCTGCGTCGGCGGAGTTAGGCAACCCGTTATTCACGTCGAAAACCGGGAGCTTCGGCCAAAAATTGGAAGCGACGGGCGGAGAAAGCGTGCTAGTTGCCAACGGGTCGGAAGCGACATGCGAAAAAAACGTCGCTGCGGGGGAAGTGTCGAACGCGTTATTAATCGGTAACATCCGAATCCACTACTTAGGATGCAGGTGGCGGAAAGGCGAAGGCGGGAACAATGGCTGCCTGGCGAACAGCACTGGGCAGTCGGGTGGGTTAATCTTAACGAACACGCTGCATGCGATCCTTGGATTAATCTTACCCAGCCGCCAAACGGGGCTGCTGTTCTTACCGCAGACCGGATCCAAATTCGTGACGTTCGCGGAATCAGTTTCACCAACAGAAGGCACAGGAACAGTCTGCACGGAGGAAACGGTGGTGTCGGGTACCGTTGCGGGTGCGATTGAGCCGGCGTTATCTTTCCAGACAACGTTCAAAATATTAATCGGGTTAAGTGGTGGGCTGCCGACGTCGAAAGATTTCGATTTGACGCATGGTCTCGGGTTAGTGGTACCGAAACTGGTCGCGTTCGGCGCGACGGGTGGTCTGCAGCAGACCGATTCGGGCGAACTGAGTGCAGCGATCGAAATTACGTGATCGGTTGGGTAGTGTGCTAGCTGATGTTGGCTAGCTGGCTGGTTTGGTGGGGGTCGGGCGTGTGCTCGGCCCCCACCGGTTAGTGGAAAACAGGTGTGGACGGCGTGGTGGTGGGGAGATACCGTGTGCGGTGATGGTGGGATAGTAGAGGGCGGGCAGGTGGCTGCTGTCATGGTCGAGGAGAGGGTGCGTGTGCGTAGAGGCGGAGGGGTGATGGTCTCGATGGAGTCGCAGGGCGGCCGGGGCCGGCTGGGGTTCGCGTGTGGGGTTGCGGGCCGTGTGGTCGGGCGGCAGGTGCGCTGGTGTTTGGCGGTGTGTTGTGTGGTTGTGTGTGTGGGGCTGGTGGTTGGTGCGCCGGGGGTGTCGGCTTTCGCGTCGATCGAAGGTCCGCCGTATTTTTCCTCGGCGCCTGGGTTGCCTGATGGGCGTGTGTATGAACAGGTCTCGCCGGCGGATAAGAATGGTAATGAGGCGGGTGCGGGGACGGCACCGTTTCGGGTCGGCGCGAAGAATCATTATGGGGTCGCGTCGCCGGATGGTGATGCGGTGCTCTTCGAAGGTACGGGGCCGATGGGTGAAAGCCCGTCGGATGGGAGTCTGTGGTTTGTCGCGACGAAGAACAGCGGGGCAGCGGGGTGGTCCACTCACGCGCTGCTGCCGGCCGTGCTACAGCAGCAGGGGACCCTTAGAGACAAGGGCTTCACCTACATCGACCCGTCGCAGGATCTCTCTCACGTCATGGCCGAGTTTGGGAACGGGACGCTCGCGCCGCAGACAAACGAAGGCTGCGTAGATCAGATTGATCTTGCGGGTCCTGACCCGTTTGTTTTGCCGGTGTGGATTGAGCGTCCGGGCGCTGATCTCGCGAGCCCGATCGAAAACTGCGAGCAAAAGGGCCTCTCCGGGGCGCCGGTGGGTGGTAGCCCTGATTTCAGCACGGTGTATTTTGGTTATGCTGGGACGTTGCTCCCGGAAGATGCGTCACGTGCGCCCCACACAACGCACAGCAGTGAAGAAGATACGGTCGAAGCGTGGGGTTTTTATGAATATACGGGTGGTGTGTTGCGTGAGGGGGGTGTGTTGCCGGATGGTTCGGTGAGTGCGTTTGGTGCTGTTCCGGCGGCGTCTGGGCATGGGCGCGACCGCGAGGGTAATGAGGTGTCTGTGGATGGGTCGCGTGCGTTTTTTGTGAGCCCGGATCCGGCGTCTTGTGAAGCGAATGGTGGGCATAACGATTGTGCGGTCGATCCGCCCGAGTTGTATGTCCGGGAAGACGGCGTGCGTACGCTGTTGGTGTCGAGGGACACGCTGCTGGCGGAACGTGGGGGGTTGCCTGCGGCTGCACCTTCGGGTGTGCTGGCGATGGCGAACCCGTCGTGGCAGGTCCTTCCTGCTCCTGGTTTGGATGGTTCGTTTGTGTTTGCTTCGCCGGATGGGTCGCAGGCGTTCTTTCAGAGTGGGGATGCGTTGACGGAGGCGGCGCAGGAAGCGTCGCCGGGGAGCGAAGCGAAGACGTATGATTTCGATGTGGATACGGGGGCGCTTACTTATCTGCCGGGTGTTGTGGGGGAAATCCTCGCGACCGATAGCGATGGCTCTTCGATGGCGTTTGTGCGTCCCGAAGAAGGCGGTGAGCCGGCGGAGCTGGAGTTGTGGTCCGCGGGTCCGGGTGGCGGCGTGGCCCCGGTCGCACGACTAGGGAGCGTCCCTGAGGCGCGGATGTCGAGCGATGGGTCGGTGCTCGTGTTCCAGACGGGAGAACGTGTGTCGGGCTCGTTCAATAGTGGCGGTGATGAAGAGATCTACCGGTATGATGTTCCTGGGAACAGCCTTGGGTGTGTGTCGTGTCCGCCTGCGGGTATTGTGCCGGGTGGCAACGCGTCGCTCTCGATGCTTCACACGGACGAAGTTGGTTACGTTGCTGCCAACAGTATTTATGAACCGTCGCGGGTGCCGGTGGATTCGCGTGGTGTTTCGGCGGGTGGGGAAAGGGTGTTTTTTGAATCGCCGGATCCGTTGGTGCCGCAGGATTCGAATACTGGTTCGCCGCCGGCGCTGGTCGAAGAAGACGAAGCGCGGCCGCAGGGGCGGGATGTGTATGAGTGGGAGGATGGTGTTGTTTATTTGATTTCTACGGGGACGAGTACGCGTGACTCGTATTTGTTGGATAGCAGCGAAAATGGTGATGATGTGTTCTTTGCGACTGCTCAGAGTCTTGTGCCGGGTGATACCGATGGTGGCTATGATGTTTATGATGCGCGGGTTCCGCGCGCGGAAGATAGCCCGCCGCCGGCCGCGAGTGCTTGTGAAGGCTCGAGCTGTCAGGGGTCGGCGGGTCCGGGGCCGTCGGTGGTGGTGTCGGGGAGGGCGAGCTTCTCGGGTGGGGGTAACCCCGTCCCGGAAGTAGTGGCCCCGGTGGTAGCGAAGCCCACTCCTAAGGTGGCTAAGTGCAGGAAGGGGTATGTGAAAAAGAAGGATAAGTGCGTCAAGGGGGCGGCGAAGAAAGCGAAGAAGGCCTCGGGTGCCGCTGGTGATCGTGGGGTGCGTCGGTGAGTGCGTCGGGGGTCGTCCCGGGTTTCTCGCTAGCGCCGGGTGTTTTTCGGCGTGGCTGGTTGGTGCGGTGCTGGCTGGTGCTGGTGGTTGTGGTTGTGGTGGTGTTTGGGTGTGTGGCTGGTGCGTGGGGGGCTGAAGCTTCGGGCCCGGTGTGGAGGGTGTTGTCGGTGTCGAACCCGACGAACTTCAGGCCTGGCGATGTGTCGGGTGATGATGTGATCGTTGTGACGGCGGTGAATGTGGGTGGCGCGGCGACTGGGTGTACTGTTGAACAGATCGCGGCTGAACCGAGCCCGGCGTTCTCGCCGGTGCGCTCGTGCCCGCCCGGCAGTACGTTGGTGTCGCCGGTGACGATAAGCGACGAACTGCCAGCCGGGCTGACAGCTGTCGAAGTATCCGCGATCAACCCTTACCACAACCCGTTGGGTATTTTGGATCAGTATGCGTTGGGTGGGCTCGGTGAAGGCTCTGGTCCGCCGCTCGGCTTGGCGTGCACGCTCTCGCCGCGAACGCCATCTTGTACTACGGGTGAACCGATTGATCCCGGCGACACTTTGATCATGACGATCAGAGTGGACGTCGAATCCCAAGCTCCGGCCCCCAGCGAAAAGAACACCGCTGGGGTATCCGGCGGGGGGGCAGTCAGCGCATCCGTAATCGACCCTGTCACGATCAGCCCTGACCAGGCTGAATTTGGCATCGCGGCGGGGGGAGCGCTGGCTGCTCTCTCGACAACTCAGGCGGGTGCGCACCCGAACTTCACGACCGAGTTCTTCCTCAATACCGTCACGAAATCTGAAAACGGGACGGGAATCGCGGTCGAAAGTGTTCACTACCCGAAGGATGTGGACTTCGATCTGCCTGCTGGGCTTGTCGGTAGCGCGGTGGGTGTCGCGCGTTGTTCGATGGCTGAAGTCGTTGCTGAGGCCAAATGCCCGCGGGATGCGATGGTGGGCGCGGCGACGTTGATGGTTGGCGGTGAAGGTGGCTATCCGCGGATCATCCTCACGGTGCCGGTGTATAACATCACGCCGGCGCCTGGTGAGCCAGCGGCGTTCGCGATCGATGGGCTGTTCTTCCCGGTGCGTTTGGATACGAGCGTGCGTGCTGATGGCGAATACGAAGCTCGCGTGAGTACCCCGAACATCACGGGTGGCGCGAGTGACTATATGACGTCGATCACGATCTGGGGTGACCCCGCGGAACACAACGGGCCCGGGCCGGACGCGGCCAGCCGAACGCTCGAAGGCTACGAATTCCTGGATGGGAAACAGCCCGCGCCGGAGCTTGACTTCGGTGGGCCCGGCACCGAAGAAGTCGCGTATGCCGGTGGCTACCGGTTCAAGACGGAAAACGCGCAGCTCGTTCCGCTGTTGACGAACCCGACACAGTGCTCCACTGCGCTTACCGCGCAGCTCGAAGCGGACTCGTGGGATGCCCCAGGAGAATTCGTCTCTGAGCCGGTGTCGGCGGGCACGGTGACCGGCTGCAGTCTGCTGTCTTTCGGGGCGTCGTTGTCGATGTTGCCCGATACGCTTCGGGCGGGTGCACCGGCTGGCTATTCGCTCAATCTGAGTGTGCCGCAGCCGAACGAACCGGAAGTGTTGAGCACGCCTGATGTCAAGCAGGTCGTCGCGACGCTTCCGGCTGGCACGGTCCTCTCGCCGTCCGCGGCGACCGGTCTCGGTGACTGCAACGACCAACAGTTCGCGCTGCACGTCGGGGCGCTGAGTGGGTGTCCGCAGGATTCCCAGATCGGTGTTGTGCATGTGAAAAGCCCCGCGCTTGAAGAAACGCTTGGTGGGAAGGTGTTTCTTGGGGCACCGGAATGCGAAGACTGTACCCCGGAAGATGCTGGGGATGGCAGGATGGTTCGCCTGTTCGTCCAGATCGAAGGCGAAGGCGAAGACGCGGTGATCGTCAAGCTCGAAGGGCGGGGTGAGATAAACCAGCAGACGGGGCAGGTCACTACGACGTTCTCGACGCTGCCGCAGCTGCCGTTCAGTGATTTCAAGATGGTTCTCAATGGTGGGGAACGTGCCGCGCTCGCCAATCCCCGAACATGCGGTGCGGCAACAACGTCCATGGACCTGACTCCGTGGAGCACGCCATACACGCCGGATGCGACGATCACGAGCCCGTTTGAGATCACCGAAGGGCTGGGTGGAAGCGAAAACGAATGCACTTCGCCGCCCTCTGCGCGGTTTAACCCGGCGTTCTCCGCGGAACCCTTGGATAACATGGCTGGTAGCTTCAGCCCGTTGACGGTGTCGTTCGGCCGCTCCGACGCGGATGAATACCTCAACGATCTGCAGGTTGGGCTGCCGCCGGGTCTGTTGGCGATGATCTCGAACGTCGCGCTGTGCGAGGAACCGCAGGCCGCGCTGGGGACGTGCTCGGCGGCGAGCGAAGTCGGCCAAGCGAACGCTGATGTCGGGCCAGGTAGTGATCCTTACGTCGTGGCGGGAGGGAAGGTGTTCATCACCGGGCCGTACAAGGGCGCCCCGTATGGTTTGTCTGTAGTACTTCCGGCGACGGCTGGCCCCTACACCCTCGCTGGGACCACCGGTCATGGTACGGTCGTGGTGCGCTCTGAGATCAACGTCAACCCGCAGACCGCGGCGGTGACCGTCACCTCAGACCCATTCCCGTCCGAGCTCGATGGGATCCCTCTGCAGATCCGGCAGGTGAACGTGACGATCGGCGCGGATGACAAGTTCACGTTCAACCCGACGAGCTGCGAAAATGCGGAAGTCAAGGGGTCTTTGAGTAGTGTTGGTGGTCAGGCTGTAAGCGATGTTTCGCCGTTGCAGCTCACGAACTGCGCGGCGTTGAAGTTCAAGCCAAAGTTCGTCGTCAGCGCCGGCGGGAAGGCCTCGAAAGCCGATGGTGCGAGCCTGAACTTCAAGATCTCCTATCCGAAGAGCGCGATGGGGTCTGAGGCGTGGTTCAAGTCGGTGAAGCTCGAAATCCCGAAGCAGCTGCCCGCGCGGTTGACGACCCTGCAGCAGGCATGTGTGGTCGCCACGTTCGAAAAGGATCCCGCGGCGTGTCCCGCACGCTCCCTCGTTGGGTATGCGACCGTGCACACGCCGGTGCTGGCGGCTGTGTTCACCGGGCCGATCTACCTTGTGAGCTATGGGGCGACGAAACTCCCTGATGTGGTCGTGGTTCTCCAGGCCGAAGGGGTCACGGTCGAGCTGAGCGGGGAAACGCACATCAACCACAAGACGGGTGTCACGAGCGAGACGTTCCCGGCTGTCCCCGACGTCCCGTTCGAATCTTTCGAAGCGACTCTCCCGACGGGCCCGTATAGTCAGTTCGGGGTGAATCTCCCGCACGGTAGCTACAGCTTCTGTGGCCGCAAGCTGACGATGCCGACGTTCTTCGGGGCAGCCAACGCGCTCGAGCTCGATCAAAAGACGCCTGTGCAGATCACCGGGTGCGCCACGAGCAAGAAGACACACAAGGCAAAGAAGGCAAGCAAGGCCAGAGGGAGGAAATCATGAAAGCGGCTCGTGAGCGCACCGTGATCGTGATGGCGATCGTGATAATGGCGCTTGGCTTGATGTTCGCAATCATTCCGGAGCTTGCGTTTGCTGATGAAAGCTGGGCCGTCGTCGGGGTGTTTGGGGGCGATACGGGGAACCCTGATCCGTTGACGGAACCGGACTGGGTCTCGGTCAACGAGAGTGCGGGCCATGAATACTCCGGGGATGTGTACGTCGTGGATAGGGCCAACCGGGTGGAGCGCTTCAGCTCGACGGGCGCGTATCTCGGCAAGTTCAACGGTAGCGGGACCTATGAAGTGGAAGGGAAAACCGAAACTGGGGCGGCTGCCCCGACGGGCGCGTTCTCCAACCCGGCCGGCGTCGCGGTCGATAGCGACCCGGGCAGCGCGTCGTTCGGTGATGTGTATGTGATCGATGAGGGTCATGACGTGGTCGACAAGTTCACCGGTGCCGGCGCCTATCTCGGGCAGATCACGGGGGCATGCCCCGCGGCGGGGACGTGCGCCAAAGTCATCCGGTTCGTTGAGCTCGACGGTGTCGCGGTCGACCCGAATGGCACCGTGTGGATCGAGGACGACAACAACGGCAGCGACAAGAACCCCGCGATCGATGACTTCAGCGATGCTCAGCCGAACGTGTTCATCGCTACCCGAACCTCCCAGGCGAGTGGGTTCGCGCAGGCCGGCCTGGCGGTCGACTCCGAAGATGACCTCTACGTGGTGCAGAAGGGCAGTCATGTCGTCGCGAAGCTCAACAGCTCCGGCGAAGTGCTTGGAGTGGAAGGCGAAGGGTTGGATGGGGGCGTCACGGCGTCTGGGGTCGCGGTCGAGCCCCTCAGCGGCGATGTCTACATCGACACGGGGACCAGCATCGCGGTGGTGAGCAACAGCGAGTCGCTCCTCGAAAGCTTCGGCAGCGGGCTGTTCAGCGCGGCGGGTAGCCTCGCGGTCAACCACACCGTCGGCGCGGATGGCTATGCGTATCTCCTACAGCCCGCGCTCGGTACGGTCATCGTCTTCGAAGACAGCCCGACGCCGCAACCCCCACCGCCGGCCCCGAAAAGCAACGCGGCTACGCCTATCACCGATGTTTCCGCGGACCTCCAGGGCGAACTGAACCCCGAAGGATTGCAGGGCGGGGTGGGCTACTACTTCTCCTACAACAGCGGCCCAGGCGCGACGTGCACAGGCCCGGGGAGCGTGAGTACCCCGCTGGATAACGGTGGCTTCAATGTGACGGGAAGTACCGAGGCAGCGGTCTCAGCGACCATCACGGGTCTGGAGCCCAGCGAGGAATACGTGTACTGTCTCATCGCCGCGAAGTATGGCGTCACCGTTGGCTCCGAAGTGACGTTCGAAACGGTATCGGCTCCTCCCACGGTGATCAGCGAGAGCGCGGAAAACACAGAAGGTAGCGGCGAAGGGAAGTTCTCGGCCAGGATAAATCCCAATCACAGCAAACAGGAAACCACCTACAAGTTCGAATATTCGAAGGAAGGGTCAACCAGCGAAAACACGCTGGCCGGCGCGATCAAAACGGTCGAAGGCGAAAGCGCGATCCCCGCGGAAGCATTCGGCGAAGAAGCAGTCACGAGCCCGACGGTGAACCTTTTCCCACCAAAGAACACCTACTACTACAGAGTAGTCGTGACGAACGGTGAACAGACAACAGGGAAAGTCCAGGCCTACACAAAACTCCCGATCGTGGCCGGCGAGAACGCGTCGGCCCTCACGCTCACCAGTGCGACACTGGGAGCGACGATCAACCCCGACTGGCAGGAAACGACCTACCACTTCGAATACTCCACGAGCAAGCAGGCCATCGAAAAAGGCGAAGGAGAACAGCTTCCCGGTGCGAGCACGCTCGGCGAAGAATTCAAAGAAGACCCGGTCAGCACGGCCATCGGTGCTCTCCAGCCAAACACCGGCTACTACTACCGTGTAGTCGCAGAAAACGAAACGACCGAAGACGTCAACAACGCCAACGAAGGGAAGCCCGCCGGCGGTGAAATCGAACAGTTCACGACAGAAAGCCTACCGATCGTGAGCACCGGCGAAGCACAAAGCATCACCCGCTCGAGCGCGACACTCGAGGGCACCGTGACCCCAATCGACCAGCCGACGAGCTACTACTTCCAATACCTCACCGAAGCGGACTACCAAGCCGCGCTCGCCAAAGACGCCGGCGACCCATACGCCGAAAGCGAAACCACGATCACGAACAACCTCGGTGCCGGTAGCGCGCCGCAAGCCGTCGGGCCCGTCACCACGGGCGGGCTACTATCCGAAACGACCTACCGCTACCGCATCGTCGCACACAACGAGTTCGGCAACGAGCACGGCGCAACCCGCACCTTCACAACAAGCACCAAGACAGCCCCCGGCATCAGCACCGGACCGGCAATCAACATCACTCCAGCCGCCGCCACGCTCACCGGCACGGTCACCACCAACGGCCTATCCACACGCTACGGGTTCGAAGTCGCCACCACACCCGGACTCTACGGCCCGATCACCGGCCTCGGGACGCTCGGCGGCGTGACCACAGAAAGCGTATCGACCACACTCACCAACCTGCAACCCGGCACGACCTACTACTACCGCGTCACCGCCACAAACATCGACGGCACGACGCAAGGCGCACCCCAGTCGTTCACAACGCCCGGGCTACCGACCACCACGTTCACCGCACCAACAGCCCCCGCAACCCTCGCATTCACGATCCCGCCCCCCGAAAAACCAACAGTGACCCACCCAAAACCACCCAGCGCCGCCGAAAAACTCAAAAAAGCACTCAAAGCATGCAGCAAAGACAAGAACAAGACCCAGCGCGTGCAGTGTGAAAAGACAGCGCGCAAAAAGTACAAAGCTCCCGGCAAAAAACACGGACGCAAAAAATAGACACCACGAGTCCCCCGCGCCCGAAAAGTACCGATTCACCAGCTGGCGCCAAACGGGGAAACCTACATCCACAGCGGCATCACCAGCGCCACATTCCGCAACACCCCAGACGCCCCGTTCGAATGCTGGAAGTGAACCTACCAACCGGCGAATAATCCGAGTTCGGCACCAACCCGGGCCTAGGCAAGTACGACTTCTGCGGCCACAAACTAACCTTCCCAACCCTCTTCAAAGCCCAAAACGGCCAGGAAATCCGCCAGCAGACCGCGGGAGGGTGTTCTTTTAGGTGTGTAGGCGGGGTTTGGTGGTTTAGTCGGGTAGTGGGTCTCCGAAGATGCTTCTATGGTTGTCAAGTTACGCTATTTGCGGGGATTGGGTTGAGGCGGGGGTTGGTTTGTAGTTGGCGGTAGAGCTGGCGGGCGAGGTAGCGCTTCAGGCAGCGCTTTATCTCTCTGGTGGTCTTGCCTTCAGCGGCTCGTCGGTGTGCGTATGCGCGGGTCGCGTGGTGGTGTTTGAGGCGAGAGAGGGTGATTGTGTGCAGCGCTCGGTTGAGCTGGCGGTCACCGCCGCGGTTGAGGCGATAGCGGACGGTCTGTCCGGATGAGGCCGGTATCGGTGCTGCGCCGGCGAGCGATGCGAATGCGGCCTCTGATCGGAGTCGTCCGGTGTGCGAGTAAGCGATGAGTAGCTGCGCGGCGCTGATCGGACCGATGCCGGGCTCGGTAAGGAGTTCGGGGGCGATCTCGGCGAGCAGCAGCTCGAGCTGGCTTTCGAGGTCAGCTGCCTCGGCTTCGAGCGTGAGCGCCCGGCGTGCGGTCGAGCGCAGCACTGTGATCGTGGCGCGGTGCTCCGCGGTCTGGGTTGGTGAGGTTCGTAGGCGCGAGCAGCGCGCCACAAGCTCGTTCGTGGGGTGGCGGCGCAGCTGGTCGCGCAGAGGTGCTGGCGCGGAGACCAGCAGTGACTTCAGGTGGGTGAGCGCTTTCGTGCGTGCGAGGATCGCTCCCTCGCGTGTGGTGAGCAGTACGCGCATCGCCTCGCGCCAGCCGCGCTGACGTGGCTGCGCCAAATGCTCCCTGGAGAGCGCCTCACGCGCGGCGCGTGCAGCATCGAGCTCGTCGCTCTTGGCGCCGTTGCGGCGCGCTGGGCGCTTTGGGCGGTCGATCTCGATCACCCACTCGCCGTGCTCGAGCAGGAAGCTCGTCAGACCTGCACCAAAGCTGCCGGTGCCCTCGATCGCCCAGCAGCGCCGGCCAGGAGCGTGCTTGCGTGCGAACGCGAACAGCCGCCGGTAGCCGAACGCGTCGGTTGCGAGCGTGGTTTGTGCTTGTAGCGCGCCCGCGGTGTTCAGGATCGCGGCGGTGTTGCTGTCGCGGTGGGTATCCACGCCGATGACGTGGTCGACTTGCTCTGCCAGCATGAGACGGGACTCCTCGTGTAGGGGTTGCTGTCGTGCGCCGGTCTGGCTATGCGAACCGCAGGGGCAGGACTGTGATGAGTCACACCCCGGCAGGGGTGGACAGGCTTCTAATCAGGCCACTCAGCGGAAGACCAGGCCGGTGCCGGCAGCGTGAAGCGGACATATCTAACGGCAGGACACCCGAGAACGGGGATCAATGGATCTTTGAGTCACGCTTCTCGCCACCAGCAACCGAGCCTGAACACCGCACCCGACGGAACACAACGCTCCATCACGATCCGGCAGCCGGAGTCTCACAATGGATCTTGAACGCGAGCATTGCCTTTGTCCAGCCGCGGGTTCTTGTCCATTGCGGGACGGCGTTTCCGATCGCGAGGTAGATCAGCTTGCGGGCTGCGTCCTCGGTCGGGAAGTGCCCCTTCGTCTTGACCGCCTTTCGTAGCTGCCGGTTGAGTGTCTCGATCGCGTTGGTATCCCGTATGAAAGGGGGTGATGCTGTCTGTGACCCCCGATCGGCCTGGATGCGCTTGGTGCGTCTGGGCTGGTGAGTACGGTGCGAGCGTCTGGGACAGGGGCATCTGGGAGCAACGCAGGTTGGGCAGAGCGTTCATATACGTTGGGCTTCGAGCCCGTGTTAGTAGGTGGTCGCCCCTGCGACTTGCCCGGATGCGCTGCGAGCGCGAATCCGTAGGTGTCGTTGTGCCCTCCTGGCTCCCTCGATCGATCAGAGAGCGATAAGGGAGGTGAGTGTTTTGGACAGAAGATGCATCGGGCTGGATGTGCACCGCGAGTTCGCGCAGGTCGCGGTGTGGCAATCCGGCCGGGTTCGCCAGGCCGGTCAGATCAAGACGACACCGGAGGAGCTGCGGCTGTTCGCAGACAGCTTGGCGCCGACGGACGAGGTCGCGATCGAGGCAACGTGCAACACGCACGCGATCGTCAGGCTGCTGGAGGCACGGGTTGCGCGAGTCGTGGTGTCCAACCCGCTGAAGACCAGAGCGATCGCGGAGGCGAAGGTCAAGACCGACAAGGTGGACGCTGCGACGTTGGCGAAGCTGTTGGCGGCGGATTTTCTGCCGGGTGTGTGGGTCGCTGATGACGAGACGCAGGCGTTGCGCCGGCAGGTCGCGCGGCGGGCGCATATCGTCCGGCAGCGCACGCGGTTGAAGAATCAGGTGCAGTCGATCCTTCACCGCAACCTTGTCGCGAAATGTCCGGCGAGTGACTTGTTCGGGATCAAGGGACGCAAGTGGCTGGCAGAGCAGTCGCTGCCGGCGGATGAGCTGCAGGCCCTGGATGCGCTGCTGCGCCAGCTCGACTTCCAAGGACAGGAGCTGAGGATCATCGACGCCGCACTGGCGAAGGTAGCCCTGGGCAGCAGTGATGTGAAGCGGCTGATGACGATCCCCGGCGTCGACGCGACGGTTGCACTGTCGATCGTCGCGGCAGTCGGGGATTTCTCCAGGTTCTCCTCGCCGAACCGGTTGGTCAGCTATCTCGGGTTGAACCCACGGGTCCGCCAGTCCGGCGGGCAGCCCGCGTCACACGGGCGGATCACCAAGCAGGGCCGTGCGCACGCCCGCGGGATGCTCGTCGAGGCAGCCTGGGTAGCGACGAAGACCCCCGGACCGTTGAGGGCGTTCTTCGAGCGGGTCAGGGCACGTCGCGGGATGCAGATCGCCGTGGTAGCAACCGCACGCAAGCTGGCGTGCCTGTGCTGGCACATGATCAACAAGGACGAGGACTATGCCCACCGGCGCCCGTCGCTGACCACGAAGAAGCTCCGGGCGCTCGAGCTGCGCGCCGGCATGCCATCCCGCAACGGTAAGAAGGGCAACGCTGCGGCCTACTCACTGAAGGACGTCCGTGCCCGCGAGCTCGCGCTGAGCGAACAAGCAGAACACGCCTATCAACGGCTCGTCGCGGACTGGCAAGCCAAGACACCCGCGAAGAAACAAGGCGCGGCCGCCGCCAACCGGGCGCGACTATCAGGTCACCCGAAGGGACACGCTGCGCGGCAGGACAAAGCCCCAGACCCTGCACTTCGCTCGGGGGTCGACCACGCCCACACAACAGCCTAACCCGCCCGCAACACCATGTCCACGGCGAGAGCCCCTTGACTTTTTCATCCGTGGTGTAGATGACCCTGCGGACTTCGGGCTCGAACGCCATGAACGGCGTGACGTGCTCCCACGCGTTTCGCCAGGCCTGCCCGAGAAACTGACAGTCCCACGCTGCACCGCCTGCGGCTCACGGGAGAGACGGGTCCCGCGGCGGCACCCCCGCGGCAGCAAGCGCAGCCAGGAACGCCGCCCGCGCATCCGCATCGCAATGCTCCTCCTCGAGCGCAGCCATCTCCGCGTCGGGATCCGCTCCGGCAGGGAAATCCTCCCCCGGCCCACACGCCGGCCCGAGCGCCGAGCGTTCGTCCCACGGCTCACCCGGGACCGTCACATCCAGGCTCACCCGCTGTCCCTCCACGGCAATCGATAGATAGCGGTGCACATCGATCAGCCCCTCGTTGGGCACGGTGGCGGCGATCTCTGGCCCGAACATCTCGAACGCGCGCTCGTGACCGAGCCTGTACACGCGGTGCACGAGCACCGGTTCAGTCATGGGAAAGCGCTGCGCGAGCACTTGCCCCAGGAACAGGTGCTTGGTGGCGCTCGTGCCGCGTGCCTCCAGCAGCATGCTTTCCACCGTCGGCTCGCTCGGCAGGCCATATGGCATCGACCGCATCGCTTCCACCAGTTCCACCAGCGAGCTGTTCGCGCGAAACAGCGGCCCGAGGGCGGCGCGCTGGCTGGCGCTCAGGTGTGGCCATAGGGCCTCGTAGCCGACGAAGTTGAACATTTTCACCCGGGGCTGTAGCGGCTGCGGCGCTCCCAATAGGCGGTTGGTGCCAACGCCAAACGGTGGCGCGTCCGCGAAAGCGATCTCACCAAAGCCCGCGTGTTCGAACGTCTCGCGGATGCGCGGCACGAGGTCCGGTGCGCGGCGGTGGCGGGTCCAGATGACGGTTGCCTCCGGTGCACACAGCTGGCTCAGATGGGCGATCGTGTTGGCGATGTCGTCTGCCGCCACGTTGCCGAAGACCCCGCAGATCAGGATCACATCCGCTGGCACCGCACCCGCGTAGGCGTCTGTCAACGACGCGTCGCCGGCAACCACCTCCACTGCCTCCAGGCGCATCGCGCCGGCCGCCGCACGCGCGAGCTGCACGTTCTGCTCGTCGAGCTCCACCAGCCGCGCGCTCACGTCCTCGCGCCGTGGATGGTCCGCCAGTACGCCGATGATGTCGTGCCCCTGTCCCGCGCACACGCTGATCGCGCGGATCGGCCCGGGCGGCGCCTGGTCGAGGGCCGCACGCAGCTGTGACTGCACGAGTGCCAGCCGCCGGCCAAGTTCGGAGTTGGGGTCCTCGTAGCCGTCATGCCACGCCCGCCAGTCCACGGACGTCTGCGATGCGCTACCCGCGCCTGCCATGGCACGACATTACACGCGGGCCAGGCGCCCCTAGCCGTTATCGTCGCGTGTGTGGGATCCAGCAAGGCGGATCGCTTTCTCGAGCTCCATCGCCAGGCGCGGCCGCTGCTCCTGGCCAACGCCTGGGATGTGGGCTCCGCGCGCCTGCTCGAGTCGCTCGGCTTCCAGGCGCTCGCAACGACGAGCAGTGGCTACGCGGCGAGCGTAGGTCGACTTGATTACTCGCTCGGTCGCGAGGAGGCGCTCGCGCATGCCGCGGCGCTCGTCGCCGCGACGGATGTGCCTGTGTCGGCTGACTTCGAGGATGGCTTCGCCGCGGACCCGGACGGTGTCGCCGAGACGGTCCGTCTGGCGCTCGGTGTGGGCCTCGCGGGCTGCTCAGTCGAGGACTGGAGCGCCTCCCAGGAGCGCCTCTATGGCTTGGATGCTGCAGCTGAGCGTGTGGCGGCGGCGGCGCAGGCGGCACACGCTGGACCAGAGCGCCTCGTGCTCACCGCGCGTGCTGAGAACTATCTGCGCGGCAACCCCGACTTGCGCGACACGATCGCCCGCCTGCAGGCCTATCAGGAGGCTGGCGCCGACGTGCTGTATGCGCCGGGCCTGCATCGCCCCGAGGAGCTTCGCGAGCTGGTGGCGGCGCTCGAGCTTCCGATCAACGTGCTCGCCCGGCCGGGGGCGCCCACCGTCGCAGAGCTAGGTGCACTGGGCGTCAAGCGCGTGTCGGTCGGAGGCGCCTTCGCGTTCACTGCATTCGGGGCGCTCACGAATGCCGCAAACGAGCTGCTGCATGACGGCACATACGGCTTTCTCGAGCCGGCTGGTACCGGCTCGGCGCAGGTGCGGGCCGCGTTCGCTGACTGAGTGCCGTGTGCGCGTAAGCTGGATCGGGTGACTGCCTGCTCGCCAGATTTCGGTCGTACGGCATCTGACTACGCGCGCCATCGCGCGGGGTTTCCTCCAGAGCTGCTCGATCGGCTGGCCGCACTCGGCGTTGGCGGGCCCGGTGCGCGCGTCGTCGATCTAGGGACTGGAACTGGCAGCCTTGCGCGGCTGTTTGCCCAGCGCGGCTGCGAGGTCACAGGAGTGGATATCGCCCTGCCACTACTCGAGCAAGCTCGGCAACTGGACCGAGACGCCGGCGTGCAGGTCACCTATGTCGAGGGTCAGGCCGAGGCCACCGGCTTGCCCGCCGGGGCGTTCGACGTCGTCAGCGCCGGCCAGTGCTGGCATTGGCTCGACCGTCCCGCGGCGGCGCGCGAGGTCAAGCGCCTGCTCGCCAGTGGGGGAAGCGTGGTGATTGCCCACTTCGACTGGATCCCAATCGAAGGCAACGTCGTCGCTGCCACCGAGCAGATCATCCTGCGCCACACTCCGTCGTGGCCGTTTGCCGATCGCGCCGGGCTGTATCCGCAGTGGCTCAAGGATCTGCAGTCCGCGGGCTTCACGGGGATCGAGTCGTTCTCCTTCGATGTGACTGTGCCCTACTCACACGAAGACTGGGTCGGGCGCGTGCGCGCGAGTGCCCCTGTTGCCGGCACACTCGACGCCGAGGGGGTGTTGGCCTGCTCAAACGAGCTCGCTGCGATGCTGCGCCAGAGCTTCGCGGAAGATCCGCTCGCGGTGCCCCACCGAGTGTGGGCTGTCACGGCTCAGGTGGTTGCCCTATGAGCCACTCTGGTGACCCGCGTATCGTCGATGCATTCATGCGGCTGGATATCACCACGCGCTAGTCGACACCACCGGCGGCTGATCGCACTCCGGTTAGGACTGAGCTCGCGCGAACTCAGCTGGCGGCAACTGCGGCCGCCTCGCCGCTGTGCCGGGTTTGCGCCGGCAGTCTCAGCCGGGCGGCAAGCGGCAGTCCAAAGAGTGACACCCCTGCCATCGCCAGGAACGCCGCCAGCGGATGGTGAACGAGGATCTGCACGATCAGCGCGACCACCAGGCCGCCGAGGTTGCCAGCCATCCACACGATTGCCCCCGCGGTGCCTGCCGCCGCGCCCGCAAGCTGCTCCGCTGCCGTGAGTATCACGGGCAGGGCCGGTAGCAGCACCACCCCCATTGCCACCAGCGCCAGCGCCCGCACTCCAAGCCATGGCGCCACGCCCAGCACCACACAGCCGCCGCACGCGACGAATACGACGGCTCGCATGAAGCCGCGTTCGCTGTGTTTGCGCGCCACCAGCGGCGGCAGTACCGCGCAGCCGATCACGCCGGCGATCACCATTCCCACCAGCAGGCCGCCAGACGCCGCTTCGGAGACGCCAGAAGGATGCAGCAGGGTCTGTAGCCACGTCGCCAGCGCGACGAAGATGCCGAAGCCGAGGAACACCAGGCCACATAGGGTGCGCATCGATGGCAGCTCCCAGAGCGCCCGCGCGGCGCTGCCCTCGATTGCCGCGTGCTCGCCGCTCTGTTGTCCCGGCTTGCGCAGTACAAAGGCCAACGCCACAGCCGGTATCACCGCCAGCACCGTCTCCAGCACGAGCAGCCGCTCGAGCTGTCCGTGGGCGCCCACCGTCGGGCCGAGTAGCAGCGCCAGCAGCATCCCCACGAAGCTTCCCGCCGAGCCGACGGCGATCCCGCTCGCACGCTGGTCGAACGGCAGGTACTCACCCGCGAGCTTGCTCACAGCGCTGAGCACCACCGGCTGCGCGACCGCCACCATCACCTGTCCGGCCATCGCCCACGCGAACGTCTCGCTGCCCAGCCGCACGAGTCCGCCGAGGGCGACCAGTGCTCCACCCGCTGCCAACGCCGGGCGAAACCAGCGGTCGAGCAGGATCCCCGCTGGAATTGCAAGCGCCACATACAGCAGCGGGAAGATCTCCGCCAGCCAGCCAACCGCGCTGACGGACACACCGTAGCGCCGCGCGGTCTCGGTGGTGATCGCCGCATACGTCAACCACAGCACCTGTGTCGCCGCGCAGACCAGCCCGTAGGCGACGATCACGCGCCAGCCGTGGGCCTTCATTTAGTTGTCCTCGGCGCTGTCATAAGCCGCTTGCCTCGCTGCTCGCTCGCGGCGAGAAAGCCTATTGCAACAGCGCCGACTCGCCCACGATCAATGCACCTCGTGCAACCGCCCATCCTCCACGTGGTAGACGAAGCCGCGGACGCTCTTGTGGGGGATGAAGGGGCTGGCCTTGATGCGTGCGATCGATTGGCGGACGTCCTCATCAAGATCGTCGAACGCCTCGGCTGCCCACTCAGGCTTGATCCCGGTGTCATCCTGGACGGAGCGCTTGAAATCGTCGTCGGTGAACGTGAGCATGCCGCAGTCGGTGTGATGGATGAGGATGATCTCCTCGGTTCCGAGCAGGCGTTGAGAGATGGCAAGCGAGCGGATCTCATCGTCGGTGATCACTCCGCCGGCGTTGCGGATCACGTGCGCGTCGCCCTCGTTCAGGCCGAGCAGGCCGTATGGGTTCAGGCGCGCATCCATGCAGGCGACGATCGCCACCTTGCGGCCGGGGGGGCAGCGGCAGGTCGCCCTTGTCGAAAGCCGCAGCGTAGGACTCGGCGTTCTCGAGCAGCTCGTCGGTGACGGTCACGTTGGTCTCCTTGGTCGTTTGGGAGGCTCTCCAGGACCTAAAGTCTAGTAAGTCAATCGACAAGCTGACGTATTTGCTACGCGGTACTCACACGCGGTCGCGAAACACCCCTTCGATCATGTCGATCAGCGTCGCGCGGATTTCAGCGCGTTTGAGGCCGAGGTCGTTCACCAACAGCCACCACGTCTGCACGTCGCAAAGCGCGATCAGCGCCGCCCGACGGCGCTCGCGAGCCTGCTCGTCGAGATCCGCCAGCCATGTACCAAACGCGTACTCCACCCACTCGTAGTGAACCTGGCGTGCAGCCTGCGAGAGCTTGGCCAGCAGGGGTGGTCCTTCGTCGAGCCATGCGCCGATCCGCAGCGAGCGTGCTCCCCATGCCTCGTAGTGGTCGAGCAGGTTGTCCACCGCGCCCTCCACGTCGCTGCGGGGCGCGCTCCAGCGTTGATCGTGCACCTGTGAGTAGCCGCGTATCAGCGCTTTCAGCAGCAGTCCCTCCTTGGAGCCGAAGTGGCGTAGCAGCGTCTGCTTGGTGACGCCCGCTCGCGCTGCCAGCGACTCGAGCGAGGTCATCTGCCAGCGGCCCGCGTAGAACTCCTCATCGGCTGCGTCGAGCAGCGCTTCCCGGGTGCGCTTCTGGCCTTCCGCGCGCGCAACCTTGTTGTAGGGGCGACGGTCGCTCACTGCTCAATCCTGCAGCGCCAGCGACGCGGGAACGGACGCCGCGAAGTAGCCGGGGACCGCGAGGATCACCGCTGCGCTCGCGATCACCAGCGCCAGGCTGCGCAACGCCGTCAGTGCCGGCAGCGAGTACACGATGGGAAAGTTGACCACGTCGGAGAGCGCACGATCGGCCAGTTGCTGGCCGTAGAGGCCAAACACGGCGCCCATCACGCAGCCGACACCGAGCAGCAGCAGGCTCTCCAGCAGCATCGTCTGCCACAGCTCTCTCTGGGGCAGCCCCTCCAGCTTGAGCTTGGCCAGGCGGGGGCGCCGCTGCCAGATCATTGCCCCCATCGCTGCCGCCATCGCGAGCACGGCCGCGACAAGGATCAGCGTTGCGATCTCGGTGAGGCTCGCGAGCGCCTGGTGGCCGAGCTCAGCCTGCTGGGCGGCATGCTCCCGGGCGCTCTGCACGGTAAGCCCCGAGCGGTCGGGTGGGCCAATCGCGCGTTCGATCTCGCGCACGCCCCGTGCGGGTGTTACCCCGGGGGAGAGCAAAATGCTGTAGGCGCTCACCTGTGAGCTGCCCCAGGCGCGCGCGTAGTCGGCGGCATTCATGATGATCGCCCCGGGCGCCCATCCCAGGTTGGTGGAGAGTGCCGCCACGCGAAAGCTGATCGGGTTCGCGCTCGGTGGCGTGAACGTCTCGCCGATGTGCAGATGGTGTTCGGATGCGACTGCCTGCGAGACCACCAGCCAGCCGCCGGCGCGCACCCGTTCGGTTGCCTGCTGGAGGTTGCCCTGCAACAGCTGGCCGCCAGGCAGTAGCGGCGTGCTCTGGCTCGATGGGGCGCTCACGAACAGGCGACGCTGGCCGTAATCGAGAAAGCCGCTGCGGTACAGACGCACGGCGCGCACTCCGGGCAGGCGTTCGAGCTTGGTCTGATCGGTGGGCGTGAACGCCGTCGTCTGCAGCAGGTTGTAGGAGCCGGCGGGACGTACCCAGACGTCGGTGGACGCATTCGATTCGGCCGCCGCGGTTTCGAGCCCGGCGAGCAGATCCCTGTGTGCGCCCTGGATCGCCACGCTGCCGAACACGGCTATCGCTCCCGTTGCGGTGATCGCCAGCGCCCGGCCCGGGACGGCGCTCAGCTCCATGGTTGCCACGTGCGGAACGACGCTCGTGATGTTGCGCGCGAGCTGCCGGACGAGCGCAAGCGTCCAGTTGAGCGCGATCGGCAGCATCAGCAGCAGTGCACCCAGGAGCAACACCATTCCCGGGATTGCCGCATCCGGGGCGGTGTGCAAGACAGCGGTGGCCGCCGCCAGGCACACGAGCCCGGCGAGTGCCTGCCAGCGGCTCGCACGCACGGTCCGGGGGCCCTGGAGCGGGCGCTGGGCGGCGAGCGGATCGCGGGAGAGGATCCCGAGCAGCGGGCTGAGCACCGCCACGACCGCCGCGAGCATGCCACCGCCGATCGAGATCACGATCGTCTGCCAATCGATGATTCGCGGCGAGCCGACCGTGAAGGCCAGCGACAGGAACGCCGGATTGGAGTGCAGGAAGTGGATCGAGAGCTCGTCCCCAAGTGCCAGCCCGAGCGCGCTCGCGCAGACACCGAGCATCAGGGCGTCGACGAGCAGCACGGCGATCACCGTCCGCGGCGTGTATCCGTCGCGGCGCAGATCGACGATCAGGCGCCGGCGCTGGGGCACGGTGAACAGGGCGGCGTTGAACGCGAACAGGAACCCCACGAGCGCGCTGATCACTGAGAACAGCAGCGTGGACTGGTTGCTCACAGCGGCCGCCTTGGCAAACAGCTTTTCGTCGTAGTCGACGGCCTCGACGTTCAGATGCCCTGCCGCGAGCGTTTCCAGCGCGTGCCTGACATGAGCTTCCATGCCTGGGCTGGCCTGCACGAGGATGCGGCTCACACGAGCGCCCACGCCCGTCATTTCCTGCACCGTGAACAGCGGCGCGATCGCCAGTGGGCTTGCGATCAACGGGCCGATCTGACTTTCGTGCAGCCGCGCGTACAGCGGTGCCTCGCCTGTGCGTCCGGCGAGCTGGAAGCTCACTTCCTGGCCGAATTTGCTCACGCCGAGCTTCCCCGCGAGCGGCGCGGGCAGCACCACCGCGCCGATCCCCGCAAACGGCTTGAGCTCGAGGTGCCGGGTGAGAGTGCCACCGAGCCGCGACAGGCTCGAGTCGGCCCCGATCAGCTGGACCGGCTGGCTGCCCCGGGGGCCGATCGCGTTTGCGCTGGATTCCAGGATCGGCGCGGCCAAACGCACACCGGGGATGCGGCGGACGTCCGCGATTGTCGATTGTGGGAAGCCCTGCGGCTCGCGTGCGAGCAGCTGCAGCGTCGCGTTGCCGGCGATCCCATGGGACAGCTGGGTGACCGAGCTTTGCAAGCTCGAGCTCGCCACCTGTGAGGCAAACAGCAGCGCCACGCCCGCAGCGATGCCGATCAGCGCGAAGATCTCCTGCAACAGCCGCGCGCGGAGACGCACGCGGTAGAGGATGAGGACGTTGAAAGGCTTCACCTGAGCCCCGTCTCGCCCACCTACAGCACGGCTGCTCGAGCGACGCTCGGCTGCGCGTATTCCTGGCCGGGCGTGTAATCCGAGAGGGCGCCGTCGCGCAGCGCGAGCACGCGGTCGGCATACAGCGCAGCCATCGGGTCGTGGCTGACGAGCACTGCCGCCACCTGACGCTCGCGACACAGTCCCTGCAGTAGCTCCAGTACTTCGCGGCCCCGCTGGGTATCCAGGCTGCCCGTGGGCTCGTCCGCCAGCAGCAGCCTCGGCCGGGTGGACAGCGCCCGGGCGATCATCACGCGCTGGCGCTCGCCCATCGAGAGGGTCTCCGAGCGGTGATGGAGGCGCTCGCCCAGTCCCAGGCTCTCCAGCAGCGGCGTGACCTCGCGCCGCGCCTCACTCCAGCGCATCGTCTTCAGCAGCTTCAGGATCGCGTTGTCGATCGTGCTGACGCCCGGCAGCAGATCGAAGCTCTGCCGGATGAAGCCCAGTTCGGAGAGCCTGAAGCGCGACGCTTCGCGCTCCGACAGGGAGGCGATGTCGCGCTGGCCGATCCGGATCGTGCCTGATGTCGGTGCCAAGAGCATCGCGATCATCATCAGCAGCGTCGTCTTGCCGGAGCCACTCGGCCCATAGAGAGCGACCACTTCGCCCGGGTCGACCTCCAGCGACACGCCGTCGACGGCGCGCACGGGTTCCCCGCCGATGATCGGATAGTGCTTGACGACGTCAGCCAGAGCCAGCACTGCGCTAGTCCGATACCTGGCCGCTCACGTGCACCGTGATGGCATCTTTGTTCGATTCTGCGACCGTGCCGCTGAAGCTCAGGCCCGATCCGTGGATGTGGGCGTATGTGCCCGTCCCGCGGTTGATCGTCATCGCGCCGGAGAAGTCCGCCGCCCCGGTCGTTTTGCGGTAGCTGGCGGCACCGGAGCCGTTGATCGAGCCGCCTTTGGGATAGATGTTCACTTCCACGTTCACGCGGGTATTGGAGACCGCGGTCAGGTGCACGTAGATGGTGCCGCTGGCCGTGCCCGAAGCCGTGCCCTGCTCGTTGAGCGTGAAGTTGTGTTTGCTCGTGAGGTGCAGATGACCTGTCTCGCTGAGCGAGATCGTCTTCGCCGCGAACGCGTGGATCGGCTGCTGGCCAGCCGTCGCCGCTGCACTGCCGTAGAGGTACACGAGCGCCGTCAATGCACAGGCGGATAGCGCCGCGCCTGTGAGGTTGCCTATTCGTCGGATCGGGAGGGAGGGTTGACTACGCATCGCTTGCGGCTTCCTTTCTCTTCTGGGCTTCATCGACCGGGGCATGGGACCGTGGTGGTGGCGTTACCGACGGAGCCGTCGGCGTAGGTGAATTCCGCGGCGAACGGAAAGCCGCCATGAGGGCAGTGTGACGGGACGAGCACCGCGTTCCCGTCGCCTGCTCGCGCTCGTGCCGGTGCTCCGATGTCGAGCGAGATGCTGGCCATCGAGGCATCGGGCTCGAGTGGCAGCGTGGGGATCGGCGGGATCGACATCTCGAGCTCTTCCCCGTAAGGGGCCTGACCGGAGAGCGTCGTGCCGCTCAGCAGCACCCGCTCGTCGAACGGCGTGAGCCCCTGGCCGAGGATCTCGACCGTCGGCTGCAGGTTTCGTGGGACGCCGAGGAAGATCGAAAGCGAGATCGCCTCCGACAGCGTCTGCGAGCCGAGTGGCGCCACCACCAGCGCGTGCCCGGCGCCGAGATCGGATTGAGGGCTACACCCGCGTGCGCCACGGGCCCGCAGTCGCGGTGCCGAGCATGAGCTCAGCTGGGGGATGGCGAGGGTCAACCCGGCGGGAAACGACAACAGCGCGCGGCGCACGGGAGCGGGTACACCACTCGGTCCATCGCCGCTGTAGCGGACCTCGAACCTGAGGGTGCTCTTGGCCCCGAGCCGATCGGGGGACAGCGATGCTGAGATGACCGCGGAGGTGCTGGTCGAAGGCGTCGAGGCGAGCGCCGCGAATCCGGTCGAGTCGGCGAATACGGCCCCGGCGATCGCCGTCGCGCACATGAGTATGAGCGCGAGCACGATCGGCCGTGAGCTGATCTTGGGGATCTCGAGCATCGACAGCCGTTCAGTCGTGGGGGCACGGGTCGGTGGAGCTGGCAGTGCTCGTGGTGCCGTCGGCGAAGCTCATCGTCAGCGCGAAGGGGAAGCCGTGCCCGGAGCACGTCTTGGGGGCGGTCAGGCCCTTGATGTGGACGAGCTTGCGCTTGCCGTGGACGGTCTCAAAATAGGCCACGTTCGTGCTCCCGATCGAGATGTAGTTGCTCTCCACGGCAGCGTTGGCTGCGCCTGGGATCGTGCTGACGGGTGGCACCTGGACGCTGATGGCAAAACCGTAGGGCGCCGGCGCGGCGATTTCCTTGCCGACCAGGACCAGCTGCACCGGGACCGGGTTGACGGCATTGACGTAGATCAGGACCGCCAGGTGGCCGTCTTCGCTGGGCGCAAGGAAGAAATCGAGCGTGTAGGACTCTTTGACGAGTTCGCCTCCAAACTGCACCGCACCCACGCCGCCGCCGAAGCCGACGCGCGAGCTCGCTGGACAGCCGCTAGCTCCGCGGGTTTCGAGCTTTGACTGCTCGCAAGTGGCGATGCCTTGCACGTGCACCTTCAGGCCCGCGGGCAGGTAGGCGACGACGCTACTTACCGGCGATGGCGTGCCTTCGTCGGATGTGATGGTCGTCTCGGCTGAGAGGTTCGTCGCGGCGCCGAGCTTGTCGGGGGTGAGTCTCGCGCTGAACGTGAGCGTCTGCGATGCCCACGCGATTGCGGCGCCTGTCAGGCATAGGCAGGCGGTCAACCCCAGCAGGAGAACGCGCACCCTAAGCCCATCGATCCTGCCCCTCCGTCCCATGATACCGAGCGTAACACTAAATCTTACTGTCAGTCAATTGCCCGGATAGGATCCGATTAGCTGACTTTTTGGACTAGGTATGGCTCCCGCGATCATGCCCCAGACGTCGGTGCTTGCCAGTTTCGGGGCTCGCCGCGGAGTCGCTCAAACGCCGCTGGTCAAACGCTACGCAGGGCTGCCGCAGGTGCGAGTCGCGCGGCGCGTACGGCTGGGTACAGGCCCGCGAGCGCACCGAGTACCAGCGCGATCGCGACGCCGCCCGCGACCGACAGCAGCGGCACGACGACGATCCAGCCCTGGCTGGCGGCGTAGACCGGCGGTGGCGGCTGCGCCGAGCCCGATCCCGATGCGTCCCACCGAGCGCCGACAGCAGCACGGACTCGCCGAGGAACTGCACGCCGATGTGCACCGCGCGGGCGCCGAGGGCACGACGCAGCCCGATCTCCGGGCGGCGCTCGAGCACGGAGATGACCATCACGTTGGCGATGCCGACGCCGCCGACGAGCAGCGCAACGGCGCCGAGCGCGAGGAACACCGCGGTCAGGGTGCTCTGCGCGTCGGCGCGGGCCTGCAGTGCGTCGGACGGCCGGCTGACCTTGGTCTGTTCGGGGTTCTGGGGATTGGCGGCGGCGCCCAGCAGCGAGTCGGCTTCGGGCACCCGTTCGGGGTCGGCGCGCACGTACAGCATGCTGGCGTGCCGGGTGGTGGCGAACAGGCGCTTGGCGACCGGGTAGCCGATCAGCGCGGCCCGTTCGATTTCCGGTGCCAGCGGCAGCGAGCCGATCACGCCGGCGACCGTGAACCAGACGTTGTCGATCAGCACCTGCAGCGGCCGTCCGTCGGCGGACAGGCGCTCCACCCCGAGCCGCTCGGCGGCGACGAGCCCGAGCACGACCAGGGGATAGCGTTCGTCGCCGGCGTTCAGGAAGCGCCCGGCGAGCATCTTCCCGCCCAGCGTGGTGAGCAGCTGCGGGTCGGCGGCGTAGCACGCTGATGCCGTTGGTTTCGGCGGCTTCGATGAAGGCGCTGCGCCGCACGCTTGCCCCCGAGACGCTCGTCACGGCCGCGGCGGAGCGCACGCTGGGCAGGTTGCGCACGTCCCTGACAGCCGCTTCCGGCAGCTTGGCCGCTTCGCCGAGGAACGTTTCCCCGGGGGTGACCGTGAGCAGGTTGGTGCCCAGTTCGTTCAGCTCCGCGACCAGCCCTGCCTTGCTCGAGTCGGAGATGCCGAGCACGGCCACCATCGCGGCGATACCTATTGCCACTCCCAGTGCCGAGAGTGCTGCGCGCAGCCGGCGGGTGCGCAGACCGACGCTGGCGACGCGCAGCACGTCGGCTGGCAGCAGGCGGCTGGGAGCGATCTCGAGCCCGGCATCGCTCACGGCGGAGGTGTCTCGTCGTGGATCAGGAGGCCGTCGCGCAGCTCCACGCGCCGGGGCAGCGTGGCGGCGATCTCGCGGTCGTGGGTGATCACTAGCACGGTCGTGCCCTGCTCGTTGAGCGCCCTCAGCAGCTCGAGGATCTCCTGCCCGTTGCGCGTGTCGAGGTTGCCGGTGGGCTCATCGGCGAGCACGATCGCCGGCGAGCTGACGAGCGCCCGGGCGATCGCCACGCGCTGGCGCTCTCCCCCGGACAGCAGTGCGGAGGTCTGGCGCATCCGATGGCCGAGCCCGACACGGTCGAGCGCCGCGGCTGCCGCCCGCCGGCGCTCGCGGGCGGGGGTGCCGGTGTAGAGCAGGCCGTTGGCGACGTTCTCGAGTGCGCTGTCGGCCTCCAGCAGGTGGAACTGCTGGAAGACGAAGCCGATGCGACGCGCCCTGAGCGCCGCGAGATCGCGGTCGGAGGCGCGGGCGACGTCGGCTCCGGCGATCCGCACGAGCCCACTGGTGGCCCGTTCGAGGGTGCCCATGATGTGCAGCAGCGTCGACTTGCCCGAGCCGGACGGGCCGACGATCGCGCACAGCTCGCCGTCCTGCACGGTCAGGTCGACGCCGCGCAGCGCCTGCACGCCGCCGTCGTAGTGCTTGACCACATCGGACAGCTGCAGGACCGTGCTCACTGCGACTCGATCACGGTCATGCCTTCGCGCACGCCCGCGCCTTCGACCTGGACGTAGCCGTCGGCGAACATCCCCGGCGTTACGGGGATGGTCACACGGCGGTCGTCCTCGAGCGCTTCGACGGCGTAGCCGCCGCCGGCGGTGGCGATCAGCGCGGTGGCGGGGACGCTCAGCACGTCGCGGCGGATGCTCTTGACGAGTTCCACGCTGACGGGCGCCTGGTCGAGGTGGGCGACGTGGTGCTCGAGCGCGATCGTCACGGGGATCGTGGATTCCCCGCTTTCGCCGCTGGGGCTGCCTTTGCCTTCGTCACCCGAGCCGCTCGATTCGCTGGCGACCGTGCCGACTTCGGTGACGCGGCCGGGGGCCTCGCCGCCGCCGGGCAACTGCACGGTGACGGTCTCGCCGACCCGGGCGAGCTGCTGCTGTTCGGGCTTTACCTTCAGCTGGACGATCTGCTGGGTGGAGGTGGTGGTCAGCACGACCTCGCCGGCGCCCGCGCTCGCTTCACCGCCGGGCGATTCTTTGGCCGGTTCTTCTTTGGCGGCTTTTTCTTTGGCGGGTTTCTCTTTGCCTTTGCCCGGCGAGCCTTTGCCTTTGTGGGGCGATTTGCCCTTGGGCTTTTTCGCCGGCGCCGCGGAGGTTGTCTTCGGTGGGTGGGCCCGCGCCGGGAGGGTCCTGCCCGAGGGTCACCTTGACGTCGGTCACACGCCGCGCGCCGGGAGCGAAGACGACGCGGCCGAGTTCCACTTCGCCGGTTTCGGGCAGTCCCTCGGCCTTCTGCCAGCGCTTGACGGCGGCTGCGGTGGCTTCGTCGAAGGATTCCTCGTCGGTGATCGCTCCGTAGGGGTCGTACCCGAGGTCGATCAGGTTCTCGTTCAGCTCGACAACGTCGGGGCCGTCGCTGACGCCCTGCTTGAGCGTGCGGTAGGCGGGCACCGAGCCGTACATCAGCACTACGGGCAGATCGTCGATTCGCCACAGGGTCCCGCCGCGGCTGATCGACGGCGCCGACGGAGGGCAGCCAGGTGAATGTGCCGGCGAGCCGGTCGTAGAGTTCGAACGTCGTTCCGTAGCCGAGCGTGCCGTCGACGGTGGAGCTTTCGGACAGCGTGCGCCGGGTGACGCTCGCGGTCGTGTCGCCGAAGGGCACGCCGGCATCCGAGCTGCGATGCCCGCCCGAGCCGCCGCCGAGCAGCACCACCGCCAACACGGCCACCACGACGATCGCCAGTGCGCCGGCGAGTCAGCCAGCGCACACGTCTGCTTCCCGAGTGCACGGCTCAGCCGCCGGTGGCGAAGGTGCTTTCCGCGGATGAGCTGCCGGACGTACCGGACCGCTGCTTGGTGGGAGGGCCGCCGACTGGGCCCTTGCCCTTGAAGGGGAGCAGCTTCTGGCACGAGCTCTGCGCTTTCTGGAAGGCGGGGCTTTCGGGGTTGGGACCGGCGCCGGCCCCGGCGTGGATCCGGATCGAGACATGCCCTTCGGAGCTCGAGGCGTGCACTTCGATGCCGTGTTCGCGCATGCACTTGGCGAACTTTTCAACGGCTTCCGCGCGTTCGACCTTTTCCTGCGGGGAGAGGTTGAGTTTCTGCGGTTCGGGCTGGTACTTCTTGCACGCCTTCTGGGCGGCTTCCATCTTGGCGGGTCCGCCGCTGCCCTTGATCCGCAGCCCGTGGCCTTCGCCGCCGGGTCCGGTGGCGGCCGTGGCTTCGATGCCGTGTTCGCGCAGGCACCTGGCGAAGTCGGCGAGCTTCACTTCGGCCTGCTGTTCGGAGGCCTGTGTGCTCGAGTCGGTGGAGGACGGCGAGGAGCCGCCGCAGGCGGCGAGCGCGAGCATCGGCATCGTGAGGAGGGAGAGGAGCGCGAGCCGGCGGCTGCGCAGTCGGCGTCGGGGAGGCCTGAAGGCCTGTGAAGTGGAGGAGAGGGAGGCGCGAGATCTGAGTGGCGTTTCGATGGCATGCGCACACAAAACGGCGCCAGCCTGAGAATCGCCTTAGAGGAGGGGAGGAGTTTGATGAAGCTCCGTCGCCGAGTGTGCAGGCCGGCGAGCTCGGCTTCGGTCATCGGCAGCGTCGGGCAGCTCGAGTGTCAGCCGCGCGCCGCCGCCGGGGGCGTTGTCCGCGTGGACGGCGCCGCCGTGAGACTCGGCGAAGTGCCTGACGATCGCCAGGCCCAGACCTGAGCCGGGCCGTGAGCGCGCGTCGGGGCGCGGTAGAAGCGGTCGAAAACGCGTGGCAGATCCTCCTCGGGAATCCCCGGGCCATGGTCGCGGACCTCGATCGTGCCGGCGCGCACGCGCAACTCGACCGGGCCGGCCTGTGATGAGACCCCGTCCCCACCCCACTGGCAGGCGTTGTCGAGCAGGTTGGCGATCGCGCGGTCGAGTCGCGCCGGGGGCGCAGCGCACCAGGCACGGCGCGGCGTCGAGCGTGAAGCTGCAGCGTGGGGCGTGCAGACGCGCCCGCTCGAGCGCGGCTGCTGCTGCCAGGTCCAGGCGCACGTCCTCGACTTCGATCTCCTCGACGTCGGTCTTCGAGAGGTCCACGAGGTCGCCGACGAGCACCGTCAGCTCGCGCAGCTGCGCCTGTGCGGCGGCGACGATGCGCGCGCGCTCACGCGCGGGCAGCTGCTCGCCGAGTGCGAGCGCGTCGAGGTTTGTCTGCACGCTGGTGAGCGGTGTGCGCAGCTCGTGGGAGGCGTCGGAGACGAGCTGGCGTTGCGCCAGGCGGGAGCGCTCGAGCGCGGCCAGCATCGTGTTGAAGCTCGCCGCCAGTCTTCCCAGCTCGTCCTGCTCGTTCGTCTCGATGCGATGCCCGAGGTCCTGGGTGCGGGTGACGCGTTCGGCGGCGCCAGTCAGGCGACGTACGGGTACCAGCGCCGCGCGCGAGACGAGCAGTCCGAGCGCGGCGGCGAGCGCGATGCCGCCGAGGCTCACGAGCGCCAGCACGAGCTGTAGGTGCGTGAGCGTGCTGTCCACATCGCTGAGCGGCAGTGCAACCTGCCAAACGCCCCCTTCCGGTGCGCGCTCGGTCAGCACGCGCACATGTGTGCCGGCAACAGTCGCATCGCTGAAGAACGCGGGGCGCTTGCCGTCGGCGACGGCGCGTGCGGCGGCGGTCACGGGGAGCCGCGTGCCGATGTCTTCAGAGCGAATGATGTGGCCGTTGGATTGGATCAGCTGGACGTACCCCGTGGCGCCGCCCAGCTTCTGTGGCGGCAACACGAGCTTTGCGAGGCCACTGAGTTCGGTTGACTTGCCGCCTGCCTGGGAGCTGCCGCTTTGACGGGAGCCGCTCTGGCCGCTGAAGCCGTTGGCCCCGATCGAGACGCTTTCTGTACGGACGCTCGTTTCGCCGTGAGCGGATTGTGTCGTGCTGGAGGCTCGCTTCACCACTGGCACCCCATCCGCGGCGGCGGTAGCGGCGTTCGCAGGACCGCCAAATCCGACCCGCTGAAACACCGTCGGCGGCCACTTGCCTTCGCGTTCGAGTTTCTTCATTAGGGCTGGGCTCATATCCGTGGCTCGTATCTGGACCGACTGTGCTTGGCCCGGGATGAGCTTCTCGCGCAGGCTCGAATCGACCTGACCGAGCAGCTCGCCGCGCGTCACCACATACACGACGACGGACGCAAGCACGATCGCGGTCGCCACAGCGCCCGCGGCAAGCAGGACCATGCGTCTGCGGAAGCTCATCGAGGGGACACCTTCAGCACGTAGCCGACGCCACGGACCGTGTGCACCAGCCGTGGCTCGCCCATCATCTCCGTCTTGCGCCGCAGGTAGCCGACATACACCTCCAGCGAGTTGGAGGCGGGGCCGAAGTCATAGCCCCACACGCGGTCGAAGATGGTCGCGCGTGTGAGCACCTGTCGAGGGTGGCGCATGAGCAGTTCGAGCAGCAGAAACTCGGTGCGCGTCAGCTCGAGTAGGCGCCCGTCACGGCGGGCCTCGTGTGCGAGCGGATCGAGCTCGAGGTCGGCAAAGCGCAGCGTCGGAGCCTCGCCCTCCCAGCCGGTGCGGCGCAGCAGCGCGCGCAGGCGGGCGATCAGCTCCTCGCGTGCAAACGGCTTGACGAGGTAATCATCAGCCCCGGCCTCCAGGCCCGCCACGCGGTCGCTCACTTCGGTGCGGGCGGTCAACATCAGTACGGGCGTGTGATTGCCGATCGCCCGCATCCGCCGGCAGACCTCGAGACCATCGATACCAGGCATCAGGACGTCGAGGATCACCGCGTCGGGTGAATCAACTGAAAGCGTGCGAATCGCCTCGCGACCGTCGCATGCCGTGACGACGTCGAAGCCGCCGAGGTCGAGCACGAGCGCGATCGCTTCGCGGACGGAGGGGTCGTCGTCGACGACCAGCAGGCGCATGTGCTGATGCTGACGGGCGAAGGTGAAAGAAACCTGAACGTGAATGCGCGACTGACGCGTGGACATAACCACGCGAGATTCACCCACCGCGCGGCAGCGGGCCCGCTACGCTGCGAGCATGTCTGCCGGCTGGCCAACACTGCCCGCCTACGAGCAGTGGAGTGCGACGTGCGACACCCTGCACGCACACACGCAGGTACTGGGGAAATTGGCAGTGGCAATCGCTCCGCCGGAGCCGGAGCTGCAACATGCGGCGCTGCGCTTGACTGCACGCGGCTGGGAGACGAACCCATTGCCGGCGCCGAATGGCTCAGGTGCGTTTGTGGCCGCGCTCGACTTGCGCAGCCACAAGGCGCTAGTGGAGCACAGCGATGGGCGCTCGCGTCGCGTCGCGCTTACCCCCGACCGGGCGGTGGGCGCGGTCACGCGCGAGCTGCTCGAGACGATTGCCGCCCTCGCCGGTCACGTTGAGATCAACCCCACTCCGCAGGAGGTCTCATGGAGCGTGCCCCTGGACGAGGATGAGGAGCACGCGAGCTACGACGCCGAGCGGGTCTCCGCCTATTTCGCTGCCGCAACGCAGGCGGCGCTTGTGCTCGCCGCGTTTCGTGCTCCGTATCGTGGGCGATCGACACCCGTGAACGCTTGGTGGGGCTCATTCGATCTCGCCGTCAACCTGTTCTCCGGTCGACCCGCGGACCCCCCGTCGCAAGACTTCATCATGCGCAACGCGATGGACGCGCAGGAGGTGGCGGTCGGCTGGTGGCCCGGTGACGGGCGCTACGGGCAGGCCGCCTTCTATGCCTACGCGCATCCCGCGCCGGAGGGTTTCGCGGGCGCGCCGCTATCTCCGCCGCCCGCTCGCTGGGAGTCAGAGCTGGGCGAGTACGTGCTCGACTGGAGCGATGTGAGCGCGGCCGATGACCCGCATGCCGTGGCGCTCGAGTTCGCGCGCTCGGCTGCTCGCCACGCGTGCGCGGTGTGTGAGTGGGAGCCGGCGCTCGCGGGCAGCCTCGACAGCGAGCCGCCGCCGATCGTCTAACGCGATAACGGTCATACGAAGCCCTATACTCACAATGTGCTGGAACTCGTGGAGTTCGCTGATGAGTTGGGTGTCGATGCGCGCACGTTGCGTCGCGCCGCCACGGACGGGACGATTCGCTGCGAGCGTGTCGGGCCACGCCGTCAGCGCGTAAGCGAGGACGAGCGACGTTACGCAGCGGGACACTGGTCGCTGCTGTCGGCCTTGCGACGTGCGCTTCGAACCGAGCCCAATGTCCGTCTCGCGGTCGTCTATGGCTCCTTTGCGAGAGGGGACGACGTGCCTGACTCCGACCTGGATCTGCTGGTGTCTCTCAGAGAGGACCGTGCTGACGCGGCGGTCAAGCTCGCCGTCCGTCTCGAGCGTGCGATAGGCCGCGAGGTGGACTTGGCGCGGTTGAATCGCATACAGGACACTGCGCCGCTGCTGTTGCTGAATGTCATTGACGAGGGCCGGGTCACGCTCGATCGAGACAACGAGTGGGCAGGATTGAGGGCACGCCGAAGCGAGATTGCCCGTCGTGCGCGGCGCGTGCATGAGGCGCGACGGCAGCGGGCACGTACGTCCGTCCGCGAGTTGCTGGCTGCCGAGTCGTGACGGACAACCAGACGGAGACTGTGGCGCAGGCCGCCCAACTCGATCGTCTCAGTGCGAAGCTCGAGCGACTTTCAGCCCAACGCAAGGCGCTGCGCAAAGCCATGAATCAGTTCGGCGGGGACTTCAACGCTAAAGCATGGAAGGAGGCCTTCGACTCTCCGGACCCTGACGACATCAACCGTGTGTTCACGGTGACTGGGGGCTACTTGGCGCTCGTGAACAACACGGTCGAGGCAGTCAGGGCAGCTGCCAAGCTGACTGGCCTGAAGCCATCGCCGGGCGTACCGGGTGTGTCTGGGATCATCGATGCAATCCGTGTGGACGGCGGTTTCACGAGCAGGCAGGCAGAGACCTTCACCGAGCTATACCGCACCCGCAATAGGCTCCAACATTCATCCCCCGACATACAGGCCGACGAAGTACATAGGCAGGTTCGTCTGCTGCTTCGACACCTGCCGAGGTTTGTCGCGAGTTACCTCGCCTGGCTCGAGAAGCACAACATCGAGCTTCTAACGCCGCGGCTTGAGTTTTGTCCACTCGGCCTTGTGGATGCGCTTGGCTGCCTGGTACTCGGTGAGCGCCTGCGCGCGAGTCGACGTCGCCGAGCGTTGGGTGGGCCGGCACGAGATCGGCGGCAGTGCTCACGCCGTAGCGCTTGGCGAGGACGGCGCCCAGCGACTTGACCTTCATCTCGCCGAAGCCCGGCAGCGCGGCCAGATTGGCGCGCAGCTGCTCCGCGTCGGCGGCGTCGGTCCAGACCCGCGCGGCATCACCGTCGTAGCGTTCTCGACGTACACGGCCAGGTCGTGGACGCGCTTGGCCATCGAGCCGGGGAAGCGATGGATCGCGGGTTTCTCGCGGAACACCGGCTCGAGGTCGGCGCCGGCGAGCGTCGGCGGCGTCGAGCGAGCCGAGCCGCTCGCGCAACGCGAGCGGGCCGGCGAAGGCCTTTTCCACCGTGACCTGTTGGTCGAGCGCGAAGCCAATCAGAGCGCCATCGGATCGGATGCGCGAGCAGCGCATTGGCCTCGTCGGAGTCGGTGAAGTACAGACGGTCGGGCATCGCTGAATCGTACTGGTGCGACGTTCAAGGGGATGGAATCGAGGAACGCTCGGTGGACGTTTGAACGGTGGACGATTGCGCCGCGGCGAGGTACAGCACCGCCTGCGCGCGCGCGACCGGCGCCGACGGCATCGTCGGGAGGCAGAAGCTCGGGATGGTGCAGCGGGCGCGCGGTGAAGCCCTCGGCGCCGTCGAGGCCGACGAAAGCCATCGCCAGCGGAGCAAGCGCGCCGAAGAAGGCGAAGTCGTCAGACCCACACGAGCGCCACGTCGCAGCCGCCGCTCGACCCTGCGTAGCGCGCAGCAGCTCGCTCGCGCGCGTCACGATCGAGGTGTCGTTCTCCAACGCCGGCTCGCCGGGCAGCGAGCTCGACGGTCGCTTCGACAGCCGTATGCGGATGCGACGCCGGCTGCGACCTCATCGACCAGCTCACGCAGCGCTTGTCGATCCTGCGGGCGGTGCGCGCGCAGCGCGCCGCGCGCGCGGCGCTGCGCGCGGGATCACGTTCTCGGCGCTTCCCCCCTCGAGCACGCCGATCGTCAGCGACGCGGCGCTCAACGGATCGATCCTGCGGCCGACCTCGGCGTGGAGCGCGACTACAACCTGGGCGATGGCGAGGATCGGGTCGCGTCCCCGGTGAGGGTAGGCGCCGTGTGTGGGCTCGCCTTCGACGGTGATCTCGATCGCGTCGCACGACGCATTGACCGCGCCGCTGTCCAGGCCGACGGCGCCCCACGGCAGTTCGGGATGGATGTGCGCCGCCACGATCGCAGCCGGAGCGATCGCGGTTAGCTCGCCACTCGCGAGAGCTCTCGAGCACCGGATGGGTATGCCTCCTCGCTCGGCTGGAAGATTGCCAGCAGCGGCGCTGGCAGTGCGTCGCCAAGTCCCGTGTGCGGCGCGTGCCAACGCGACGAGGGCGGCCATGTGCACGTCGTGTCCGCATGCGTGCATCGCGCCCCCGCGTGCGGTAAACGCCGCACCGGTACGCTCCTCGATCGGCAGCCCATCGAGCTCCGCTCGCACGGCGATGGGGGCTCGTGCACTGCTCGCTGCTACGAGTGCGAGCCGGCCTGTGCCAGCTGCCGTTTGGCAGGGGACGGGTAGCTCGGCGGCCACGCTCGCGGCCGTGTGCTCCTCTGCATGCGCGAGCTCCGGCGCTGCGTGTAGGCGCCTGCGCAGCGCGACCGCGCGTGGCAGCTCCCGCGCGATGCGCTCGAGCAGGAGTCCGAGGATCTCCGCGTCAGTAGATGGCGGCATAACGCCGGCAGAGCTCCTCGAGATCCACGTCGCGGGCCGCGTCCAGCTCGGCTTGCTTGACGCTCACGTATGCGTCATACAGCAGCGGTGTCATCCACCCACGCGCGATGTCGTCGTCGGCCAGAGCGCGCAACGCCTCATCCAGCGTGCGCGGCAGCGCGCCGACGCCAAATCTATCTGCCTCCCGCGCGTCCAGCTGGGCGGGGTCACGGTCGAGCATGGGCGGTGCGGGCAATCCCGCGCGGATCCCTTCAAGGCCAGCCCGGAGGATCGCCCCGAGCGCCAGATACGGGTTGGCGCTTGAGTCTGCGCCGCGGTACTCGAGATGCAACTGCTCCGAGGGGTTGGCGCCGGCGAGCGCGACGACGGGCGGGATGCGCAGGAGTGCCTCGCGGTTGGCCTGCGCCAGGCACATGGCACCCGCACTCCAGCGGTGTGGCGCCAGGCGCGCGCCGGAGATGGGGCTCGCGGCGGTGAGCACGCTGAGCGCTCGCGCATGGCGCAGGATGCCCGCAGCGAAGCTCCCGCCGAGCTCGCTGAGGCTGGCTGGCCGCGCGGTGTCGTAAAGCAGCGAGTCGCCGTCGGCATCCACCAGGCTGAGATGGATATGCAAGCCGTTGCCAGCCTGCGCGGGATCGAGCAGCGGCACGAAGCTCGCCCGTACTCCCTCCCGACGGGCAATCTCCCTCACAACCTCCCTGAGCACGACGCTACGGTCGGCACTGGCCACGCCTGCTGCTGGTGCCACGGGGATCTCGAACTGATGTGCCGCGTACTCCGCGAAGAAGCGTTCGGGCTCCACGCCGGCGTCCACCAATGCAGCCATCACGCGCGTGGGGAACGGCTCGACGCTTCGCTGCTCCTCGAGCGTAAACGGCAGCGCTGGCGGCGTGTCCAGCAATAGCTGGAACTCGTGCTCGAAGCTCGCAACCAGGCGTGCGCCGAGCTCGCGCTCGAGCTCGTCCAGCGTCGCGCGCAGGAAGCTGCGTGGACAGCACTCCCATGGTTTTCCGTCCGTCTCGACGATGTCGCACAGGACCAGCTCCAGCGCGCTCTCGTCGCTGCCCGCGGCGACCAGGACTCGCGTGTCGGCGTCAGGCAAGAGGCGCAGGTCGCCGGTCGACCCGAACGGGTTGGGCTCGGCGACCGGCCCCAAGGGCGTGAGCGCGTGGTTTGCAGGTACCCAGCTGACGCCCGCCTGCAGGTGCTGGTCGAGCTCGGCTGAGAACACCGAGCGCCCGCGCACGATCGAGCCGAGGTCGCAGCAGACGAGCGCGACCAGCTCGGACTCGCTCACCGCGGAGGCTCCACGGTCACCGTGCCGTTGTCCCAGATACCCTCGCGGAGGCCCAGTGCGTCGGCGCCCGCGCGTACCGCCGGCGCGTCCTCCGCAGCGGTGACCACGATCATGCCCCCGGCAGGCATGTCCCGTCGCTCCAGTGCCGTCGCCAGCCGCTCCTGTGGCTGCAGATGCACACCGGCGTTGCCCAGTGCCGGGTATGTGTCGGCCAGGCAGTAGAGGCTGCCGGCGGGGCCGCGTACGCGCGCGAACACGCACGCGAAGTGGCCCACATCCCAGTCGGGAGCAGGGCCGTCGGTCTCACCGTCGAGCAGATATCCGAGCAGCTGGTTGACGCTCGGTCGTCCACCCCACAGGTGGCGGGTGGCGAGGTTCGCCACGAGCGTGACCGGGCGCTCGAGATCGGCGACTAGCTCGAACAGGCCGGCGAGTGTGCGCGTATCCCACGGGCCTGTGTAGGGGATCGCGGCCAGCGCTCCGCCGGAGAGCTCGGCGATCGCGTCGAGCAGCCCAGCGGCTGTGGTGCCAGACGCGTCGGAGTCGTCGATCAGCGGCAGCTGGATGCGGTAGTCGCGTCGGCCCGGTTCGCTGTGCGGCAGCGTGCCTGCCTCGCGCACGCCTGAGATAACGCTCCCCGCCGCGAGTGCCACCGCGTCCTGATCCACCGGCCCGCCACCGTGCTCGCTGATGCCGGCGGCGCCCAGCGCGAGCGCTCCGCAGAACGCCCCACACAGGTCGTCGCGCTGTGGAAGCTCGCGCGCGTGTAGCCCGAGGAGCTCGCGAGCGCCCGGAAGAAGCTCGATTTGCAGGGGGTTCTGCCGCGCCATTGAAATCAATGTACATGTGCTGCATACCGATCCGTCCACCGCCTGTGCGAAGGTACTACGTGCGTTTCCACACGATCTAATGCCGTGGCGATTCGCATATTATGGTCTGCTTCCGCTTGACAGAACTCTGCGTGTCTGTGATAGTTCGAACCGTATGGCCCGCAGGGCGGAATGCTTCCATCATCGGGCAACAATGTACGAGGCCGTTTGCCAATCATCAAGCCCGGTAGCCGCGGCGGATCATCAATCGACAAAGGGGTGGTGAGGGGACATGAAGCGCATTGTGATTCTCGGGGTGGCCTTGGTTGCGTCGTTCTCGCTTGTCGCTGTAGATGCCATCTCCGTGTCTGCTTCGGGCGATGAATTCGTCGCAAGCAAAACCGGCAAAGTCAAAAGCAAACAGGCGAACGCGCAGCTATTCAAAACCTCTGCCGGCACGATCGAATGCACGGAAGTCTCCGGGAGCAGCGAAATCAAAGAACTGAAATCGGTGACGCACAAAGAAGTGCTCACGTTCGGTGGGTGCACCGGTTTCGGCGGCAACATCACGATCTCCTCGGCGAGCCTCGAACTGAACGCCAACGGCTCGGCGAAACTCGAAAAAAGGGTCACCATCAAACCCGAAGGAGCCGGCTGCTCGGTTCTGATCGAACCGCAGACGCTCGAAGGCGTCAACTACACCAACGTGTCGGGTGGCAAGGTGACGGTCGAACTGAACATGGGCAATATCCACTCCAAGGGCACCGGCGGATCCTGTGGCGGCACTGAAAACACCGAAGGCTCCTACACCGGCAAGATCACGAGCGAACTCGAAGGCGGCACGCTCGAATGGAAATCCTAGCCACGGCGTAGCCATCGCGGTGCTGGAAGGTCAGGTGCGGGAGTCGGCTACCAGTCGGCTCCCCGCATCGGCTCAGGAGTTTCCTCTGGACGAATTGGCACCTTAGTCGCAATGGCTGGCTAGACTACGCGCGCAAGGAGGTGCAAATGCGCGGAAAGCCGCTCCGCGGTCGGTCGATGAGCCGCGCGTCCCGCGTGTGCGGTGCATCGCTGGTCGTGCTTGCCGGGATATGGCTGGGTTGTGCGTCGGCCCCGTCGGCGGGCGCGTCGACGTGCCCAAACGCGCAGTTTCGCTCAGGGCCATCCGAACGTCTCCCCGACTGTCGCGCCTACGAGCAGGTATCGCCGGTCGAGAAGGGCGGCCAAGATGCCCTGACCCTGCAGCCGATGTTCCCGGCGCAGGCCTCCCCGTGTGAAGCCTCAGAACCGTGCGCGATCTCCTACATGAGCGTCACCGCCGCGTTCGCCGGGGCCCAGGCCAACGAGTATCCGAATGCGTACGTCACAGCTCGGAGCCCAACCGGCTGGCAGACGACGCCGCTGTCGCCGCCGACGCCGCAGGCTCCGGTGAGCAGCAACCCGAAGCTGACTTACAACTTCTCTGAAGATCTATCTCACGTGGTCATTCGCGTTCCACCGCAGCAGCTGACCGAAGGGGCGCCGGCAGGCGTGTACAACCTCTACCTGCGTCAGCCTGGCGGCGAATATTCACTGCTCACAACGATCCCTCCGCCTGAACCGCCCGCGGCGGGATGCGGACGCTGCTTCGAACACGAGGACGCGGTCGCGTTTGCCGGCGCGTCGAGCGAATTCAGCCGTGTGCTCTTCGAGGCCAACGACAGCCTTGTCGCGGGCGCGCCGGGTGGTGGCGTGGAAAATCTGTACGAATCGGCGCTCGGTCAGGTGCGGCTGGTTGGGATCCTTCCCGACGGGGCGATCCCCGCGGGCGGCGCCACAGCTGGAGCCGGGATCGAAGCCTCGGCAGAAAACGCGGGCGAGTTGCGAAACGCGATCTCACGAGATGGCGAGGACGTCCTCTTCGAGGCGGCAGCCGACGGCGGCGCTCCCGACGAACAGCAGCAGGGCGACACAGAGATCTACGATCGCATCGACGACAGCTCGACGGTCGAGGTCTCCGCTCCCGCGCCGGGTGCACGCCCGTCGGAATGCGAAACCGAAGAAGGACACTGCGATCCGCAGCCGGCGCAGTTCTGGGCGGCGTCGGCGAATGGGTCGGTCGTGTACTTCACGAGCAAAGCCGCGCTGACGAAGGAATCGCACACCGGCCCGGAACCGGAAGACCCGGGCAACGACCTGTATCGGTATGACCTTGAAAGTCGCACGCTGACGGATCTCACGCCAGACATCTACAACCACCAACCTCATCAAGGAACGGATGGCGCACGCGTCCTCGGCGTGGTGGGTGCATCAGAAGATGGCTCCTACGTCTACTTCGTAGCCGAAGGCCGTCTGACGGAGGGGGCGCCTGAAGGCGAAGCCAACCTCTACGTGTGGCACGGCGCGACCGCGGAAAGCGGCAGCGTGCAGTTCATCGCCACCCTGGCGGCGCCCAGCCCGGAAGAACAGGAAAACATCGAACTGATGTACCAGGGCGAAAGCATCTTGTATGACAGCGACGTCCAGGACTGGTCGCGATGGCCGAGCGAGTCAGAGGCGTACGTGACGCCTGACGGACGGCACCTGGCGTTCGTGTCGACCGAGCCTCTCGCCGGCTATGAAAACAAGGACAAGGCGGGCGAAGCGGTACATGAGGTGTTCGAGTACAGCGCCGAAGGCGGCCAGCTCGTGTGTGCGTCGTGTGACCCGAGCGGCGCTCCGCCGCTCGGCAGCGCGTTCATCGGCGCAAGACTGGACGAACGCGCGAACACGCCGTTCCACGAGCCTCGCAGCTTGAGTGACGACGGCAGTCGGCTGTTCTTCTCCTCGCCCGACGCGCTCGCCGGCGTTGCCGGTGGCAGCGTCAAGGTGTTCGAGTACGAGGGCGGCGCGATCCAGCTGATCTCGGGTGCCGAAGCCGGCGGCGAAGCGGTCTTCCTCGACGCCAGCGCGAGCGGCAACGACGTCTTCTTCGCAACCCGGGAACGCCTCGCCCCGACGGACACGGACGAACTCATCGACGTCTACGATGCGCGCGTCAATGGAGGGCTGCCCACATCCAGTCAGCCGTCGTCCTGCGAAGGCATCACATGCCAGGAACCCCTGACCCAGCCGCCGTCGCTCGCCACACCGCTGTCCGCTTCGTTCACCGGCCCCGGCAATCTGATCTCGCCGCTGTCCAAGCCGTCCGTCAAGCTCACACGCAAGCAACTGCTCGCGCGTGCCATAACCAAGTGCCGGAAGCTGAAGAGTCGCGCAAAGCGCTCTGTGTGCTTCGCCCGTGCGCGAAGGCGCTATGGGCCAAAGGTGATCCGCCGCGTGGCGGCCACGAAGCGACCACCACCTTGACCTCGAGATGCATGATCCGTTCCTGTGTCGGCCTGCTCCGCACGTCGCGGTTTGCGACGGCGCTCGCCGCCACCATCATCGTCAGCCTGGCTGCAGCGACTCCATCGCAGGCGGGCTCGCCGAGCCCGCATTGGAGTATCGCTTCCGAGTCGCAGCCGACATACTTCAAGGCGGGGGAAGCATCTGAGGCATACGGGCTGATCGTGCGCAACGACGGCGGTACTCAGACCACCAAAGGCAGCCCGGTGACGATCATCGACAGCCTGCCCAAAGGAGTAACGGCGACGACGGTCATCGCGCGCGGCGCGGGGGCCAACGGGAGTGGCTCACCACGCTACGAACTTGCATGCCCCATCACGCCAGGAGCCGAACTCGTCGCCTGCACGTACGAAGAAAGTCCCACGAGCGGCCCGATCTTGGCCGGGGCGACGATCGTCGTGACGATCACGGTAGCCGTGCCTGAAGGGGCACAAGCTCTCACCGCGAACTCCGCGACGGTCTCGGGCGGCGGTGCGCCGAGCGCCTCGACGGGCGAGATAACGCCACTCAGCAGCGAACTCGCCCCGTTCGGTCTGTCTTCCTTCGACGTCGAGACCGCCGAGGAAAGCGGCGAAGCCGACATGCTGGCGGGCTCGCACCCATTCGAGCTCACGACCAGCCTTGCGTTCAATATCGCCGGTCGCGAATCCCCGTCGACGCAGAACGGGGACACAGAATTTCCGCTCGCGAGCGCGGCTCCCGAGGATGTGGAAGTCGCGCTGCCCCCGGGTCTGGTGGGCGACCCGAACGCCCTCCCGCAGTGCAGCCAGCAGGCTTTCCTGGAAGGCGCAAACCTCAACTGCCCGGTCGATACCCAGGTGGGAACCGTGAGGCCGTTCTTCTACGGCGCGTTTCACTCGGCGGACTATCCGGTCTACAACCTCGTGCCGCCTGCGGGGGCGCCGGCCGAGCTCGGCTTCTCGGTGTCGGACCTCGGGCGTGTGACGATCTTCTTCCACGTGCGCAGCGGCGACTACGGCTTGACTGCCGCCCTGGACGGGATCCCCGAGACCGGCCCGCTGCAGGGCGCAATCCTGACGCTCTGGGGTGTGCCCGCGGCAGCGAGCCACGACCTCGAACGCGAAGGCACCCTCGGCGACGGCGCGCAGGACACCAGCGAATTCTGCAAGCCCGCGGTCAAATTCAAAGGTGGAGAAGAAATACAGACGAGCTGTCCAAGCGACGCGCCGGCCAAGCCATTCCTGACACTCCCGAGTCAGTGCGGGGCAGCACAACCGTTCGCGGCAACCGTCGACTCGTGGGAGAACCCGGGACAGTTCCAGACATATTCCTCCCCGGAACTCGGCACGGCCAACGAGATCACCGGCTGCGAACAGCTCACCTTCGCCCCGTCGCTGACACTGATCCCAGAAACGACCCAGGCGGACACGCCCAGCGGCTACACGATCGAACTGCACGTGCCGCAGAACGAAAACCCAGTGGGGCTCGCCACGCCCGACCTCCGCAACGCGGTCGTGAGCCTGCCTGCGGGCATCGTGGTCTCCCCGTCGGCCACGAACGGCCTGCAGGGCTGCTCGCAGGCACAGTTCGCGGCGGGCTCCTCCTCTGCTGCATCCTGCCCACCCCGCTCGCAGATAGGCACGGTCAAGATCGCGACGCCGCTGCTGTCGAGCCCACTCGAAGGCCAGGTCTTCCTCGCCGAACCGGAATGTGCGCCCTGCACACCAGCCCAGGCACAGGAAGGCAGGCTGGTGCGGCTGCTCGTGCAGGCGCAGGGCTCTGGTGTGACGGTGAAGCTCGAAGGCGCGACGTCGATCGATCAGAGCACAGGCCAGCTGACGGTCAGCTTCGCCAACGCGCCGCAGCTGCCGTTCGAAGATCTGAAGCTGACGCTGAACGGCGGCTCGCGGGCGCCGCTTGCCAACACGTCCACCTGCGGCGTGCCGTTGGCGGCGAGCTCGTCGCTTACGCCGTACAGCAGCGAAACGCCGGCGCGGCCCTCGAGCGAACCGTTCGAGCTCAGCGGCTGTCCGCCACCGCGGTTCCACCCATCGTTCGTCGCGGGCACCACCAACAACCAGGCCGGCGCGTTCAGCCCGCTGACGGTGACGCTGTCGCGGACAGATCAGGACGAGCAGCTGCAGTCGCTGACCGTGCACCTGCCGCCGGGGCTGCTGGGGATGATCGCCAAGGTGCCGCTGTGCGACGAAGCACAGGCGAAGGCAGGCGCGTGTGAAGCTGACAGCGAAATCGGCAGTGCGACCGTCGACGCGGGACCGGGCGCGAGCCCCGTGTTCCTCGCCGGGCGCGTGTATCTCACAGGCCCGTACGAGGGCGCGCCGTTTGGGTTGTCGATCGTTGTACCGGCTGTGGCAGGTCCGTTCGACCTCGGCACGATCGATGTCGGCGCGCGCATCGAAGTCGACCCGAAGGCCGCCGCGCTGACGATCTCGAGCGACCCGCTGCCACAGCGTCTCGACGGCATTCCGCTGCAGCTGAAGACCGTCAACCTCGACATCGACCGGGCAGGCTTCACCTTCAACCCGACCGACTGTGAGCCGCTCGTGGTCGAAGGATCCGCGCGGAGCAGCGAAGGCGCCACCGCCCTGCTCTCGTCGCGCTTCCAGGCCGCCAACTGCGCGACGCTCCCGTTCAAGCCGAGGCTCGGCGCGCTGACGCACGCGAAGACGAGTAAAGCCGGTGGTGCCTACCTGCACGTCCGCCTCGAATCCGCTCCCGGCGAGGCGAACGTCGCCAAGCTCAAGGTTGACGTCCCCAAGCAGCTACCCGTGCGGCTGACCACGCTGCAGAAGGCGTGCACGGCGCCTGTGATCGAAGCGAACCCCGCCAATTGTCCGGCAGCATCGGTCGTGGGTAGCGTGACCGTGCTCACGCCGGTTCTGCGTAACGCGCTCGTCGGGCCCGTCTACCTCGTCTCCCACGGCGGTGCTGCGTCGCCTGAGCTCGAGCTCGTGCTGCAGGGCGAAGGTGTGACCGTGGATGTGATCGGCCAGACGATCATCGAGCACGGCGTCATCTCTGCCGCGTTCAGGACGCTGCCCGACGTGCCGATCTCCACGCTCGGAGTGGTCCTCAATGCCGGCCCACATTCCCTGCTCGCGGCGAATCTCCCGACGATCGCAAAGGGCAGCATATGCGGGCAGAGGCTCACGATGCCGGTAGCGATCACAGGGCAGAACGGCGCCATCGTCAAACGGACCGTCGCGATCGGCGTCTCGGGGTGCCCGCGGCATCAGACCACGAAGCACAGGCTTGTCAAACGCGGCGTGTCCGGCAAGCCTGTCAAACGCCGCGTGCCCGCTCAGGTGGCGGCGCAGCACAGGGCGTAGGCTTGTCAATACGTCGCCGATTGTGTTGAGAGAGAGGATGGGCTGCCATGAGCTGGGATTTCTCCACCGACCCTGATTTCCAGGAGCAACTCGACTGGATGCGCGAGTTCGTGCGCCAGGAGATCTGGCCGTTGGAGGCGATCTGGCACGAGCTCGGCCTCGACGGGCTGCGTCGCGCGATCGCGCCGCTGCAGGAGCAGGTCAAGGAGCGCGGCCTGTGGGCGACGCACCTGCCGCCAGAGCTCGGCGGGCAGGGCATGGGCCAGGTCCGCTTGGGCCTGATGCACGAGATCGAGGGCACCTCGCCGATCGCGCCGTTGGCATTCGGCAACGCCGCGCCGGACTCTGGCAACTCCGAGCTGCTTGCGCTCGCGGGCACGCCTGAGCAGAAGGACCGCTGGCTGCATCCACTGCTGGCGGGCGATCTGCGTAGCGCGTTCAGCATGACCGAGCCGGACACGCCCGGCTCGGACCCCACGCAGCTTCGCACGCGCGCTGTGCGCGACGGCGATGGGTGGGTGCTAAACGGTCGCAAGTGGTTCTCCTCGAATGGCTCGATCGCTGACTTCTTGATCGTGATGGCCGTCACCAACCCCGATGGGCGCCCGGCGCAGCGCGCGTCGATGTTCGTCGTCCCCACCGACACGCCTGGCGTTGAGATCGTGCGCGACGTGCCCACGATGGAGCACCCGTGGGAGCAGTTCGGCGCCTACGGTGGTCACGCGGAAATCGCTTACGAGAACGTTCGCGTTGGGGCTGACGCGCTGCTTGGCGGCGACGGCGAGGGCTTCCTGCTTGCCCAGCACCGTCTGGTGCCAGGTCGTATCCATCACTGCATGCGCTGGCTGGGAGTCGCGCGCCGGGCGTTCGACATGCTGTGCGAGCGAGCGACGTACCGTCACGCGCATGGCTCGCTGCTGGCTGAGAAGCAGACCGTGCAGAACTGGATCGCGGACAGCGCCGCGGAGATGCAGGCGGCACGGCTGATGACGCTGCACGCTGCTTGGGTGATGGACACGCAGGGTGCCAGCGCTGCGCGCACGGATGTGGCGCTGATCAAGTTCTATGGCGCGAAGGTGCTCCACGACGTGGTCGACCGCGCGCTGCAGCTGCACGGCTCGCTGGGCTACTCGACGGACATGCCGCTCGAGCAGATGTACCGCTTCGCGCGCGCCGCGCGCATCTACGACGGCCCTGACGAGGTGCACCGCCAGTCGGTCGCGCGCCACATCCTGCGCGGTTATGCGCCCCCCGCGGATGGTGTTCCGAGCGAGTATCTGCCCACGCGGCGCGAGCAGGCACGTGAGCGCTTCGCCGAGTTGCTCGACGCGGTGACCGCGAACGACTAGTCATGCTCGCGCGCGACGCTTGTTCCTGACTCGAAGATCGTCACCATGTCTCCGATCCCCGTACGTGCCTCCAAAACTGGAGTAACTGGATCTACAGGGTGAATCGCGGCGAATGCACCCCCGCCACCGTGTCGCCACCCGCATCCGTTGACAAATAATTCAACCGTTGCATAGTTCGCGGCTACGGTCATCTCCTGCCAAGGGAGATAGCTGGTCATCGTAGAGCGAGGTGTGCGATGTTGATAGCTGCAGTGAAGTGCGCAATCGAGGACGTGGGCCGCTAGATGGGCGGTGTCTCTTCACCGACGCCTGAGTTGGGAACCTCACGTCGTCGGGCTCCACAAACAGAGCCGTCCGCCAGCCCGTCGGAGTTGACACGGGTCGGATGGACGCCCAGCGCAAACCTTGGCTTGGCCGAGTGGTCGGCCGTGGGCAGGCGCTTTGGCGAGATCGGGCGCTGTAGCCAATGGTGGCTTGGTGACTGGATCAACTATGGCAACGCGAAGTTCGGCGAACGTTATTCGCGCGCGATGAAGCTCACGGGTTACGACGTGCAGTCGCTGATGAACATGGTGTATGTCGCATCTCGATTTGAGATCTCCCGACGTCGGGAGAATCTCTCCTGGAGCCATCACGCAACCCTCGCGCCGTTGGATGTTCCAGAGCAGGAGTACTGGCTGACACGTGCGATCGAGGAGAAGCTGTCGGTGGCCGATCTGCGGGTGGAGCTGCGCGGCATGCGGCGCACACGTGCGGTCACCGCCGGCGGCAGCGCCGAGCATGCGGAGCAGGTGGAGGGCGATGAGGTGAACACACTTGTCTGTCCGAATTGCGGGGAGGCCGTCCCACTGTCACATTGACCATGTGTTGATGGATACCGATCTGCTCGTGCTTGGTGCCGGCGCCAAGGGCACGGCGATCGCCATGAAGGCACATGTGCTCAATGGTCTTGGCCTCGGGCCGATCAGCGTCACGGTGGTCGAGTCCACGGGACCCGCCGCGGCTTGGCGAGACGGCGAGGGGGTTACGTCCAGCAGGGAGATCCTCGGATTGAGCCCCACCAAAGACGTGGGGTTTCCGTATCAGGGCGCGCGTGCGTTCGGTGCGGCGGGAGCTGACGTCGACCGCGCCGCGATGGCGTTCTCCTGGCAGCGCTACCTCGTTGATGAAGGTCGTTATGCGGAGTGGATCGACGCCGGCTGTCCGTCGGTGCAGCGGCGCGTGTTCGGTGACTATCTGGCCTGGGTCTTGGCCCATGCCACAAGCGGCGTCGACGTCGTGCGAGGTCGGGTCGCGCACCTTGCGCTCACCCCTCGAGCAGATCGGTGGCTGATCGATGTTGAGGACGCCGCGCAGCCCACTCGTTATGCGTGCAAGGCTTTCGTCCTGACCGGTCAAGGCGCCCAGCGTGTACTGCCACACGACGAGGAGGCCGAGGCGCGGGTGCTCGACTGCGAGAGCGGCCGTATGGAGATCGCCCGCGTTCAACCCGAGCTGAGCTCTGACATAGCGATCGTGGGCGGCGGCGAGAGCGCCTTGAGCTGTATCGAGTTCGTACGCGGACGCCGGCCGGACGCGCGGTTGACGATCTACACCTCCAACCTGCCGATGAGTCGCGTGGAGAGCTTTTTGGAGAATCGGGTTTTCTCCAGGCCCGACGAGGTCGACTGGACCTCGCTCAGCGTCAAGCAGCGTCGTGATTTCGTCGAGCGCAGCGACCGGGGCGTCTTTGGTGCCGATCGCGTATCGCCGTTTGCCTACGACGAGGGATGTCGCTTCGTCAGCGGGCGTGTGACGCACATTGCTACAGCGGCTTTCGGCCGCAAGGTACGCGTCTCTTACACGTGTACAGATGGCACGATGGCCAGCGAGCACGATTATGTGATCAATTGCACCGGCTATGACCCGCTCGAGCAGTTGCGGCGTCTGCTGGCGGATGACGCGCAGGCCCAGCTCGAGCGGCAGGTGGGGGCGCTATGGGGTCCGGCGTGCGATCCGGACGAAACGGCGATCGGCCGTGCGCTGGAGCTCGAAGGCGTGCACCCGCGGGTGCACGTGCCGGGGTTGGCGGCCCTCAGTCAGGGGCCCGGCTTCTCGACGCTCGGTGCGCTCGGCCTGCTCGCCGATCGTGTGCTGGAGCCGCTTGCTTGCCAGCGTGCGGGGAATGTGCGGCCGCTACCGCTCAAACGGTCGGCTACGCCGCCAGCCGCGGCGAGAATGATGGCCCGCCCGCCCGCGGGCCGCTCGCGCGGCGCGTGACGATCACGAGCGCTTGATCGCCGGGGAGGAACGCCACGGCGCTGCGCGTCGCGCCGCCGGAGCTCGAGCTGCCCGCGGGACGAAGCTCCAGTTCGCGTAGCACCGTTTGGATGACGCGCTTGATCGTGAGCTGAGCGAAGCTCGCGGCGAGACAGCGGCGCACGCCGCCACCGAACGGGATCCATGCGTAGGTGGGTGCGGGCGCGCCGAGGAAGCGCTCGGGCACGAACGCCCGCGCGTTCGGGTAGATGTCCTCGCGACGGTGGATCAGATACGGACACGGGGCAGCGGTGGCGCCGGCGGGCACGGTGTATCCGTCGAGCTCCATTGGCGCGAGCAGCTTGCGCATGATCAGTGGCACCACCGGGCAGAGGCGCAGCGTCTCCTTCACGACCGCGTCCACGTACGCGTCGTCCTCTTCTGCCAGTACCTCCCGCTGCAGGCGCGCCAGCTTGTCGGGGTGGCGCAGCAGACGCTCGAACGCCCATGCGAGCGAGGTGGAGGTTGGTCCGTCGGAGAGCAGCGTGATCAGTTCGTCGCGCAGCTGCGGCTCGCTCAGCGGTGAGCCGCTCCAGGCGTGTGCGCGCTCGAGCATCGACAGGACGTCCTCGCTGTCATGTGCGCCGGGAGCCGCGCGGCGGCGGCGTACCTCCTCCAGCACGTCGGCTTCCACCGGCTCCATCATCGCGCGGAAGTCTCGCGGTGTGTGGCAGGTAGCTGCGGTCCGATGGCGGTTGTCAGGGCCAGGCGACGCGGATCGTTGAGCCACGCGGTCAGGTGCCTCAGCCGCTCGCGCAGACGGCGTAGGTGGTAGCTGTCGACGTCGCCGAATACCGAGCGCATCAGCACCTCGGAGCTGATCGCCTGCATCCGTGGCCACAACGCGAACTGCTGGCCGGTCGGCCACTTCGAGATCTCCCGGCGTGCCACCTCGACGACCATCTCGCCGTAGCCACCCATCCGCTCACTGTGAAACGAGCGAAGCATGAGCTTGCGGTGCGCCATGTGCTCGGGCTCGTCCAGCAGCATCACCGAGCGCGGACCGAGCAGCGGCCCCAGAGTTGGGCTTGCCTCGACGGCGCTCGCTGTGACGGTGGCGGCGTCAGCGGTGAAAACCCGCTTTACGTCTTCTGGCTCTGTCAGGACCACCCATGGCTTGCCGCGTCGGACGTTCAGCGTAAAGGTCCCACCGAAGTTACGGTTGCAGCGCTCGAGGAAGGCCAGTGGGCGCTGTGACCAGCCGATCGCCTGCACTGGACTCGGCATGCGTGGGCCGGGAGGAAGTCCCATGTGCTCTGGTTTCCCATCAACAGCGGCACGCCCGGAGTTCACCTCAGCTCTCATCTTTACCCTCGCTCAGACCTACCGTCGTTGAAAAGGTGCGCTCAGTCACAACGCACCGTATGGTGGCTTCACATACCCCACGACGCAACCTGCCCGGGTGATGGCACTCGGGGTTGCTGAGCTGGGGCGACGCACCAGTGCCCTAATCGGTTAAGGGAGCGGCCTTAAACGCCGTCGATCCGGGTTCGAGCCCCGGCTGGTGCATAAACGGGCCTTAATTCTCCAAATCCGGTCAATTCACCAAAAAAGGTCAATTCACCAAGCCATGCCTATGAACACCAACCTGTTTGACTACTTCGAGGACTTGCCGAGCCATGGTGGTGCGGGGGCTCACTGGGCGGCGCGCACGCCACTTAGGCCGAGCGATCGCTTTGATGTGAAGCTGGTGCCGCGCTCGCCCGGCTGGCAGCGGGATGCCGCATCGCTGGACGCGCTCGAGCGTGTCGAGCGCGAGCCATGGGTGGCGCGGATGGTGCGTACCGATGGGGGTGCTGAGCTGCGTCTCGACGATGAGTGGATCGAGACGGCTGGCTCCAAGCTGCAAGAAGGCGACGGAAGTGAGCAGCATCTCACCGACCTTGCCCAAGGGCAGCGTTTCTCTGTGCAGTTCTGGGATGCGAATGCGACCAAGGCCCTGCACGTGGGGCATCTGCGCAATCTGGCGATCGGCAACGCGCTGGCGGCTGCGCTGAGTCAGGCGGGGGCGCAGGTCGAGCGCCGCAGCCTGATCTCCGACGCCGGGCGCAGCATGGGCGAGGCGATGGCGGGGGTGATGAAGAGCGGCCGCCACGCGCAGGCGTGGCCGGACAAGAACGAGAAGAGCGACCATTTCGTCGGCCTCTGCTACGCCGAGTACGTCGCGGCCGGCCGCTCGTTCAACGGCAACAGTACGGCAGCGGCGTTGCCGCCGCGGGAGATTCGCTCACGCGTGAGCTCGATGTGCGCAACGACGACGCGGACGAGCTGCTGCGGCGCGTGCTGGCCGGCGATCGGCAGGCGCTGGAGCTCTGGTACAAGACGCGCGCGTGGGTGATCGCGGGGCAGCGCAAGACGCTCGCAGCGACTGGGGATCGCGTTCGACAGGGTGTTCTTCGAGTCGGATTTCCTCGCGGATGCGGCGGAGCTGATGGCGAATGGGCTGCGCGACGGGCTACTGCACAGACGCGAGGACGGTGTTGTCATCTACCCGACCGAGCGCGAGGACTTCGACGAATTCCCGCTCGTGCGCGGCGATGAGCTACCGACCCAGCACATGCGTGCGCTCGCTTACTGGATGGCCGCCCCGGGGTTGGAGGGCATGACCTCGGTGCAGGTGTGCGGATCGGAGTGGGTCTCGCACGTGACCTGCCGGCGCCAGCTGATGGGCGCAGTTGATGCCCGAAGGCGGTCGGCGGCATGCACCCGACGAGCGACATCTTCCACGGGATGGTCTCGCGGCAGAAGCGCGCGATCACCTCCAGCGAGGAGGGCGCGCTGTTGATCGATGAGCTGACCGAGTGGCTGCAGGTGCAGATCGAGGCCGATCCCGGGAACGAGCAGTTGCTCGACCGGCTCGGCTCGGCTGAGCGCATCGCCGGCCAGGTGGCGCTGGGATTCTTTGTGCCGCGGCCGGTCGCCCCGCGGGTGGATTTCCACCCGGAGAAGCTGTTGGACGTGCGCGAGAGCCCGGGATGGGAGCTCGCGCGGGCGCGGGCGCGCCAGGGGCGAGCTGCCACGAACGCCGGCGAGCTTGCGCGGGACCCGGATTACCGCTTCGCGGTTGTGCAGTCGGAGCTGCACAGGCGCCATCTGCGTATCGCGGTGGAGCGCTTGGACCCGGGTCCACTGGCTCGCTACGTGATCCATTTCGCGCGCTGGTACCTGGAGCGGGAGCGCAGCGAGCCGGTGCAGCGGGTCGTTCACACGCTGCTCGAGCGCGGCGCTCGGGGACTCGGACTGGAGGGAGGGCAATGACGACGCTGCTGATCGACAACTACGACTCCTACACGTACAACGTATTTCACATCCTCGCCGCCGTCTCGGGCGAGGAGCCGATCGTGATTCAGAACGACGCGGTGTCGTGGGGTGCGCTGTCGCGGTGGGACTTCGACGCGATCGTGATCTCCCCCGGGCCGGGTCACCCGGACCGCTGGCACGACTTCGGTGTCTGCTCGGACATCCTGCGCTCGAGCGAGATCCCGATCCTTGGCATCTGCTTGGGCCATCAGGGGCTCGGGCGTCTGCTCGACGGCATGGTCACGCCCGCGCCGATGCCGATGCACGGACGTGTGAGCCACGTGCGCCACGTCGGTCACGGGCTGTTCGCGGGTATCCCCCAGGGCTTTTCGGTGGTGCGCTACCACTCCCTTGCGGTCAGCAGCTCGATGGGTCCTGAGGGGCGTATCACGGCGTGGACGGACGACGGGGTGGTGATGGGGATCGAGCACCGCCACCGCCCGATGTGGGGGGTGCAGTTCCATCCGGAGTCGATCTCCACCGAGCATGGGCACACGCTGATCGAGAACTTCTACGCGCTGGCGCGCCACCATCGGCCGTCGCGTTCTGTGAGTGCGCGCAGGCTGGTGAAGCCCCCGGAGACTCCCGCTGCTCCGCCGGTGATACGGCAGGTGAGCGATTCGCCGATGCGTCTGCGGATGCGCTCGGTCGACGGCGAGCCGTCGACCGAGGTTGTCTTCGAGCGGTTGTTCGGGTCGGCTGAGCACGCGTTCTGGCTCGACAGTGCCGACGCGCCGACGCGTCTGGCGCAGTGCTCGTACATCGGCAGCACGGTGGGTGAGGATCGCTGCGTGCTCGAATATGACGTGGACGAGTCGGCTGTGACGATTCACCGTGGCTCGGGCACGAAGGTCGAGCATGGGTCGATCTTCGATGTGCTGGAGAACGAGCTGGCGAGGAACGCGATCGAGCCTCCGCCGGGTTTGGCGCGGGGTCTTTTGGGAGGCTTTGTGGGCTACCTCGGCTATGAGTGCAAGGCCGACTGCGGCTCGCGCAACGTGCACCACTCGGATTTGCCTGACGCGGTGATGATGCTCGCCAACCGGGTCGTAGCGGTCGATCACGTGGCCAGGCGCACCCACTTGCTGGCGCTTAGCTCCAGTGAGGCTGGGGCAGCGGATGCGGAGCGGTGGCTGACCGAGGCGGAGGGCATCGTGCGCGCGGCGCGGCAGGGGCCGCTTGTGCCCGAGCTAGAGCAGCAGCGATCCGCCAATGGCGCCGCCCCAGCAAATGCGCGCGCTGGCGAGCCTGCTCACGCGGCGGTGACGTTCAGATGCGGACGCGGGCGCCGTCAATATCTCGCTGATATCGCCCGTTGCCAGGCTGCGCTGGCGGCCGGCGAATCGTATGAGGTGTGCCTCACGGACCACATCTCGACTTCGGAGAGCCCGGAGCCGTGGCAGCTGTATAGGCAGCTGCGGCGCACCAACCCGGCGCCGTTCGCGGCTTACCTGAAGCTCGGTTCGTTCACTGTGCTCAGCTCCTCGCCGGAGCGCTTCCTGTCGGTCGATCGCGACCGCGGAGTGCAGGCGCGGCCGATCAAGGGGACGGCGTCGCGGGCGGAGGACCCGGCACTGGACGAGGCGGTGCGCGACGAGCTGATGCAGGACGAAAAGACGTTTGCCGAGCACCTGATGATCGTGGATCTGCTGCGCAACGACCTGGGGCGCGTGTGTGAGGTGGACAGCGTGCGTGTGCCGGAGTTCATGACCGGCGAGCGCTACCGGACAGTGCACCAGATGACCTCGACGATCACCGGCGTGCTGGCGGCGAACCGCACGCCGGTGGACTGCGTGCGGGCTTGCTTCCCGGGCGGCTCGATGACGGGAGCACCGAAGCTGCGCACGATGGAGATCATCGACGACATCGAGCGGGAGGCGCGGGGCGTGTATTCGGGCGCGGCTCGGCTACTTCGGCCTGGATGGCGTGGTCGACCTGTCGATTGTGATCCGCACGATCGTGATCCGGGCGGGCGGGAACGGAACACGACGATCGGTGCGGGTGGTGCGATCGTGACGCAGTCCGATCCGGCGGAGGAGTTCGACGAGCTGCTGCTGAAGGCGCGTGCGCCGATGGCCGCGATCGCCCGCGCGGTCACCGGCAGCGATTCGCCCGAGGCGTGGACGGTTGAGCTCGAGCCCACCCTTACGCCGACGGGGGCGCCGTGAGCGAGCTCGCACAGGCGGGGCTGAGCGCCAGCCGGGCGGATGGTCTCTGGGGCGCCCGCGGCTCAGATCTGGAGGGTGCGTCCCGCCGGCCACGGTGACGTTGCTGCCGTTGCGGTGGCCGTGCGGGAGCTACTGCTCGAGCTGGGCGCCACGCCGCCGGTGGCGTCTGAGATGGAGTTGGCGGCACGTGCGTTGATCGACGATCCGGCGGCGGGCGCGGTGCTGGTGGCGCGAGCTCGTGAGGGTCTGGTGGGCGTGCTGGGCGCCAGTTGGCAGACGGCGATTCACGTGCCGGGCTCCTACGCGCTGATCCAGGACCTCTGGGTGCATCCAAACTGGCGCGGCAGGGCCGTGGGCAGGGGCTTGTTGGATGCGCTGTTCGAGCTGGCGCGCGACAGGGGCATGCGACGCGTGGAGGTGGGCCTGCCGCGGGAGAGCTTTACGAGCTTCGGGGCCACGGAGGCGTTTTACGCGCGCAACGGCTTCATGGCGAAACGGCCCGCGCATGCGGAGGATGCTGTCGTGACCCGGATGCCCGTGGTCGAGCGCCAACCGGGCGCGCCGGCGATCCAGCCCTGGATACTGGACGGCGCGGGGCGCAGGCTGCGGGCACACGACCACGACCGGCGGCTGTCGGAGGTGCGGGCGGGGCTGCTGCGCCATCCGCGAGTGCAGCCGTCGTCGGCGCGGGCAAGCACGGAGGAGCTGGCACAGACCTTGAGCACGCTCCACGAGCCAGCGTTTCTGCGGGCACTGGCGCGATGTCAGGCGCGAGAGCCGGTATTGCTCCCTGAGTTCGCCGCTCCGGGCATGGCGCCTGACACGCCTGTTTGCCCCGAGGTGACGACAGCGGCATTCGAGGGGGTGCGCTCGGCGATCGCGGCGGCGAAGCTGATCGCGCGGGGCGAGCGTTTTGCGTACGCGCTATGTGGGCCACCCGGGCACCATGCGGGCCCGGGCTGGCTGGGCGGCTGCTGCTACTTGAACAACGCGGCCGCGGCTGCGCACACGCTGAGCGAGGCGGGCGTCGCTCCGGTGGCGATTCTCGACCTCGACATCCACTACCCCAACGGCACGGCGGCGATCACGGCGCGCATGCCTGACACGTTCCTGCATTCGCTGCACGCGTGGCCGGTGGTCAACGTGGCCTCGCGGACGGCGCTTCCGTGTGGCGTGCGCGAGCGGGTCGTTGAGTTCGAGCAAGCTCCGAGCGACGAGCGCTACCTGCAGGCTGTGGCCGACTCGATCGATGAGATCGCCCGCGAGGCTGAGGTGCTGGTGCTGTCGCTGGGCTTTGACACGTTGGCGGGCGATCCGCACGGCTGTTGGGATTTCTCGCCGGAGGTCTTCGTAGAGATAGGGCGCTTGCTGGCGGCCTCGGGGTTGCCGGTGTGCGTCATCCAGGAGGGCGGCTACGCGGTCGACGCATTGGCGGCCTGTAGCTATGCCTTCGCCAGCGGCCTGCTTGGGGACGCTGAGAACAGGAGGAGCGAGCGATGAGTGGCCTGGAGTCTTTCCGACGACGTTTGGATGGGCTTGACGAGGAGATCACACGCCTTTTGGGGGAACGCTTCGAGGTGTGTCGTGAGATCGCGCTGTACAAGCGCGCGCATGCGATCCCGATGATGCAGCCGGATCGCGTGGCGGAGGTACGGGCCCGCTATCGAGCTCGCGGCGTGGTGCTGCGGCTCCCGGCGGACTTCACGGCGGCGTTGTTCGATCTTCTGATCGCCGCGACGTGCACGATGGAGGACGAGCTGATGGATTCGCTGTCGGAGGAGCAGCTGATGGAGATGCTCTCCGATGAGGATCTGATCGAGGCGCCGCACGTCGAGCCGAACGGGGACGCGGCATGACACGCCCGACGTTCATCACGCTTGGGCCTTCGGGCACCTGCCACGAGGCGGCGTTGCGCCGCTACCTGGAGTTCCAGGGTATCTCTGACGCGCGGATCGTGCTGGTGGACGACCTGCTGGGCGCAATCGATCGGGTTCGCGACAGCGAGGACACGTTCCTGGTGCAGTGCAGCGCGCACGTGCAGGTGCATCTGGTGACGGAGCGCTACTTCCGGGAGGTGTTCGTGGTGGACACGTTCATCTACCCGACGAAGGAGCTATCGCTGCTCGTGCGGATCGATCGGGAGAGCCCCCGCAGCCTGGGGATCGTCTCGGCGACGAGGGGCTATCCGGACCTGACGCTTTGGGAGGAGATCATCGACGAGCCGTCCAAGCCGGTGGTCGCGCGTCACCTGCTGGCGGGCGACTACGACGCGGGCCTCACTCATCTGCACTACGCGCGCGAATACCCGGATGTGCTGCGCGTGCGGGAGGTCTACGGGGCGGTGGACACGACGTGGGTGGTGTATGGCAGACGCAAGCGCTTCAAGGGTGAGGTGATCGGCAACCGCATCCCGTGGATGTTCACAGGTGAGCCCGAGCCCGAGCCCGAGCCCGAGCCCCAGCACGCTTAACGCCCCTTCGCCTTCTACGCTGAGGCGATGGCGGCCGACGCGAAGCAGTCCCCCGCGCTGTTCGATCCCAGCGCATTTCAGAGCTTTCGCTTCACGGGCCGTGAGCTTGACGCGCACGGTCGTGTGACGCTGCGCTATGCGCTGGATGAGGAGGTCTTCTTCGTAGAGGAGATCGATCTGCCGCTCGAAGGCTCGCTCGCCGACTTGCGTGAGGCTGACCGTGAGCGGGTGGAGGGTTTGCTGTCGTTGTTGCACTGGGTGGCTGGGGTCAGCTATTTCAAGACCGCCCTGCCGCCGCGCGTCAGCTGCGAGACGGGTGCTCCGCCGGCGGCGGCGGCGAGGCTGCTGGAGGCGCTGTACTCGGAGGGTCTGGGTGAGCTCGCTTACACGAACGGCCTGTCGGGGCTGCCGCGGCCGAGCTTCTCGGCGGCTGCGGCGGTCGCCAGCGGGTCAACGCCGGGACAGGGGCCGACGACGGCTACCGGCGGCGAGCAGGCGGGCGCGGGTGCATACGACGAGCGCCCACTGGAGCGAGTGTTGGTGCCGGTGGGCGGCGGCAAGGACTCGGCGGTGGCACTGGAGATCGTGCGTGCTTCGGACGTGGAGCTGGCGCTGTTCTCGGTGGGCGACGCTCCACCGATCGAGCGGACGGTGGCGGTGGCGGGTTTGCCGCGTCTGCTTGCCCGGCGCACGCTTGACCCGGGCCTGAGGGCGCTCAACGAGGCTGGTGCGATCAACGGCCACGTCCCGATTACGGCGATCGTGTCGTGTGTGGCGCTGTTGACGGCCGCGCTGAACGGCTTTGATGCGGTCGCGCTGGCGAATGAGCGCTCGGCGTCGGCGGGAAACGTGAGCTGGGATGGCGTGGAGGTCAACCACCAGTTCAGCAAGGGACTGCGGGTGGAGCGGCTGCTGAGCGCGGCGCTCAGGGAGATCGACGGCGCGCCGCGCCTGTTCTCGGTTCTGCGTCCGGCGTCGGAGCTCGCGATCGCGCGGGCATTCGCGCGCATGAATCCCTACCACGAGGCGTTTACGAGCTGCAACGCGATCTTCCGTATCGACCCGGCGCTGCGTGCGGCGTCCTGGTGCTGCGATTGCCCCAAGTGCCGTTTCGTGTTCCTGGCGCTCGCGCCGTTCAGCGACCCGGAGCATCTGCGGGAGGTGTTCGGGCGCGATCTGCTCGACGAGGACAGCCAGTTCGAGGGCTTCGCGCTGCTGACGGCCACGGGCGGGCACAAGCCGTTCGAGTGTGTGGGGGAGGAGCAGGAGAGCTTGGCTGCGATGCGCTTGCTGGCTGAGGATGAGCGCTGGCGGGAGCATCGGGTGGTGCGGCGCCTGGTGGCGGAGGTGCTGCCGCGGTATCCGCTCGAGTTGGGCGACCCCGGGCAGGTGCTGGCGCTGAGCGAGGAGCACGATGTGCCGATGGCGTTGATGGCGGACGTGCGTGCGGTTCTCGGAGCTTGAGGGCGCCCGCGTCGGCGTATGGGGCGCCGGGCGGGAGATCTCCTCGTTCGCTGATCAGCTCGCCCGGCGTATGCCCTCGGCGCAGATCGTGGCGGCTGCCTTCGATGTCGACCCGGCGCCAGGCGTTCGCGAGGTACTGAAAGCCCCGACCGCGCGGATTGTGACGGTGGCGGACGACGACGTCGTGGCGGCACTGGCGGGGTGTGAGATCGTGGTGCGCTCGCCCGGTGTGTCGATCCACCGTCCGGAGATACAGGCACTGCGCGCGGCGGGGGTGCTGGTGACGACGGCGACGGCGCTGTGGCTGGCCGAGCGCGGGGGTGCGGGTGTCATCGGCGTGACGGGTACGAAGGGCAAGAGCACGACTGCCACGCTGGCCTTCCACCTCGCCGAGGCGGCTGGCAGGACAGCGCAGCTGGCGGGAAACATCGGCGTGCCGGCACTCGACCTGCTCGACCGTGAGCCGGCGGAGGTCACAGTGGTTGAGCTCTCCAGCTACCACACGGCTGATCTAGAGACGGGCCCGGAGGTCGCGGTAATCACGAACCTATTCAAGGAGCACACTGACTGGCATGGGTCCGAAGACGTCTACCGCGCTGAGAAGCTCCGTCTGTTCGCCTTGCCTGGGGTGTGCGTTGGTGTTGTCAATGGGCGCGACCAAGGGCTGTTGGAAGCGGTCGGCGCAGCTGCGGGTGCGGACGGCGCGAGCACCCCTGCCAAGACAATGCGTTTCGGCATGCCAGGTGGCTGGGATGTCGTCGACGGCACCGTCGTGCGGGGACGGGAGCCGATCGTTCATAGCTCCGAGCTACCGCTGGCTGGCGAGCACAATGCGCTCAACCTGTGTGCGGCGCTTACGGCTATCGAGGCGCTTGGCATCGCGCCACCACCGCTTCTTGATTCACTGAAAGGCTTTTGTGCACTACCGCACCGGCTCGAGCCGGTCACCGAGCGCGACGGCCTTTTGTGGGTGAACGACAGCATCTCGACCACGCCAGAGTCGACGCTTGCAGCGCTTGCGAGCTTCCCCGGACGCGAGGTTGTCCTGATCGGCGGCGGGCAGGATCGGGGACAGGATTACAGGCGCCTCGGCTGCGCGCTGGCTGGCGCCGGCGCGATTGTTATTGGCGTGCCCTCCACGGGGACACGTCTCGTTGCTGCCGCGCGAGCCGCGGGTCTGTCAGCCGAGCGGGCGATCGACGCGGTGGACCTGCCTGCGGCTGTAGCTGCTGCCCGTAGCTTGGGGCGCGCGGGCGCGGTCGTCCTGCTGTCTCCGGCGGCTCCGAGCTATGACAGCTATCGCAACTTCGAGGAGCGCGGTGAGTTGTTTCGCGAGCTTGCGGGGGGCTCCTGACGGATGAGGTAGAGCGCTGTCTGACGGGTATTTCTGGCTCGATGTGTCCCACTTGCGATTGTGTTTCTCCAGATCCGGATTGTTGTGATTTGCCCGGATATCGGTGCAGTTGTTGACAGCGCCTCTGTACGTGTGACCGGTGACCACCTGCTCTCGGCTTGACGCCTTCCGGTCGGTCGCGGAGACTGGTGCCGCTTCATTCGAGACGGCGCGATTCTCGTAAGAAATGTGCGCCCCATCCGACCCGGTGATAGCCGGGTGGAGTATCAGGACCATCAACGAACATCGCGAGACGTCGGGATCGAGGCATTGGAGGCTGCAAGTGAGCGCATGAGAGTAGTGAGGGTCGTCAGGGTGACCTTTGTGGCGGGTCTCATTCTGATCGTCACCGTAGTCGCATATGCCCTTACTCGCTCCCCTCCGCGAGTCATACGTACGGGCGCTAGGCCGACCAGCGTTATCAGCCCGCTAAAAGGGTCTGGGGAAGCGTGTCAAGCAGGCGAAGTGCTGCCGGCCGGCGTGACCGGCATCCGTCTGTCGCTGGTGGCGTATGTCGGGGCGCGGCTACGGCTGACGGTCTCCTCCGGCGCTCAGATCCTGACTGAGGGCAGCCGTGGCCCCGACTGGACTGGTACATCGGTGACGGTGCCCGTCAAGCCGCTGGGCGAGAGTGTCCCGAATGTGACGCTGTGCGTCGATGTGGGGCCGAATCAGGAGGCCGTCTACCTATTCGGGAACGAAACATCGCCGGCGGAAGGGATGAGCGTGCCCGGAGGAGGACGGCTGCCGGGAAGGCTCGATGTGACTTACTTGGGCGCCGGCCGGGGTTCGTGGTGGTCGCGCGCTTTGGAAGTAGCAAGGCACATGGAGCTCGGTCGCGACTTCAGTGGCATGTGGATCGTGTTGCTGATCGTGGCGCTCGTAGGAGCGGTTGGTGTGCTTGCCGGGGGGCTTGTCTTGCGGGAGCTGTCATGAGTAGGTTCGCGTTTGCGGTGCGCTCTCCGATTGCGCGTGTCAGGGTGACACGCGCGCCGGCTGGGCGGTTGAGACGTATCGGGACGGCACTCGGCCGTATCCCCACCGCCGCCTGGGTGTGCGCCCTGGTCGCGCTTCTGAACGCCGCTACATGGTCACTGATAGTGCCGCCGTTCGAGGGCAAGGACGAGTCCGATCACTTTGCCTATGTAGAGCAAATAGTCGAAAATGGCAGCTTGCCCGAAAACGGGCAGCCGAACGGCACGTACTCCGTCGCGGAGGATCTTGTCTTGGAGGGACTGCACGCCGGCGAAGTCATCCACTCGCCGCAGGGTACGTCGATCTCCACGCCGGCCGAGCAACGGACGCTGATCGAAGACAACGATGCTGGTGCGTCGCGCCTGGGCTCAGGCGAAGCAGGAATAGCCACAGCGGAGCCGCCGCTGTACTACGTGATTCAGGCGGTCCCCTATCTCCTCGCTCGTGGGAACATCCTTCTGGAGCTGCAACTGATGCGCTTGGTTGGGGCCATCTTCGGGGCAATAACGGCACTGTGCACATTTTTGTTCCTGCGCGAGGTCTTGCCACGTTCACCGTGGGCGGCGACTGTGGGAGCGCTATGCGTGGCATTGGAGCCTTTGCTCGCGTTCATGTCCGGGAGCGTGAACCCGGACTCGATGCTGTACGCGGTTGCAGCCGCCGTGTTCGTGGGTCTGGCGCGCGCATTTCGCAGGGGGCTCACGCTGCGCGGCGCTCTCGTGCTGGGGATTTTGGTGGCCATAGGCTTTCTGACTAAGCTGAACTTCATCGGACTGGCCTTTGGTGTGTACATGGGCTTGGTCTTGTTGGCGCTACGTGAAATAAAAGCGAGGGGTCGTGTCGGCGTGCGAGCCCCGCTGATCGCGGCCGCCATCGGCGTCACGCCGGTGGCGCTGTATGCCCTGCGCAACGCGCTCGAAAGCCACCGCACCCTGGGGGTGGCGTCAAATGGGGGAAGTCTGCTTTCGCTCGAAGCGCTTTTCAACACGTTGAGCTACACCTGGGAGCTCTACCTGCCACGGCTGCCGGGTATGACGCATTACTTCGCAGGGGTGGCAACGTACAAGGACATCTGGTTCGATCGATCCGTCGGGCTCTACGGATGGATGGACACGATGTTCCCGACCTGGGTGGACAGCGTCGCGCTGATACCAGCGGCGGCGATTGCGCTGCTGTTCGCCCGTGGGCTGTTCGCACGCCGAAAAGCGCTCCGCGCGCGGCTTCCAGAGTTCGCCACATATGCTGCGGTTGGCGTCGGGCTGTTGGCTTTGATCGGGGTGTCCTCCTATGACAGCGATGTGGTAAACAGCGCCCCCGCGTTCGCCGAGCCGCGCTACCTGCTGCCGCTGCTACCACTGTTGGGCGCTGTGCTGACAGTGGCCGTGCGCGGTGCCGGACGGCGGTGGGCGCCAGTGGTCGGAGCGGCCCTCGTCGTCCTGCTGTTCGGCTACGACCTCGTCAGCCAGCTGCAGGTGATAGCTCGCTACTACGGTTAGATGCGCTCGGACCCACGGCCCCGCCGCCCTCGCAAGGGGAGTGGCGACGGGTTGTCTGGTGCCGGGGCGATCCGCTCAGCTGATCACGGGCGCAGCGGGCCCGTGAGGGTCGACGGGGGCGGTCCTAGGCGGCTGTCTGGGGAGGCTCGGGAGGCTGCGTGGAGCTCTCCTGAGCGTCTTTGGCCGAGGGCTTCTCGGCGGGCGGCGGCGGCTTGTTCGCTGGGAGCGCGTCGACGTTGGCCTCGGCGGCCGCACGGTTCTCCTCCTTCACCGCGAGCCAGATCTCCTCGCGGTAGATGGGGATCCCCTCCGGCGCTGCGATCCCCAAGCGCACCGTATGGCCGCTCACGCCCATGACGGTTACGAGGATCTCGTCGCCGATGACGACGCGCTCTCCGGGACGACGCGTCAGGATCAGCATCGAGGCTGATTATGAAGCAATCCGCTCCTGCGCGGGCAACTCGAACAGCGGCGCTTGCAGCGCGGCATCCTCGTTGGTGTTGATCACCTGGTAGCCGCGGCCGTCCTTGATCAGCAGCGGCGCACGTAGGTTGGCGGTGATGTCCATTGGGTTGGGCGTGGCGCGCACGGTCACATACAGCTCTGCGCCGGTGGCGTCCTCGATCCCGGTGCGCTCGCGATCCTCCGCCGCGATCTCCAGCGAGAAGGAAGAGAAGAACTGCAGGGGGCTCACCACGGGCAGCGCCAGTGCGGGGTTGTCGACCGCGTGCAGCCATAGAAAGCCGCTGCCGGGGTTGCGGTCGATCAGGGCGTATCGCAGTCCTCCGAGGCCGATCAGCCCGAACGGGAACTCGATTACATCCTCTGCCGCGACCTCGACGGCGCCGAAGCGGATGCTCTGAAATGTTACGGACATGATGCGGTCTCCTTCGCGTTCGCTACTGGAGGAAGTTGAGCAGGGATTCCTGCACGATCGTTGCGCTGGCGCGCAGCGCCGCCTCGTAGGCGGCCTGCTCGTTGGCGTACTGGACGAGGCAGCGGCGATGTTCGTGTCGTCGGTGTTCGCGAGCGCCGCGGTGATTGTCGTCTGTAGCTGTTCGTTGCGGTCGAGCGCTGTGCGCAGCTGATCGGTGGCGCTGCCCGACGACCGCCTGCAGCTGGGTCAGGGTTTCGATGTTCGAGTCGAGCTTCTGCAGGTCGGTCGTTCCGAGCTGTGCTTGACCGGGGGCGCCTTCGCGCATGTTCTTGACGATCGTGCGCAAGGTGTCGAGCAGCTTGCCGTCTTCGGCCGCTTCACCCGAGCCGAGCAGCGTGGAGATGTTGGTCGTGACCGTCACCGATGCCGAGGGGCCGACGACGCGGCTGACGCTTTCGCCGTTGCCTTTGTATTCGTCGTTGGCCCCATTTTCGTAGGGCGCGGTGGTGGTGGCTGTGCCCGAGAACACATACTCGCCCGCATACTGGGTGTTTGCGTCCTGCTTGACGCTTTCGGTGAGCTGTTCGACCTGGAGCGCCATCGTTTCGAGGTCGTTTTTGTTGTACGTGCCGTTGGCGCCCTCGACCAGCAGCTCGCGCACCCGCTGTGTGACTTCGCCGATGTTCGTCATCGCGCTGCTGGCGGTGCTCTCCCACGAGATCCCATCTCTGCGCCTCGCTTTCATAGCCGCTGAGGCCTTCGAGCTGGCTCTGCAGATCGATCACCTGGCTGGCGCCGTACGGGTTGTCCGACGGTTCGAGGATCGTGTTGCCGGAGGACAGTTCGTTGGTGGTCCGCTCGAGCGCCGCCAGCGAGGAGTTGAGGTCGCTGAGCGTCCTCGAGGTGACGATCGCGGGTGTGATGCGCTCGGTCATCGCTATAGCCCCACGACGCCCGTGTGCTCGATCAGGGTTTCGAGCATTTCGCTCCATCGCCGTCAGCGTGCGTGCCGAGGCCTGATAGCCGCGCTGGATAGGTGATCAGGTTGGTCATTTCTTCATCCAGTGAGACGCCGGAGACGGCCTGGCGCTGATCGCTGATCGACGTGACGGTGGTCTGCAGGTTGGTTTTTTCGTCCTGGGCGGTGCGCACGACGCTGCCGACTTTCTCGACGAGCCCGGCGTAGCTGCTGTTCGGCGGCGCCGCCGCGCATCGCCGCGATCTGCTGCGCGAGTTCGTTGGCGCCGGCGCTTTCCGGTGGCGGACGCCTGCGACTTCGGCTGCTCCGAGCGCCACCGACAGCGTCGCGGCTGTGGCGCCGGAGAAGAACGCCTTGGGCAGGACGCCGTTGACGGTGCTCGACGAGCGTGCTGGCAACTTCGTCGAGCTGCCGCCTGCAACGCGGTCAGTGCACCGCTGGGGCCGGTCAGCTTGATCAGCGCGCCGAGCACGCCCGCCGGATGATTCGGTGAGTTCCTGTGGCCAGTTGACGGTCGTGCCTTCCACCAGCGGCTTGGCGGCTTCGCCGAAGGTGACCGTGTCGGTGTGGTCGGGCTGTTCGGTGACGGTGATGTTCGCCAATCCCGAGAGCTTGTCGAGCAGTAGGTCGCGCCGGTCGAGCATGTCGTTGGGCGGCTGGCCGGCTTCTTCGGCGAGCTTGATCTGACGGTTGAGCTGCGCGAGCTGGTTGGCGTCGTCTTCGACTTCCCCCGATGGCCCAGCGAGCGAGTTGTACTCTTCACCTGCCTGCGTGGCAAACGTCGAGAGCTGTGCGCTGAGCTCGTTGACCGTCGTCGCAAGCTGTTTGCCGGCTGCGACCACAACCTCTTTGGCCGCTTCGCTCGAGGGCGATTCGGCGAGGCTGTTCCAGGCGCTCCAGAACTTCGACAGCTGGGTTGCGATACCGGCGCTTGACGGTTCGTTGAAGGCGGCCTGGGCGCGTTCCAGCACTTCCGCCTCGGCTGTGGCCGCGCCGAGGGCGCTGTTCTGCGTGCGGTACTGGGAGTCCAGGTAGCCGTTGCGGATGCGGGTGATCGTCGCGACGGTGACGCCTGCGCCGAGCTGTGCGCCCTCGCCTGTCTGGGCGGAGATCGCCGGGATCGGGATCGGCGGGTTGGGTTCCAGCAGCGCCGTCTGGCGCGAGTAGCCTTCGGTGTTCGCGTTGGCGATGTTGTTGCCGGTCGTGTCCAGCGCCGTCTGCTCCGCGATCAGGCCGCTGAGCGCGGTTTGCAGTCCTTGCAGTGTTGGGATCGACATGGCTAGGCGCGGCAGGTCGAGGACGTGCAGGGCGCCGTGGGGGCGAGGCCGGGTGATCGACCGGGACGAGCCGTGGGTGTCGTAGCCGTTGACGCCGTCCAGCGAGAGCATGCCCATCAGGTGATCGAGGAAGCCAAGCTCGATCTGCATCAGCGAGCGGTTGCACGTGTGCTCTCGCTGGAGCTCGTGCAGCAGGCCTCTCAGCTCGGCGCTGCGAACGCGTGCGTGCTCGCCGGTGGCACTGTCGGTGAGTGTGCCCAGCAGCCCAAGCGTGACGGCCTCGGCGGGCACCCCCAGCCGCTCGCCGCTGCGCGCCAACAGGCGCGAGCGCTCCTCCTCGAGCAACTGCCTGCGACCCATCTCGCCGCGCAGGATCCCTGCGAGGCGCACGACGCGTGTGGACGTCGCGGGCGCGGATCGCCGCGCCCTGCTCCAGCACGACCTCCAGCAGGCTCCGCGCGGAGGCGATCTGTGCGTCGAGGTGCGCGAGCACATCGCCCAATCAGCGAGCGGTCTCGCTGGCTGCCCTGGTGGGGGATCGAGCGCGGTCGGGCGTCATGCGCTGGTGCCTCCCGTGGCCTTTGTCTGCGCCGCGGTGCTGCCACCCTCGAGCTCGCGCGTCATCTGCGCCGCGAGGCCGAGACCGCCGGCGTTCATGACGCTGGCGGTGAGGGCCTGCGGCAGCATCGTGGAGAGCTGTGAGGTGCCGCTACCTGAGGAGCCGCCTTCCCCGCCGGCTTCGTCTTCCTGGGAGGATTCGCCGCTCAGGCCGCTGGTGTTGGCAAGCGACTGCGAGAGCTGTTCCACGAGCGTCTCTTCGAAGGACAGCGCGCTCTCGTAGGCCTTCTGCGTTGCGGCGGAGCCGTGGCGTACCCACTCGGGCTCGAGCGCCTGGTTGACCACCGGTAGTCCGGAGGAGCCCGTGGCGGCGGTGGTTATGGGGATGCTCATGAGCCGGGTCGCAGCTGGTTGGCGATCGACATCATCTGGCTCTCCGTTCTGGATCGACGTGCTGTTCAGCTGGTAGTGCGCTGGGTGCTCACCATCTGCGCCATCTCGCTCGCGATGTTCACGTTCGAGGCCTCCAGCGCGCCCTGGTGGATCGTGCCGGTGGCTGGGTGCGGCGCGCCGCTGGTCGGCGGTCGGGATCAGCTCGCTGGCGCCGTCCGCGAGCAGGTGTTCCGGGGCGGTGACGGTGACGAGCTTGATCTGGCCGAGCTTGCGGCTGCCGGCGCTCACGGTGCCGTCGGTGGCGATGCTAGACTTCGCTGAGCGGAGACGCCGGCGCGGCAGTTTGATCGGCGGCGTCAGGCGATTGCCTTCGGCGTTGACGATCGTCCCGCTGGCGTCGACGCCGAAGTTGCCGTCGCGCGTGAGCGCCGTCTGTCCGTTGGCGCGTGTCAGCTCGAAGTAGCCGGCGCCTTCGATCGCCAGGTCGAGCGGGTTGCCGGTTTCCTGTGATCGCGCCCTGCGCTTCGCTGCGGCCGATCACTTCGGCGCTCGCGCCGGCGCCGACCGTGGTGTCGGTGCCGGCCATGTTGACGGGTTGTAGAGCAGGTCGCTGAACGCGACGCGCTCGGACTTGTAGCCGCTCGTCGAGAGGTTCGCGAGATCGTTGCTGATCGCGTTCAGCTGTTCCTGCTGCGCTGACATGCCTGCTGCTGCGGAATACAGACCTTCGAGCATCAGCCCGTCCTGTGTTCGTGGTCGTCAGCGAGTCCGGCTTTCCGCATGGCGGTCCAAGCCGGGCTCGAGAGCTCTCGTCTCCGTAGTGATCGGCCGGCGCCGTTCGGACTTGCGGACGTGGAGCTCGAGCGGGCGCTGTTATGCGTTCGGGTTCAGCGAGCCGACCTGCGAGGCGGCCGTCCTGCAGCGTCTGGGCGATCGCCTGGATCGCCTGCTGACCGGACTGGAAGCTGCGCAGCGAGGTGATCATTTCGACCATCACCTTGGCGGCGTCCACGCCCGAGCCCTCGAGCGACGCCCTGGCGGACGGTGCCGCTCGGCTTGCCGGCGGCCGTGCCCGTGTAGAGGTTTTCGCCCTGCTTGGCGGCGCCGGGGACTTCGAAGATGCCCACCGCGCCCGCTGGCACCGTGCCGGTCGCGCTGACCTTGATCTGGGCGCCTTTCGCGTCGAGCACGGGATCGCCGTTGGCGTCGGTGAGCACGCCCTGCGGAGGAGGTCGTGAACTGCCCGTCGCGGGTGTAGCGAATGCCCTCCGGCGGTCTTGACCGCGAAGAAGCCGCTGCCCTCGATCGCGAAGTCGAGCGGTTCGCCTGTTTCCTGCATCGCTGCCGGGCGTCATGTTCGTGTAGGCCTTGCCGAGCGCGACTCCCTCGTTGACCGAGCCGATCGCCGCGCCGCCCTCGGTGTTGGCGAGCAGCATTTCGCCAAAGCTGTGCTGGGGCGTTTCGTCGGGCTTGAAGCCGGGCGTGGAGGCGTTGGCCAGGTCGTTTGAGAGCTGATCCTGGCGGGCCTGCTCGGCGACCATGCCGGACGCGGCTATGTAGAGGCCGAGATCCATCTCTGTCCAGGTGTTCGGCCGCGCGACTGCGATTCTTGAGCCGCGCTGGCTCAGCCGAACAGCGCTGAACAGCGCCAGCTCGCCGGAGAGCTGTTCGTACAGGCGCCGGCGCAGCTGCGTGTGGATCTGCGAGACGCGGCTCTCGGAGACGCCCAGCCGCTTGCCGATGTCGCGCAGCGTGCGGTCCTCGACGTACAGCAGCACCGCGACTTCGCGCTCCTGCCGGGACAGGCGCGCGAACGCCTTGCGGAAGCGTTGCCTTGGCTTCGCGGCGCTCGGCCTGCGCGATCGGGTCGCTGTCGTCGTCGGAGCTCTCGAGCGTGTCGATGCGCTCGATCGTGGCGCTCTCGTCCGAGCGCACGATCCGGTTCAGCGAGCCGACCTCGGCGAGCGCCACCTGGTCGAGGCGATCTCGTCAGCTCTGTCGGGGTCATCCCGACGCGCGCCGCGAGCTCCTCGCGGGTGGGCTGGCGTTCGTGCATCGACAGGAAGCTCTCGCGTGCGGTGTTGATCGCGCGCTCGTCGCGGCGCAGCGAGCGCGGCGCCCAGTCGTGCCGGCGCAGCTCGTCGAGCACCGCGCCGTGGACCCGCGTCCACGCGTACTGCTCGAGCGTCGCGCCCTTGTCGGGGTCGTAGCGCTCGATCGAGCGGATCAGCGCCTCCAGGCCGCACGACAGGAAGTCATCGACGTCGCACTGGGCCGGCACCTCGCGGACCTTGCGGTAGACGATGTAGCGAACCATCGGCATGAACGTGAAGATCAGCCGGTCGCGCAGCTCGCGATCTCCGGTGAGCTTGTACTCGTGCCAGGTGGCGAGCACCTCTGCCGCCGGCGCTCTGGCTGCACGCTTTCCGATGATTTCCATGCTCCTGCTCTGATATCGAGGGAACTGCAAGCAACTACAGGGATGGCCCATCCGCTAAGGCATGTTTGCTCGCGTCCGAGCGCCTGCGGCGGAGTAACCGGGTATGACCGGCACTCAATTCGAGGTCGCGACCATATTCCCTGCTCCGGTCGTACCTACAGGTCCCATACGCGGGCGCGCGCGAGACGCGGTTCCACGCCGCTCAGAGATTGCGTCCCGCGGCCGATCACCAGATCGGGAAATGCTCAGCGGCGCGACAGACTCAGTCTCGAAGGACAGTGCCGCACCGGCCGATGAGTTGCTGCGGCGCGCGCAGCGGCTGCTGGGCGCGGACGATCTCGACGGCTACCGGCGGCTGTTCGAGGACGCTTCGTCGATCGAGGACCCTCATCAGCGCTATTGGCTCGGCAAGAGCCTGACCGAGCTGGGGCTCGCGGTGTGCCCGCGGTTCGCGCCCGGACGTCGACCGGCGCTGCTCGTCAGGCTCGCCGCGGGTGTCCTGGAGATGCTCGAACGCGAGCCCAACGAGCCGCTGCTGCTCAACCACGCGGGCGTGATCCTGCACGAGCTGTGGAGCGTCGATGCTGCCGAAGCGATGTTCGACGCCGCGAAACGGCTGGACCCGCAGCTCGAAGATGTGCCGCGCAACCTCGCCCAGCTGGCCGCGCGACGGCGGCAAAGCCCGAGCGCCGCGAGCCGTCCGCCGCTGCGCGCCGCGCTGCCCGAGCTGGCGCGACGCGCGGTCGAGATCGCCGGGCAGGCGCGAGCAGCCGAGGGGCTGCGGCTGAGCCTGTGCATGATCGTGCGCGATGAGGAGCAAACGCTGCCGCAATGCCTGGGGGCGGTGGCGGGGGTGGTCGACGAGATCGTGATCGTGGACACGGGTTCCACCGACGCGACGATCGAGATCGCGCGGTCCTTTGGAGCGCACATCGTCGAGCGGGAGTGGACGGGGTCGTTCGCTGACGCGCGCAACGTGTCCTTCGATGCCGCCGGCGGCGATTGGCTGATGTACCTGGACGCCGATGAGGTCCTGGTGCACGAGGATCGCGAGCTCCTGCGTTCGCTGACCGGGCGCACGTGGCGCGAGGCGCTCTACTTCGCGCAGACCAGCTACACGGGGGATCGCGAGGATGGCGGCGCCGTCGCGCACGACGTGCTGCGCGTGTTTCGCAATCGCGAGCGAGTATCGCTTCGAGGGGCGCTTGCACGAGCAGGTCGCACATCGCCTCCCCGGCTACCTGCCCGAGCGCATCGAGGCCTCGGGCGTGCGCATCGAGCATTATGGCTACTTGGGGGTCGTGCGCGAGGCGCGGCGCAAGTCCGAGCGCAACATCGAGCTGCTTCATCTGCAGCGGGCCGAAGGCCCGGAGACCCCGTTCCTGCACTTCAACCTCGGCTGCGAGTATGCGGTCGCCGGCGATCGCCCGACCGCGCTGAGCGAGTTCGAACGCGCCTGGAGGATGATCGAGACGGCTGCGGATAAAGAGAGCTACAAGTTCGCGCCGGCGCTGCTGAACCGCCTCGTCAAGGCTCTGCGCGTGTGCGGGCACCCACGGCAAGCGCTTACGCGTGCGCAGCAGGGACTCGAGCTGTTCCCCGGCTTCACCGACCTGGTGCTCGAGCAGGCGCTTGCTGCGATCGACCTCGACCAACGCGACCGCGCGATCGAGCTGCTCGAGCGCTGCATCGAGATGGGAGAAGCCACCCGCGGCTACACCTCCACGGTCGGCACCGGCACCTTCCTGCCACGGCTGCAGCTGGCACGGATGCGACGCGCCGAAGGAAACCTCCAGGCGGCTATCGAGCAGCTCGAGTACTGCGTGCGTGAGCATCCTCGATTCCTCGGCTCGGTGCTGCCGTATGCGAGCGCGCTATTGGCAAGCGGCCCGGGGCCCGACGCGGTGATCGCCAGGATCGAGCAGCACATGCCCGATCCCGTCCCCTCGGCCCGCTTCATGCTGGGCACGGCCCTGTATGAGGCCGGCGCGACGAGCGCCGGCGAGGAGCAGTTCAGGAAAGTGCTCGCGAGCCAGCCCCACTCCGCCCGCGCGCGTGTCGCGCTCGCCGAGACGCTGCTGTCACAGCGGCGATACGCCGAGGCAGCCAGCGAGGCGGCCGCGGTCCCCGGCGACGATCCGCTGGCGGTGATCGCCCGTCGCAGCGAGCTGTTCGCGCGGACGGTTGGTGACGATCTGCCCGGCGCGACGCTCGCGCTGGAGCAGGCTCGGCAGGCGGGGATGGCGAACGCCGAGCTCGACCTGTATCGCGCGTGGGCGCAACTGTCCAGCACCGGTGAGTGCTCGATCGAGCTCGCCGAGGAGGCCCTGCCCCAACTGGAGGTGATGCTCGAGGCGTTGCTGCGAGTCCACGACTTCGAGGCTTTTGAAGCTCTGCTCGATGTCTTCCAGCGCTCTCCCATCGGCGAACGTGAGCGCCGTGAGCTGCTCGCGGAGCTGTACATGCGCCGTGGCTTTGCCGCCTCGGCAGCCGAACAATGGATGGCAGTGTGCCGTCAGGAGCCCGACGTCCGTGCGCTCTTGGGTCTTGCACGAGTCGCTGCCGCCAGCGGCATGGAGCGCGAGGCGGGCGACTTCGCCGACGCTGTGCTCTCCCGGGATCCCGACAACAAGCTCGCCGCGAGCCTGCTCTCGCGTACGGCGGCCGCGTAGTCGATCCGGTGACGGGGAGATGCGAGCACGCAAGGCATGTCGCAGTTGGAGGAGATCCTTCAAGTTTCCGCAAAGGACGTCGATGACGGTAGTGAACGCAAGCGCGAGGCGGCCCATGGAATGGACCGCGAAACACCGTTTTCAGGGAGAAAACGCCATATGAGCTCGCCTATCCTGCCCATAACAGACCTTACGGGCCGCCCCACAGACACGCCCCAATCATCCACCAGCGCCGAGGACATCGGTGGGATCGTCTCCGCACTGAGCGTCGGCGAGTTCCCGCAGACGCTGATCGCAAGTCGCGGCGGCCCACCGCCGGAGCTGCTCGAGCAGATCGCCGTCGCGGGCGCGATCGAGGAGCAGCTGCGCGAAAGCGGACAGCATCTGCGCTTCTCCCTTGCCGCAACTGGGGAGCGCACGCGGATCGAGTTGATCGATCAGGACGGGAACGCCATGCGCAGCCTGTCCACAGCCGAGGCACTCGAGCTGGCTGCCGGGAAGCCATTGTCGTAGGTCGTCATGTCCACGTCATCGCTCGCCGTCAACTCCTCCAGCGCTGCGCCGATCACGGTCACGGGCCTCGCGTCCGGCCTGGAAACGACGAAGATCATCGCCGCGCTGATGGGTGCCGAACGCGAGCCCGTCACACACCTGACCAACGAGCAGGCCAAGCTCAAGGCTGAGCAGACCCAGCTGCAGAGCATCCAGAGCAGTTTGCAGCAGCTCTCGCTCGCGACCTCTGAATTCAGTCTGCCTTCGCTGTTCGAAAGCTCTCAGGCGGTCACTTCCAGCGAACCGCTGCGGGTCAGTGCCGCCACGAGCTCAGGCGCAGGCGTCGGCGGCTACGAGGTGGAAGTCACGCAGTTGGCCAACTCCGCCCAGCGTACCTTCACGTTCACGAGTCCCTCGAGCGAACAGACGCTCACGATCGACGGCCAGGAATTTACGCTGAAAGAAGGCGAGGGCGCCAAGGAACTGGCGAGCGCCATCAACACCAACAGCAAAGCAAGCGTGTATGCGGCGGTGCTCACCTCTGGTGCGATCGTTCTTTCCGATCGCACCACCGGCAACACCGGCAGCGAATTCATCAAAGTCTCAGGTGAAGCGTTGACGGAAGTGGCGGAAAGCGCAAAGGAAGGCAAGAACGCCAAGTTCACGGTCGATGGCGTCGAAGGGGAATCGACCTCCAACACCGCCACGGACGCGATCCCTGGAGTCACCCTGACCCTCAGCGGGCTGACGCCATCGGGGCCGGTGACGATCGATGTCCAGGCTCCCGGGCCCAGCGCGAGCACCGTGGAAGCCCAGGTGCAGGCATTTATAAAGCTCTACAACTCAACCGTGGAAGCCATCCAAACGCAGATCCAGACCAAACCGTTCGCAAAACCGCAGAGCACCGGCGAATACGAAACTGGGATCCTCTTCGGCGACGTCGAACTGACAAGCCTGCTCGACGGCATGCGCGACACCATGTATGAACCGATCGCCGGGCTCTCAGCAGAAATGTCGAGCCCGTTCGGCATCGGCGTCAGTACCGGCGCGCCCACCGGCTCGGGGACCTCCTCGCAGGCTTCCCTGGAAGGTCTGCTGACACTCGAACCGGCCAAGCTCGCGGCGGCCGTCAAGGCCAACCCTGCCGGCGTGGAGCAGATGCTGCAGCAGTGGTCGCAGAAGCTGCAGAGCCAGATCAACGCCGTCGGTGCGCCCGGTGGCGCGCTCGAAGCGCGCGTCAACGGCGACAGCGCTCAGGTTAGCCAGCTGACGATTCAGATCAACACCATGAACGAACTGCTCGCGCACCGGGAAAAGTCGTTGCAGGCGACGTACGCCAACCTGGAAGGCGTGATCTCGCGCAACACCACCCAGAGCGACTGGCTGACTCAGCAAGAGGAATCGCTGACCAAGCAGGGCATCTAGCCCACGCCAGCCGGGTTCTTAACGTCAGTCCTCAGATTTTGCATGTCAAGCCTCAGGTTTCTGCGCCCGTGGTCGATCAAGGGTCATAGATGGCCAACGTGACCGCATCCCACGCCGCGTACCGCAGGGGCACGGTGATGGCAGCGACGCCGGTGGAGCTCGTGGTATTGCTCTACGACGGTGCGCGGCGCTTCCTGCGCCAGGCTTCGGTCGCGATGGGGGAGGGCGAAGTCGAGCGCGCCCACAACACGTTGCGTTTCGGTGAGCGCATCATCAGCCACCTCGACGCCACCCTCGACTTCCAGCAGGGCGATGTCGCACAGCACCTGCACTCGATCTACCGCTTCTGCCTAACGCACCTCAACACCGCACGCATGCGCCAGGACCCGGCGATGGTCGAAGAGGTGATCGAGCTGCTGGGCGATCTGCGCGACGCCTGGAGCGAGATCGCCGCCGAGGCTGAGCGCGGGTGAGCACCCGGGCACCAGCCACCGGCGGCCACGCCGGCGGCGCCCAGACCCTGCTCGATCGCTACGAGGCCATCCACGCCCACGCGGAGCTCGAGCTGGAGCTCGCGGGTGCGGGCGAGATCGATCGCCTGGTCGCGCTGGATGGGCGTTGGCAGGAGCTGATCGATGGCCTGCCGACACAGCCGCCGCTGGCCGCCGCGGAGCTGCTGCACCGGGCGCGCTTGATCCACGAGCGCACCCACATGGAGCTCGAGCGTCTGCGTGAGACGCTGCTCGCCGACTTCGCCACCACCACACGCTCCAAGCGCGCCGCCGACGGCTACGCCGGCCAGCTGCGCCGCCGCCCGCGGCTTGATCGCAGCGCCTGACAGGGCCTTTCGTCAAGTCACTTCGACTTTTGCTGCGAAGCTAAGCTGTTCCACGGCTTCCTCAGTGACTACTTCGCCGAACGAGTGGAGTACTGGTTTTACTGAGCCACCAGCGCTCAGTAGGATGTCTTCGATGTTCTGTTTGCCACTCGTGACCGCGAAAGTCAGTTTGGCGGTTGTGGATAACACTCCGACCGGTTCGATCAGACCGGCGATATTGCCCGTTACGACTTGTTCTTCGAAGCACTTTTTCGCCGTATCTGGCTGCAATATGAAGACATTTTTCCCTTCGGCCGGCGCGAGTAGCAAGCCAACGTCCGATCCCCTCACCGGTTTCGGTGTGACTAAGCCGAGTGACCCGCGTAGGGTCGTCGTCACGATCGAGCTTTCGGTAGGAGCACCAGTGCTTTTTGCGGTACATGATCCTTCGAGACCGGCGAACGCTACACAGTTAGAGAAGGTGACTACAATGTTGCCCGCTTGCGTCGCGGTCGTAATTTCACCCGAGGAGGCGCCCTTTTCACAAGTTATTTCTTGGATCCCAAAGCCGTGCAGCAGCTTGGGCGAGGTGCCTTTGCCCGTAAGTGCTACTTTCACGGACGGGTTGAACTCGGGAAGCGCCATCGTGACCGGTGCGGCGACGAAGCTCAGCGCGATACTCGCTACAACGAGAAGCGTAGCTAATCGGGCCATCTCCATACAATCTAATATAGCTAGGTACGATTGTTCCGTCTAGTTGTATTTCTTACTTCATCGGGCGCCGGGTATCGCGCTTGTGGCCCGTCCGTCGGATCAGCATCGACGCTCACTTCCGCCAGGGCCCTCTCCTATGCGCTTAATTCACGGAGAAGTGAGCGGAGCTACTGACCGTTCCCACCGGCGCCGCCGTGTTGGTCACGCTGATCGGGCCGCTGGTCGCTCCGCTCGGCACCGTTGCCTTCAGGGTCGTCGCAGAGACATAGGTGACGGTTTTCGCTGCCGCGCCGTTGAAGCTCACCGACGAGCTTTTGGTGAAGCCCACGCCTGTGATCGTCACCACCTTCCCTGCGGCGCCGCTCGTGGGTGTGAAGCTTGCCACCGACAACGTCGGTTTGAACAGGCCTTTGCTCGTCGCTGTCCCAGCGGCCGTGGTGACGGAGATGTCCGCCGACGGCGCTCCGTTGGGGACCGTTGCTTCGATCTGCGTCGAGGAGTCTGCCGTAAAGGTCGCTTTTGCCGAGCCGAAGTGCACAGCGGTGGCTTTGCTCAGGCCCGTGCCGGTGATTGTCACCGTGCTGCCTGTGATGCCCGAGGTGGGCGTGAACGATGTGATCGTCGGTAGATCGGAGATCACCGCCGCGGTCGCTTCCGAGCGCGCCGGTGCGCCGCCGCCGGCGCCGTTGCTCGCCGTCTCCTGCACGCGGATCGTCGCGCCGACGTAGCCTGCCGTGGTCGGGATCTTGAAGGTCGCCCCCGTCGCTCCCGAGATCGCCGAGCAGCTCGAGGAGGATGCCGGGCACAGCGCCCACTGCTCCGTGTATGTCGTGGGGCTGTTGCTCCACGTGCCGTGGGTCACCGTCAGCGTCTGGCCCTGTTCAGCGGTGCCGCCGATCGTCGGTAGCGCCGTGTTCGCCGGGGCCGTCGGTGAGAAGAATGCGCCCAGCCCGACCGGGCTGCCGACGCCCGTGGGGCCGTCGTACCCGGAGCGTGCCTTGCACGCGGTTGCACCCGAGCACGAGCCGTTGCTGCCTGAGGTCACGTCGTACAGGTCGCTCGCGTCACCGATGTTCCCGTACAGCGTCTGCGCGGGGTACTGCACGCCGTGTGCACCGCCCGCCAGCCCGAACTCCGCAGCCACGATCGGCGAGGCCTCAGAGGTGCCGCCCCAAACGCCCCAACCCGTTGGGTTTCCACCGTTGGGCGTGGTGTCGTACACGTCAACCCCCGTGTATGGGTCGGCGTTCGCTGCCACGTCCGCCACCGAGCGCCCACTGCCGCACTCGGTTTCCGAGAAGTACGCCACCTCGCTCTGCCACAGCGGCGCCGCGAACACCGTGCTGCAGCCGCTGCCCCCGTCGTCCCACACGGTGCTGCTCCAGGATCCGTCGCTGTCGTTCAGGCTCGTGCCGCCCACCGCCACCACATCCGGGGAGCTGGCTGGGAAGTTGGCCGCTTCATGCCCGCCGCACGCCTCGTTGAAGTACGCACAGTCGCCCGAGGACACCGTGATCACTATGCCCGGGTGGTCGTAGGGGGCGTTGTTGCTGGTGTCGCCCGATTCCTCAGCGCCTCCATAGGAGTTGCTGATCTCCGTCGCTCCCGCTTTCACCGCCGCGTCCACCGCTGCTCCCAAAGCACTGAACGAGGAGTTGTCGGCCTCCACCAGCAGCAGGTGGCAGGTCTGACAGATCGCGTGCGCCATCTGCACGTCCAGCGAGATCTCCGTCGCCCAGCCGCCTTCCGTCGAAGGCAGCGGGGTCGCCTTGCCTTCCTGGTCGATCTTGCGGAAGCAGCCGTTCGCGCTGGTGCACGCCGGCAGTTTGAATTCTTTGTCGTACACCGCCAGGTCGGCTTCAGCCGTCGGGTCGTTATACGCGTCCACCAGCGCAATCGTCTGCACCGAGGAGCCCACCGATTCTGTCGGCAGCGAGTACGCGCTGTGGAGTTCCTGAGGCTTCAGGCCCCCCAAGGGTGTCTTGTTCGTCACCGCCGGGCTCGCGCCGCTTTGGATTTCAGCTGTTTGGCGCTTCGCCTGAGCTCTGAGGTCCGCCGATGTGATCGATGTGGAGATCAGCCTGACTCCCAGGCACGCGGCGGTGCCGGGGGCAGGGGCGCTGCACGTGTTCTCTTCACGGTAGGCCGAGTGGCTCAAAGACGCGGTCGCGGCCGGGGTCAGCCCCAATGCCAGCGCACCCGCGGTCAGCAGCGCCAACGCAACTCGTGCGCCGCGGATGTGGTCGTTGTGGGCCCTTGTGGTGAACATTTTCTCCCCGTCGCCGATTACTCGCTGGCAAGCTCTGTTCGCTCGCGGATATCTCGACAGCAGCGTCGGCCGCCGCGCCGCCGTTCGTGAGCACGCGGTCAGCCGCATGGACGTGTCGGCCGCACGCTCCCCGAGTTGGGCGCGATCTTTCAACTCAGGGCTCGAGACTTCTGGTTTTCGACTCCCTGGCAATTGGGCTGTCCCTGAGATCGCTCCTAAAGATCCCCCTGGTTCGGCCGATCACGGGAGCGGCCCCTCGATGGCCAGGATGCTTGCGACCTCATGGAGGGGTCGGTTTCAGCCCAGGGAGGGCGGAAAGGACATCCCTGACATGCCCCTCGTCGATTCGACCCAGCAGCTGCTGGAGGCTGCCATGCGCGGCTCCTGGCAGCGCCAGACGGCGCTCACCAACAACATCGCCAATGCCGACACCCCCGGCTATAAGCCCCAGGAAGTGAGCTTCGAGTCGGCGCTCCAGAGCGCGTCAGCGGCGGCGAATCGCCCGAAGAAGTCCAGTTCCAGACCGAATCACAGGCCGGTCGAAGCGGGCCCAACGGCACCGGCGTGAGCGTCGATGAGGAATCCGCCAAGCTCGCCGAAAACGGTCTCGACTACCAGGCGCTCACGCAGGTGCGCGGGCGCGCGCAACAGCATCATGCGCTCGGCGATCGGGGCGGCACCAGCCTGATGGGGCTCTTCGAAGCGATCGCCATCGCCGGCAGCGGTCTCAACGCCGAGCGCATCCGCATGGATGTCACCGCGGAGAACCTCGCCAACGCGGACACCACCAAAGCGGCCAACGGGCAGCCCTACCAGCGCCAGGAGGTGGTCCTGCAGCAGGTCGGCTCGAGCGACTTCGGCGGCGCGCTCTCCGGCGCGCATGCGCACGAGCGCGGGCGTGCAGGCGGCAGGGCGGCGTGGAGGTCGCCGGCATCGTCAGCGATAGCACCCCCGACCAGCAGGTCTATGACCCGGGCAACCCCGAAGCCAACGCCAAGGGCTACGTGAAGATGCCGAACATCAGCACCGTCACCGAAATGACCGACCTGATCTCCGAGTCGCAGTCCTACCAGTCCGACGTCACCGCCATGCAGACGTCCAAGTCGATGTTCACCTCGATGCTCGGGCTGCTCAAATGATCGTCCCGCCGGTCGGCGTACCGGTCGGCGAACTGTCGCTCGGCGCAGGTGGAAAGCGCCTCGCCCAGGCTCGAGCCAGGCGGGCGCGGGCGGCGTCCGGCGCGGCGGCGAAGCCGGCGAGCTTCGGCGGCGAGCTCACCGAAGCGATCTCCTCGCTGGAGAAGACCCAGGACAGCGCCTCCAGCGCCTCGCAGGCGCTCGCCACCGGCACCGTCAGGGACCCCGAGAGCGCCGTCGTCACCGTCGAGGACGCGCAGATGGCGATGGAACTCGCCTCGCAGATCCGCACCAAGGCCACCGAAGCCGACCAGAGCATCTTCCACACCCAGGTCTGATCGATGCCGCCCGCCGCCCAGCTCGCCTCCAGGCTCACGCCCCGCGGCTGGCTGATCGCCGGCGGCGTCGCCGTCGTCGCGATCCTGTTCATCTACCTGTTCGTGCACACCGTCTCCCAGCCGAGCTACACGACGCTGGTCAGCGGCGTCGAGCCCTCCCAGACGGGCAAGATGACCAGCACGCTCAGCGCGCAGGGGATCGGCTACGAACTGCAGAACAACGGCACCGCGCATCGCCGTGCAGTCCAACGAGGCATCCAAGGCGCGCGTCGCGCTTGCCGGCGCCAACCTGCTCGGCAACACCCAGCCAGGCTTCTCGCTGTTCGAAAAACAGAACCTCGGCGAAAGCAACTTCCAGCAGCAGGTCACCTACCAGCGCGCGCTGCAGGGCCAGCTCGAGGAAACGATCGACAGCATCCAGGGCGTCTCCGGCGCCCAGGTGGAGCTCGTGCTGCCCAGCTCCCAGAACCAGATCTTCGGCGAAAACCAGAACGCCTCCTCGGCCGCCGTGCTGCTGTCGGGCACCAACTCGCTCAGACGCCGAGCTCCGTGCGCGGGATCGCCCAGCTGGTCACCTCGAGCGTCTCCGGGCTGCAGCTGGGCAAGGTCACGATCACCGACGCCGCCGGCGAACTGCTGTGGCCGCAGGCCTCCGGCGGCGGCGGCGGCGGATCGGACAGCGCAGCGTGCAGGAAGCCGAGCAGCAGCTACGACCAGACGACGGCGGCCAGCCTCGACGCGATGCTCGCCCAGACGCTCGGGCCCGGCAAGGCGCAGGTGCTCGTGTACGCCAACATGAACGTCAACCAGACGACCAAGGAATCGCTCGAATACGCCAAGAACGGGCACGCCCCTGCAGCAGAGCAAGTCGATCGAAACGCTCGCCGGCACCGGTAGCGGCGCGGGCGGCGTCACCGGCACCGCCAACCTCACCGCCGCCGCCAACGGCGCCGGCGGCAAGTCCAACTACAAGCACGAAACAACCAACTCCTCGCTCGGCGTCGGCAAGACGGTCACCCACTCCACGATCGCCCCCGGCACCGTCGAAAGCCAGCACGTCTCGGTGCTGCTCGACAAATCCGTGCCCGCCTCCGCGCTGCCGGCGATCCGTGAAGCGGTCACCAACGCCGCCGGCATCCAGACCAAGCGCGGCGACACGATCTCGATCGGCCAGGTCGCGTTCGCCAAGACCACCACCGCCGCCGCGGCCGCCAGCAGCCCGTCGAGCATGGCCAAGTACGTGCTGCTCGGCCTCGGGGCGATGCTGTTCCTGTTCTTCACCACCCGCTCGCTGCGCAAGCGCGAACGGGAGACGATCGACGAGCCCGTGTGGCTGCGCGAGCTGGAGGCGCCGATGCGGCTGTCCGAGCTCGAACGCGAGACCGCGCCACGCCGGCCCCGCGATGGCGGCCGCGGCGCCCGCGAACGGTGGCGGCAGCGCCCGCGTCAGCGCCGGTCGCGCGAGCGTCCGCGAGCAGGTCGAGCAGCTCGTCGACAGCGAACCCCGATCGGGTCGCGCAGCAGCTGCGCAACTGGATGCAGGAGGGCTAGAGCCGGATGGCCGACGAGTCCGCCACGGACACTGCTCGCGCTGCTTCGCCGCCACCGAGGTCCTCCCCGCCGTCGTCGAGCCCCGCGTGCGGCGGCATCCGCAAGGCGGCCGTGCTGATGGCCGCGCTCGGCTCCGAGCGCGCCGCAAAGCTGATGCAGCGTATGGGCGAGGAGGAGATCGAGAGCCTGTCGATGGAGATGGCCAGCCTCAGCTCCGTCGGCGCCGGAGACGACCGAAGTCGGTCTTCAACGAGCTCGCCGCGCTGAGCCGGCGCGGGCGAGCAGGGCGCGTCGCGGCGGCATGGAGTACGCGCGCGGTGTGATCGAACGCGCGCTCGGACCCGAGCGCGCCGCCGAGGTGCTCGGCCGGCTCACCGCCAGCACCGAAACGCCCCCGTTCGATTTCCTGCAGCGGATCCCGCCCGAGCGCACCGCCGCGCTCTTGCGCAGCGAGTCGCCGCAGACGATCGCGCTGATCCTCGCCAGCCTGCAGACCCAGCTTGCGGCCGCAGGTGCTCGCGCGGCTACCCGAGCGCCAGCAGCCCGACATCGCGCTGCGCATCGCCCGCATGGGGGAGACGAGCGCTGCACGTCATCACAGCAGGTGGAGGAGGTCATCCGCCACAAGCTCACCGCCGTCGTCGAGCGCGAGTACTCCGCCGCCGGCGGCACCAAGACGCTCGCCGAGATCCTCAACCACTCCGATCGCACCACCGAGCGCAACGTCCTCGAGAAGCTCGCGTCCGCCGACAAGGATCTCGCCGAGGAGGTGCGCGGCATGCTGTTCGTCTTCGAGGACATCGTCAAGCTCGAAGAGCGCGCCGTCCAGCAGGTCCTGCGCGAGGCCGACCAGAAGGATCTCGTGCTCGCGCTGCGCGGCGCGCCGGACAACGTCAAGGAGGTCGTGCTCTCGAACATGTCCGAGCGCGGCGCCGAGATGATCAAGGAAGAGATGGAGCTGCAGCCGCCACAGCGCAAACGCGACATCGACGCCGCCCAGAGCCGCATCGTGGCGGTCGTGCGCCAGCTCGAGGAGGCGGGCACGATCGTGATCGCCAGCGACAGCGAGGACGAGAGCGAAGCCGTTGTCTGACGCCGCCGTCAGCTACGACTTCGAGCAGCTCGAGCCCTCCGAGCCGCCGCCACGCGACGCGCCCGCGCGGATGCTCGCGCAGGCCACCGAGGAGGCCGAGCGCATCCGCGAGCTCGCCCGCGCCGAGGGCTTCGAGGCGGGTCGTGCCGCCGGGCACGAGCGGGGTGCCGCGGAGATCGCCGCCGGCGCCGCCGCGCTCGGCGAGGCCGTCAGCGCCGTCGAGGCGCTGCGCGCCGAGATCGTCGAGGCGGTCGAAACGGATGCCATCGAGCTCGCGCTGGCGCTCGCCGGGAAGATCCTCGCCGGCGCGCTGCAGGCGCGTCCCGAGCTGGTCGTCGATGTCGTGCAGGGAGCGCTACGCCGCATCAACGATCGGCGCAGGATCACCGTCTGGTCAACCCCGCCGACCTCGACGTCGTGCGCGCGGCCCTCGGTGAGCTGACCGCGCCGGGGCAGCGGCGTCGAGCTCTGCGACCTGCAGTCGGACGAGCGCGTCGCGTCCGGCAGCGCCATCGTGCGCACCGCCGAGGGGGAGGTCGACGCCAGCGTCCACACCCAGCTCGAGCGCGCGCGCGAGGTGGTGAACGTGTCGCTTCAGAACAGCGAGGGCCTCGACACATGAGACCGCCTGGAGTCTTGACGCACGAGCTGTGTCGGGAGCTGTCATGAGCGAGACGAACGCCCCCGCAGCAGGCGTCCTCCTAGGCACCGCCGCCGAGGCGATCATGGAGGCCGATCTCGCCCGCCGCCACGGCTTCGTCAGCAACCTCATCGGGCTGATCATCGAGGCCACCGGCCTGCAGGCGGAGGTCGGCGAGGTTTGCCTCGTGGGCACGGACCGCAACCGTGCTGCCGTCTCCGCCGAGGTTGTCGGGTTCAGGGATGGGCGCACGCTGCTGATGCCGCTCGGCGAGCTGCACGGCATCGGTCCCGGCACGCGGGTGCTCGCCAGCGGCGCCCCGTTTCGCATCGCCGTCGGCGACGGACTGCTGGGGCGGATCGTCGACGGGCTCGGCATCCCAGAGGATGGCGGCACCGTGCCGCGAGCTTTTGCCCGCTCGACCATCGCCGCGCCGCCGAACGCGCTCTCCCGGCCGCGCATCACCGAGCGCGTGGGGCTCGGAGTACGCGCGCTGGACGGGCTCGTGCCATGTGGCCTCGGGCAGCGGCTCGGTATCTTCGCCGGCTCAGGCGTCGGCAAGTCCTCGCTGCTGGGCATGATCGCCCGCTCCACCAGCGCGTCCATCAACGTGATCGCGCTCGTCGGCGAGCGCGGACGTGAGGTCCGGGAGTTCGTCGAGCGCGACCTCGGCGACGCGCTCGAGCGCTCCGTAGTAGTCGTCGCCACCTCCGACCAGCCCGCGCTCGTGCGCATCAAGGCCGCGTTCACTGCCACCACCATCGCCGAGTACTTCCGCGATCAGGGTCATGACGTGATGCTGATGATGGACTCCGTTACCCGCTTCGCCATGGCCCAGCGCGAGGTCGGCCTCGCGATCGGCGAGCCGCCCGCCACCCGCGGCTACACGCCCAGCGTGTTCGCGCTGCTTGCCCCGCCTGCTCGAGCGCGCCGGCACCAGCGAGAAGGGCTCGATCACCGGCCTCTACACCGTGCTCGTGGACGGCGACGACATGAACGAGCCGATCGCCGACGCCGTGCGCTCGATCCTCGACGGACACGTCGTGCTCACCCGCTCGCTCGCCCACGCCGGGCACTACCCGCCGATCGACGTCCTGCAGAGCGTCTCCCGCCTCGTCGGCGAGATCGTCTCGCCGCAGGTCCAGCAGGCGGGGCAGCAGCTGCGCAGCGCGCTCGCGGTGCTGCGCGAGAAGGAAGACCTCGTTGCGATCGGCGCCTACCAGCCCGGCAGCGACCCCCGCTGGACACAGCGCTCTCGCATCGCACCCGCATCGAGCGCTTCCTGCGCCAGTCCGTGCACGAGCACAGCGACCCGCAGCAGACCGATGCGCGGCTGCTCGAGCTCGGCGCCTCCCTCGCCAGCGAGCTCGAAGAGCGCAGCGGCGAGATCCCCGACGCCGAAGTGCTCACCCCCGAGCCCGGTGCTGACAGCGGCACAGTCGACGGGACCGCATACGACGCGTCCGGCGCCCCCGCGATTCCCGCGCTCGGGCTGAACATGTGAGCCGCACCTCTCCCTTCATCGCCATGCTCAAGAACCCAACCCGCCGTCCGATAACCAGGCCGTGACCGGATCGGCATTCCGCTTCCGCCTCGAGCGCGTCCGCGCCGTGCGTGAGCGCAAGGAGAAGCTCGCGCAGCTGCGAGCTCGCCAACGCGCTCTCCAGGCGCACCAGCAGCGAGGCTGAGCTCCGCAGCGCCGACGCCACCCTCGAGCACGCGCGCCAGCAGCAACGCACCGCCCTCGCCGAGCGCGACGCCGTCAGCGCCACCGACCTGCTCGGCCGCCAGGCGTTTCTCGAGCGTGTGGAGGCACAGCGACGGCTGCGCGTAAACGACCTCCAGCAGCGCGACGCCGAGGTCGCCGAGCGCGACGCCGAGCTCGCCACCGCCGCCTCAGACCACGAGATGCTCAACCGTCTGCGTGAGCGCCACCGCGGCGAACACGCGCTCGAGGCCGCCCGCCAAGAGCAGGGCGACCTCGACGAAATCGCCGCCTCGCGCTTTCGCGGGAGCCGCGCGTGAGCACCGAAGCGCTCACCGCCTCCGCCGGCGTGCCAGCAGGCGAGCTAACCGTCCTGCAGCGCATGCAACAGCTCCAGCAACTCATCGAATCCTCGCGTCAGGTGGCATCCGGCGGGCAGCTCTCGAACACCGCCACGACCGCCACTACGAACTCCTCCTATCCCCAAACCTCGAGCGCCGACTTCGCCACCGCCCTGCAGGCTGCCACCACCGAAGACGCTTCCGGGGTTGCCGGCAATGCGACGGCCTACCCGGCAGTTGGCGATGACTCCATGCAAGGCTCGAGCGGCGGCGAAAGCGAATACGACCCGCTGATCGAACAGGCAGCCGCACGCAACGGCCTCGACCCCGCGGTGCTGCACGGTCTGATCGAGCAGGAGTCAGGCTTCGACCCAACCGCCACCAGCAGCGCCGGCGCCACCGGCCTCACCCAGCTGATGCCCGGTACCGCGTCCTCGCATGGGCGTCGCCAACCCCCTCAACCCTGCCGAATCGATCGAAGGCGGCGCCCGCTACCTCGGCCAGCTCATGAGCGAGTTCGGCGGCAACACCGAAGACGCCCTCGCCGCCTACAACGCCGGGCCCGGAGCCGTCGAGCAGTACGGCGGCGTACCGCCGTATGCCGAAACCCAGAGCTACGTCACCAAAGTGCTCGGCAACGCCGAAGCCTACCGCGAGGCTCACCCCACAACCGTCACCACCGCAGGCCTCGCATGAGCCTCGAAACCGTCCTGCTCGCGCTGCCAACGTCTGCCCCGGTGTCCGTCTCCGGCGCCCCGCCCGGCGTCTCCGGGGCCCCACCGGGGCCACCCGACGGCGCGCTCTTCCACAGCGCCCTCGAAGACCAATCGGCCCGGACCGCCAATGCGGAAGGCCAACAGAAAAGCCAAGAGGTAAGCGAGCGAGAAGGAGGGCAAGCCGCCCCCCGACGCTCGCTGCACGAAGGCCGCTCAGACGGTATCGCTGCTGCAGCCGTCGCCGGCGCGGCGATGCCCACCAGCACCGCCGCTCCCACGAGCCGTCCCGCCCCTCCCGCCGGCCACTCGTCCACGTCAGCGAGCGGTCCCACGGCTGCCAGCGCCCCGGCGGCTGCGAGCGAATCCACGGCTGCGAGCGCATCCACGACCACTGAATCGGCGACCAACGCGGCATCGACCGAAGCCGAAGCCTCCACCAGCGGTGAAGCCACCGCGCCCGCGGCCACCACGAGCAACGCCGTCGGCACGGCTGTCGGCAACGTAGCCGGCGAAACCACCGCACCCGCACCAGCAGCAGCCAAAGCACCGAGGCTCTGGCGAAGCCTCACAGCAGACTGCCTCCAGCGCGCCCGGTGCGCAAGCCGGAGCGGCTACCAGCGCACCCAACCAGCCCGCACAGCCCCAGTCCGCGGCGGCAGCTTCCCCCACCGCCGTGTCGCAAGCTCCCGTCAACACCGCGCCCGCCGCTGCAGACGCAAAGACCGTCAGCGCCCACGCCAATGCCCAGCAAGCCAGCAGCACCGATGGCTCCACGTCCACGTCCACGTCCACGTCCACATCCGCGGCCGTTCCCCTGACGTCACCACAATCCGGCCGGGAAAGCTCCACACAGGCTCCAGCCGCCGCGAGCACCGCCCCCGCCGGTGCCTCCGAAGCAGCCGCCAGCGCACCCGTCGCGCAATCCCCGCAGGCGCGCCAGGCCGCAACGCCAACCACCCGCACCGCGGCGCCCGCCGCCGGCCTCGCCTCCGCATTGGCCACCGGCCAAGGGCAAACAGGCAGCCAGGCTCAGGCCGGTGGCGAAAACAGTCCAAGCGGTGGGCAGGCCGGACCCAGCGCATCAGCTGTCGTCGCGCAGGTGGCGAGCGCGACGGGCACCTCCTCGCGCGCCAACAGCACGGCGCCAGCCGCGGCACCAACGGGTGTGGCCGCACTGCTACAGGCAAGCGTTGCCGCGGTTACCGGCGAAGCAAACCCGCTCACAGGCGTCGCCGCGACGATCGGACTGCAAGCAGGTGTCGCGGCCACAGCAGCCTCCACAGCTAGCGCCGCCACGCCATCCGCCGGCCCTGTTGGCATGCAGGACATGATCAACGCCATCCGCGCCACCATCGAGATCGCAGCCCGTCAAGGAGCAACACAGGCGCGCATCCAGCTACAACCCCAGGAGCTCGGCCAGATCAACATCCGCCTCAGCCAGACCAGTGCGGGACTGCTGGCGCGCGTCAGCGCCGAAACACCCGCCGCCGCCCAGGCGCTCGCTGACGGGCGCTCCGAACTACGCCAGTCGCTCAGCTCCCTCGGCCTGCCGCTGCTGCGCCTCGACATCAGCTCCTACGGTCAAGCCGGAGCACGCGAACGCCAGGAGCGCTTCGCCGGAGACGCACGCTCCTCCAGCGGATCCTCCACGTCCACATCCCTCGCAGACGGTGAAGCCGTCGAGTCACCCGGCGAGCCCGAAGCCACGAGCGCATCAGCCGCCCTCACCGGCGGCGCGCTCGTAGACGTGCTCGCCTGACATCACGAAAGGACCACATTTGCCATGACCGCCATCGCACACGCAGCCGCCACCGCCGCCCCCCAGGCGACCAAATCGGCCAACGAAACCGCGCCGGAAAACCCCAACGGGGTCCTCGGCCAGAACGACTTCCTGAAACTCATGATCGCCCAGCTGCAGGCGCAGAACCCGCTGGAACCCGGCAACAGCAACGAATACATCAACGAGCTCGCCCAGATCACCCAGATGGAGCAGATGACCAACATGGCAAACGCCAACGAGCTGTCCAGTGCGGTGGCGATGATCGGTCACAAGGTCTCCTACAACGGTGCCCACGGTGAACTCGCCACCGGCACCGTCGAAAGCGTGCAGTCGGCCGCCACCGGCACCACCGTCACCGTCGGCGGCGTCACCGGCATCACCCTCTCGAGCCTCGTAAACGTCGAATGAGCCCGATCTCAACACTCGCATGAGCCCGATCTCGAATCCAGCCCTCGTACCTCCCGGTGGCCTTGCCGGGCCGGTCGCGCCCGCGGGCAAGCCCGGTGCTCCCGGCACGCCAACGCCCGCCCGGGACGCCGGCACGGCCGCACCCACCGGCAAGTCCTTCGCGCAGGAGCTCTCCCGGGCTGACAAGTCCCAGCAGCTGCAGTTCTCCAAGCACGCGCTCGCGCGCGTGGAACGCCGTGGCATCGAGCTCGACTCGGCCACGCTGGGCAGGCTTTCACAGGGGGTGCAGCGCGCCGCCAGCAAGGGCTCGCGCGACTCCCTCGTACTTGTCGACGGCACCGCGTTCGTGGTGTCCGTCAGCAACCGCACCGTCATAACGGCGGTCGGATCCGAACACATGAAGGACAACGTGTTCACCAACATCGACAGTGCCGTGATCGCATGAGAACAGCGGCAACACACAACCCCGGCTGGACCTCATCGAGGAGGCCGCGAAAGGAAGGGCAGTCACGATGATGGCTGGAATGTATGCCGCTATCAGCGGCCTCGATGCCAACCAGGCGATGCTCAACGAGACCGCGAACGACCTGGCAAACGTAAACACAGTGGGCTACAAGTCCGCGAGCATCACGTTCGCGGACTCGCTCACGCAGGTGATGCACGGGGCCTCCGGCCCCACGCCCACCAACGGTGGATCGAACCCGCAGCAGATCGGTCTCGGCGTGCAGGTCAACGCCACCGAGAACGAAATGACCGAGGGCTCCTTCCAGACCACCAACAACCCGCTCGACGTCGCCATCGAGGGTCCCGGCTTCCTGCGTGTCGGCACCGGCGAACCCAAAGTCGAAGAACTCACCGCCGGCCTGCCGATCAAAAACCAGTACACCCGTGCCGGGGACCTCACAACCGACGCAGCCGGCTACCTGACCACCCAGGCGGGCGAATACGTGATCGGCCGCAACGCCGAAGTGTCCGCCGAATCGGAAACCGGCGACACCTACAAGGCCGGCGAAAAAGACACCTACCTGAGGATCCCGCCCGGGTCCTCCAACATCTCCGTCGGTCAGAACGGGGCGATCAGCTACACCGACGAGGAAGCCGGCTCCGCCAATTTCGAAAAGCGGGTGACCGCCGGCTACCTCTCGATTGCCACGTTCGCCAACGAATCCGGGCTCGAACGCCTCGGCGGCTCGATGTGGGGGCTGACCGCCAACTCCGGCCAGCCGATCATCGGCACTCCGGACACGGCCGGCTTCGGCGCCACCATCGGCGGCGAGCTCGAGATGTCAAACGTCGACCTCGCCACCGAGATGACCAACATGATCACCGCCGAGCGCGGCTATCAGGCCAACTCGCGCGTGATCTCCACCGCGGACGAAATGCTCGGCACGCTGGTCCAGATCCAGTAGGCGAGGCAAAACTTCGCCGCATCGGCAGCGGCGGAAGCAGAAAAAACCAGGACGCCGTGAAAGGACGGCGCACGCAGGGACTACTCCGAGGAGCCCGGGGTGGGACGGCGAAGCTTGGAGTCGTCCCACCCTGTGGCTAACGTGTTGTGCAAGAGGGGGTGTGCAAATGATCACGCTCAACCGGCTCGGCCACCACGACGAGCCGTTTCATCTGAACATAGACATGATCGTGACCATCGAGTCGACGCCCGACACGGTCATCACGCTCGCCACCGGCGCCAAGGTGGTGGTTGCCGAGACGCCCGCCGAGGTCGCCGCCGCCGTCTACGGCTACAGGGCAGCCGTATTGGGCGATGCGCTGCGCCGCCGCGGCGGCCCGCTGCACACGCCCCCGCTGACGCCCATCCATCGCAGCGACGACGCACCCCGGCTGACCGCCGTCGAGGACCAGCCGAGCTGAGCCGCCGCCCAGGTATTCGAACCCTGGGAAAAACGTTGCAGTCTGGCAGGCACTTCGTGCAGTCGTGCCCGCCAATGTTGAAGGTTTTCGGGCAAAAGCCGATGTAGTCGCGATGAAGGCTTCTACGGCCATCGGAATCGGGGTGGCCTTTGGCGCCCTGATGATGAGCTCGCTCATGGGCGGGACGAGCCCTGCCTCGTTCATCGACATTCCCGCGCTGATGATCATCCTCGGCGGCACCGGCGGAGTGACGCTTGCGAGCTGCGGGATGGCCTCCATGAAGCGCGTGCCAAGCCTCTACAAGATGGTGTTCGCGGCCGAACCGCCCGACATGCGTGGTCGTCTCGATCTGCTCGTGTCGCTCGCCGACAAGGCCCGCCGCGAGGGGCTGCTCGCCCTCGACGCGATGCTCGCGGAGATCGACGATCCCTTCACCCGCAACGCCATGCAGCTGGTCGTCGACGGCACCGACCCGGAGATGGTCCACGCGATCCTCGAGGCCGAGGTCGACGGCATGGCCGCGCGCCACGCCGCCGGCGCCGCGCCGTTTGAGAAGGCCGGCGGCTTTGCCCCCACGATGGGCATCATCGGCACCGTCCTCGGGCTGGTGCACGTGCTGCAGAACCTCGCCGCGCCCGCCACCCTCGGGCCGTCCATCTCCGCTGCGTTCATCGCCACGCTGATGGGCGTCGGCTCCGCCAACGTCGTGTTCCTGCCGATTGCCAACCGCCTCAAGGCGATCTCCGCCGAAGAGATGGAGCTGCGGATGATGACGCTCGAGGGCATCCTCTCGATCCAGGCCGGCGACAATCCCCGGCTCGTCTCCGAAAAGCTGATGTCCTACGTGCCGCCGGAAGACCGCGGCGAGCCCGGCGAGGACAACGTGGCGCGCCTCAACGTCGAGGCCAAGGCAGCCTGAGATGGCACGCGGCGGGCACGGCCGCCGCCGCGGTCATGGCGGCGAGCACGAGAGCGAGGAGCGCTGGCTGCTCACCTACGCGGACATGATCACGCTGCTGATGGCGCTGTTCATGGTGCTGTTCTCGATCTCCTCGGTCAACATCTCCAAGTACCAGACGCTGCAGAAGTCGCTCAAGGCGGCCTTCTCCGGGCACATCCTCCCCGGCGGCACATCCGTCGCCCGCAGGGCTCCACCGCCAACCACGCACAAACCCCCGCCAGCACCGAACTGCAGGCGATCGAGCCCGTCGCCACGGAAGGCTCCAGCTCCAGCGAAAACAGCACCGCGCACAACGTCAGCACCGCCACCTCCACCAACGCCGCCGCGGCCGCCGCGAAAGCCGCCGCCGCCAGAAATCAGGCGTCTGAGTTCGCGCGCATCAAGACCGAGCTCGAAGCGTACGCCAAGGCACACGGCTTCTCGCAAGAGCGTCAAGGTGGCGATCGAACAGCGCGGCCTCGTCATCAGGGTGCTCACCGACGATCTCCTGTTCGCCTCCGGCCAGGCCACGCTCGAAGGCCGCGCCTTCGGCCTCCTGACCGAGATCGCCAGCCTCCTCAACGTCGATCAGACGCACCCCATCTCCGTCGAAGGCAACACCGACAACGTGCCCATCCACTCGAGTCAGTTCCCCAGCAACTGGGAGCTGTCGACCGCCCGCGCCAGCACCGTCGTGCAGTACCTCATCGCGCACGGCGTCGGTGCCAACAGGCTCACAGCCTCAGGCAACGCCGAACAACGACCGATAGATAGCAATGCGACCGCCGCCGGTCGTGCACGCAATCGGCGCGTGGAGATCGTCATGCGACGACTCCACGGAGCCGAAGGCGAACCAGAAGCGGAAGGCGAATCCGAACCTTAAGTCAGGACGACATGTCAAAGCTCAAGAACAAAAAGGTAATGCTTGCAGTGGCCCTGCCGATACTCATACTGGGGATCGGTTACAAGATGACCCGGCCCGCGCCCGTCAACAAGGACAAGATCAAGGGAACCCTGTACGTGATGCCCGCGCCGTTCCTGCTGAATCTCCAACAAGGCCGCTTTGCCAAGCTGACGGTCGGGCTCGAGCTCGCCCCCGGGCAGAGCGACGGCGCGTCGGCCACCGCTGCCGCCTCCAGCGGCGAAAACGCCGTCGGCACGCTGCCCGAGGAACCGCTTGTGCGCGAAATCGTGACCAACGCCATCACCAACCAGAACGGCGAAACGCTTGTCACCGAACAGGGCCGCAAGGCGCTCAAGCACCAGATCCTCGAGGCGATCACCAAGGAGACCGATGTCAAGGTCGAAGCGATCCTGATCCCAGACCTGACAGTCCAATAGGAGCCAACTTGCCGGAGACGATCGAGTACGAGCAGTTCGACCAGCCAGCGCACACCAACGGAGACTCCGCCGTTGACGTCGATCTGAGTCGCCTCAGCGACATCCCCATGGAGCTGAGCGTCGAGATCGGGCGCACGCACATGACCGTCGGCGAGACGCTCGATCTACGCGTCGGCTCCGTCGTCACGCTCGAGCGTCTTGCCGGTGAGGCCGCCGACCTGCTCGTCAACGGCAGCGCAATCGCCCGTGGCGAGGTCGTCGTCATCGACGAGCAGTACGGTTTGCGCATCACCGAGATCCTCGACGGCCAGTCCGACTCGCAGGACGCAGAGCTCGTTGCCGCTGACGGTGCCCGGGGGGCAGACGTCGCCGCCCCAGCCGCCGATGCGCCGGCCGCTGGAGCCGTGGCTGTCGGCGACGATGGGCCCGTCGGCGGGGACGCTGCCGGTGAGAACGCAGCCACCGACCAGGAGGGCTAGGGAACCTGTGCCGGACATGAGCGTGGGCCAGCAGCAAAGCGACGCCCCCGATCTGGAGAGCTCCCAAACGCCGGAGCCGGTGGAGCACGCGGAGGCGATGGAGCACGCGGGCGTCGGTCCCGAAGGCATCCGCACGCTCGACTTCTCCCAGCCCACCAAGTTCACCACCGAGCTGCGCCGGCGCATCGTGCGCGCGCTCGACGTGTTCTGCGAGACGCTCAGCAACTGGCTCGAAACCGAGCTGAACGCCGAGATCGAGATCGTCCTCACAGACATCAGCCAGCACACCTGGGCGGCCGCCAAGGCGCAGCTGCCCGCCGACGCGATCGCCGTGGCCGTCGAGGCCGAATCGATCCAGCGGCACATGCTGATGAGCGTCGAGCTGCCGCTGGTGCTGCAGTCGCTCGAATGCCTCCTCGGCGGTGAGGCCTCCCACGCGCCCGAGCAGCGCCACCTGACGGAGATCGACTGGGTGCTCACCAGGGGCGTGCTCGACTCGATCGTGCGCCAGCTGTCCTCCGCCTGGTGCGAATTCGGCGGCCCCGAGCTCGTACGCGGCGACGTCGACATCGAGGGCGACGCCGGCGTCAACACGCCCATCGGCGAACCCACGTTGTCCGTCACCCTCGAGGTCAAGATCGACGCGCTCACCTCAGCGATCTCGCTGCTGATCCCATGGGCTGCGATCGAGCCCATCACCGAGCGCATCCGTGGCGGCGGCAACCGGCCCACTGGCTCGGACCCCCGTGGCGCCGTCGCCCTGCGCCGCGGTGTCGCCGGCGCGAACGTGCTGCTGCGCGCGGAGGTCGGATCCGTGCAGATGCCCATCGAGCGGATGCTCGAACTGACCACCGGCGCGCTCGTGACGCTCGAAGACAGCTCCGAGGACGGCGTGCTGCTGTTCGCGGAGGGCGTTTCCCTCGGTCGCGGCCGCCCCGGTCGCAGCGGCGTCAGGCGCGCCGTCAAGCTCACCTCCACAGGCGAGCCGCCGATTCGCGCCGACACCTACGCCAAGCTCGGCCGGGCAGAGCTCGAGCGCGCGCGCGCCCACCTGCAGGAGTCCCTCCAGAGCCCCGAGCACGGGGAGATCCTGCGCAGCATCTTCGTCCGCGTGTGGGCTGAGCTCGGCAGGACCCACCTGCCGCTGGGAGACGCGCTCAGCTCACGCCCGGGGCGCTCGTCGAGCTCGACCAGACCGCCGAGGCGCCCGTCGAGCTGTTCGCCAACGGGCTGTGCTTCGCCAACGGCGTGCTCGTCGTCACCGCCGAGGGCCAGTGGGCGGTGCAGCTCTCCACGCTGCTGCAGTAGCTCAAGACCCCCGCCGCCGGGCCGATAACCCGGACGACTCTTCCTCGGAGTCGTCCCTCGATGATCAAGTGCATATCGCTTTTCCGTGCGGTCGCGACGGCGACTGCGGCGCTCTGCGCCTGCCTGCTCGCTTTCGCGGGTGAAGCGTCTGCGTTCTCGCCCGCGCTGAAGACAGCGCCCGCCACCGGCGAAAACACCCCGCTCAACCTCAACGCCTCCAGCGGCACGTCGCATTCCAGCGTCACCAGTAGTGGTGGCGCGAGCATCGTCCGCACGATCGTTGGCCTCGCCATCGTCATCGGCGTCATCTGGGGGCTCGCCTGGATCCTGCGTCAGGTCAAGACGCGCCGCGAGGGCGGTGGCGACTCCGGTCAATCGAGCGCCGGCCTTGCCAGTGTCGCCGCACTCACCCTCGGCTCCGGGCGCTCCGTGCATCTCGTACGCGCCGGCAACGACTACGTGCTGCTCGGCGCCACCGAGCACGGCGTCGCACCGATCCACCGCTACACCGAGGAGCAGGCCCGCGAAGCAGGCTTGCTCGGTGATTTTGGGGAGCTTGTGGAGCCCCCACGGGAACGCTCGCGTCTGCTCAGCGCCGCCAGCCAGCTCGTCATCGGCGCCGGGCGCACCGTCAGCCAGGCAGGCTCGCACTCCGAGCAGGGCGAGCTCCCGGCGAGAGCGGCTTTCCCACTGAGAGCGGCTTCTCCCAGCAGCGCGTGCTCACCGGCGCGGGCGGGCCGGTTCCGGCAAATCATCGGCCCGACCCCATGCGCATGCCCTCGCCGTCGTCCGGGCTCGTCGAGCGCCTACGCGAAATGACGGTCAGGCGATGAACACGATCAGCCTGCTCGCCGCGCTACCCGCCGTGAGCTCCAGCAACGCCGTGCAGATCCTGCTGCTCGTCGGTGGGCTCACGCTCGTGCCCGCAATCCTCTTCACCGTCACCGGCTTCAGCCGCATCCTGATCGTGCTCGGCTTCATCCGCACCGCCGTCGGCACCACCACCGCCCCACCCAACCAGGTGCTCGTCGGCATCGCGCTGTTCCTCACGATCTTCGTCATGGCCCCCACCGTCGGCGCGATCAAGAAGGACGCCGTCGAACCGCTCGAGGCGAACAGGATCCCACCACCGTCGCGCTCGAGCGTGCCGAGCAGCCGCTGCGTGAATTCATGTTCCGCCAGACGCGCGTCGAGGACATCTCGCTGTTCGTCAACCTCGCCCACGCCAAAGAGCCACACACCCGCGCCGAAGTGCCCACCGAGGTGCTGATCCCCGCGTTCATCGTCTCCGAGCTGAAGACCGCCTTTCAGATCGGCTTCTTGATCTTCCTGCCGTTCCTGATTATCGACCTGATCGTCTCCTCGTGCTGATGAGCATGGGCATGATCATGCTGCCGCCCACGTTCATCTCGCTGCCTTTCAAGATCCTGCTGTTCGTGCTCGTCGACGGCTGGGATCTCGTCATCAAGTCCCTCGTCCAGAGCTTTCACTAGATCCCACCCAGCCTCCCCGGCCACTCATGAACCAGGACACCGTCGTCAACCTCGCCACCCAGGCCATGAGCCTGGCGCTGAAGATCGCCGGGCCGCTGCTGCTCGTGGCGCTTGCCGTCGGCCTCCTGGTCAGCGTCTTCCAGGCCGTCACCCAGATCCAGGAGCAGAGCCTGTCGCTGATCCCCAAGATCGCCGCCGTGGCCGTCGTGATCGTCGTGCTCGGCCCGTGGATGCTCGGCCAGCTCGTCTCCTACACCACCGCCCTATACACGTCCATCCCGACGATGGTGGGCTCGTGATCCGAGCTGCTCACAAAACTCGCAGGGCGGTGAGCTCGCGTCGGCTTCATCCTCGTGCTCGCGCGCGTCACGCCGCTGTTCATCCTCGCGCCGCTGTTCTCCTCGCAGATCATCCCGCCCGCACGTAAAGGGGCTGATCGCGGTGGGGATCTCCGTCGGGCCTCGCGCCGATCGCGCTGCAGGGCCAGCACATCCCCACCGACCCCGTCACACTCGCCGGCCTCGTGGTCGAGGGCCTGCTCGTCGGCTTCGGCTTCGCCTTCACGCTGAGCCTCCTGGCGGCCGTGATCGAATCGGCCGGCTCGGTGATCGACGTGATCGCGGGCTTCTCCTACGGCAACCTGATCAACCCCATGAACGGCCAGGAAACAGCCGTGATCGCACGCTTCTACTCGCTCGTGGGGACGCTCGTCTTCCTGGTCATCGGCGGCGACGCGTGGACGCTGCGCGGCCTCGATCGGACCTTCCAGCTCGTGCCCCTGACGAAGGGCCCGCGGCTGACCTCGCTGGTGGGCGGCGTCGAGCAGGTCTTCGCCACCGTGTTCGCCGGAGCGCTCGAGGTCGCCGCGCCGGTGCTCGTGGCGCTGCTGATCACCGACGTCGCCTTCGGTGTTGTCTCGCGCGTCGTCCCGCAGCTGAACATCTTCGCCGTTGGCTTTCCCACCAAGGTGGCCGTTGCGCTGCTCGTGGTCGGCGCGTCGCTGCCGTTCACCGCCAACTGGATCTCCAACCAACTGTCAGTGAGCGTGGGCGACGCCCTCGGCGCGCTGCACGTGGCGTAGGCCATGCCCAACGAGGACCGCACAGAGAAAGCAACACCCAGGCACCGCCAACGCGCCCGTGAGAAAGGGCAGGTCGGCGCGCAGCCAGGACCTCGGCGGAGCGGTCGTCGTGGTCGCCGGCCTGTTTACCATCAGCCTGGTCGGCGCCAACATCGCCGCCGCGGGTGGCGCGATGTTCCACCAGGCCTTCGGCGACATCTCCCAGTCCTCTCACGCCACCAGCGCCGCCGGGCTCGACGACCTGCTGCACTCGCGCTGTAGCCACCGTAGGCGTCGCGATCGCGCCCGTCGCCGGGGCGTGCCTCGCCGCCGGCGTGCTCGTGGGCGTCGCCCAGGTTGGCTTCAGGCCCACGCCGCAGGCGCTCAAACCCGACTTCCGCCGTATCAACCCGGCATCCGGCCTGAAGAACCTGCTGGGGCCAAACGCCGTCTTCGAGGCGATCAAGACGGTCGTCAAGGTCGGCGTCGTCGGCGCCGTCGCCGCGCTCGCGCTGCTGCCGGGGCTGACGAGTCTCGCCTCGATCGTCGGCATCTCCGCCGGCGGGCTCGGCTCGCTGTCGGTCGGCAAGGCACTCGGCGTCGCCGAGCGACGCAGCCTTCGCGTATCTGCTGATCGGCCTGATCGACTACGCCTGGAAGCGCCATCGCCACGAGAAACAGCTGATGATGACCAAGCAGCAGGTGCAAGGACGAGACCCGCCAGTACGGCGTCTCCGCCGAGGTCAAGGCGGCGCTGCGCCGTCGCCAGGCGCAATTGGCACGGGTACGCATGATGGCCGCGGTCGCCGACGCCGACGTGGTCGTCACCAACCCCACCCACTTCGCCGTCGCGCTCACCTATGACGGCACGCGCACCGCCCCCGAGGTCGTCGCCAAGGGCAAGGACCTCATCGCCCTGCAGATCAAGCGCGTCGCCGAAGAGAACGACGTGCCCGTGATCGCCGACCCGCCGCTCGCGCGTGCCCTGCACTCGTCCGTGGAGATCGGCCAGATCATCCCCCAGGAGCTCTACGCGGCGGTCGCGCGGGTGCTCGCCTTCGTCTACCGCATGGCCGGCCGCAGGGCGGGCCGACCGGGCGGGGCAGGCGCCGGCGGACAGCCAATCAATAGGAGGCTCGCGTCGTGAACAGCCCCGGCCTGCGCAGGATGCTCGCGCACACCGACATGCTCGCGGCGGTCGCCGTCGTGCTCGTCGTGACGATGCTCGTCGTGCCGCTCCCCTCGGAGCTGCTCAGCCTGATGATCACGCTCAACATCGCCGGTGCGCTCACGATCGTGGTCGCCACCATGTATCTCGGCAAGGCGCTCGACTTCGCATCGTTCCCGAGCCTGCTGCTGCTGACCACGATGTTCCGCCTGGCGATCAACGTGTCGGTCACGCGGCTCGATCCTCACCACCGGCGACGCCGGCAGCGTGGTCAAGGCATTCGGGGAATTCGTCGTCGGCGGCAACGTCGTCGTCGGCCTGGTGATCTTCCTGATCCTCGTCGTGATCCAGTTCGTCGTCGTCACCAACGGCGCCGGACGCGTCGCCGAGGTCGGCGCGCGCTTCACGCTCGACGCGATGCCAGGCAAGCAGATGGCGATCGACGCCGACCTGAACGCCGGCCTGATCACCGACGACCAGGCGCGCGCACGCCGCTCCGAGATCGCCCGGGAGGCGGACTTCTACGGCGCCATGGACGGTGCCTCGAAGTTCGTCAAAGGCGACGCCATGGCGGCCGTGATCATCACCGCCATCAACCTCGTCGGCGGGATCATCGTCGGCATGCTCCAGCGCCACCTCGGCTTCAGCGAAGCCACCCACCAGTACTCGCTGCTGACGGTCGGCGACGGCCTCGTCCGCGCAGATCCCCGCGCTGTTGATCTCCGTCGCCACCGGCATCATCGTTACCCGCGCCGCCTCCGACCGCGACCTCGGCTCGGACATCGCCAACCAGGTCCTCGGTCAGCGCAAGGCGCCCACTCGTGGCTGCCTGCGCGATCGGGCTGTTCGCGCTGATTCCCGGGCTGCCGAAGCTCCCGTTCCTGTTGATCGCCGGCGATCTTCGGCGCGATCGGCTGGGCCGTTCGCAACGGCATGCCCGGCGCGCAGGATGCCGACAAGGCTGCCGCCAGCGCCGCCGCCGCGCAGGCGTCGCTGCCGAAAACCGGGCGAGGAGCCGATGGCCGAAGTGGGCGTCGATGCGCTCGAGCTCGCGATCGGCTTCGGCCTCGTGCCGCTCGTCGACGGCGGCGGTGGCGGCACGGGCAGCAGCACTTTGCTGCGCCGCGTGAGCATGATCCGCCGCCAGATCGCCGCCGACCTCGGCCTCGTGATCCCGCCCGTGCGCATCCACGACGAGCTGGGCATGGAGTCGCACGAGTACGTCGTCAAGGTGCGCGGCTCGGAGGTCACGCGCGGGAGCATCATGCCCGGGCACCTGCTCGCGATGGACCCCGGCGACGCCAGTCGGCAAACTCCAGGGCATCCCCACGCGCGAGCCCGCCTTCGGCCTGGAGGCCGTGTGGATCCAGGAGTCCGCGCGTGCGGAGGCCGAGGCGCTCGGCTACACCGTCGTCGATGCCGAGTCGGTGATCGTCACCCACCTGACCGAGACGATCCGCGATCACGCCGCCGAGGTGCTCACCCGCCAGGACGTCCGCGCGCTGCTCGACAAGCTCAAGGAGACCAACGCCGCTGTCGTCGAAGAGGTCGTGCCGGACGCGCTGTCGCTCGGAGAGATCCAGCGCGTGCTGCAGTCGCTGCTTGCGGAGGGTGTGCCGATCCGCGATCTCGGCACGATCGTGGAGGCGATCGGCGACAAGGCGCGAACAACACGAGACACAAGCCTCCTATCGGAGTACGCTCGCCAGGCACTGGGCCGGGCGATCACGGCTCCCCACCTGGACGAGCGGTTGCGACTGCAAGCCATTACCCTGGATCCCGCCATCGAGCAGGAGGTCTCCACCTCGATCACCCAGACCACTGACGGGGAGTACCTCGCCATGGATCCCCCGCGCGCGCAGGCGATCGTCACCGCGCTGCGCAAGCAGGTCGAGCACGCCACCGCGCTCGGCTCCCAGGGCGGTCCCGGAGGTGGAAAGGGACCCGTTCTGCTGTGCTCCGCGCGCATCCGCCGGCACCTGCGGCGTCTGATCGCCCAGGCACAGCCCCATCTTGCCGTGTGCTCCTACAACGAGATCGCCCCCGGGATCAACGTTGAAACAGTGGGTGTAATCCACGCATGAGCACGCCCGGGGAGATCTTGGAAGCACTCGGCCGTGAGGCCCGCTCCCGTTTGGGCAACGGTCGCGACACGGCGACGCGCGTCTACCGTGGCCGCTCCGTGGAGGAGCTGGTGCCGCAGATCCAGCGCGATCTCGGTGCCGACGCGATCATCGTGCGCCGTCGCGAGGGGTTGACCGGCGGCGTGCTCGGCTTCTTCCAGCGCGCGTTCGTGGAGATCGAGGCGATGCCAGGCGGTCCCGGCGTGGACCTCTACGACGAAGAGGCAAGCGAGGTGCCGCTCGCCGCCTCCCAGTCCTACCAGCAAGCCCCAGCTGGGCAGATCCACGCGGAGGAATACCAGCCTGAGCCGCAGGTGCAGCCCACCGCAGCCGCCGCGCAGCCAGTCGCGACCCCTGCTCCCCAGCCCGCCGCGGCCCCGCCTCCTCCGCCTGCTCCACATCTTGCGCCCGGCCTGCCGCAGCGGCCCACGTTCGAGTACCGCTCCGCGGCGATGCGCCCGGCTACACCGGCGCCGCCGGCGTTCATCCCGCCGCCGCGGCCCGTGGCTCCCGCCGCGGGCGCGAGCTCATCGCCGGCTGTGGCTGAGCCGCTGCCCACGCCCTTCTACACGCGCCAGGCGATGCCGGCCCCCGCCGCGGCGGCGGGTAGCGCATATGTGACCGCGCACCTGGCCGCGCTGGCGCGCGCCGAACGCGCCAAGAGCCCGCCGCGCGGGTCGAGCACCGAGCGCCGCGAGGAATCCTCCGCGTGGGCAACCGACTTCCAGGAGCTGATCCCTCGCGAGCAGGCGGAGCTGTTTCCGCGGCCCGCCGGTGCCGCGCGCGAGCCCCAACAAGCGCCGAGCGAGCGGCGGGTGGTGGCGCCGGGCTCGCAGGCGCGCGCTCGCGCCGGCGTCGCCAAGAGCCTGCAGCGCTGCGGCATCAGCGAGGAGCTCGCGCACGAGCTGATCGACGCGGCCGGCGCGCACGCGCTTGCGCTCGCGCCCCGCGCCGGCCTCGTGCAGGCTGTGCGGGCGACGCTCGCACAGCGGATACCGGTTGCACCGCCGTTGGCCACGAAGGGCGCCGCGATCGTCGTCGTCGGCGCTGGTGGAGCCGGCAAGACGACCTTCTGCACGACGCTGTTGGGCGCCTATCGCCGCAGTAGCTCGCTGCCGGCGAGCTTCGCGACGATCACCCGCGCGGGCGAGCGCGGCGAGCTACAGATGCTGCTCGCCCCCCACATCGTCAAGCCCACGCCCGCCGCCGCGCCAAACGCGCTGCGGGCGTTGCGCAGGGCGCGCGGTGACGGCATGGCGATCCTCGACACGCCCAGCCTCTCTCCGTCCGATCGCGGGGGCGCACGCGAGCTCGCGCGACTGCTCGCGGAGCTAACGCCCGAGCGGGTCGTCGTCGCGCTGCCAGCGACGCTCGGCGCGACCGCCGCCACACAGCTGCTGCAGGCCCTCGCGCCGCTGGGTGCGAACGCGCTCGCGGTCACCCACGCAGACGAGACCGATCAGCTGGGGGTGGCCGTCGAGGCCGCCTGTCGCTTCGGTCTTGCCCCCGAATACATGCTCGAGCGCGGCCGCGGCGGTGCTTGGCGGCTGCGCCAGCTCACCCCCAACGCTCTCGCGGAGAGGCTCTTGCCATGAAATTCGGGCGCGGAAGCTCAGAGAAGTCCGAGCCGGTACTGCTCCCCGGGCGCTCGGAGAACGTCACGCTCGTGGGTAGCGGCGGCGAGCGCATCCCCGCACGCGTGCTCGAGGCCGGCGCCGACACGCTGCTGGTGGCGATCATGGTGCCCACGCAGCCGCTCAGCTACAGCCAGCTGGAGAGCCTGATGCTCGAGTTCGTCGGCCCGCGCGGGCGGGTCCGCCTGCGCGGCACCGCCACGATCGAGGATCCAGCGGAGCCCGATGTGGTGCGCATCGACCGGCCGCGCTCGATCGAGGTGCTGCAGGAACGCGAGTACGTGCGCATCGGCTCCACGCGTCCCGCGGTCGTGTACAGCGGGCGCAACCAGGAACCAATCCAGAGCTACACCGTGGATGTCAGCGGCGGTGGCTTTTTGCTCGCGGGCCCCGATTCGCTGAAGATCGGCGATGAGGTCTCCTTCCAGCTCACGCTCACCCCCGGCGTGCTGCTGATCGCCGGTAAGGGCAAGGTCGTGCGGGTCGACTCTCGCCAGCGCCGCGCCGTCGAGTTCACCGACATCTCAGAGCCTCGACCGGCGCCGCCTGATTCGCTTCATCTTCGAGTGCCAGCGCGACGAACGTCAACGCGGCCTGGAAACGGACGGACGCCATGGCAGCTGACACCGCTGAGGCACCCGTCGTCGAGGAGGCCACAGCCGCGCCCGTTGCGGCTCCGCCGCTCGCGCCGGAGAAGCCCGACAAGAAGGCAGCCAAGGCCAAGGACGCGAAGAAGGACGGCAAGGACAAGAAGGCAAAGAAGGGCAAGGATGACGGGGATGCAGATGACGCCGAGGACGGCGCCACCGGACCCAACATCGCAGCCCACCCACGCGCGGCGCGGGCGGTCGCGCGGACCAAGAGCTGGGGTGGGCTCGTGGGCTTCGCCCTCGGCGGCTACCTGTCGCTGCCCACCAACACGCTTGCCGCCGCCGGCCTGCGGGCGCTGATCGCCGGCGTCGTCTGTTATGTGGCAGCGTGGGCCGGTGCGGTATTCGTCTGGAAGCGGCTCGTGATCCTCGAGCTCAAGGGCCGCGAGCAGCAGATGATCAGCGTCACCCGGGCCGCACGCGCCCGGCGTGCGCTGCCCGTGGGGTCTGAGCCGCCAAGCGCGAGGGCCTCATAGGGGCTGAGATATGGACCCGATCCATCCCATCGCCCCCGGGCCACTCCCCGTCCCCGCGGGGCTGACGCCCCTTGACCGCCTGCCGCGGGTCTCACGCGAGCGTGATCGTCCCCCACGCGAACGCCGGGAGCATCCCCGCGACGAGCCGCCGCCTGAGCCGCCATCAGAGCGCGGCGAGGATGACGAAGGGCGCCCGCACATCGACATCCGCGCGTAGGGCCGCCCGGGCGCGCGCGCCGCACCTGCAGGAAATGCTGCCGCCGGCAGGAATCCCAGGTGCAAGACGGAAATCTCCCTCAAGTTTTCCGCTGCGGTGACGATAATCCGCGTGGGTCGACACGGAGTCGGCTCAGGACCTCACCAAACACCGTCATCAAGGAGATGAACGTATGGGCCTCACGATCAACACCAACCTGGAGGCGATGAACGCCTCGAGGAACCTGAACAACACCGAGAACATGCTCTCGATGTCGATGCAGCGGCTGTCCTCGGGCCTCAAGATCAACTCGGCCAGCGATGACGTCGCCGGCTACGCGATTTCCGAAAGCCTTCAGAGCCAGGTCAACGGCCTCAACCAGGCGTCCGAAAACATCCAGGACGCTGTCGCTCTGGCACAGACCGCTCAGGGTGCGCTCAACGACGTCAACACGATGCTTCAGCGTGTACGCGAGCTCGCCGTGCAGTACTCGAACGGCACGACCTCAGAAGAAGACCAGACGGCGATCATCTCCGAGGTTGGCCAGCTGGTCTCAGAGATCCAGCGCGTCGGTGAAACGACGCAGTTCAACGGCAAGAACCTGCTGAACGCGGCTGAAGAAATCCGCTTCCAGGTCGGCGCCAACGACGGCGAAGGCATCGGCGTCACGACGATCGAACTCTACAAATCGATCGAAAGCAAAATCGAAACGGCGACGCTTGGCGAACGCCTCGTGGTAGTCCTCGGCGCGACAGAAAAAGAAGAAATCAAAACCAAAGACACCGAAATCACCGCCGACGAAAAAACGCTCGTCGAAAAAGAAAAAGAACTCAAAGAAGAAGGCAAGACCGCACTAGAAATCAAAGAAGCGACGGAAACTGAAAAAGAAGCGATCAAAACGCTGAAAACAGAAGTTGCGGAAGTTGCCAAAACGAAGGAACCGACGGGCCTCAAAGAAATCAGTGAAGCAATCGCCAAGGTGGCGGGCCTCGCTGGTGAATTCGGCTCGATCCAGGACCGTATTCAGTACACGCAGAGCAACCTGGAAGTTTACAGCCAGAACCTGACATCGGCTGTAAGCGCGCTGGACGACGTGAACATGGCCACCGAAATGACCAACTTCACGAAGGACCAGGTTCTGCAGCAGGCCGGCGTGTCGATTCTCGCCCAGGCCAACCAGCTGCCTGACGCGACACTGAAACTCCTCGAATAAGAGGAGCAATGAACTTCCTCAGCGGTGGCGCCCAGAGGACGCCACCGCTGCAGTGAAGCCCATCTGACCGCTTGCCGGTGTTTACATCGGCTGCGCGCGGGCAGACGGGTCATAACGCTTCGGCGGTCAGGCAACGGACCGGCGCAGCCATATACCGCCGCTTCATCGAGGGAACGGTGGTTGGACGGGCGACGACGGTCGCCCGTCCACATTTAATCGGTCAGATGCGCGAGAACTGAAGCGCCGACCGCGACCCGGCGATGGCGCCAGCCTCAACGGTCTGGCACTGCTGCCGATTACCTGGGCGATGAGCATCGAAGCCACGCTGGAGCGCGTCTCCGCGATCAGGCAGGCGCTCGCCGATCCAGCCGCGATGATCGGCTCGGCTGGCAACCTCACAGGCGGCACCGAAGCCCCGACCGCAACCACGGCGACGGGGGCGGGCAGCGGCGCCTCGTCGTTCGCCAGTGCTCTCGAACAGGCGACCGCGGGAGCGAGCGCCACCGGTTCGACCGGTGCAGGCCTGAGCAGCGCGGCATACCTCAGCCCGTCGTATTCCTCGCTGCAGAGCGCCGACGGCGTGGTTGGCTCACCTGGGCTGTCGTCCGTCGATACTGAGGGGAGCTCGCCGGGCGCCCGCATCGTGGCGATCGCCGAAAGCCAGCTCGGCCAGACCGAGCAGCCGCCCGGCTCAAACGAATCGCCTGCGATCGCCGAATACCGCACGGCCACTGCGGGGGCTGTCCCGGGGGCGCCGTGGTGCGCTTACTTCGCCTCCTGGGTGGCGCGTCAGGCGGGGGAGCCAATCGGCGAAGCAGGGCAGGGCGCGGGGGCGGTCTCGGAGGTGTGGTCGTGGGCAGAGAGCTCCGGGCGGGCGATCCCGAACGGCCCGGGCGTGGTGCCCCAGCCGGGCGATTTGATCGTGTTCGGCGACGAACACGTGGGGATCGTCAGGGACGTGCTGCCCAACGGGCAGATCCAGACGATCGAGGGCAACTACGAAAACAAGGTGTCAGCCAACGTGCGCAGCCCCACCGAAGCTACCGGCTACGTGGACATGAACTGACTGCACTAGACACAGCGTCGCGGCTGTACAATCGCGTGGGGGACGGAGAGCGATGAGCAAGCACACGACCACCCCGGGCGAGGCGGCTCCTGAACGGACGCCAGGGATGCCACCAATGAAGGCGCTACCGGTGCTTGCGCTCCCGGGTCTACTGATAGTGGCGGCAGTCGTCAGCTTCCTGCTCGTCAAGAGCCCCGCCAAGCCGACGCTTCCGGACGGCTCACAACAGTCAGCGCCCGGCCAGGGGTTCTACGGCACGCTCGCCCTCCCCGCCAAGCAGGCGCCGGCTATTCACCTGCGCAACTACCTCGGTCAGCCGGTGACGCTCAGCCAGTATCGCGGCAAGGCCGTGCTCGTCACGTTCCTGTATGCCAACTGCCCGGACATCTGCCCGCTGATCGCCTCCAACCTGCGGGTGGCCTTGAACATGCTCGGCAAGGAGGCCGCGAAGGTGCAGGTGATCGCCGTGTCGGTCGACCCTCGCGGCGATACCCCGGCGAACGTCGCCAGGTTCGTGCGCGAGCACGAGATGGCCGGCAGGATGCAGTACCTGATCGGCTCCTCGGCGGAACTCGCGCCGACGTGGGCCGCCTGGAACGTCGGCTCCGAACGCGAGGTCGGTCAGCCGGAGCTGGTGGCCCACTCGGCGCTCGTTTACGGGATTACCGCCGGTGGAGTCCTCAAGACGATCTACCCGGCAACGTTTGAACCCAGCGAGATCGCCCATGACGTGCCGAAGCTCGCCGCGCAGTAGCGGCCCTACAGCATGCCGGGTGGGGCGAGCCACTCGCTCTTGAAGCTCAGGCTGGTGCGCGTCGCGAGCAGGTCGAAGTCGTTGTCGTAGTGCAGCACGCCCATGCCAGCCGCGTGAGCACAGGCGGCGATGACCACATCAGCAGGTGCCAGGCGGTGATGGCCGATGTCTGTCAGCTCACGTTGCGCGTCTAGTGCGAGCCGTTCGACGTCGCGGCCGACCTCCACGTGTGGCAAATGTGCAAGCTCGCCCGTGATGATCGCACGGTCTCTGACTGAGCGCGCCGAGTAGCCTGCCTCGAGCAGGAACGGCAAGCATGTCGCGACCTGCGCGTCTTCTATCCACATGAGAACTTCTTCCGCCCGGCTTTCATCGAGACGACTCGATTCCAGACGGGCCCAAGCCGAATTGTCGAGCAGGAGCACGTCGGGTGCTCAGTTGGCGATCAGGCCGAGATGCTTGACCTCGTCGGCAGCCTCTACGTCTAGGTGAAGCGAACGATCACGGATCATCGCGGCTAGCCGTCGCCCGGCCTCGCGTGCTGCCTGCTCGTCGTCTGGCAGCTGGCGTGCCTTCGCCTTCGCTCCAAGTATCACCAGCTCGGCGTAGTCGATTCGCTCTCCACCCATGCGGGAGCGCAGCTCGTCCAGGGCCTCCCGAACGGGAGGGGTCTCTGTGATGGTGTGACGTGGACGCGCTGTCGGCACTACCTCAGTGTAGCACCGTGCAGCACCGGGCGGGCTACCGTTCCCCCGACCCGCTTTTCCACATCGCCACGTACCAGATGGCGACGCAGATGAGCACGGCGAGGGGGAGCACCAGCGTCAGAATCGAGCCTGCGAGGAAGGATGCGAGCGGGATGGCGAGCATTGTCATGGGCTCCTTCTACAGAAGGTAGAGGATCACGTAGGTGACGACGCCGATACCGGCGAGGAAGCTCCAGTAGAAGACCGCCGCGTCGAGCCCGGGGGCGATCAGCTTGTCGGGGTCGGCGATGTCGGCGCCGGTCTCCTGATCGAGCTCGCGCGCCGGCACGCGGCGTGCGCGTAGCTCGGTTGCGACCTGCGTCTCGAGCCAGTACATCGTGAACAGCACCGCGATCAGGTAGAAGGCGCTCCAAGCGCAGAACACGCTGGCGTAGGCGCCGTTGGTGGGACCGAAGTGCTGGACGGTGTACTCGATGCACTGGATCACCACGGCGGCCAGCCCGAGCACCACGCCGCCGATCCCGGGCGTTAGCCAACTGGACGATTTGACCTTCATTCGTCGCCCGGCGACGATCGTAAGGCCCGCGCTGAGCACGATCAGGATGATGAACGCTGCGCCGAGCCCCTGGTTGGGGTTGACGTGCTTGGGGTGCCACATGTCATCGGCGTTGATCGAGCGCAGGTAGAAGTACGCGAACACGAACGCGAGGAAGAAGAACGTGGAGGCGCCGCACAACATCCGTGAGGCGACCGACAGCGCCCGCGCGCCGACGTCCGGTGGCTCGGGTGGGATCTCGTGGCCCGCTGGAACGGGCGGGACCATCAGTCCCGGGGGCAGCTTTTCGCTTTCTGATGCCATTGCTCAGGCCCCCGCGGTCGCCGGCCGGCCGCCGCCCGTGACGGGGACGGGTGTGCCGTAGTCGTAGGGGTCGGAGTCGAACACGGGGATCTGCTCGAAGTTGTTGACGGGCACCGGCGTGGGCACTTGCCACTCCATGCTCTTGGAGCGCCACGGGTTCGCCTCGGCGGGCTCGCGGACGAAGATCAGCGAGTAGACGACGTTGAAGATGAAGATCAGCATCGAGAAGCCGAGCACGAAGGCGGAGATGGAAACCCAGTCGTTGAGCCCCTGGAGGGCCGGTTCGTAGGTGCTGACGCGCCTGGGCATGCCCTTCAGGCCGAGCACGAACAGCGGCAGGAAGGTCGAGTTGAAGGCAATGAACATGAGCCAGAAGTGCCACTTGGCGAGCATCTCGTTGAACTTCAGCCCCAGCATCTTCGGCACCCAGTAGTAGATGCCGGCGAAGAAGCTGAAGATCAGCCCGCCCATGATCGTGTAGTGGAAGTGGGCCATCACGAAGAAGCTGCCGTGCAGGCCCGTGTCGGTGGGGACGTCCGAGAGCACCACACCGGAGAGTCCGCCGATGAGGAAGTTGAACGTCCACGCGTAGACGAACAGCATCGGCACGCTGAAGGTTGTGCGTGCCTTCCACAGGGTGCCCATGACGCACAGGAAGATGAACCCTGTGGGCACGGAGATGATCTCCGTGGAGAGCATGTAGAACGGACGCAGGTCGGCGTTGATGCCGCTGACGAACAGGTGGTGCTGCCACACGAAGAAGCTCAACAGGCTGACGCCGAGCATGCCGGAGATCGCGAGGCGATAGCCCCACAGCGGCTTGCGTGTGAACACGGGCAGGATCTCGAGGATGATGCCGAAGCCGGGCAGCGCGAGGATGTAGACCTCGGGATGGCCGAAGAACCAGAACAGGTTCTCGAACAGGTAGGAGCTGCCGCCGCCGGCGGTGATGAAGAAGGAGGTGTTGATCGTGCGGTCGAGTGAGGCCATGAGGAGGGTGGCGATCAGCATCGGCGCGGCGAGCACCATCAAGACGGCGGTGGCGAACACCGACCACACGAAGATCGGCAGCCGCGACCACGTCAGCCCGGGAGCGCGCATGGTGATGATCGTGGCCATCATGTTCAGCCCCAGGAGTGCCATCGAGACGCCGACGAGCGCGAAGAACACGATGTAGGAGTCCATGCCCATCACGGCCTCGTCGTTGAGCGGCTCATAGCCGGTCCAGCCGGTGGGGAAGCCACCGAAGAAGATCGTCGAGACGAGGATGAAGCCGGCGGCCATCAGCAGCCAGAAGGTGAGCGCCTCGATGCGCGGGAAGGCCATGCGCCTGGCGCCGATCATCAGCGGTACGAAGTAGTTGGCGAACGGGCCGAGGATGCCGGAGGTCATCATCCCCATCATCATCGTGCCGTGCATGCCGACCAGCGAGAGGTACTGGTTGGGGCCGACGAGCGTGGGCACGGGCTTGAGCAGCTCGGCGCGGATCAGCATCGCGTTGACGCCGCCGACGAAGAAGAACACGCCGATGCCGACCAGGTACTGGATGCCTACGACCTTGTGGTCGGTGCACAGGCCGAAGTAGCGACCGATGCCGCCGCTCTCCTTCTCACGCAGCGATGCGGGGCGGCCGAGCAGACGCGAGAGCGGGTAGTTGGCGAAGCCGAGGCCGATCAGGAAGCCGGCCACGCCGAAGAAGTAGCCGAGCAAGAGCGCGACGTCGTTCTCGTCGGTGGCGCTCTCGTATTCGAAGCTCGGGCCGTTGATCAGATGGCCGATCCACCAGCCGAGGTAGTAGCCGCCGACTCCGAGGATCACGGCGGTCAGCAGGTTGAAGCCGAGCAGGCGCCGCCACAGCGGGCGTCCGGCCGGAAGGGGGGCGGCTGCGGCTGCGCTTGTAGTGCTCATTCTCCACGCCTCAATGGTTCGGGTAGATAGGTGGTGCTGTACTTCGGCAGGACCTTCGTCGCCGGAGCGAGCTTCGTCTCCTCTTCATGGATCCAGCTGCTGAACTTGGCCGGCGTGACGACCCTGCCGGCGTTGGACATGAAGCCGTGCCAGATGCCGCACAGCTCGGCGCAGCGCACGGTGAAGCTCTCGAGCTTCGTGGGCTTGACGAACGCGACGTTGTCGACGCCCGGGCTGGCGTCGGCCTTGACCCCGAGCTTGAACGCCCAGAAGGAGTGGATCACGTCGAGCGAGGTGACGTGGAATTCGACCTCTTCATTGGCGGGCAGCACCAGTTCGGTGGTCTCCACGCCGCCGTAGGTGGGGTAGCGATAGGTGAACAGCCACTGCTGGGCGATCACCTGCACGGGCAGCTTTTTGCCCTTGGGGACCGTCAGCGGGCTTGGTCCGGATCCCGAGCCGGCGCCGTCGGCCGACTCCAGGCGCACGGTTCCAAAGACCGCCAAGCCGAGGACCATGATCGAGGTGACGATGATCCAGGTCGCCTGCACGCGGGCGTGGCCGCGCACGGCGGGGCCTTCGAGCATCTGACCCTTGGGCTGGCGGAAGAAGACCGCCGAGTACAGCAGGAACATCACGACCAGGGTGGCCACAGGCGTGGCGACCACCGCGAGCACCGTGAAGTCGGTGCCGACGGCGCTCGCCTGGTCGCTGTCGGTGCCCGGGCCGAGCAGCGGACTGATGACCCAGATCACGAGCGGGATGGCGATTACCGTTACAACAACCCAAAGGGTTGCGAAGCGGGCCGTGTGGTTTGGCTCCGGCGGGAGCTCGCCGGAGGCGGTGGTCGGGTCAGACGACATTCAGGAACCCGTCCATGTAGCCGAGCGTTTGCATCGGTCCGCCCAGGCCATACAGGTAACCGGCGGCGCAGGGGACGAAGCACTGCCAGCGGTAGCGGCCCTTGGCGCCGGTACGGAAGCTGAATTCGACTGTGTTGTGGGCGGCGCCTTCACACGGCGCGAATTCGCACTGGTTCTTGGCTTCTTCCGGCACACCTGGCAGCGGGATGAACACGCCGAGCTGGGGAACCACCCACGTGTGCGACGTTTCTTCGGGGTTGATCGAGTTGACCGCCTTGCCGTTGATCGTCTCGGTGCCGCCGATCGTGCCCTGGACCTGGGAGAGGAATGCGTTACGCAGACCGCTGTCGCCGTCGTACTGGTAGATGGTCACGTGGATGACCGAGTTGGCGGGCACGGTGAAGATCGTGCTGTGAATCCACTTGCCGTTCTTCTTGATTAGGTAGGAAACCCAATCGGGATGGGTTGGGCTGTACTTGGGACCGATCGCTGCGACTGTCTCAAGTGTCAAGTGTGTGCCACCGCTCGACGCCGGCGCCGTGGTAGCGACGATCGTGGGCGGAGCGCTTGTTGCCCAGGCCGCCACGTAGAGACCGAGCAGCACGCCCACCAGAGCCACAGCGCCACCAACGCCGAGCAGCTTCTTTGCGAACAGGCTCAACGCTTCCCCCAGCGGCCTGCGTGACTTCCCCCGAAGTCGTCACTGCCTCCCCTAAAATTCACAACCGTCTCCTCGAGCGCTAATGCTTCTCCGCCAGGACGTGGTCACTCTAACCACGGCTTGGCCAGCCGTACAACTTTATAAGAGAACTCTCATGAAAGGTTTCCCCATCGTGCGGGGTCAGACCCTCCCGACTGTTTCTGACTCCGTTCGCTTTCCGCCCGTCCGTGCGGCAAACGCCCGAGGGTCCGCTGGTCGATCCGTTCGTTCTGCGCCCGCGCTTATGACAGCTGTGGAGCTTGCGGTACGTCGGTCTATCGGGGATGAGGTGGGGGCGTCTGCGTGGTGTGGTCGCTGCCCAGCTGTCGAGCCTTGGCGTAGTCGCGGTCGCTGAACACTGTCTGGTTTTCTGACGCATAGGACAGATCGCCGTCCTATGCCAATGGAAGCTCACCCGCCAAGAACCTCGACCGCCTCGCCCACAAGCTCCCGCAAGTCGGTGGATCGGCGGGTATCCTGCGCATCGTGTCCGCTGGCCGCCACGCGTTCAATCCGCTGGACCGCGTCGAGCTCGGCCGCAGTGTCGGCCAGGCCTTGTTGCTGAGCCCGTGTGAGGCGCTACCACCGCCGGAGCGTTTCGATGGCGCTGGCATCTACGCCATCTACTATCAGGGCCCCTTTGAGGCATACCGTCCGGTTGCGCTGGCTGGTTGTGAGTGGCCGATCTATGTGGGCCGCGCGATGCCACCTGGCGGGCGAAAGGGTCTTGTTGGGCTTGGTGCGTCGCCTGGCAGGAAGCTCTACGCGCGGCTACGCGAGCATTACCGCTCGGTAAGGCGGTCAACAATCTCGATGAGGAGGACTTCCGCTGCCGCTATCTGGTCGTCGAGGACATCTGGATCCCGCTCGCTGAGCGACTGTTGATCAGCCATTATCGTCCGCTGTGGAACGGTGTTGTCGACGGGTTTGGCGGTCACGCGCCAGGTGGCACTCCCGGGCGGGACGACTGGACGCGCTGGTCAGCAAAAGTCGGCCTGGGACACCTTGCACCCGGGGCGGTCGTTCGCCAAGGGCCGCCAGGCCCAAGTCAGCGCCGCAAAGATCCGCAAGCTGATTGCCGAGCACCTTGACGCCCATCCGCCGCAACCGGGCAAGCCTCCTGTCCTGGCCAAGTCTCCCCTCCTGGACGCGCCCGAGACTCTCGACGACGTAGAGCAATAACGGCACAAAGCTGACACAGAATTGGCACAAAGTGGTGTCTTAGGGCACACAATTGAGCGTAGCTTCGGTTGGATATGGCGTCAGGAAAGCTTTCCGCCGAACTCCGCGGTAGTGTCACGACGATGTCGCTTGGTTTGGAGCTGGCGCGACGGCCAGTTGATGTCATTTCGCCTTCCGTCGTCGGGCACCTCGATTGAGCTGTTCGCGGGCGGAGGAGGCTTGGCGCTGGGTGTCACGAGGCCGGCTTTCAGCACCTGCTCGTCAACGAGCTCGATCGCCGCTCATGTGAGACGCTGCGGGAGAACGTCGATGGGACTTCGAGGCTCGGGCGTCGAAGGTCGGTGGCGGCTGCTTTGTGGAGACGTCGCCGCGATCGACTGGTCTTCGTTTGAAGGCCGCGTGGAGCTACTGGCCGGCGGTGCTCCTTGTCGGCCGTTCTCGCTTGGGGGCCGGCACCGCGGCGATCAGGACAAGCGCAACCTATTCCGAAGTCTTTCGCGCGCTGCGCGAGGTGCGGCCTCGGGCATTCCTGCTGGAGAACGTGCGTGGCCTGCTGCGTGAGTCCTTCCGTCCGTACTTCGACTACATCCTCGATCAGCTGTGTGAGCCTTTCCTGGCGCCTAAGCGGGGCGAGTCGTGGGGGCGCCACAAGGCACGCCTTGAGCGTGGTGGGTCCGCGCGGGGCACCGCGAGTGATCGTTACGTCGTGCACAAGCTGCTCGTCAACGCGGCTGACTACGGCCTACCGCAGAACCGCCACCGCGTGCTCATCGTTGGTTTTCGAGAGGATCTCGGCATTGAGTGGACCTGGCCAGAGATGACCGATAGCCGCGCGGCGCTCTTGTGGTCCCAGGCCAAGGGCTCGTACTGGAAGGAGCACGGAATCACTGATCCGGGCGGCTTGCGTGCCCGTGGAGAGCAGCCGCGACTTGGACGCAAACCGGCTGAGCTTCGCTGGCGAACGCTTCGCGACGCGATCGAGGGTCTCCCGGAGCCGATGGACGGCAAGGAGCACCCGACAATCGCAACACGTCGGCATCCCCGGCGCTCGGTTGTACGCGGGGCACACGGGCAATCCCCTCGATTGGCCCGCTAAGAACGGTCAAGGCCGGCGTGCACGGGGTGCCCGGCGGTGAGCACGTGCTCATACGCGACGATGGTAGCCATCGCTACCTGACTGTCCGGGAGTGTGCGCGTCTTCAGGGCTTCCCGGACTCTTACAGATTCACGGGCCCGCGCAGCGAGGCGATGCGCCAGATTGGAAACGCCGTGCCGGTGCCACTGTCTCGACTGATTGCCGTCCGGATAGCCGATAAACTCGCTGGAACACTACGTCCAGCGCATGCAGACAACGGAGCATCGCCGAGATCCCGCCGTCACATCGAGGATGATGGCAGCGGTCAAACACAAGGACTCGCGGGCTGAGCTAGCTCTTCGTCGGGAGCTGCACGCTCGTGGCCTGCGCTACCGACTACACGCCAGGGACGTTGTTGGATGTCCAGACATCGTCGTCCGCAAGCGCGGTGTCGCCGTGTTCGTGGACGGGGACTTCTGGCATGGGAACGCTCACAACAGACGTGGTCTGAAGAGTCTGGAGGATCTGTTCCCCAGCAACAAGGAGTTCTGGGTACCGAAGATCCTCAGGACGATAGAACGCGACCGGGAAGTTACCGCCGAGCTGCGCGCAACTGGCTGGCACGTGGTGCGCCTCTGGGAGGAAGACGTCTTGAAAGCTCCGATCGTGGCAGCCGACACGGTTGAGCACGCCCTGCGAGGTGGCTGATCCTGCCACGCTGGGACCTCAGCCGCCACCAGCCGAGATATGGAAGGTGCCGTCGGGAACACGAGCCCAGCATGCCACTGAGCAGGACAAGGCGGCTGGTGGTCGCGCCGCGCGCACGGTCAAGTTGCTCGAGGGCGGAACGGCGACCGCGTCGATACGCCTCAAGCACCTACCAAAGAGTCGCCGGGTGTACGCCTATCTTCGCTACAGCGTCGATGGGAAAACCAGGACAAAGTACGTTGGCGACGCCACCGCCGACACACGCGAGAAGGCCCTGAGACAAGCTTGGAGCCAAGCCCGGACCGACGGGCTCATGATCGAGCGAGTGGTGGATGACGCGGTCTGACCATGACCGGATGGCTCCGCGGCGAGCCGCCGTATCGTGACCGGATTACGAGCCCTCGCTTGCTGAGTTCGCACGGTCGCGCGCTGACTTGGTTACGGATACCCGGGCCGGATACGATCAACCGCTTGTCCGAGCCACAGCCACCCAGCAGCAAGACCCACGTCCCCGAGCGCCCCACCCTGGACGGCCTGGAGGAGAAGTGGAGCGCTGCATGGGAGCGCGACGGCACCTACAGCTTCGACCGCTCGGCGCCGCGCGAGCGGGTATTCTCGATCGACACGCCGCCGCCGACGGTGAGCGGCTCGCTGCACGTCGGGCCACGTGTTCTCCTACACCCACACGGACACGGTCGCGCGCTACCAGCGGATGCGCGGGCAAGGAGGTCTTCTACCCGATGGGCTGGGACGACAACGGCCTACCGACCGAGCGGCGGGTGCAGAACCACTACGGCGTGCGCTGCGACCCGTCGGTCGCCGTATGACCCCGGACTTCGAGCCGCCGGCCGAGCCGTCGGAGAAGGAGCCGGTGTCGATCTCGCGGCCGAACTTCGTGGAGCTGTGCCTGCAGCTGACCGAGACCGACGAGCAGGCGTTCGAGGCGCTGTGGCGCACGCTGGGGCTGTCGGTGGACTGGTCGATGACGTACACGACGATCGGCCGCGCTCGCCCAGCGCATCTCCCAGCGCTCGTTCCTGGGACTGCTCGAGCGCGGTGCGGCCTACCAGCTGGAGGCGCCGACGCTGTGGGACGTGGACTTCCAGACGGCGGTCGCGCAGGCCGAGCTCGAGGACCGCGAGCGCCCGGGGGCGATGCACAGGGTGCGCTTCGCACCCCGACGGCGACGGTCGGCGCGAGGCGCTGATCGAGACGACCCGTCCGGAGCTGATCCCCGCGTGCGTGGCGCTGCTGGCGCACCCGGACGACGAGCGCCACCGCGGACTGGTGGGCACGCACGCGGTGACGCCGCTGTTCGGCACGCAGCGTGCCGGTGCTGACGCACCCGCTGGTGGAGCAGGGACAAGGGCACGGGCCTGGTGATGGTGTGCACGTTCGGCGACCTGACGGACGTGACGTGGTGGCGCGAGCTGGGGCTGCCGGTGCGCTCGGTGCTGGGGCCAGACGGGCGCCTGACGGAGGTGCCGTGGGGAACGCCGGGCTGGGAGTCGCGAGGACCTCGGCGCGCGCGCGACCGAATACGCCGAGCTCGAGGGCCGCACGATCAACCAGGCGCGCAAACGGATCGTCGAGCTGCTGGAGCAGTCGGGCGACCTGATCGGCGAGCCCCAGCCGGTGATGCGGGCGGTGAAGTTCTTCGAGAAGGGCGAGCGCCCGGTTGAGATCGTGACGAGCCGGCAGTGGTTCATCCGCACGATCGAGCATCGCGACGAGCTGATCGCGCGTGGGCGCGAGCTGAAATGGCACCCGCCGTACATGCGCGCGCGCTTCGAGGACTGGGTGAACGGCTTGACGGGCGACTGGTGCGTCAGCCGCCAGCGCTTCTTCGGCGTGCCGTTCCCGGTCTGGTACCCGATCGACGGCGACGGCAACGTGCTGTACGACCAGCCGATAGCGGCGCTGCGAGGCGCATCTGCCGGTGGACCCGTCGACGGACGTGCCGGACGGCTACGACGCCTCCCAGCGGGGCAGCCCGGCGGCTTCATGGGCGACCCGGACATCATGGACACGTGGGCGACGTCGTCGCTGACGCCGCAGATCGCGGGGCAGCGCACCGGCGAGGACGAGGAGCTGTTCGAGCAGGTGTTCCCGATGGACGTGCGCCCGCAGGCGCACGACATCATCAGGACGTGGCTGTTCTCGACGGTCCTGCGCTCGCACCTGGACTACGACGAGCTGCCGTGGGCGAACGCGGCGATCTCCGGGTGGGTGCTGGACCCGGACCGCAAGAAGATGTCGAAGTCGAAGGGCAACGTGGTGACGCCGATGCACCTGCTCGAGGAGTACGGGGCCGATGCTGCGCGCTACTGGGCGGCGAGCGGCCGTCCGGGTACGGATACGGCATTCGATGCCCAGCAGATGAAGGTCGGCCGGCGCCTGGCGGTGAAGCTGCTGAACGCGTCGAAGTTCGCGCTCGCCGACCTGCCGCGCGCCGGGCGAGGCGCTCACCCATCCGCTCGACCGGGCGCTGATCGCGCGCCTGGCGGCGGTCGTCGAGCGAGGCGACGGACAGCTTCGAGGACTACGACTACGCGCGGGCGCTGGAGCGCACGGAGACGTTCTTCTGGTGGTACTGCGACTACTACCTGGAGCTGGTCAAGGGCCGCCGCTACGACCCGGACCCGCGCGTCAGCGGGCTCGGTGAGCCTGGCGCTGCGGCTCTCGCTGTCGGTCTTCCAGCGTCTGTTCGCGCCGTTCCTGCCGTTCGTGTGCGAGGAGGTGTGGTCGTGGTGGCAGGAGGGCTCGGTGCACCGCGCGCCGTGGCCGGAGGCGGCTGAGCTCGCGGCCGCGGCTGGCGCACGGGCGCCGACCCGAGCCGGAGCGGCTGACGCCGGCGAGAGGACTGGCGCTGGAGGTGACGGCTGACGTGCTGCGCGAGGTGCGCAAGGCCAAGTCGCAGGCGCAGCAGCCGATGCGCGCGCCGGTGCAGCGGGTGGTGGTGCGCGACACGCGCCGGAGCGCCTGGCGGCGCTGGAGCTCGGCAAGGGCGATCTGCTGCAGGCGGGCTCGATCGAGCTGCTGGAGCTGGTGGAGGCGGACGAGTTCGGGGTCGAGGTGGAGTTGGCTGACACGGAGGAGTGGCGAATACGGGGAGCCTGGGGAGCGTTGGCGTGGAGGGTGTGATGTGGAGATCTGGAGGGGAGCCGGGCGAGCGATCGGTTTTGCTGCTGGGCGAACAGGGCGGTCTGGGGGTGGCGCTGATGCACCGCCTGCGCCAGCGGGGCACCCGGGTGCAGGCTGCGCCGTCGATGAGCGACAGCGAGATCTCGGCGATGCTGACGCGGGAGCGCTGGGACGCGGTGGCGGTGGTGACGCGCGATGACGTGCTGGCGCTGCGTCTGACGCTGTTGAGCGCGCACCTGCGCCCGGATCTGCCGCTGTGGGTGACGATGTTCGACAGGACGATCGCGCACGAGCTGACGCATGTGGTGCCGGCGGTGCACGTGATCTCGCCGTCGGAGCTCGTGGCGAGCGAACTGGCGGAGCAGTGCATCGCGGCGGCTGGTCCGGCTGCCGGGAGGCGATTGACGGGCACGCGTCTGGTCGACGACGCGCTGCGGCTGCTGGTGCGCGCGGGTATGGGGTTGCTGCTGGCGCTGCTGATGGAGGCGGCGCTGACGATGATCGCGCTGCACGAGAGCGTTGTCGAACGCGCTGTACTTCAGCACCAGCTCGGTGGCGACGGTGGCGGGCACGCCGGGGGCGGCGGCGGCGGGGCGTGGTTCAAGATCCTGTCAGCGCTTGACACGCTGGCGGCGCTGGCGCTGGTGGCGGTGTTCACGGCGGCGCTGGTGCGACGGTTGAGCCGCCCGCGCTTGACGACGCTGTTCGGGCCGCGGGCGGCGCCGGCCCGTGGGCATGTGCTGTTGATCGGCTTTGGCCAGGTGGGCTTTCGCCTGGCGCAGGAGCTTCACCGCCGCGGCGTGGCGGTGCTGGGGGTGGAGCGCGACGCGGACGCGCCGTGCGTGCGCCTGGCGCGGGCGGCGGGCATCCCGGTGGCGATCGGTCGCGGCGATGATCGCGAGACGCTCGAGCGTCTGGGCATCCGCCGCTGCGCGGCGGTGGCGGCGGTGACCTCGACGGACCTGGTGAACGTTGCGGTGGGCCTGGCGGCGAGCGATCTGCTGCCGGGGGTGCCGCTGGTGCTGCGCCTGGGCGACGGCGAGGTGGCGGCGGAGACGGACTCGCTGCTGCACCTGGGCCGGATCTGCGACGCGCACAAGATCGCGGCGGACACGCTCGCGCGGGGGCTCAGCGCGGGATCGAGCAGATGCAAGTTGAGCTCGCGAGCGTCATCGGGTGTGACGAGGGCGTTCGTCTCGCTCATGAGCCGCATTGGGTCGTGCACGGTCCAGGGCATGAGCGAGGCCAAGCGCTGGGCGCGATCGATCATGCGCCACAGCGGGGTGGGGTTGTCGTTCTGGCTGAGCGCACGCAGCGCGCTCATGTACTCGTCGCGGTAGGACATGGGCACCATCACACGGCATAGGCCGGCTGCGCTCAGCTCGGCATTCATCAGCGTTCGCGCCACGCGGCCATTGCCATCGGTGAACGGATGTACCTCGGCGACGAGGAACATGGCGTATATCGCGCGCGGGGTAGGCCGGCGGCGAGTGTTTGGTAGGCGGTGAAGCCTTCGCGCAGCGTTCCCATCACGAGCTCAGGGTGAACGAAGTGGGTCATCCCGGCCTGTTGGCAGTGTCCTTGTAGTCGCCGGAAGCTGCTTCTAGGTTTGGGCTGATTTCTAGGTGGAGGATCAGCGCTCATCTGGTGGGGAAGTAGCGTGTAGAAATAGTTTGCTACATCAGCTACTGGTAGGAGTAGAGGCTGAAGAGGCAGCGTTGTTGGCGTTTAGAGGGACTGGCGCAGCAGGTAGAGGCGCAGGTGCGCAGCATGGCACTGGTGGATGGACTTCGCTGGCGTGACGATAGGCAGACCTCGTGGCGAGTGATCTCGCCGTATCGATGTCTTCGTGGTGGAAGCGGTAGGCCGGGGGTGCCTGGCGACGGCGCAGGCGGTCGTGCTTGGGGAGCGTAATGTGGATCTCTGCCGGGTTGACGTCGCTCAGCTTGTACAGGTAGAGCGCGATCCATGGCTGAGGACGCCTCGATGCGATACGGCCACAGCGTCGCCTTGCGGTACTCGTCAAGCTCGTGTGGGGGGAACGGATCCAGTCGGTAGAGGCAGAGCCCCTCTCGTTGCAGCGATCCTCGGCGTGCCATCTCAGCGAGGCGTTGCGGGCGAATGCCAGCCTTCAGAGCGTGCTCGACAGTCAGAAAGCCATAGTTGTGCTCGGCGACCGCGTACAGCGTCTTGAAGTTCAGACCAGGCATCGAAGGACAGTCTAACGCATTCACGTCGTCCGCCGCGGAAGGAATACCCGGGCCGCAAGTCGGCGAGCGACAGACCCGCCAAAGTGACGAGCTCCGTGTGCGCGCCGCCTGGGAGTAGGGTCCAGCCGGTGACGAGGACCCTGATAGCCGACCTGCCGGGGAAGATCGACGAGCAGGCAACGATCCGCGGGTGGGTGCAGGCGATTCGCGACCAGAAGAGCGTGCAGTTCGTGATCGTGCGCGACGAATCGGGCATGGCACAGGTGGTGCTGCCGAAGGGCGAGCCGCCGAGCGAGCTGAACGAGCAGGTATCGGCGTTGACGCCGGAGTCGGCGGTGACGCTGACGGGCACGGTGGTGGCGGACGAGCGCGTGAAATTGGGCGGCCTGGAGTTGAAGCTGCAGGCGCTGGAGGTCGACTCGCTGGCGGAGCCGGAGCTGCCGGTCGCGCCGGACTCGGCTTTGGACAAGCGCATCGACTGGCGCTACCTGGACCTGCGCCGCCCGGACAGGCGGCTGATCTTCGAGGTGCAGACGGCGATCGAGCAGGCGATGCGCGACTTCTGGCGCAAAGAGGGCTTCATCGAGCTGCACTCACCGAAGCTGATGGGCTCGGCGAGCGAGTCGGGGGCGGAGCTGTTCCACGTGGACTACTTCGAAGGCGACGCCTACCTGGCGCAGTCGCCGCAGTTCTACAAGCAGATGGCGATGGCGGCGGGCTTCGGCAAGGTGTTCGAGGTGGGCCCGGTGTTCCGCGCGAACCCGTCGTTCACCTCGCGCCACGACACGGAGTTCACGAGCGTGGACATGGAGCTCTCGTGGATCGACTCGCACGAGGACGTGATGGCGGTGGAGGAGCGCTGGCTGGCGTACGTGCTGGCGGCGGTGGCCGACAGCCACGGCGAGCGGATCCGGGAGACGTTCGGCACGGAGCTGGTGGTCCCATCGTTGCCATTCCCGCGTGTGACCCTCGCCGAGGCGAAGGAGCTGCTGCGCGAGCAGGGCCACAACGTGCCGGGCGTCGGTCACGACCTCGACCCGCCGAGCGAGCGGGCGCTATCGACGCTGATCGAAGAGCGTCACGGCCACGAGTTCTGCTTCGTGACCGACTACCCGGCGTCGGTGCGCGCGTTCTACCACATGCGCCACGACGACGACCCGACTCTGACGAAGAGCTTCGACCTGCTGTGGCGGGGCATCGAGCTGACGACTGGCGCCCAGCGCGAGCACCGCTACGAGCGCCTGCTCCGCCAGGCGCAGGAGCGCGGCGTGGAGGTCGACTCGATCCAGTACTACCTGGACTTCTTCCGCTACGGCGCCCCGCCGCACGGCGGCTTTGGCTTCGGGCTGACGCGCCTTCTAATGCAGATGCTCGCGCAGGAGAACGTCCGCGAGGTGACGTTCCTGTATCGCGGGCCGCACCGGCTGACGCCTTAGGAGGACGAACGCGTAGGCGGCGGCTCGGCGACCACCGGCGCCGCGTGGCTTCGATATCGGTCGCCCTGGCGTCGGGTCATGCGGGAGAGGAATGTTGTGATGCCCCACGCACCAAGTGCAGCTCCGGCGGCGAGCGGCCCAAGGTGGGGTACGCGAAGCGTGCGTCGTAGCCATTACCGGCGATCGCAAAGGTGATCGAGAGCAGGGCTGTGAGCGTGAAGGTGATGGTCGCCCACCGCATTCGAGGAGGCAGGAAGAATGGCCCCGCGATGGGCGGTCACCAGCAAGAGAATCAGCAGGGGTCCTTCGATCCGTGTGTGGCTCTCATACACTGCCAAAGGGTGAATCTGGGCAGGCTGAACCCGAGTTGCCGGAGCTTGATGGATAAAACAGGGCGATCCCTCGCTGCCGAGTTCCAGGCGATTGGACCACTGCTTCACGAAGGCCTTGTGCCTCATCCTCTTCGCCTGGTCGCGGGAAGACGTAGAAGCTAAGCCCGCGTAGGATCGCCTCGGCATATGGCGAACCGGCTGATGCTCGATCGCCGCAACGCTGAACTTTTGGAGAGTCGCGTTCGCATCTGGAAGGGCTCGAAGGCGAAGCTAAAACGCTTGAACGCCAGCGAGGCGGCTGTGTACTGAAAGCCGAGTTGCCCCATGCGGTGCCCGAGTGGTTCCGAAGGGCAGAGGAAGCGGGTACCGGGTGGCGGCGTGAACTTTGAGCAATCCACGAATGTCGCCACTCGACCGTATAGATTCCAGGCGGACTGGCGCTCGTATCCGAGATAGCCAGTGAAATAGTACTGGGCCCCCACGTAGATAAAGATAATCGCTATCAGCGTGATAGAGCCGGTGGCAGCACTGAGTAGCCTGCGACGGGCTCCCCCCCCGGGCGGCGCACAAGAGCACGATCGGTATGAGGATGGCGCTCGATATAGCGACTGTTTCTACCCAGAAGGAAAGTCCGATCGCGATCCCGCACAACAACGGCCAGCGCACGCGAGGGTCATACAAGGCGCGGATCGCGAGGTAGACACCCAGGGCCTGCAGAAAGGTGAATAGGGGGTCCCGACAGATAGCGAGTGCTCGAGAAATAGTCCTGTGCCACCGAAGAATGCAATCGCTGCGGGCGGGAGACCCAGCCAGGGAGGGGCGTTGGTGCGACGGACGGCCTTGTAGAGCAGGAGGCCTGTCGCTACGCCCATAGCGTGTTGCACCGTAATCGTAAATGCCAGGTTGTTGCTGAAATGATGGATGAGGCGCAGGAAGAACGGGTAGCCGGCCGGGTGCTGGCCATCGGCGAATATGTCGAGCGCAGCCGATCCTGCGTACAAAGCTGAATCCGGGAATCCGACGAACGCCGTGGGAGCCCTCGCCATAAACCATGCCCGCACACCTACGGCCCCAACGACGAGGGCTGCAAGTCCCACCCAGGCGATTATGGTGTCGCGGTCGAGCCGTGGCCAAGCTTAATCGTACAGTCCTTATAATTGACATAGCCGCGGTTCACACGCTTGCGTAGAGCGGGGGCCGACAAGTATCGATGACAACGTCCGTGCAGGCAACGTCGGCTCACGGCTGTGCAGGAGCGATGTCTGCCCATCGCGCGCACGTGATTGCAAGTGTCCTGCACAATCGGAATCTCCAGGTTCGGAGTATTGTCGAGACTAGCCTCGATTCGTCATCAAGGTGATTTGACTGGCGGCTTTCGGGTGAGGGAGTCGATAGGTGTCTGGTGGTGCGGCGGCTCGTGTGGCGTGCGCGGAGGGGGTGATGCTCTCGGTGGCGTCGCTTGCTCGTGTTTTCGGCCAGCGTCGAGCGGCGGAGGTCCTGCGCGGTGATGCTTGGTGGGGGACGCCCGGTCAACTGTTCAGCCGTAGGCGGGCAGCGCGTCCAGGCGCTTGAAAGCCCTGCGGATCGCGCCGGCCCAGGGCCAGTCGGCGGGCAGGTGCAGGGTGGTGCGCCGGGCGTGGCGGGTGATCTGCCCGGCGACGTGCAGGATGCGGTAGCGCAGCCGCTTGGGTTCTGAGATCGCGTGCTCGCCGTCGAGGGTCAGCAGCTGTGTCCAGACCATGATGTCGTGGGCAGTCAGCGCGAGCTCGAACCACGCGGCGTTCGCGGTGAAGGAGTGGAACGGGAGGTGCCCGGCGCCGGTCGCCTTGAGGGTCTTGACGCGATCCTCGACTTCGGCGTGCTGGCGGTGAAGGGCCTCAAGCGCGGCGATGTCCTGGTCGTCCTGGTCGGTGATGAAGCACTGGAAGCGGTGGCCGTCGAGGTCGGTGAAGGAGAGCTGCGCCCCGGGGTGCGGGCGCTCGCGGCGGCAGATCAGCCGGGTCCCCGAAGGCCAGGAGGAGAGGTTGAGCAGACTGGTGAGCTCGGCGACCCATGCCCCCTCGCGTGGCTCACCGTCTTGGTTGACCGCCGGCTGTCCAGGCGCGTCTCATCGAGCGCGAGGATCTGCTCGCGGACCGCTGTTGATCGGATAGCCCAGCGAGAACCGGATCCGTGTCTCCCGGCATGCGCCCGCGAAATCGTGGCTCGCTCCCGCGGAATCCGAGCGGGCGAGGATCTCCCCGTCCAGCGCGCTCTCGGGTAGCTGCTCGAGCGCGAGTTCCAGCACGCGCAGATGGTCTCGGCGTTGTTCGCGCCGGCGTTCCCGGGCCGCAGGACCCCGGCAGCACCTCCCGGCCGCAGCTCGCGAGCAGCGGGTTGAACCCGAACCCGCCCTTGTAGTGCCCGGCCGCCTGCTCCTTCTCGGAATGGATGCTGATCGGGGTCGCGTCGAAATCGAGGATCACCCGGCCAGGGGCTGCCCCGGCCTTCCACGCCCGCTCGCGAGCAAGAGCACGTGCCTGGCGGACCGTTCGATCTCCGCCTCGCCGATCGAGAGAAGCACCCGCCGGGCCGTCGGCACAGACGCGACGCTCCCGAACAGCGCGCCCTGCCCAGCGAGCACCGCGAGATCCGAGACGCACCGCCCACCGTCCGCGGCCATCACCGCCAGATCACAAAGACACCCGACCCGGATCATGGGCAGAGCGGCGCTCCCGGGTCCCCGCCAGAGCCCCAGACAGAGCATCCGTCAGCCCGAGACGCTGCGCCGTGAGCGCAAGCAGCGCGCTCCCCGCGCGAGACGACAAGCCAGTCCCGTCCGCGACCACATCTACCGTTCTCGAACGTCGCACTTCTCGTCACCTTCAAGGTGAACCTCCTGGGCGGGTGGATTGCTGGCTTCGCAACCGCAATCCTCCCCGCTCCAGGCGGACGATTCAGCCCCCAGCGCCACCACACCCCGCGCCACTACTGACGAATCCGGGCTAGTTGGAGACGTGGCAGGCGAATGCCTGTTGCTGAAGTCAGGGAGACGCAGGCTGGGAGCCAACGACCTACTCGTGTTCGTGGCGGGTGTGCTCTAGGAAGTGCTTGCTGAGCATCGTCAGCTGCCCTTGGTAGTTGGAGCCGATGTCGGCGCCGTAGAGCACGTCGGGCTCCTCGGACATGCGCTCGAAGGCGAGCTTGCAGACAGGCTGGCGGTGCTCGACCATGAACGACACGTCGCGCGCCCGAACCTCCAGTGCGGCGCGGCTGCCGTGGGCACCGCCACTGCCCTCGCGCGAGTAACCGAACCCAGGGTCGAAGAACCCCGCGTAGTGCGTGCGCAGCTCGCCGGCGGTGGGATCGTAGGCGAGCATCTCCGCGGCGTAGGAGGGCGGGATGCTGACGCCCTCGGCCGACAGCAGCAGGTAGAAGACCTCCGGCTCGAGCACGATCCGCCCGCCCTTCTCGGGGTGCACGGGCTCCCAGTAGTCGCGCCAGCGCAGCGCACCGACCTTCGTCAGATCTATGGGCAGGCTGTTCTTCTTGGCGCGGTAGCCGACGATCGCCTCGGCCGACCCTGACACGTCGAGGCTGACGAACAGGCCGTCGGAGAAGGACAAGTCGGATGGCTCGACTGGTTGGGAGTCCAGATACAGCAGCGGGGTGACTGACGGTTCAGCGCGAGCAGCTCCTGATCCGACAGGCGCGCGTCGCCGACATCAGCCGCACCTGGTTCAGTGCGAGCCCCGTCTTGACGCGAATGGCGAACGTGCGCGGGACGACCTCCAGATAGAGCTTGCCGTGGTAGCCGGGGGCGATCTCGTCGAAGCGGTGGCTGCGATCGGTGAGCACCCGTGTGAACACGTCCAGGCGCCCGGTGGAGCTCTTCGGGTTGGCCTTGGCGCGGATCTCCTCGGGCAGCCGCAGCTCCTCGATCAGGGGGATCAGGTATGGGCGATCGCGCTCGAGCGTGGCGCCGTCGCGAAGGTCGATGCGTTCGAACGCGAGGTCCTGGCTCTTCTCCTCCACGGTCGAGTCGCTGTCGGGCAGGAAGCTGCAGCGCAGCGCCCATGCCTGCTCGCCGAGTCGCAGATCGACGCTCGCGGGCTGCACTGACTCGCCAGGTATGCGCCAGGGGCCCGCGACCATCCATTCGCGCTCGATCGCCTCACGCAACCGCTGCGCCGGCAGTACGCCGACCGTGCGCTCGGGGCTCTCGGCAGCTCCCTCGAGATCGGCGCTCGAGGCGGGTGCCGTGGTCAAGCTTGTGCTCGCGGGCTCATGTAGCGCCTAGTGTATGTACCGGGCGGGCGACATATGGGACGGGGTGCCGAGCGGTGTTTGGGGTTCGGCCGCGGTGTGGGCGTAAGTGGGAAACAGGACTGGCACGGCGCGCGCACATGGAACTACAGTGCCGCTGGGGGAAATGGCGTGAGCTTGAGCATCGTCCCACCTCTCCGACGGTGCTTGGGAGGGGCCGAGGCGTCCCCCGGCGTCAGGTCTCCGCGGGCGCCGTAGCCCCTTACCGGCGGCGGCGTCCGTGAAGGCCTGGATTAGATAGAGACAAACCCTTCGTTTCATTGACATTGCGTTGGCGTGGCTATTAGCGTCCGGCGCACTCGATGTCTCCCTCTCGCTCACGCCAAGCACGCCGCGCAGAGGCTCGCCGCGCCCAGGCTCGTGGCGCCAAGCAGGGCCGGGTTGCCCGCTCGCCCCGACGACGCCCCGACGGTCCGAGTGTGTTCGCGAGGATCCCGAAAGCTGTGTGGCTCGCGACGGGGGCGCTGGTCGTGCTGGCGGCTGTAGCGATCGTTGTCAGCTCGCTTGGCTCGTCTTCGGTCTCCACCGAAGGTCTGGCGCTGACCGGATCGGGCTACCCGAACACCGACACGTCCAATACCCGCTACGTGGGTGGCCCGATCGACAGCGCCAACGTCTCCCAGCTCGCGGTCGCGTGGACGTTGCCGCTCACCGCCAAGAGCGAGTACGGCAGCTATTCCTCCGCGCCGATCGTGGCAAACGGGGTGGTCTACTCGCAGGATCTCGACTCCAACGTGCAGGCGGTCAGCTTGAAGACGGGAAAAGTCATCTGGACGAAGACCTTCAACTCGCCCGACCAGGGGCCCAACGGGCTCGTGGTGCAGGAAGGGCGGGTGTTCGGCGCCACCACCAACGCTGCATTCGCGCTGAACGAGAAGACCGGTGAACAGATTTGGTCGGTGACGCTCGTGCGCAACGAACACGAAGGCATCGACATGGCCCCGGGCTATCACGAAGGCATCGTGTACGTCTCGACGGTGCCCGGCAGCACCACGCAGTTCTACGAGGGCGAAGGCGTCGGCGTCCTGTGGGCGCTGCAAGCCGGCACGGGCAAGAAGCTGTGGCACTTCGACACGGTGCCGGAAGACCTGTGGTCCTCGGAACACATCAACATCAACTCTGGCGGCGGCCTGTGGTACTCGCCGGCGTTCGACGAACAGGGAAACATGTACATCGGCACTGGCAATCCCGCACCGTTCCCGGGCACGAGCCAATTCCCGTGGGGGTCGAGCAGGCCGGGGCCGGACCTGTACACGGACTCGATCGTCAAGCTCAACGCGACGACGGGCAAGCTCGAGTGGTACTACCAACTGACGCCCCACGACCTGTATGACCACGATCTGCAGGACCCACCGATCCTCGCAAGCGTGGGCGGCAGGCGGGTGGTGATCGCGGCTGGCAAGGGGGCATCGTGATCGCGCTCGACGCCGAAACGGGGAAGCTCCTGTGGAAGCGCCCGGTGGGCACCCACAACGGCCATGACAACGACGGGCTGTATGCGATGAGGCACGAATACTCCAGGCTGAGCCTGGGAGAGACCGTTTACCCGGGGCTGCTGGGCGGGGTGATCGCGCCGATGGCCACCAACGGCTCGACCGTGTTCGTACCGGTCGTGAACCACTCGGTGAGCTTCACCAGCCAGACCGAACCCCAGGAATCGGGACCGGCGACGGGTGAACTGGTCGCGCTCGATGTGGCCACGGGCGCGGTCAAGTGGGATCGCAACTGTCCTCGGCGGCATACGGTGCGGCGACGGCCGTCAACGACCTGGTGTTCACGACGGACTTCGAAGGGAGCGTGTTCGCATTCGCTGCGAGCAGTGGCGCACCGCATGGGAAGCAAACTGCCGTCGGGCACCAACACGGGTGTGGCGTGTCGATGGCAACACGCTGCTTGCCCCCGCCGGGCTCGCCGTCTCGAGCGGTCAGAGCCCCGGGCTCGTGGCATATCGCCTCGGAGGAGCTAGGGCCCAGCCGAGGCCCAGCCGTACCATGACGAGATTCGCAGAAGCGGAATCTATCGATAGTCAGAGACGTGACCGGCCGATTCTCCACGGCACCACTATCACCCATTGCCGCCTGTACTCTTGCGCTGTCGAGTGCCCATGGTCCAGCTGGAAGCTGACTACCTGCACTGCACGCTCAATTATGCGTAAGATTTGGCGTGCTCCGCCGGCTCTAGGCCGGGAGGGGATTGGTCAGGTCGGCGCCGGGACCGTCTAGGTCGGACATCCCGGCGCCGGCCAGGTTCCATGGACGTACTTCTACCCTGTCCTATCAGGACTAAACTCGACCGTCAACGGTACCGTCGGGACTGTCGGCTTTCTGACCGGGCTCACCGCCGCGCGGACGTTGGTCTGCTGCCCGGCCTGAGGTGCTTGTCTCTGTCTACCGCGCCGGGCACGGACCGATCCTCGCGCCCGGGTCGACGTTGGTCTGGGTTCGGTCGAGCGATCGAAACCGAGGCGTATTTCGTCGCCCGAGGCGACGCCGGATCCTCGAGCGGCGAGCGAGGCAGCGAGGGCCCAGATGCCGCCCAACTGCCGGTGCCAGCCCGCGCAGCCCGCCTGAATCACCGCAAATAGCGGGACGCCGGTTCGTTCGTACGGTATCCGTCTCGCCGCCGGCTTCTATCTTTGTGGTGATGGCTACGCGTCACGGACCGACCCCCTCAACCCACCACCAGCCTTACAGAACCCAAGATGGCAAAGGACACCGAGAAGCTGATCCGTCAGCTGTCGCTGATCTCCTACCTGATGGCCGAGCGACGGCCGGTCACGGCTCTGGAGATACGGCGCGACGTGGAGGGCTACAGCGGCATGAACGAGGACGCGTTCGCGCGGCGCTTCTACGCGGATCGCTCGGAGCTCGAATCGCTGCGCATCCAGCTGACGGTCGAGCGCCCGGCGGATGGGGCGGCTGAGCAGGAGAACTACTCGCTGCGACCGGAGAACTTCCACCTCCCGGCGATTGCCTTCACGGACAAGGAGCTGGCGGCGCTGCAGACGGCGCTGAGCCTGCTGGACGGCGAATTCGCCTACGCCGAGCCGCTGCGCTTGGCGCTGCAGCAGATCACCTGGGGTCGCCCCAGCCCGCTGCAGGCGCCCGAGCAGCGCTCGGTGGCGCTGGGCATCACCGCGTCGGCCGGTGGCCACGAGCTGTCGGCGCGCCTGGCGAAGGTCGAGACGGCGATCTTCCGCAACAAGACGATCGTGTTCGAGTACTACACGATGGAGCGCGACGAGGTGAGCACTCGCCGCGTCGACCCCTACCACCTGCTGTTCCAGGGCGGGCAGTTCTACCTGCTGGGCTACGCGCACGAGCGCAAGGGGATCCGCGTGTTCCGCCTGTCGCGTATCCGCGGCAAGGTCTCCTATGCGACGAAGGCCGAGCACGACTTCCACCGGCCCGCTGACTTCGATCCGCGCGCTTACGCCAACCGCGCGGACTGGCAGCTGGGCGAGGAGCGCGGCGTGGCGAGGGTCCTCGTGTCCGAGCGGATCGCCTGGCAGGTCGAACGCCACTTCGGGCGCTACGGGGAGATCACGCACGTGGACGAAGGCATCGAAGAGGACGGCGAGGCGATCTTCCTCACCGGCTACTCGAGCCCACGCAGTCTGATCTCCTGGGTGCTGGGGCTGGGCGCGAACGCGCGTCTGCTGGGCCCTGAGGAGCTGGTGGACGAGTTCCAGCGGCGGCTCGAGCTGCTGCAGGAGCGCCATGGCGAGGCGCTCCCTCTCGCACCGAGCGGGAAAGCCGCGGCGGCGATGGCAGCCGGCGGCGCCTCAGCGCGCGGGCGGATAGCGGGGCCGTCGCGCTCGCGCGCGAGGCGTGCCACGGAGGCTGGGCGCGGAGCGGAGGAGGATGGCTCGGTCCGGCCCGAGGCAGCGATCCGCCCAGAGCGCTTCGCGCGGCTGGTGACGCTCGCGAGCATCCTCATCAAGGCTGGGCGCGAGGGTGAGCGGGTGCAGATCGAGGAGGTCTGTGAGCGCCTGCAGATCAGCGAGGAGGAGCTGCGAGAGGACGTCAATGTCCTGAACGTCGTGAACTTCGGTGGCGGCTCGTATGTGCTGTATGCGGAGTTCAAGGAGGAGGACGGCGAGATCGAGGTCGACCCGGAGCCCTACAGCGACAACTTCGACCGACCCGCGCGCTTGTTGCCTGTGGAGGCAAAGGCGCTCGTTGCAGCGATCGATCTAATCGGCGAGCACATACCCGAGGGCTCGCTGACCTCCGCGCGCGAGAAGATCGTGGCGGCGCTGGGCGAGGACCCGATGGAGCAGGGCCTGCAGGTGGCAGCGACGGCTGGCGATGACTCGGACGTCGCGCGCCTGGTCTCCAAGGCGATCGTTGCTCACGAGCTGATCGAGCTCGAGTACTACAAGGAGAACGAGGATCAGATCTCTCAGCGGTTGGTCGAGCCGTATGCGCTGACGAACGGCCGCGAGGGCTGGTACGTGGCGTCGTTTGACCCTGAGCGCGACGGCGTGCGTCATTTCCGCTTGGATCGCATCAAGCACGTGAACGTGACGAGGGAGAAGTTCGAGCCGCGCCCCGAGGTGGACCCGGCGGGCGAGGTCGACGGCTGGCTGCGCACGGGCGAGGTGCCCGCGTCGGCGACTGCGCGAGTGTGGGTTTCGCCGCAGCGCGCGCGCTGGGCGCGCGAGGCACGCCGCGTGGTCGAGGAGTGGAGCGACGGTGCTGTCGTTGTCGAGCTGAGCTTCGCCGGCGTCGATTGGCTCGTGCGCGAGATCCTCAAGGAAGCTGGGGATGCGGCGGTGCTCGAGCCGCAGGACGCGCGGGAGGCCGTGCGCGTCGCAGTCGGGCGCCTGCACGACGCGGGCGCGGCGCCCGCGAGCGTGTGAGCGCGTCGCGGTCTGCACCGCCGGTGTCACGGAGATGAGCCGCCGCGAGCAGATCAAGATGAGCGAGGCCGAAGCCGCCGCATTCCTGGCCGAGGAGCGGACGGTTACCTGTGCGACGATCGGCCCCCGCGGCTGGCCCCACCTGATGCCGCTGTGGTATGTCCTGCGGGCACCCCCAGCGGAGGAGCCCGGTCCCCGTTTGTGGGCGTGGACATATGCGGTCTCCCAGAAGGTGCGAAACCTGGAGCGCGATCCCCGCGTCACGCTGCAGGTGGAGGCGGGTGAGCAATACCAGGAGCTGCGCGGCGTGATGCTCGAGTGCGACGTCGTCATCCACCGCGACCTGGAGGCCGTCAGCTCACTGGGGCACGAGATCTTTGCCCGCTACGCCTCCCCCCGGGGAGAGCCGCCCGTGGAGAGCCTCCCCGAGGAGGTCGGCGCGATGGTCGACCAGCAGGCCGCCAAGCGCGTGGCGCTCGAGTTCGTCGAGCGCCGCCGCGCGAGCTGGGACCATCGCAAGCTCGGCGGCGTCTACTGAGATCCAAGCTCCGGGCTCGAGCGGCGCCGTTCGCCGCGTTTGTCTCCGTCTCGTGAGGTGCCGAAAGGGCCGTCTCGGGCGGCCAATGTCGTGCATTTGCAAGGGGATACGCCTGCTGATGTCGCGGCGGCCAGACCTGTAGCAAAGGGCAGCATCGCAACTGCTTGAGCCGGCGTTGCGAACTGTCCATGATCCGCGGATGCACCGACCAAGGCGTATCGCGCTGGCGGTCGGATTGGCGCTCACGGGGGTTGCTGTCGCGGTCGTCATGTCGCAGGCACCCGCGGTGCTCGCACGCACCAACGCGGTGCCGATCGTTTCCCCGATCGCGGAGGTGTCGAGCGCATACGAAGCCTGCCAGTCCGGTGAAGTGCTGCCCGCCGGAACGAGCGCGATCCGCCTGTCGCTGGAAGCGATGTACGGGCCGAGCGTGCGCGTACGGGTCCTGCGCAGCGGCAAGACGATCACGAGCGGCAGGCAGTCCTCGGGGTGGAGCCGCCAGTCCGTCACGGTCCCAGTGAGGCCGCTGCCAAGCACCGTCGCCGGCGTCAGCGTCTGCTTCGCGCTCGCCCCCAGGGACGAACTGGTCTATGTCAAGGGCTCGACCGCCCCGGGCGCCGCTGGCTCGCAAGCTGGCGGGCAGATCAGGATCGAATACCTGCGCCCCGGAGATCGATCGTGGTGGGCGCTGGCCCCGGCGGTGGTCAGGCGGATGTCCTTCGGGCGCGCCACGAGCGGCGTGTGGATCGTCTTCGCCGTCCTGGCCGCGATGGCGGCGCTCACGGGGATCATGTCTCTCCTCGTACTTCGGGATTCGCCGTGAGCGCCACGGCCGTTCCGGTGGAAGCCAGACGGCGGCGGACCCTTCCGCGGATCCCCGCGGTGGTTGCCCGCCGCGTCCCGCTGGCGGTCTGGATAGCGCTCGTTGCGACGCTCAACGCCGCCTGCTGGTCGGTCATCACACCCGCGTTCCAGGTCCCCGACGAGGAGGCGCACTTCGCTTACGTCAAGCAGCTGGCTGAGACGGGAGAACCTCCCAGCCGCGACCAGGGGGCCTACTCGCGGGAAGAGGAAATCGCCGTGCTGGCTCTGCACTTCCAGCAGGTGGGCGGAGAGCCGGGGGTCCACACGATCGCCTCGCAAGCCGAACAGGATCAGATGCGGCAGGCGCTGGACAGCGCCGCGGGCCTGCCGCGGGACGGCAGCGAAAGCGCGGGCGTGGCGACCGCCGAGCCGCCGCTCTACTACGCGATCGAGGCTGTTCCATATCTGATCGCCGGCGAAGGCACGCTGCTGGATCGGCTCGAGCTGATGCGGCTGGTGAGTGCGCTGATGGCCGGGTTCACGGCTCTCTTCGTGTTCATGTTCGTGCGTGAAGCGCTCCCCCGCGAGCGGTGGGCGTGGACCACGGCGGGTCTGGCGGTGGCGCTCGTGCCGCTGCTCGGCTTCATGTCCGGCGCGGTCAACCCCGACGCGATGTTCTACGCGATATCAGCCGCGCTGTTCTTCTGTCTGGCGCGGGCGTTCCGCCGTGGCCTGACGCGCAGGCTGGCAGCCGCTACTGGGCTTGTGATCGTGCTCGGTGTCCTGACTAAGCTCAACTTTGTCGGCTTGCTTCCCGGCGCTCTCGTCGGCCTCGCGCTCCTGTGCCGGCGCGTTGCGCGCGGATCCAGACGCGAGGCTGTCGCACGCTTCGGCATCGTCGGCGCGATCGTGGCGGTGCCGGCCGTGGGGGTGCTGGCCGCCGGTGCGCTTGCGCACCAGAACGTGCTGCACTCGGTCTCTACAGCGCTCCATCTCTCCCACCACGGCTCGCTGCTCTCGCAGCTGAGCTATGCGTGGCAGCTGTATCTGCCGCGGCTGCCGGGGATGGTCAGCGACTTCCCGGACCTCTTCACGACGCGTCAGATCTGGTTCAACGGCTTCGTCGGGCTGTATGGGTGGGGGGATACCACCTTCCCCAACTGGGTGTATGACGTGGCACTGATCCCTGCGGTGGCGATCGCGTTGCTGGCCTTGCGCTCGCTGCTCGCACGGCGGGCGGCGCTGCGTGCTCGCGCTGGTGAGCTGTGTGTATACGCGCTGATCGGCATCGGTGTGATGGCGATGGTCGCGGGGGCGTCCTACGCTGAATTCCCCAAGGTTGACGCCTCCTTCGCGCATGTCCGCTACCTGTTCCCGATGCTCGCGCTGCTGGGTGCGCTACTGGCGCTCGCGGCGCGCGGCGCGGGACGCCGCTGGGGGCCTGTGGTGGGGTTGCTGATAGTGGTGCTGTTCCTCGCGCAGGACATCTTCAGCCAGCTGCTCGTCGTGGCGCACTACTACGGCTAGCGAGCCTGTATAGGCTCCTCCGCAATGGAGTCGCTCAAGGGACTGATCCTCTCTGGGGGCAAGGGCACGCGCCTGCGTCCGATCACGCACACGAGCGCCAAGCAGCTGGTGCCGGTGGCGAACAAGCCGGTGTTGTTCTATGGCATTGAGGCGATGGCTGAGGCGGGCATCGAGGATGTTGGGATCATCATTGCGCCGGAGACGGGGCCGGAGATAGAAGCGGTAGCTGGCGATGGCTCGCGGTTCGGGCTGCGCATTACCTACATCCTGCAGGACGAGCCATTGGGCCTCGCGCACGCGGTTCTCACGGCGGAGCCGTTTCTCCAGCAGAGCCCGTTCGTCATGTACCTGGGCGACAACCTGCTGCAGGGGGGGATCGCGGATCTGGTGGCAGCGTTCAGTGAGCATGCGCCGGACGCGCTGATCCTGCTGACGCCGGTGCCGGACCCGGAGAACTACGGCGTGGCGGAGCTTGCGCCGGCGGCGCCCGGTGAGGTTGGCCGCGTGGTGCGCCTGGTGGAGAAGCCGGCGGAGCCGGCGACGGATCTGGCGCTTGTGGGCGTGTACATGTTCACTGCGGCGGTGCACGACGCGGCGCGCGCGATCGAGCCCTCGCCGCGTGGGGAGCTGGAGATCACGGATGCGATCCAGCACCTGGTTGACTCGGGCCTGCGTGTGGAGCCGCACGTGGTGCGCGGCTGGTGGAAGGACACGGGGCGTCTGGAGGACATGCTGGAGGCCAACCGCTTGATCCTCGACAATCTGCGCGAGCGGATCGAGGGCGAGCTGATCGACTCGCAGGTGGATGGGCGTGTGGTGATCGAGCCGGGTGCGCGGCTGGAGCGCACGACTGTCAGGGGCCCTGCGATCGTGGGCGCGGGAGCGCGGCTGACTGACTGCTACATCGGCCCGTACACGGCGATCGGCGAGCGCTGCGTGATCTCGGGAGCGGAGGTGGAGCACTCGATCCTGCTGGAGGGTGCGAGCGTGTGCGATCTGGACGGCCGCATGGAGTCCTCGCTGCTGGGGCGCAACGTGACGATCCGCCGTGGTGACCGTCAGCCGCGTGCGTATCGCTTCATGGTTGGAGACAACTCGGACATCTCGATCTTGTGAGCTGGCCTGTCATCACCGCTGCCCGAAGTGATGGCGCGGCCGGGACAGCCGCCCTCGGCGAGGCGCGCGGTGCGCTACCCGTGTGGCCAGTCGATCTGCTCGACGAGCGCGGATGCGCTGAGGTCGAGTACCCAGCTGTGATCGATCGGCCGGTACTCCCCCTCGCGCGGGGCAAGCCACGTGACGGAGCGCTCGGCGGGGTCGACGATCAGCAGCTCGTCGACTTCGTGTTGGGCGTAGAACGGCAGCTTCTTCCAGGTGTCGTCTTCGGGGGAGAGGACCTCGACGGCGATGGCGGCGGTGGGCATCCACACCGCGAGCTGCGGGTTGCGGTGGACGCCGAGATCGGGGACGCGGTAGTTGTCTTTGTTGCTGCCGAGGTTGAACTCGGCGCCGACGACCAGTCCGTTGGCGCGGGCGGGCGCGTCGAGCAGGACGCCGATCTGCTGTGCGACCAGCGAGTGAGCGATGCCACCGACGGGGATCACGTGGTAAACGCCTTCCCAGACCTCGTCGTGCTTGTCGGTGCCGGTACGGCGCCGCTGCTCGAGGAACTCCTCCAGCTGCGGAGGCGGGGGGTCCAACACAAGTGTGCGCATCAGCTTTTCAAGAGTAGCGACGTTAGGCCGAGCTTGGGATGGAACGCTGGGCCGGCGTGCACCGCCCGTGTTCATCGGCGTAGGAGCACCACGGCCCGATGAGGATCCTCGTGACAGGCGCGGCGGGGATGCTCGGCCTGGACGTGCTGCGCGCGGGCGAGCGCGCGGGCCACGAGCTCGTGGCGGTGGACCTGCCGGAGCTGGACATCACCGACCCGGGGGCGGTGTCGGAGTCCTTCGCGCGGATCGCCCCTGACACGGTGCTGAACTGCGCGGCGTGGACGGATGTGGACGGCGCGGAGACGCACGTGCCGCGGGCGCACGCGGTCAACGCGGATGGGGCGGGCAACCTCGCGCGGGCGGCGGCCGCGGTGGGCGTTCCCCTGGTGCATGTGTCGACCGATTATGTGTTTAGTGGGGAGGCGTGCGTGACGGCGTCCGGCGCGTCGCGTCCTTACGTGGAGTCGGATGTAACAGGGCCGAGGTCGGTGTATGGCCAGACGAAGTTGGCGGGCGAGCAGCAGGTGCTGGCGGCTTCCCCCCGCCACGTGGTGGCTCGCAGCTCGTGGCTGTTTGGGGTCGGCGGCGCGAACTTTGCCGCGACGATGCTCAGGCTCGCCTCTGAACGTGACGCGGTTCAGGTTGTGACCGACCAGGTGGGCTGCCCGACGTGGACTGGGCACCTGGCGCCGGCGCTGTTGGGGTTGATCGAGCGTGAGATATCGGGCCTCGTGCACCTGGCGGGCTCTCGCTACATCTCATGGAATGGCTTCACGCGGGAGATCTTCCGTCAGGCGGAGGTCCCGTGTCAGGTGGAGGATGCGACAACGGCGGACATGCCTCGCCCGGCGCCGCGCCCTGCCTGGTCGGCCCTGGAGTCAGAGCGAGATGACGTGCTGCCGCTGCCGCCCTGGCAGGATGGCTTGGCGGGCTACTTGGCGGCCAGGGCTGGGATGATGCGCGCATGAAACTACTCGTGTGTGGCGGTGCTGGCTTTATCGGCTCGACGTTCGCGCGCCAGCGATTGCTCGAGCATGGCGACGAGGTAACGGTGCTCGACAAGCTGACGTATGCGGGCCGGGAGGAGAACTTCCACGATCTGATCGACAGCCCGGCCTTCAGCTTCATCCGCGGCGCGATCGAGGACCGTGACGCCGTCGCAGCGGCGATAGAGGCGGCGGCGCCTGAGGCGATCGTGAACTTCGCGGCGGAGACGCACGTCGATCGCTCTATTGCCAAGCCCGACGCCTTCGTGTCAACCCATGCGCTGGGAACCTACGTGCTGCTGGAGGCTGCCCGTGAGCGCGAGCTGCGCTATGTGCAGGTCTCAACCGACGAGGTGTATGGCTCGATCGAGCAGGGCACGTTCACTGAGGAGAGCCCGCTGGCGCCGTCCTCGCCTTACTCGGCCACGAAGGCGGGCGCGGACCTGCTCGTGCAGAGCTACTTCCACACGTATGGCCTCGAGGCGTTGATCTGCCGCGGCTCGAACAACTACGGCCCGTATCAGTATCCGGAGAAGCTGATCCCGCTGATGATTCTCAATGCGCTGCATGGGGATGCGCTGCCGGTGTATGGGGATGGGATGCAGGTGCGCAACTGGATCCACGCGACGGACTTCGCGGCGGCGATCGGCCACGTCCTGGAACATGGCCAGCCTGGTGAGGTCTACAACGCGGGTGGCCCGGACGAGGAGGCGAACATGACGGTCGTGACGCGCATCGTCGCGCTGAGCGGTGCCAGCGAGTCGCAGATCGAGCACGTGAGCGATCGCCCGGGCCATGACCGCCGCTACTCGCTCTCCTCGGAGAAGGTGCGTGTGCTCGGCTGGGCTCCGAAGGTGCGCTTCGAGGAGGGCCTTGAGCAGACGGTTGCGTGGTATCGCGACAACGGCTGGTGGTGGGAGCCGATTCGCTCGGGCGACTATCGCGCTTACTACGAGCGCCAGTACGGGCGCTCGCTGCAGCCCTGAGGCGTCGCTTACGCTTTGCAGACAATTGTCCGTAGACACTTGTCTGCTATTGGGGGAGGCTGTTCCACATGCAGGAGATACGTGAGCAACTGGGCCTGAACCTGCGAGACCGTCGCGACAAGGCGGGCCTGTCTCAAGAAGCACTGGGTGCGCTGTGTGAGCTGGACCGAACGGAGATCAGCCTGCTGGAGCGTGGCCTACGCTTCCCGCGCCTGGACACGCTCGTGAAGCTCGCTCGTGCACTGCAGCTCTCGCCGTCTGAGCTGCTCGACGGGATTCGTTAGAAATCACCCACGTCGGGAGGAACTGCTCCAGCCGGAGCTACTCAGCCGAGCCCGGAGACCTTCCACTTGCCGCTTTCCTTGACGAGCGAGACGCTGCCGGGGCGGGTCTTGCCTTCGTAGATGCTCCTGACGGCGGCGGTCGCGCTCGTGCTCCCGCTCGCCAGCTTGACCGACTGCACGCTCACTTCGAGGCTGTCGATCTCGGCGAGCTGTTTTTTGATCGCTTCTTCGCAGCCCTTCGTGCCGCCGAGCCTGCTCACGACGGTGGCGGCGAAGTCGTTGGCGCAGATCTTCTTCTGTTCCCCCGCGGTGGCGTCGGCCTGCAGGTTTGAGATCGTCTGCGCGACTTCGTGCTGTTCGCCTTTGAAGTTGGCGGTGGAGACCGTGCTGCCGCACGCACTCAGCAGCAGTGCGCACAGCGGCAGGCAGAGCAGGGCGGGCGGGCGACGCATCGCCCGCAAGGCTATTGGCTTCTAGTTCTTCTCGTCGTCGCGTCGGTAGCCGAGTCGCGCGGAGATGCGGTCGGCGGTGGAGACCAGGTGCGGGCCGAGCGCGTCGACGAGCTCCTCGAGCGTGATCATCGCGCTGGGCGCGGCGAGGTTGACCGCGGCAACCACGTCGCGCGCCTCGTTGCGTACGGGTGCGGCGATCGCATACAGCTCCGGCGCGAGCTCCTGGTCGTTGACGGCGAAGCCGGCGGCCTGGATCTCGTCGAGCTCCTCGCGTAGCGCCTTCTTGCTCGACACCGTGTTGGGACCGCGTTTTGCGAGCTTGATCTGTGCGATCAGCTCGCGCTGCTCTGCCTCGGGCAGGTTCGCGAGCAGCAGCTTGCCCATTGCGGTGGCATAGGCGGGCAGGCGCGAGCCGGTGTGCAGGTCGAGGTCGATCTTGCCCTGTCCGCGGCGGAAACTGCGCACGCGGTCGACGTACAGCACGTCGGTGCCGTCGAGCACGCCGAGGCTCGTGCTGTAGGAGGTGCGCTGGCGAAGCTCCTCGAGGTATGGGTGGGCGTGCTCGCGCAGCCCGGTGGAGTTCAGCGCGGACATGCCGAGGTCGGTTACGCGCAGGCCCAGGCGGTACTTGCGCGAGGCGCCCTGCTCGAGGTACCCAAGCGCCACGAGCGTTATCACGTAGCGGTGCGTGGTCGAGCGGCTCATGCCGAGCTCGTCGGCGATGTCGGCGATCCCGAGCACGGGCCGTTTGGGCGTGAAGCAGCCAAGGATCGCGAGACCGCGCTCCAGCGACTGCGAGTAGCGCGGCTCACGCAGGCTGGGGATCGACCATGCGGGCTCCTGCCCGTCTTTGCTGGCTTTCGCGGCTGCACTCGTTCTGGGCATCGGCACCTCGTCCTGTCTCGTTCGTGTGGGAACCCCCATGAGGCGGAAGTTCAATTGGTTGATAGATCAACCATAGTTAGGGCAGTCGGCTACCACAATCAAAAACACTAGAGTTTCGAGTGAGCCGGTCCAACGGGGGGACGCTCCAAACGCTGGCTCCGCGGCGCCAGGTGCCAGCTCCCCAGCGTCGCGACATGCGCCAGACGGCTTCTCGGTGGTCGTCATGCGCGGCACGCTTGGCGTCGCTCGAGCGACCCGATCACAGCCCAGCAGCGGCGCTCGGTGGCCCCGATCCCCGCCGACCAGTGCGCGGTCGGCGGGTCCTCCACCGACTGCCTCCCTGGATCAGCAAGTCAGAAACGCCGCTGGACTGCAGAGCCACCCCCGGTTATCGTCGCCTGACAGCCTCCGATACCAGCCGTCGACAAGATCGACTTCTGCGCGGTGGTTTGTGACTCCGGCGCTGTCCGACCTGGAAGCATGGCAGTTCTGGGGCCGTCTCATTCAAAACCAATTCCTGACAAGGAGCCAACAGCATGAAAATCGCTCGATTAGCTGGCTTGATGCTCGTCGCCGTTTTCGCGATGAGCCTCGTAGTCGCATCCGTCGCCATGGCGGAGCCGGAATTCAAACCCGCAACCGGGACGCTCTCCGGCACCAGCGGCACGTCGATTCTCTCAGCAGACAACGGCCTAGACGTTGTCACCTGTGCGACGAACGTGACGTCCGGTACCAAGACCAGCTCAACAACAGTCGGTGGTGTGATCGTACACTTCTTAAACTGCAAGGCATCCGGCGAAACGAAAAGCGGATGCACCGTGAAAAGTGTGGGTGCGGCCGGTGAAGCGTTAATCGTCACGAACACGCTGAACGGAATACTCGGCTTAATCTCACCGAAGCCCGCCTCGGGCTCGGGTGTCGGCCTGCTGCTGTTACCGGCCAGCGGCTCGATATTCGTAACGCTCGCCGCAAACGGTTGTACAGAAGAAACCGCAATCACCGGCACCGTCGCCGGCGAAGCATTACCAATCAACTCATCCCAGCTGACCGGGAAACTCACATTCAGTGGAACCGGCAGCAAATCGAACATCAAAGGCTTCAACCCATCTGTTGGGGCTGCAAAAACGGCGAAACTCGTCGCCTTCTCCTTCGAAGCCAGCCAGACGACTTCGGAGGCCCTCACATTCAGTGCAGCGACCGAAGTAACCTGATTCATCAGTCTGATTCAGTTAGTATGGTTGTCAAATGAAGCTAGTATGTTTCTCAAGTAGTGAGTAGCGAACTGTAGCTGCGCGGGGTCGCTTTGGCCCCGCGCGGCTAGTCAAAGTCGGGGCAGGCTGTGGGCCTGAGGAGAGGGCGAGGGGTATGCGATCAGACGTGCAGTGCAGCTATCGGGCCGGCGGGCGGCTGGCTGTTGTGATCCTCGCGGGCGCGCTTTGCGTGCTCGCTCTTTTCGTTGCTCCGGCGCTCGCTGCCGCGCCGGAAACCCCGGAAACCGTCAGCCCGGCGAAGTCCGTCACGGCCACCACGGCGACGCTCGAAGGCGTGTTGAACCCGGGTGCGAGTGGTGCGCCGGGCAGCTATCAGTTCTCCTACGTGCCTTCCGAAGCGGACGAATGCACGCCGGGCACGCTCGACCCGGAAGCGCCGGCATTGGCGAATGGTGCCTTGAAAGAAAAAGAGTCGGTCAGTCTGACTGGCCTCGAACCGAACCGCGAATACGCGTTTTGCATCATCGCCTACAGCCTGTCCGCCGAAGCTTCTCAGGGCGCTGCGGTGTCGTTCAAAACGCTCACCGAGAAACCGTCTGTCGCCAGTGAGAAAGCCACAGTGAGCTCAACGACGGCGACGCTTGAAGCGCAGGTCAATCCGAACAATCAGGAAACGACCTTCCTGTTCGAATATGCGACGAAAACGAAAGCCGGGGCGCTCGAAGGCGCGATCACCGTCGAACCCGAAGGCCCGAGCGCGCTCTCGGGCTTCGGTGACCAGACAGCCACGGTGCCCCAGATCAAAGGCCTGACACCCGGCAAGAGCTACTTCTACCGTGTGGTAGCCACCAACGCGACAGGCACGATCCACGGAGCTATCGAGGAAGTCGCGACCACTGCTACGCCGCACACCGAAGCGGCGACAGTGGTCACGGCGACGACGGCGACGTTCCACGGGACGCTCTCGCCGTTGAACGCCACCGTGAGCGCGAAATACTCCTTCGAGTACAACGTCGGCACGGAACCCGTGTGTACGGGTGAAAGCGCAACCGCCGTTGCGAGCGCGGGCACCGGCTCGGGCAGCAAGGCTGTGTCCTCTGCTGTGAGCGAACTGCAGCCGAGCGCGACCTACTGGGTGTGCTTGGTCTCATCGAATGCCTTCGGCTCAGAAGCTGACTCGACGCCCGTGACGTTCCACACGCTCGCGGCGCCACCCAAAATCGACGGCGAGAGCACTGCGGATGTGACGCCGTTCGAAGCGACGCTCGAAGCACAGCTCAACCCGAACAACCAGGAAACGAGCTACCACTTCGAGTACGCCACGAACCCGGGGCTGAGCGGTGCGGTCACGCTCGCCGGTGCCGGTCCGCTCTCGGGCTATGGCGACCAGGCGGCGGGTGTCGCGACCGGCCATGTGCTGGCGCCGGGCACGACCTACTACTACCGGCTGATCGCCGAAAATACCGCTCACGAAAAAGCCGAAGGGGCCGTCGAAGAATTCAGCGTCCCGGTTGCCACGCCGCCGGTGATCGAAAGCGAGACGTATGGTGGGATAGCCACCGAAGACGCGACGCTCGAAGCGATCGTTGATCCGGACTATCAGGAAACGACGTGCGAGTTTGAATACGCGGCCAGCGAAACGGCGATCGGCACTGCCGGCGCCGTGGCGCTGCCGTGCTCAGCACCGCTCGGGAGCGGCGGCCCCGGTGTGGCCACGTCGATCGCCTTGAGTGGTCTGACACCAAACACCCTCTACTACTTCCGGCTGGTTGCCACCAACGAAACCGGCCCGGAAGTAGGCAAAATCGAAACGTTCGAAACGTCTACGGCGTTTGCGCCGGCGATCACAGAGGAGTCCGTATCGGGCGTTGAAGCGACGACCGCCAAGCTCGAAGCGGAAATCAACCCGGAAGGCGCCGCCACGACCTACGATTTCCAGTACGGCCCCGGTGAAGCCTATGAAAAAAGCACTGCCGTCATCCCGCTGCCGGTATCGGGCAAGGCATCCGCGACGCTGACCGGCCTGGAACCGGGCGAGACCTACCACTACCGCGTCGTCGCGTTCAGCTCCCAGAGCCCCGGCGGCACGCTGGGCAAGGCAAAAGTCTTCACGACTGCCGAAGCGGCGAGCACCACAGCGGAAACCTGCGCCAACGCGCAGCTACGCGCCGAACAGTCCTTCGGCCAAGACCTCCCGGATTGCCGCGCCTATGAGGTCGTCTCCCCCCTGCAGACCTACGGACAGGACGCGACCGAGCCCTTCGTCGGGTCCCGGCCTCGCGCGTCACTGACGGGTAATGCGATCACCTACACCTCCCGGGGGTCGTTCGAAGAACCGGCGGGCGCCACGGTGGAAAACCAGTATCTATCCAGGAGGGAAGCGGACGGCTGGACGACGCGCGCGATCACCCCGCTGCGCAACCCGACGAAGGGCGAATCGGCGCCGTCCTATCCGGCGACAGTGTTCACGTCGGAACTCTCGGCTGGGATCGCCGCCACCAACGACTCGCTCACCGGCCCAGGTGCGGCCGGTGAATTCCGCCTCTACCTGGCCAACCTCGAAAACGGCACCTACCAGTTCGTCGCTGACGAACCGGCGAACTATCCCTATCCGATGGGCGCTTCTAGCGACCTCAGCCACGTGGTGTACGGCGTCAACGGCGAGATCTATGAGTGGGTCAACGGTGCGGTGACACCCGTGAACCTCACCAACACCGATGAACAGCCGATGGCGGCCGTCGGGGCGGTGCCGCACTATCACGGACGAGAGGACGTCTCGCACGCCGTGTCTGCCAATGGCTCGCGCGTGTACTTCTCCACACCTGGTCAGGAAGAAGAAGCCGGTACGCGCGGTATCTATGTGCGCGTAAACGCCGAACAGCCTCATCAGAGCGCGCTTGGCGCCAAAGGCGAATGCCTCGAACTAACGCAGGCCTGCACGCTCGAAGTCTCGGCCGGCGCGGCGCAATACTGGGGTGCGAGTGCGGATGGCTCGAAGGCGTTCTTCACAGAAGGCGAAGACCTGTATGAATACAGCCTTCCCATCGGACAGGTGAGCGGCGGTCAGCGCACGGCTATCACCACTGGCGGCAAGGTCCAGGGTGTCGTGCAGATCGCGGAAGACGGCTCCTACGTCTACTTCGTCGCCAAGAGCGTGCTTACCGGCGGGGAAGAAAACCAGCATCACGAAACTGCCCAGAACGAAGAAGACAACCTGTACATGTATACCGGTGGGCACGTCACGTTCATCGCCACGCTCGCCGAAGGCGACGAAGCGGTATGGCAGTTCGCCGCAAACACAGGGGAAAGCGGCCCGGAGACGAACGCAGCGGTCGTGAACCCGAGCGGGACCCGCCTGGCCTTCCTCTCCGAAAAGAGCCTCACGGGCTATGACAACGAACAGGCGACCCCCGGAGCCTGCGGTCTCGAAAAGGACAACTTGAACCCGAGGCACGGTAACGAAGGCGGTCTCTGCAATGAGCTGTATCTCTACGACGCGCAGGCGGGCACGCTCGTGTGCGCATCGTGTGACCCGACGGGGGCGCGACCGTCTGGCCCGGCGAGCCTTGGTCCCATCGCGGACTCAAAGTCCTATGCCGAGTATCGCCCCCGCAACCTGTTGGAAGACGGGACCCTCTTCTTTGACAGTCTCGATGCGCTGGTGCCGCACGCTGCCGCCGGGGTGCAGAGCGTGTATGAGTTCGAGAACGGCCACATACACGCGATCTCCGATCCGACCGGTGAGCACGAATCCTTCTTCCTCGACGCGAGCGCCAAAGGGCCCAATCCCGAAGAAGCGGAAGGCAGCAATGTGTTCTTCGCGACCGCCGATAAGCTCCTGCCGCAGGAGCAGAGTGAAAACGTCGTCGTGTATGACGCGCGGGTCGACGGTGGCTTTCAGGCCCCGAACTCGACCTCGACGTGCGCCGGCGAAACGTGCAAGCCTGTGGCGTCGCTGCAGCCCCCGCTTTTCTCGGCGCCCTCGAGCCAGACGTTCTCGGGTCCCGGGAACATCGTCACCCCCCCGGCCACCACGGTGACGCCGGTGACGAAGACAGCCGCGCAGGTGCGGGCCGAAAAGCTCGCGAAGGCGCTGAAGGCATGCCGGAAGGACAAGCGCAAGAAGAAGCGCCAAGCGTGTGAACGTCTCGCGCGCACCAAATATGGAGCGAAAAAGGCAAAGAAAGCCAGTCGTGCTGAGAAGGCGGCGAGAGCCAGCCTCGACGGGAGGGTGAGCCGATGACCAGCGTGAAGAGGATTGGCGCTTCCAGCAGGCTCCCACTGATCTTGATCGTGACGGTCCTCGCGGCGCTCGCGCTCGCGGCCCCCGCGATGGCGGAATTCGGGGTGCAGCAGTTCGCGCTCTCGGCGCGCAACATAAACGGTACGCCCGATGTGCAGGCGGGGTCACACCCGTACGCGCTGACGACGACCTTCGTCCTGAACGAGCCGGTGGGGCCGGCGCAGGGCGACCTGAAGAACCTCGAGCTCGAACTGCCGCCAGGCTTCGTCGGGGACCCCAACGCGACCCCGCGCTGCACTTACCAGGAATTCATCAAAGGCGAGATCCGGGGAGCCAAGTCGTGTGGGGCGGAAACAGCGGTGGGGGTAGCGAGCACCTACATCGTGGAAGAACTCCAGGCCGCCAACGGCGAAGGAACCCCCACGTCCGACGCTGTCTACAACCTCGTGCCACCGCCTGGCGTAGCGGCCGAGTTCGGCTTCATCGTCGCGCACGAAACACCGGTGCTGCTGACGACATCCGTGAGGACGGGTACCGATTACGGTTTGACGACCAGCGTGCCCAACGTCAACCAGGCCGTGGTCCTCGCGGCGAGCAAGGTCACGATCTGGGGTGTTCCCTCAGAAGAAGCGCACAACGAAATTCGAGGCGAATGCCTGCGCTCGGCTCTCAACCTCCCGCCACGCTTGCTCGTGGGGCCTGGAAGTGGTGTGAACGAAGCGGATGGCGAAGACGAACTCGAAGGACCGTTCGGAGCGTACGGGTCGGAATCGATCCTCGAACCGACACCGGCCAGCGAACGAGATCACGGCTGTGCCTTCCCGGGACGTGCGCTGCCGCTGCTCACGAACCCGACCTCCTGCGGGGCCCCGAGGACGGCGACGGTCAGCGTCGAATCGTGGGAGGAACCCGGGGTTGTGCGCTCCAAGAGCGCATCCATGCCCAAGATCACAGGCTGTGAAAAACTCGGCTTCGACTCATCGATCGCGGTCAAACCGGAAAAGAGCTCGGCGAGCACTCCGAGTGGCTTGAACGTCGAAGTCCATGTGCCCCAGGAAGCGACGGAAAGCCCCATCGGGTTGGGGGAGGCGGACGTGAAGGACGGGACCGTGGTGCTGCCCGCGGGGCTGCAGGTCAACGCGAGCTCCGCCGACGGGCTGCAGGGCTGCTCGCTTGCGCAGATCGGCTTCACCGGCTATGAGGAACTGGACCCGAGCACCGAACCGGGGGTACAGACCGCGCAGTTCACGCCCGGGGCGCCTTCCTGTCCGGAAGCGTCGAAAATCGCGAACGTGAGGATCAAGACGCCGCTTCTGGAACACGAATTCGAAGGCTCGGTGTATCTCGCGTCCCCGCAGAACTTCAAGGGCGTTCTTGAAAACCCGTTCTCGTCGTTGCTTGCGATGTATGTGGTGGCGGAAGAACCGGCCACGGGTGTGCTCGTGAAGCTCGCGGGTCGGATTACCCCGAACCCTGAAACGGGGCAGTTGACGACGACGATCGAAAATGCGCCGCCGCTGCCGTTCAGCGACCTGAAGTTTGAATTCTATGGCGGGGAAAGGGCGTCGCTGGCGACCCCGGCCTTGTGCGGCAGCTACAGTGCTGAAGAGTCGTTGACGCCTTGGTCAGAACCGGTGGCTATTGGCAGGCTCTCGAGCTTTGCGATCTCCTCCGGCCTGAATGGTGGAGCGTGTGCGAGTAACCCGCTGGCGTTCGCGCCGACGCTGGCGGCGGGCACCACGAACATCAACGCCGGTGCGTTCAGCCCGCTGACGACGACTATCGGCCGCGAAGATGGCCAGCAGAGCCTGCGCAACGCGTCGCTTACCTATCCGCCGGGCGTGTCCGCGATCCTCACGGGCGTGCCCCTGTGCCCGGAAGCTCGAGCGAACGCGGGGACATGCGGCGAAGGAAGCCTGATCGGCGAAGCGACCGCGAGCGCGGGTCTCGGCAATGACCCCTACACGGTCACGGGCGGGAAGGTGTATCTCACCGAAGCCTATGACGGCGCGCCGTTTGGCTTGTCGATCGTGACGCCGGCGAAGGCGGGTCCGTTCGTGCTTGACGAAGGCGCTCCGGTGGTGGTGCGGGCGAAGCTCGAAATCAACCCGCTGACGGCGGCGGTTACGGTCGCCACGACCGGTGAAATCCCGCACATCCTGGACGGCATCCCGTTGGAGATCAAGCGCGTGAACGCGACGGTCGACCGGCCGGGCTTCGCGCTGAACCCCACGAGCTGTGAGCCGATGTCGGTCACGGGGAGCGTGGGCGGTGGCGAAGGCGCCACGGGCCTCGTGTCGAGCCCGTTCCAGATGGCTAACTGCGCGAACCTGAAGTTCCAGCCGAAACTCGCTGTCGCGACGGGTGCGCACTCGAGCAAAAAGGATGGGGCGAGCCTGAGCTTCAAGCTGAGCTACCCGAAGGGCGCGCTGGGTAGCCAGGCGTGGTTCGAGGAAGCGAAGTTCGTGATCCCCAAGCAGCTCCCCTCGGAACTGAAAACGATCCAGCAGGCGTGTCTGGCGGCGACGTTCGAACACGACCGTGCGGCGTGCCCGAAGCATTCGATCATCGGGCAGGCGATCGTGCATACCCCAGTGCTGCCGGTGCCGCTGACGGGTCCGGTGTATTTCGTGTCGTTCGGGGCGGCAAAGTTCCCAGACGTCGTGCTGGTTCTCAGCGGCTACGGCATACACATTGAACTGCGTGGGGAAACCTACATCCATGGCGGCATCACGAGCGCCACGTTCCGCGACACCCCGGACGTCCCGTTCGAATCGCTGGAAGTGAACCTACCGACCGGCGAATACTCCGAGTTCGGGACGAACCTGGGGCTCGGCAAGTACGATTTCTGCGGGCACAAGCTAACGGTCCCAACGGTCTTCAAAGCCCAAAACGGCCAGGAAATCAGCCAGCAGACCGCGGTCGCCGTGAAGGGATGCCCGAAGCCGAAGAAGAAGCCCAAGAAGACGGCCGCCAAGAAGCACAAGGGCAAGAAGAAGTAGACCAAGGCGCCTGGGCCCTACGTCGCCCGGTCGGAGACATCGCGCGACATCGCTGGACAGGCACACCGGCCCAGGCTATCCTGGCCAAACGTCCGATGCCAGTAGTTGGCTATCGGTCAACTACTGCAGGCGCCTCTCCGGATCGACCAATCGATCATTGAGAGACTAGGTCTTCGCAGGCGCAAAAACCGGGCGGGTCCGGGCAAGCGAAGTGGACTGCGTTAGATGGAGTGCGATCAGCATAGATTAAGTAAGCAAGCGACGGAGGGCAAATATCATGAAGGCGTCTCGATTAGCTGGCTTGTTGTTTGTTGCTGTTGTGGCGTTGGGTCTGGTGGCCGCTTCGGCGGCGTCGGCTGAGTCAGGGAATCCGTTATTCAAACCGGTAGGCGTGAAAATTAAAGAAGGGTCGGGCGGCCCAAGCGTCCTGGTGGCTCCCGGGCTTGAAGCGACGTGTGAAGAAAATCACGTGATCGGCGGGGAAATCTCGAACGCGTTATTAATCGGGAATTTCCAAATACACTACTTAAAATGCGTGTGGCGGAAAGGCGAACTGAACTCAGCTGGGTTACCGATCAGTGGTTGTCCCGCTACTAGCATTGGTGCGCCCGAAGAAGGATTAATCTTAACGAACACGCTGCATGCGGTACTCGGGTTAATCTTACCTAGCCGGCAGACCGGGCTACTGTTCTTACCGCAAGGCGGCAAAACATTTCTGACGCTGGCGGCGGGGGTAAACCCGACGATGGGAACAGGAAGATGCACGGAAGAAACAGCGATGGCAGGTAACGTCGCGGGTGCTGTTACGCCGGTGTTACAGTCAACGCAGAACTTTACAGTTACCATCGGATTAAGTGGTGGTGTTCCGACGTCGAAAGATTTCGACCGAACGCACGGCCTCGGCTTAGTAGTACCGAATCTGGTCGCGTTCGGCCACAGCGGTGGGCTCCAGCAGACGGATGCGATCGTAGCCGCCGAACCGGTCGAAATATCCTGACGCCTCGGTGGGTGGAGCAATAGCGCCGAAGTGGTCCTGGCTAATGGGTTGGGGGTGGGGCGAGCGCTTCACCCCACCCCCACTTCGATCTCACCAAGTTCGTGCGCTGGCGCTGGGGTAGTTGACCGGGCCGCGCTCTTGGAGTGCGATCCGCATTCGGTGTACAGGGAGCGCGTGGAGCCAAAATGCGCGAGCGTAGTGGCCGCCAGGGGTACGGACGGGGCGGAGCCGTCGAGCGTGCGGGCAGCTTGACGGGTCGGAAACAAGGGTAGACGACGGTCAGGCCGCGCACTAACGTGTACAGCGCACCTTGAAGTGCCGGCAGCGACCTATTGTTCTGGGCGCCGACCAGGCAGTAAGCCGGATGGTGTACTGCGGAGTATGCCCGGCGTAAAGACGTCGCCAAGGCCTTTAGGGATAGATCAAGTCAACAAAACGACGGAGGTTCGAGATCATGAAGGTGTTGCGATTAGCTGGCTTGCTGGTTGTTGCTGTTGTGGCGTTGGGTCTGGTGGCCGCTTCGGCGGCGTCGGCTGAGTTAGGGAATCCGTTATTCAAACCGGTAGGCGTGAAAATTAAAGAAGGGTCGGGCGGCCCAAGCGTCCTGGTGGCTGCCGGGCTTGAAGCGACGTGTGAAGAAAATCACGTGATCGGCGGGGAAATCTCGAACGCGTTATTAATCGGGAATTTCCAAATACACTACTTAAAATGCGTGTGGCGGAAAGGCGAACTGAACTCAGCTGGGTTACCGATCAGTGGTTGTCCCGCTACTAGCATTGGTGCGCCCGGAGAAGGATTAATCTTAACGAACACGCTGCATGCGGTACTCGGGTTAATCTTACCTAGCCGGCAGACCGGGCTACTGTTCTTACCACAAATCGGCAAAACATTCGTGACCTTCGCGGCGGGGGTAAACCCCACGATGGGAACGGGCAAATGCACGGAAGAAACAGCGGTGACAGGTAACGTGGCGGGTGCTGTTACGCCGGTGTTACAGTCAACGCAGAACTTCACAATTACGATCGGCTTAAGTGGCGGTGTTCCGACGTCGAAAGATTTCGACCGGACGCACGGCCTCGGCTTAGTAGTACCGAATCTGGTCGCGTTCGGCCAGAGCGGTGGGCTCCAGCAGACGGATGCGATCGTAGCCGCCGAACCGGTCGAAATATCCTGACGACTAGGCGGTTAGAGTAATAGCGCCGGAGTGGTCCTGGCTAATGGGTTGGGGGTGGAGTGGGCGCTTCTCCGCCCCCAACCGTGAGTGAAAAACGCATCTGGACTAAGACGGTGGGGAAAGGTAGCGTGGCCTAACATAGGATAGTGCAGAGCGGGTAGGTGGCTGTCCGGGGGCACTCATAGATACCTTCGTAGAGAGAGGTGGAGGGCGAGATGGCGCTGGTTGCGGTGCGGGAGCTGTGGGCCCAGATGAGCCCACAGCATAGGGGTGAGTGTCACCAAGGTGTGCAACGGCGCATGCGCCGCTGCTTGGCGGTCTCTGCTGGCTGTTGCATGAGCTTGCTCTTTGTACTTTGGCTTGGTGCGCCAGTGGTTTCGGCGCTCGCAACGATCGAAGGTCCGCCGCGGTTCTCGACGGCACCCGGTCTGCCGGACGGGCGCATCTATGAACAAGTGTCGCCCGCAAGCAAGAACGGCAATGAGGCGGGCGCCGGCACGGCACCGTTCAGAGTGGGCGCAAAGAACCATTACGGACTTGCGGCGCCCGGCGGCGACGCGGTGCTGTTCGAAGGGACAGGGCCGATGGGCGAAAGTCCGTCAGACGCGAGCCTCTGGTTTGTCGCCACGAAGAACGTCGGTGCTGCTGGATGGTCCACGCACGCCTTGCTGCCGCGAGTGCTGCAGCAGGTGGGTACATTTGTCTCCAAGGACATCCTCTACATAGACCCATCTCAGGATCTATCTCACGCCATGGCAGAGGCTCGGGGATGGGATCCTCGCCCCCCAAGTGAACGATGACTGTCTAGGTCAGATCGATCTTGCGGGCCCCGATCCGTTCGTTCTGCCGACGTGGCTCGAGCGGCCTAGTCCTGCCCTGGCGAGCCCGGTCGAAAATTGTGAGGCAAATGGTCTTTCTGGTGGGCCGGTGGGCGGCAGCCCAGACTTCAGTACCGTCTACTTCACCTATCCCGGCACTCTGCTCCCAGAAGATCTGTCGCGTGCTCCACACACGGTTCACAGCACCGAAGAGCAACAAGTCGAAGCGTGGGGCTTCTACGAATATACGGATGGCGTTCTTCACGAGGCAGGTGTGTTGCCCGACGGGACACTCAGCCCATTCGGTGCCGTTCCGGCTGCTTCGGGGCACGGTCGTAACCGCCTCGGAAACGAGGTCTCGTCGGACGGGACACGTGCCTTCTTCATCAGCCCTGACCCCGCCTCCTGCGAACAGAATGGCGGCCACAACAATTGTGTGACCGATCCGCCAGAGCTGTACGTGCGGGAGAATGGCGAACGCACGCTCTTGGCATCGAGGGACACGCTGCTCCCGGAAAGCGGAGGCCAACCGGCAGCCGCCCCCACCGGTCCGCTTGCGATGCCCAATTCGTCGTTTCAGAGAATCCCCGCTCCTGGCCTTGATGGCTCGTATGTGTTCGCTTCGCCGGACGGGTCGCAGGCGTTCTTCGAGAGCCGGGATGCGCTGACACAGACCGCAGAGGAAGCTGGGTCGGGCAGTGAAGCGAAGACGTATGACTTCGATGTGAGCACGGGGGCGCTTACCTATCTGCCGGGTGTTGTGGGGGAAATCCTTGCGACCGACACGGATGGCTCATCGATCGCATTCATCCACCCTGAAGCAGGCGGTGAACCCGCGCGGCTTGAACTTTGGACAGCCGGCGCTGCAGGTGGAACCGTCACACCCGTCGTGTCGGAACCTGGGAGCATCCCCGAGGCTCGCATGTCGAGTGACGGGTCGGTGCTGGTGTTCCAAACGGCATCAAGCTTGTCCAGCACGTTCAACAGCGGAGGCTTTGAAGAGATCTACCGCTATGACATCCCTGCTAACAGCCTCGGCTGCATATCCTGCGCGCCCCCGGGCGTCACGTCTAGCGGCAACGCCTCTATGTCGATGCTTTATCAAGACGAAGTCGGTATCGGAGGTACCAATAGCTTCTACGAACCAACGAGGGTGCCGACAGATGAGCGTGGAATATCCGCTGATGGAGATCGTGTCTTCTTCGAATCGCCCGACCCACTCGTGCCTCAAGATTCAAACACGAACTCGCCTCCGACGCTGGTCGAAGAAGATACCACTCAACCGCAGGGGCGGGATGTATACGAGTGGGAGAACGGCGTTGTCTATCTCATCTCGACGGGCACAAGCACACGCGACTCGTACCTACTGGATAGCAGTGAAAGTGGTGACGATGTCTTCTTTGCGACCGTCCAGAGTCTCGTCCCAGGCGACACCGATGGCGGATATGACGTCTACGATGCGCGGGTGCCGCGCCCAGGCGACAGTCCGCCGCCGTCGGCGGCCCCGTGTGAAGGCTCCAGCTGCCAGGGCCCAGCGAGCACGCCGCCGGCATCGACGCCGTCGGGGAGCGCGAGCTTCTCGGGTCCGGGAAACCTCGCGCCGGAAGCGACGGTCCCAGAGCTCGGCAAGCCCGCCCGGAAACCCACGAAATGCAAAAAAGGATATCTGAAGAAGAAAGATAAATGCATCAAAGGCAGGTCAAGTGGTGCCAAGAAGGCATCAAAGCTGGTTGGACGAGTCGACGGCTTGGGGATGTATCGATGAGCGGTTTCGGCGCTCTCCCAGGCTCCTCCCAGCCCCAGCGGATATCGCGCCAGCCTCGGCCGCGACTGGCGAGGCAAACCCGCCTGGTCGTCGCGCTCGTGAGCGGCGTGGCTCTCGTGAGCGCAGCTAGCGCGGCGGCGGCGGAACCCACCGGTCCTGTATGGAAGATCATGTCCGTATCCAACCCGACGAACTTCAAGCCCGGTGACAAATCCGGCACCGACGCCATCGTCGTGACCGCCGTGAACGTAGGCGGCGCGTCGACCGGCTGCACGGCTGAACAGATCGCGGAAGAAACGAAAGGGCCAAGACCGGCGTTTTCACCGCTGAGGCCGTGCCGCAACGGCAGCACCGTGGTCGCACCCGTGACCATCACCGACCAGCTGCCGGCTGGGCTCACGGCCGTGGAAGCGTTTGCTATCGATGCTTATCACGACCCGCTGGGTCTACCAGGCGAGTATACCTTGGGTGGACTCGGTGAAAATACCGGTCCGCCATTCGGCATGGCGTGCATATTTTCACCCAGTGCGCCGTCGTGTACTACGGGCGAACCAGTCGATCCTGGTGATACCCTGATCATGACGATCAAGGTCGACGTTGAATCCGAAGCGTTGGGCTCAGGAGAAGCGAACAGCGCCGAGGTGTCCGGGGGCGGGGCGGCCAGTGCGTCCGTAACGGCCCCCGTCACGATCAGCCTTCATCAGGCTGAATATGGCATAGCGGCGGGGGGCGCGCTAACTGCTCTCTCGACGACCCAAGCTGGTGCACACCCAAACTTCACGGCTGAGTTCTTCTTCAATACGATGGGCCAACCCTGGCCTGAAAATGTTCACTATCCCAAGGATGTGGACTTCAATCTACCCGCCGGGCTCGTCGGTACCACGGTGGGGATGTCGCGCTGCTCAATGGCTGAAGTCGTCGCCGAGGGCAACTGTCCGCGCGATACGATGGTCGGCGCGGCGACACTGATAGTCGAGGCCGAAGGAGCCCACCCTCACGTCGTTCTGACTGTACCGGTGTACAACATTGCGCCGGCACCCGGGGAGCCCGCTGCGTTCGCACTCGATGGGCTCTTCTTTCCCGTGCGTCTCGATACGAGCGTGCACGCCGACGGCGAATACGAAGCTCGCGTCAGCACCCCCAACATAACGGGTGGAGCGAGCGACTATATGACGTCCATCACGATCTGGGGTGATCCCGCGGAACACAATGGCCCGGGGCCCGATGCAGCCAGTCGGACACTCCAAGGCTATGAATTTGTGAATGATAACCAGCCGGCGCCGGAGCTCGACTTCGGTGGTCCTGGCACCGAAGAAGTGGCATATTCAGGCGGCTACAGATTCAAGACGGAAAACGCGTCGCGGGTACCGCTGCTGACGAATCCGACCCAGTGCGCCACTCCGCTCGCCGCGGAGCTGGAAACGGACTCGTGGGAAGCGCCGGGCAGCTTCGTCTCTGAACAGGTATCTGCCGGTACGATGACGGGTTGTAGTCTGCTTTCCTTCGGTGCATCGCTGTCGATGCTGCCCGATACGCTGCAGGCTGGTGTGCCGGCAGGCTATACGCTTAACCTGGGCATTCCTCAGCCCAACGAGCCTGAAGTCTTGAGCACGCCTGATGTGAAGCAGGTCGTCGCGACTCTTCCGGCTGGTACGGTGCTATCGCCGTCTGCGGCGAACGGCCTCGGTGACTGCACCAGCGAACAGTTTGCGCTGCACTCGGGGGCCCTCAGCGGGTGTCCGCAGAGCTCCCAGATCGGGGTCGTGCATGTAAAAACCCCGGCGCTTGAAGAAACACTTGGGGGGAAGGTCTATCTAGGTGCGCCAGAATGCGAAGACTGTACGCCGGAAGATGCTGGCGACGGAAGGATGGTTCGACTGTTCATTCAGATCGAAGGTAAAGGCGAAGACGCGGTAATCGTGAAGCTTGAAGGGCACGGTGAGATCAACCAGCAGACCGGCCAGATCACCACCACGGTCACGAAGATCCCGCAGCTCCCGTTCAGTGAATTCGAAATGGCCCTCAATGGTGGTGAACGCGCCGCGCTCGCAAACCCCCGTACGTGCGGCACGGCAACCACATCCATGGACCTCACGCCATGGAGTACCCCGTACACGCCCGACGTCACGATCACCAGCCCATTCCACATCACAGCCGGGTTGGGCGGAAGCGAAAGCGAATGCGCTTCGCCGCCACCTCCGCGGTTTGCCCCGTCATTTTCGGCGGGCTCGTCGAGCATCGTCGCGGGTGCCTTCAGCCCGTTCATGGTTTCGTTCGGCCGGTCCGATGCGGATGAGTATCTCAACGATCTGCAGGTCGGGCTGCCGCCGGGTCTGCTGGCGATGATCTCCAGCGTAGCGCTCTGCCCGGAACCGGAGGCATCGCTGGGGACATGCTCTTCGGCTAGCGAAATCGGCCAAGCGAGCGTCGATGTCGGTCCAGGCAATGACCCTTATGTCGTCGGCGGGGGCAAGGTGTTCATCACCGGCCCGTACAAGGGCGCACCGTATGGTCTGTCAGTCGTGCTTCCGTCGAAGGCCGGACCGTACACGCTTGCCGGCACCACCGGCAACGGTACCGTTGTCGTGCGCTCTGCGATCAGTGTCAATCCGCAGACGGCGGCGGTGACCGTCACATCGGATCCATTTCCGTCGGAAGCCTCGATGGCATCCCGCTACAGATACGTGAGGTCAACGTGACGATCGGCGTGGGTAGCAGCTTCACGTTCAACCCGACGAGCTGCGAAAAGATGGAAGTCAAGAGCACGCTCACGAGCGTCGGTGATGCGACCGCGACCGACACGTCGTCGTTCCAGCTCACGAACTGCGCGGCGTTGAAGTTCAAGCCAAAGTTTGTCGTCAGCGCGGGCGGGAAAGCCTCGAAAACCGATGGCGCGAGCCTGAACTTCAAGATCTCCTACCCGAAGAACGCGATAGGGTCTGAGGCCTGGTTCAAGTCGGTGAAGCTTGAAATCCCGAAGCAGCTGCCCGCGCGGTTGACGACGCTGCAGCAGGCGTGTGTGGTCGCGACGTTTGAAAAGGATCCAGCGGCCTGTCCTGCACGCTCGTTGGTCGGGTACGCAAAGGTGCACACTCCGGTGCTGTCGGCCACGTTCACGGGGCCAATCTACCTCGTGAGCTATGGGGCGACGAAACTGCCCGATGTCGTCGTGGTGCTCCAGGCCGAAGGAGTCACCGTCGACTTGACCGGTGAAACGCACATCAACCACAAGACAGGTGTCACGAGCGAGACGTTCCCGTCGGTCCCCGATGTGCCGTTTGAATCCTTCGAAGCAACACTTCCGACCGGACCGTATAGCGAGTTCGGTGTCAACCTCCCGCACAGCAGCTACAGCTTCTGCGGGCGCAAGATCACAATGCCCACGTTCTTCCAGGCCGCCAACGCGCTCGAACTACATCAGGACACGCCTGTGCAGATCACCGGGTGCGCCACAAGCAAGAAGACACACAAGGCCAAGACGGCTCATAAGGGCAAAGGGAGGAAGTCATGAAAGCGGTCCGCGCGATCGTGCTGGTGATCGTGATAATGGCGCTTGGCCTGATGTTCGCAATTATTCCCGAGCTCGCGCTCGCTGATGAAAGCTGGGCCGTCGTCGGGGTGTTTGGGGGCGACACAGGAAATCCGGATCCGTTGACGGAACCGGACTGGATCTCGGTCAACGAGAGCGCGGGGCATGAATACTCCGGCAGCGTTTACGTCGTGGACAGGGCCAACCGGGTGGAGCGGTTCAGTGCCGACGGTGCTTATCTGGGCCAGTTCAACGGTAGTGGGACCTATGAAGTGGAAGGGAAAAGCAAAACTGGGGCGGCTGCGTCGACGGGCGCGTTCTCTAACCCGGAAGGGGTGGCTGTCGATAGCGACCCGAGCAGCTCTTCGTTTGGTGACGTGTACGTGATCGATGAGGGCCATAACGTCGTCGATAAGTTCACCGCGCTCGGTGCCTACCTCGGACAGATTACCGGGACATGCCCTGTGGCAGGGAGCTGTGCAGCTGCGGACATAATACGTTTCGCCGAAATCGACGGCATTGCGGTTGATCCAGATGGAAACGTCTGGGTAGAGGACAACCGAAGAGGCGAACTCGATACAAACCCCACAATAGACGACTTCAGCGGAGCGCAGCCCAACGCGTTCATCGCCAGTCGAATCTCTAAGGGCCTCGGGGCGGCGGAGCGTGGGATCGCGGTCGACTCGGAAGATAACATCTACATAATCCAGAAGCGCAAACCGGTCGTCGCGAAGCTCAACAGCGCGGGCGAAGTGCTTGGCGGACAGGCGGGCGAAGAATTGGATGGAGGAGCTCTGGCAGCTGGGGTCGCGGTCGACCCAGGAAGCGGTGATGTCTATATTGATACCGGTGCCAGCGTCGCAGTGGTGAATCCGTCGGAGTCGCTCGTCGAAAGCTTCGGCGGGGGATTGTTGAGCCAAGCTGGCAGTCTGGCGGTGAATCAGACTGCCGGCGTGGATGGCTATGCATATGTTCTACAGCGGGCAAGCGGCGTGGTCGCCCTCTTCGAACGCAGCGCGACCACGCATACACCACCACCCACACCAAAAAGCAATCCTGCGACAGAAGTGACGGGGGTTTCAGCAGACCTGCATGGCGAACTGAACCCCGAAGGAACACAGGGTGGGGTTGGGTACTACTTCTCCTACAACAGCGGCTCCGGCGCCACGTGTACCGGTCCTGGCAGTGTGAATACCCTGCTGGATAACGACGGCTTCAACCTGAGCGGGAACTCCGAGGAAGCGATCAAAGCGACCGCCACCGGCCTCGAGCCGAACCAGGAATACGTGTACTGCCTCGTCGCTGCCAAGTACGGCGTTACCGCCGGCGCTGAAGAGATTTTCGACACGATATCCGCTGCTCCCACTGTGATCAGCGAGAGCGCGGAAAACACGGAAGGCAGCGGCGAAGGAAAATTCTCCGCCAGAATAAATCCCAATCACAGCAAACAAGAAACCACATATAAGTTCGAATACTCGAAGGAAGGCTCCGTTAGCGAAAACACGCTGGCTGGTGCTATCAAAACGGTCGAAGGCGAAAGTGCCATACCGGCAGAAGCATTCGGCGAAGAAACAGTGACGAGCCCGACGGTCGATCTGTTCCCGCCGAGGAACACGTACTACTACAGGGTGGTGGTGACGAACGGGGAACAGACGACAGGGAAAGTCCAGGCCTACACAAAACTTCCCATCGTCACCGGTGAGAACACCTCGGAACTCACGCTCACCAGCGCGATGTTGGGAGCGACGATCAACCCCGACTGGCAGGAAACGACCTACCACTTCGAATATGCCACGAGCAAGCAGGCCATCGAAAAAGGCGAAGGAGAACAGATTCCTGGCGCGAGCACCCTCGGCGAAGTATTCGAAGAAGACCCAGTGAGCACCCCCCTCACCGGACTCACCGCGAACGCGACCTACTACTACCGTGTAGTTGCAGAAAACGGAACGACCGAAGACGTCAACAACGCAAACGCGGGCAAGCCGGCCGGCGGAGAAATCGAGCAGTTCACGACGGAAAGCCTGCCGTTCGTGAGCACCGGCGAAGCACAGAGCATAACGCGCTCGAGTGCGACGCTGGAGGGCACCGTGACCCCGATCGACGAGCCGACGAGCTACTACTTCGAGTACATCAGCGAAGCCGACTACCAGGTCGCGCTCGCCAAAAACGCGGCCGACCCGTACGCTGAAGGCGAAACCACGGTCGCGAACAGCCTCGGGGCCAGCAGCCAGCCGCAGGCCGTCGGGCCGGTCACAACGGGTGGCCTGCTGCCGGAAACGACATACATTTATCGCATCGTCGCTCACAACAAGTTTGGCACCGAATACGGCGAACCGCGTACGTTCCGGACTGGCACCAGGACGGTCCCGGGCGTCAGCACTGGGGCGGCAATCAACATCAGTCCGGCCGCCGCCACGCTCACCGGCACGGTGACCACCAACGGTCTGGCCACGAGCTACGGGTTCGAAGTCGCCACCACGCCCGGAGGCTACGGGCCGGTCACGGGCTTGGGCACGCTCGGCGGCGTGACCAAGGAAGGCGTGTCGGCCACGCTGGACAACCTGCAACCTGGCACCACCTACTACTACCGCGTGACTGCCACAAACATCGACGGTACGGCGGACGGCGAACCCGGGGCGTTCACGACGCCCGGCTTGCCGAGCGTGCTCGGCGTGCCAGTCGCGCCGGCGTTTCTCGGGTTCACGATTCCGACCACGGGCAAGCCCACCGTGAACCATCCGAAACCGCCCAGCGTGGCCGAAAAGCTCAAGAAAGCACTCAAAGCATGCAGCAGGGACAAGAGCAAGACGCGTCGCGCACAGTGTGAAAAGGCTGCACGGAAGAAGTACAAAGTCCCTGGTAAAAAACGCGGGCGCAAGAAGTAGACGCCGCGAATCCCGAGCGTCGGGAACGTGCCGCCTCCCCAGTTGATGCTAGAGAACATCCGGGCAGATGCAATGATCTCGACAGTGCGGGCAGTAAGAAACGACTGTTTGCACTAGCCCCAAAGGCCGTTACCCTACACTTTCGCAGTTCACGGATTGAAACGAGAAAGTGAGATGGAGAGATGAAGAAGCTGTTTCTTGGGGTAGTCGTGGTCGCGTCCCTGGCGGTTGTAGGGGTGCCTGCTGCGATGGCAACACCGAAAGGTGCGTTTGCGGTGTTCGCGCAGTGTCCGGTAACCGCGTCGCAGGTGGATGCGTGTATCTATTCGCCTACGACGAGTGGGTACATCACGATTGGCAAACAGGAAGTGCCGATCGTCAACAAACAGGTGTTGCAGGGCGGTCTGCTTGAAGAAGAAGAACCGTTCGTCAAACACCTGTCGGCTGCGTTGAATGGTGAAACGCTGACGAAGACGGCGCAGAAAGTGCCTGGTGGGCTTGCTGGTCTGGTCGAATGCGACAAGATCACCAACTTCATCGAGAGGATCCTGTGCGAAGGGTTCTTCGAAAATGGCCTGACCGGCGTGAATGCCGTCACCGAACTGGCAGCGCCTGCGAGCTCGGTCGTGTTCAACGCCGCTTACGAGCAGCTTGGTGTAGGCACCGCGTTGACTCTGCCGGTGAAGGTGAAACTCGAAAACCCGTTGCTCGGCAGCGAATGCTACATCGGCTCGAATGCAGAACCGATCACGCTGAACCTGACGACCGGCGCGACGACGGGTGGCCCGACGGGTAAACCCGGTACGAAAAAAACGAAGGAAAAAGGCGAGATCGTGGAAATCAGCGGTGTCTCGCTTGTCAGCAACACGTTCACGGCACCGAAGGCCACAGGCTGCGGCCTGCTCGGCATTCTCGATGGATTGCTCGACTCGAAACTCGGTCTTCCCTCGAGCAAAAACACGGCGGTCCTCAACGGCAGCGTTGAAATCGCCAACTCCGAACTGGTGCAGGAATCAGAAGGCTAAGCACCAGACTGTCTGAAGCACGCTAGAGCTGAAGCACGTTAGAAGCAGTACACGCGAAAGCCCGCCGCGACAGTGTTCGCGGTGGGCTTTTCGCATCGTCAGGCACAATCCACGCGCAGCCCACGCGCCAGCAGGCGTCCAGCAGTATGGGGGATATGGATAGTCGAAGGAGTTGGAAACAGGGTCAGAAACGGGGGTTCGCAGGCGCTCTTCACGGCGTTACGCTGCCGTCCGCAACAAGCCGCCCCTGGCGGTAAGACAAGTAGCGAGACGAAAGAAAGAGAGAGCCACATGAAAAAGCTGTTTCTCGGTGTAGCCACGGTCGCGTCCCTGGCGGTTGTGGGGGTACCTTCGGCGATGGCGACGCCAAAAGGTGCGTTTGCCGTGTTCGCGCAGTGTCCGGTAACCGCGTCGCAGGTGGATGCGTGTATCTATTCGCCTACGACGAGTGGGTACATCACGATTGGTAAACAGGAAGTGCCGATCGTCAGCACGCAGGTGTTGCAGGGCGGTCTGCTTGAAGAAGAAGAACCGTTCGTCAAACATCTGTCGGCTGCGTTGAACGGTGAAACGTTGACGAAGACGGCGCAGAAAGTGCCTGGTGGGCTTGCTGGTCTGGTCGAATGTGACAAGATCTCGAACTTCATCGAGCGGATTCTGTGTGAAGGGTTCTTCGAAAATGGCCTGACCGGCGTGAATGCGGTCACCGAACTGGCGGCACCCGCGAGCTCCGTCGTGCTGAACACGGCTGCTGAGCAGCTTGGTGAGGGCACGGCGCTGACGTTGCCGGTGAAGGTGAAACTCGAAAACCCGTTGTTGGGGAGTGAATGCTATATCGGCTCGACCAAAGAACCGATCACGCTGAACCTGACGACTGGCGCCACGACCGGCGGCCCGACGGGTAAACCCGGCACGAAAAAAACGAAGGAAAAAGGCGAGATAGTGGAAATCAGCGGTATCTCGCTCGTCAGCAACACGTTCACCGCGCCGAAGACATCGGGCTGTGGCGTTGGTGGCATCCTCGACGGACTGATCAACGAAAAAATCGGTCTGCCTTCGAGCAAAAACACGGCGGTCCTCAACGGTAGCGTTGAAATCGCCAACTCCGAACTGGTGCAGGAATCAGAAGGCTAAGCACCGGGCTCGCCAAGCAGTAGGCAGTTCGCAACAAGAGAAGGGAGGTCCACCGCGCGGTCAGTGGTGGGCCTCCCCTCGTCTGATTCGCGCGCCGATGGAACGTGGACCCATCGTTTGCAATAGTGCCGGGAGTTCGAGGACGCGAACGATCGGGCGTGGTGAGAAACGGGGGTCGCAAGCGGTGCCGCGCGGGGTTAGTCTGGCGTGCGCAGCGCAGCCTCACTGGCTGATACGAAAAGCAGGAGACGAAACAAGGAGAGCCACATGAGAAAGCTATTCCTCGCGGTGGTCGTGATCGCATCCCTGGCGATCGTCGGCGTTCCCGCAGCGATGGCCACACCCAAAGGCGCGTTCGCCGTGTTCGCGCAGTGCCCGGTGAAAGCAACGGGTGTGGATGCCTGTATCTACTCGCCCACGACAAGCGGGCACATCACGCTCGGCAAACAGGAAGTGCCGATCCTCAACACGCAGGTCCTGCAGGGCGGATTGATAGAAGAAACAGAACCATTCGTCAAACCCCTATCAGAAGCTCTCAACGGCGAAACGCTCACGAAAACGGAGCAGAAAGTACCTGGTGGCCTGCTCGGCATCAAATGCGAAGAAATCAAAGGCTCCGGCTGGATCGAAACGGAAGTCCGCAAACTGTGTGAATATCTGTTTGCGAACAGCCTGACCAACGTGTATACGGTGACCGAAGTGGCCGGGCCGGCCAGTGGAGTCGTGCTGAACAGCGCTTACGAGCAGCTTGGTGTGGGCACGGCCCTGACGCTGCCGGTGAAGGTCAAACTCGAAAACCCGTTGTTCGGGAGCGAATGCTACATCGGCTCGAACTCCGAACCGGTCAACATCGACCTGACGACCGGCGCGACGAGCGGCGGGCCGACGGGTAAACCCGGCACGAAAAAAACGAAGGAAAAAGGCGAGATCGTGGAAATCAGCGGGGTCTCGCTCGTCAACAACACGTTCAAAGCCCCCGGGGTCAGCGGCTGCGGCCTGTTCGGGCTACTCGACGGGCTGATCAACGAAAAAATCGGGCTTCCGTCGGCCTCTGGCAAAAACACAGCAGTCCTCAACGGCAGCGTAGAAATCGCCAACTCCGAACTCGTAGAGGAATCGGAAGGGTGATCGCGCGAGTCGCAACGCAGTAGCAGCGCAGCACCAGTAGTCAGATCAGAGCGGGGCACGTCGTGGGCATCGTCCCCGGCGGGCCCCGCTCGATCGATCGGCTAGCGTGCGTTGAGCATGGAGTCGAAGGCACGAACGGCGCAGAAGGTTCCGCAGGCAGCGCAGTTTGGGCGCCGGACGCACGAGTGGTTCGAGCGGGCGTTCGCCGCGCCCACGCCCGCCCAGGCGCAGGCGTGGCCGGCGATCGCGCGCGGGCGAGCACGTGCTCGTGTCCGCGCCCACCGGGTCGGGCAAGACGCTCGCCGCGTTCCTGTGGGCGCTCGACCGCTGGCTCGAGCGCCGACGGAGCGCAGCGACGCGACGGGCGCGTGCGGCACGCGCGTGGTGTACGTCAGCCCGCTGAAGGCGCTCGCCTACGACATCGAGCGCAACCTGCGCGTGCCACTGCGCGGCATCGGCGCCGAGGACGTGACCGTCGGCATCCGCACCGGCGACACGCCCCAGCGCGAGCGCGCCGCAATGGCGCGCAAGCCGCCAGACATCCTCATCACCACACCCGAGTCGCTGTACCTGATCCTCACCTCGCGTGCGCGCGAGATGCTCCGCGGCGTCGAGGCCGTGATCGTCGACGAGATCCACGCCGTCGCCGCACTCAAAGCGCGGCGCGCACCTCGCACTCACGCTGGAGCGGCTTGCCGCCCAGGTCGAGGGAACAGGCAGGTCAATGCAACGGATCGGCCTCAGCGCTACCCAGAGCCCGCTCGAGGAGATCGGTCGCTTCCTCGTCGGGCCCAAGCGGCAGGTGACGATCGTCGACGCCGGCGTGCAGAAAGCAGCTCGACCTGCGCATCGAGGTGCCCGTCGAGTCGATGAGCCGAACCCGACGCGCAGGCCGGCGGCGAGTTGCCGGTCGACGGGGTGCAGCCGGATCCGCTCGAGCCGCTCGCCGGCGGCGAGTCCACGCGAGGCTCGATCTGGCCCGCCATCTACCCCGAGCTGCTGCACCTCGTGCGCGAGCACACCTCCACGATCGTGTTCGTCAACAACCGCCGCTCCGCCGAGCGCGTTGCGTTGCGCCTCAACGAGCTCGCCACGCAGGGCGCCCGCGGCGACGGCGAGGACGCCCAACCGGTCGAAGTCGCCCGCGCCCACCACGGCTCGCTCGCGCGCGAGGAGCGCACCAACGTCGAGGAGCTGCTCAAGGCCGGCCAGCTGCCATGCCTCGTCGCCACCAGCTCGCTCGAGCTCGGCATCGACATGGGCGCCGTCGACCTCGTCATCCAGATCGAGTCGCCCAAGTCCGTCGCCCGCGGGCTGCAGCGCATCGGCCGCGCCGGGCACGGCGTCGAAGAGGTCTCCCGCGGGCGCATCTTCCCCAAGTTCCGCGGCGACCTGCTCGAGTGCGCCGTCGTCGCCAAGCGCATGCACGAAGGGCTGATCGAGCCCACCGTCGTCCCCCGCAACCCGCTCGACGTGCTCGCCCAGCAGATCGTCGCCATCACAGCCGCCGGTGCCGCGCCCCGGAGGGCGGAGCCCGATGACGGAGTGCGCGTCGACGATCTCTACGCGCTTGCCACCAGCACGTACTCCTACTCGACCCTCACCCGCGCGCTGTTCGAGAACGTGCTCGACATGCTCGACGGGCGCTATCCCTCCAAGGAGTTCGCCGAGCTGCGCGCACGCATCGTCTGGGACCGCGTCGCCGGCGTCGTCCGCCCGCGCAAGGGCGCACGCCGGCTCGCCGTCGCCAACGCCGGCACCATCCCCGACCGCGGCCTCTACTCCGTCGTCCTGCCCGACGGGCGGCGCGTCGGCGAGCTCGACGAGGAGATGGTCTACGAGGCCCGACCCGGACAGGCCTTCCTGCTCGGCGCCTCCACGCTGGCGGATCGAGGAAATCACCCGCGACCGCGTGATCGTCACCCCCGCCCCCGGCGCACCCGGCGCCGTGCCCTTCTGGAAGGGCGACTCCGTCGGGCGGCCCGTCGAGCTCGGGCGCGGCGATCGGCGAGTTCTCACGCTGGGCCGTCGAGCAGGAGCCGCAGACGCTCGTCGCGCGACTACGACCTCGACGAGCGCGCCGCGCGCAACCTCTCGGCTACCTGCGCGAGCAGCAGGCCGCCACGCGCGTGCTGCCCATCCGAGCGCACGATCGTGCTCGAGCGCTTTCGCGACGAGATCGGCGACTGGCGGCTGTGCGTCCTTGTCGCCATATGGCCGGCGCGTGCACGCCGCCTGGGCGCTCGCCCTGTCCGCGCGCATGCGCGAGCGGCTGGGGCTGGAGGTCGACGTCATCGCCTCAGACGACGGCATCGTCATGCACCTGCCCGACCTCGATCTCGACGATGGGGAGCCCGATCGTGGCTGGCAGTCGATCAGCGAACTCGTGCTGATGGAGCCCGACGAGGTCGAGGAGGCGGTCACCGCCGAGCTCGGCGACTCCGCGCTGTTCGGCGCCCGCTTTCGCGAGAACGCCGCCCGTGCGCTGCTCATCCCCCGCGCCTACCCCGGCCGGCGCACGCCGCTGTGGCAGCAGCGCCTGAAGGCCCAGAGCCTGCTCGAGGTCGCCCGCCGCTACGAGGACTTCCCGATCGTGCTCGAGACTTACCGCGAGTGCCTGCGCGACGTGCTCGACCTGGCCGGCCTGCAGGAGCTTCTGCGTGGACTCGCCACGCGGGAGATCTCGCTCGTGGAGGTCGAGACCGCCACCGCCTCCCCCTTCGCCTCCTCGCTGCTGTTCGACTACGTCGCCACCTACATGTACGAGGGGGACACCCCCAATGCCGAGCGGCGCGCCGCCGCGCTCTCGCTCGACCGCGAGCTGTTGCGGGAGCTGCTCGGGCAGGAGGAGCTACGCGAGCTGATCGACCCTGGTGCGCTCGAGCGCGTCGAGGACGAGCTGCAACGCCGGTCGGAGATGACCCGCGCCACCGACCGCGACGGGCTGCACAACGTGCTGCGCGCCGTTGGCGATCTCACGCCCGAGGAGGTCCGGGAGCGGGTGTTCGAGGGGGTCGACGGTGGCCGGCTGCTGCGCGAGCTCGAGCGCGAACGGCGTGCCGTGCGGGTGCGTGTCGGTGGCGAGGAGCGCTGGATCGCCGCAGACGAGGCCGCGCTCTACCGCGACGCCGTCGGCGCAGTGCCCCCCGGCGGGCTGCCTGAGGCCTTCTTGGCGGATGTGCCCGGTGCGCTGCGCGAACTCGTTGCGCGCTGGGCTCGTTGTCGTGGGCCTTTCACCACAGACGAGCTTTTTGAGCGCTATCGCATCGACACCAGCGCCGTGCTGCGCGAGCTCGAGCGCTCCGGCGATCTCGTTCGCGGTGAGCTGCGGCCTGAGGGCAGCGAGCGCGAGTGGTGCGACGTCGAGGTCCTGCGGCGATTGCGGCGCGCGTCGCTCGCCGCCCTGCGCGAGGAGATCGAGCCTGCCGATCAGAGGCGCCTCGCGGCGTTCCTGCCAGCCTGGCAGGGCATCGACCGCCATGGGGCGGCGGGAGCCGGCGTAGATCGCCTACGCGAGGCTCTCGTGCCGCTGCAGGGGCTCGCCCTGCCCGCCGAGATCTGGGAGCGCGACGTGCTGCCGCGGCGCACCGGCGCCTACTCCCAGTCGTGGTTGGACAGCCTCTGCGCCAGTGGCGAGGTCGTGTGGGTCGGCGCCGGGCCGCTCGGACGCTCGGGGCGGGTCGCGCTGTACTTCCGCGAGGACGCAGCCGCCATCGGGTCGCCCGGTGGTGGAGGGGCGCGCGGTGGAGGTAAGACACGTGGTGGCGGTGAGCCGCCGGGCGGGCGCGAGCACGAGCTCCTGCGGGCACGTCTCGGTGGGGGGCCGTCCTTCTTCACCGACCTGCTCGCCGAGCTCGACGCACCCGCCGAGGCGCTGCGCGAGGCGCTGTGGGACCTCGTCTGGGCCGGCGAGGTCACCAACGACGCCTGGGCGCCGCTACGTGCCCCACGGCTCGCACTCGCCCACGTTGAGCACCAGCCGGCGCGCCACGCCGACCACGGTGGCACCGGTGGGGGCGGCTTTCGCGGTCGCTCCAGCGTCGGGCGCTCGCGCTTTGCCGCGCGGCGGCGGGGAGCCGCCAGGGCCGGCGGCGACCAGATGCAGGGGCGCTGGTCGCTCACCGAGGGGCTGTTCCGCGGCCAGGAGGAGGGGCCCGGCCGGGCAGAGGGGCGGAGCCAGGCAGAGGGGCGGAACCAGGTGGAGGGGCCCGGGGGCGCGCGCGAACGGCGCCGCGCGCTGGCCGAGCTGCTGCTCGAGCGCTACGGCATCGTCACCCGCGAGCAGGTGCTCGCCGAGGGCATCAAAGGCGGCTTTGCCCTGCTCTACGACACCTTCGCCAACCTCGAGACGCTCGGCATCTGCCGCCGCGGCTACTTCATCGAGGGCATGGGCGGCGCCCAGTTCGCGCTGCCCGGCGCCGTCGAGCGGCTGCGTGCCGGGGGGCCTGCTACCGGGCCCCGGACGCTCGTGCTCGCCGCTGCCGACCCCGCCCAGCCCTACGGCGCGGCGCTGCCGTGGCCCAAACGCGAGGGGGCACAGTCCCGCCCCGCGCGTGTGGCCGGGGCCTACGTCGTGCTCGTGGACGATCAGCCCACGCTCTACGTCGAGCGTGGTGGCCGGGGGCTCGTGACGCTTGGCGGGGGCGCCGGGCGTGAGGGCGAGGCCATGCGAGAGGCGCTCGTGGCGCTCGCCGAGGCCGTCCGCGGCGGACGGGTCGGAAAGCTCGCGCTCGAGCGAATCGACGGCCAATCGGCGATCGCCTCGAGCCTCGCCGAGACGCTGATCGAGCTCGGATTCAGCTCTGGGCCGCGTCGACTGACGCTCAGCGCCTGAGCGCCGCATCGCACATACGTCCATCCGTCCGCCCTCAGCGTTAGGTCCCCGGGGTCCTTCGGATAGGCCGAAACCGCAATGTCCGAGCCACTTTACCCGGCAAGTCGAATCCCTTTGTCTGTCGGACGGTTGCACCTGTCGGAGACACCGGTGGAATTGTTCCAACTGGCTTGTTATTAAAGGTGCCGACAAGGGTTGCGCTCGAACAAATTTTCGTCTACCTTCCGGAACAGTGGGGATGAGTCGAACAGGGAGCCAAGTAGCGCCGCTGTACCGCCGGCTGCCGCACGGACCCAGTGGCATGGACCGTGACGAGGTCGCCCGCAACCAGCGCGCGCGCCTATACGGAGCGATGATCGAGTCGATCGCTCAGCGTGGCTATCAGGCCACCACCGTCGCGCACGTCATCGGCCTCGCCGGCGTCTCGCGCAGAGCCTTCTACGAGCTGTTCACCAACAAGGAAGCCTGCTTCCTCGCCACCTACGACATCGTCGTCGCCCGCGCCCGCAAACGCGTGATCGACGCCTGGGTAGGCGAGCGCGGCTGGGCCAACCGCCTGCACGCCGCATGCAAGGCGCTGCTCGACGAAGCCGCCGAGTCGCCCCGCGGGCCGCACCTCGTGCTCGTCGACGCGCTCGGCGTCGGACCCAAGGCTAGAGAGCGCATGCAGCTCGCCGGCTTCACGTTCGAGCGACTCATCGCAAGCGCCTTCCAGGCAGCGCCCGACGGCGTCGGCTTCTCGCGGCTGACCTCTCGCGGCGTCGTCGGCGGCGTGCGCCACGTCGTCTTCCTGCGCATGCTCGAGCAGCGCGAACGCGAGCTGTACACGCTCACCGACGAAGTGCTCGACTGGATCGAGTCCTACCGCACCCCCGCCGCCGCACGGCTGGGGCTGCTCGGGCTCGCTCCCACAACGCGCGTGCCGCCCACGCCCGCCGCGTTTCTCGCCCGCGACGACAAGCGCGCACGGGTGCTCGGCTCGGTCGTGCATTTGACGCTCGACGAGGGCTACTCGCGGCTCACCGACCCGCAGATCGCGCAGTTCGCCGGCATGTCCACCGAGGCGTTCCACAAGCAGTTCCCCAACAAGGAGGAGTGCTTCCTTGCCGTCCTCGACGAATTCGTCGCCGAAGGGCTCGACGCCGTCAGGCCGAGCTTCGAAGACGCCGCGTCCTGGCCGGAAGGCGTCTACCGCGCGATGGCCACGTTCATCGACTACCTCGTTGCCCACCAGGCGCTGCTGCGGATCGCGTTCATCGACGTGTTCGAGGTCGGCCCCGGCATGATCGGAAGGCTGACCAAGTCGATCGAGGGCTTCACCGCGCTGCTCACCGAGCACGGCCCCGCGCCAAAGCGCGGGCCGGAAGTTGCCCAGGAGGCGATCACCGGCGCGATCTGGTCGATCATCTCGAGCTACGTCGCCAACGACCGTCTCGCGCGGCTGCCCTGCCTCGTCGATCACCTCGCGTTCATCGTGCTCGCGCCCTACACTGGGCCCAAGGCAGCGGTCGAGGCGATCCAGGCCGCGCGCAAACCACTCCGCGCCGTCTGAGCTGGGTAACCTCGTCGCGATTCACGGAGGCGAGGCTCTGCGCCGCCGGCCCGGACTCTGCCATCGTTGCGTGCCATGAGCGCTGTCACACCGCAAGACCGCCGCCGCCCGCTGCGCGTCGGCCACAAGGGCGCCGCCGACATCGAGCGCGGCAACACGCTCGCGAGCTTCGACGCAGCGCTCGCGCACGGCGTCGACATGATCGAGCTCGACGTGCTCAGCGAGCACACAGACGGAAGCGGGCGGCTGCTCGTCGGCCACGACTACGAGGATCTGCGCGTGCGCACGCCATTGACCTTCGAGCAGGCGCTCGAGCACCTGGCGGGGCCGTCGTTCAGCGGTGTGGAGCTCGACGTCGACGTCAAGATCCCCGGCTATGAGCTGCGCGTGCTCGAGCGGCTGCGCGAGTTTGGGCTCGTGGAGCGCACACTCGTCAGCGGCATGTTCCCCTCCGGTCTCGCGCTCATCCGTGCCGCCGAGCCCACGCTGCGCCTCGGCTGGTCGGTGCCGCGCGTGCGCCGCGACTACACCACCGACATGCTCACCGCCATCCCCGCCCTCGCCATGCTCACCGGCTACCGCGCCACGCTCCCCCGCCGCGCCCGCACCGCCCTGCAGGAAGGCCGCTTCGACGCGATCATGGCGCACTGGCGGGTCGTCACCAGCGGGCTCGTGCGGGCGGTGGCGGAGGGTGGCGGCGAGCTTTACGTGTGGACCGTCGATGACGCCCGCATGATCGAGCGGCTCACAGCCATGGGCGTCGACGGGATCATCACCAACGATCCCCGGCTATTCGGTCAGTGAGGGTGCGGCCGCCGGTGGCTCAGCCGATTACGCAGGTTTCCGCGCTGAAATTCGCCGGGTCCGCACCGGCGAGGCTCTTGTGTCCGACGGTCGAAGTGCGCGTGGCTGACAGCACCACAGTCTTGCCATGGCGCCACTCGAAGTCCACCACGCCGCGCAGCGTCACCGGCGGCTGGCCATTCACCGGCTTCAGATCGAATGTCGTCCCGCCCTGGCGAGCCGCAGCGCCACTGCCCACCGCCACGAAGCTCGGGCTCGCGCCGCTCGCCACGTCCAGCCACTGTTTCTTTGCGTTCAGGTATTGCAGGCGGAAGCTCATGTACATCTTCTGGTTGGACTTCCCGTCCCCGGGCATCGAGCCGCGGATGCCAACCGTGTTCGGCTCATCCGCCGGGTCGCACACGTCGATCGTCGCCCACAGTTCATGCGAGCTCAAAAGCGCACGTTCGCTCGCAGTCGGCTTCGACGTCTTCGCCGAGCCTGGCGTCGACGCTGACGCCGACGCCGTTGCGGATATGGCGAGCACGGCGAGCGTCGCCAAGGCGGCAAGGGCGTTGGGGGTGCGCTTTGTGCTCACGATGTGAAGATAGCGCCGCCGCTGGGCCGCCGGTGCAGGTGAGGCGTCGCCGTCATGCGCCGTTGTGGTATTCCGTGGGCTGATGGGGGCCACTCGCTCAGCTGACGTTGTCGAGCTGCTCGGGCGGGTGCCCACGTTCTCCACGCTCGAGCCGAGCGACCTCGAGCGGATCGCCGACGTGGCTGTCCCCCGCAGCTTCGAGCCCGGGCAGGTGGTCTTCCGCGAGGGCGACGCCAGCGACACCTGCTACGTCGTGCGAGAAGGGCGTGCGCGGGCCATTCGTACCCATGGCGACGGGCGTACGATCACGCTCGCCACGTTCGGCCCTGGAGACATCTTCGGCGAGCTCGCCATGTTCGAGGACGAGCGCCGCTCCGCCACCGTCGAGTCGATCGAGTCGATCAGCGTCGTCGGCGTGCTCGGGCCCGACATGCGGCGGCTGATGAAAGAGCACCCCGAGATTCTCAGCCCGCCTCGTGATCGCGCTCGGGCGGCGCCTGCGAGAGACCAACGAGCGTCTCTCACGTCAGTCCTTTCAGACCGTGCAAAGTCGCGTCGCCTCCGTGCTCTCCGAGATCGTCGCCGCGGAGATCGCCGCCGGCAAGGGCCCCGCCGACGTGCTTGTTACCGCCACCCAAGCTGACCTAGCCCAGCTCGCAGGCTCATCGCGGGAGTCCGCCAGTCGCTTCCTCGCCGTGCTCGAGCGCGCCGGCGTCATCTCCCAAGGACGCGGGCGCCTTACCGTCCACAACCCCGCAGCGCTGGAGCAATATGTCTTCTGAGCCCGCCAAACCATCTGAGCCATCCAAACGCTCGCGGCGGCGCAAAGGCAAGCCCAAGGCTGGCTCCGCCAAGTCCTCTCGATCCTCGCGGTCGGGCAAACGGCCGTCCAAATCGCAGGCGCGCGAGTTCTCCGCCGGCGGCGTCGTCGTGCGCGGCGAGCAGGTGGTCACGATCGTCCCCACCCGTCGCGCCGCCGACGGCTCCCGCGTGCTCGCCCTCCCCAAGGGCCACGTCGACCCCGGCGAGAGCACGATCGAGGCAGCCACACGCGAGGTCCGCGAGGAGACAGGCATCGTCGCCGAGCCCGTGTGCGAGCTCGGCGAGTCGCGCTACTGGTACCGGCGCGAAGGACGCACCGTAGGCAAGACCGTCGCGTTCTTCCTCTTCAACCACATCGAAGGGGACACCGACGACCACGACGACGAGGTCGAGGAGGTCCGCTGGATGAGCCTCGAGGAGGCGCAAGAGGCGCTCAGCCACGACGCCGAGCGCGAGATGGTGGAGCTCGCGCTGGCCTATTTGCACAAAGCCCGATAGCCTGCCCAGGCGATGCAGGTACTCAACTTCTACTCAACCATCTTCGCCGACGAGCTCAAGCGCGGGCGAAAGACCGCCACCATCCGCCTCGGCGACAAGTCCGGCAAGTACCGCAAGAACCAGGCCGTGCTCGTCACCATCGGCTACCAGTACTCCCCCCGCGAACGTATCTTCGAAGCCGTCATCGACCAGGTCGAGGTGATGAAGCTCGGTGAGCTCTCCCCCCGCGACATCAAGCACGACAACCCCGAGTTCCGCCGCCACGAGGAGCTCATCAAGTTCCTCGAACAGATCTATGGGCGGGCTGTTTCTCCCGAGGATGTCGTTACGGTTGTGCGGTTTTCGCAGATCCTCGAGAACCCCACGGGGATGACCGAGGCCATTAAGGGGTTCGGGGGGGCGCAGAACTGACGCGGGGACGGAACTCTCGAACGCCCGCGAGCAGCGCGGGGACGGAACTCCCGAACGCCTGCGAGCAGAGCCGGGCAGCCGTTCGGGAGTCCCGCCCCGCTTGGCGTGGGCCGGTCTCAGACCGTGACGACGGAAAGCGCGGCGTGGGCTTTCGCCATCGTGTTGTAGTCGTTGTCTTGTGTGATTACAGGTAGTCCGTGCTCTACTGCTGTGGCGGCGATTAGTGCGTCCGTGAGCTTTACTGTCCGCTGGATGCCGGCTTTGCGGCAGTCCGCGACGAGCCTGGCCCATGTCGTCATCACGGCCTCGCTGATTGGGATCGGGTCCGCCGCGCGGGCGAGAGCGAGTGTGTCGGCGCGTCTCGCCCTGGATTGGTCGCCTACCGCGGCGAGCACGCCGAGTTGTAGCTCGCCGATGCTCACAACCGAGACAGCGACTTGGTCCGGGAGGTCGCCGAGAGGTCGTCCGCTCTCACGGGCGATGAATACAGACGTGTCGAGCAGCCCGGCTGCGGGGGTGCTCAAAGTTCATCCAGTGTGTGGCCGGCGAGATCGTCGAGCTTCCCGTGTGAGATCCGAATCTGCGGCGCGGGTCTGCAGTTGGCGCTTTAGGTTCGATCCCGATAGCCAGCGTGTGCGTTGCTGGTGCGGGACGATGTCCGCGATCGGTTCGCCGTGAACCGTTAGCGTCACATGCTCGCCCGCGCGTACAGCGTCGATCACCTGGCTCGTTTGGTTCCGCAACTCACGGACCCCGACGTTCATGTGCGATAGCGTAGCACATATGCGCTCTCGCTGAGCCTACCCACGGCAATGTGCGTGATGATCGTGAAAATTCGCCTGCTTGCCTTGGAAGTTGCTCTGATCTTCTATATATTGGTCTTGTAATTGGCACTCTCCACGTGAGAGTGCCAGACAGAGGCGGGGCGCACGTTTAGAGGGCTGCGCGCCGCAGGTCGCATTCTCTAGATGGAGGTCTCAACATGAAGCTCAAGCCCCTGGGCGATCGGCTGATCGTGCGGGCGATCGAGGAGGAGGAGAAGACTGCCAGTGGCATCGTCCTCCCCGACACCGCTAAGGAGAAGCCACAGAAGGGCAAGGTTCTGGCAGTCGGCGACGGCAAGCTGGACGACGCAGGCAAACGCATTCCGCTGGATGTGAAGACTGACGACGAGGTCCTGTACAGCAAGTACGGCGGGACCGAGATCAAGGACCCCGACACCGGAGAGGACCTGCTCGTGTTGCGCGAGTCCGATGTCCTCGCCAAGGTCGCTTAAGAGGGTGGCGCAGCCGGCCTTCAGGCCGGCAAGCCGGGCCCCTCGTTTTTTCGAAGAGGGTGGCGCAGCCGGCCTTTAGGCCGGCAAGCCGGGCCCCTCGTTATTTAATCAAGGAGATCTGTAGATATGGCTCACAAGGAACTCAAGTACAGCGCGGAGGCACGCTCAGCGCTAGAGGCTGGCGTTGACGCGGTCGCCAACGCGGTCAAGGTCACGCTCGGCCCCAAGGGCCGCTATGTGGTGCTCGACAAGAAGTTCGGCGCACCCACCATCACCAACGACGGCGTCACCATCGCCCGCGAGATCGAGGTCGAGGACGTCTTCGAGAACCAGGGCGCACAGCTCGTGCGTGAGGTCGCCACAGCGACGAACGATGTCGCCGGCGACGGCACCACCACGGCGACCGTGCTCGCCCAGGCGATCGTTCGCCAGGGCCTGAAGAACGTCGCAGCGGGCGCCAATCCGCTGGCGCTCAAGCGCGGCATCGAGAAGGCCGTCGACGAGGTCGTCAAGAACATCGCCTCGCAGTCCAAGGAGGTCTCCGGCAAGGACCAGATCGCCCGCGTGGCGACCATCTCCGCCGGCGACGAGGAGATCGGCGACGTCATCGCCGACGCGATCGAGAAGGTCGGCAAGGACGGCGTGGTCAACGTCGAGGAGGGCCAGACGTTCGGCATGGACCTCGAATTCACCGAGGGCATGCAGTTCGACAAGGGCTACATCTCGCCCTACATGGTCACCGACCAGGACCGCATGGAGGCAGTGCTCGAGGACCCCTACATCCTGATCGCAAACCAGAAGATCGGCTCCGTCCGCGACGTGCTGCCGGTGCTCGAGGCAGTGATCCAGTCGGGTAAGCCGATCCTGATCATCGCCGAGGACGTCGAGGGCGAGTCGCTCGCGACGCTGGTCGTGAACAAGCTGCGCGGGACGTTCACCGGCGTGGCCGTCAAGGCCCCTGGCTTCGGCGACCGTCGCAAGCGGATGCTCGAGGACATCGCCATCCTCACCGGCGGTGAGGTGATCACCGAGGAGATGGGTCTGAAGCTCGAGAACACGCAGATCTCTCAGCTCGGTCGTGCGCGTCGTGTGGTCGTGGCGAAGGACAACAGCACGATCGTCGACGGTGCCGGTGACGCGGAGGCGATCAAAGGCCGCATCAACCAGATCAAAGCCGAAATCGAGAACACCGACTCGGACTTCGATCGCGAGAAGCTGCAGGAGCGCCTGGCAAAGCTCTCCGGTGGCGTCGCCGTGGTGAAGGTCGGTGCGGCAACCGAGACGGAGATGAAGGAGAAGAAGCACCGCGTCGAGGACGCCCTGCAGGCAACACGGGCGGCACTCGAGGAGGGCATCGTGCCCGGCGGAGGCGTCGCATTGCTGCAGGCCTCATCGGCGATCACCATCAGCGACAACGGCTCATCGGCCGACGGCTCAGACGACGAGCGCACAGGTGCGCGCATCGTTCTGCGGGCGCTCGAGGAGCCGCTGCGTCAGCTCGCCGAGAACGCAGGTCTCGAGGGCTCCGTCGTCGTCAACGACGTACGCAAAGCCAAGAAAGGCCACGGGCTGAACGCCTCCACCAACGAGATCGTCGATCTCGTTGCCGCCGGTGTCATCGACCCGGCGATGGTCACGCGCTCGGCGCTACAGAACGCCGCGTCGATCGCCAAGAACATCCTCACCACCGAGGCGATCGTCGCCGAGGTACCGGAGAAGGAAAACGGTGCCGGTGGCGGCGGTGGCATGCCCGACATGAGCGGGATGATGTAGGTAGGTGTCGGTAGCGCTGGGTTGGAGGCCAGCAGAGTCTGCAAGCCAGCGCAGTTGGAGGAAGCGAGGGGCCCGGCACGATGCCGGGCCCCTCGTGTTGTGCGCTGCCGTAGCGAGCGTCTATCCATAGCGCGCGCCTACCTACGGGTGTAGCTGGCCGGGAACGCGCCGGTTACTGGCGTCGCATATTCACGGCTCGATGACGTCAGGTTTTGGAAAAGCGCGGCTCCAGGGAACTTAGATGACGTGCGGGCGCCAGGTGGAAGCGCCAACAGGACAAAGCTGTAGCGGGCGGTGTGGCCCTTCGCGGGGCAGATGGAGTAGCGTCGCCGGCCCGCAGTGCCCGTCACCAGGAACGCTCCATGCGGGACTTCACCTGCACGGAGATGGTGCAACCCCGGTTTCACGCCGGCCATTCCCCATTCAATGCTCAGAGCCGCCTGTCCATTCTGATTGAGTCTGGTGCCGAGAGCAAACAGCGCCAGTTCTTGGACCTTCGAGGGCACGGCCCCCCAGGCAAGCGGAGGCGATATGTCTCTGCCGTCGCAGGTGTAGAGGGCTGGAAGCTTGCCATTGTTGATTGCGTCGCTCTTGAATGCCACCGGGGTGGGCGCAGCGGCCGTGAGACCGTTGGTTGAGGTGGCGCCGGCGCCGCAGCCACCCAGCGCGACCGCCGCCAAGAGCGCAAGGGCGGCTCTCGCCAGAGGCACTGTCATCCCTGAGCGAGGGTGCGGCGTTGCTGGCGTGGGTCGGCGCATCGATCTCCTTCTTCAGTGCCGGGAGCCCCGGCGAGGACGACGAAACGCTACTTCTCGGGCATCGGCAATCCAAGCGATTGTGGGAAATGTTTCCCACTGCCCGTCGACTGTCCGGGCACGCCGGGCTGTGCGTGGCCCGCAGTAACCGCGGGCCACGCACATCTGCCTCGTGCTCAGGTTACTTCCGTGGCACTGCTGAAGGTGAGCGACTCTGAGAGGGTCTCGCTGGCTTCCGCGCCGAAGTCAACGAGTTTCGCCGTTTTGGTAGCTCCAACAGACGGGTCGAAGGCTTTGATCTTCGCTTTGCTGCCAATTCCACTGAATGTGAGTTTCCCGGTTAGCTGAGATGAGTTGATTGGTAAAGCTTCGCCGGCAACGGTGCCGGTGACCGCGGCTTCTTCTGTGCATGCGTTCCCAGCGAGGGTCACGAATATCGAGCTACTCGCCGGTAACAGCAGCAGGCCGACACCCGAGCCCGAGGCGGGCTTCGGTAAGATTAAGCCGAGTATTCCGCTCAGCGTGTTCGTGACGATTAACCCTTCGGCCGCGCCCACGCTTTTCGCGGTACATCCGCCTCTAGTTTCGCCGTCTGCCTTGCAGCTTAAGAAGTGTACGATCACGCCACCAACGGTTGTCGAACTGGTCTTGGCGCCGGTGGTTACGCTATTAGCGCATGTGAGTGAATAAACTCCGTCATCGTACGACAGTATCGAGGTTCCACTCGTGCCCGCGAATGTGCCAGTTGCCGGTTTGAATTCCGGCTCCGCCAATGCGACGGATGCTGTTAGGAGGCTCATCGCCAGGGTGGCAATGAGTATCGAGCCGGCTAATCGAGCGATCTTCATGCTGTTGCTCCTTTTCGGGGATTGGTCGTTGGTCAGGCGTGTCGGCGCTGTCATGCTTCATGTCGGACTCGCTGGACGCCCGTAGCCAGCTTACTGGCCGTGCCGATGAGCTATCCGACGGCGCTCGCAGGCCTCGGTCCCTCGCCCACGTACTTCGCTGTCGGGCGGATCAGCTTGGCCTCGCGCTTTTGCTCGAGGATGTGCGCCGACCAGCCGGCCACGCGCGCGCACGTGAACATCGGCGTGAAGAGGTCCGGTGGCACTTCCGCGAGATCCAGGACGACGGCCGACCAGAACTCGACGTTCGTGGCGAGCACGCGATCGGGGCGGCGGGCGTGCAGCTCCGCAAGCGCAGCCTTCTCGAGTGCCTCCGCCGCCTGGAAGCGGGGCGAGCCGAGCTCCGAGCAGGTACGCCGTAGGACGCGTGCACGGGGATCTTCGGCTCGGTAGATACGGTGGCCGAAGCCCATCAGGCGCTCGCCACGGTCAAGCGCGTCTGAAACCCACTTCTCGGCATCGCCCGTCGCTTCGACTTCCTCCAGCATCTTCAACACACGCGAGGGAGCGCCGCCGTGCAGCGGGCCGGACAGCGCGCCCACCGCCGCCGACATGGCCGCGGCGACATCAGCGCCCGTGGAGGCCACGACCCGGGCGGTGAACGTGGAGGCGTTCATGCCGTGCTCGGCCGCAGAGATCCAGTAGGCGTCGATCGCCTTGACGTGATCGGGGTTGGCCTCGCCGCGCCAGCGGATCAGGAAGCGCTCGGGGATTGTGCGTCCCCCGTCGATCTCCGTCTGGGGCACAGGAGGCTGGCCCGCTTCGCGCGCTGATTGGGCGACGAACGAAAGCGCCATCACCGAGGCGCGGGCCAAGTTGTCGCGGGCCTCCTCGTCAGTGATGTCGATCAGCTGCCCGAAGCCCCACTCCGGCGCGAGCATCGCAAGCGCCGACTGCACATCCACACGATGGTCACCCGAGCGCACGGTCAGCGCATGCGGTTCCGCCGGTGGTAGCCCGGGTTTGAAGCGCCCATCGACCAGCAGACCCCACACCTGCTCGTAGGGGACGGTCCCCACCAATTCCTCGATGTTCACGCCGCGGTAGCGCAGCGCGCCACCCTCTTTGTCGGGCTCCGCTATCTCAGTGGCGAAGGCAACAACTCCTTCGAGGCCCGACTGGACCTCAGGTGCTGACTGAACCGCGCTCATGGCACTCTCTTTCTGGGCTTGAAGGTGTGGGTGGCCCGCCCGCCCGGGCTGCCTTGTGGGCAGGCACATATCGTCGCAGGAATCTCCACCGGAGTAGGCGCCCCCGGGTGTTCGGTATCGGCTGGGGTCCTCCCGGATGTGCTCAGCTGCTGCCCAGCACCGCGGCCATGCGCTGCGGTGCGACGCCAAGCGTCTGCGCGTCCGCCGCCCCTCGGACCGAGGTCATCGCCACCTCCATCAGCTCGGCCTCGTCCCACGTCGCGAACGCGCTTGGCCCCGTCAGCCGCTCGAGCACGCGCAGCACGCGCGAGACAACTGGCGTGGGCACGTGCAGCAGCGGACGGTTGCGGTTCAGCGAGCGCAGCAGGGTGCGCACGATGTCGGTGTGGCTGAGCGTCTCCGGCCCGGCCAGCTCATAGCGCTCGTGTGGCGCTGTGGTGGGGGAGTGCAGGGCTGCGACCACACAGCCGGCCACATCCTCTGCCCAGATCGGCTGGAACAGCGCACGGCCACGTCCTGAGATCGGCATCACCGGTAGCAGCGCCAGACGCTCCAGCAGCGTCAGCCACGGGTCCCCGGGTGCGTACACGATCGATGGCGCGAACACGACCGAATGCAGGTCTGCCTCGCGTACCGCCTTCTCGGCGAGCGCCTTCGCGCGCAGGAGTCGCGTGCGGTGGTGCGTGGAAGCGCCCAGCGCCGAGAAGAACACGAAGCGCTCCACGCCCTGGCGCTCCGCCGCCTCCACCATGCGCCAGGTGGCGATGCCGTTGAGCTCCTCGATCGAGCCCCGCGGCTGATCGCGGATCGACGCCGCGAGGTGCACGACCGTCTGCACGCCGCGCAGGGCATTGCGAAACGAGGGCGGGTCGGTGAGGTCGCCGAGCGCGATCTGCACGCGCACGCGCTGGGCACCCAGGCGCCGCGGGTCGCGCACCAGGCAACGCACCTCGGTGCCTTCCGCCAGCAGGCGTGGCAGCAGTGTTGAGCCCACCAGGCCGGTTGCGCCGGTAAGAAGCAGCATGCCTCGTACAATATGCGTCTCTCAACAGAGCACCCCCGCAAACCGACCCAAGAAAGAAGCGAATGGCCTACGTAATCGCCGAGCCGTGCATTGGCACCAAGGACAACTCCTGTGTCGAGGTATGCCCCGTGGACTGCATCCACCCGACGCCCGACGAGCCCGGATACGACGCGGCCGAGATGCTCTACATCGACCCCGAGGAGTGCATCGACTGCGACGCCTGCGTCGAGGCTTGTCCCGTGGACGCGTGCTTCGCCGAGGATCAGCTCCCCGATGAGTGGCAGAAGTACACGCAGATCAACGCCGAGTACTTCGCCAACAGCCGCTGACGCGGGGCGCCGTGCGAGCGCATCAGTAGAAGCGCGCCACCTCCAGCAGCTGGCCGAAGATGTCCTGTGCGAGGAACAGGATCACGATCAACACGCCAACGGCCGGTCCCAAGCGTCTTCCTGCCCCGCGCGCCGCCGCGGCGAGCAAGACCGCACCCAGCGGCAGCAGTGGCACCAGATAGCGAGGCTGCGCCCAGCCGCTGCCTTCGAAGGTCCGGTTCTGGTAGAAGGCCTGGGCGATCAGCGCCAACAGCCCGACGCTCATCGTGAGATACACGGCGATCTCCGGAAGACGCGACACCAGAGCGGAGCGACGGACCACGAGCGTGCGCACAGCCAGGGCAGCGATCAGTCCCGCCGGAATCAACGCGAGGTTGTCCACCCACACGGGGAAGGACGTGTCGAGCCATCCATAGATTCCCACCGCTCGGTCGAACCACAACTGGCGGAACGTGGACAGATCTGGGAAGTAGTTGACCATCCCCGGCAGGTGAGGGAGGTAGAACTCCCAGATGAACGTGAGGTCGACCGACAGCGGTTCCCCCTCACTCGAGCGTTCTGCCGCCTGAGAGACGAGCCCCAGCACATGGTGCTGCTCCAGCAGGTCATGTGCGACATACACCAACACCGGCGCCAGGCCGATCGCCATCGCGAGCGCCATCGGGCCGAAGGCGCGCCTGCGCTCGCCCGCTGCTGCGAGGCGATCGCCGCGAACGCCGAGAATCACGAGGCCGAGCAGCACGCCCGGAGCTAGGCCGATGAACGTGAGCTTGGTGAGGAAGCCAGCCGCTACGAGCGCGCCGAGCGCGAGCGCCCGCTTGCGCGTCAGCCCGCGCCTGAACGCTCGCGCCAGGCAGAAGAAGATCGCCGCTGAGATCGCGTAGATCATCGCTTCGGGGGTGAACGCACCGGAGGTGAATCCCAACAGCGGCGTGAGCGCGGCCCCCAGGCCGCCAACGGTCCACGCCCACGGAACCCCGGGAAGGAACTCGCGCACGAACAGGAATACGAACAGCGCTGTCAATCCCGCCATCAGCACGCTCAGCAGCCGCATCAACTCGAGGCGATCCAGCAGCGTTCCGTTGTAGCCCAGGTAGTAGGGGATGCTCGCCAGCGCGTAGTACAGGGGTGGCTCGGAGGCAGCCACCCCGGCCGCGCCAGGGCCAACGCGGTCAAGCTGCTCCGTAAGGGCCTGGTGCAGTTCGAGCTGGGCCGCTCGAGAGGTGTACATCTTGACTTCCGGGTGCCACTCGATTTCATGCTGGTGCAGGGCGTTGACGACCGCCACCTCTTCCCGCGAGACCGCGCCAGAGCTCGAGTTGGGGAGCCGTCCGGTCTCGGCCAGCAGCTGGGCGTAGGCGAAGTGCGAAGGCTCGTCCGGCACCTGGAACGGGGGTGTCACCAGCGACCAGCAGGCGGCGCTGAGGATTGCAAGCAACGCGCATGCCCACGCTGCCCGCGGCACTCGCCGCAGCGCCCTGATGGGCGGGGCGAGCAGCCGTGCTCCTCGCCGGGCGCGTAGGTCGAGCACGACCCTCGCGGGCGCCCCGCGCATGTGCCTCACGGTCGCTCCCAGCGTGAGTTCACGTAGGGCCAGACGCGAAGCAAGCGCGCTCACCACGAGCATCAGCACGATCACGAGATAGGCGGTCCAGGCGCCGCTCGGAGCGTGGTCGAGCCCCATCGTGCGCGCCGTCGAGGGCACGAGCGAAAGCCATGAGCGCGGGGCCGGGCGCAGGTATTCCATCCGCAGCACGATCTGGATCGCGCCCGTGGGCGTCCGCGCCCGCGCTCCGTTGACCTGGATCGGTTCCACCAGTGGCCCGACCGTTGTGCAGATGTGCGCGTTGGGGATCGCGCGCGTGACACGTTTCACGGGCACGGTGACCGTTTCGTCGACTCCCCATCCAGCGTTCTGCTCGCCTTCGGTGACGAGTGTGAGGCCGGAGAACACGTGCAGGTTCACCTGTGGTCCGGTATTTGCCGACAGCGACACACGGATCGCCTGGGTGCCCTGCGGCACGGTCCCACCGTCCTCGCAGCTGGTTTCGGCGTGGCGGATGAAGGTCACAGCGAAGTTGGCCGGCACCCCGTTGTTACCGACCAGCGTCAGCGGTCCGCGTGATAGCACGATGCCGAGCGCCACCGCCATGACCGCGAGCCCCCCGGCGAGCGCCAGACGCACTAGCAGCACGCCGCGCGGCCTCTGCCCGCGGGCGATCTCATCGCCCGCTCTTTCCGGCGCGGAGGGTCCTGTTGATGTGGTCGCTGACACCGGGGCTCCTCAGCCGTAATAGCGGGCGATGACCTGTAGTTGGCTGAAGAGGTCGTGGGCCAGGGCGAGCACCACGATCAGCGTGCCCGCGAGCGGTCCCCAGCGCCGCCCGGCGCCCCGCGCCGCGAGCGCCAGGAAAGCGCCGAGCAACGGCAGCATCGGTAGTAGGTAGCGGGTCTGTCCGTAAGCGGCGAGCTGTATCGGGAATTCCCGATAGGAGTCAGTGCCTATGAGTATCAGCATGCCGAGGGTCATCAGCGCGTAGACGATGAGCTCGGCCGCTCTACCGCGGAGCGTCGTGCGTGCGAGCAGGAGGGCACGTGCGCACAGAATCGCGATCGACCCCGCGAAGAACAGCGCCACCGTGTAGACCCACGCGGGGAAGAACGTGTCGAGCCAGCCGAAGCGCCCGACATATCCCTCGAACCAGATCTGGCGTGTGGTGAACAGTCCCGGGAAGTCATTGTGGGTCCCCGGCAGCCGCGGGAGGTACAGCTGCCATATGTAGTTGGCAACAGCGAGCACAGAGCCATGGGTGGTGTTGATCGCGTCGGCCACGATGCCGAGCGTGGAGCGATGAGAGAGCGCGTTGTCAAGGAGGAACGCGGCGACCGGGAGGCAGCCGATGACGCCCGCGAGCATGGGCTCGAAAAGGCCACGCCGACCCCTGACGCGGGCTGCGCGTACGGCAAGGATGCCGAGCGCTACAAGCGCGCCCGGTGCCAGCCCGGCGAAGTTGAGCTTGGTCAGGAAGCCAACAGCGAGCACAACGCCGGTGGCGAGCGCCAGGCGCCATGTGAGCCCGCGCCTGAACGCCCGCGCGAGGCAGTAGAAGAGCGCCGCGGAGGCAGCAAACAACATCGCGTCCGGGTTCACGCTGCCGGACATGAACCCGAACAGTGGCGAGAGCGCAACTCCGAGCGCCCCGACCGTCCATGCCCAGCGGACCGCGGGCAGGGCCTCCCGCAGGAACAGGAACGTGAACAGGGCTGTGAGCCCCGCCATCAGGGATGAGAGCAGCCGCATCAGCTGGAGGCGATCGAGCAGCGTCCCGCTCGATCCGAGGATGTAGGGGATCGACTCCAGCGCGTAGTAGAGAGGCGGCTCCGAGGTTGCAACCCCGGCTTGCCGACTACCCGTCTCGGGCAATCGTCTTGCGGCCTGTAGCTCTTTGTTGAGCGTGTGTTGTTCGGTGGGTGAGAAGACGGCCTGTTCGCCGGGGCGCTGCTGGATGCGCTCGAAGCGCAGCGCCGCGAGCGCGGTCGCCTCTTCGACTGAGAATTCTTCCTTGTTCGAGGTCGGCCGCGTGCCCGTTTCAGCGAGCTGCTTCACGTAGGCCACGTGGCTAGGTTCGTCGGGAGCCTGGAAGGGCGGGGTGATGAACGACCAGCACACGGCGTTCACGCACGCGACGAGCGCACAGACCCATGCGGCCGCCGGTATGCGCCGCAACGCTGTCCACCGATGCGCATCGGGAGTGGACTGGCGAGGTGCGCGCACCAAGTGTCTGCGACGCAGCTGCGCCCGGGCGTGTCGGGGCTTGGTCGGTGTATCGCTCGGGTGGCTACCGGGCAGCCGCGAGACGGCCTGGATGTAGCACTCACTCATGGAGCTCCCTCGCGACCACCCGCACGACCATTGCTGTTGCGCTGAGCATCAGCAGCGCGACCAGCAAGGCGACCCAGGTGCCGCTCCAACCACGGCCGAGCCCCATGTTCCGTGCGACCGTCGCCAGCAGGCTGAGCCACGATGCGCGACCGTCTCCCAGATATTCGATCCTCAGCCGACCTTTGAGCGCTTCCCCGCCGCCCCCATGCGCCGCGGCCGCCGGGTTCGTATCGCTGCCGAATAGCTTCACCGGTTCAGCGCCCACGGTCGAGACCGCGAAGCAGATCTCCACCGGGGAGATCGAGACGGACCGCGCTTTCACCGCAACCGTCACGGTCTTGCCGTCCCATCCCGAGCCATGCTCACCAGCGGCGATCGTGCGCGTGCCGGAGACCGCTCTGACGGTCACTGCGGGGCCAGTGAACGCCGCCAGGGAGAGCCTGATCGCGGTTGTGCCGCTGGGCAGTCGTTCACGTCCCTGGCAAGCGTTGGCGTCATTGCCTGTGAGCGCCAATTCGCTGTTCGGTTCAATCGAGTTGCTTGCCAAGACGACGGACGGCGCTTGCGAGAGCACGAGCACGCCGGCGACGGTGATGAGCGCCAGCCCCGCGGCAAGCGCCGTCCGCACGTTGGGCATCAGTCGCGGCGTAGGCCAAGGATGCTGAGCAGGAACGATGTGAACACGATCTGGATGCCGAGCACGAGCAACGTAGCCGCGAAGATCGCAGCGCGTTCCTGCGCCAGGCTGCCGAAGCCGCGGGCGATCCAGTCGATCAGAATCACAGCGATCATCGCCAACCCAACGAGCGCCACCGCGCTTCCCGTCATCAGCCCGTGCTCCAGGCGCAGCCGCTTGCGCGCGCGATCGAACCACGCGTCGCGCTCACCCATGAAATATGTCGCGTAGGCGTGTGCGCAAAGCCCCAGCCCGACGAGCTGGGCGCCGACGATCAGCATCAGCGAGCCGCCAATCAGCGTATGTAGATCCCACTGGCGCTCGAGCACGTGCACGTGCGCGAGCACCGCCAGCGAGATCAGGCCGCCGATGGCCGCGATCAGCGCTCCCGGCAGGATGAACAGGTGGTTGGGGGAGTGCAGCAGCAAGAAGCGCAGGTGTCGCCAGCCGTCGCGAAAGCTCGACAGCTTGGATTCGCCGCCGCGCGGGTGATACTCGATCGGGATCTCACGGATGTCGAGCTTCTCCTTCGCTGCGCGCACGATCATCTCCGAGGCAAACTCCATGCCGGTGGTGCGCAGTCCCAGCTGCTCCAGTTGATCGCGCCTGACGGCGCGCATGCCGCAGTGCGCGTCGTTGATGCCCGTGTGGAAGAGCATGTTCAAGAAGCCCGACAGCAGTGGGTTGCCGATGTAGCGGTGAAGCCATGGCATGGCGCCGGGGTGGATGTTGCTCATGCGGTCGCCGACAACCATGTCCGCGCCGTCCCGCAGGCTCGCGAGGAACCTGGGGATGTCCGCGAAGTCATACGTGAGGTCGGCGTCCGCCATCACGATGTACTCACCGCGCGCGGCAGCCAAGCCAGCGAGATACGCGCTGCCGTACCCGCGCACAGGCTGGTGTACCACGCGGGCGCCCGCGCTCTCGGCCAGCTCGGCGCTACCGTCGTCTGAGCCGTTATCGGCGACGATCACCTCACCGCTGATGCCTTCCCTGGCGATTACGTCCAGCGCTAACGTCACACACAGCTCGATGTTCTCTGCCTCATTCAGGCAGGGAATCACCACCGAGAGCAGCTGATGGGTGATGTCATGCTTGTCACTAGCATCGACGTTCTCGGTAATTGTGCTCATGAGATGGAACTCGCGTGACCTCTATGCCGTCCCCGCGGGACATCCGGCAGGTGCCGGGTCGTCGGTTAGTTGAACAGCGGCCACTATCTCGATGTGCTGCGCAGTGGTCAAGCATGGGGCGCGTCAGGCATCGATCGCATCCCCGCGCACACACCAATGGTGCTCGACATAGCCCTGCACAGCTTGATGTTCCCTACCTGGAAGATCGCAGGGCCGCCCGCCGTGCTAGCTGGAGACGAAACGCCACATTTGCTTGGATGTCTCCAATCGCAACCGTTCGCGCGCCGGTCGTGTCAGCCGTCGAGCTCCGCGAGGCCTTCGCCATTTGTACTCCCGACGGCGATACACGTTGTGGGCGCTGAGCACGACACGCCGCCCGCCAGCGTGCCACCCTTTTCGCCGATTGGCACCGATTCTGCCCGCCATTCCGTGCCGTTCCAGTGCTCGCTCAGTGGCGCGTATTTGTTGGAGCTATGCCGGTAGTCGCCCACGGCGGTACAGGCGACGGACGACTCGCACGACACTCCGTCGAGCGTGCTGTCTTCCGCCCCGGTGACTTCCGGCATACTCTGCACGGTCCAAGCTGAGCCATTCCACCGCTCGGCGAAAGGTATTTCGCTACCAGCGCTCGTCCTGTATTCACCGGCGGCCGTGCAGGCCGTGGACGAAGAACAGGAGACACCGCTCAACCACGTCTTCGTGGCTCCGCTCGGGCTGGACATCGATCGCACAGTCCATTCCGTCCCATTCCAGCTCTCGGCAAAGGGGACCGGCGTCCCCGAGCTGTTCTCATAATACCCAGCCATCATGCACGCCGTAGCCGATGTGCATGAGACACCATACGGGTAGGTCGCTTTCGCCCCGGTGGGAGCGGACACCGATTGCACCGCCCACGTCGTCCCATTCCACCTCGCGGCCCACGGCAGTTCGGCGCCGGCACTGGTTTCATACCAGCCCACCGTCGTACATGCGCTCGACGACGTGCACGACACTCCCGATAGCAGGCTATTGCGCCCCCCGCTTGGTTCCGCGATCGTCTGGCTTTTCCATTCGCTCCCGGTCCAGCTATCGGCCAACGCCAGATAGCCACCCGAGCTATTCACGTAGTACCCGCTTGACATGCAGGCCGTCGCCGACGAGCAGGAGATCCCAGCTGGCGTCGTTTTTTCGGCGCCACCCGGATCTGGCATTGTCTGCAGTTCCCATTCACGCCCATTCCAGTGCTGCGCAAAAGCCTTGTCAGTGACGTTCCCGTTTGGACTCCATTCACCTACCGCCACGCACGTCGCAGGTGACGCACACGACACGCCTCTGAGATAGCTGTTCAGGGCTTCGCTTGGATCCGTAGTAGCTGTCACCGCCCAGCCAGCACCAAACACCATGTCAGACGCGTCAGTGGTGCCATATGCGTTGGAGGCGACCATCCGGAAATGGTAAAGCGTGTTCGCCGTCAAGCCGGTGACCGCGGTACCCTCTTCCACCGCGGTCGTCCCGCTCCCGGCGCCAGCTTCGGCCGTCGTTGATCCGTAGGATTTGGTGGGCCCGTATTCGAAGTCGTATTTCGTTGTACTGCCGTTCGGATTGACGAGACCAGCGAGCGTCGCCCCCGATTCGCTTGCGCTCGTAGCCGGCTCGGTTTCCGCGACGGGCCTACTTCCCGTGGTGAGCTCCCCGTCGCTGCCGTCGGTGGTGCCGTGACTATTGCTCGCGACGATGCGGAAGTGGTATGTGGTGCCGGCTGCCAAACCCGTTACGACTTTGCTCTCTTCCACGTTGCTCGTGCCTGCCCCGCCGCTGGCTTCGGCAGTCTTCGACCCATATGACAACGTCGGCCCGTATTCAAAATAGTATTTTGCCGACGCGCCTCTCGCGTTCACGCTTCCGTTCAGGGTCGCTTCCGTTTCGCCCACGCTCGTCGCCGGCTTCGTTTCCACGCTGGGCTTGCCCTTGGTGGACAGCACTTCATCGGCCCCATACGCCGTGCCCTTGCTGTTCGTTGCCACCATCCGGAAGTGATATGTAGTGCTGGCGGCCAACCCCGTGACGATTTTGCTCTCGGCCACGCTTTTGGTCCCAGCGCCCGCGCTCGCTTCCGCGGTCTTCGAGCCATACCCCGTCGTCAGGCCATATTCGAAGTAGTAGCTCGTTTCTGCGCCGTGTGGATTGACCGTGCCGTTCAACGTCGCTTCGGATTCACCAGCGCTCGTCGCCGCGCTTGTCTTGACGGTCGGCTTCCCAGTCGTGGAGAACCGCTGGTCAAGGCCTTCACTTCTCCCATGAGCGCTTACTGCAACAAGGCGGAAGTGATAGATGGTGCTCGACGCAAGACCCGTAACGCCGGTGCTCTCCAGGATATTGGACGTGCCTGCGCCAGCGCTTACTTCTGAGGTCTTTGAGCCGTAGGCTGTCGTTGGGCCGTATTCGAAGTAGTATTTCGTTTCGGCACCCATCGGATCGACCGTGCCGTTCATCGTGGCTTCCGTTTCGCCCAACGCTGTCACACCATTTGTCTGCGCACCGGGCTTGTCCTTGGCCACGACCACCTGATCGCCCCCGTCGGAGGTGCCGTGAGTGTTCACCGCGACGATGCGAAAGTGATATGTGTCGCCCGCGGTCAGCCCAGTTACGGTCGCTTTCGATCCCAAGTCGCTCGTGCCCGCCCCAGCGCCGGCTTCGGAGGTTTTCGAGCCATACGATGTCGTGGGCCCATATTCGAAGTAGTATTTCGTTTCGGCCCCCCGCGGATTGAGGATGCCGTTGAGTTCGGCTTCGGTATCGCCGATGTCTGTCGCCGCATCCGTTTCCACCGATGGCTTGCCTGCGGTGGAGAACACCTGATCGGGTGCGTGGACGGTGCCTTTGCTGTTTGTCGCCACCATCCGGAAGTGGTACGTAGTGCTTGCTGTGAGGCCGGTGATCGCCTTGGTCTCTTCCACGTCGGCTTTGCCTGCCCCCACGGTCACTTCCGACGTTTTCGATCCGTACGCAGTCGTCGTCCCGTATTCGAAGTACGCTTTCGTTTCGAGGCCCTCTGGGTTTGCGACCCCCGCCAGCGTCGCCCCGGCTTCTCCAATGCTTGTCGCTGCTTCGGTTTCGACGTATGGTTCTTGTGACCGCGCGGACTGCCACAGGTCGATCCTGTCATTCGAGTAGTCGGCGACATCCGCCTCGCCGCCGCGAGTGACTATTGCTATCCCGCGCGGGCTTTCGAAATCTTCGCTGCCCGTGCCTTTTGCGCCGAAGGTTGAGATATACGCTCCACTGGGCAGAAACTGCTCGACGCGGTCATTGCCGGTATCGGTCACGTCGAGCTCACCCGTCGTCGGATCGATCGCCAGTCCCGTGGGGTCGGACAGCTGCCCTTCCCCTGACCCTTTCGTGCCGAACTGCTCAAGGGATTTGAAGGAAGGAGTACCACCCGTTTCGAGTCCGGCTGCCGCAAACTCCTGCACACGGTCATTCCCCGAGTCGACGACATAGAAGTCGTCGACTGCTGCGCTGGTTTTGCCGACAAGTACGATGTCGGTCGGGTCGAGGAACTGCCCTTCGCCCGAGCCTTTCGCGCCGTAGGATGCTACGAACGTGCCGGAATGCGCCCATTCGAACTCATCGATGCGATCATTGCCGGAGTCGGCCACGAACAGGATCTGGCGCGCGGCTTCGCCCGTGTTGAACGCCAGCCCTCCAGGATCTGATAGGTCACCCGCTTCGGAGCCGGATTTTCCGATTATTTCTTTGAAGCTGCAGGTTTGCGATAGAACCTGAATTCTGCCATTACCGGAGTCGCTCACGTAGAGTGCTCCGTTGAACGGGTTGATCGCTATGCCCGTGGGCCCTTTGAACTGCCCTTTTTCTGAGCCATCGGAGCCGCATGCTCTGAGAAATGTCCCTGTAGGCGAGAACTCCTCGACTCGGTCGTTGGCATAGTCCGCGACCCAGACGTCCCCCGATTCATTGATCGCGACTCCTTCCGGGCCTTCGAGCTTGCCTTCGCTCGTGCCTTTCGATCCGAAGGTGGACAGAGGAAGCTTGGGGGCCGTGGCGAACACTTTGTCCGCTCCATATGTGGTGCCGCCGGCGCTGGTTGCCACCACTCGAAAGTGATAGGCGGTCCCCACGGAGAGGCCAGTGAGCACCTGGCTCACCGGCTCGGGGTTTGTGTAGCTGGACAGTTTGACCCCACCCAGCGGCACTTCCGTGCCGTATGCGGTCGTCGGACCGTATTCAAAATGGTACGTAGTCGCCGATGCCTCCGGATTGACGACCGCGTTGAGGGTGGCGGCTGTGCTCGTCACTCCGGACGCGGGTTCGGTAACGGCGCTTGGCGCGGTGGCCGCGGCGAGTCCGTCGGGTGTGCCAACACCGCTCGGCCCGTCATAGCCTGTCTCTCCGTTGCAAAGATATCTTTCTTTGCATTCTCCCTGGCCGCTTGCCCAGTTTTTGCCTGTCGTGACGTCGAACCAGTTGGCGGCGTGCGCATAGATGCCTTCGATGCCTTCAGATCGGAGAGTGCTGCTCTCCAGCGCGATGGCGCCCGCTAGCAGCGGCGTAGATGCACTGGTACCGCCTACCAGCTGCCAGCCGGATGGGCCGGTGGAATAGGTGTCGTATACCGAGACGGGGGTATTCGCGGATGCCTCCGCAGAGACGTCATCGTCGGTCCGGCTGGCGCAGCCTTTGTCCGTTTGCCATGTCGGCTTGAGTGTGTACAGAGCGCAACCGCTGCCCGAGCCTTCCCAGACAGACTCGCTCCACCCACGACCCGTTTCTCCCTGAGGGGTGAGGCTTGTGCCGCCCACGGCGACGACGGTTGCCAGTCCGGCGGGGAAGTCCGGCGAGCAGTTATCGCATTCTTCACTCGCGGCTCTCTCGTTGTCGTAGCCGTTGTCCCCCGCCGCCGCGGTGATGGCCACGCCTGAATGGTTGTAGTAGCTGCTGCTTTCTTCCACCAGTGCTTTACCGAGTTCCACTTCTCGCGAGCCGTAGCTGTTGCTGATCTCCGTAGCGCCAAGCGCGGCAGCCTCGCTCTCGGCGACGTCGAGATCTTCGACGCTGTTGTTGTTGGCCTCAACCAGCAGGATGTGGCATTTAGGGCAGGCGGCCGAGACCATGTCCAGGTCGAGCGAGATCTCGCGGCTCCATTCGACGCTCGCTTCCGGGTATGTCGTCCCACCGATCTGATTGACCTTCGTGAAGCATCCGCTTTCGCACGCGGGAAGATCGTACGTGGACCGATATATGTTGAGGTCAGACTGCGCGTTGGGATCGTCGTAGGCGTCGACGATTGCAACCGTTTGGCCCGATCCGGCTGTTGCGGATGGCAGTTTATATGCGGACTCGAGATCCTCCGCGGAGAAGCCATCGTCGACGCCGCTCCCGCAGTATTCATATTCACCGATGTCACAGGCAGGCGACGCTTCGGCGTTCGGCGACGCGCTCGTGCCCAGCCGGGCGAGGGGGGCGGGTATGGCCGCTGTGGGGTCCACAATGGCCAGGCACTGTGCGTGACCGGACGTCGGGGGAGCACATGCGGCATAAGGTTCCGTCACCGACGGTGTCAATGAGTACCCCAGGCTGGAGGCTTCGGCGGCATGGCATGTGGCACACCACGACAGCGCGGCTGCGAAGACAACCAGACAGGCGAGAGGGGTCCGCTTGAGGTGTGCGGCAAGCGTTGCGCGCGACGACACGCGATCTGTATCAAGATAATTGTACATGGGCATCAACGTTCGATCCCTGGGCCAGGGATGAGTAGCCATCTATGGGCACGGCCAGGCCGGCCATTTGTCACTACGGTTACTTGCTCTCGCTCTTTCTCGCTACTGCCGGTCCAAACTGAGCTTTCGCCCGCTCCTCGCAGGCTCGCTGCTTGCGCTTCGGCTTCGCCTTGCACAGCCGCAGGGCATGGGCAAGCTTTTGACGTCGCGTGAGTGGATGCTTGACGGATGTCACCAATGGCCACGGCATCACACCAAGCAGAGCATCCAGAGGCACGTCTGCCGCCAGCGTGTGGGGCGTTTCAGGTGCGGGCGATGTGGGCGGCGTTGGCGGTGGGCTTTCGCCGCCTGGCACTTCAAACGACATTGCGTTGCTTTGCACGGTGCCGCCGGCATTGCGCGCGATCAGCCAGTAAGCGTAGGCTTTCCCTGGGATAAGGCCGGTGAGCTCGATGGCCGACGAAAGCTCCTGTTGGGTGTTTCCCGTCAGCGGCCCGCCTTCGCCTGTCCTTGTCCCACAGCCCTGAAGGTCTTCGCATTCGGCCGCTTCGACAGGCTTGTAGACGAAGTAGTAGCTGGTGGGCGAGCTCTCGGGATTGACCTTGCCCTTCAAGCGGATGCTGGCGCCGCTCGCTTCCGCGGGTTCAACCGCGATTTCGCCGGGCGGCGATGCGTCCGCCGGCGCCCCTTCGGTCTGGAACGTGTAGCCCCGGCCAACGGTTTCGCCGCCTGGGCTCGTCGCCACGAGGCAATAGGTGTACTCGGTAGCGGGTACGAGGCTTGCGTCAGCGGACACGGCGATGCCCTCACCTTCGAGTTCCGGCTGCAGGGGAGTCCTGTCGCCACCGGTGCAACTCGCACCCTGGTTGTAGGCGAAGTAGTAGCCAGCTGTGGCGTTGGAGTGCGGGTTGAGCGTGCCGCACATCCGCACGGCTTCCGAGCCGACCGGCCCGCCGCATTCTTCCGTAACCGGTTCTTCGGGCGGCGGGGTGCCACTCGTGGTGGAGCTCAGCGGCAGCCCGAACGTGGCACCGCCCGAGTTGGTCGCCACGAGGCAATACGTGTACTCGGTACCTGGCAGGAGGCCGGTTGCTTCGGTGGACACCGCGACGCGTTCGCCTTCGACGGCCACGTGCGCGGGAGTGTCGTAGCCACCGTTACAGCTGGTACCGCGGTGGTAGGCGAAGTAGTAGCCGGCTGTGGCGCTCGTGTGCGGGTTCAGCGTGCCGCACATGCGTATCCCCTGCGACATGGACGCCCCACCGCATTCTTCCGTGATCGGTTCTTCGGGAGGTGGCGTGGGACTCGACCTGGAGTTCGATGGCTGACCGTATGTTTCGCCTCGTGAGTCGGTGGCCACGATGCAGTACGTGTATTCGGTGTTCGGCACGAGGCCGGTCACCAATACGGACACGGCGATGTGCTCACCTTCGATTTCCGTTTCAACGGGAGTCCGATAGCCACCGGTGCAGTTCGCACCGATGTTGTAGACGAAGTAGTAGCCGGCCTTCGCGCGGGAGTGCGGGTTCAGGGTGCCGCACAGCCGCGTATACCCCGCCGTGATCGGCCCTTCGCATTCTTCCGTAACCGGCGCTTCGGGCCCGGCCGCGAATGCTTGTGCGGCCGGCAGCACGATGCCGGCCGCGACTAGAGCCCAGAACAGTAACGCGCCTCGTTTGGCGCCCCACCGAACCAACTTGGCTGGCAACCCGTCAACCGACATAGATAACCCCCGCCTCATTCCAGTTGCGGGAACGATAGGCGATAGCGGAGCATCCGTCAAGTTCAAATAGGCAGACTTGCCGTTTCCAATTCTCATTCGCTTAGATGGTGGCATTCGCCACAGATACAACGACGCACGAGGTCTACCCCATGCGTTTCTCACTGACTTGGCCGTGTGTGCTCAGCGCTAGTGACCCACGGTGGACGCCGGCTGGTGCACGTCAGGGTAACCCTGGTGCAGAACGTCAAAGATGGGCACCCCCGGGATCGCCTCACCGAGCAGCGACCGCAGGCGGGCGGAGTCGAACCGGTGCGACTGAGGCGCAACGGGGTTCACGGTGAGCGCCTGCAGCTGGGCGCGCTCGAGGACCTGCAGCTGCACACCCTGGCGCGCGTACCATTCCGGACCCCGTTTCCATAGGAACACCTTTGTGGGATCGCTCACCACCAGCACGAGCTCCCGCCGCCGATGATGAACGGGGTGCAGCAGGCTGCGCAGGAACCTGTCTGGCAGCGCTCCCCCGACGAGCAGCCAGCGAGCCTCCGGGTTGGCGTCGAGCTCTTCTGCGATCTGCTCCGCCTCGCTCGTCAACACGAAGCGGGCTGGCAGCGCCACCGGCTCGAGATCCTCCCCCACGAGAAAGCTCGTCCTGCTGGCGTCAGCGCCACCGTCGGAGCTGGAGCGGGGGGCGTCGCCGGTGCGGGGCGCTGATAGCTCCCGCAACAGCTGGCCGATCTCCGATGCGTCGTCTACACGCGATAGGCGCACCAGGTCGACGGCGTCCTTCGTCTGTAAGACCACCTCGTCGATGTCTTCGCTGAGCACCGCGCCCGTGGACATCACCAGGCCGTCGACGATCTCCGGCGAGGAGGCTGCACGCCGGTCGATCGCCCCGTCGATCAGCACCTGTTCCGCTCCGTGGACGAGCATCGCATCGGCAGCGGCGCGCACATCCGCGGCCGCGCTCGGACCCGCGAGCTCGATCACCCCGTCGCCGTGCAGGCGCGCGATCAGCACCTGGCCTAGCGGCGTTCGCACGTCCAGCTCCTCGAGCAGCTCGTGGCGGATGGCGCTCGCCCGCAAGAGCCCATCGGTCGTCGCCACGATGCTGCCGGCGGGCAGGTGCACACGTGGCTTTGAGATGCGCGAGTCGATCACGTCGTACTCCTCGCCGTCGCGGCCGACGGAGGTCACCCCAACCTGTCGACCCTGCGCCTGCAGCTCGTGGAGCAATGCCGCCAGCGCCACCGTCTTGCCCGTGTTCTTGGCCAGCCCAACCAGCGCCAAACGCCGGTCAGAGCTCGTCAGCTCGGCGAGCGTCATCGGCTCAGCTCGGTGCGGACACGCGCGCGGCGAGCTCGCGGGCGATGAACGTCGCCAGGTGCTGCGGTTCGGTGCCTTTGGAGAAGCCAGCGTCATAGCCGAGCTCCTTGGCCAGCTCGTTGGAGACCCTCGGGCCGCCGCACGCGAGGATCATGCGACCGCGCACGCCCTCCGCCTCGACCATCTCCACGAGCTCTGTGAGGTTGTGCACGTGCAGGTTCTGCTGGGTGACCGTCTGCGAGACGAGCACCGCGTCCGCGCCGACCTCCATCGCCTTCGCCAAGAGCACGCTGTTGGGGACCTGGCTACCGAGGTTGTAGGTCTCGAACGAGCGGTAGCCCTCGAGGCCGTGGTGGCCGTGGTAGCCCTTGAGGTTGAGCATCGCGTCGATGCCCACGCTGTGCGTGTCCGAGCCGGTGCTCGCGCCCACCACCACGATCTTGCGTCCCAGGTGCTCCGCCACGAAGGCTTCGATCTCGTCCTCGCTCATGTACTCGATGTCGAAGCCCTCGCCCTGCAGTGACGCGAAGTCGACGGTCTGCGTGCACTTCCCGAACATCACGAAGTACGTGTAGCCATCGGTCAGCTGCTCGTAGTGGACGACCTCCGGCTCGGAGAAGCCCATCTTCGCCGCCAGCTCCAGGGCGGCACGGCGGGCCGCCAGGGAATAGGGGACGGGCAGCGTGAAGCTCATTTGCACGAGCCCGTCGTCGAGGTGGTCGGCGTAGGGCTTTACCGCGGAAAGCTCGACCTCACGCATGGCGCGCCTCGGGCCCGCGGCGTTGGGTGGAGACCGTGCTCAGAGAGATCTCACGCATAGCTGGCCTCGCCCTGTGGCGCGGGCGGCTGAGCGTGCATCAGCTCGACCAGCGGGTTGAAGTACGTCTCGTCGGTGTCGACGATGCCTGAGATCCCCCGGCCCTCGTCGAGCTTGCGGCTGACGTCTCCGAACGTCGCGTCCTCGATCGCCTTGAACAGGCCCGTCTGCGCGATCCGCTCGAGCAGCTGATGGGCTCCGGCGAGCACCTCCTGTGCACGGGTCTGGATGATGCCGCCGCGCTTGAACTCGATCTCATCGCCCAGATCCTTGGCTGCATTGAACACGTAGTTGACGTTCTGCAGTCCCAGCACGCGGTCGTGGATGTGCGGCGTGAAGATCCCCTCGGTGGGTACGCCGATCGTCTGGATGCCCTGGCCGGTGGCGATCGTGACGAGGTTGAACAGCGCATCCGCGGCGTGTGTGCGGAACAGGTTGCCGTCCATATGTCGCGTGGGCGGCATGTACTTGACGGGGCAGTCGGGGAACAGCTCACGCGTCAGTTGCGCCTGTGCCCACTCAAAGAGCAGTCCGTTGGTGACGGGAACATCGATCTCGAACGCGTCACCGAGCCCGATCTGGGCGTCGGGCACGCCCGAGGTGCGCGCCAGCTGGTAGTTGATGAACTGCGACGCGGTCACCGACGGGGCCGCCTCGATTGCGTCAGCGGTGCGCAGGTAGTTGTCCTCGCCGGTGTTGATGACGACGCCGAAGTAGCCGTTGATCATGCGCGAGATGCGCTGGTCGATCAGGCCGCGGACGATGTTGATGTCGCGGTAGAGGATCCCGTAGAGGGCGTCGTTGACCATGTTGTCAAAGCCCTCCCACGCACCCATCGCGGCGATCTCCGACATACACAGCCCGGAGCAGAAGCTCGACAGGCGGATGTAACGGCCGTGCTGCTCCGACCACTCGTCCATCGCCTCACGCATGATGCGGAAGTTGGCCTGTGTGGCGAACGTGCCGCCGTAGCCCTCCGTGGTGGGGCCGTAGGGGACGTAGTCGAGCAGGCTCTGCGCGGTCGAGCGGATCACGGCCACAATGTCCCCGCCCGCTTCGGCCACAGCCTTGGCGTGCACCACGTCCTCATACACGTCGCCGGTGGCCGTCAGCACATAACGCAGCGGCGCGGCGCCGTCGCCCAGGCGCTCGCGCATCGCCCGGCGCTCGTCGAAGCGCCCGGTGATCTCCCGCACCCGCGCCGCGCACTCCTCGCTGACGCGCTCGCGGATCGCCAGCTCCGCGGCGGTGTCGAGGGCGAACAGGTCGAGCTCGCGGGCATTGACAGCCTCCGCGATCTGCCGCGGCGAGCGGCCCGTCTGCAGCATCGCGTTGCCGATCCAGTAAGCGACTCCTCGACCGAGACCGCCACCCTCCTGCACATGGTCGACGAGCACGTTCGGCAGCGGCGCTTCCAGGTCGTTGGCGCCGTCCACGCCCAACATGCGTATGACGCTGCGCTCGACCGACACCGTCGTGCGCCCGGCGATCTGCTCGGACACCTGTGCGGCGATCCGCGTGGCAGCCTCACGGCAGGCGGCAACCACGCCCGGATCGAGATCCAGCTTCCCGCTCATCCGATATCCCTAACAATCGGGAACGGAATCACCTCGCGCAGCGTGTCGCGTTCGGTGAGGATCATCACCAGGCGATCCACGCCCATGCCGCCGCCGGCGGTGGGGGAGTAGCCGTACTCGAGCGCGCGCGTGTACTCCTCGTCGTTGGGGTGGGGCACGTCGCCGTCGTCCACCGCGCGGCGCTTGCGCTGGTCGACGAACCGCTGCCACTCATCGACGGGGTCGTTCAGCTCGGTGTCGCCGGAGACGAGCTCGATGCCACCGATCACCGCGTCGAAATGCTCGCCGAGCTCCGGGTACACGGAGTGGCGCTTGGTGATGGGGAACGGCTCCAAGGGGAAGTCGAACACGTGCGTGGGCTGGACGATCGTCGACTCGATTTTCTCCGAGTAGATGTCCCCCACCACATCCGCCCAGCTGGCGGCCGGGTCGAGCGGCTCATCGAAGAGCTCCGCGAGCTGCTCGCGAGTGGACTCCATGAAATCGACGCCAAAGCGCTCGAGGATCAGATCCCGCATGGTCACCCGCCGCCACGGCTTGGCCAGATCGATCTCCTCTCCATTCCTTTCAATCGTCGTTCTACCGATCGCCGCTTGGGCGACGTCGCGGAACATTTCTTCGGTGACCGTTGCGACATCGTTGTAGTCGGAGTACGCGCACATGAACTCGATGATCGTGAACTCGGGCGAGTGCTTGGGGGAGATGCCCTCGTTGCGGAACACCTTGCCCATGTCGTACACGTTCTCCATGCCGCCAACGATGCAGCGATTGAGGAACAGCTCCACGGAGATCCGCAGGTACAGCTCGCGGTCAAGGGCGTTGTGGTGGGTCTTGAACGGCCGCGAGCCCGCGCCCCCAGCGAGGGACTGCAGCGCCGGGGTTTCCACCTCGATGAAGTTGCGCTCGTTCAGCCACTTACGGATCTCGAACACGATCTTGTGACGTTTTATGAAGAGATCGCGCGTGTCCTCGTTGGCGAGCAGATCCAGCTCTCGGTAGCGGTAACGGGTGCCCGTGTCGGCGAGCCCGTGGTGCTTGTCCGGCGGCGGGCGCAATGTCTTGGTGAGCAGCGTCAGCTCTCCCACCGCAAGCACCAGCTGGCCGCGCTTGGTCTTGTAGATGAAGCCCTGCACGCCGACGATGTCGCCGATGTCGAGGCTCAGGATGCGCTTGTAGGTGTCCTCGCCGAGATCGTCCAGGCGCACGACGATCTGGATCGAGCCCGACAGGTCGCGCAGGTCGAGGAACGAGGTGCTGGGGTGCTCGCGGCGGGAGATCAACCGGCCGGCAACCTGGTAGCGGAGCTCCGGGTGCCCGCCCTCCTCCAGCTCATCGGGGTCGTGCGCGGCGAGCACGTCGGCGATCCGCGTGCGCGTCTCCCACAGCGTTACCGGCGGGTAAGGATCGATGCCCTCCGCACGCAGCCGCTCGAGCTTGGCGCGGCGTGCGTCGAATTCGCCCGCCGCCGTGGGGTCGTCCTGCTCCTCCTGTTGATCCTGTACCGGCATCGGTAAGACGATACCGGCGTCGGGTCAGCTCGTGCGGCCGCAGTAGGTGAAGCCGTCGCGGGCGGCGATTGCGGTGAGGTGTTCGCGTATGGTGCGACCGCTGGCGGTGAGCGACGCGATGGTCTTGTAATCGTTGGCTTTAGCCTGTTCGCCGATCTGCGTGGCATCGTCGGCGAGCTGTTCCATGCCCGCGAGTAGCTGTTGCCATTCGGAGGCCAGTGAGGAGGGAACCGACAGCGCGTGCAGGCGTGCGACCATCCGATGCTCAGCGGCAGCAACCGGGGGTGCGACCCGAGCGAGCACGCGTAGCGTTTTCGCCGTCGAGGATTTCGCCTTGCTCACTTCAGCATTCGCAGCCGTGCGGTCGATCGAGATCTGCTTGCAGATGGGGTCCGCTTCGGCGACCAGCTTGGCCTTGCCGTTTGTGCTCGAGGTGCCGCAGCCGGCAACGGCAATGGCAACGACTATTGCGATCGGGACGAGGCGAAGCTTGCGTGGCATGGCGGCGGGTGACTCCCTTGGATCGCTGGACTGACGAGGGGAACCAACCTACAAATGGGATATCGTTGTTGCGAGCGATTGGCCGAATCGTTTCCTACTCGTGAGACGCCGCGAACACGTCAGCGACGCGGTCTCAGCTGGTACGCCCGCAGTAGGTGAAGCCGCCCTGGACGGCGATTGGGATGAGGCCTTCGCGTATCTTGCGACCGCTGGCGGTGAGCGACACGATCGCCGCGTAGTCGTGGGCTTTCGCGTGTTCGCCGATCTGTGAGGCGTCGTTGGCAAGCACTTCCATGCCCGCAAGCAGCTGCCGCCAGTCGGTGCTCAGCGAAGCCGGTGCCTTCAGGGCACGAAGTTGGGCGATCGCGTGATGCTCTTCGGCGGCAACCGGAGGCGCCACCCGTGCGAGGACCGCCAAGGTTTTCGTCGTGGAGGAGCCCACCTTGCTCACTTCTGAGTTCGCGGTTGAGCGCTTGGCCAAGGTCTGCTTGCAGATCGGGTCCGCTTCAGCGACGAACTTGGCGTTGGCGTTCGAGCCCGAGGTACCGCAGCCGGCTACGGCAAGAGCAACGACGACTGCGATCGGGGCGAGGCGAAGCGTGCGTGGCATGGCGGCGGGTGGCTCCCTTGCGATGGCTGGACGACGACGGGAACCAACCTACAAATGGGATATCGCCGTTGCGAGCGATCGGCCGAATCGTTTCCGACTCGTGAGGCTGTCTCTGGCGGATTTTGCGTTTATGCCATCGGCAGCGACATGCCGACGGGCTTCTGGCTCTCCATGGGCGCGGGGGCGGCGGGCGCCACCTCCACCAGCGGCAGCACCGGAAGCTCGAAGGGCGCCATCGCGATCAGGCCGCGGGTGACCTGGCGGATGGCCTGCGAGGCCGGGTCGTCGGGGTCCTCGATCACAAGCGGCACACCGTCGTCGGCCTGCGCGCGCAGCGGCATCGTCAGCGGCACCTTCCCCAGCAGCGGCACGTCCAGCTCGTCCGCGAGCTCCTGGCCGCCGCCCTCGCCGAAGAGCGTGAAGCGCTCGCCGGAGGGGGTGGTGAAGGACGACATGTTCTCGATTACGCCGCCGATCTCGAGGTCGACCTTGTGTGCCATGTGCGCCGAGCGGCGCGCTACTTTCTGGGCGGTCGCCTGGGGGGTGGTGACGATCACGAACTGCGCCTGTGGCAGCAGCTGCGCGAGCGTCATCGACACGTCGCCGGTGCCTGGCGGCAGGTCCACGAGAAGGTAGTCGAGCGCGCCCCAGTCGACGTCGTTGAGGAACTGGGTTAGCGCCTTGTGGAGCATCGGTCCGCGCCACACCACCGCGGCGTCCTCCTCGACGAAGAAGCCGATCGACATGACCTTCACGCCGTGGGACTCCAGCGGGATGATCTTGCGCTCGGCGGAAACCGGTGGGCGTGTGGCGCCGAGGCCATACATGCGGGGGATGGAATAGCCCCACACGTCGGCGTCGAGCACGCCCACACGCTTGCCCTCCGCGGTTAGCGCGGCGGCGAGGTTGGCTGTGAGCGTCGACTTGCCGACGCCACCCTTGCCGGAGCCGATGCACAGGACGTTCGACACCTGCGCGAGCGCCCCGGCCGGCAGCGAGCCACGGCCGAGCTTCTGCTGCAGTGCCGACTTCTGCGTGTCGGTGAGCACGTCGAAGTACACGTTCACGTGCGTCACGCCGTCCAGCGCTGAGACGGCCTGCGCGACCCCTGTCTGGAAGTGGCCCTTGATCGGGCAGCCAGGGGTCGTCAGCGACACCGTCACGTCGACCACGCCGTTGGCGCTGATGTCGATCGAGCGCACCATGTCGAGCTCCACGATCGAGCGGTGTAGCTCCGGGTCGATAACGACCTCGAGCGCTTTGCGAATCTCCTCCTTGCCGATCACTCAGGCCATTGTTACAAACCCCGGTCGGCGGGCCCGGGCAGGCCCCCGAGCACGGCTCTGGCGAAATGCTCGTCGCCGGTGAGGTGCAGGTGGCTGTGGTCGCCGTCCGGCCCGAGCGCGGCGATCCACGCGTCCGCGTCGCCATGGATCTCGGCGGATAGGTGGTCTGGCGCCGATAGGCTGCCTGGCGTCGCTGCAGCGCTGTCCGCGTCTGTCTCGTGAGGACCAGGTGGCCCGGGAGTGGTCGCGGCTGTCTCCTCGGGGCCAGGGTCGACGCGCAAGTAGCCGGCTTCTACTCGGTAGGAGTAGTGGATCGGCGGCTCGGCGTCTGTGACGAGCGACTGCAAATTGCCGTCGGGCAGGCTGGCCGAGTCAACCAGCGCGGGCAGTAGGCGCAGCAGGACGTCGAGGTCCGCCTGCTCGTGCTCGCGGGGCGGCGACCACATGTGACGCATGCCCCAGCGCGCGAGCGCGCCCGCGATCGGCAGCAGCTCTCGCCCTGCGTCCGTCAGCTCCAGTTCCACCCGCGGTGGCATCTCTTTGAAGCGGGTGCGGGTCACGAGGCCAAGCGCCACCATCTGCTGAAGGCCGCGCTCGAGCACGCCGGTGCTGATCCCCGGCAGACGCTTGTGCAGATGCGTGAGCCTCATCCTGCCCGGGGCGAGCGCGAGAACGATGCTCAGGGTCCAGTGATCGCCTGTTGCCGCGAGGGCGCGTGCGAGCGGCGTCCACGCACGCGGCGCCCGCGCGGGCGGGCCGCTGTCGCTCTCCACAACGTCTGGCACGGGCCGAGTCTAGGTTCGGGGGCTCAGGGAAAGCGAGCGAATCGCTTCTTTGTTCCCGTCTTTGAGGAGTCACTGAGCATGCGCAAAATAGTTGGCAAGTGCCAGCAATTCTTTGCGTTCGGCCCTTAAAGTGACCCGCGGGCGGTGGGGGCCGCCCGCGGGTCGAGGGGAGGAGAGGGTGCTACTACTGCCGGCGGGATATGAGGCCGGCAGACTTACCCGAGGCGGCCTCTCCAGACCGTTCGGGGGAAGATCGTCGATCTAGACGAGGCTCAGGATCCGCTCCTGGACCTTGTTGGCGATGTCCGGCACACGATTGGCCAGGTCGCCACCGCTCTTCGCGATCGCGTCACGGCGCTCCTCGAGATCGCTCACGGTGCTCTCCACCGTGCTCTCGATCTTGTTCCTGCGCTGACGCAGTTCACGCTCTACGCGCACGCGCGCTTTCCGGACCTCGCGCTCGAGGCGGTTGCGCGCCGTTGCGCCACGGCGCTCGAATTTGCGCAGCTGCGCCTGTGTCTTCGTGGGGGAGGAGTAGGTCGAGACCGTGTCGCTGACCGTCGAGACGATGCGCTCGCGGGCGATCAGCGCCGCGCCGACCGGGATCAGCACTGCGCGCTCGGCGTAGTCGCCGAACACGTCAGCCGTCTCTTTGGTCGCCGTCTGGGCCTGGCGGACAGCCGACTCGCTCGCGTGGACCGCACGGGTGCGGGCTCCCTTCGCGTGGGAGGCTTTGGCCTGGGTGGTGCCAGCGGCCGCGCGGCGGGCAGAGGTCGCTTTCGCGGAGGTTGCTTTAGCCGAAGCCGGTTTTTTGGTGGCTTTCGCTTTTGCTTTTGGAGTTGTGGGGGCGGTTGGCATTTGAAGTCTCCTATTTCTTCCTCGCTGGCTGCGAGGGAATCGGGGCCAAGGGGCTGTTCTATCGGGGCTGGTCGCTGTATGAGCAACCGAACACCTGTTTGTAACCCGCTTGTTGGAGATCGTTACACCAGGATCGTAGCACGCCGTGAAAACCCCGTAACCACGGGCCGTCTCCTGTGCGGACTTTGTAACAAGAGGAACATGCGTTCGATGTGCTCAGGCCGCGCCGTGGCGCAGCCAGGCGGTCACATGGGGCGAGGCGGGTCATTGCAGCGAGGATCTCGCTGCGCTCGACGCCGTCAGTAGAGGTCTGGGGGTCTGGGCAGCAGCGGTCTGGGCGCCATCAGGGGGGCGCCATCAGGGGGGCGCCGCGGCAAATCCGGCGCCCACCACCGGTCCTATGGAGTCGTGATGACTACGTGATTTCGACGTCCGTGTGCCAGGTCAGGTGAGCCACGGTTTCCAAGGTGGCCGTTACTGAGAAGGCGTTGAGCGACGGTTTGGCTAAGCCGCCTAACACGTCGAGATCGGTGATGCCGTTGGGCAGGAACGTCACCGAGCTCTCTAACGTTGGGACACCGACCGGTGTCACTAACCCAGCTATCGAGCCCGTGATGCTCGTTTCTGGCGTGCACGCATTGCCTTCGAGGGTGACGATGTGCTTGCCCGTCGCTGGTAACACGAGCAGGGCGACTAAATGGCTGGGTAATGCTAATCCGAGGACCGCATGCAGCGGTAACGTGAAGATTAAGCTCAGATTCGAGCCTGGGTTGCGTACAGGACAATTCTGGTCGGTGGCCCCCGACGACTCGCAGTTTAAGAAGTGTATGTAGCTACTGATCCCAAGTAAGCGTGGGCTTGCGATTTCACCTGAGAACACGGCACTGGCGCAGGTCACCGTGTTTTCACCGGCTTTGAGCGTGCCTGCCGAGGCGTTCCCGTCGTAGGTGCCCGCGGCCGGCCTGAATTCCGGCAACGCCGCCGATGCGGCCGATGCGGCTACCAAGCCCGCCACGAGACTGGCGATCAGTATCGGGCTGGCTAATCGAGCGATCTTCATGTCGGCGCTTCTCCTCTCGATCACGCCTGGCTGGATTGTGGCTGGATTCGGCCAACCAGGCTCTTCCACCGGTCGCACGACCGGACTCGTACAGCTAGTAGGTCGTTATCCGGTGTAGCAGTGGGCGCGACGGGAGTCAAGCAAACGCGGAGACTGTCTCCGAGGCCATGCATCGGGCGCCAGCGCAGCAGCGATCTGCGACTGGATCATGTTGCACCCTCGCTCAGCGAGGATTGCCCGTGCGGCTCGCACCCGGCACCCGCGCGAGCCAAAGCGCAGGTTCCTCCAGCTCCTCCTGGCTCGGCAGCGCCTCTGGGCCGCTCCACGCCAGCGCCAGCGCCCGCGGGCCGGCTGCGTCAACCACCGCGTCGCAGAAGCGCCGCCCTGTCTCGTACTGCTTCAGCTTCAGCTCCAGCCCCAGCAGCCGCTCGAGCACCCGCCACGGCAGGCCGCGGTTCTCCCGCCGGTGGTTCATCGCCGCCCGTAGCCTCGGCAGCGACGGCAGCACCTCCGCGCCCACCGCGTCCATCACGTGCTCAGCGTGGCCCTCCACCAGCGACATCGCCGCCTGCATCCGCTGCACCAGTGCCCAGCGGTCCTCGCCCAGCGTCAGGCGCAACAGCTCGCCGCGGCGCGCTCGCTCGACCATCTCGCGCAGGTCCGGCATGCTCAGGTCCCACCCGCCCAGTTTCGGCATGTTCGGGATCCAGCCGTTGTGGCCGTTTGCCTCGCCGTCGGCAGAGTCGCCCGCGGAAGAGTCCGCATCCGAGGAGCCGCCCGAGATCGTCACCTGCAGGCCGTCGATCAGCTCTTTCAGCATCCCCCCCAGGTACTCCCGCAGCCACGGCGCTCCCGCGAACTGCACAGCGTGCGTGATCTCGTGAATGCTCACCCACAGCACAAGCTCGTCGCGGTCCACGTTCAGCGTGCGTGCCGCGCTTGCCAGGTTCGGCGCCAAAAGCAATAGCCGCGGCTGCACCGACGCGTCCAGCAGCGCCAGGTCGTACTGCCCCAGCACGCGCTGCGACAGCATCCCCGCAAGCGCCCCCACCTGCACCCCCAGCAGCAGGCCCGATACCGAGCGCAGCGGACCCGCGAACGGACCCTTGCCGCCGCCCATCGGCTCCGTCAGCGGCGCCAGCATCGGCTGCATGCCCTTCAAGTTCGCCGCGATCCATCCCGCCCTGTCCACCAGCTCCAGCGACGGCAGCTCGGTCGTAGAGGTCAGACCGCTGTACGCGCCCACCCTGCCCGCGAACTCCCGCGTCAGCGGCTCCACCGATGCTGCCCGCACGCCCCCAAACGGCGGTGAGCCTCCGATCAGCTCTCCCACCCGTTGGGCTGTGCCCCAATCGATCACGTCCACCACTCAAGCGTAGCCACGCCCAGCAGGCCCCCCGAGAATCCTCACGCGTATCCTTGACCGTGTGTCTGGCCCCAGAACCGCCGCCGCGCCGTCAAACGGCCCGCCCGGCCCGGACCTGGGGGTCTCCGAGAGCGCCCAACAGCCGGTCGGGGACGCGGTCGCCTCAGAGCGTTCGGCCGGCGCAGAGCAGGCCGGTGCGTTTCTCAAGCGCGCCGAGGTGCGCGACGTGCTCGCCTGGATGCGCCTGCTCGTCGACCCCCAGGACGCCGCCGCCGTCGTCCGCGCGCTCGCCCGCCCGCCCATCGAGCTGCGCCAGGTGGAGCTCGCCCGCGTAATCCAAGTCGCTCGCCGGCGCACCCCCCGGGGCACCCTCCGTGCCGCAGGACAGGCAGGCAAGCTCGACCTCGTCGTCGGGCTCGCCGCCGCCACCGAGGCGCCCCAGGTGCCTCCCGAGACACGCGAACGCATCCAGCGCTTCCTGCAGCTCCACCGCGCCGCCGCCGCTCAGCTCCACGCACTCGCACCCGACGCCTTCGTCGCGCAGCTGATCGAGCGTCTCGGCGTGCGCTCGCGTGCGCTGCTCGCCCCCGACGACACCGCTCAACAGCGCGCCAGCCTCGAGCTCCTGCATCAGCTCGCCGTCGATTTCGTCCGCGCCAGCCCTGACGCCAGCACCAGCGACCTCGTGCGCCACCTCGCCACCGTCGTGCCTGTCGCACCCGCGGAGAGCTCCGCCGAGGAGCAATCGCCAGCCGCGCCCAGTGATCAGGGGGAAACGGACGACACCGGCGGCGCCGGCGACCACGCGAACTCCTCTATAGAAGATCAACAGCCAGCCGGGCGGCTCGCCGACACGCTGCGGCTGCTGCGCGAGGAGGTACTCGACGGCGTCACCCGCATCGGCGGGCGTCTCGGCGAGCTGCGGCTCGACACCGACCTCGACATCTCCCATGGTGTCGTTCGCTACCTCGAGCTGCTCAAGCTCTCCGCCGTGCTCCAGCGCCCTGACGGGCAGAGCCTCGCCGACGCGCTCGCCGACGTCAACGTGCGTCTGCTCGCCGCCGCCACACCGCTACAGCGCGAGATCCTGCTCACCTCAACGCTCGACCACATGCTGCTCGCCGCTGACGGCGATGTGCACGGGGACGACCGTGCGCGAGCCCAGGCGCTTGCTCCCCGCGACGAGCACTCGCTCGGGCCATTCCTGCCACGGCGGGGCATCGGCCTTGCGCTATCCGCCTCCGATATACAGACCTACCGCGCCTGCCCGCTGCGCTACAAGTTCGCCCGCGTCCTGCGCATCCCCACCGAGCAAACCGTCCACCAGCGCTTTGGCATCGTCGTTCACCAGGTGCTCGAGCGCTACCACTCCGATGGCGGACACACGCTCGCCCAGATGCTCGAGCTGCTGGATGCCCGCTGGCGGCGCGCCGGCTTCGGCGACAGCCAGCGTGATCGTGAGCTGTTCGAGAAGGCCCAGGTAGCCCTTACTCACTACCACGCGCGGCTGCACACTCAGGACGCGCAGCCCGTGTGGTTCGAGCGGCAGTTCGACTTTCGGCTCGGGCCCCATCATGTGCGTGGGCGGGTCGATCGGGTGGATCGGCTCGGCGGGGGCCGCGGTGTCGCCGTGGGCGGTATCGATCGCGAGGGTGCGGGGCCGTCAGTCGGTATGACCGCCGGGGCCGGGGCCCAGTACGAGCTGATCGACTACAAGACCTCACGTCCCAAGACCGCCGAGCAGCTGCGCGACGACATTCAGCTGTCTTTGTATGCGCTCGCTGCGCGTGAGGACTGGGGCCTCGAGTGCTCGCAGCAGGCTTATTACTACGTGCTCGACGATCTCAAGGTTCCCGTGGAGCGGGACGAGCGGGACGCTGAGGCTGTAAAGGACGTCGTGCTCGAGGTGGGGGATGGGATCCTTGCGCAGGAGTTCGAGGCCACGCCATCGCACACCGCCTGCTCAATTTGCGACTATCGAATCGTTTGCCCGGTGGCGGAGGCGTAGCACGGCGTGATCTTGGGCGTAGTTGTACGCCCAACGCATGCGGGCAGAGCATTCCTTCTGGTCACAAAGTCGGAGACGGTGCTCGATGTTCATTTGTGGGATAGCTATCGTGGTCAACCCAATTTGGGGTGCCAGCAGCTGACTTGCTCCGTCAGCGCTGGGCGACAGTGAGCATCAAATAGCCAATAAGAGTGCTGGTGAGCCTCGGGAGGCATTTGCGAGGTAGCTAGCTCAATGCCAAAGGAGATACAGGCATCATGAAAATAGCTCGATTATTAGGGTTGTTGTTGCTGGCGGTGATGGTTGTGGGCCTCGCCGTCGTGCCGTCCGCGTCGGCGGCGAGTGGAAACCCGTTATTCACTCCTGCTAGTGGCCAGACGGTGACGGGGACCAGTGGTTTGGGGTTCCTGATAGGGGGAGGCGTTGTCTTATCGTGCGAAAAAGATGTTTACGCAGGTGTCGTCTCGAACGGGTTATTAATTGGGAATCTCAAAATCCACTACTTAGGTTGCAAGGTCCTAAAAGGAGAAGTTGGTAAGGTGTCCGGGTGCGAAGTCAGCAGTATAAACAATGGCGCCGAACAGGCAGCCGGCTTAATCTTAACGAATACCCTGCATGCCATTCTCGGGTTAAATCTTACCCAGCAGAGAAACAGGTCTCCTGTTCTTACCGCAGGTTGGCAAAATCTTCACGTCCTTCGCACAAACAAAAAACGCCGCAAAAGAAGTATGTTCGGAAGAATCAGAGCTAACGGGTAGCGTAGCGGGGTCGGTAGAACCGGTAGGAGTTTTGCAAACGACCGGCACAATCAAAATTGGGTTAACGAACGGCGTGGCGAATGCCAAAGACTTCGATCTGACTCATGGGCTCGGATTAGTAAAGCCGGCGCTCGTGGACTTCGGCGAATCCGCAGGGTTGGAGCAGACCGATTCCGCGCTCTTCAGTGCAGATATCGAAGTGACGTGAGGGTCGGGCTAGCTGATTGAAACCATTGGGTTGGGGCCGGGCGCTCGTCCGACCCCAACCTTGCTGGCGCATGCCCTGAGCGCCGTTTGAGGGGGCCGAGATGCAGCCGCGGCGGGATCTGGCGTAGCTGAACGCCCTACGCCTAGCTCTCTACTGCTAGTTGTGCACAACGGCGTCTCCTGCTGCAAAGTCAGAGACGGCCCTGGACAGCCAAACGTCCGGGGACTACAGTAGTCAACGCATTTTGGGGTGTCGGCAGCTGACTTGCTCCGTCAGCGCTAGGCGAACTGAACATCAAAATCATAATAGCCAATAGGCATGCTGGTCAGCCTCGAAACGCGTATGTGAGGTTAACTAACGCGATCCTAAAAGGAGATAAAAGCATCATGAAAATCGCTCGATTATCTGGATTGTTGTTGCTGGCGGTGATGGTTGTGGGTTTCGCGATCGCGCCGTCTGCGTCTGCGGCGAGTGGAAACCCGTTATTCACCCCAGCTAGTGGCCAGACAGTGACGGGGACCAGTGGTTTGGGGTACTTGATAGGGGCAGGCGTAGTGGTATCCTGCGAAAAAGACGTATACGCAGGGGTGGTCTCGAGCTCGCTATTAATCGGAAACCTCAAAATCCACTACTTAGGGTGCAAGGTCTTAAAAGGTGAAGTCGGGAAAGCGTCCGGGTGCGAAGTCAGCAGTATAAACAATGGCATCGAACAGGCCGCCGGCTTAATCTTAACGAACACTCTGCATGCCATCCTCGGGTTAATCTTACCCAGCAAAGAAACAGGGCTTCTGTTCTTACCGCAGGTTGGCAAAATCTTCACGACATTTGCGAAATCGACGCACTCGGGAACCGAACCCTGTTCGGAAGAAACAGCCGTATCGGGCAGCGTGGCGGGTTCAGTAGAACCAGTAAATAAAACGCAATTTACTGGCACCATCAAAATCGGCTTAACTGGCGGAATAGCGAATGCTAAAGACTTCGATCTGACTCATGGGCTCGGCTTAGTAAAACCGAACCTCTTGGCCTTCGGCGAAGCCGCGGGGCTGGAACAGACCGATTCAGCGCTCTTCAGCGTAGAAACAGAAGTGACGTGAGGATCAGGCAAGCCTAAATAGAATCATTGGGGTTGGGGTCGGGCGCTCGCTCGACCCCAATCTTGAAGTAAGAGACGGGGATAGACGATGCGGTTGTTCTAACGTATTTTAGACCAGTCAGCTAATTGGGAACGCGACCGAGCCGGGTGGTTGCGAATTCTAGGCCAGTGTGTTGAACAATTGGTATTCGATGGAAGGGGAGGCGGTGCGCGGTAGACGGTTCGCTGCACGGGGTCGCGGCCGGAAAGTAGGTCATTGGCTCGCGTTGAAGAATCGTGGCCCGTCGTTCATGTTGCGCGTCGCGGGTCCTGTTGCGTGGTGTGCGGCTGGCGTCTTTGTCTTTTGTGTGCTGGCTCCTGCCGGCGCCTCGGCGTATGCGACAACCGAAGGTCCGCCAAACTTTTCGCGTGCTCCGGGCTTGCCCGATGGGCGCGTATACGAACAAGTCTCGCCCGAGGGCAAGAATGGCAACCAGGCGGGCGCGAGCACATCGCCGTTCTTGACGGGGGCGAAGGATCACTACGGGTATGTCTCGCCAGATGGAGACGCGGTGTTGTTCGAAGGTACGGGTCCGATGGGCGCAAGCCCGTGGGCCGATAGCGACTGGTTCGTAGCAACAAAGAACGTAGGCGTAGCGGGATGGAGCACGCAAGCGGCGCTGCCGCGGGGCCAGACGGAAGTCGTGTTTCTCCAGGGCGGAAAGGCCGCCAAATATGTCGACCCTTCGTCTGATCTGTCACACGTGATGGTGTCGGACGAAGAAAACCTGGGAGCGATCGCCACGGGGTCATGTGGTAGTCATGAGTTCCTCGCTGGACCGGATCCGTTTGTGTCGGCCGCGTGGCTTGGGCAGCCGAGCGGGGGCCTGGTAAGCCCAGTCGAAAACTGCGACCCGGACTCCAGCGTGCCTGTGGGTGGTACGCCTGACTTCAGCCGGATGTACTTCACGTATGCAGGGACGCTTCTTCCGCAGGATGCGTCGCGCGCGCCACATTCCGGCACGGGAGAATTGGTCGAATCGTGGGGGTTCTATGAATACACGGATGGCAGCCTGCGTGAGGCAGATGTCTTGCCGGATGGATCGTTGGATCCGTTCGGGGCGGTGCCGGCGGCGTCCGGGCACGGGCGGAGCCGAGCAGGGAACGAGGTCTCCGAAGATGGGGAACGCGCATTTTTCGTGAGCCCCGATCCGCAGTCTTGCAAAGAAAACGGCGGGCAGAACGATTGCGCGACGGATCCGCCTGAGCTGTACGTGCGGGAGAACGGCGAACGCTCGGTGCTCGTCTCGCGGGACATGCTGCTTTCTGAAGATGATGGTCTGCCTGTAGGCGCGCCGGGTGGAGTGTTGGCGATGGCGAACCCCTCGCTACAGCTCCACCTGAGGGGGACGCAGGCGGACGGAGCTGAGGTGTTCGCGTCGAGTGACGGGTCGCAGGCGTTCTTCCAGACCGATGATGCGCTGACGCAGGCCGCGGAGGAAGCGTCGCCGGGAAGCGAACCGAAGACGTATCAGTTCGATGTGAGCACGGGGGTGTTGACCTATCTTCCAGGCGTGGAAGGCGAAATTGTCGCCGCCTCGAAGCAGGGGACGGCGATGGCTTTCGTGCGTCCGGAAGCGGGTGGCGAACCGGCGCAGCTCGATTATTGGGCGATTGGTCCGAATGGCGGGTCGGTGACGCCTGTCGCGGCGCTTCCTGAAGCGGGGGGTGCTGTTCCGGAGGCGCGGATCTCGAATGAAGGAGCGGTATTGGTGTTTCAGACGGCAGAGCGACTGTCCGGGGCGTTCAATAGCGGTGGCTTCGAAGAGATCTATCGGTACTACGCGCCTTCGAACACACTTGGTTGTGTGTCTTGCCCGCCAGCAGGAGTGGCGCCGCGGGAAGGAGCGTCTATGTCGACACTTCACTGGATCGAAGAAAATGCTTCGGGATCCACCAATGGCGTCGAAAAAACACTTGGCCCGTCTGTGGATCAGCGGGGCATCTCGGGGAACGGGGAACGGATTTTCTTTGAATCGAGTGATCCGTTGACGCCGACAGTGGCCAATACGGATTCCCCCGAACAACCCGTGCTCGAAGACATATTGGCGCCGCAGGGTAGGAATGTGTTCGAGTGGGAGGATGGGACTGTCTATCTGATCTCCACAGGGACGAGTCCGCGCAATACATGGCTGTTGGGTAGTAGCGAAAGTGGCGATGACGTGTTCATCGCGACGACACAGGGCTTGGTGCCGGGCGATACCGATGGTGGGTACGACGTGTATGACGCGAGGATTCCGAGGCCAGGTGATAGCCCGTCACCATCGCCGGCGTCGTGTGAGGACGCTAGCTGTGAGGGCGCGGCGAGTGCGCCTGCGCCTGGGGCAACCCCGTCGAGCGCGAGCTTTAGTGGGTCCGAAAACATTGCGCCGGAAGGACCGCCCGTCCCGGCAGGTGTGGCAAAACCGGCACCAGCGAAGCCGGTGAAGTGTAAGAAGGGGTTCGTGAGGAAGAAGGCGAAGTGCGTTAGGACCAAGGCCAAGGCCGGGAAGGACAAGAAGGCGTCTGTCGGGAGTGCGAGCAAGGGCGGGAGGGCAGGCCGATGAGCCGGCGCATGGGGTTGTTGACGGTGGTGCTGAGCTTGGCGGTGGGGTTGTGGGGGGCTGGGGGTGCGCGGGCGAATGAGGTCGGGCCAGAGTGGAGGGTGTTGTCGGTCGCTACGCCGACGAACTTGGTGCCAGGCGATAAAAGCGGTGACTCTGCGATCGTTGTGACCGCGGTGAATGTTGGTGGTGGCGCGACAGGGTGTACCTCGGAACAGATAGCCGTGGAACCGAGACCTGCGTTCACACCGCTCCGGCTGTGTCCGGCAGGTAGCCCAGTGGTCGCACCGGTGGCGCTGAGTGATGAACTTCCAGCCGGGTTGAGGGCTGTGGAAGTGTTCGGCGGCAATGCGTATAAAGACCCGTTGGGGAGGATGTCGGGGTTCAAGGCGGATACGGAAAAGCTTGCGCCCACGTTTGGGCTGGTGTGCACGTTCTCGGCCACGGCGCCGTCGTGTAGTACGGGGGAACCGGTGGCGCCGGGGGACACGGTGAGCATGACGATCAAGGTGGCGGTCGAAACGCCCGTGGAAGGGAGCGAAGTGAACCGCGCGTCGGTGTCGGGTGGTGGCGCGGCGAGCGCGGCTGTGAGCGACCCGGTCACGATCAGCGCCACACCGGCGCACTACGGGATCGCGCGGGGTGGGGTGATGTCCGCGGTGTCGGAAAGCCAGGCTGGCGGGCACCCGAACTTCACGACCGAGTTCTTCTTCAACACTGTGAGTGGCTATGAACTGGCGGTCCCGCCTCACTTCCCGAAGGACGTGAGCTTCGATCTCCCGGCGGGCCTCGTTGGTAGCGCGGTCGGGGTGTCGCGGTGCACAATCGGCGAAGTCGAGGCCGAGGACAACTGCCCGCGGGATGCAATGGTCGGAATGGCGACGCTGATGGTCGCCAGTCAGGCTGGGCCGCGCACTACGGTGACGGTGCCGGTCTACAACATCGTGCCGGCGTACGGTGAGCCCGCGGCGTTCGCGCTGGAGGGCATCTTCTTTCCGGTCAGGCTGGATACGAGCGTTGCCGCGAACGGCGAATATCATGTGCGGGTCAGTGTCCCAGACATCACGAGCGGTGGTGAGGGCTATATGTCCTCGATCACGATCTGGGGCGATCCCGCCGAACACGACGGCCCTGGTCCGGACGCGGCGAGCCGCACGCTACAGGGCGACGGCTTTTTGTTGGGAGAAGCGTCTGCGCCGGAGACTCGATTTCGGGGGACCCGACACTGAAGAAGTCGAATACGCGGGCGGCTTTAAATTCAAGACGGTCGCGCAGCAGCCGCGGGCGCTGCTGACGAGCCCGACGCAGTGCTCCTCGCCTTTGACGGGGTATCTGCAGACGGATTCTTGGGCCGAACAGGGCGAATTCTTCCCGAGCCCGGCGGAATCGGTGCCAGTTGGGACGGCGACCGGATGTGGGGTGTTGGCATTCAGCCCGTCGCTATCGGCGGTGCCGGACACGTTGCAGGCGGGCGCCCCCGCCGGCTACACGGTGCACCTCAGCGTGCCGCAGCCGGCCAGCAGCGAACCGACGATTCTCGGGACCGCCGACATCAAGAACGTAGTGGCGACGTTGCCTGTGGGAACGGTGCTCTCGCCGTCTGGCGCGAACGGGTTGACGAGCTGCACGAGCGCGCAGTTCGGCCTGGGGTCCGCAGTCGCAGCCAGCTGTCCCACCAACTCGAAGATCGGGGTAGTGCAGGTCCAAGCCCCCGCGCTCGAAGAAACGCTGGGCGGGAGCGTGTATCTCGGCGCACCGGAATGCGAACAGTGCAGCTCCCAAGACGCCGCGGAAGGACGACTCGTGCACCTGTTCGTGCAGGTCGAAGGCAACCCCGAAGACGAACAGCCGATCATCGTCAAGCTCGAAGGGCACGGGAGCATCAACCAGCAGACAGGGCAGCTCACCGCGACCTTCACGAGTCTCCCGCAGGTGCCGCTCAGCGACTTCAAGATGACCCTGAACGGCGGGGAACGGGCAGGGCTCGCGAACCCCCGCTCGTGCGGCACGGTCAGCACCAGCATGGATCTGACGCCGTGGAGCACCCCATACACCCCCGACGCAACTCTCTCCTACCCATTTCAGATCGACACGGGGCTGGGCGGCAGCCCGAGCGACTGCGGGGTCGCGCCGAGATTTGCGCCGTCGTTCACAGCGGGTACGACGGTAAACCAGGCCGGCGGGTTCAGCCCGTTCACGCTGTCGTTTGTGCGCGCGGACACCGATGAATATGTCAACGGACTGCAACTGCAGATGCCGCCTGGGCTGCTCGGGATGATCTCGAGCGTGTCGCTGTGCCCCGAACCACAGGCCTCGTTGGGGACTTGCTCCTCAGCGAGCCAGATCGGTGAAGCGAGCGCGACGGTCGGTCCCGGTGGCGACCCATATACGGTCAAGGGCGGCAAGGTGTTCATCACGGGTCCCTATAGGGGTGCCCCGTATGGCCTGTCGGTCGTTCTCCCCGCGACGGCCGGGCCGTTCACGCTCGCCGGCACGACGGGGAACGGCACAGTGGTGGTGCGCTCTGCCATCACGATCAACCCGCAGACCACGGCGATCACGGTCACCTCGGACCCGTTCCCGACCGAGCTGGACGGGATCCCGCTGCAGATCCGCCAGGTAAACGTGACCATCGGCGGCGCCACGGGGAACTTCACGTTCAACCCGACGAGCTGCCAAAAAACAGAAGTCAAGGGAACGCTAACGAGCGTCGCCCACACGACCGCGAACGTGTCGTCGTCATTCCAGGTCACGAACTGTGCCGTGTTGAAGTTCAAGCCGAAGATAACGGTCAGCGTCGCGGGGAAAGCATCGAAAGCGGACGGCTCCAGTCTCGACTTCAAGATCGCCTATCCGAAGGGCGTGATGGGCACCGAGGCTTGGTTCAAATCAGCCAAGCTCGAAATCCCGAAGCAGCTCCCGGCCCGCCTGACGACGCTTCAGCAGGCGTGCTTGGTCGCAACGTTCGAAGCGAACCCAGCGGCGTGCCCCGCACGGTCCCTGGTCGGCTATGCGCGGGTGCACACGCCCGTACTCTCCGCGGCGCTCACAGGCCCGATCTATCTCGTGAGCTATGGTGCCACGAAACTCCCAGACGTGATCGTCGTGCTCCAAGGCGAAGGCGTGACCGCCGAGCTCTCCGGGGAAACCCACATCAACCACAAGACGGGTGTCACGAGCGAGACGTTCCCGGACATCCCGGACGTCCCGTTCGAAACATTCGAAGCGACGCTCCCGACCGGTCCCTACAGCGAGTTCGGGGTCAACCTCCCGCACAGCAGCTACAGCTTCTGCGGCCGCAAGCTAACGATGCCGGTCCAGTTCGAAGCGGCGAACTCCTTCCAGCTCCACGAAACCGCGCAGCTGCACATCCTAAAATGCACCGTCGCCAAAAAGGGGCGGGCAGCGAAGAAGGCGCGGGTGGCCAAGAAAAAAAGCCCGGATCTAGGAACAAGTGATGACACGCACATAGCCAGCGACCACAACGGTCACGGGAGGATCTCATGAGGACCCTTCGAGCCACCGCGACGGGGGTCCTTGCGACACTCGCACTCCTAGCCGCTTCGCCGGCCACACCAGCGTGGGCCGGGAAAGGCTACGAAACAATCACCGGGCATTTCGGGGAACCCTGCAGCGCGAGCCCCTGCGGGAACGGCCAGTTCGACGAACCGACGAGCATCGCGGTCGATGACGAAAGCGGCGATGTTTACGTCATCGACAAGGGCGATAACCGAGTCGAGTGGTTCAACGCCACCGGCACATACGAAGGTCAGTTCGATGGCAGCGGTGAATACGAAGTCAAAGGCAAAAAAGAAACCGGCACCCCGGCACCCACAGGGAAGCTCCTCGAACCGGAAGGCATCGCCATCGACAATGACCCCTCGAGCCCGGCCCACGGCGACGTCTACATTGCCGACCAAGGCCACCAGGTCATCGACAAGTTTAGTCCCACCGGAAGTTACGAAACCCAGATCATCGATGGCCAATGCGAAAACCCAGCCGAAAATCCCCCCTGCACCAGCGGCGCGACCACACCATTCCAGCGGCCGCTGGACGTCGGCGTGGATGGCTCCGGCAACGCCTGGATATACGAAGCGGCAGCAGGAAAAGCATACGGGTTCAGCGACAGCGGCAGTTTTGTAGAAGCCTTCGAAACGCAGGAAACCGTCGTAAACGAAGCCCCCGGCTTCGCCGTCGATACGAACGGCAATCTTTACGTCAACACCGGGCGGAAACGTATTGACAAGTTCGAACGCCCGAGTGGCGGCCGGACGATAATCAAGGAGAGCGTGAGCCCGCTTGCGACGGTGGCGGTGATAGCTGGGCCGACCGATCTCTTGGTCGACGAAGGAGCGCAGATCGATTTGTTCGATGCGCCACTTGCTGAACTGGCGCTCGCCTCGAGTGCGTTCCCCAGCGTGGGGCTATCGGAATCGGCTGGTATTGGAGTCAATGGCGCGAATGGTGAGGGTACGCTGTATGCGAGCCAGCGCGAGGCGAACGATGTGGTGTTCTTCGAAACGGGCCCCGCGGAAGCCCCTGAAGTGCTCAGCGAGAGCGCAGCGACCGGTGGCGGCGAAGCGACCGAAGGGGAGCTCTCGGCGGTGATCGATGCGAACAACAGCGAAACGAGCTACGTGTTCGAATACGGGCGCAAAAAGGAAGCCGTCGAAAACGGAGAAGGAGAACAGATCCCCGGGTCAGGGCCGCTACCCGCAGGATTCGGCGGCCAGTCCGTGACGGTTCCGGCTTTCATGGCGTCTACTAGCGAAACGTACTATTACCGGGTGGTCGCGACGAACGGCGTCAGCACCACGCAAGGGCCGACACAGGCCTACACCAAACTCCCGATCATCGCCAACGAGCAAGCCTCTGGCCGGACCTCGACATCCGCGACGTTGGAAGCGACGATCAACCCGTTGTTTGTCCTAAAAACGAAATACGTGTTCGAATACGCTACGACCGAACGGCTCCTGGAAGAAGGCAAGGGCACACTCATACCCGGGGGTGCTGGCGAACTCCCCGAAGAAGAAGTGAACGAGGGGCTGCCGGTGGGCACGGAGCTTACGGGGCTTCGGCCCGGCCACACCTACTACTACCGTGTAGCGGCAGAAAACGCGGTCAGCAAACACTCAGCGAACGCGAACAAAGGCGCACCCGTCGACGGGACAATAGAAACGGTAACACCATATGCCGCGCCAACAGCCACAACCGGGGCGGCGCAAAACATCACCAGCTCCTCCGCAACGCTCTACGGTGAAGTGAACCCCGAGGGGGCCGCCGCCACATATAGGTTCGCGTATATCAGCAAAGCTGGGTTCCAGGCCGCCCTCGAGCATGGTGCGGCGAACCCCAGCGAGCCGAACTACCAGCAAGCCCTGGAAGAAGGCGCCGCGAGCCCCTACGCTGAAGGCGAAACGACAGCCTCGACGTCACTGGCGGCTGGCGAAGCTACACAGGCTGTCGGGCCCGTCCTTGCGAGCGAACTGTTGCCTGGGGAAACGTATCATTACGCGCTGGTCGTGACGAACCAGTTTGGGAGCCAGACGATCGGCGCCGACGGCACGTTCACCGCCGCGTCTGCGGTGCCACCCGTTGCGATCACGGGTCTGGCAAGCGCCGTTGGCCAAAGCACCGCGACACTGACCGGTACGGTCACGACGAATGGGTTGCAGACGAGCTATAGCTTTGAAATCGCGACCGCGCCGGGAGCCAGCTACAGCATCGTCGAGCAAGGCAGCCTCGGTGGCGTAACCACCGAGGCTGTCGCGGCGACGCTCACCGGGCTACAGCCCGCCACGACTTATTACTACAGAATTACCGCGGTCAGCGTCGACGGCGTCAGCGAAGGGGCCGTGCAGTCCTTCGCGACTGAAGGGCTACCAAGCCTGCTGACACTGCCCGCCAGTCCCGCCGTGCTACCCACCGTGCCGAACTTCAACATTCCCGAAGAAGGAGCCGCGCAGGGGCTGGTAAAGCTTACGACCGCGCAAAAGCTCAGCAAGGCACTGAAGGCCTGCAGAAAAGACAAGATGAAGAGCAAGCGCACCCAATGCGAAAGGGCAGCTCGCAAGAAGTACAAAGTGCCGGCCAGGAAGCCCAGCGCCAAGAAATAGCTTGCCGTGCGTGGCCCAGCTCGACGCACTCGCCCCCGACGCCCTCGTTGCGCAGCTGATCTAGCGCCCCGGCGTGCGCTCCTCGCGCAGGAGCTCGAGGCGACCAGATCCCGCGGCGCGTGCTCAATCTGCGATTGCCGGGTCGTCTGTCCGGGTCGCCGACGCGTAGCCGGCGGCACGGTTGGAGACAGGCCTGGACGTCGTCTCGCGGGGCGGCTAATTTGAATGGTTCCAAGTTGCGTTCCGGAGGCTGCAAGCCCAGCTTGCGGTCGCTCGGTGGGCGTCCCAAGAGTCAATGAGGAGGCGGGGGAATGCGAACTTATCGATCAGCCAGTGCCACGCTCGTGATCGCCATCGTGCTCGGCCTCGCCAGCGCGTCCGTTGCGTTGGGCGCCGCGGAATTCCATCCGATACCGGAAAGCAAGGGGTTCGAAACGAGGTCTGGCACCAATGTCCTGACAGCCGCCGGTGGGACGGAACGAATGACCTGTGCCGCTTCCATGAGCACAGGCGAAATCACCGGAGCGAAAACCGTCGGCAAAGTGCTCGTGGTCTTCACCGGCTGCACCTCCGCCGGGCTCGGTGGTGAAGGCTGCCCTGTTGAGAGCGACGGAGCCACGAAGGCCGGTGAAATAAAGACAGCAGTCCTGAAGGGCGAACTCGGCACCGTTCTCGCGGCTGAAGCTCCGTCTGAACGGGTTCTCGTGATCCGTGCGGCAACGGGCAACAGATTCGCGTCGATCGAAGGCAATGAATGCACGGAAGAAGCTGCCGTGACCGGCTCAATCGCCGGCGAAATCGAAAGAGTCGGCATACGCAGCGTCAAGAACGGCCTGCTCTTCAAGGTCTCCAACGGCAGTCAGGCCATCAAGAAAGTCAAAGTCGCCGCCGGCGAAGTGAAACCGGCACTCTCAGCATTCGGGACTACCGTTACCGAGAGCTCTGGCCAAGAATGGGAATTCCGGGAAGCAGTCGAAATCACCTAGGAACGACCATTGCCCAGCGGCTGGTTGCAGGGCTGCCCGGACTTACTTCCCCTCCCGCCCCCGCTGGCGCAGGAACCGCTGAAATTCACTAGCGATGATGTCCCCCGATGGCACATCCTCGGGCGTCGACTGATCTTCGCTGTCAGCCGCCTGCTCCAACCGTTCCACAAACGCCTGGATGTCCGGATCGCTGCGCACCGCCAGCCCCACCTGGCGTTCGTAGTCAGCTGCCGCCACCTCGAGCTCCGACACGTCCACCGACACGCCGATCAGCACTTCCACCCGGCGCAGCAGCGCCAGCGCCGCCTTCGGGTTGGCCGCCGCAGCCACATAATGTGGAACCGACGCCCACAGCGTCGCCGACGGCAGCCCAGCTTTCGCGCACGCCGTGTGCAGCACGCCCACGATGCCAGTCGGGCCCTCGTAGTTGGATGGCTGGATACCCAAACGCTCCAGCAGCGCCGCATCTGAGGCGTGGCCACTCAGCGACACCGGGCGAGTGTGTGGCACATCGCCAAGCAGCGCGCCCAGCGACACCACAAGTTGCACCCCCAACGCCTCCGCCAGATCGACCAGGTGGGTGCTGAACGCACGCCAGCGCATCGACGGCTCCACGCCCTGCACCAGCACCAGATCCCTTGGTGCCCGCGGTGCCTGCGCCTCGAAGATCTCCACCGTCGGCCACACGATCTCCCGGGTCTCCCGCTCGTCGAAGCGGATCGTCGGCCGGTTCGCCTGGAAGTCGTAGAACTCCTCCGAGTCGATCCGCGCGAAGCTGCGCGCCTCGAGCGCCGACGCCAGGAACGACACCGCGTTCGACGCCGCGTCGCCAGCATCGTTCCAGCCTTGGAATGCGCACACCATCGCCGGGGCCCTCAGGCCCCCCGGACGGCGGTCCCAGATGAGCGGCTGCATCCGAACCACCGTACATCATGAGGCCATCGCCTCCGCCACAATGTCCACCCTGCCCGAGCAACCCCAAACCGTCGCAACGCTGCGTCTCGACGACGAGGTCGACGCCGTTTTCGCCTGCACACGCAAGGAGCGCAAGCTCTCACGCGCCGGCGCGCCGTACCTGACAGTCGAGCTCCGCGACAGCAGCGGGGCGATGGTCGGGCGCGCCTTTCGCGACGCCGACGTGCTCGCCGGCCGCTTCGAGCGCGGTGAGCTCGTGCGCGTGCGCGGACGCGTGCAGAGCTTCCGCGACGTGCTCCAGATCGAGCTGTCCGCGATCGCTCGCGCCGATGGCGGTGATGGCGATCCCGCCCGCTTTCTGCCCACCGCCTACCGCGACCGCGACGAGCTCGAAGGCTTCCTCGAGCACCTCGCCCGGGAGGTGTACGACCCTCCGCTCAAGGCTCTGCTCGAGGCGCTGATGGGTGACGACGCCCTGCGCTCACAGATCCGTCACGCGCCCTGCTCGCTTCCGGGGTCGCCGCCACCGGCTGTGTCCGCCGGGGGCGGTGTCAGCGCCGGCGGCGCAGCCCGCGCGGGGCGGGCGCCCACCGGCCACCACGCCTACCTCGGCGGCCTGCTCGAGCACACCGTCGCCGTCGCCACCCTGGCACTCGAGTTGTGCACGCTGCACGTGCGCCTCGACCGCGACCTGCTGCTCAGCGCCGCCATCGTCCACGACCTCGGCAAGACCCGCGAGTTCACCTACGGCGCCGAGATCGAGCGCAGCCGCGAAGGCGCCATGCTCGGGCACATCCAGCTCGGACTGCGCGTCATCGCCGAGCACATGCCAGCCGCCCTCGAGGGTGAGCGGAGGTTGGCGCTCGAGCACTGCGTGCTGCTCCACCACGGACCCGAGTCCGCCTCCGGGCAGCGCTTCGCCTCGCCCGAGGCGCTCGCCCTGTATCGACTCAACGCGCTCGACGCTCAAGTCAAGGGCGTGCTCGAGCACGGCGGCCTCGCAAGCAGCGCCTGATACAAGGTCAAGCGGCCCCATAGGGATGCCGATACAAGCCTGTAATGGGCGATACCGCCATGTCAACCGTCGGGTCAGGATCTGACGCCGACGTCGAGACTGCCGAGGAGCGCAGGAAGAACGGCCCACGGCCTGAAGGCCAGGAACAGAAGGGCCTTTATGCGCCCCGCACCTCCGGGCGCTCGACGCGGATGATCGGCGAGGTCGTCGTCGACCTCGGGCTCGCCGACCGCGAGACCGTCGAGGCCGGTGTCGCCGCCGCCCGCGACCAGGGTCGGCCCACCGGTGTCGTGCTCGTCGAGCGCGGCATCCTCCGCCACGACCAGCTCGCACGCGTCGTCGCCGAGCGCTTCGGCCTGGACTTCGTCGACCTCAGCGTGTTCGACCTCGACATGGGCGCCGTCAACCTCGTCGGCATCCAAGCCGCCAAGCGCTACCAGGCGCTGCCCGTCGGCTTCACCGACGACGGCGCGCTGCTGCTCGCCATGGCCAACCCCACCAACGTGCTCACCATCGACGACGTCGGCATGATGACCGGCCGGCGCATCAAGCCCGCCGCCGCCTCCGTCGAGGACCTCAACCTGCTGCTCACGCGGCTCGCCCGCATGGACGAGTCGATCGAAGACATCGTCGACGAGGAGGCCGAAGCGGAGGGCGAGCAGGTCTCCGTCGATGAGGCCGACAGCGACGCGCCCGTCATCAAGCTCGTGCACTCGATCGTCGCCCAGGCCATCCAGCAGGGTGCCTCCGACATCCACGTCAACCCCGAGGAGGGCGACACCAAGGTCCTCTTCCGCATCGACGGTGTGCTCACGCCCGCCGCCACCGTCAAGCGCAGGATGGCCATGGGCGTCGTCTCCCGCATCAAGATCATGGCTGACCTCGACATCTCCGAGAAGCGCGTGCCCCAGGACGGACGCTTCGCGCTCACCGTCGAGGGAAGACGTGTCGACATCCGTGTCGTCACGCTCCCGCTCGTCAACGGCGAGGGCGTCGTCATGCGCATCCTCGACCAAGGCGCCGGCGTCGCCGTCAGCGGGCTCGAGTCGCTCGACATGCAAGGCGCCGAGCTCAAACGCTTCTCCGGTGCCATCCACCGCCCCAACGGCGCCGTGCTCGTCACCGGCCCCACCGGATCCGGCAAGTCCACCACGCTGTATGCCGCCCTGCACGAGCTCAACGACGGCGAGCGCAGCATCCTCACGATCGAGGACCCCGTCGAGAAGCGCATCCCCGGGATCAAGCAGATGCAAATCGCGCCCAAGGCCGGCGTCACCTTCGACGTCGGGCTGCGCTCCATGCTCCGCGCCGACCCCGACGTGATCATGGTCGGCGAGATCCGCGACGCCGAGACCGCCCACATCGCCATCGAGGCCGCCCTCACCGGACACCTCGTGCTCTCGACGCTCCACACCCGCGACGCGCCCAGCGCGCTCGGCAGGCTGATCGACATGGGCATCGAGCCGTTCCTCGTGTCCTCCGCCGTCGATTGCATCGTCGCCCAGCGGCTCGTGCGCACGCTCTGCAAGCACTGCAAGCGAGCCCAAACCGTCTCCGAGGCCGTGCTTGCCGAGCACGACCTCGCCGGCGCCGAACCCTACGAGCCCGTCGGCTGCTCGCGCTGCGCCGGCACCGGCTACCGCGGACGTGTTGCCCTGTATGAGGTCATGACCGTCTCAGAGCCCATCCGTGCGCTCATCCTCGAGCGCTCCTCCGTCGACGACATGGTCGCCGTCGCGCTCTCCGAAGGCATGCAGCGGTTGCGCGACGACGGCTTGCGCAAGGTCCGCGAGGGGCTCACGTCCATCGCTGAGATCGAACGGATGACCACCAGCTTGCTGTAGGGGTGGTTGGACGCGTTATCCAAAGATCTCTAAAAAAACTAAAGACCTCTAAAAGGGGCTTGGCTGGCTGGTCGTGAGCGAGACAGCGTCTCCCGGCTTCGTGGATCGAATCGCCCGTCAGGAGTTGCCGAGGCTCCTCGCCAGCTTGACCCCAAGGCCGTTCAACGTTGTGGCTCAACGCGCGCGTGGCCACCGCATCAACCGAAGCACTAGCTCAGCCAAGCCGAGCGAAACTTGGCTGTGCGCAAACCCTGCGGCGATGGTGGCGCCCGCAGTTGGGATTGGCTGACCATGCGCGTCGCTGCACTTCGGCTGGCAATCATCGAGACCACCAGCAGACGCTTACGTCGCCCATGCGAGGCCATTGAACCAGGCGTGCGACCCCCGCTGACCGAGTTCATTGGCGGCCCGTGTCGCAGACCGCTCCTGAATCGGAAACGCTCAAGGGTGGGGGTCGTAGACCTCGAGCGAGTGGGCTGCTAGGGGGAGCGCGCTGCCTGCCTCGTTGAAGAATCGGCGCCTAAGCAGGCGAAATCCCAGCTCGCGTGGTACTGCTCGAGCCCGCCTCGAGCAGTACCACGGCGGCGAACCGAAGAGGCAAGGGGGCCCAAAAACTGTCGTCCGAAGCGCCCGCCACACTTCTTGTCTGCGATGCATGTCGTCGATGAAGGGGTATGTACGTGAGAGCAGGCCAAAACATTCCGCAAATTGCGGTGTTGAAGATGATGGCGGGCCGAAATCATCTAGCCTTGAATGTCTGTGGAGACAACCATGCCACCAGTTGACGCCGTGGACGTGACGATCGACGAGGAGATCGACAAGGCGCGAGACGCGCTGATGGAGCTTGCGTCGGCCGACCCGGAGACCTGGTGGACAGCGCACGAGTTGAAGGTGCGTGCGCGCAACGGCTGGAGCAGCGCCATCATGGGATTGGCGCTCCGACAGCTCGTCGCCGAGGGAGCATTCGAGCAGGCGTCTGACCTACGAGTGCGCATCCGGCACTAGTCGCACCAGACGATGGAGAGGACGCTCACGCCTCGTACAGAGGCGGAAATCAGCGATCTGGTCGAGCGTTCCGATGAATCGCACAGTGCCGACAGCGGATCATCCTGGGAGTCAGATCACCGGACGGCAGCCGAGCGCGACCGTGACCGGATCCTCTACAGCTCGGCTTTTCAGCGCCTGGCTTACGTGACTCAGGTCACGGCGCCGGAGGCTGGGCACGCGTTCCACAATCGCCTCAGCCACTCGTTGAAGGTAGCTCAGGTCGGTCGACGCAATGCCGAGCGACTCCGCGCAGCCGCTGAGCAGGAAGCCATCACGGGCATGGCGCGGGACACGGTCCTCTCGATCGACCCCGATGCCGTCGAGGCCAGTTGCCTAGCCCACGATCTGGGGCATCCGCCCTTCGGGCACATCGCGGAGCAAGTCCTCAATGAGATGGCAGCTAAGCATGCGCAAGAGGGTGTCGGGTTCGAGGGAAATGCGCAGAGCTTCCGAATCGTGACGCGTCTGGCGCAACGTGCGAGCGGCAGCGGACTGAACCTGACCCGCCAGACACTCGACGGGATGCTCAAGTACCCGTGGCGGTGCTGGCCAGAGGACCCACTACCGCCTGCGCTGCGCGAGCGCAAGTGGGGCTATTACCCCGAGGACAATGACGCGTACGAGTTCACGAGAAGAAATGGCCACGGTGACGATGACGAGTACAGCCGGCCGGAGCCCAGCATCGAGGCCCTGATCATGGAGTGGGCTGACGACCTTACCTACGCTGTCCACGATGTGGACGACTTTTTTCGGGCTGGCTTGATACCTCTGCACCGCCTTGCCAACACTACAGACGACGAGTTCAAGCGACTCGACGAGATGCTCCATGATGCCAAGGCTGCCGACCTTAAGGCCTGGCCGGCACTCAGCATTTCTGACATCCTCGCCACCATATCTGCAGTCGCCGGCCGGTACGCTCCTTCAGGCGCCTACCGGCATACACGTGATCATCGGCGAGAAATGCGGAGCTTCGGCTCCGAGCTAATTACCAGGTACGTAAGTGCGTTCGTCATCACGGACAATTCGGCTCAGGGAACTCTCACCGTCGAAATACCTGACGAGATTGAGCGCGAGGTGGAAGCGCTTAAGATGCTTGTCCGGGTGTATGTGATCCGTCGCCCGGGCCTCGCGATCGTGCAGCACGGTCAACAGCGGGTCATCAAAGAGCTGTTTGAAGCGTATTACGATGCGAGCAAGTCGGGCAAGGCTGGCGATCGAAGGATCTTCCCGTCCGAGGCAAAGCGGACCCTTGAGAGTGATCCGGACGACCCTGCGCACCGGACCCGCACCGTCACCGATCTCATCGCCGGGCTAACCGAGGATGCCGCCGTCAAGTTGCACAGTCGCCTGTTCGGAGACGGGAGCGCACCCGCTCTCGACGGCATGGCAGACCTGGCATAGGCCGGAGAGCCACCGAACTAGACTTGCGGCGCTACGCAGGACAAAACCGGCGGCGCGACACGGCAGCGACCTGGGTTATTCGCGACAGCGACTCTGTCGTCGCATATGCCAGCATCGCCATGACAGGCATCGACCGCTCAGCGGCGTCGTCGAGCGTCGCCAAGCACACCCCAGATCCAGTTCCTGCCATGCTGCTTGGTCGCCTCGCTGTCGATCGTCGCTATCAAGGGCAGGGCGTGGGCACCGCACTGGTCGCGCATGTGCTGGCCACCGCTGCTGAGCTGCAATACCAAGGCCGCCTGTCGTGCGGTGGTCGTCACTGCATTGCATGCCGATGCCCGTCGCTGGTGGGAACGCCTCGGCTCCCACCCCTTCGACGCTATTGACGAAAGCTGCAGAGATCTCTATCTCCTCACTACCGAAATCCGCACCACGCTTCAAGGTCTCCAAGAAGCGTGGTGCCGTAGTTCCCGGCGGCGCCGTCGCTTGGCGCCGCCGGGACTGCTTCTTGGTCCTACTTCTTCTTAGTGGACTTCTTCGCTTTGGCCTTCGCCTTCTTCTTGCCGGACTTCTTCTTGTGGCTCACGATCGGCACCTTCGGTTCCAACCGAGTGCTACCCGAGTACGCGTCAGGCGGGCAGCCTTTCGGGCGACCTAGGTCGAACGGCCCTGCGATCGCCTGTGTGACGACACCCTTTTCCACATACGCATAGGTGACCGTCAGCAGCGGATCCACACGCGGCTCCTTGCACAGCTTCGTGCCGATCGCGAACTGTCCCGTGATCGTTTCGTATCCACCTTTTGCCGCACCCACGCAGTTGAGCGCGATGCCGGGCACTTCACCCGAGCAGGAGAACGTCTCCGCCAGCGGCTTGGATGTCACGTTGGAGGTCACAACGGGCGGCGCGCCGGCGATCCCCGTCATCGGGATCTGGGCCTGCACCTGGTAGCCGGTGATCGGTCCGTCGCAGTAGAACTCGTACTTAACCTGCTGTTCTTCGCTGCCTTCTTCGGCTTCTCCCGCGGCGATGCTGCCAAGACAGTTGTAGTTGTTGGGGTTGCTTTCTTCAGCGTGGCTGATCGCCGGGGTCGCGAGGAGCAGGGCGAGAAAGCCCACGATCGCGGCGAGCCACCATGTCGCTTTGCGGTGGGCTGGTTCAATTGCGTGCAACGGGGTCTCCGTTCGTTGGGTTGATGGATCTGTCATCGCCGCAGGAGCTTTTCGAGGCTCTGCTTTGGTGAAGTTGGGTTGAAGGTCGCCGCGGACTTGGCTCCCACGCCCACAAAGGGCGAGATCAGCAGCACGCCCGCGGGGGGCTCGGAGGTGAGCGTCGCTGTCGCCGCATCCGCCGGCAGGCTCGTGGCTGTCGCCGACGCGACCGACGCGAAGGTCACCACGATCAGGCCGTTTTCGCGGAACGCTGCCGTCGAGGTGATCGTCGGCAGGGTCGTCTTCAAGAATTCGTCAGCCGCTGTCAGCGCACCCGCTTCGGTGGCACACGACGCGCCCGCCGCCCCTTCCGGGCACGGCGGCTGGACGATCGTGTCGAGCAGTTGCGGCGGTTCGCTCGCCACCAGCGCCGCATCGTTTGCGAACGCGCTGCCGTCGAGGCCCGACCAGCCGCTCAGCAACGTTCCCGCCGCGATCGCCTGTGTATCTATATACGGGGCGGCTGTCGGCTGGGCGCTCGCCGCAGCAAACGATGTTCCCGCAAGCTCGATCAGCCATACGTGCGTGACCGCCGGCAGCTTCGTCGTTTTGGTTGTGCTCTTCGGCTTGGTCGCGGTGGGCGTTGTTGTTTCCGACGCTTCAGGAGTGCTCGCCGCGCTAGTCGCTTCTTCCGCGGCTGTGTCTTTCCGTTTACGCCTGTGCCGTTTGCGTGTGGGCGTGGCTTCCGCGACTATCGCTGGTGGCTGAACTGAAGAGCTCGCGGCCTGCGCCTCTCTGGCGGCCGCGCTGCGCGCCAAGGTCTCCAGCAGCAGCGGCAGGTTCGATGCCGCCTGGGAGGGGGTGGGGGCAGGGCCGATCGCGGCGCCCACCGCCACGCCCACGCCGAGCATCGCCGCCGCCAGCGCAGCGGTCACGCGAACGGACGGGGCGCGGAAGGGCGACTTTCGGGTATCTGGTGTGTTGTTCATTGAGTGGAGAGAAAAACTTGTGAAGCAAGGACGCGTTCACAAGCAAGAACACAATCTGGACCCAACTGTTCCGGACCTTGCCTATAAAATAGCTAATGTCGATCAGAACTATGGGGTTATGCTATGTTCGCCCCTCCACGTTGTCAACTCTTTGTCAACCAAACTTGAAACGGAGCCTCTCTTCAATGGATCGAATCCGCCGTCTCTCCGTCGCCCTTACGGTGGCTGGCGTGGTCGGGGTTGCGGCGCCTGTAGCCGCCAGCGCCACCTCGCTCGTCACCATCAGCGGCGCCACATCCTCCTACCCGCTCGTGTCTCTGCTGGCGGCCAAGTACGTCAAGCTGCATCCGAAAAAAGTCAGGTTCAAGATCGCCCAGGGCGGTACCACGGTCGGCCTCAACGACGTCAAAAATGGCCACGTGACGATCGCCGACGTCGCGCAGGAACCGACCGGCGCTGACGCCGGCCTCGACTTCTACCCGATCGCCAAGTACGCGATCTGCGTGGTCACCAACAAAGCCAACACGCTCAGCAACCTCACGCCGAGCGAGGTCACGGCGATCTTCACCGGCAAGACCAAAACCTGGAGCAGCGTGCCCGGCGCCACCGCCACGGGCAACATCGACGTCTACTCCCGCACCTCCGTTGCGGGCGTGCTCACCAGCTTCAAGTCGTTGCTGCTGGAAGGCAAGACCGTCGAGTCGGCCGCAACCGAAGAGGCCACCGAGGGTCTGATGCGCCAGGCCGTCGAAAGCGACCCCAGCGGGATCGGCTTCCTGTCCAACTACCAGGCCAACAAAGGCGGGCTCAACTCTGTCTCCTACAACGGCGTTGCCTGCAACCAGACGACCGCCGCATCCGGCCAGTACGCCGGCGTGTCGGTGTTCTTCGAGGTCACCAAAGGCCCCGCCACTGGCGCTGCCGCGGCGTTCATCAACTGGATCGACAAGTCACCCGCAGCGAAGAAAATCATCGCCAGCGAGTGGATCACGATCGGCTAAATGCCATGTCGGGCACGCCGCAAAAGCCATGGCTGAGGAGCTACGAGAGCCGTGGCCGAAGGCGGCGTAAGCCGTGCAAGAGGCTGCGCAAGCCGTGATTGAGCGGCTGCGTACGCCTTGGCCTGACCGCCGCGCCGAGCGTTTGCTCGGCGCGGTGTCGTTGCTGATCGGTGTCGGCGTGATCGCGATGGTCGTGTTCGTCGCGAACAAGGCATGGCCGATCTTCCAGCACAACGGGCTCAGCTGGCTCACTGGCGGAGGGGACTTCGAAACCGAGGTCGCCAAGATGACCGCCGCCACGACCAATCCGGCTGCGTCCGTCTATCACCTGCGCGCGTGGCCGCTGATCTACGGTACGATCCTCACCAGTGGCATCGCGCTTGTGCTGGGCATGGTGATTGCTGTGCTCTCGTCGGTGTTCATCGTCGAGCTTGCACCCGCACGGGTCAGTCGGGTGGTCATCCCGATGGTGCGCCTGCTCGCTTCCGTGCCCTCTGTCATCTACGGGCTGATCGGGATTCTCGTGCTGGTGCCGTTCGTCGGCAATCACATCATCAGCAACCAGGAGAAGACCTCCGTGCAGGGTGTCGTCCAGTTGACGGGCCAGAGCCTGGTGGTAACCGTTGTGATCCTCACCGTGATGATTACCCCGATCATGATCGCGTTGATCTGCGAGGCGCTGACCTCGGTGCCTCCGGCCTGGCGCGAGGGGGCGATCGCGCTGGGGCTCAATCCTTTGCGGGCGGTGCGTGCCGTAACGCTGAAAGCGATCCGACCGGCGATCGTGGCCGCCGGGGTGCTCGCGACCGCACGCGCCCTCGGTGAGGCGGTGGTGGTCGAGATGGTCTCCGGCGGCAAGACGTTCAGCCCCAATCTGTCCAATGGCATCGGCGTGTTTTGGCTCGAGCCGCTGCGCACGCTCGCCTCTGCGGCCCTCGACTACCACGACGGCGTCAGCTCGCCGCCGCTCGGCGCAACCGTCTATGCGCTCGCGCTCTTGCTGTTGTTCGCCGCCTTCGCGCTATCTGTGACCGGCTACCTGGTCAAGCTCCCGCTACGCAAGTACCAGACGCGCGGATGAGCACGTCCCCGCCATCCTCGTCGCGGCTGTGGAGCTGGCGTGATCCCAAGCCAGACCCGTTCAAAGGGGGCGGCAGCGGAGGTGGCCGACGCTCCTCGCCGATGAGCTGGCGCTGGGGCGACCGGCTGGTGCTCGTCGCGGCGTGGGGCTCCGGGATCTTCCTCTGCTTGGTCGCGGCCGCGATCGTCCTCTACATGGGCTATCGCGGCATTCAGTACCTGCGTCCGAGTCTGATCTTCAGTCATCCCCGGGTGGGCTCGAACGGAGGCTTTGCAGGCGGGTTCCTGGATCCGTTGCTCGGGACGATCTTGCTAACCGTGATCGGCATTGTGGTCGCGCTGCCGTTGGCGCTCACCAGCGCCGTGTGGATTGCTGAGTATGGCCGTCCGAGTTGGCTCGCACGCGTGGTGGAGTCGAGCATTGAGATCGTCGCCGGCACCCCCGACATCGTGATCGCGATCTTCGGCCTGGCCATCTTCCAGGTCTCGCTGCTCGCCCCCTTCTCCTTCAGCTCCGAAGGCGGGGGCGTGTATGGACGCTCGTTCATCGCTGCCGGCGTGATGATGTCGCTGCTGGCGCTGCCGCCAGTGTATGCGGCCACCAGGGACGGGCTCCAGTCAGTACCCGCGCACATGCGCGAGGCTGCGTTTGCGCTCGGCAAGACCCGCATCACCACGATCCGACGGGTGCTTCTCCCAAGCGTCCGCTCCAACATCGCCACCGGCGTCACGCTGGGGATTAGCCGCATCATCGGCTCGACTGCCATCGTGATCATCCTGCTCGGAGGGCTGACCATCGAACCGCAGGGATCGGTGCCGGGTATCGGACTACTACGCGGCACCGGCTCCTCGCTGACGAGCTACATCTTCGAAGCCTCGCCAGCAGGCGAAGGCGGAGCTCCGGGAAAGGCATATGCCGCCGCGTTCCTGTTGCTGATCTTCGTGCTCCTGCTCAACCTGCTTGTAGGCAGGATCGGCCGCGCCCAGGCCCAAGCGACGGGGCTGCCCACCGTAGGGGCGGTCATCTAGAGATGGCCGAGAACTTTTCACAATTCCTTGAAAAAGCCGCTAATCTCAGTGTTCTGATGGCCAAAGTCATGTCGATGGAGTTTGTGGTCGATGCGTCCTGACGAGATGGTTCTAGATCCCTGGAGCTTCATCAGCGACGACCCGCAGGTGCGGGAGTCCAGCGAGCGCCAGCCAATCGTGCCGCCACCGAGCGAGCCGGCAGTAGGGCCGACAATACCGCCCGTGCGTACGATCGTGCTCGATCGCACGCCCACGCCCGTGCGCCCCGTGGGCGAGCGCGAGGCGGTGCGTCGACCCGAATCGGCAGCAGGGCCAGAGCGCCTGAGCTTGCGCGACGTGAGGATCGCCTATGCCGGCAAGGAGGCTGTCAAGGGAGTCTCACTGTCGATCCACCAGGGCGAGGTGTTGGCTTTGATCGGGCCCTCCGGCTGCGGCAAGACGACGTTGCTACGGACGCTCAACCGCCTCACCGAGCTGACCGCCAGCGCGTCGCGCTCGGGGGAGATACTGCTCGACGGCGAGGACATTCACGAGCTCGTCGATACAACTCTGCGCTCGCGCGTGGCGATGGTCTTCCAGCAGCCCAACCCGTTTCCCATGTCGATCTTCGACAACGTCGCCTTCGCGCTGCGCGAGCAGGGGCGCAAGCGGCCCGGGCGCCGCGAGCTCGAGCCACTCGTGATCGACGCGCTGCGCAGGGCAGGCCTCTACGACGAGGTTCGCGACGACCTCGACCGGCCGGCGCTGCGTCTGTCGGGCGGCCAGCAGCAGCGGCTGTGCATCGCCCGCGCGATCGCGCCACGACCGGAGGTGCTGCTGATGGACGAGCCGTGCAGCGCCCTTGACCCGATCTCCACAGCTGTGATCGAGGAGCTCATCGGCGAACTGCGCCGTGACCTCGCAGTAGTGATCGTCACGCACAACCTCGCGCAGGCGCACCGGGTAGCGGACAAGGTCGCCTTCATGTACCTCGGTGACCTCGTCGAGTACGGCACCACCGAGGACCTATTCGAGGATCCCCGCGCCGAGCGCACGCGCGAATACGTGCGGGGAGCCTTCGGATGAGCGCCGATGTCCGCTTCGCGCCGCCACTAAGGTAGGTACCGCCATGGCTAACCTGGCACCAGTGCCATCCGAGAGTTCCACCTGCCCCAACTGCTCCGCGCCGCTCGTCGCAGATCAGCGCTACTGCCTCTCCTGCGGGCAACCCACCTCGCCCGTGCGACTCGCGTTCCTCGACGTGCTCGAGTCAGAGCACAAGCCCCAGTTGGGCCCGGGTGCGATGACCACGGCTCCTGTGGCCTACAACCCTTACATGGAGCCTGCCGCGGGGCCATTGTGGCTGCGCCGCTACGCACCGCTGTTCGGTGTCATGTCGGTGCTGCTGCTGGCAATGATCGTGGGGCTGCTCGTCGGTCACTGGGTGACGCAGAGCAAGGCTCCCGTGAGTACCAGCCCGCAGATCATCAAAATCGAAGGCAATCTCGGCGGCGTCGCGGCGACGGGGAGCGCGACCACGCCAACGACCAGCACCACGCCTACGGTGGCGGGGAAATCGAGCACGTCGGCCAAGAGCGAAGAAGAAAAGGAACAGGCCGAAGCCAAGGCAGAAGAAAAGGCCGAAGAAAAAACTCCCGCCAAAGCGCCCGCGGCGAAAGCGCTCAGCCCCTCGGCCGCGAACAAACTCGAAAAAACGACGGGCAAGGCCAAAGAGAAAGAACTCAACAAAATCAGCACCGCTCCGATCGAAGTCAAATGAGTGCTCACGGCGGCAACGGAGGCAGGCCCTCGCCATCCGCACAGCCCGCGGCGGCGAGCACCGGCGCAGCAGCGCAGGAGGACGCAGGAGCGGGAGGGGTCGTGCTGCCCGCAGGTGGGCTGCCAACGCCCAGTGGCTCCATGTCAGAGCTTCGCCGCCGCCGGCTGGAGCTTGCCGAGCGCGTTGCCGCGCTCACATGGGACCTCGGCGGGCTCGCTTACGAGATGGCGATCCGCGACCACTATCGCCTCGACGTGCTTGCGCGCAAAGCGTCAGAGCTGCAGGAGGTGGACGCGCAGCTGGGCGAGGTGCAGCGACTGCTCGCCACCGCTGAGGCCGGCGTGCACGGCCAGTGCCGCTCCTGTGGCGCCGTGCACAGCCGCGGCGCCGCGTATTGCTGGCACTGCGGCGCGCCGCTCTTGCAAGAGGCGCGCCCATCCGTGCTGCACGCCGACCACCCGGCCTGACTCAGCTGATCTCGGCCGCGGGCACGAGAGTCCCGCCGCTCGTTGCTTCGTCCAGTACTGCCTCTTACCGGCTGGTGCGAGCGATAGCGTGTCAGCGATGAGCCGCTCCGTGCCTGCACGGTCCCCGCGGACGCTACTAGTGGGGGTGGCGGGGTCCGCAGTGGCCCTGCTCGGCGGTGCGGCTCTCGTGCTGGCTCTCGCCGTGTCTTCCCCGGCGAGAGCCGCGCGCGCCCATCCAGCCGGCTCACCCGTCGAATACGGGTGCCCGATTCTGCCCGCCGAAGACCCGCTCAACCAGGAAATCGCAAGCGCGCCTATGAACCCCAACTCCGCCGCCTACGTGGCGAGCATCGGTCTGAGCGCGCACCTACACCCGGACTTCGGTACCGAGCCGAGCTATGGCATCCCCTACACGGTCGTCGGACCCAAACAGCGCAAGGTGCCAATCAAGTTCACCGAATACGGCTCCGAATCGGACCCAGGGCCGTATCCCGTGCCCGCCCACGCCCCGATCGAGGGCGGCGGCAAGAACGGGCAGGGCGACAAACACGTGCTCGTGCTGCAGGAAGGCAGCTGCAAGCTGTACGAGCTCTACGACGCAGGTCGCAAGGGCAGGGGCTGGGCTGCGGCATCCGGGGCGGTCTTCAACTTGCGCAGCGACGCGCTGCGCCCCGAAGGCTGGACCTCAGCGGACGCCGCCGGCCTGCCGATCTTCCCATTGCTTGTGCGCTACCCGGAGGTCGCCAGCGGGCAGATCGACCACGCGCTGCGCGTCACCGTCCCAGACACCCAGATGGGCTACATCCATCCCGCGACGCATTACGCGTCCAACAGCTCCAACCCGAGCCTGCCGCCGATGGGGCTGCGGCTGCGGCTGAAGGCCAGTTACAGCCTCGCCGGCTTCACCGGTGAGTCGCTCGTGATCCTCGAAGCGCTCGAGCGCTATGGGCTGATCGTCGCCGACAACGGGTCACCGTGGTACATCACCGGTGCGCCCAATCCTCACTGGAACGACGAAAACCTGGAAGAGATCAAGCGGGTGCCCGGGGCGGAATTCGAAGCGGTTGAGACAGGGTCGATCTTGCACACCGGATAACTCCGGTCCGTTGTAGCCGACCACCAGATGGAGCTTACGGAGCCCCATTCCAGCCGCTCTACACGGTGGACGGCGTTATGCCTGCTGATGCGTCTGCTCAACCGGAGCAGGCTGAGCGGCCGCGGGGACTTGCGCTGCAGCCGGTGCCGGCGAGCTCACCGGAGCCTGTGCAACAACGGGCTGCGCCGGTGCCTGGGGCTGCTGCGTCGTCTGCGTAAGCGTCGGCGTCGAATCGCCGCTGATCGAGTCCTTGAACTCCCGCATGCCGGTGCCGATCGAACGCCCCATTTCGGGGAGCCGCTTCGCGCCGAACACGAGCAGCAGGATCACCACCAAGAAGGCTATGTGGAGTGGGTTGTCCAGTCCCATCGCTTTCTCAGTCTAGACGATACGGGCCTCCGTGCCTCAGCAGCGCGCTTCGCTCGGCTCACGCCACATGGGCCACAGCTTTGGGCCGTACGGGAGCTGCAGCTCCCCAGTGGCCCGAAAGCCAAACCGCGCATAGAAGTCGAGATTACGTGGCTTGGAGGACTCGAGGTACACACCGATGCCCGCGCGGTCGCACCGCTCCAGTACCGGCTGGAGCACTGCTGAGCCATAGCCATGTCCCTGGGCGTTGGGGTCGGTTCCCAGCAGTGACAGATACCAATGTGGAGGGTTACGCGGATGCGCATGGTGCATCGCGCGAAAGCCGACCGCCAGAAATGGCAGCCGCACAGCCACACTTGGGGCGCAGAGGCAGCGCAAGAGCGCTGCGTCCGGGGTGGCGCTCGGCTGGTCGATTCCCGCAGGTACCCATACCGCCGCGCTGGAGTGCCCCGTGGTGGTCCAGATTGCCTCGTGGGGCAGCAGCTGGCGCAGGCGTTTGCAATACAGGGCCTCGAGCACCTTCGCGCGCAGAGGATCCGACCTGCAGATCCACATGGCAACCGGATCGTCCATGTACGCGCGCACGAGCATCCGCGTGAGCGGCTCCACATCTGCAGGCTCGGCGAGTCGAACCACGTCTGCCGTGTTCTGGGGCGAGGCCGGTTCCGATGCCATCAGCTGGCGGTGCTCGCTTGCCGCTGCTCGGATAGACCCTGTCGATGGGCGCCGTTTGCAGAGCCGTTGTGGGAAGCGCGACCGTCCCAGCGCTCCCGCGAGAGCCGTCGCGCCGTCCGCCAGCCAAGACGCACCATCGCTCGCGATGCGTGTTCGGCGCTCGCCACCACTTCCTCCAGCGCCGCCGCAAAACGCCTGATTTCCTGCTCCTCGATAACCAGCGCAGGCAGTGCCTTGATCACGTTCATGCGCTTTCCCGCGACCTGGCAGAAGATCCGGTGGTCGTGAAACAGCGGCACGGTCACCAGCTGGGCGAACACACCAGGTTGGGCACGCTCGATCGCCGCCCACACCGACCATCTGCCGTTCCCTTCCGGTGGACCGAGTTCGATCCCCCACATCAGCCCCAGCCCGCGCACGTCGTGCACGATCTCGTAGCGCCCCACCAGCGGCTTGGTCAGCTCGAGTAGTAGCTCACCCATCCGGGTGGCGTGGGCCAGCAGGTCTTCGTTGTCGAATGCCCGCAACGTTCCAAGTGCGGCTGCAGCAGCGAGATCGTTGCCCGCGAACGTCGAGCTGTGGCGGACAGCCCGCTTCATCCGATCGAACACGCGATCGAAAGCAGTGCGGCACACCAGTACCGCGCCGATCGGGACGAATCCGCCCGACAGCGCCTTGGACAGGCAGATCATGTCCGGTTCAAGGCCCCAATGCTCCAAGGCAAACAGGCGCCCCGTGCGCCCAATGCCCGTTTGCACCTCGTCACACACGAACAGCGTCCCCGTTGCTCGGCAGAGCTTCTGCGCGCCCTCCAGATAGCCGAACGGAGGCATGATCACGCCCTTGCCCTGGATTGGCTCGACCATGAACGCCGCCACGTCGCCACGGGACAATTCGCGCTCGAGCGCCTCGAGGTCGCCGAACGGCACCATGTCGCAGCCGGGGACCAACGGGCCAAACCCTTCACGGAACTCGGCGCTGCCGTTCAGTGACAGCGCTCCCATCGTCAGCCCATGGAAGCCGTTGTCCGTATACAGCACGCGTGCCCGCCCGGTCGATGCCCGCGCGATCTTCAGCGCGCCCTCCACCGCCTCCGCGCCGCTGTTGGCCGCCACCATCGCATCCACGCTGCTCGGCGCCCGCGCGATCAGCTGCTCCGCCAGCACGCCCGTGAGCAGCGTCACGCCGAGCTGGGGCAGATTGGCTGTGCGCGCCGTCAGAACATCCTCGATCGCAGCGATCGCCTCCGGGTGGTTACGGCCGATCGCAAACACCCCGTGCCCGCCGAACAGGTCGAGGTAGCGGTGGCCTTCAGAATCGATCAGATGGGCGCCCTCACCGCCGGTCCACACACGGTCAAAGCCCACCGTTCGCACGATCCTGCCCATCTGCGTGTTCAGATAGCGATCGTTGAGGGCCATCTCCTCACCAACACGCGTGGCAAGGATCTCTCCTATGCGAGGCAACGGATGTTCAGTACGCATTTCGCCGAGCTTATTCGAGGTTCAGTAAAACGTCGCTCATATCGGCTCCATGTCTCCAACCGCACGGCCTGAGCGCCGAGCCGTGTCTCTGACTGCGCGGTTCGCTCGACGTTGCGGCTTGCCAACGACTGTGCGCGGGCTCAGTGTTGGGACGGTCGCTTCGTCGCGCAGTGTGCGATGGAGGTGATCCGCGAGCCGCAACGCCAAGACCACGATCATGAAAGTCGAATTGGCCTGTCCAGAGGTGACAAAGGCCGAGCTGCTCGCCACGAACAGGTCATCGACGCCGTGCACTGCGAGCTGTGGGTCGAGCACGCCGTCCTGCGGCAGTTGTGACATGCGCGTCGTGCCTGCCTGATGGTAGCCGTCGAGCAGCTGCTCGCGAAAACCGGCCTCCAGATCGTCATAGAGGTACTCGAGGTAGCCGATGCCGGCGCTACGGATATAGCGATCGAAGTGTTCGTGTACCCGAATCGCGGCGCGAACGTCATCGTCATGGAACAGCAATCTGGTCTGCATACGCGGCACACCAAGCGCATCGAGCTCATGTACCGGCGCGATGTGACTGTCATAGTGGGGTAGGTGCTCGCCGTGGTAGTACAGCCGGTACACGTTGGCAACGCTCGGCACGAACACGCCCGGCACCTTGTAGCCGCGTCGCAAAAAGCGTTTGTAGCCGAACGTCAGAGCAAACCACACGGCGCGAGGAAGATTCCCCGCCACGTTCCTCAGATGTTGCCAATTCGAGACGGGGCGGCGGGTGTCGATCTTGCGCCGCCGAACGCCCTCTGCGAGGAAATAGCGTCCCAGCGGTGAGGCCAACGCCAGGTAGATGAAGGAGAGGATCGCATTCCTGTGTGCGGGGTCGCTGATCTCCGGGTTTTCCAGCCACAGGGCGACATTCGGCAGGTTGTGCTCGACCAGATAGTCAGGCGAAAAGGTGAAACGCCGGCGCACATAAATGCCGGCAGGATCGCGCTCGAAGCCGTAGATCGTCTGGTGAGCGGGTGTGTTCAGATGGATCTGGGCGATCGACGCTCCAAGATGGGCCATATACCAGCGGCCGAGATGGCCGGAATGGTTGCCGATCCCATCCGCATGATGGCGGTTGGAGGCGAACAGCAAGCGGGTCGATTCGATCCCCCCGCACGTGAGCACATAGCGCTTTGCGCGTATCCGCACCTCCTGTCCTGCGAGCGTTCGGGCGGCCAAGTACGCGACGGATTGACCGTTGGGCTTGCACACGATCTCCGTGCACGTGAGCTCACTTACGACCGTCGCCAAGTGAGAGTCCTTGAGCCTCTGGCGGTAGACGCGGCCAAAATTGGTAGGCATCGACCAGCGCTCCAGTGAGGTAGAGCGTATATCTCCCTCGGGCCAGCCGGGGATCAGCTCATCGGTGGCCAAGTTCGGTATCTGCAGCGCGTCGAACACGGCCTCGCCGCACAAGCACCAGGCACATGCCCGAGAGAAGTACTGCTGCAACTCGTCATAGCCGATGGGCCAGTGCGTGTCGCCGACGATCTCGCGGTGCTGGAAGTCGATCGGGTCAAATGGCACACAGCGTCCCGCCCACAGGTTGGAAGTGCCGCCGATCTGACGGCGTGTCGCGAGTGACATCGGCACGTGCGCGGAGTCACTGCCGGTGGTGTCGCCGAGGTGCTGTGCCTCGGCGTTATAGGAGGCGCCGCCGCTCTCGATCAGCAGTACGCGATGGCCTGCGTCCGCGAGCTCCAAAGCCAACGTGATGCCCGCGGGACCGGCGCCCACAACCGCGACGTCCGCCTCGAGTGACGCTCCGATTGGTAATCGTGTGGCGTTGATGTGCACAGAGCTTGTGTCGCAGGCGAGATGGTTTGCATAGCGTGGGCGAAGAAGCGCAGAGCCTACCGAAGGCGAGGAGGATTTGGCTGAATTGATCCGCTCGACACGCACGAAGACGGGCTGTCGAGCTGCCGATCTGAGGCGCTTACAGGTTGCGCCCAGTTAGAGACATTTGACGAGACGATGATTGAGGCTCAGTGGGCCAATGCGAGGGCTCGAGTGCCACAGGCCCAGCGCTACTGACAGCGCAAATAAGATCCTCGCATATGGCTTCATATGGGCAGCTGAGGGCTGGTGACGCGCCATGGAGGCGGGTGATGAGCCGCACGTTGAGCGTACTGCGAATGGACGCTCTCCTGGGGCAGGGGGTCCGCTTCGCGCTGAGTGGCATCGTCGTGTCGGCTGTCTACATCGCGCTCACAACGGTGCTCTCACAAGTCTCACATCTGCGTTTCCAGGTGGCGCTCGTGATTGGGTGGTCAGCGGCCATCATGGTCCACTTCACGCTCCAACGTGTGTTTGTGTGGAGACACCAACGCCAATACGCGCTCGCCTTCCGCCACCAGGTGGCGCGCTACATGGCCGTGGCCGTGGCTCAGCTCGGCGTGAGCACAGCCACCACCACCGTGCTGCCGCCGCTGCTAGGCGTGTCCGTCGAGGTGGTCTACCTGGCCACCGCTGTCGTGATCACGCTGTTCAACTTCGTGGTGTTCCGTAACGGTATCTTCCACCCCGAGCCGAACTGCCTCACTTGAGCCGAGTGCCCTGCGCGTGAGCTGCACGGTTACCAGGACCATCAGTCCCGCTAAGGCATAGCGCAGGAGCGCGCCGGAGACGGCATTCGCCAACGCTACGCCAGTGGCCGCCGCCAACGCCGAACAGGCCGCTGAACAGGCCTGCCAGCGTGCCGATCGCCATCAGCTTCAGTGGACGGTGCGGCGAATGCTCAGCAGCCACTTGCATGAGTGGACGGGCCGGCCACGATGATCGCCATACTAGACACCGTGTCCCCAGCTGCAACGCTCGTGGAGGCGCTCGAGCCGATCCGCGCCGACCCCGCCCGCTCGGCCGTGCTACTCGACATCGACGGTACCCTCGCGCCGATCGTGCGCCACGCCGCCGACGCGCACGTACCGGAGGCCACGCGCAGCCTGCTGATCGAGATCGCGCGCCGCTACGGGATTGTCGGTTGCGTCAGCGGCCGCCGTGCCAGCACGGCGCGTCAGATCGTCGCGATCGGCACGATCGCCTACGTGGGCAATCACGGCGGTGAGCTACTGCGCCCGCGCGCCACCAGCCCCGAGGTCGACCCCGAGCTGGCGGCCTGGACCGCGCGTGTGCGCGAGTTCGCCGACCGCGTATACACAGGCGAGCACCAACGCCTACGTGTGCGCAGCGAGGACAAGGATGCGATCGCCGCGTTCCATTGGCGCGGCGCGCCCGATGAGCAGGCAGCTGAGGCGGCGGTACAGGAGATCGCTCGCCGCGCCGAGGAGGAAGGCTTTGTCGTGCACTGGGGGCGCAAGGTGCTCGAGGTACGTCCCCCCATTGCGCTCGACAAGGGTCTCGGGATCGCCACGCTACTGCGTGGCGGCGAGGCGACGGCGGCTGTGTACGTCGGCGATGACACGACCGACCTTGACGCGTTCCGCGGCCTGCGCTCGCTCGTCGACTCAGGAGCGCTCTCGAGCGCGCTGTGCGTCGCGGTCAGCTCCGACGAAGCGCCGCCTGGCCTCGCGCAGGAGGCCGACCTGACGGTCGACGGCCCCAGCGGCGTGCGCGAGCTGCTCGAGGCGCTGCTGTAGCACCGTGCGATTCGTGGACTTCCTCAGGACCACCGTGCTGTTGAGCGCCGGCGCTGCGACAGCACTCGCGGGGATCACAGTGCTCGCTGCCAGCGCCAAATCCGACACCATGCTCGCTGAGGTCGCCATCGGCTGGTGGCTGATCGCTGTGGGCGTGGGGTTGCGCATGGGTAGGCGCGCACACACCAACCCGCCGATCGCTCGCCTGCTCGCCAGCGCGCAGGCGAGCACCACGCTGCCCGAGCATCGTCCCAGCGCGATCCTGGTCAACCGCCTGTGGCCGCTGCTGGTATCCACGCTGCTGTCAGGCGGCCTCGCCTTCCTCGCACCGCAGATTCCCGGCATCGCCGCTGGCTTCGCGATCATCTGGGCGCTCGCGTGGCGTCGCCAGGATGCTGCTGTGGGAGCGATCGAGGAGCGCGACGGCGCCTCTTTCTACGTGCGCCGCACCTCTCCAGTGCGGCCAATGGCGCTGGTGCGCACCCCCGGTTTCAAGGCAGCGCGCCCGGAGCGCGTGGGCGGCGCAGTCACCTGAGATGTCCCCGGTGGGGCGAGCTGGTCACCCAATCGATGTGCTGATCGCTTCGCTCGGCTCCACCGAAGGTCTGCGCAGAGCCGACCAGGAGCTGTGCGACTCGCTCGTGAGGGCGGGTGCGACCGTGGAGATCGCTCGCGCGCTCGAGCCTGCCCGCAAACGCACGCTGATGCTCACCGACCTTGCCTGGGCACGGGCCACACGGATGGCTCTCGACGCAAGCCTTGCGCGGATGCGGCCCTTCTCAGGTGCCGCAATCATCTATTCCAGCACCACCGCCGCGCTGCTGTGGCCGCGCCCGGGGGCAATCCGCTTCGATGCGCCATCCGCTGGTAACCGGCCGGGGCGCCACGGGCTGTGGCAGCGGCCGCTCGAGCGTCGCAGGCTGGCACAGTCACCGTTGCTGTTGCCGTGGAGCGACGGCGGACTGCGCGAGGCGCCGCCGAGCGCGCAGCATCGGGATCGAGCGCTGGTCTTACCGGTGCCCGTCGAACCGTCGGGGCCACCCGAGTCGACACGCGACATAGCCGCAATCACCTACGCCGCCAACCCGTCCAAGAAGGGCATCGGACGCGTGCTCGCGGCCTGGCAGGCGGTTTACCGCGAGTTGCCGCCCGACGTACCGAGGGAACTGGTCGTGGCAGGTATCTCCGAGCGGGGGCTGCGCGACGCGGGCGTCGATCTCGCAGCGGTCGAAGGCGTGCGTGTCGTCGGCGCACTCAGCTCCTTGGAATACCGCGCACTCGTGCGCCGGACACGCGTGTTCGTATGTGCCCCGCGCCGTGAGGACTACGGGATCTCACAGCTGGAGGCGCTGGCCGACGGCTGCCTGCTCGTCACCACGCCCGCACCCGGCCCTTACGCGGCGCTGCCGATCGCGCGCTCGCTCGACCCGCGTCTGGTGAGCGACGACCTCGAGCAGGCGCTGCGGGTCGCTCTCACCGATTCCCTCAGCGACTACTCGCCACGCGCGTTGGACGCCTTGGCGCCGTTTCGGCGCGAGCGCGTCGACCGGTTGGTCGCGGGCGAGCTGCTGGCTCGTCTGTTCACCGATACGCCCGCTGAGGCCGGCTGAAGACGGAGACATCCTTGGCGGAATCAGCCACTTCACTTGGCAATCGCGACGGCCTTGGGCTACGTTCGAGCGGTGTCCGCCCCCGAGCACGCCAAGCCCTCGGCTCGCCGCGGACGTCGTCTTCGCAGCCCGTCACCGAGCGCTTCGAGTAAGTCACTGAGCGTCGGCGCACGCGCCGAGGTGCTGTCGCGTGCCGGCCTGTCGCGCCTCAGCGTCTATGCGTGGGGGACGATCGCCGCCACCGCTACCTTCATCGCCATCACCTGCTGGTGGCTCACCCAGGATCGCAGCATCCCAATCTACGACGCAGGCGCTCACCTGGAAACGGCGTTCATCTTTCACCAGATGCTCGCCGGCGGCAACCTGCTCGGGCCGTTCAACTACGAATCGCCGTATCCGCCGCTTGCGCCGATGATCGGCGCGCTGGCCGTATTTGTCGGTGGGGTTCACGTCGCGCCGCCGATCATCGGCGAGAACCTGGTGTTCGTATCGCTGCTGACGTTGGGTTGCTACCAGACGGGTCGTCTGCTGTTTGGCCCCAAGGCGGGCATGCTCGCGTCGATCTTCATCCTCGGCTCGGACCTGCTCACAGCGCAGTTTCATGTGTTCATGATCGATGCGCCGGAGGCGGCGGTCGTCTCGGTCTCGATCTGGTTGCTGCTCAGCTGTGAGGACTTCAGCCGCGTGCGTATGGCTGGCTTTGCCGGTCTGGTTGTCGGGCTTGGCCTCGTCACCAAGGTTCAGTACCCGTCGTTTGTCATGGGCATAGTGTTGATGGCGCTGCTGCGCGGCGGCTGGCGAAACTGGCGTGGGCTACTGGCATTTGCCATCCCCGCGCTGGTCGTTGGAGTTCCTTGGTATGTGGACCATCTGGCCGAGTTCTCCACCTTCCTGACAGTTTCCACCAACAACCCGATCGTTATCCCGGGCGATATTCCGCCGACGCTCTCGGTCGCGGCCTTCACCTGGTATTTCTGGAATATTCTGAACTCACAGCTGCTGGTGCCGCTGTTCTTGCTCCTGCTGGGGGGCACGATCTGGATGTTCTTCACGCTCTTTCGCCACCCCCACCAGGCGTTTGCCGCAGGGCGGTCGCACAACGGGCCGGCGACTGGCGATCAGGGTGGCGGTCCGCCTGGCGTGAGCATCGACCAGCGCGTCCTCGGCGCGCGGCTCGAGTTCTTCGTCGGCGCGTTCGTTGCGTGGCTGTTCATTACGGTGACACCGTCGCATGACATCCGCTATGGCATTCCCCTGCTGCCGTATCTGGCGGTAATCGCTACGGGTTGGATCATCTATCTGCCGCGCGCGCCTGCCACAGTGGCTATCGCCCTGCTGGTACTCGGGGTCGGCGCAAACACCCTCGGCACGACGTTCGGCTTCGGCCACACGGTGCAGCTGGCACTGGTGCATACGCTGCCGCCGGGGGAGGACCATCCAGACGCAATCACGTTCTATTCACCCGACGGCTTCCTCGTCGGTGGCCCGAACCGCGATGGCAATGTCCCGGGCCTGCTCGTAGCGCTCAAGCGCGAAGGTGTGAGCACAGTCGTGTGGAGCGAGGAACAGAGCATCGGCGCCGACTTCGACAGCGAAGGCCTGGCGCCGCTGATGCGTATTGCCGGGCTCACGCCCGCGCTCACCCGCACGCCTGAATTCAGCAGCTCGTCCAGCATCGTCACCCTGGTCCACACGGCAATCACCAGCCAGACGCCGCCACCGTGCACCCGCTTGAGTGACGGCACCGGTGTATGGGTCGTCCGCCACGACTCCGCCTCGCGCAAAGACGAACTCTATTGTCCTACCCGCCATCCGCAGTTCTACGGGAGCAACCTCTAACTATTACCTTTGCGCTGTCGCTTGAGCTCCAGCCACGGACGCGTGTTGGCCACCTGCTCAGCGGTCAGCCATGCGCGGCGCGCTGTCGCCACGCCCCAACGCATGTTCTGAAGGGTGGCGGTGCGGTGCGCGTCGGAGTCGATCACGATCGTCACACCCGCGCGAGCCGCGGCACGTGCGTTTACGTCCGAGAGGTCGCGCCGGTCGGGGTTGGCGTTGATCTCGAGCATCGTTCCCGCGAGTGCCGCCGCCTTGAATACGGCGTCGAGGTCGAGCGCATAGGGCGCGCGGCGCTCGATCAGCCGGCCCGTCGGGTGGCCGATCGCGTCCACCAGTGGGTGCTCGATCGCGGTGATCACGCGCTCGGTCATCGCCTGCTCTGACATGCCAAACGACGTGTGCACGCTGGCCACGATCCAGTCGAGCTCGCTCAGCAGCTCGTCCTCGTAGTCGAGCGAGCCGTCCGGCAGGATGTTCACCTCACTGCCCGCCAGCAGCTCGATGCCCTGCACGCGTGCGTTCGCCTCGCGTATCAGCTCGATCTGGCGGCGCAGCTGCTCTGGGGAGACGTCGTTGCCGAATCCGTGGCTGGCCGAGTGGTCGGTGATCGCCAGGTACTCATAGCCGCGCTCGCGTGCCGCCAGCGCCATCTCCTCGATCGTGTCGTGGCCGTCAGAGGCGATCGTGTGGCTGTGCAAATCGCCGCGAATGTCATCCAGTTCGATCAGCCGCGGCAGCGTGCCGCCGCGGGCGGCCTCGAGCTCGCCGCGGTTCTCGCGTAGCTCTGGATCGATATAGGAGAGGCCGAGGCGTTCATAGACGTCTTGCTCGGTCTCGCACGTGATGGTGTCGCCGGTGGCGTCGTCGAGGATGCCGTACTCAGACACGTGTAGACCACCGCGCACCGCCGCTTCCCGTAGCGCCGCGTTGTGCGCGCCCGAGCCGGTGAAGTGCTGCAGCAGGTTGCCCAGCTGGCCAGGTGCCGCGATCCGCAGGTCGACCCCCATGCCGGAGTGGGTGCGCGCCTTCGCCCCGGCCTTGCCGGCGGAGCTCACCCGCTCGATCTGCTCCAGCTTGGAGAGGCTCTTGGCGAGGGTCGTCGGCTTGGTGGTGGTGGCGATGATGTCGATGTCCTTCACCGAGTCCGCCTGGCGGCGGATTGAGCCCGCGAGCTCGACATGCGCGCCGTCTCCCGCCCGCGTCCGTAGGCCGGCGAGCAGCTCCTCGCCGATCTCGAGCGCCCGTGGCAGCACCACGCGTGCGGTGGCATGTGCTGTCGGGTTCGCGTCCAGCTCTGCCAGCGCAGTCAGCACGCTTTCCTCGAGCTTCGGGCCGAGCCCGCGTACGGTCCGCAGCCGCTGGGCGAGCGCCGCGTCGCGCAGCGCCCGCGGCGAGTCGATGCCCAGCTCGGAGTGAAGTAGTCGTGCGCGCTTGGGTCCCAATCCCGGCAGGCGTGTGATCGCGATCAGCCCCGGTGGGAACTGCGCCCGCAGCCGCTCCGCCGCGGGGATCGCGCCCGTCTGTACAAGCGCAAGGATCTTCTCCTGCAGTGTCTTGCCGATCCCCGGCAGCTCGCTCGCGCGCCCTTCTCGCGCGAGCGCGGCCACCGACACCGACGACTCACGCACCGCCTTCGCCGCCGTTCGGTAGGCGAGCACGCGGTGGACGATCGCTCCGTCCAACTCGTACAGGTCGCCCAGTTCTTCGAGCGCGTCCGCGATCGCGGCATTCGACAACTGGGATTCGGCCACGGCCATCAGGGTAGGAGCCCGCCGGTCCTACCGTCGGCTCGGCTGTGCCGTGCTCGTCCGAGGTGGCGGCGCCGGCGCCCCGCCACACGCACTAGGGTACGCCAGCGCATGTCCGGCGAGCCCTGGCTGATACTCCCCACGTACAACGAGATCGAGAACCTGGAGGCGATCGTCACCGCCGCCGGGGAAGCACTCGCCGGCGCGGCACCCGACGGGTACAGCATCCTCGTCGTCGACGACGGCTCCCCCGACGGCACCGGGCAGCTCGCCGATCGGCTGGCGGGCGAACACGACTGGGTGCACGTGCTGCACCGCACCGAGAAGAACGGCATCGGGCCGGCCTATCTGGCGGGCTTCCGCCACGCGCTCGACCACGGTGCGGCATACGTGATGGAGATGGACTCCGACTTCTCCCATGATCCCGCGGATCTCGCACGCCTGCTGCAGGCCGTCTACGGCGGCGCGGACCTCGCCCTCGGCTCGCGCTATGTGCCCGGCGGGGACGTCGTCGACTGGGGGCTCTTGCGGCGCTTCATCAGCGAGGGTGGCTCCACCTACGCGCGCCTCGTACTCGGCCTGCAGGTACGCGACCTCACCGGTGGCTTCAAGTGCTTTCGCCGCGAGGTGCTCGAAGCGATCCACTTCGACGGCGTTCGCTCCCAGGGCTACGCCTTCCAGGTCGAGCTCACCTATCGCGCCGTTCAGGCGGGCTTTCGCGTCGTCGAGGTGCCGATCGTGTTTCGCGACCGCCAACAGGGCACGAGCAAGATGTCCTGGCGGATCGCCGCCGAGGCCATGTGGCTGGTGCCGCTGCTTCGCTTCAGGTAGCGAGCCCTCCCAGCCGATAGATCGAGGATGGACGCCTCAGCGTACGCGTTCGCCCACGGCATGCGCCAGACGCGCACCACCCTGCGCGCCTGGCAGCGCACTCCGTTTGCCGTGGTCGGTCGCTGGCTCGCCGGCTCGCTGTTCGCCGCCGTGTGCCTGCTCACGGCGGTGCTGGCGATCGCCTGGCTCGACCGCGGCTACCAGCAGGTCCTCACGCTGCGCTCGCCGTTCGCCGTGGGCGACACGGCGGAAGTGCTGCGCATCGTGTGTAGCAACCTGTTGGTGCTGGCGCTGCACGCGATGGCGTGTGTGGCAGGCTTCATCGCCGGCAGCTCACTGCCGTTGCAGGCAGAGCAGCAACGTGGTGTTTCGCGCTGGGTGCACGAACATGGCGCGCGTCTGGCGATCGCGTTCGTGATCGGCGCCACCATCTTCTCGTTGAGCCTGCAGGCGTACGTCATCGGCCACACGCTGGCCGGCGTATCCCACTTCCTCAGGGTCTCGCCCGCGCTACTGCTGCTCGGCGTGCTCCCGCACGCGGTGCTCGAGTTGACCGCCCTGTTCCTACCGCTCGCAGCCTGGATCATCGCCAGCCGCAAAGGCGAGTGGGATCAGCTGCTGGCCGCCACCTTCGTCACCGTTGCCATCGCCGTGCCAATGGTCGTCGTGGCAGCGTTCATCGAGGTGTACGTATCGCCGCATCTGTTCACCACGCTCACGCACATCCACCCGCCGATCGTGCGCTACTCAGAAGGCTGGCTCGTCACCGTCGGCTGACCGTTCTGCTCAGCGCCGGCCGATGCATCGTCCGGCGAATCGCCACCTGTCTCGGTGTGCAGGAGCCACGACAGGAACAATCCCGCGGCCACCACCACCACGCCGATTATCGCCGGTCCGCTGGCTGAGGCAACCGGAAGCATGGCTCACACGATATCCGGCGTGCGCACAAGGCCGGCGACCCTCCCTTCATTTTGTATAGTGAGGGGTAAGCGACCAAGGAGACCGACATGGCAGGCACTCTCACCCAGATCACCGACAACAACTTCGACGCCGAGGTGCTCGAGGCCGATGGCCCCGTGCTCGTCGACTTCTGGGCGCCCTGGTGCGGTCCCTGCCGTGTGGTGGCTCCAGTGCTCGAGGAGATCGCCTCCGAGCGCCCAGACCTGCGGATCGTCAAGCTCGATATCGACGAGAACCCGCAGACCGCCGCACGCTTCCAGGTGCTCTCGATCCCCACCATGATCCTCTTCAAAGCCGGGCAGCCCGTCAAGACCGTTGTCGGCGCCTACCCCAAGAAGAAGCTCGAGGCGGAGTTGGAGCCGGCGCTTACGGCTGCCTGAGCAGTTACGCGGGCGACTGAGCGCGGCCAAGGGAGATCGTCAGCGGCAAGCCGTCGATCTCCGTCTGCTCGGAGTAGTCGCTCGCAGCGGCCCAGCCGGTGCGTTGGGCGGTGCCGCGCGAGCCGTCGCCACGTTTGAACGCTTCAGGCTCCGTCGGCACGCGGACGTGCGGATGCGCCGGGAGCTCGAGTTCGAGCGCCAGCGTCTCCCCCGCGAGGTAGTCACGGTGGGCCCTCGCTGCCTCGATCAGCGCTGGATCGCCGTCGAGTGCCAGCTCGATGCGGTCCTCCACCTGCAGGCCCGCACTCTTGCGCGCGTTCTGCACCGCGTGCACGATCTCTCGCGCTCGGCCATCTCGGCGTAGGTCCTCGTCGATCGTCAGATCCAGCGCCACCGCGTGTGCGCCCTCGCGCTCCACGCTGTAGCCATCCGGCGCGCGCATGCTCAGCAGCACGTCCTCAGCTGTGAGCGTGTGCTCGCGGCCAGCCACCGAGATGCCAATCTGGCTGCCGTCGCGCAGGGTTGCCGCCACGTGCGCCGGATCGAGCGCCGCGATCGCCTCAGCCACCAGCGGCATCTCCTTGCCGAACAGCGGGCCCAGCGTGCGGTAGTTGGGCTTGATCTCATAGCTGCCAAGCTCATCCGCCGCCGCCACGAAGCGCACCGCCCGTACGTTCAGCTCCTCACGCACGACGTCCGTGAGGCGTTCGATCGCCTCCCGCTCGCGGCCGTCCGCCACCACCACCGCCTCGCCCAGCGGCTGGCGCACCTTGATCTTCGCCTGGCCGCGCGCGCCCAAGCCCAGGCGTACCGTCTCGCGCGCCAGCGCCATCGCCTGCTCGAGGTCCTCGTCCCGTGGGCCCAGCGCCGCGCCCGTGGGGAAGTCGCACAGGTGCACGCTCTCAAGCTCCCCGTCCAGGTTGTCGTAGATCTCATCCGCGATGAACGGGCAAAACGGCGCCAGCAGCTTCGACACCGTCAGAAGGCACGTGCGCAGCGTCTCGAACGCCGAGAAGTCGCCGTCCCAGAAGCGCCTGCGAGAGCGGCGCACATACCAGTTCGACAGCTCGTCAACCAGGCCCGCGATCGCCCTGCCGGCCGTTGTCGCGTCGTAGGCGTCCAAGCGCTCCGTTACCAGCGCCGCCGTCGCCGCTGTGCGCGACAGTGCCCAGCGGTCGAGATCCGCGTCCGCCTCGCTGCTCGAGCTGGACCTCGTCGTTTGTGCTGCCGTGCCGGTGTCGTCCGCTGTGCCGTTGCCCAGCTCGCCCGCCGAGGCGTGCGCATACAGCACATAGAAGTAGTACGTCGACCACAGCTGCTTCAGGAACAGGCGCACGCCTTCGCCGATCGTCTCCGCCGAGAAGCGGTAGCCGTCCCACGGCTGCTTGGACGTGAAGAAGTACCAGCGGAACGCGTCCGCACCGTACTTATCGAGCACCTGCCACGGCTCCACCGTGTTGCCTTTCGACTTCGACATCTTCTGGCCGTCCTCGTCCAGGATCAACCCCAGGCACACCACATTCTTGTATGGAGATCCAGCCCCAGCCCGAGCAGAATCACGGTCCGCGTCGGCGCCCACGCCAGTCAGCGTCGCCACCGCCAGCAGCGAGTAGAACCAGCCGCGCGTCTGGTCCTGCGCCTCGCAAATGAAGTCCGCCGGGAAGCTCTGCTCGAAGGTCTCCTGGTGCTCGAACGGGAAGTGGTGCTGCGCGAACGGCATCGCGCCCGAGTCAAACCACACGTCGATCACCTCCGGCACCCGTTTCATCGGCTCGCCGCACGCGCTCGCGCCGTCGTCCGCCGAGTGGGGGCAAGGGAACGAGATCTCGTCCACATACGGGCGGTGGTGGTCGTTCAACTCCTTGCCCGAGCGCTCCGCCAGCTCCTTGAACGACCCCACAACGTGCACGTGCCCGTTCGCGCAGCGCCACGCCGGTAGCGGCGTGCCCCAGTAGCGCTCCCGCGACAGCGCCCAGTCGACGTTGTTCTTCAGCCAGTCGCCAAAGCGCCCATGCTTCACGTGCGGCGGGTACCAGCTCACCGTCTCGTTCGCCGCCAGCAGCTCATCACGCAGCTTCGACGTGGCGATGTACCACGACGGTTTCGCGTAGTACAGGAGTGGTGTTCCGCAGCGCCAGCAGTGCGGGTAGGAGTGCTCGTAGTCTTGCACCCGCAGCAGCAGGCCCCGCGCCTGGATGTCCTCGATCAGCTCCTTCGTCAGCTCCGGGTCCTTGACGAAGCGGCCCTCATACGAGTTGCCGCTGCGGTCGCGGGTGCGAGCGTCGTACGTGCCGTCAGGCCTCACCGGGTTGTACAGCGTGTCAGCCCGTGTCGGGTCAAACGGCACCAGTGGCGACGCCCCCGCCACGCGGTAGTCGTCCTCGCCAAACGCCGGCGCCAGGTGCACGATCCCCGTTCCATCCTCCGTCGTCACGAACTCGTCCGTCAGGATCGGAAGCGGCGCGGGCTCGCGGTCCGACGCCGGGAAGATCGGTCCCTGGTAGGAGCCGTATCGCGCCACCAACTCCTCCCCAGTGAAGCGATCTTCAACCACAGCGCCCTCGCCCAACACAGCCTCGAGGCGCGCCTCGGCTACTACGAATAGATCACCGTCAACGCGCGCCTTCACGTACATCGCCGTCGGCGAGACCGCCACCGCCACGTTTCCCGGCAGCGTCCACGGCGTCGTCGTCCATACCAGCAGTTGCTCCTCGCCGTCCGCCACCGGGAGCTTCAGGAACACGCTCGGGTCGACCACATCCCTGTAGCCCTGCGCCACCTCGTGCGAGGACAGCGTCGTCTCACACCGCGGGCAGTACGGCACCACCTTGCGGCCCTCATACAGCAGGCCGCGCGCGTCTATCTGCTGAAGAGCCCACCACACCGACTCGATGTACGTCTCATCCAGCGTCCTGTACGCATGCTCCAGGTCGATCCAGAAGCCGATCCGCTCCGTCAGCCGGTCCCACTCCTCCAGGAACGTGAACACCGACTCGCGGCACTTCGCGTTGAACTTCGCGATCCCGTACTCCTCGATCTCCGACTTGTGGTGGATGCCCAGCTGCTGTTCAACCGCGATCTCCACCGGCAGCCCGTGGCAGTCCCAGCCGCCCTTGCGCTCGACGAGATGGCCCCGCATCGTCTGAAAACGCGGGTAGATGTCCTTGAACACGCGTGACAGCACGTGGTGGGAGCCCGGCGGGCCGTTCGCCGTTGGTGGGCCCTCGTAGAACACCCACCGCTTCGCGCCCTCCCGTTGGCGCAGCGACTGCGCGAACACGTCGCGCTCGCGCCAGCGCTCGAGCACCTCCAGCTCCAGCGCTGGGAGCTCCTGCTGCGGATCGACCTGGCGGGCAGGGATCAGCGGATGTCGGGCCGGGACCGTCACGGCGGCCCATTCTAGGCCGCCGTCGGCGCCGGCCTCGCGTCCCTGCTCATCGTTCACGCCTCTGCCAGAACCCCATCCACACGATCACCCATCGCAGTGAGAGACAACCCGCGACGATTCGACCGCAAAAGAAGCTGTTGCCGCCGCGCCGATCGAGACTCCCGTCGATCCGCTTTCTGGCGCATAGGTGGGCAGCTACGTGGGTGTGTGTCACTCCACTCTCGTGAACCCCTGCATGTGACAGGCGCTGATTTCAGTAATAAGAAAACAATCGCTCCAAGTCGGAGCAGTATCGTGTCGGCGATGAAAGTCACGCCATGCTAGATCGCAGTTCCACCCTGTCATCCCTCGGCTGGCCTTCGCCGGCAGACGGCGACGATGGAGCGCCGTTCGTCAGCTCCGTGCCCGACCACTACACGCTGAATTGGTCACAAGAGCTCGAGGAGCTGCACGAGGTGAGCAGCCGCACTCACTTCATCGACGTGTGGACCCGTCGCGCGATCCTGCAACGGCTCGGGTCGCTGCCCAACCCGGCAACCGTGATCGACGTCGGCTGCTCCACCGGCTACCTACTCGCCGACCTGCGCACGCGACTACCCGACGCCACGCTCATCGGAGTGGATCTCGTCGCGAGCGGACTGCGTAAGGCGCACACGCACGTTCCCGACGCGCTGCTGCTCCAGGCCGACGCCTGTGCGTTGCCGCTGGACGATCAATGCGTCGATGTCGCCGTCAGCGCCAACCTGCTCGAGCACGTGCCCGACGACGAGGCAGCGCTCAGCGAGATCTTCAGAACCCTGCGTCCAGGAGGGCGCGCGGTGATCGTCGTTCCCGTCGATCCCAGCTGCTACGACTACTACGACCGACTGCTCGGGCATGAGCGTCGCTACGCCCGCGGCGAGCTCGCGCGCAAGGCGCGCGGGGTGGGGTTGAAGGTGCTGGAGGACGCCCGCCTGGGCGCCCTCCTGTATCCCGCGTTCTGGGCCGTCAAGCGACGCAACCGCATGCGCTATGGGCAGCTCAGCGGCGTCGCGCTCGAACGCAAGGTCATCGGCGACATCGAGCGCACCGGCGACTCCGGGTTGGGCAGGTTGGCATGCCGCATGGATGACATGCTGCTCAAGGGTGGTGTCAGGCTGCCGTTTGGCATCCGCGGTCTCACCGCACTGGAACGACCTCGGGCCGGGGCGTGAGCACGCTCGAGCCCCCAGTGGATGCGCGTCGCTCGTCCAACAGCCTGATCGAGCGTCAGCGCGGCGTGCTCGAGCCCGCGCCGCAGGCTGGCGCCAGGCCGACGAGCGACCGGTCGCTGGGCAACGACCCGTCCCGTGACGAGCAGCTGGGGGAGTTATCCCAGCGCCCTGCCGGTGCGCGGATAACGCGCACGGCGGAGCGCCCCACGCGAACGGTGCTCAGCATCGTCGTCCCCACGTACAACGAGCAGGAGAACATCCGGCGCGTATACGAGCGTCTGCGCCACGCCATCGAAGGCAGCGTCGGGCCCGACTGGGAGCTGATCTTCAGCGTCGACCCCTGCACTGACCGCACCGAGGAGCTGATCGCGCAGCTGTGCGACGCCGACCCGCGGGTCAAGATGCTGCGTTTCTCTCGCAGGTTCGGCCAGCCGATGGCCACCATCGCAGGGCTCGAGGCCTCGAGCGGCGACGCCGTCGTGGTGGTCGATTGCGATCTGCAGGATCCCCCCGAGCTGATCCCAGAGCTCGTCCAGCGTTGGCGCGAGGGCTACGACGTCGTCTACGCGCAGCGGCGGACCCGCGCCGGCGAGACGCTCCCCAAGCGCATCGTCTCCGCCGTCGGCTACCGGCTGATCAAGCGCATCGCCGACGTCGAGATCCCGCCCAACACAGGCGACTTCCGGCTGATGAGCCGTCGCGTCGTCGACAACGTCATCTCCCTCAAGGAGGGTCATGGCTTCCTGCGCGGCCTCGTCGGCCTCGTCGGCTTCCGCCAGACGAGCGTTCCCTATGACCGCGATCAGCGCGCCGCCGGCAACAGCAAGTACAACCGCTTCCTCGGATCGCTCGTCATCGGCGTCAACGGGATCGTTGGCTTCTCCCGCTATCCGCTGCATCTGATCTCGCTCATCGGCGTGACGCTGTCCGGACTCGCCTTCACCGTCGCGCTCGTGTACCTGGGCCTGAAGCTCGGGAGCGTCCCGTTCCCGATCGGGAACCCCACGATCGTGATCGTCGTGTCGTTCTTCAGCGGCATCCAGATGCTGTCGCTTGGCGTCATCGGCGAGTACGTCGGCCGGATCTACGATGAATCGCGCGACCGGCCCAAGTACATCGTCGAGTCTCGCCGCGGCTGGGAGACGAAAGCCTGAGCATGGCTGCCACCGGCATGCGATTAGCGCCCCTATGGGCAACGACCGCCGGTAGCGGAGCGAGACCGTGAGCGCGAGCAGTCACACCAGCGGCTACCTGTCAGCGGTAGCCGATCTGGCGCGGGCGATCGATCCCGCGCGCGTGGATGCGATGGCCGGCGGCCTGGCAGAGGTGCGCGAGCGCGGCGGGCGACTGTTCATCCTCGGCGTTGGTGGCGGCGCCGGCCACGCGTCTCACGCCGTCAACGACTTCCGCAAGCTGTGCGCCCTGGAGAGCTATGCGCCCACCGACAACGTCTCCGAGCTCACCGCTCGCACCAACGACGATGGCTGGGATACCTCGCTCAGCGCGTGGCTCGAGATCTCGCGCCTGTGCGAGCGCGACGCCCTGCTCGTGTTCTCCGTCGGCGGCGGCTCACGCGAGCTGGGCGTGTCCGTGAACCTCGTCTGCGCCATGGAGCTGGCCCAAGCCGTCGGTGCCTCGGTGTATGGCATCGTCGGGACACCCGGCGGCGTGCTCGCCGAGGTCGCCCAGGTGGCATTGCTGATCGCGCCGCCGCCCGCGCTGCGAACGCCGCTGGTCGAGTCATTCCAGGCCGTCATCTGGCACGCGCTCGTCTCACACCCCGAGCTGGCCGTCAAGCACGGCCATTGGGAGTCGCTCGCCGCTGCCGGAAGGCCATGAGAGCAGCGGCGTTTCTCGACCGCGACGGGGTGCTCAACGAGCTCGTCCCCGACCCCGTCAGCGGTGCTGCCGAGTCACCGCTGACGGTCGAGCAGGTGCGCCTCATGCCTGGAGCCGCCGCTGCCGCCGCAACCCTCGCGCAGGCCGGCTATGCGCTGATCTGCGTATCCAACCAACCTGCTGCCGCCAAGGGCAAGGTCTCGGTCGCGCAACTGCTCGACGTACACGAGCGGGTCATTTCACTGCTCGCACAAGAAGGAGTCACACTTTCGACGTTTCGTCTGTGCCTTCACCACACGGAAGGCACGGTGCCCGAGCTCACCAGGTCGTGTAGCTGTCGCAAGCCAGCCCCCGGGATGCTGCTCGACGCCGCCGCTGAGATCGGCGTCGACCTGAGCAGCTCTTGGATGGTCGGAGACACCGACACCGATATCGCCGCCGGACGGGCCGCCGGCTGCAGGACGCTGTTGATCAGTCATCCGGCCAGTGTCCACAAGCGCTTGCAGCGGATAAGCCCCGATCTGCTCGCCACCGATCTCCTCGACGGTGTCGCAAACATGAGCCTGTGTGAATCGGAGACATTCACATAAATCTGCCGGCGTTATGGTGCCTACCGGCGGGAAGCTCATCATGCTCGATCACATCTCTACACGCATATTCGCGGACGGGGCAGACCTCGACGGCATCCTTGCGCTTGCAGGCGACCCGAGGATCGCCGGCTTCACCACCAACCCCACGTTGATGCGCAAGGTCGGTCTGACCGACTACTCACGTTTTGCCCAGGAGCTGCTCGAGCGGGTAACCGTGCACCCCATCTCCTTCGAGGTATTCGCCGACGACATCGAGGAAATGAGACGCCAGGCGCGCGCCATCGCCTCCTGGGGCGAGAACGTCTATGTGAAGATCCCCGTCACCTCCACCACCGGCGCATCGATGGCCTCGCTCGTGCGGGAGCTTTCAGAGGAAGGCATCAAGGTGAACGTCACCGCGCTTTTCACCACCGCGCAGGTCGAGCTGATTACCGGCGCCGTCGCCGACGGTGCCTCGTCCTACATCTCCGTGTTCGCCGGGCGGATCGCCGACGCCGGCGTCGACCCGATGCCGATCATGGCGCGCGCCGTGGAGATCATGGAGCGCGCGCCGCGCGCCGAGCTGATCTGGGCCTCACCGCGCGAGATCCTCAATCTCGTGCAGGCCGACGAGATCGGCTGTCACATCATCACCATCACCCACGATCTGCTCAAGAAGCTCGATGGTCTCGGCAAGAGCCTCGAGCAGTTCTCGCTGGAGACCGTTCGTATGTTCCACGACGATGCGCTGGCCGCCGGCTTTACGCTGTGAGGCGGGTCTGCATCACTGGCGGGGCGGGCTTCATCGGCAGCAACCTTGCCGAGACCCTGCTCGACAAGGGCATCGAGGTGGTGATCGTCGACGACTTCAGCACCGGCCGGCGCGAGTTCCTGCTCGGCACCGCGGGCGCTGAGGGCATCACCCTGATCGAGGGCGACGTGCTCGACACCACCACCCTCGAACACGCCTTCGACGGCTGCGACTGGGTGTTTCACCTGCAGGCAAACGCCGATTTGCGCCGGGGGCTGGACCACCCGCGACGTGACCTCGAGCAGAACACCATCGCGACCTCCAACGTGCTCGAGGCGATGCGCGCCACCGGCGTGCGACAGCTCGTGTTCGCGTCCACCGGCTCGGTGTATGGCGAGCCCGATATCTTCCCCACGCCCGAGGACGCCCCCTTTCCGATCCAGACGTCGCTGTATGCGGCGTCGAAGCTCGCCGGCGAGGGCCTGATCGCCGCCTATGTGGCCGGGTTCGACTTCACCGGTGTGATCTTCCGCTTCGTGTCCGTGCTCGGCGAGCGCTATACGCACGGGCACGTCTTCGACTTCTACCGTGCACTCAAGCGCGACCCCACACGCCTACGCGTCCTCGGCGATGGTCGCCAGGAGAAGTCCTACCTGTACGTGCAGGACTGCGTCAGCGCGCTGCTCGCCGCCGCCGCGCGCCACGAGGGACAGGCGGCCACCCACATCTACAACCTCGGCACCGACGAAACCCTGCGCGTCGACGAGTCGGTTGCGATCATCGCCGAGCACCTGTCGCTCACGCCCGAGATCGAGCACACCGGCGGGCGTCGCGGCTGGGTCGGCGACAGCCCCCTGATTCGCCTGGACACGAGCCGCATCCGTGCGCTCGGCTGGAGGCCGCAGCTGACGATCGAGCAGGCGCTCGCGCGTACGCTCGCGTGGTTCGATGCCAACGAGTACGCCTGGCGCGACGAGGCGATGCAGAGCGCGCTGTCATGAGCCGGGAGTCACGCACATGAGCGTCATCTTCAGTCGCGCACCGCTACGCATCTCGCTCGGCGGCGGTGGCACCGACCTGCCCTCCTACTACAGCGAGTACGGCGGCTTCCTCGTCTCCGGCGCGATCGACAAGTACGCCTACATGCTCACCCACACGACCTTTCAGCGTCGCTACCGCATGAAGTACTCAGAGCTCGAGGAGGTCGAGGAGCCCAGTCAGATCCGCCATCCGATCCTGCGCGAGAGCCTGATGCGCCACTGGTGCGGCAATCCCCTGGAGATCGCCTCCGTAGCCGACGTGCCGGCGGGCACCGGCATGGGTTCCTCCGGCGCCTACACCGTGTGTCTGCTCAAGGGGCTCGCGCGCGCACGCCGCACCGCGATCACCCCCGGCGAGCTCGCCGAGGCGGCGTGTCGGATCGAGATGGACGTGCTCGGCGAGCCCGTCGGCAAGCAGGATCCGTACGTCGCCGCCCACGGGGGCATCTGCGCCTACACGTTCGGCCGCGACGGGAGCGTCGAGGTGGAATCGCTCGAGCTCGACGCCACGGCGCTCAGACGCATGCGCGATCAGCTGCTGCTCTTCTACACAGGCGAGGCGCGCGCAGCCTCCGGCATCCTCGCCGACCAGGACAAACGCTCCAAAGACGGCGACGAGCAGATGATCGAGAACCTACACCGCACCAAGGAGCTCGGCCTGCACAGTCGCGAGCTTTTGAGGGGCGGCAGGCTCGAGGAGTACGCGGAGCTGATGCACGAGCACTGGGAACACAAGCGTCGCCGCTCGCCCGGGATGAGCGACGAGCGCATCGACGGCCTGTACGCACTCGCGCGTCGCAACGGCGTCATCGGCGGCAAGCTCGTGGGTGCCGGCGGCGGCGGCTTCCTGCTCGTCTACACCAGCCGGCCGGAGGACACGCGCCGCGCAATGGCATCGATGAACGCGCCCGAGCTGGCGTTCGACTTCGAGTTCAGCGGCGCCTACGCGAGCGAGTACGCGTGAGCAGGCAAGGTCTACGCGTGGGCGTGATCGGCTGCGGGCGCATTGGCGCCAAGCGCGCCGATGCGCTCGCGCCCCAGGATACGTTCATCGCCTGCTGCGACCTGGACGCGGTCGCCGCCGAGCAGCTCGCGCGCCAGCACGGCGCCAGAGCATGCGCGAGCGCGCAGGAGCTGCTCTCGCTCGAGCCCGACGTCGTGGTCGTCGCCGCCGTCCACGACCAGCTGGCGGCGCTCACAGAGCTGGCGCTGATGTCAGGCGCACACGTGCTGGTGGAGAAGCCCGCCGGCGTGTCCGCCGCGCAGATCGAGCGCCTGATCGAGTGCCAGCGTCTCAACGGGCGCCTCGTCAAGGTGGGCTTCAACCATCGCTTTCACCCCGGGATCGCGCGGGCTGTCGCGGAGGTCCACTCCGGGCGCCACGGCGAGCTGATGCATCTACGTGCCCGCTACGGGCACGGCGGGCGCCCGGGCTATGACCGCGAGTGGCGCGTGCAGCCGCTGCGCTCCGGCGGCGGCGAGCTGATCGATCAGGGCATGCACCTGCTCGACCTCAGCAACTGGCTCGCCGGCCCGCTACCCCTGCACTCAGCGCTTCTGCGCACACAGTTCTGGGATGCAGAGGTCGACGACAACGCCGCGCTGCTGCTCGGCGAGGCCAGCTCGCGCACAGATCCGTGGGCGATGCTGCACGTCAGCTGGACCGAGTGGAAGAACCTGTTCTCGCTGGAGATCTACTGCGTGACCGCAAAGCTCCAGGTCGACGGGCTCGTCGGCTCCTACGGACCGCAGCGGCTGCGGATCTACAGGATGGGACAGGAGCTCGGGCCGCCGGCGCTGGAAGAGATCGACTACCCCGACAGCGATCCCACCTGGAAAGCCGAATGGGAGCACTTCGCCGAGGCGATCGTCGCAGCCGACGAGCGACCGCTGCTCGGCGACCTGCGCTCCGCCCACGACGCGTGGGAACAGGTGGAGGCCGCGTACGCGAACAGCGTCTACGCCGATATGCGCTCGCTGGTGAGCCTGAGGTAGGAGCAAGCCGGTGCAAGGCGATCAAGTCAATCGAGGCGAGCCGATCGGCGTTGTCGGGCTCTGGCACCTGGGCTCTGTAACCGCTGCCTGTGTGGCCAACGCCGGCAACCACGTCGTCGGCGTCGACCCCGACCCGGCGGTCATTGAGGGGCTGCTCGCCGGACACGCTCCCGTCTCCGAGCCAGGACTCGAGGAGCTGCTGGCCCGTAACACGCATCGGCTGGACTTCACCTGTGAGCCCGGGGCGCTCGCCGGCGTGCGTCGCGCGTGGATCACCTTCGACACGCCCGTCGACGATGACGACAACGCCGACGTGGAGTGGGTACTGGAGCAGGCTGTGGAGCTGCTCGCGGCGCTCCCCGAGGGATCGCTCGTGGTCGTCTCCTCACAACTGCCGGTCGGCAGCATCGCCAGGCTGCAGGAGCGCACTGCCGCGCGGCGTGGCGAGGAGACCCTGCGCTTTGCGTGTGTGCCCGAGAACCTGCGTCTGGGCCGAGCGCTCGAGTGCTTCAGCGCAGGCGACCGGATCGTGGCCGGCGTGCGCAACGAAGAGGACCGCGCGGAGCTCGCCGAGCTGCTCGCGCCGTTCAGCGACTCGGTGCAGTGGATGCGAGTGGAGTCGGCGGAGATGACCAAGCACGCGCTCAACGGCTTCCTCGCCACGTCCGTTGCATTCATCAACGAGATCGCAGAGATCTGCGAGTCGGTGGGCGCCGACGCCGAGGAGGTCTCCCGCGGTCTCAAGAGTGAGCAGCGCATCGGGCCGCGCGCATATCTTGGCCCGGGGGATGCGTTCGCCGGAGGCACGCTCGCCCGCGACATCGGCTTCCTGCGCGGGCTGGCCAAGCACCGTGGGCTGCCCGCCCATGTCTTTGCCGGTGTCGCTGACGGCAACACCGCACACAAGCACTGGACACGCCGTAAGTTGCTCGAGCTCCTCGCCGATGAGGACGCGCTCGCGGATCAGACGCTCGCAGACCAGTCGCTCGCAGGCAGGCGCGTGGCCGTCTGGGGTCTGACGTACAAGCCGGGCACCGACACGCTGCGGCGATCGAGCGCGATCGAGCTGTGCCGCTGGATTGTGGCCGTCGGCGCGAGCGTGCGCGCCCACGACCCCGCCGTGAGCGTGCTCCCCGCCGATCTCGCCGACGAGGTACAGCTGTGCTCGAGTCCCCTGCAGGCCGCCGCCGGGGCGGACGTGCTCGTCGTCTGCACCCCTTGGCCCGATTACCTGAACGTACCCGTCGAGGAGCTGCTGTCGATGCTCGCGCTGGCGCAGGTCATCGACGCCGCCGGCGTGCTCGCTCATGTCCTCGCGCCTCATCCGCAGGTCCGTTACGCGCGCGTCGGCAGGCCCCTGGAGATCCGTGCTCGCAGGGCCGTGCCCGTCGGCGAGGCGCACACGTGAGCGCTCCCCTGGCCGGTCGTACCGCGTTGATCACCGGGGCGAGTCAGGGGCTTGGGCTCGAGATCGCCAAGGCCTATCTCGCATCCGGTGCGGCCGGCGTCTGCATCTGCGGCCGCGACGCTAGCACGCTGGAGAGAGCTCTCGCCGAGCTCGGCGAGCTGGCTGAGGAGGGCCAGAAGGTGCTGGGGTGCGTGGCGGACGTGTCCAGCCCCGAGGACGTGGACGGGCTGATCGAGCTCGCGCTGGCCGGGCTGGGGGAGCTCACCATCCTCGTATCCAACGCTGGCGTCTACGGCCCCAAGGGCGGGCTCGAGCAGGCGGATTGGCTGGAGTGGAGGCGGGCAGTCGAGATCAACCTGTTCGGGTCGGCGCTCCCGGCACGCGGGCTGATCCGCCACTTCCTCGAGCGCGGCTACGGCAAGATCGTGCAGCTCTCCGGGGGAGGCGCCACCGCGCCGCTTCCCGGCCTCAGCGCCTATGCGGCCTCCAAGGCGGCGGTGGTGCGCCTCGCGGAGACGCTTGCGGAGGAGCTGCGCGAGCACCGGGTCGACGTCAATGCCATCGCGCCTGGAGCGCTCAACACACGGATGCTCGACGAGGTGATCCGCGCCGGTCCCGAGCGCGTCGGCAACGGCTTCTATCAGCGCGCGCTCGAGCAGCAGCGCAGTGGCGGCATCCCCCTGGAGCAGGGGGCGAAGCTCGCCGTCTTCCTCGCCTCGCCCGCCAGCGACGGCATCACCGGCAAGCTGCTCAGCGCGGTCTGGGACCCGTGGTCGCAGCTTGGTGCACACCGCGCCGACCTCGACTCCGACGTATATACGCTGAGGCGGATTGTGCCCCGCGACCGGGGGCTCTCCTGGGGCGAGGTGTGAGATGCCCGCCGAGACCCTGCCGCCAGTGTGCATCCTCGCGGGTGGGCTGGGCACCCGACTCGGCGAGCGAGCCCGTGGCATCCCCAAGCCGCTCGTCGAGGTCGCCGGCGAGCCATTCCTGTTCCACCAGCTGCGCCTGCTGGCAAGCCATGGGGCACAGCAGGCGGTCATCTGCGTGGGCTACCGGGGTGAGCTGATCGAATCGCGGATCGGCAGCACCCGCTTCGGGATCGACATCTCCTACAGCCACGATGGCCCCGGCTTGGACGGTACCCTCGGCGCCATCCGCCGTGCGCTCGAGCTGCTGGGAGAGCGCTTCCTCGTGCTCTACGGTGACACCTACCTGCGCGTCGACTACCGCGCAGCTGTCCGTGCCTGGCGCGAGAGCGCGCTGCCGGCGCTGATGGTGGTGCTGCGCAACAACGGCCGCTGGGACGTATCGAATGCGCTCTACGAGGACGGGTGCGTGCTCGCCTACGACAAGCGCGCCCCCACGTCGCAGATGCACTGGATCGACTACGGCCTGGGGGGATTGTCCGCCGCCGCGCTCGAGCGCGTGGCCGCCACCGAGAGAGACCTCGCGGAGCTCTACCACGCGCTCGCGCTGCGGGGGGAGCTCTGCGGCTACGCCGCGAGCGAGCGCTTCTACGAGATCGGCTCGCCCGCCGCCCTCGAGGAGACCGAGGCGTTCCTCGCCGGTGCGCCGAGCGCTCAACGCCAACTGTCGTGAGCGCGCTGCCGCTCACCGAGCCCGCGGACGTGCTCGACACCCCCGACGCGGGGGTCGCGGTGATCCGCGGCGGCAGCGTGCGGACCGGAGGCTATCTCGTGGGGGTGGCCGTCACCGTCGCCTCCTCGGCGCTGTTGCTACGCCATCTCGGTGTCGCTGCCACCGGCGACTATGTGACAGTGCTGTCGCTGGTCACGCTCACAGGCGGGGTGACCGAAGCAGGTCTGGCCGCTATCGGGGTGCGCGAACTGAGCACGCTCGCACCGGAGCAGGTGCGGGGCTTCTTCCGCAGCCTCTCCGGCCTGCGCTTGGTGTGCATCCTCGTGGGGGTACTGCTTGCCCTCGCCTTCGCGCTCGCTAGCGGCTACTCGCACACGATGGTGCTAGGCACGCTGCTCGCCGGCGGTGGTTTCATGCTGCTGACCACTCAAACCACCTATTCACTGCCGCTGCTGGTGAGGTTGCAGCTGCGCTCGGTCACAGCGGTGGAAGTCCTGCGCCAGCTCGCCACCGCGGCGGCCATCATCGCGCTAGTCCTGCTCGGCGCGCCACTGCTGCCGTTCTGGTCTGCCACGATCGTCGGCGGCGTGCTCGCCACTATGCTCGCGGCCTTCCTGATCAGGCGCTCGATGCCGCTGTTGCCCGCCTTCGACCGTGCCGTGTGGGGCTCGCTCTTGCGGCACACGCTGCCTTACTCGATGGCGGCAGCCGTCGGCGTCATCTATTTCCGCCTCGCGATTCTGATCATGTCCGGCGTCGCCACCGCCCAGCAGACCGGCTACTACGGCGCGTCGTTTCGCATCATCGAAGTGCTGTTCATCGTGCCCCAGCTGATCGTGGGATCGACGCTTCCCATCTTCGCGCGTGCCGCCCGCGACGATCGCGACCGTCTGGACTACGCGCTGGGGCGCACCTTCGACGTCTGCCTGCTGCTCGGCGTGGCAGTCGGCCTGGCGCTCGTCGCCGGCGCGAGCTTCATCATCAGCGTCGTCGCCGGCCCCAAGTTCGCTCCCGCCGTCGTCATCTTGCGCATCCAGGGCGTGGCCCTGACCTTCACCTTCATGGGGGCCGTGCTCGGCTACGCACTGCTCAGCCTCGGCCGCTACCGCGAGGTACTAATCATCAACCTAGCGGTGCTGGCGCTGAGCGGCGCGCTCACCAGCGTGCTCGCCTCCAGCCACGGCGCCGTGGGGGCGGCGAGCGCCACGACCGCGGTTGAGATCCTCTACACGGCGATGCTGGCTGTGGCGGTGGCTCGGGCCGGCGTTCGTCCCAAGGTGTCAATCGCAGGGATGCCCCGCGCGGCGCTGGCCGCGCTCCTCGGGGCGCTCGCGATGGTGCCCCCGGGACTGCCCAACGTCGTCAGGCCATTGTTGGCACTCACCATTTACTGCACATGCCTGCTGGCGCTCGGCGCCGTGCCGCGTGAGCTGCTCGAGCAGCTTCCAGGCTTGCGCGGGAGGCGCTCGCCGTGAGCCCTCGCTCGTCGAGTGTGGCCCGCGGCATCGGCCGCGACGCCGTAGTCGCGCTCATCGTGGTGATCCTGGTGGCCGCGCCGCTGCTGTTCACACGCTCAGGGTTTGCGCTCGATTTCACCAATTCGCTCTGGCTTGCGTGGGCCGCCGGCAAGGAGCCGTCGCAGCAGGCCACCCCGCCTACTTTCTCAACACGAGCGTGATGGGGGTGTTCTACCCACTGCTCGCCTTCGAAGGCGCCACCCTGCTAGTGCTCACCGGTGGCCTCGGCGAACTGCTCGGAGGGCACTTCGAGATCGCCTTCGATGCTGTCACCCTGCTTGCAATCGCCGGCGACTACCTGGGAGCGCTGTGGCTCTCCCGTCAGCTCGGCCTCAGGGGACTGCTCGCACACGCACCGGGCCTCACCATCATCACGAGCGCGTATTTCATCACCAACCTGTATGGGCGCGGCGCGTGGCCCGAATTCATGGCAGTCGCGAGCATTGTCCCGCTGGCTGCGAGCGGCCTGTGCCTGGCTCGCGCTCGCGTCTGGCGGCCAGGGGCCGTGCTCGTGTTCGTGCTGTCGGTGGTGATACTCACCGGCAGTCACAACATCACCATGGTCTGGGCCCCCGTGATGGGCGCCCTCTTCCTATTCACCATCTGGCTGGCGTGTGGCCGGTCGCGGGAGCTGCCGTATCGACGCCTGGCGATGCTCGTGGGGCTGGGGGCTGTGGGCGTGATGATCAACGCCTGGTACCTGGTCACCGATGTGCTCTACGAGCGGTTCGTCGGTGCTCACATCACGACGGCCTCCGGCGCCACGATGTGGCAGAACACGGCCTTCCTCAATACGCCAGCCGTCCTCTTGGACCCACTGCGCAGCGTCCCGAGCCAGTCCACTACGCCCGGGCTGTATGCGCAGGCGCCTGTGTGGCTGCTGGCTTGGGGTGTGTTGGCGGGAGTGCTGTTGCTCTCGCGCGGGTCCGCCAAGCGGACGCTGCGCCGACTATGGCTGGCGGCTTTCCTACTCGTATCGGTAACGCTCGCGATGATCATGGTGAAGGCGTTCTGGAACGCCGTGCCGTTCCCGTTCGACGAGATCCAGTTCCCGTATCGACTGTCGAGCTATGTCTACTACGCCGTGGCCGGGCTCGTACTCGTCAGCGCCCTGATCGTCCAGCGCTCTGCCTCCAGACGCGTCGGCGTGGGCCTGCGCGCGGCGCTGCTCGGCGCATGCATGATCAGCGTCGGGCTGTGCATCTGGCAGCAGTGGGCCGCCAACTCGCTGTTCCCCGATTCATACAGCAACCGTGGTGAAGCGTTGGCCAGCGTCAATGTGGCGCCGCACACTTGGTACAACGGCAACGAAGCGTATTCCGATCGCCAGGCCCCCGTGATCGCCGTGCCTGGCGGGCGACTGCTGTTGATACAGCCAAGTGAAGTGCACGGCGACCGCTTCGCCGCTTGGCTGCAGCTCCCCGACGGGCCACAGCCGATCCAGACAGACATCGACGGAGGCGCCTACCTGGTGCGCATATCCGGGGTGAGGCGGATTGGGCGCAACTCCGAAGGCTATGCCGTCGTACAACGCGTCGGCAAGATGCAGGGACCGGTCTACGTCACGGTGGAAACCGCCCACCGCCTCATCATCACCCTCGGTCGTGCCCTCAGCGTGACTGGCGTCCTGCTCCTGCTGGGCCTGTTGATCTGGACCGGTGGGCATCGTCGCAGGCGCGTCTTGCCGGTGCCCAACCCTCGACGTCGGCGCTGGGCCGTATGACCAGCGGCGCTTCATGTCCGTCCGCTGGCCGCATCCTCTCCGTGGCCCGAGCGCTGCGCTCACCCCGAGTCAGGGCTGCTCGGCCAGGGCGCGTGCTTTAGCTGGCCCCGTCCCGGCCAATCCCGCCTCAGGGCGAGCAGTGACCGGCCACCGACATACCCACGAGTGTGATCCCCCGCGGAGGCTCGCGCAACGCGAACTTTTCATGCGGCGTGAGTCCTTCATAGAGCGTCCCCGCGAGGCGTACCGATGCCGTGCGCACCGGTGCCAGGCCCGTCGCCTCCACGCACACGGTCAATTCGTGCGCGCTCGCCTTACTCAACAGGCCGGGCTGGGCCCCCGCCGCCGCGGGAGCGAGTGTGCGGAAGCGAAGTCGCACCCACGCCGGGGCTGATCCCCCGCCGACGGCGAGTAGATGGAGTGCTTGAACGACAGATGGCTGACCGGTGGCGTCCTCACGGACCATCGGCAGGGCGAGTCCGGAGGTGACGGTGGCGTCGAGCGGGGCTGTTCGTTCCTCGAGCGCCAGCGGGCCCGCACGCGCGAGCACGCGTCGTCCGGTTTCCACACCGCCGAGACGCGTGAGCACGTACCGGTAGCTGGGTCTGAAGTCCGGGTCACGGGGGTAGGGCCCATTGAGATACGCGAAGCCCCCGTAGTTGGCGTATTCGCTCGGCAACGACACTTCGCCGTGGTTGCGCTCATAGAGGAGCGCGTACACGAGCGGCAGTTCGGCCACCGAGCCCTCGAGCTCGGCGTTCTCACCGAAGCCTTCCATGTCCACCGGGCCGGGATCAGCCGGCAGCGCGGACACGAGCTTACGTTCGTCACCTCCCAGGTAGTAGGCCTCGGCCGCGAACAGCTGGCGCTCCGTCCACGTCTGTGCACCCACCATGATCACCGCCGCGACGGCCACCGCGACCGCCGCCCAGCGCATCCACCTGTGTGTTCCCAACGCGAGCGCGCCGATGCCGACGGCGAGCAGCACGATGCTCGTGGGCGCGCTCGCCAGCGTGTTGCGGTCAACGCAATAGGAGCAGTTGTCGGCGGCGCTCGCGTACTCCGCAAGCGCCGCGAACACGACGACAATCGACAGCAGCATCAGCCCACGGCGATCGCGCCACAGCCCGAACAGAATCACCGCGATCAGGATTGCGGGAAGGACCGCCTCGCCTAGGACTTCGACGACCTGAGCCTGTGTGAGGTTCTGCAGGTAGCTGAGCGGCGGGCTCTGCAGCACATAGAACTGACGCGTCTGCAGCACCCACCCCGGCAAGACCGACAGTGGCAGGTCGTATTCGGGTTTGTGTGTGAGCGCTTCGGTGCCAAGCGTTTCAAGCCAGTAGCGCACGGCGCGCGGAAAGGCCACCAGGTTGAAAACGATCGTCAACGCCGTCACGCCCGCTATCAGCGCGCCCGCGCGCCGCGCCGCGCGCCATCCGAAGCGCCCGCGAAGCCGCCTGCCCACCGCGATCGCGATCAGCACTAGCGCCGCGGCCAGCGCAAATCCAGGAAGGTGCACCGGGTAGAGTGACATCAGCCCCGACGCGAGCAGCGCGAACAGCATGAGGTTGGCGAGCTTCTGCTCGCGCAGGATCTCGAAGCCGAGTATCGCCAGAGGCATCAGCACGGCCAGACCACACGTCGCCGCCTGGCTGCCGTCGGCCAGTAGTTGCAGAAACAACGGGCCCGCAAACAGCACGCCTGCCAGCGGCGCCGTCCAGCCAGGCTTGGGCGACAGATAACGGACGGTCGCAAACGCCCCAAGCGCGCCGGCCACCAGGAACATGATCATGAACAGGCTCTGCGTGTCGGTGGCGTGCAACCCGATCAGGAGATCGAGATTGGCCGACAGCGGCGAGGCGTCGAGGTTCACCGCCTGGCCCGCGAAGCTCTTCCAGAACTTGTGCACGAAGCTGACGTCTTCAGCGGCCGGACGCAGCGCTTCGCGGATCGACAGCTGCTGCATTCCGTCCTCCGCGAGCGTGTAGCCGTCCGCGTCCAAGATCAGAAAGCCGGTCGGTCCCACGCTGTCGCGCTCGTGCAGCGTGTACGACAGCGGCGCCGCCACGATCACGCACACGAGCAGCAACGAGATGGCATCCCGCGCGCGCAGGCGCGCAAATGCGGTTCGCAGGCGGTTCGCTGTATCTCCCGTGCCACTCGTCGCGGTCAGGCTCCGCCGCACAGCCGTCGCGATCGAGACCGCCACGATGACCGGCAACAGCCAATAGGTATTGCTGGCCGCTGTGAACCAGATAAGCGTCGTGAACACGCACGTGGCAAGGCACAGCCCGAAGACCGGAGCGATCGCCAGCCGCGCCGCCGTGTCGAAGCGCCGTCCGAGGAACGACGCCGGACCGACCCCCAGCGCGAACAGGGTGACGAGCATCGCCAGCTCGCGTGCGACGATCTCAAGCCACAGGTGCAAGTCGCCCACGCTAACCGTCGCCGTGACTTAATCAACAAGGCACGGGTGCTCGCTTTATCCACGGGCAACCGGCTCTTGCAGCTGTTTCTCTCTAGGCGAGGACCTACGATGCGTGCGTGAGCTCTCGTCACTCAAGCCCATGAGGCTGCGCCTCTACCACCACTCGGACGGGGCGCGTGTCGCCTACCGCGAACTGGGTGCCGGCCCGCCGCTCGCGCTGCTTCACTCCGGGCTGCTCTCACACAAGGAGTGGGAGCCTGCGGTCGAGGGGCTCACCGACCGCTTCCGTGTGGTGCTCCCCGATCTGCCGCTCCATGGCGACTCCGAGGACCGCCCGCGTCACCCGCACACGCTCGAGTGGTTCGCCGAGGTGCTGGCCGGGTTCGCCGCCGAGGTGCTCGGCCCGAGGCCGCTGCTCGCCGGGCACGACGTGGGCGCTGAGATTCTCCTGCACACGGTGCTCGCCGGGCGCATTCGGCCCGCGCGGCTGGTGCTGATGCCCAACCGTATGCACGCCGTCCCCGCCCGCTCGGGCGCGCGCGCGGCATGGCAGCTGACCACGCAACTCGCCGCCGTGCCAGGTCTCGACCGGCTGCTCTCCCACGGTGCCCGCTTTGTGTTCACGCCCGCGCGCGGGGCCGGTCTCTCGGTGCGGGCCAACCCCGCCGCAGCGGACCTGTTCCGTCATGCCTTCGCCGACGTTGCCGGAAACTCGAGCCTTGCTCGCTCGTGGGCGAAGTGCGCGCGCAGCTGGCCACGCGGGGCGCAGACGCAGCTGCTCGACGCCTACCAGCGGCTGGACATGCCCGTGCTGCTGCTGTGGGCCGACCAGGACCGTCTGTATCCGCTGGCCATCGCCGAAGAGGCCCTCGCGCGACTGCCCCACGGGCAGCTGCGGGTGCTCGAGAGCACGGGCTTCCTGATGGCCTACGACGATCCCGTTGGCCTCGCCCGGGAGCTGGCCGCCTTCTGCCAGTAGGGTTAGCGCTCAGCAGCTCGAGGGGACTCGCCGGTATATCGCGGGCCCTCGTTGCGTCGAGCCCCAGTGGAAAAGGAGACCCATGTCCGATCAACAGCTGTGGGGCGGCGAGACCGCCAAGGCCGTCGAGAACTTCCCGATCTCCGGTGAGACCGTGCCCGTGTCGGTGATCCACTGGCTGGCACGCATCAAGGGCGCCGCCGCCGCCGTCAACGGCGAGCTCGGGCTGCTGCCCAAGCGCAGCGCCACGCGGATCGAGAAGGCCGCCGCGGAGATCGCCGCCGGCAAGCACGACCGCCAGTTCCCGATCGACGTCTTCCAGACCGGCTCCGGCACCTCCACCAACATGAACGCCAACGAGGTCATCGCCAAGCTCGCCGGCGAGCCTGTGCACCCGAACGACCACGTCAACATGGGTCAGTCATCCAACGACGTGTTCCCCTCCGCCGTGCACCTCGCGGCGCTCGACGTCGCCCAGAACGAGCTGCTGCCCGCGCTCAAACAGCTCGAGCGCTCCTTCGCAAAGAAGGCCAAAAGCTTCAGCAACGTCGTCAAGGCAGGGCGCACTCACCTGATGGACGCCGTGCCCGTTACGCTCGGCCAGGAGTTCGCCGGCTACGCCGCCCAGATGGCGCTCGCCCAGGAGCGCGTGCAGTCCGCGCTCGTGCACGTCGGGCAGATCCCGCTCGGCGGCACCGCCACCGGCACAGGCCTGAACACCCACCCCCGCTTTGCCGAGCAGGTCCGCGCGCGGCTGAAGAAGGAGTCCGGCCTCAAACAGATCGCCGCGCCGCTCGACCCGTTCGAGGCGCAGGCCAACCGCGACGCGCTCGTCGAGCTCTCGGGCGCGCTGAAGGTCGTGGCCGTGTCCTTGACCAAGATCGCAAACGACCTCGCGCTGATGGGCTCCGGCCCGCGCACGGGCATCGGCGAGATCTTCCTGCCGGAGCTGCAGAAGGGCTCCTCGATCATGCCCGGCAAGGTCAACCCGGTAATGCCAGAGGTTGTGCTGCAGGTGAGCGCGCAGGTGATCGGCAACGACACAGCCGTCACCGTCGGCGGCATGCAGGGCCAGTTCGAGCTGAACGTCCGTATCCCGCTGATCGCCCGCAACCTGCTGCAGTCCCTGGGTCTGCTGTCCGCCGCCACGCGCGCGTTTGCCGAGAAGTGCATCGATGGCATCGAGGTCAACAAGGCCGGCGCCGCTGCGTCAGCCGGTGGCACGCTCGCCGTCGCTACCGCGCTCAACGGCGCCATCGGCTACGACAAGGGCGCCGCGATCGTCAAGAAGGCAACCGACTCCGGGCGACCATTGCGTGAGGTCGCCCTCGAGGAGGGCGTCGACGCGAAGCTGTATGACCAGACGATCGACCTGCGCAAGATCGCCCGCGGCAACAGCTGAGCCGCGGCAGTCGGCCGCAGCCAGCTGATAGAAACACCAGAAGCACGGCGATTTGCCGTGGATACAGGCGTCGAGGCGCCTGTATCGATCCAGGCGCAGGGCCCGTGTTAGCTTGACTCGCGGCATGCGCTTAGCCAGGAACTCCCTGCCCGCAAGTCGGTCACCGGCTGCTTTCCGCTGCGCGCGATGAAGGCGGTGATCCTTGCCGGTGGCCTCGGCTCGCGCCTCAGTGAGGAGACGACCGTGCGACCCAAGCCGATGGTGGAAATCGGCGGCAAGCCGATCCTGTGGCACATCATGAAGACATACGCCGCCCACGGGGTCAACGAGTTCGTGATCTGCCTCGGCTACAAGGGCTACGTGATCAAGGAGTTCTTCGCCAACTACTACCTGCACACGTGCGACCTGTCGTTCGACCTCAGCCAGGGCGACGTCCAGGTTCACCGCTCGAGCACCGAGCCGTGGAAGGTCACGCTCGTGGACACCGGCGAAGACACGATGACGGGAGGCCGCCTGCGGCGGGTGCTCCCATATGTCGGCGACGAGGAGTTCTGCTTCACCTATGGCGACGGGCTGGCCGACATCGACATCACGGCGCTGATCGCCTACCACCGTGAACAGGGCGCGCTGGCGACCGTCACCGCCGTGCAGCCCCCGGGCCGGTTCGGTGCGGTCGAGCTCAACGGCACGCGCGTGCTGCGCTTCGAGGAGAAGCCACGCGGGGACGGCGCCTGGCTCAACGGCGGGTACTTCGTGCTGTCCCCCGAGGTCGGCCGCTACCTCGAGGGCGATCACACGACCTGGGAGCAGGGACCGCTGCGCACGCTCACCAGCGAGGGACAGCTCGCGTCCTTCCGCCACAACGGCTTCTGGCAGGCGATGGACACGCTGCGCGACCGCAACCAGCTCGAGCAGCTGTGGGACTCCGGCAACGCGCCATGGCGGGTCTGGAAGTGAGCGGCGCAATCGCCAGCGCCCCGGCAGGAGCCGTCGAGCTGTCCTCAGCGCCGACCCGGCGCCCGGGGGTGCTGGACAACGACTTCTGGCGTGAGCGCAGGGTGCTGGTGACCGGCCACACAGGCTTCAAGGGAGCCTGGCTAACACTCTGGTTGAAGGCGCTCGGCGCGCAGGTGGCCGGCTTCTCGCTGGGGGTTCCGACGCAGCCCTCGCTGTATGAGCTCGCGCGGGTGGGTGAGGGCATGCAGAGCATCGACGGCGACGTCCGCGACTTCCACGCGCTCACGGCAGCCCTCGCCACGGCGCGTCCCGAGGTCGTGATCCACATGGCCGCGCAATCGCTCGTGCGACCGTCGTTCTCCGAGCCACGCAAGACCTACGAGGTAAACGTGATGGGGACCGTCAACCTGCTCGACGCCGTTCGCTGTGACGGGGACGTGCGCGTGGTGGTCAACGTCACCTCCGACAAGTGCTATGAGAACCACGAGTGGGAGTGGGCCTACCGCGAGCACGAGCCGATGGGCGGTCACGACCCCTATTCGAGCTCGAAGGGCTGCGCCGAGCTGGTCACCGACGCGTTCCGCCGCTCGTACTTCTCCACCGAGGGCTCCACCCGCGTGGCGTCAGCTCGTGCGGGCAACGTCATCGGCGGTGGCGACTGGGCGGAGGATCGCCTGATCCCCGATCTGATGCGCGCCGCACTCGAGGATCGGGTAGTGCATGTGCGCAGCCCCGAATCCGTGCGCCCCTGGCAGCACGTGCTCAATCCGCTCAGTGGCTATCTCACGCTCGCGCAGGCGCTGTGGACATCCCCGGATCTCGCGGGTGGCTGGAACTTCGGCCCAAGCGACGAAGACGCACGCCCCGTGCGCTGGATCGTCGAGCGGATTGCCACACTCTGGCCACAGTTGCGTTGGGTAGATCACTCGCAGCCCGATCGACCGCAACCCCACGAGGCTCGCTACCTGAAGCTCGACTCCTCACGCGCTCGCGCGCACCTCGGCTGGAAGTCGCGCTGGGGTCTTGGCGAGGGACTGGACGCCACCGTCGCGTGGTATCGCGCGCTACACGCAGGCGAAGACGTCTCAGCCCTCACCGAGGCGCAGATCGAGGCCTACCAGCGGACGGGGGCGCCAGTATGAGCCTCGCATCCGCAACCAGGCCTGAGTCGACACCGATCCAGGTGCCCGACATCGGGCTGGGCGCCACGCCCTGCCGGTTCTGTGGCCACCAGCTGCGACACGTGTTCGCCGACCTCGGCTCATCGCCGCTCGCCAACTCCTACCTGTCGCCCGAGAGTCTCGGCGCGATGGAGCCTTTCTACCCGCTGCGTGCGCTGGTGTGCGAGCGCTGCTTCCTGGTGCAGCTCGAGCAGTTCGAGACGCCCGAGCGGATCTTCTCCAACTATGCCTACTTCTCGTCCTACTCGGTCAGCTGGCTGGAGCACTGCCGCCGCTACACCGAGCAGATGATCGAGATGCTCGGGCTGGGAGAGCAAAGCCGTGTGGTGGAGCTCGCCTCCAACGACGGCTACCTGCTGCAGTACTTTCGCCGCCGCGGAATCCCAGTGCTCGGGATAGAGCCCGCCGCCAACGTCGCGGAGGTCGCACGCGAGAAGGGGATTCCCACGCTGGTGGAGTTCTTCGGGCGCGATTTGGCGCGCTCGTTGGCAGCTGAGTCCCGGGCGGGCCTGGTGCTCGGAAACAACGTGCTCGCGCACGTCCCAGATCTCAACGACTTCGTGGCCGGAATGAAGATCCTGCTGGAGCCGGCAGGCACGATCACCATGGAGTTCCCCCACCTGATGAGGCTGATCGAGGACAGGCAGTGGGACACCATCTACCACGAGCACTTCTCATACTTCTCCTTCCTCACCGTCAGCCGTGTGTTCGCAGCCCACGGTCTGCGTCTGTTCGACGTCGAGGAGCTGCCGACGCACGGTGGCTCGCTGCGCGTCTACGGCGCACACCACGACGACGCCAGCAAGCCCGACAGCGCCCGCGCGGCGGCGATGCGCGAGCGCGAGCGCGAGGCGGGCTATGAACGGCTCGAGACCTACACGAGCTACGGCGCGCGCGTCGAGGCGGACAAGCGCCGCATCCTGCAGTTCCTGATCGGCCTCAAGAACGAAGGGCGGCGCGTCGTCGGATACGGCGCGCCGGCGAAGGGCAACACGCTGCTCAACTACTGCGGCGTGCGTCGCGACTTCCTCGACTACACGGTCGACCTCAACCCACATAAGCAGGGGCACTTCCTGCCCGGCAGCCACATACCCATTCGCTCGCCGCAGGTGATCCGTGAAGACCACCCCGACGTGGTCGTGATCTTGCCGTGGAACCTCAAGGACGAGATCGTGGAGCAGCTCGCGTTCATCGGCGAGTGGGGCGGAAGGTTCGCTGCGCGCACCCCCGAGTTGTCGCTGCTCTCATAGGTCGAGAGGGCAGCCAGGGCAGCGGCCAGAGCTTCTCGGCCGGCTCGAGGTGGCGTCTGTCGAGTTGTCGTCCATTACGATCACGGCTCGTTGAGAGGACCTAGCCTTGTGTTCGCCGCGGTTGCGGCCGCGGCGCTCGCGGTCGTGGTCATCGTGCTGCCGGTTGCCAGCAGCGCCGGCGCTCAGGGGCGTGACGCTCGCAGCTCCGGTGCGTCGCCGGCGGCGCAGCCAGCGTGTGGGTCCGGCGCGCCCGAAGTGCTCGCGCAGGCGATCGGGTGGGTAGCCCAGCGCATCTACACCGGCGAGGTCGATAGCTCCGAGACGATCAACGACCGACTGCAGGTGGAAACGTATGAGCCGCTGCTGCACGCGATGGCCAAGGGCAACAGGGCTGCGATCAAGGCTGCCGTCACCAGCCTCGTCTACTCGGGCACGCACATCGTGCGCCTGCGCGTGCTCACCGGTAAGAAGCTGCTCGCCGACGTCGGCGGCCCCTACATCCTCGCGCCGCTCCATGGGACGCTCACCTTGCGCGGCCACACGGTCGGGCACTACGTCATGTCCGTCCAGGACGACGTCGGCTACGTCAAGATCGAGAACCGCTTCATCGGCGCGCCCGTGGTGCTGCGCACCGGCACCAAGAACGTGCCCATCGAAGATCTCCTCACGCCAGGGCCCGTAAAGATCCCCGAACACGGGCCTGTCACATACAGGCACGTCATCTACCAGGCGTATTCATTCGAAGCCAACCGCTTTCCAAGTGGGCCGCTGCGGATCTCCGTGCTCGTGCCACTGCCCGCGGGGCTCGCCAAGGAGCCCTGCTCGGTAATCAAGAGCTCCGAGCTCGCCGTCGTCGCCCAGCGCATCGCCGGACAGCTGTCGCTCTCGCCCGGGAACTTTCAGACGTACGTCGACCTCGTGCGCACCGACACCAACGGCTTGCTCTATGTCCGTGCCGGCTCACGCCAGCTCGCCGGGAGCACCAGCCCGGGGCCCGCGAAGCTGCCGCTGCACGGCACGGTTCGCTACCACGGCGGCGAGTACGAAGTGTTCTCTTTCCAAGCGCCATCCAGCGTGGGCAAGGTGCGCATCTACGCGCTCTTCGCTCAGTAGCGAGTCATTCCACCGGCAGCGCTTTGTAAAGCCGCGCCACCGTGCTCACCACGCCCGGCTTGGGTTGACCGCCGTAGGTGAAAAGGCCCTTCTGGTTGAGGCCTTCGATCAGCTTCAGCTTCGGCAGCACCTGTTTGATCGAGCCGCCCTCGAACGTCGGCGTGAGCGGGTAGTCGCGTAGCACCCACACCATCATCGCCGTCAGGTGCGGATCGGCCTCGTAAACGTCGATGTGCTCAGCCAGCAGCTTCGCTTGGTAGGCGTAGCTGCCGGGGGCGCCAGGCGGGTTCAGGCCGTTCGATTCAGCGCCGAACTCGCTCACCACCAGCACCTTGCCCGCGAACGTCCGTTCCATCGCCTCGAGGCGCGCCCGCATCTTCGCCTCCACCTGGGAGGGGCTGTCCCGCGGGTAGTCATACCAGCCTGAGTAGTCAGTCTCCGCGACCGCGTCCACTTCCGAGTAGAGCGGGCCCGCGTGCTTCGGCGGGTGATCGCCCCACACGTCAACCGCCACCATCCGCGTGGGGTCGCGCTGGTGGATCCAGCGTGAAAGCGTGCGCACGTAGGAGACCTCCTCGCTGTCGCGGCCATTCAGTGCGATCTCATCCACGAGGTTCCACGCGAAGATCGACGGGTGTAGCTCCGCCGCCAGCACCGTCGTCTTCGCCTGCTGCTCCGCTTCCGCCAACAGCTGCGGCGTCGTCGAGTACCAGTTCGCCGCTCCTTCCACCGGTCCCACGCCCTGCCACACGAGGATTCCCGCTTCGTCCAGCCGTTCCAGCAGCGCCGGATCGAGCGGGTGCTGCGAGCGCACCACGTTCGCTCCGATCTGCTCGAGCTCCGTGATCAGCGTGTCGTCGTCCGCGGGCGACAGCGCGTCGCCGTGGCCTTTCGCATCCTCCTGGATCGACGCTCCGTGCAGGCTCAGCTGCGTGCCGTTCAGGTACACGTGGCCGCCGTGCCACGTCAGCTGACGCAGCCCGATGCGCGCCGAATAGCTGCTTTCGCTGCCAATCTCGAGCGCCAACTGGTAGAGGTTGGGGCTCGTCGGTGACCACAGCGCCGGTTGCGGGATCGCGGCGATCGTCGTGTCCGTCGCGCTCTGGTCGTGGGCCAGCTTCGCAGGCGGGAAGCTCACATGGATCGTCTGCCCGCCGTGCGTCAGCGAGCCTTCCGGCGTGAGCGTGCGGGCCGTCCCGTAGTTGGTGACCTGCACGCCGACCTTCACCAGCGCCTGGGTTGCCTGCGGCGAGTCCGGCGTGAGCGTCGTCTGCACCGTCGGCTGTGACAATTCGCTTTCCCCAACCAGCCGCACGTCCACCTCGCCGTCGAGGCCACCCCAGTTGAACCACGTGCGGTGGAAGCCTTCCCGCGCCTGCTGCGCTGGGTCCTCCCAGTCGACCCGCACCACCACCGTATGCGTGCCCGCCGCCAGCTTTGCCCGCTCTTCGAACGGCAGATATGAGCCGTGGTGGGAACCGAGTTTGCGCCCGTCCACCCACACCGTCGCCAGGTAGTTCGCCGACTGGAAGCTCAACGCATACACCCCCGCTTTCGCTGCCTGGAAGCTCGTGCGGTACCACGCGATCGAGCCTTCGTAGTTGGCCGCCCCTGCGTGGCCCGTGTACGGGGCGGGGTTGACCACGTTCGGCACTCCTACCACGCCGCCCGGGAACTTGCCGCGCGAGTAGCCCAGCGCGAGGCCCCGGTTGGCGGGGTCGCGGCGCAGCGTCCAGCTCGTCAGCGGCACCCGCCCGCCCGGGCCTTCGAAGATCACCGGCTTGCTCGCCGGCGCTTGCGCCGCGGTCGCATACCCCGTCGCGAGGGCAGCGAACGCGAGCACGAGCGCGACCGTGAGTGCGCATACGGGTTTGGTCATCACGCTGAACATTCGCCTGTGCGCTTCAACAACCTGCCAGCACGATCAGAGCGGCGCTCCAACGACTGGCTCGGCTGCGTTAGCGAGCAGTCGCTCGAGCAGCGCCCGCGCTCCCGCCTTGTGCAGCGGTTCGTTGAGGTTGCCGCACTTCGGCGACTGCACACACGACGGGCAGCCGCTCGCGCACGGGCACTCCGCGATCAGCCGCAAAGCGTCCGAGCAGAGCTCCTCGAAGCGCTGGAACGCCGTGCGGGTGATGCCGATGCCGCCCGGGTGGCCGTCGTAGATGAAGATCGTCGGCACGCCCGTCTGCGGGTGGAAGTTCGTCGACAGGCCGCCAATGTCCCAGCGGTCGCACATCGCGATCAGAGGCAGCACTGCTATCTGAGCATGCTCGGCCGCGTGCAGCGCACCCAGGAGGATCTCCATCGGCACCGTCGCGGCCAGCCCGAACTCCTGTAAATCTTTATTTGAAAGCTCACTGGACAGGTCCGTGGGCAGCTCGAACCACAATGCCTGCGTGGGGAAGCTCGTGGGGGGGAGATCCAGCGCCACGATGTCCACCGCCGCGTGATCCTGCAGGCGCCTGCGCTGATAGGCGAGCACCGTGTCCGTGACGGAAACCTCGCCGAACGACAGCGTCACGCCGAGCGTCTCGCGGCGGTCCAGCAGCCGCACGATCTCCGTGTCCGTATCGGTCTTCGGCTGCGTGTACCAGTCGCCCGCAAACGGCGACACGAGCGCGCGCTTTCGCTCCAGGTCGAGCTCCGCCACCTCATACGAGCGGCCTTGGTGCAGGTAGATCGCGCCTTCGTGCACCGTCGCGTGTGCGCGCGCCGCCTCTGTTGAGCCGAGCAGCTCACCCGAGGACACGTCCACGATCGCAAAGCTCTCAGGCGAGGCCGAGCGCAGCGACACATCCGCCGCCGGATAGCCACCCGGCTGGCGCGGGACATACGTGTCGTGCGCAACCGTGCCCGTGCGCTGGCGCAACTGGCCCGCGCTCTGCAGCACTTCCGCGTGAGCCTCCCAGCGCGGGCCCATGAACTCCGCGTCGGTGGGGGAGAGCGGCCCCTCGTGGGCGGCGCACAACAGGTGCTGGCGGTAGATCAGCGGGCTCTCGTGGTCGAGGATCGCCGCCTCCACCGGGCGTTCCAGGAAGTCCTCCGGGTGGCGGCAGAAGAACTGGTCGAGCGCATCCTCGCCCGCCACATACACCGCAAGGCCCCGCCCGCGCCGGCCGGCGCGGCCCCACATCTGGCGCAGCGACGCCACCGTGCCGGGGAACGTCACCACCACCGCCGCATCCAGCTCGCCGATGTCGATGCCCAACTCCAGCGCGTCCGTCGTGATCACCGTGCGCAGCTCGCCCTTTACGAGGCGCTGCTCGAGCTCTCGGCGCTGCTGCGGGGTATAGCCCGCGCGGTAGGGCTCAACCTGATCCGCTAGCTCCGGGTCCGTCGTCTTCAGGTCGTCCTTCACCAGCCGGCTCAACACCTCAACGCCCTTGCGCGACTTCATGAAGCAGATCGTCCTCGCGCCATCGCGTGCAAGTCGCGTGAGCAGCTCCGCCGCCTCGCCCAGTGCTGAGCGGCGCGCACCGCTCGCTTCATCTGTCAGCGGCGGGTTCCACACAGCGATCCTCCTGTGCGGCGTCGGCGAGCCGTCCTCGTCGATCAGCCGCACGTCCTCCAGGCCAGTCAGCCGCTCCGCCAGCTCCACCGGGTTGGCGATCGTCGCTGACGTCATCAGGAAGATCGGCTCCGTGCCGTACGCCGACGCGATCCGCCGCAGTCGCCGCAGCACGTTGCCCACGTGCGAGCCGAACACGCCGCGATACACGTGCGCCTCGTCCACCACCACCACCGCCAGGTTCGAGAACAGCTCCGCCCACGCCGCGTGGTTGGGGAGGATGCCCATGTGCAGCATGTCCGGGTTCGTAAGCACTACGTTCGCGCTCTTTCGGATCTGCCTGCGCGCCTCTTTCGGCGTGTCGCCGTCATAGATCGCGGGGCGCACGCGCTTCGTCAGCCCGAACGCAGCCAGCGCCCGCGCCTGATCCTGCGCGAGCGCCTTCGTCGGATACAGGTACATAGCGCGGGCGGTTGCCTGCTCGCAGAGGATGTGCAGCGTTGGCAGGTTGAAGCACATCGACTTGCCCGACGCCGTGCCCGTCGTCACGATTGTCGGCCCTTCCGTCGCCGCGTGTAGCGCCTGCACCTGGTGGGAGTAGAGGCGCTCGATGCCCATACCAGCGAGCGCCTTCAGCACGTCCGGGTGGAGCCCTTCGGGCAGGTCCACCAGGCTCGCGCGGCCCGGTCCTTCGTTGGCTTCCCGGACCAGCCGCCCGTCCTCCCGCCCTGCGTCAAGCAGCGCGCTCCACGGCTCGGTTGTGCGGTCGATAGGCAAGGACTTGAGATAGTAGAGGCCATGTCCTCCACGGCCGCCGAGCGTTGGGCGCAAGCCCGCACCTTCCACCATTCGCTGTACCCAGCCGAGCGGATCGCCGCCGATCGACGGCAGCGGGTGTCCGTGTGCCTGCCCGCCCGCGAGTGCGCAGGAACCGTTGGCCAGATCGTCCGCTCGCTCGTGGAGCTTCGCGAGCTGGGGGCTATCGATGAGATCGTGGTCGTCGACGCCGCGTCTGCCGATGGCACAGCCGCCGTGGCCCAGGACGCCGGCGCGAGCGTGTACCAGGAGGCCGAGCTGCTGCCTGTCCACGGGCCCGTGCTCGGCAAGGGCGATGCCATGTGGCGCGCGCTGTCCGTGCTCGACGGCGAGCTCATCTGCTTCCTCGACGCCGACACCGAGGGCTTCTCCGCGCACTTTGCCACCGGGCTGCTCGGGCCGCTCGTGTGCGAGTCGGGCGTGTCGTTCGTAAAGGCGTTCTACCGCCGGCCCCACGGCGATGACCGCGAGGGAGGCGGGCGCGTCAACCGCCTGACCGCGCGGCCCGCACTTGCGCTTTTCTATCCGGAGCTTGCAGGAGTGCGCCAGCCGCTCGCCGGTGAGGTGGCAGCGCGGCGCGAGCTGCTGGAACGTCTGCCGTTCGTGACCGGATATGGAGTGGAGATCGCGATGCTGATCGACGCGTATCGGGATCTCGGGCTGGACGGTATCGCCCAGGTGGATCTCGAGGAGCACAACAACCGCCACCAGTCGCTGTCCGCACTCGAGCCAATGGCCCAGACGGTCTTGGCCACCGTCGCCCGCCGCTTGCAGCAGGACGGGCGTTTGCGGGACGAAGGGCGCCTGGACGGTGTCGACGGCGCGCCGCTGGAACGCCCGCCGTTGAACAGCCTGGCTGTCGCGTGAGCGCTTCGATGGGGAAGACGCGCGGCTGCGGGGACAGTGGCCGGGCGGATATTCGCGGCGGGAGGATCTAGCCGTGGCCGCGCGCTGCCTCTATCTGGACCTCGACAGCACGCTGCTTGGGCGCGGTGCGTCGATGCTGCACGACGGTGACGGCAACGTCACGATCGACGGCGTACGCGCGGTGCAGGCATGCCTGCACGCGGAGGTGGAGGTGGTGCTGATGTCCGGTCGCCGCCGCGCGCAGGTGATGGAGGACGCGCGGCTGTTCGGACAGACCTCCTACATCTACGAGGCCGGCGCGTGCGTCGTGCTGGAGGGCGAGGAGCACTGGCTGACGGGAGATCTTCTGCCGGGCGAGCTGAGCATCGCCGAACAGATCGAGCGCTCGGGGGCGCCAGCGCTGCTGCTCGAGCGCTATCAGGGGCTGCTCGAGTACCACGAGCCTTGGCACTTGAACCGCGAAGTCTCCCACCTGTTCCGCGGTCTCGTCGACGCCGACCAGGTCGATCTCCTGCTCGCGGAGCACGGCCACGAGGATCTGCGGCTGGTGGACAACGGCGTCGTCAGCCGCCGCTCCGAGGCGCTCGCCGGGCTGCCGCACGTGCGCGGCTACCACCTCGTACCGGCGGGCGCGTCGAAGGCTGCCGCGGTCGCGTTTCACCGCCGCGCCCGCGGGTACGAGCGCGCGGACACATTCGCCGTGGGCGACTCCCGCGAGGACCTCGCCTGCGCCGCCGAGGTCGACACCTTCTGGCTGGTCGCCAACGCCATCGAGCGAGATCCCTCAATCCGCCAATCGCTCGGCGCATATGTCAATGCCCGCGCATGTGAGGCCGGGCACGGAAAGGGTGTTTACGAAGCCGTAGTCAGCACGCTGATGGGCAGCTGAGCCCTGGCAATGACAGAAACACACCGGACCACGCTTTGCGGGAGCCAGCTGGGCTGCTCGCTGACCGCTGGACGATGCACGCGCAGCTTGTTAGCTTGCCGTTTGCGATGGAGTTATCCAATAGCTCAACGGGCGTTGACGTTGCGATCGTCGCCTATCGCCACTGGGAGCTCACCAGCAGCTGTTTGGAGCACCTGCGCCGCCAGACCATTGCGCACCGCGTGTTCCTCTGCGACAACGGCTGCGATGAGGGCACCGCCGAGCGCGCGGGCAGAGATTACCCCGAGGTGACGGTGCTGCGGACGCCGCGCAACATGCCCTATCCGGTCGCCTTCAACGCGGTCGTGGCTGCCGGTTGCGGCGAGATCGTGGTGATGATGAACAACGATGTTGACGCTCGCCCAGACTTCCTGGAGCGGCTCGCCGCCCCCTTCGCATCGCGTCCGCGCCTGGGCTCGGTTGCACCGCTGCTGCTGCGACCGGGAGAGGAGCGGATCGACAGCGTTGGCCTGGCCGTCGACAGCACGCTGTCGGCCTACCCCCGCTACAAAAACTGCCCGGCCGAGCAGGCACACGCCGACGGTGAGTCGGGGCTGGTGCTGATCGGACCCGAGGGCGCGGCCGCCGCATTCCGCCGCGCCGCGTGGGAGCAAATAGACGGGATGGACGAGGCGATCGCCGGCTCGATGGACGACTTCGATCTCTTCCTGCGCCTGCGTGTAGCCGGCTGGGAGACGACGACTGCGCTAGACGCCGTCGCTGTGCACCTCGGCTCTGCGACGTACGGACATCGCTCGGCTGAATACCGGCGCAAGGCAGGTTTCGGCCGCGCCTACATCCTGCGCCGCTATGGCGTGCTGCGCTCCTCCGCCGCGCCGCGGACGCTGGCCACGGAAGCACTGGTAGTGGCCGCTGATGCCGTCCTCTCCCGCGACCTCGCCGCGCTCAGAGGGCGCTTGGCGGGCTGGCGAGCAGCGGCCGGTCGTCCGCCGCGGGCATGGCCGCCGCCGGAGGCGATCGACCGGCGCGTGGGGTTCGTGCAGGCGATGCGACTGCGTCGCGCCATCTACATCCGCTGAGCGGCCGGCTGCTCGATTCGCCGAGCGGGCATGCCGGAGATGAGGCGGACCTCGGGCATGGGAACTATGAACTGACCGCCACGGTCCAAGAACTCGCGCTCGCGATGTAGGAACTCGTCGAGGAAATGCCAGGGCAGCACCAGGTAGTAGTCGGGGCGGAGCTCCCGCGAGCGCTCCTCGCTAATAATGGGAATTCGCGTACCGATCGTCTCTGAGCCATGCTTGTCGGGGTTGCGATCGGCGGCATAAGGAATCAGTGTGTGATCGATACCTGCGTATTGCAGAATCGTGTTTCCCTTCGTCGACGCCCCGTATACGTGAATCGTCTTACCTTCATCGACGAGCTGACGGCATGTGGCGGCAAGATCCTCGCGGACGCGGGCGGCCGCCGCCGCGAAACGCTCATAGGGGTCGGGTGCATCGAGCGCCATCTCGAACTCCCTGACCCGTAGCTCCTGAAGAACCTCCGCGTCCTCGCCTTCAGCGGCGAAGTGGCGGGCACGGCGGATGAACAGGCGTACGGAGCCGCCGTTGATCTCATTGACCTGAGCCCGCACCACACCCAGGCCGGCGTCGGCGAGCAGCCGCTCGATGACAGCGAGCGAGTAGTACTCGAGATGCTCGTGTACTACCGCGTCGAACTGGTTCATGTCCAGCATCGCGGGCAGGTAGTGCAACTCCATTACCCATACGCCATCGTCGGCCAAAGCCTGAGAGACCTCCTCGACGAACGCACCCGGGTACTCGAGGTCATAGAACATGGCGATACTCGTGATCACCCGTGCCTTGCGATCGACGTGTCGCTCACGCACGCGCTCATAGGAATAGAAGTCGCGCACAACCTCATAGCCCTTCTGCACGGCATAGCGACTTACATCCGACGGGTCAAAGCCCAGATGCTTCAGATCCGAGGCTTTGTAACCGTCGAGGAGCGTCCCGTCGTTGCAGCCGATATCGATCACCAGGTCTCCGGGGCGTACGCCAACCAGCTCTTCGGCCTGTGCTGCGATCTGGTGGAGGTTGTCGGTCATCGTCTGGTTGACCCCGCTCCTGTACCAGTAGGAGCGATAGAGAATCGCCCCGGGCACCGTGTGGCGCAGCTGGACGAGGCCACAGCCGTCCTCGTTGCGCGTCATGTCACACCTAACCAGTTCCAACGGAACGCGGCGCGACACCGGCTGCCCCCCACCGGGCTTTGCGAACGCACCAGCGATGTGCTGATCTCCCAGCGACAGCACCGTAACGAGGTGTGGCGAGCCGCAGATTCGGCACGTGGTTCGGGTCGTGAGGCTGGTGCGGGGCGTGAACACGGTGCGCAAGCTAGCAGCCGCCTGGTGGCGCGACCGCAGCAGCCGATTTGCCATGGGTACGCCGGTATCGCATTTGGTCACTTGGATAAGCCGCAAAGCGGGCGCAGTGCCGCTCTGCCCAGAGAATTCAGCCAAAGCCGACGCGGCCACGAGATTGGTCGCCGGACGACGAGTTTGACAGCTTCGTTTCCCACTCACCCGCCTGTACACAGCGTGTCCGACGGCTTGTGAGTGAAATCGTTGAACGGTGGACCGGGTGGGGTTAGGGTGCGACCGCGATGACCGCCGACGCTCACATAGAGGCGCCCATGAGGCTCTCGATCTGCATTCCCACATACAACTTCGGCGAGTTCATCGGCGAGACGCTCGAGAGCATCCTGCCGCAGGTGGTGGAGGGGGTTGAGGTCGTGATCCTCGATGGCGGCTCGAGCGACAACACGGCCGAGATCGTCGAAGCGCTGCAGGCGAGGTTTCCAGCTCTGCGCTACCACCGGCGCGCCGAGCGAGGTGGAATCGATCGTGACATGGCGCGGACGGTCGAGCTCGCCCGCGGCGAGTATTGTTGGCTGTTCAGCAGCGATGATCTGATGAAGCCAGGCGCGGTCCAGCGGGTGCTCGAGGAGATAGAGAGCGGGTTGGATATGTATATATGTGGCGTCACGATCTGCACCTGCGACATGCGCCCACTGAAGGCTCACCCGATCCTCGACGTACCGGCCGGGGCTAGCTTCGACCTGGGGCGGGAGGATGATCGCTGGACGTACTTCGCGCACGCCGAGACAACCATGGCGTTCTTCAGTTTCCTGGCGGCGATGATCTTCAAGAAGGCGCGCTGGGATGCGCTGCCGCTGGACGAGGACTTCGTGGGCAGCTGCTGGGCGCATGTAGCACGAATCTTCCGGATGATCCCCGACGGCTTGCGTGTCAAGTATCTCGAGCAGCCTTACATCCTGAAGCGCTCCGACAACGACTCGTTCATGGACAACGGCCTGATCCGGCGCATGGCAATAACGATCGACGGCTACCACCGCCTAGCTCACACGTTCTTCGAGAAGGACAGCTTCGAAGCACGCCACATCCGTCGCGTCGTAGCGGCGGAGTTTCCCCCCTACGTGATGCTCTACGCAAAGTGGATCGGCGCTGGCGCCTCAGCCGATGAGCGTCGCTTGCTGGGACGTTTGGTGGAGAAGGTATATGGAGACCCGTCGTTGCGTAACTGGCTGTATCGAGGCGCCTACGAGATCGCCCCCGTGTCTCGGCTGAGGACGTTCATGGAGGTGATCCCGCATAGCGGATGACCGTGGTGCTACCAACTGCTGTGAGTTACCAGCTGCCTTTGTATGAAAAGGCCCTTCGCGCAGTTTCGCACCAAGCGCTCGCGCGATCGCCATGGTGTCGATGACAAACGATTCGTGGCTGTTCTTGCGCCTGCGGGGAGACCGAGGAGCTTGCCAAGGCTGAGGCGCTTGGGCTGGTAGGCCATCACTAAGCCAAAGCCAACGCCGTAGAGCATGTCCACAACAGCAGAGGGACGTAGCCCCAACCGCTGCGTTTCACCGGAAGCCATCGCCCACGGGCCAGCGGCCGTCACCGCGGAGCGGGGGCGAGTGACGTCGACCAGTGTCTCCACCACGAGCAGCTCTTTGGTTACGCTCGCCATCTGCTCGAGTGCCAGCAGCGGGTCGTGCACGTGGCCGAGGGCTCCCAGGAACAGGACCACGTCGAATTGGCCCACTGTGCCCGGTGAGACTTCGCTTGCCCGCACATCGAGATCTTCCACGCGAGAGCCGAGCGTGTCCCTCGTGTGTTCGAATCTTTCCCTTGCTCCCGGCCGGCGCCAGGCGTACAAATCCACGGCAGCTACACGTGACGCACCAAAGCGCTCTGCCGCGAAGGAGAAATACCCGTCCTTTGCACTTATATCCAGGACGGTCTTCCCTGTGAGGTCTCCCAGCCGCAGTGACAGCAGCTGTTCGAAGCGGCGGCACCAGTCGATGTCCGCCGGCGAGGGTAACGGTATCGTCGCGTCCCTGGCCACCGTTTCATCCTAAGATCAGCAGTCGCCTTTCACCAAATAGTCGGAGACAGTTGAGGTGAGGGGTGGCCTTTCAGGACGGGCCGTCGGGGTGGCGGCCACGCCACAGCCGCCGCCAGAAGCCCATGCGACGTTGCCGGCCCATACGTCTACGCCACAGCGCCGGCGGAGGCACGGTTGCGCGCACGAGCGCCACCCAGTCATCCAGCGGCAGCTCTCCCGATATCAGCCGACCGAGGGCGCCGGTAACCGGTGCGCCAACGCCTGCTGCCTCCAGTGCGCGCGCGAGTAGCGGCACGGACTCCAGTGCCTCCACCGCCTGGCCGATCCGCGTGGGGATCTCAGTGGCTGGCACCCCTGCGGCCAGCAGCTCGCCGGCGCGGCGATTGCGGCTCTCACGCGCTAGCGCCGTCGCCACGAGATCGCCCGCGCCAGCCAGGCCGATCATCGACTCAGGCCGTGCACCAAGTCCCTCCGCATAGCGCCACACCTCCGCAAAGATGTGTCCTGCCGCAGCCCCAGCGGCGTTGAGACCCTGTGCCTCCGTGGCACCAGCGGCGAGTGCTGCCGCGTTCTTCGCAGCACCCGCGAGCTCCACCCCGACAGGATCGTTGGACAGCTCACACACGACGCCAGCACGCGTGAACACCTGCGCCAGCGAGCGCGCGAGCTCCTCCTCGGCACACGCCGCCACCAGGGCAGCGCCCGCGTGCACCATCTCCTGTGCGTGTGCGGGCCCTCCGAGGCAGGCGACGCGCTCTGGGCCGAAGGCTGCGCTGAGGACGACAGTCGGCGGCGTGCCGTGCGGCGGCACGAGACCCTTGGCGGCGGATATCACCGCTGTGCGCTTGCCGAGCCCGGAGACGCTGAGGCTCTCGATCACATCTGCCAGGCGACTCGAGGGCACGGCGAGGAACACGTAGTCGGCGCGCGCCACACCGGCCGAGGCCGGCTCGATACGCAGCTGTGACGGCAACTCCACGCCTGGCAGGTACTGGTGGTTCTCGTGCTCCCGATCCAGTAGCGTCGCCTGCTCAGCTGTGCGCGTCTGCAGGGTGGTGCGCAGCCCACCGCGAGCCAGCAGCAGCGCCAGAGCCGTCCCGAAGGAGCCAGCGCCGATGACCGTCGCCCGTTTTGCCTGGGGCGAGAGCGAGCGCACGCGCGAGGAGCGGCCGGTGGGGTGTGGCTCGGGCTCGGTGCTCATGCGCCGGGCGAGCGTAGCGCTGTGCGATCTTGGGTGGATGCCCGAGGGCGACACCATTCACCACGCGGCAGCCAAGATCCGTGCGGTGCTCGAGGCGCGAGTGCCCGATGAGATCCTCACGCCTCATCCCCGCCATCGCCTCGACCGCTGGCCGCAGCGACTGGCCGGGTCTGCCGTCCGCGCTGTGGACGCTCACGGCAAGCACCTGTTCCTGCGCTTCGATGGCGGCTTGACCTTGCACTCGCACCTGCGCATGACCGGGGCCTGGGGCGTCTACCGTGAAGGAGAGCGCTGGCGGCGCGCACATCACAGGGCATGGCTGGTTTTGCGCTGCGGCGGCTGGGAGGTGGTCGAGTTCGACGGGCCCGTGCTCGAGCTGGTGAACGACGCGCGCACACGCTCCGACCCCCGTCTGGCTGCGCTGGGCCAGGATGTGCTGGGCGAGAGCTTCGACGTGGACGCCTTCCTCTCGCGCCTGCGCGAAGACGATCCCCACCGCGCGATCGGCGACGCGCTGCTGAATCAGCGCACCGTCGCGGGCATCGGCAACGTGTGGAAGTCCGAGTGCTGCTTCGCCGCCGGCATCGACCCATGGCGCGCGCTGGCCGAAGTGCGTGACGAGCAGGCACTTGCACTGGTGGGGTTCGCCCGCGCGCATATGCCGGTCTCCGCGCGTGAGGGCGCCCACGCGCGTCCGCGCTCTGTCTACAAGCGCGCAGGGCAGCCCTGCGTACGCTGCGGGACACCGATCCGCCGCCGTCAGCAGGGCGAGAACAATCGCGCTACCTATTGGTGTCCCGGCTGCCAGCTTTGAGCCGCTGAGCGAGCCGTGCGAACCCGAGCCGAGCGGCGCTTGGCTCAGCTCAGTGCGGCGAGCTTGCGTCCAGCCGTGACCAGCGCGCTCCGGCTGCGTGCCTGCAGAACCACCTGGAGATCCAGGATGCGTGCGTCGAATGCGCTCAGCGCGTTCTCGCCGGTTACGGCATACGCAGGTATCCCGCCTTGGCGAGCCCGAGTCGCGATCTCGAACGTGACGCTGCCGGCAAGCGTGCGCTCCTCCAGGCGTTCGGTACCGATGACGACCGCTCGTGCGCGGCGCATGCGCGCATCGAAGTCCAGCTCGTCCAGCAGTTCACGCACCTCGGCGATGGACTCGTGTGACACGGGCAGCACGCAGATGTCTGGCTCCAGCAGGCCCGCAGCTCGAATACCCCGTGCGAGCGCGCTCGCCACCGCCGTAGCTCTCAGACGAGGGCCCAACGGGCCGCACGCGAGCAGCAGCCGTTGTGGGATGCCCGGCACGCCTGCCGGGTGCCCAGAGGCGAGCTCATTTGGCGGATTGCTGCTACGCGGACCCATGATCGGGCATCCTTCCAGCAATGGCCGCCAAGCAGGGGGAGCCCGTCATCGTCGAGGTCAGTGGCCGTGAGGTGCGGGTCAGCAATCCCCAAAAGCCGTTCTTCCCCGACGTCGGCATCACGAAGATCGACCTCGTCAACTACTACATCGAGTGCGAGCAGGCGGTCGTGCGCCATCTGCGCGAGCGCCCCACGGTGTTGAAGCGCTGGGTCGACGGGGTGGCCGGCGAGCCGTTCTTTCAAAAGCGCGTGCCCGACGGTGCACCCGAATGGCTACAGACAGCCACCGTCACATTCCCCAGCGGCCGCCACGCGCGCGAGCTCGTGCCCAACGACGCCGCACACCTCGTATGGGGGGTCAACCTCGGCGTCATCGACTGGAACCCATGGCCCGTGCGTCGCGATGACCTCGACCACCCCGACGAGCTGCGCGTCGACCTCGACCCAGGCCCCGAGGTTCCGTTTGCAGAGGTCCGCGAGGTGGCGCTCGGCGTGCGCGCGGTGCTCGACGAGCACGAGTTGCTCGGCTTCCCCAAGACCTCCGGCTCACGCGGCATCCACATCTACGTCCGGATCGAGCCAGAGCAGAGCTTTGAAGAAGTCCGCCGCGCCGCGCTCGCGCTCGCCCGGGAGGTCGAGCGGCGGATGCCCGGCCGCGCCACCAGCCGCTGGTGGAAGGAGGAACGCCAGGGGGTCTTCATCGACTACAACCAGAACGCCCGCGACCGCACCGTCGCCTCCGCCTACTCCGTCAGGGCCGTCGCAGACGCGCGCGTGTCCTGTCCGCTGGAGTGGGATGAGGTCGCCGATGTTGAGCCCGCCGAGCTGACCATGAAGACCGTCCCCGCACGCCTGCGCGAACACGGCGACCCGTCTGCAACGATCGACGAGCACATAGGTCGCCTCGACGGCCTGCTCGAGCTTGCAGCCCGAGACGAGCGCGAAGGACTCGGCGACGCGCCCTGGCCGCCGCACTTCCGCAAGCAGAAAGGCGAGCCCAAGCGGGTGCAGCCCAGCCGGGCGCGTGCCGACGACGGAGAGGGACAAGCCGGCGATGAGCCCGCGGGCGGCGGGAAGTCGGTGGGCGGCGGGAAGTCGGTGGGCGGCGGGGAGACGAGCCCATGAACCTGCCGCTGGAGCCACCGCTCAAGCCGCAGCTCGCGCTCTCGCGCAAGGAGCTGCCCGACGGGGATGACTATTCCTACGAGATCAAGCTCGACGGATTTCGCTGCATCGCGTTCGTCGACGGCGATGAGGTGTTTCTACAGTCGCGCAACGGCAAGCCACTCGGGCGCTACTTCCCCGAGCTGACGTTCCCGGCCGGGCGCTACGTGCTGGACGGCGAGATCGTCGTACGCGACCCCGACGGCCGTGAGGACTTCGACGCGCTCGGGCAGCGCATCCATCCCGCTGTATCGCGCATCGAACTCCTATCCAAAAAAACTCCATCCGTATACGTCGCGTTCGATCTGCTCGCGCGCGAGGATCAGACGCTGCTAGAGCTGCCCTTCGACGAGCGCCGCGCCGCGCTCGAGGGCCTGCTCGTCGGTGACGCATTCGCGGGCGCACCCATTGAGCTGATGCAAACCGTCGCCACCGCGCGGGAGGCTGCACAGTGGCTCGAGCACGCCGAGGGCGCAATCGCCAAGGAACGCTCAGCGCCCTACCGTCCCGGCGAGCGCAAAGGAATGGCCAAGGTCAAGCGCGTACGCACCATCGACGCTGTCGTCGTCGGCTGGCGTCCCGGCAAGGAGCCCAACACTGTCGGCGCGCTGATCCTCGGCCTGTACGACAACGGCGAGCTACGTGTCGTCGGGCACTGCTCCGGGCTAAGCGTCGCCGAGAAGAAACGCCTCGTGGGCTTCTTCGCGGGGTACGAGTCCGGCGAGCGAGGCTCCGCCGACCCCAGCCGCTGGAGCGCCGGCAAGGACCTGGAGTGGGTGGCGCTGCGTCCAGAGCTCGTCGTCGAGATCGACTTCGACCACGTGTCCGCCGGGCGCATACGTCACGGCGCCAAGCTACGGCGCTGGCGCGAGGACAAGCCCCCGCAGCAGTGCACGTACGACCAGCTCTACAGCTAGCGCCACGCTACGGCTGAGCGCCGGTGGCGTTGGCGTCCACTAGCATCACCCCGGTGAGCAGCGAGGAGAGCCACAGTCCGGCGACCGTCGCCGAGGAGGAGTACCTGCAGATCCTCTTCTGGCTGCAGGAGGCAGGGCTGCCGATGACCGGTGCCAACATCGCCCGCGCGATGCAACTGTCCGCGCCGACCGTCCACGAGATGGTCGGGCGGTTGGAGCGCGACGGCTACATCACACGCGGCAGGGACCGCGCGATCTCGTTCACCGACAGCGGCGCCCAGCACGCCGAGGGCATCGTCCGTCGCCACCGCCTGATCGAGCGCTTCCTCACCGACGTTCTCGGCGTGCCCTGGGACGAGGTCCACGAGGAGGCCGAGCGCCTCGAGCACGCGATGTCGCCCGTGCTCGAGGAACGCATGCTCGCCGCCATCGGCGACGCCAAGACCTGCCCGCATGGCCACCCCATCGCCGCCGGTGCACGCCTCGCCGGCGTCCCGCTAGCCGATGTGGAGGTCGGCGCGTCCGTGCGCGTGCTGCGCTTCGAGAACGAGGCAGAGGACCTCCTCCACTACCTCAAGGCATCTGGCCTGGAGCCAGGGCTGACCGGAACGCTCGCCGAGCGAGACGACGAGCACGTGGGCGTGCGCAGCGATGACGGAACGCTCCTGAGCGTCACCGTGAGCGTCGCCGAGACCGTTTCTGTGATCGCCGACCCCTCGCCTCCGGCCCGTACCGCGCTGCCCGAGGCGCTCGTACTCGGTCAGCGCTACGGGCGGTAACGACCCGGGAGTCGTCGCAACCAGCCCCGGGATCTGGAGGCTTCCGCGCGCGGGTGTCGAAGTGAGCACGGATGCCAGCAGCGCCAAGGACTGGCCCGTCCACCCCCAAGGCCGGCAGGGCCGCGCTCGGTGGCCAGTCGCTCGAGCAGCGCATCCTGCTGACCGCCACCATGTGCCTGCTGGCGTTCGGCGCGGTGATGGTCTACAGCGCCACCTCCGCCACGACGCTGCTGCAGGGCGGCGGCTACGGCGGCAGCTACCTGATCAAGCTCGTCGTCTACGGCGCCATCGGCCTCGTGCTGATGCGCGTGCTCGCACGCGACGGCGTCGCCAAAGTCCACAGCATCACCGCGCCGCTGTTGATCGCCTCATTCGTGCTCGTGCTCGCCGTGCACATCCCCCACGTCGGCGTCAGCGTCAACGGCGCCCGCCGCTGGATCGGACCGGGCTCATTCCAGTTCGAGCCCTCCGAGCTGATGAAGCTCGCGCTCGTGCTGTACGTCGCAACCTTGCTCGCGAAGCATCCGCGGCAGGTGCACGACATGCGCGAGCTGGCAAAGCCGCTGCTGGTGGTCGTCGGGGCCGCCTGCCTGTTGGTGTTCAGCGAGCCGGACCTCGGGACCGCGATGGTGATCGCGTTCACCGTCGGCGCGATGCTCATCGCCGCGGGGATCCCACCCCGCAAGCTCGGCATCATTGCCGGCACCGTGCTCGGGCTGGTGCTCGTGTACGCAATCGCCCGCCCATACGCGCGTGCGCGGCTGACGTCGTTCATCGACCCCTGGGCGCATGCCTCATCGAGCGGCTTTCAGGCGGTGCAGGGCCAGATCGCGATCGGCTCAGGCGGGTTCCTCGGCGTCGGGCCCGGCCAGTCAGTGCAGAAGATCTTCTACCTGCCCGAGGCGCCCACCGACTTCATCCTCGCCGTCATCGCCGAGGAGCTCGGCGTCATCGGCGTGTTCGCGCTGCTGTTCCTCTACGGGCTGATCGCCTACGCTGGCCTGCGCGCCGCCAAGGCCGCACGCAGCCTCTACAGCGCGCTAATCGCCGTCGGCGTGACAACGCTGATCGTCTCCCAAGCGGTGCTCAACGCATTCGCCGTGCTCGGCCTCGCACCGCTCACCGGCGTGCCGCTCCCGTTCGTCTCCTACGGCTCCACCAGCCTGATCGTCATGCTCGCGTCGATGGGACTTCTGTTGAATGTCGCCTCTGGTGCCACCGGGCACGTGCGCGCTGTCCCTGATCGTGGCAAGCGGCGAGCTGGGCGGCCCGCTCGCGCGAGTCGGCCCGACGGGATGTCAGGCGAAGCAGCGCCGCAGGCTAAAGCGAGTGCTGACCGGCGGGACTACAGCGAGCGGTAGGCCTCGGCCAGCCGCGCCACGCCCACGTCGATCTGCTCGGGCGTGACACCCGAGTACGCCAGGCGCAGCGTGTTATCGCCGCCCTCCAGTAGGAAGTCCGTGCCCTTCACAAACGCCACCCCGCGGTCGGCCGCCGCCTGGAACAGCGCGCCCACGTCGGTGCCCTCCGGCAGCGTCACCCACATGAAGTAGCCGCCCTGCGGGATCACGAACTCCGCGTCCGCGAGCTCGCTGCTCAGAGCGTTCGCGAGTGCCTGGGCACGCTCGGCGAGCGCGGCCTTGACGGTCTCGATCGAGCGCTCGATCGCGCCTGACGCACAGAACTCGTACACGATCGACTGCGCCACCATGTTGGGCGAGATGTACGTGTTCGTCGCCAGCTGGCCGATCGCCTTGATCAGGTCCGGCGGGCCGACGAGGTAGCCGACACGGATGCCCGGGCACACGGTCTTCGAGAACGACGACGCGTACACCACCCGCTCGGGGTCCATCGACAGCATCGTCGGCAGCGTCTCGCCGCTGAAGCGCAGCTCCACATACGGGTCGTCCTCGAACACCATGAAGCTGTGGTCCGCCGCCAGCTCCAGCAGCCGCTTGCGCTTCTCATACGACAGCGTGTAGCCGGCAGGGTTCTGGAAGTTGGGGATGATGTGCGCGAGCGTTGGCCGCGCAGCGCTCGCGCCCGCCGTCAGCAGGTCCGCGAGCGCGTCCGTGTCGATGCCATCCGGCTGCAGCTCCACCGCATGCACCCGTGCGCCGCGGCTGCGCAGCGACAGCAGCGTACGGTCATACGTCGGGCGCTCGACGATCACCTCGTCATCCGCACGCACGAGCTGCTCGAACAGAAACGCGTCCGCCTGCATCGACCCGTTCGTCACCAGCACGCGCTCGGGCTCCACGCCGTGGCGGTCCGCGATCCAGCTGCGCAGACGCGGATAGCCGACCGACGTGCCATACGCCGTCGTGCCCGCAGGGTCGCTCTCGAAAGCCCGCACCGCGGCGTCGCGCAGGCCGTCCACGTCGACGATGTCAAGCGACGGGGCGCCGCGGGCGAAGGAGATTGTGGGTCCAGTTGCGGTGGGCACAGCGGCGTAGGATAGGCGTCCGAGCAGCTCGTCGTAGTCATGGGTCAGATCGCGCGCCGTCTGCTCCAGTCGCTCGCGGAAGCGCAACAGCTCCGCAGGGCTCGGGGGATGGGGGGCGCGGGGCCCCGGGGGAGCCGTTTCCGGCGGTGTCTGAGCTGGCCGCGGCTGTATCCATGACGGCCGTGACACGCGGGGTGCGGGCGGCGCGGTGGTCGCAGGCGGTGTGGGGCTTGCCGGTGGTGTGGCGGTTGTGGCGGTTGTGGCGGGTGGTGGCGGGGGTGGTGGCGCGATCTCGACCGTCTCGTCGATGATCCTGCTCGCGCCGAAGCTGTGCGTTTGGTCGGTGGCTCGCCGGTCAGTGGCTGGTTGCGGAGGCGCGATCGGGGTCGGCTCGCGGCCGGCACCGGGCTGTGGCTCCTCACGGCTCAGCGTGTTGAGGGTGCGCTCGAGCTCTTGCAGCTTCTGTTCCAGCTCGCCCAGTGTTCTTGCCACATCCTTGTCCACTGGACCTAGCGTACCGGCCGCAAACGGCTGGGGCAGCTCCGTTGGGAGGTGGCGACTTCGAGTGGCCGGGTTAGGAAGCGGCGACCGACGTCCCGCCGAGGACCTCGACAGCGATGCTTGCTGTTTCCGTGGGGGTGCGCCCGACGCGCACGCCCTTCGCTTCGAATGCCTGCGCCTTCGCCGCGGCAGTGCCGGCGCTGCCGGAGACGATCGCGCCCGCGTGACCCATCTGCTTGCCGGCGGGGGCGGTGAAGCCGGCGATGTAAGCGACCACGGGCTTGCTCATGTGCTCGGCGATGTAGTCCGCGGCCTCCTCCTCAGCCGAGCCGCCGATCTCGCCCGAGAGCACCACCAGCTCCGTCTCGTCGTCCTGCTCGAACAGCCCCAGCACGTCCACGAACGAGGAGCCGGGGACGGGGTCGCCGCCGATGCCCACGATCGAGCTGCAGCCAAAGCCCGCTTGGGCGATCTCGTTGCCGATCTGGTAGGTCAGGGTGCCCGAGCGCGACACCACGCCGACGTTGCCAGCCTTGAAGAACGAAGCGGGAATGATCCCCACGTTGGCCTTGCCCGGAGAGAGGATGCCCGGGCAGTTGGGCCCGATCAGGCGCGTGGGTGGGCGGGTCTCGTTTTCGCGCTTCAGCGTGTTGTAAACACGCAGCTCGTCGTGCGCGGGGATGCCCTCCGTGATGGCGATCACAAGCGCCACGCCCGAAGCGGCGGCCTCGAGGATCGAGTCTGCCGCGAAGCGCGGTGGCACGAAGATCATCGCCGTGTTCGGCTGCGCCTCGGTCATCGCCTGCTCGAAGCTGTCGAACACGGGGATGCCCTCGACGTCCTGTCCGCCCTTGCCGGGGGTCACGCCGCCAACCACATTGGTGCCGTAATTGCGGTTGTTGAGCGCGTGGAAGCTGCCCTCGCGGCCGGTGATGCCTGCTACGCAGAGGCGCGTGCTCTCGTCTACCAGTACGGCCATCTAGCTGATCACCTCTCGCGTCACGCGCCCGCTCCGATGCTCTTGCCGGCTGCCAATGCGACGACCTTCTCAGCTGCCTCGTTCATCGTCTTGGCGGCGTACACGTTCGGTAGCGCCGCCTTCTGCAGCAGCCGGCGTCCCTCGACGTCGTTGGTTCCGTCCAGGCGTACCACGAACGGCACGGACGGTTTGATCTCCCCAAAGGCTGCGATCAGCCCCGTTGCGACCTCGTCGCAGCGGGTGATGCCGCCGAAGATGTTGAACAGCACGGCCTTGACGGCGTCGTTGGCGAGCAGCAGGTCGACCGCCTGCTTGATCTTCTCCGCATTGGAGCCCCCGCCCGCGTCGAGGAAGTTCGCGGGGGAACCGCCGGCCTGGGCGACGACGTCGAGCGTTGACATGACCAGCCCGGCGCCATTGCCGAGGATGCCGATGTCGCCGTCGAGCTTGACGTACTGGACGCCCTCTTCCTTGGCGCGGCGCTCGATCGGGTCTTCGTTCTCGCTGTCTGAGAGCCCCTGGTTCTCAGGGTGGCGGTAGAGGGCGTTACCGTCGAGGGACACCTTCGAGTCGAGCGCCTTGACCTCGCGCTCGGGTGTGACGATCAGCGGGTTGATCTCCGCGAGCGTCGCGTCCTCGTCGAGCCACACCTCGTACAGAGCCACGAGCGCGTCGGCCACACCCTCGATCACGTCCTCGTCGGCCCCGCCGACGGTGGCGATCTGCACGGCTTCGGCACGCGAGAGACCCTTCAGCGGGTCGACGTGGTGGCGGATCAGCTTCTCGGGTGTCTTCTCGGCGACCTCTTCGATATCCACGCCGCCCTCCGTGCTGAACATCACCAGCGGCTGCTTCGCGGAGCGGTCGAGCAGCACCGACGCGTAGTACTCGGAGGCGATATCCGAGGCGTGCTCGATCCAGACTTTGCGGACGATGTGGCCCTTGATGTCCATGCCGAGGATGTTTCCCGCGTGCTCGCGCAGCTCACCCTCGTCGGCGGCGAGCTTGACGCCACCGGCCTTGCCGCGGCCGCCGATCAGCACCTGTGCCTTGACCACGACCGGGTAGCCCACCTCGGCTGCCGCCGCGACGGCATCCTCGACGGTGGTAACCGGCTGTCCCGAGGAGACGCGCAATCCGTGGCGGGCGAACAGCTGCTTGCCCTGGTACTCCAAGAGGTCCATTAGCGGCGCGGGACTCTAACGCAAGATGGGCGATTGCGTGCAGCAGGCCCCGTTCAGGGGGAGCGCACCGCGCCGAGGAGGCCCGGCAGGGCATAATGCCGCCCGATGGCCATCCCCAAAAACGTCACATTCGTCACATTCGACGTCTACGGCACGCTGATCGACTGGGAGAGCGGGATCTACGACGCCTTCGCCAAGGAGGCCGCCCGCGACGGCGTGGAGATCGATCGCAGTGTGCTGCTGTCGATGTTCCACGAGATCTCCCGCGAAATCGAGGGTGGCTCATACGAGCTCTACGCCGAGGTCCTGCGGAGAACGGCGATCGAGATCGCCAAACGTCTCGACTGGGCGCTCGAGCCCTCGCGCTCCGGCTTCCTGCCCGACTCGGTGCAGCGCTGGATGCCATTCAAGGAGACCGCCGTGCAGCTGCAGAAGCTGTCCAAGAAATACGAGCTGGGGCTGCTGTCGAACATCGACGACAAGCTCCTGGGGCAGACTCGCCGCCACATCGCCACCGACTTCGACCTCGTCGTGACGGCGCAGCAGGTGCGCTCCTACAAGCCGGAGCTGCCCCACTTCACCGAGTGCGCACGGCGCATGGGCGGCAAGCGTGGCTGGGTGCACGTCGCCGCCAGCCATTACCACGACGTGGTGCCGTGTGTAAAACAGCGCGTTCCCGTGATCTGGGTCAACCGCAACAAGGAGACCCTCGACTCCTCCCAGAAGAAGCCCACGGCCGAGGTCACCAACCTCAAAGAGGCCGCCAAGCTGCTCGGCGTCTCCTAGCCCGGGCGGGCGGAGCCTGATCCGTGCGGGCCGTCTCGCTCCACCGCGACGTGCTTGTGGTCACGAGCGCGCTGCTGCAGGTCAACTGCGTGATCGTGCGGGGCCCGGTCGAGGACGTGGCGCCAGAGGGGGGAGTGCCGACCGAGCGGGATGGGCCAGCTGAGCGGGGCGGGCGGGCCTCCGGCGCCGAGACGTTCGTGATCGACTCGCCGGTCTTGCCCGACGAGCTCGATGCGCTGCCCGCGTTGATCGAGCAGGCAGGGTTTCCTGCTCCCAGCGGGCTGCTCGCCACGCACGGTGATTGGGATCACCTGCTCGGGCGGCTGGCGTTCCCCGGCGTGGCGCTGGGCTGTGCCGAATCCACGGCCGAGCGGCTCCACCAATCGCCAGGCGAGGCGCAGCGAGACATGCGCTCCTTCGACGAAGGGCTGATGGTCGAGCGACCGCTTCCGCTCGCGCTGGGGTCCGTCCAGGGCCTGCCTGTCCCAGGACGCTGCGACGTGGGCGATCGCGAGCTGGAGCTCCATCCCGCCGACGGGCACACCCCCGATGGGATGGCCATCATGATCGCTTGGGCCGGTGTGATGGTAGCGGGCGATTACCTGTCGGCGGTCGAGATCCCCACGGTGAGCGGAGGCGGTCATGTGGATGCGTACCTGGCCACGCTGGAGCGACTGCGCGGCCTGGTCGCTCGAGCCGAGCATGTGGTCCCCGGCCATGGCCCGGTGCTCGACCACGCCCGTGCATTGATACTGATGGACGAGGACACGAGCTATCTGCGGGCGCTGGCTGACCGCGGCGCTGCGGCAGAGCTACCGATGGGGCGTCGGAGCACGGCAAATCGGCGTGCGCACACAAAGAACGCAGAGAGCTAGCGGCACGCTGAGCATCGCAGACGCCGGCGCACGTCATCGCGAAAGCGGGAGCTGCCAGATTCACCTGGCGTATAGAGAGAGACAAACACACGCCGATGTCTGGTCCGGAAGTGAGGTCGCCCGCAAGCCGTGGCTTTGTCAGCTATCGCCAGTCACTGCCCGCAAGCGCAGGATAATCGTCCCTACGAAGCCTCGCCCCGCTGGTGCTCCGCGTCGTGCTGAGTGTCGTGATCGCTTACGGGCTGTTTGTGACTCGATACTCTCCCGGCATGCCGACGCGATCGTTTATAGCTGGTGGTGCCGGATTCATCGGCAGCCACTTGGTCCACGCGCTGCTCCGTCGTCCGGACCAAGAAGTGGTTGTGTTCGACAACTTTGTCTCTGGGAGAGCGTCACATCTCGATGGTCTCCTCGAGGATGCCCGACTGCAGGTCGTCGAGGCCGACCTCAGCGAGATGAATGCGGTGGTGCGCGCGATGCGCGGCTCCGATCACGTCTATCTGTTTGCGGCAAACGCCGATATTGCGGCCGCGGTCGATGATCCGAAAATCGATTTCTGGCGGGGCACCTTCCTCACACAAAATGTGGCTGAGGCGGCCCGCATCACTGGCGTGGGACGAATCACCTACGCATCGGGCTCCGGCGTCTATGGAGATCGTGGCGAACAGGAGGTCGACGAGCAGTTTGGTCCGCTCATCCCGGTCTCCCCCTACGGCGCAAGCAAGCTAGGCAGTGAGGCAATTCTTGCGGCCTACTCTCACATGTTCGGCATCCGCGTCGCGGTGTTTCGCTTCGCGAACGTAGTGGGCCCCAAGCAGACACACGGAGTCACATACGATTTCGCCCGCCGCTTGCGCGACGATTCAACGGCCCTTCGCATCCTCGGCGATGGCAATCAGAGCAAGGCCTACATCCACGTCAGCGACGTCGTCTCCGCGATGCTCACACTTACGGATCGACGTTGGGAGGGGTTCGAGGTGTTCAACGTCGGCACGGGCGACTACATCACCGTTACGGAGATTGCGGACCTCGTGGTCGAACGGATGGGGTTGGTCGACGTCCGCTACAAGTACACCGGCGGGGCCCGCGGATGGATGGGCGATGTTCCGGTCGTGCGTTTCCGCAGCGATAAGCTCGCCTCACTTGGCTGGCAGTGTCGTCGCAGCACGGTCGAAGCACTGGTCGACGCGATCGACGCAAGCATCGCGGAAGCAACGAGTGGGGCGGACCGAGAGCGCGTTGGCGGGGCCGCTGCGTAGCGGCAACGCCCACGGCCATCACTGGCCAATCTGCTGATATAGGCGCTCGCAGAACTCGGTCACCGCGCATGCTTCGTCGATCGTGGCCGGGTGCTGGATGCTGTCGAGTGTGTCCCCTCGCCACAGGCTCACCACGTCGGCCAACTCGTCCCTGAGGCTGTCGTTTCGGGTTCCGTAGTCATGCACGAGCTCAGTCTCGCGCTGGCCGGCTGCCCCGGCCTCGGTCCACGCCCAACGGCGGCCGATGCGAAGCTCCATCGGCCCATAGTTGCCACCTCGGCCGCAGGCAAGAGCGTAGCCGTCCTCACCCAGTACCTCTACACGGAACGTGTTGACCCATCGGATGTGAGATACACGCACCGTCGCGATTACGCGGGCGTCGCGAAATAGGGCAACGAGATCCTCCTCGATCCCCGTCGGCCAGAAACCACCAGTTGCCTCGATCGCCTTGCAGTGGCTGGCGGGCGCCAGGCGCAGCAGTAGATCCAGCAGGTGAACTCCGGGATCGAGCAACACCCCACCGCCGGCCCGTGCGGGATCGAGCTTCCAGCTGCTGGCCGAGTCAGGATGGCCCCCGTGCCCCATGTACATGTCGATGTTTCTCAACTCGCCGACATCGCCGGCCTCTATAGACCTCACCAGCTCCCGGATAGCTGGCAGATACCGGTAGTTGTAGCCGACGAAGCTCGGACGCGCACACCTGCCAGCGAGCGCCTGGAGCTCACGTGCGACGGTGCCTGTCGCACCGAGCGGCTTCTCCACCAGAACCGGCCTTCCGGCCTCGAGGACGCTTGCCGCGACCTCACATGCATGGTCATGCGGGACGGCTATGACGGCCGCATCGTAAGCATCGGGCGGAAGCTGACTGAGTGTCTTGTAGTGGGGCACATTGGTGGCCAGCGACTGCTCATCCGCAGCCACTGGGTCGACAGTGGCGATGAGCGCAGCCCCCGAGATTCGACTCAGCGCCTCGGCCCGTTGGCGTCCGATCAGTCCCATGCCGATGACCGCGACTCGTAGGTCAGGCTCACGCTCGGGGACGTCCTGTGCTTCGCGGAGTGACATCGCTCGCATCATGCCAGACGGACAAAGCTGGTCAAAACAACATGGTGCGATCTCAGACGAGCACGTGAGAAACATTTGTCACAGGATGATCCAGGAGTAACAGCGCTCAACACTGGGGAACAGCTTGCACCGCCGGCATGTGGTCACACCGTCAAACCCCGCATGCGAGCATCCCGCGAAGCATGATGTCTGGATTTTCAATGCCACGGCGATCGGGCCGCGGTCATGGTGCGCTTGCCGCCAGCTCCGCACGTGTGCGACTCCTCCGTTCACCGTTGATCATGACACCACTGTTGTTCGGGGTTCCGGTGGTCCTGGGCATCGCTGTGTCGTTTGTGAGGCTGCTCGCTGTCCGCTATCCATATCTCGGTTGGGCCACTACCGTCAACAGCGACGCCGAGGAGCTGTATCTCGGTCATACGCTTTACCAGAATCCCGCCCACGGATATACGGGGCAAATTTACACTCCTCTGTTTCCAGCTATAGCGAGCGTGTGCGATCGCCTCTACCTTTGGAATGGCTGGCCACTGGTGCTGGTGATCGGAGCGAGCGTGTCGCTCACGCTCCTCGCCGCACGAATTGCCTATGCCCGTGCCGGTTCGGCGCCCCGTATCGTCTGTGCTCTGGGCGCCGCTGGAATCGGTGCTGTTGCTTATTGGTGTGTGGCGAGTGTCCCGCTCGCGCTGCTCGATGAAGCACGGGCCGACCAGGTGGCTTGGGCGTTTGCGCTGTTTGGCTTGATCGCCGTCGCCGACTTCGGCCCCACGCCATCGCGCCGTCGAGTGGTGGGCGCTGCGCTGCTCCTGACCGCGGCGCTGTGGACGAAGCAGACGACCGTTGGCGTTGTCGTTCCAACCGTTGCCTGGGTGGTAGCTCTCGCTGCCATCTCGGCACTGAACCGCAGGGCGGCCGTACTGTTCGTGACGGTGCTAGCCAGCGTAAACCTGGCGGTGCTTGTCGTCTTGAATCTGCTGACACACGGCTGGGAGTTCTATATCAACTTCGAAATGGCCACGCATCAGTCAAATGAATGGCCATTCCTCGGCAACATCACAAAAGGACTCCAGAGCAATGCCTTCGCAGGCGTGTTTGTACTCGTCACCTGGTTGGCGAGCAGCGTGACCGCCGTGCGGCTTCTACGCCGCCGTCCGGCGAGCATCGGTGCCGGCACGACGATCGAGGGGGTCAGGGGGTTCCTTCGAGCCGAGGATCCAACCGGTCGGCGGGTGCTGCTACTGGTGCTTTACATCGTATTCGGGTTCGTGCTGGCCGCGTATTTCATGCGCAAGCAGGGCACTGAAACTAACCAGATGATCGGAGTTGCCTGGGGGCTCGGTCTGTTGGCTGCGGCGGGCTGGCGCGTGGCACAGTGTCACGCTGGGGTTGCCGCGGCAGCCGGTGTCTGTGTGGCGGTGTTCTTCGTCCTAACCCAGCTAGGCTCCGTTCGCAGCGTTGCGGCGAACGCCAATGTCGTGGTCCCCAACCTGGAGATGGCCTACGAATGGCCACCGGTCCCAAGCGAACTGCGGCTGTGGGCCCAACATCACACTCTCTATACACCGTTGCTCGCCGACTTGAACGTTCCTCAAGGCAGACCGCTGTATCCTAATTACTATAATTTCGCGGATTTGCTCGCATCCGGCACCCAGCCGCTGTATCTGGTTCACGCGCTCCTGAATAGTCGCTTCGAAGGTGTCACCTTCTTCCCCCTCAATGGTAACGCCTATACCTCGGCACACGGAAAATGGGAGGAAAACTACCTGTGGAAGTTGGACGAAGTGATAGCCGCTCGCTATGTGGCGCAGCCGGGACTGCCAGAAGGGGTGCTGGGGCGCCGCCCCGGCCCTGAACAGGCACCGTGGATGCGGGACTGCTTCGGGCCGTTTGCCGCCGGCGGCGCCAGCTTCCGGATTCGCCACGGTGGTGGCTTTTGGTGTTCCTTCTCGCCTGAGGATCTCGAATTCGTGCGGGCTCCGGTGTCGCTCAGTGAAGTCGTGACGACCCAGCCAACGCGCTTGAGCGGCACGATCTCGGTGAGCCTCGAAGATCAGGCCGGTAGTCAGCTCGAGTTCGTGGCTGACGGTGGCTCTGGGGCCAGCTGGGCGCTACACGTGGTGCCGGCTCCGGAAAAACTCCACGAGCTTCTCGTTTCCACCTACCACGACGGCGCACGCCTCGGGCAGGTTCTTGTGCGAGCCTTGGTGTTGTCCAACAAGCGTCTCAGTGCAAGACTCAGCTTCACGCCGACAAGCGATCTGGGCTCGCCAGCCGCGATCGCGCCTGCTGTCGCTGCGGTCACGGCGCCGGCAGCAGCAGCGCCGCTGGAGGTGCTCGCAACCCACGGTGTCGCGATCGACCTCAAGAGGGCGCACCTTGAGCACTAGAGGCTCCAAAGATGAGGCTTTACCTAGCCGTGCAGGCGGTGGCGGGCGTGAGGGGGAGTCGAGTGCGGCGCATTTGCCGCTGCGGCTTTCGATCGTGATCCCGGCCTACAACGAGGAGGGCTCGATCGCAGGAACTGTCATGAGCCTGGCCCATACGCTGACGGTGGAGCGCATACCCCATGAGATCCTGGTGATCGACGACGCAAGCTCCGACGGTACGGCCGCCGTCGTGGCGGAGGTCTCCACTAGCAATCCCTCCGTGCGATGCGTGCGCTCGCATCTACCTCCTGGCTTTGGCCATGCGGTGCGCGCCGGCTTGGATCTCTACACGGGTGACGCAGTAGCCATATTCATGGCAGACGGCTCAGACTCGCCGGTTGATCTCGTCCGCTACTACAACGTGTTGATGGACGGGTTTGACTGTGCGTTTGGATCGCGCTTTATGAAGGGTGGAGGAATCGTCGGCTATCCGCTGCCAAAGCTGGTCATCAATCGCATTGTGAACTTCGCCATCAGGATGATGTTTCGACACGGCTACAACGATACGACTAACGCATTCAAGGCATACCGACGCGAGGCGATAGACAACATTCGCCCGCTTCTCTCTAACCACTTCAATCTCACGGTGGAGATGCCTCTGAAGGCACTGACGCGCGGCCATACCTTTCAGGTGGTGCCGATAACGTGGACGAACCGCCAGCAGGGCTTGTCAAAGCTGAAGCTGCAGGAGATGGGCAGCCGCTATCTGTTCATCGTGCTTTACGTGTTCCTTGAGCAGCATATGAGTCGTGGAGATTACCGGCGGCGCGACATTCCCAACACAGGTCGGCTGCGCATGCGGGCGGGCAGAAAGACTCCGGCTGTGATCGGATCGGCGCGGAGCGCCGGCGCGGATGCTCGACGGCGCGCGGGCACGGGCGCGCAGGTGCCGCGATGAGCGAAGCCTTGCGCTGCACCAGCACGAGCCGCAGTTGCCGACCGACGTGCGGGGCTACTACTGCTCGCTCTCGTGTTGCTGGTATACGCGTGCGTCACCGCAGTACCCGCTGGCAATGCATCTGGCACTCGCCTTGATCACGACTACCGGTGTGCGCAGCGCCTCTGAATTCAGCTTCACTGCAGCAATCGTCCTGTCGCTGTTCGCGCTGGTGCTGCTGGTCGGCTGGTGGCTGAGTCGCTCCGGGCGCCTACGCGGTCTCAGCCGTCACGTGTAAGCGATCTCGAGGCCTTCGGGCGCGATCATCCGCAATGGCAGCTGACGACGAGCATCCGCGCGGTACTGCAGGGAATTCACGACCATACTGTCGAGCGCTGGAGTTCCGGCGGCGGCTAGTGAGAAACAGTGACAAGGGCTGTGACGGCCCCAGTAGCGGGCCGCCGATGATGCGGTCAGACCGGTCACCTCGCGCCTAGTAGAGTCGCGGCCGTGTCTGTCCTGACGAGAAGAGCAGCGGCCGTATCATGGCCGAAGCAAGTGGCCACGTTGACGGCGGAGCAGCGGCGCATCCAAGACGACTGGATGCGGTATTTCCACGAGCAGGAGCCAGACGAGCATCCACGTGTGCTGCGCTTTAACCACATGTACGCGCTGCAATCCGCCCGGCCAGGGAGCACACTCGACATCGGCGCCGGACTCGGTCAGCACATTCCCTACGAGGATCTCTCGGCACAGGAGTACCACGCGGTCGAGCTGCGTCAGGACATGGCAAAGACCATCGTCCAAAACTTTCCCAATGTCCACACGCTAATCGGCGACTGCCAGCAAGGATTGCCCTACGACGATTCCTCTTTCGATCGCGTCGTCGCCATCCACGTTCTCGAGCACCTCCCTAATCTGCCGGGGGCCCTCAGTGAGATCCGACGACTGCTCAAGCCCGATGGGCTACTATCGGTTGTCATACCCTGCGAGGGCGGTGTCGGCTACAGCCTCGGGCGGCGGGTTACCACACAGCGAGTCTTCGAAAAGCGGTACAAGACGAAGTACCGCTGGCACGTCAAGTCGGATCACGTCAACAGCGCACGCGAGGTCATAGCCCAGCTTGAAGCGCACTTTCAGGTCATGGACTCGACCTACTTCCCCACTCGGGTGCCGTCGGTCGATCTCAATCTGCTAATTGGCATCACCTGTGGTCTATAGGTTGACGTCTGCGTATTCATGTGTCGGCGACAGTCACGTAGTGCGCTCATTGCGCGACCATGTCCGCCGGGGCGGTCCGCTATATGTTCATTGTGTTCTACGTATTTCTCGAGCAGCACATGAGCCGTGGTAACTATCGGCGCTGGGATGTTCCAAACACAAGTCGGGTGCGGATGCGTGCGGGCAAGAAGATTCCCGGCCTGAGCGGAGCGGCACAAGGCGCTAACTCGGAAGGTGGCGAGCGGCCGCGGGTAGGCGCGCAGGTGCTGCAATGAGTGCGGACTTATCGGGGGGTGTGCGCTCACGTGGGCACCGGGTGGTGCGATTGCTGGCGGGACCTGCTCTGTCCGCGTGCTCGCTCGCCGCGGTTGTGTGGTGGGCGCTACATCAGCAAGCGCCGCGGGTGCCGACAAGCACGAGAAGTCTTCTATTGCTCCTGCTCGCGCTCCTGGTCTACGCATGTGTCACCGCGGTGCGCGGTGTGCGCTGGCACGTGATCCTAAGGAAAGGGGGCATTCACGTGAGCATGGCTGACACGCAAGCGCTGATCGTTGTCGGTTATATGGGTAACACCGTGCTGCCTGTGCGCGGCGGTGAGTTGCTGCGCGTGATCCTGATGGGACGCCAGACGGGCAGCTCGCGGGCGACGATCCTCGGCACGATAGTTGCCGAACGACTACTCGACGTGGTCGCCCTTTTGGCGATGTTGCTGCTGCTGGCATTGGTGACCACGACAGGTGTGCGCTCCGCGTCCGATCTGAGCTACACCGCTGCCATCGTCCTGGTGTTGCTAGCGCTCCTGCTGCTAGTGGGTTGGCGGCTGGCCCGCGCTGGGCGCCTGCGTGGCCTGAGCTCTCATGTGTCAGCTCTCACCCTTGCGAGCCGCAACCTGCTGAGCGTCCAGGGCATCTGGCTTGCGCTACTCACCGCGCTCGTTTGGATGGGGGAGGGCCTCGTCTACTGGGTGGTGGGCCGTGCTCTGGGGCTCCACTTCGACCTGCTGCAGGGGTGCTTCCTGGTGGTGCTCGCGAGCCTCGCGGCGACGATCCCCGCCGCCCCCGGCTATGCGGGCACATACGACGCCGCGATCCAAATTGGGCTAGGAGCGCTACACGTGCACGGCGGACGTGCGGTCACCTTTGGATTGCTGGCGCGCCTTCTGATCTTCGTGCCAATCACCGTCCTGGGATTGATCCTGATGGTCTTTCGCTACGGTGGGCTCGCCTCGCTGGGACGGTTGCGTCAGATCGGCTCCACCACGCTGACCGATGCGCCTTTAGCGCTGGTAGAGGTGGCGAAGTGAGCTCGCCGGTTGCCATCGTTACCGGGTCAGGTGGTCTGATCGGGTCGGAGTCAGTGCGCTATTTCGCAGCTGAGGGCTTCGACGTGGTGGGTATCGACAACGACATGCGCGCCTACTTCTTTGGCCCTGAGGCGTCGACCGCCCGCAACCTCGAGCAACTGACCGCGGAGCTCGGTGACGCGTTCCACCCCCTGTCGCTCGACATCCGCGATCGTGACGGGGTCGCGCGGGTGTTCGCCCGGCACGCGCCGCGCATTGGTTTGATCGTCCACACCGCCGCACAGCCATCGCACGACTGGGCCGCCTCGGAGCCCCATACCGACTTCACGGTTAACGCAAACGGGACGCTCAATCTGCTGGAGGCAGCACGTCGGCATGCGCCCGACGCCACGTTTGTATTCACCTCAACCAACAAGGTTTATGGCGACACTCCGAATAACCTGCCGCTGATCGAGCTCGAGACACGTTTAGAGCTTCCCAAGAGCCACCGCTGGTACGACGGCATCGACTTGGAGATGTCGATCGACCTTTGCACCCACAGCTTGTTCGGTGTCAGCAAGGCCGCCGCTGACCTGCTCGTTCAAGAGTACGGGCGCTACTTCCAGATGCCGACAGTCTGTTTCCGCGGCGGCTGTCTCACCGGCCCCCAGCACGCAGGTGCCCAGCTGCATGGGTTCCTCGCCTACCTCATGAAATGCGCCGTCACCGGCGAGCATTACACCGTGTTCGGGTATGACGGCAAGCAGGTACGCGACAACATCCACTCGGGTGACGTCGTGCGGGCGTTCCACGCTTTCCATCGCAACCCCCGTCCGGCGGCCGTGTACAACCTCGGCGGAGGGCGAGCGAGCAACGTCTCGATGTTCGAGGCGATCGCGCTCTGTGAGGAGATCGCGAGCAGGCCGCTCGATCACTCTTACTCGCCCGACGCGAGGATCGGCGATCATCGCTGGTGGATAAGCGATCTGGGGGACTTCAAGCGCGATCACCCAGAATGGCGACTGACGACGAGCATTCGCGCGGTACTACAGGAAATTCACGACTTCAACGTCGAGCGCTGGAGCTCCGAGGTACCGCAAGGACGCTGATGAGCGCTCGCACTGTGCTGATCACGGGGGGTGCAGGCTTCATCGGCGCGAGCCTCGCACTCGAGCTGGCTGCCGGCCATCCTGACTGGGAGATCGTGGCTTTCGATAGCCTGCACCGCCGCGGCTCTGAGTTGAACCTTCCACGCCTACGCGACGGCCGCGTGCGCTTCGTGCATGGCGATGTACGCGAGATCGACGATCTGCGTGCTGTAGGGCCCTTCGATGCGATCGTCGAGTGCTCGGCCGAGCCGTCCGTGATGGCAGCCATCGACGGTGCGACCGGATTTCTCGTGCGCACCAACCTCCTCGGCGCGTACCACTGCCTGGAGGAGGCTGCGCGCTACCGCGCGCAGGTGGTGTTCCTCTCCACCAGCCGCGTCTACCCGGTTGCTTCCCTTTGTGCGTTGGACTATCGCGAGACCGACACTCGCTTCGAGCTGAGCGCCGAGCAAACGCTCGTCGGAGCCTCCCCACGAGGTGTCGGTGAGGCATTTCCCATGGGTGGTGCACGCACGCTGTACGGCGCCAGCAAGCTCTCGGCTGAGCTGCTCATAACCGAGTATGCCGAGGCCTTCGGTCTGAAGACGGTGGTAAACCGCTGTGGTGTTATTGCTGGTCCGTGGCAGATGGGCAAGGTCGACCAGGGGGTCTTCACCCACTGGATGCTCGCCTACCACTTCAAGCGCCAGCTCGCGTACTTTGGCTTTGGGGGAACGGGCAAGCAGGTGCGTGATCTGTTGCACGTCGCGGATCTAGCGGAGCTCATCAACGATCAGCTGCTGCGGCCAGAGCACTGGGCCGGCGCCGTGGTAAACGTTGGCGGCGGCGCGGACGTCAGCCTCTCGCTACGCGAGACCTCGGTGCTATGCGAGCAGATCACCGGCAATCGCGTGGAGGTTGGCGGGAATCCTGAGACCCGGCAGGGAGACGTGCCGATCTACATCTCAGACTGCAGCGAGCTCGCCGGGCTCAGCGATTGGCGCCCACAGCGAGGTGCTCGGCAGATCCTCGAGGATATCCATGCATGGCTGTGCGAGAACGAGCGTGCGGTGGCGGCCACGCTCACGTGATGAGCTGGCCGGTCGTGCTGGCCTCGGCTAATGGGATGAATTGACTCAGGGCCCGTCGCGACCGTCGCGACGGGCCCTCGCTTGCGTTCAGACCGCGGACTAGCCTTCTGATTCCTCTACCAGTTCGGAGTTAGCGATTTCCACTTTGCCGTTCAATATCGCCGTGTTGTTGCCTGCAGCCGAAGGCAGCCCGAGTTTCGCGTTGATCAGCCCGTCGAGCAGGCCAAACAGACCGCAGCCGGTTGCCCCGGGTGCCGAGAACGAGTTGTTGACCAATTTGACGCCGCTGATTTCGAGGATCCCGCCTCCTTCCTTGGTTTTTTTCGTGCCCGGGTTGCCCGATATCGGCATGTTCGGCAATGGTGGACTGGTTGTGCCCGTCGTCAGGTCCAGCATGATCGGATCCGAGCTCGAGCCGACGTAGCATTTGCTTCCGAACAGCGCGTTTTCCAGCTTGACCTTGACTGGGAGCGTGAGCGCAGTGCCCTCACCAAGCTGCTCCGCAGCCGTGTTCAGCACAACCGAGCTCGCCGGTGCGGCCAGTTCTGTTACTGCGCTTACGCCGAGGATGCCTTCTTCGAAGATTTTTTCGCACGCTTTGCGTAGTTCTTTTTCGTCGTGCCCTTCGCCTTTGATTTCATAGCACTTCACGCCGAGCAGTCCACCCGGAACCCTTTGTGCCGTTTTGGTTAGCGTTTCACCATTGAGGGCGGGTGCCAGCTGTTTGACAAACGGTTCCGTTTCTTCCAGCAGCCCTCCTTGCAGGACCTGGGTGTTGACGATCGGGACAGTCTGTTTGCCGATCGTGATTTCACCGCTTTCCGTGGGTGAGTAGATGCAGGCATCGACACCTGCAGCTGATGTCGGGCACTGCGCGAACACGACGTATCCGCCCGTGGGCGTTGCCAGAGCTGCTGGAGCTCCCACCACTGCCAGGGACGCGACGACGGCCGCGCCCATAAGAGCTTTTCTCACTAGGCCCTCCCTTTCTCCATGCTGAAGTTTCGTCTCGCAATGACGCTTCAGCCGCAGACATTAGCCATTACATAAAGTCGTCCGATAGGGCTGTTTCCAACCTATCGAACTACCGATAGAATTGGAGATATCGGATGAGATCTTCAGAGGGGGTGGGCCTGCTACTCGTCCGGTGGCCACGTGGCGAGCGGGTGCGGCAGGCGGTCCGTCAGCGCTCGGCCGTCAGCTGTTGCCGTCAGCGCTCTTGATCGTCGCGATCGGGGCGCCCGCCTGGATGGGGGCGCCCTCGCTGATCGGCAGATCGACGATCGTGCCCGCCTTGTGGGCGGTGATCTCGTTCTCCATCTTCATCGCCTCGATGATGCACAACAGCTGGCCCTCCTCCACGGTGTCGCCCTGCTTGACGAGCACCTTCCACATGTTTCCCTGCAGGGGCGAAGGGAGAGTGTCTGGCCCCCCACCGCTCGATGACTTGCGCTCGCCGCGCTTGGGGGCCTGACGTGCGGCTGTTGCGCCGCTGCCGTTCGTCGCCGAGCCTCCGCCCGTGCCGCCGGCGAACGGGGGGCCGATCACACGCACGTCAAAGCGCTTGCCGGAGACCTCCACCGCGTAGCTCTGCTCGACCTTCTCGTCCTCCTCGCCGTCCCCCGCCGGCGGCGTCGGCGGGGGGAACGCGAGCGTCTTCAGCCACTTCTTGTCCTCCAGCAGGTCTTTGCAAGTCTCGCCTTTGGCCCAGTTCTCCGTCGCCAGCAGCGCCTTGTGGAACGGGATCAGCGTCTTCAGGCCCTCGATCTCGTATTCATCCAGCGCGCGCAGCATACGGGCGGTGGCCTGCTCGCGGTCCGCGTCCCACACGATCAGCTTTGCCACCATCGGGTCATACATTGGCGAGACTTCGCCGCCTTCGCGCACACCCGAGTCCACGCGCACGCCCGGGCCGGAGGGCTCGCGGTAGACACCGATCTTGCCGGGCGCGGGAGCGAAGTTCTTGGAGGCATCCTCGGCGTTGATGCGGCACTCGATCGCGTGGCCGCGCAGCTCGATATCCGCCTGTGCGTAGGACAGTTCCTCGCCGGCAGCCGCTTTGATGCCCTCCTTGACGATGTCGATACCGGTGGTCATCTCCGTCACGCAGTGCTCCACCTGAACGCGCGTGTTCATCTCCAGGAAGAAGTACTCAGGCTCGCCGCCGCCCTCGCCAACCGAGAAGAGCCCCTCGATCGTGCCCGCGCCGACGTAGTCGACCGCCTTGGCGGCGTTCACGCCGATCTGGCCGATGCGCTCGCGCATCTGCGCGTCGACCACCCATTCGGGGGCGGGGGACTCCTCGATCACCTTCTGGTGGCGGCGCTGGATCGAGCAGTCGCGCTCGCCCAGATGGATGACGTTGCCGTGGCGGTCCGCAAGCACCTGCACCTCCACGTGGCGCGGGTCGTGCAGATAGCGCTCCAAGTAGACGGTGGGGTCGGAGAAGAACTTCTCGCCTTCGCGGCTCGAGCCCTCGAATGCGCCCTCGAGCTCGTCCTCGGTGAGCGCGACGCGGAAGCCCTTGCCGCCGCCGCCGCCGGCGGCCTTGACGGCGACGGGGAAGCCGACCTCGTCCTTGGCGATGCGCAGCGCGTCGGCGACCGTCTCCACGGGCTTCGTGGTGCCTGGCACGATCGGCACGCCGGCGGCCTGCATCAGCTCGCGCGCACGAGTCTTGGAGCCCATCGCCTCGATCGCTGAGGCGGGCGGGCCGATGAAGACGATCCCCGCGTCCTCGCACGCCTGCGCGAACGGCGCGTTCTCCGCGAGGAAGCCGTAGCCCGGATGGATCGCCTCGGCGCCCGCGCGCTTGGCCGCGTCGAGGATCTTCTCCACGCTCAGGTAGTTATCCGCCGCCGGCCCGTCGCCGAGGTTGTAGGCCTCGCCCGCACGCGTCACGTGGGGCGCGTCGCGGTCCAGCTCCGAGTACACGGCCACGCTCGCCACGCCCAGCTCGTCGAGCGCGCGGATGATGCGGACGGCGATCTCGCCGCGGTTGGCTATGAGGACCTTTGAGAACATCGGCCGGGAAGCTTATTCAGATCGGGGCCGGTAGCGATATCCAGGCGCTGTCGCAGCCCGGCGGAGTGCGCCGATCAACCGTGCCACAACCCATTCAATGGGACGGCCGCGAGGCGGTCGCCGAACGGGAGCGTGTCGGAGCCCGCATATAGCACCGCCCCACCCTTGAAACGGGCGCCGAGCTTGTCACGCAGGTAGCGGAGCCCAGCGAAGTCCCTGTCGCCCACGGTGGCGGACGCCTTGACCTCGACGCCCGCGACCTCGCCGCCGTAGCGTTCGACGATCACATCGACCTCGCGCTGCTCCTTGTCGCGGTAGTGGTAGAGCGACACTGGCTCCTTGGCCCAGTCGCTCTGTCGCAGGAGCTCCATCGCTACGAAGCTCTCGAATGCCATTCCGGCGATCGCGCCGTCGCCGGCGATGCGCTGTTCGTTGGCCCCGATCAAGAATGCGAGCAAGCCGCTGTCGACCACATGAAGCTTTGCTGTCTTGACCTGGCGGGCGCCCAGGTTTGTGTACCAAGGCTCGAGGCGGCGGATCAGAAAGAGATCTTCGAGGATCTTCGCGTGGCTACGGACGGTGTTCGCGTCGACCCCCAGCTCCCTGCTCATCCCGTGGAAGCTCGCCAGGGCTGCCGAACGGGCGCCGATGACATGTAGAAGCTGCCCAACGGCGTCGATGCTACGAACGTTGGCGATGTCCGGCACGTCGCGATCGAGGATCGACGCGAGGTAGCTCGCGAAGAAGCGGCCACGACCGCGCGGGCTGCGTTCCTGAAGCTCTGGGTAGCCGCCGGTCGCGAGCAAGTGCGCGAAGGCGCGGCGCCCGACGGGTGCTTCTGACACTTTCGGAAACGTGCCGCGGAGCAGGACATCGACGAACCGCTCGTGGACGCCGTGAAGCTCACCCTGCGAGAACGGCCACAGGTTGACGTACTCGATACGTCCGGGGAGCGCGTCGGCGATCGTGGGAAGGGTGAGGATGTTGGCCGATCCTGTAAGGAGAAACTGCCCGCGAGCCTGGTTGCGATCGAGTCTCTCCTTGATCGCCAGGAGCAGACCTGGTGCCCGCTGGATCTCGTCGATTACCGTCGGCCCATCGACTTCCGCGATGAATCCCCGCGGGTCGCCTCGCGCCGTGTCTGCTGCCACCTCATCATCTAGAGAGATGTAACGGGCCGGGAACTCGTTCGCTGCAAGGTCCCGCGCGAGCGTGCTCTTTCCCACCTGGCGTGCGCCCAGTAGCGCCACTGCACGACTCTCAGCCAGCGCTTCGAGCAGTTGGGGACGAGCATGTCGTCTTACGAGTTCGGTAGACACCACCGAAGCATAGCCCCTACGCCGGACAAATTATGAGTTTATAAACCGGCAGATTATGAGTTAGGTGCCAGGCAGATTATGAATTGAACGCCCGGATCCATCAAGCCTCGACCTCAAGGCTCTTGCTGACCGTCGCGCCGTTGCCTGCGGCGTCGTGTGCCACGGCTTGCAGCACATAAGTTCCTGCCGGTAGCTTCTTGCCCTTGATACGTCCGCTGAAGTGGAAGCTGTTGGCGCCCGCCGCGTCGCCGTGGGTGAAGCTCCCGACCTTGGTGAGCAGCGTGCAGCGCTTGCCGTGCTTGTTCTTCGGCGAAGGCTTCTGGCACGACTTCCCGTGCTTGCGGCCCGAGGACTCGCGCAGCATCGTGAACGTGGTCGTCGCCACCTGGCTGTCGCGGTAGCTGATCTTCGTCCCGTATTTCTTCTTGCTCGCCGCCACGGCAGAGACAGTGGCGCCGAAGGGGGCTGCGAGGAACGCGCTGGGGGAGAGCGTCAAGCCGGTGAGGATGCCCGCGAGCGGTTTCGTTACGGCCGGGGTTGGGGTGACGGTGGGGATTGCCGGGGGAACGCCCGGGCACACCGCCCCGTGGCCCGGCAGCTCCAGCGCGCCCTTGTCCTGCAGCAGCACGCAGTTCACGCCTTCGAACCGCGGGTTGCCTTCGAGGTCCGTGCTCGACGGCGTCAGGCCGAACGGCAGCGTGATCGCGCTTGACGGAACGCTGTGGATCGCCGCCGACGCAGGGCTCAGCGAATAGCTGGAGAACGGTTCGCTGAACAGCGAGGGCAGTTCGCTGGTGAGGTCGGTGTTGCCCACCGATCCGCTGGCGCAGCTGACCGGGCCTTCGACGCCTTTCGCCGCCACCGACTGGCTCGGCACGGCCGAGTAGGAGCAGGTGATGCTCGCGTGGCCGCCTTCTTCGGAGACCGCGGCCGAGGGCTCCAGCATGATCGAGCCCTCGACGTTGACGTTGGTGACGGTGCCCGGCGCTTCGATCGCGAGAGCCTTGATGGCCAGGTCGCCGAAGGCGTCGCTGGCGGTGCCGGGCGGTCCGGCGTCGATCGTGGAGGCGGCGACGGTCAGCGTGTCGGTGCGCCCTTCAGCGCTCTCGAACCTGATCGCTTCGTTGGAGCCGAGCACCTCGGAGGAGTCAAGCGTGACGTTCCCGTCGACCGCGAGGACCACACCGTGGGTGGACGCGGGGTTGGACTTCAGGACGCTGCGCTGGATCAGCACCGACCCGCCCGCGGTTTCGCTGATGAATCCGAGCGCCTCGGCCACAGTTGTCGGGTTTGCCGTCAGATGGCTGTCGGCGATCGTCAGCGTCCCGTTGCGTCCGACAACCGGGGCGCCGGCCCAGTCGCCGTCGACGGTGAGGTGCTCAAAGCTGGAGCTCGAGCCGGCGGCGGCGTCGACATAGAGCCCGGTGTTAGGCGATCCGGTGCCACCGTCCATTTCGATCGTGAGGCTGTTGGCCGCGGTCGGGGATGATTCGAGCAGCACTCCGTCGGCTTTGCTGTCGCTTTGCTGGACGGTGTCGCTCTGCAGCGTCACGCTGCCGTCGTCGATCGCGTGGATGCCGTCGCCGTTTGCGTTGGTGCCCGAGCCCGTCGCGATCTTGGTGTTCTCGATCGTCAGCCCGGTTTTGGTGCTGTAGACGCCGCCCGCTTCGTCGCCCGAGGCCTGCGCGTTCAGCAGCCCGGCATTGTCGATCGTCACGGGCGTTTCTTTGGCGACGACGTCATAGCCGCTGTTGCCTTCCATTTCGACACCGCCGCCTTCGATCGTAAGCGAGCCGCCTTTTTCGGCTTCGATGCCGTTGGCGGCCGAGCCGAGGTCGGCTTCGACCTCGACGTTCTCGAGCTTGAGGTTGGCGCCATGATCGGTGATCGTCGCGACAGGCCCCGATGCGCCTTCGAGCTTCAGGTTGGAGATCGTGACGGTGCCAGCCGCGGCGCCGAGTGAGAGCGTTGCTTTGTTGGCAGGCCCGATGACCTTGATATGTGGTTCTTCACCGGTGATCGTCAGCCCGTCGACGCTGGAGCTGGCGAGTTCGAGGGGTTCCGTTTCGCTGAAGATCGCACCTTCGCCGTTGCCTTCACCCTCGACGATGATCGTGTTGGCGCCGGCCACCTGCTCGGCTTCTTCGACGGCTTCGGCGATCGTGTTGCAGGCGTTGATGCCCTGGTGTTCGCAGTGGTGATTGTCCTTGTCTTCCCCGCGCACGTTGGCGTAGAACGTGTTCGCCGAGGCGGCGCCCGCGAACGCCGCAGATGCAGCCGCCGTCAGGACACACACCAGAGTCAGCCGCCAGAACCGCCCCATCGCAAAGCCCCCCTTGTAAATTTGACACGCACGGCCGATCCGCGGCAATGTGTTGGTGAGCATACCTTTGCGTCAGGACCGAACGCGGGACCACGATGCGACGCCGACCAGGACCACGACCGTCCGCCACGGCGGCCCAGTCACTTGATCGTGAAGCCCTTGCTGACCGTTGCGCCGTTGCCAGCGGCGTCGTGTGCCACCGCTTGCAGCTTGTAGCTGCCGGGCGTGAGCTTCTTGCCCTTGATCCGGCCGCTGAAGTGGTAGCTGTTGGCTCCTGCGGCGTCTGTGTGGGTGAAGCTTGCAAGCGCGTGGTAGTAGACGCAGCGCTTGCCGTGGCTGTTTGAGTGGCTGGGCTTCTTGCAGCTGTGGCCCTGTGTACGCCCGCTCAACGACAACAGCACCGTGAACGTCGTGACCGCCGCCTGGCTGTCACGGTAGGAGACCGTCGCGCCGGATTTGTGCCCGGCGCTCGAGATCGTCGCGCCGGAGGAGGCGGCGAAGAAGCTGGAGGGCGAGATCGTCAGTGCGCTGAGCACGCCGGCGAGCGGTTTGACGACCGGCGCCGGGCTAGGAGCTGGTACAGGGGCGGGGGCGGGGGCGGGGGTGCAGGTGGAGACCTGGGCGGGGAGCTGCAGCGCTCCGGGATCCTGGTAGGCGGCGCAGACGCCGTCGGTACCGATCTGGACGCTGCGCGGGTTACCGGCGAGGTCGGTGCTCGACGGCGTCTGCCCAAAGGGCAGCGTGATCACGCTCGACGGGACGCTGTCGAGCACCGCCGATGCGGGGTTGAGTGCGTAGCTGGAGAACGGTTCGCTGAACAGCGCGCCGAGCGTGGCCGGTTCGATCCCGGCGTTGCCGTCGGCGCCGCCAGGGCATTCGATCGAGCCGCTGGTGCCGCCGGCGTTCTGCTGCTGTGGAGGCACCTCCGAGTAGGAGCAGCCGATGCTCGCCGAGTGCGCTCCCGATTCCATCTTTGCCAGATCGGGCTCGAAGGAGATCGATCCGTCGAGCGTCCCGCTGACGATGCTGCCGGGGACGCCGGCGATGACCTCCAGGCCCGAGTCACCCGCCTCGTCCGCCACACCCAATGTGCCCGCGTCCAATGTCGAGGCGATCACCGTCACGCTGCGTTCCTTGGCCGCCTGGTCGTCGAAATCGATCGCGCTCTTGCCGCCGAGCACCTCCGAGGAGTCCACCGCGACATCGCCGTCGAGCGCGTAGAGAGCACCGTGCGCGGCGGCCGGGCCAGCCTGCAGCACGCTGCGCTGGATCAGCAGTCCGGCGCCTTCGTCGAACGCGACATACTCGACCGCCGGATCCGGGCCGCTCGCCGCGGCAACCAGGTGGCTGTCGCCGACCGTCACCGAGCCGAAGTCGGCGCTCAGCGGCGGGCCTTCCCAGCTGCCGCCCACGTCGACACCCTCCAGGCGGGCTGTGCCGCCCTCCACGGCGATGCCGGGGTTTTCGTTGCCGGTGCCGCTCATCGTCACCGTCACGTCGCTGATCGTGGCCGGCGACGATAGGGTCGCGACGATTCCCTGCGATTCGAAGGTGCTGGAGTCCGTGACAGTGTCGTTGCTGAGCGTGAGGGTGCCGTCCACGCTCGCGATGCCGGCGCTTTCGTTGCTGCCTTCCAGCCGCAGCGTCGAGCCGGTCACGGTGAGCGGCCCATAGCGCGTCGCTATGCCCGCCGCTTCGGCGCCGGGCGCCGTCACGATCGTCGAATTAGCGATCGTCGCCGGGACGCCGACCGCTTCGACGGCCGACCCCAGGGTACCGGCCTCCATGTACACGGAGGAACCCGTCATCGTCAGCGATCCCAATTCCAGCAGAGCGATGCCGGCGGCCGTGCTTTTCGCGTCGCGCATGCCGACGACGACGTCTTCGAGCTGGAGCTCGGCGTCCGCCTCGATCGCGTCGCCCGCGTCTTCGCTGGGCGCTACCACCTGGAGGTTGGAGAGCGAGGCCGGGGCCCCGAACAGACCCAGCGAGATGACCGCCGTGCTTGCTTCGGTTTTCGCCGGTCCGACGATCTCGGTGCCGCCGCTGGCGCTGCCGGCGCCGTTGATCGTGATGCCGTCGTCATCGGCGCTTTTCATCGTCACCAGTTCGGTGTAGATCCCCGCGCCGACTTCGATCCTCGCCGCGCCCGCGGAGGTTTCGGACCTCTCGACGGCGGCCGTGATCGTGCGGCAGGCTTCGGCGGCCGTTTCACAGGAGGCTTTGTCATTGCCGGAGGTGCTGACGTAGAACGTCTCCGCCGATGCCGCGCTCGCGCTGACGGCCGCGATCGCGCCAACCATCGCACAGCCGCCGATGAGCCGTCGAAGCCGTGTCATGCCAAACCCCCGTGGTCGTGTGCTTGTGTACCGCGCGCCGCAGCCCCGTTGGCCCCAGCGTGGCGAGCATATATACGGTTGCGGCGCCCGCCCGGGGCCGGGTACTCAGGCGGTTGCGCCGACGATCATCCCCGCGCCGACGGTCCCGTTGCTGGACTCGTCGATCAGGATGAAGCTGCCGGTACGGCGGTTGCTCGTGTATGGGTCGAACACCAGCGGCACGCTCGTGCGCAGGCGTACGCGGCCGATGTCGTTCAGGCCCAGCTCCTGCGGCGCCGGGGTGCGCTCCAGCGTGTGCACGTCCACCAGATCCTCGATCGCGTCGATCACAGCCGTCGCGCTTCGCGAAGTCTGCTTGAGCAGATACCGCGCCCCCGGCCGCAGCAGCTCCTCGCTCATCCAGCAGATGTCCGCCTCCAGCTCCCGCGCCACCACCGGCGCCTCATCCGGGTGGCAGATCATCTCCCCGCGCGATACATCCAGCTCGTCCTCCAGACGCAGCGTCAGCGACATCGGCGCCATTGCCTCCACCAGCTCGCCGTCGAAGGTGTCGATCGCAGCGATCCGTGTACGCCCACCCGCCGGCAGCACCGCCACCTCGTCGCCCAAGCGCAGCGCGCCGCTTGCCAGCTGGCCCGAGTAGCCGCGGTAGTCCTCGACGCTCCCGTTGGCCGGGCGGATCACCCATTGCACCGGGAAGCGCGCCGGGCGATCATCCGGGTGGTCATATGCCACCTCCACCTGCTCCAGCAGGTCCAGCAGCACCGGTCCGTCATACCAATCCATGTGCTCTGAGCGCTCCACCACGTTGTCGCCGTTCAGCGCCGACATCGGGATATAGGAGGTCTCTGTCCGCCGCGGGTTCTTGCCGCCCCGCAGCTTGCGCGCAAACTCCTCGAACTCCTCCGCCAGCTCCTCGTAGCGAGCCTGCGAGTAGTCCACCAGATCCATCTTGTTGATCGCCACCACCATCTGTGGGATGCCCAGCAGCGCGCTGATGAACGCATGGCGCTTGGACTGCTCGAGCACACCCCTGCGCGCGTCGATCAACACCACCGACACGTCCGCCGTCGATGCGCCCGTCACCATGTTGCGCGTGTACTGACGGTGGCCAGGGCAGTCCGCGATGATGAACCGCCGCTTGGCAGTCGCAAAGTAGCGGTAGGCCACGTCGATCGTGATCCCCTGCTCGCGCTCCGCCCGCAGCCCGTCCGTCAGCAGCGCCAGGTCCAGCGTGCCCTCACCGCCACGGCGCTCCGATGCCTGCGCCACGTGCTCCAACTGGTCTTCGAAGACCTGCTTGGAGTCGTACAGCAGCCGCCCGATCAACGTGCTCTTGCCGTCGTCGACCGAGCCCGCCGTCGTGAAGCGCAGCAGGTCGAGGGTCACTAGAAGTAACCGGCCTTCTTGCGGTCCTCCATCGCCGCCTCCGACACACGGTCATCCGCGCGTGTCTCACCGCGCTCGGTGATGCGGGTCGCGGCGATCTCGAGCACCACCTGCTCGAGCGTCGCCGCATGCGAGCGCACGCCGCCGGTGCAGGTCATGTCGCCCACCGTGCGGTAGCGAACCGTCTCCGTGAAGATCTCCTCACCCTCGATCAGCTCCGTGCCCTCGCGCCACGCGTACAGCATGTCGTCGCGCTCGAACACCTTGCGCTCGTGCGCAAAGTAGATCGAAGGCACCTCCAGCTGCTCCTGGTCGATGTACTCCCACACGTCGAGCTCAGTCCAGTTCGACAGCGGGAACACGCGCACGTTCTCGCCCTTTTTGATGCGCCCGTTGTACAGGTTCCACAGCTCCGGGCGCTGGTTCTTGGGGTCCCACTGGCCGAAGTCGTCGCGGAAGGAGAACACCCGCTCCTTCGCCCGCGCGCGCTCCTCGTCACGGCGCGCCCCGCCAAACGCCGCGTCAAAGCCGTGCTCGGCGATCGCATCGAGCAGCGTCACCGTCTGCAGTTTGTTGCGCGACGCCCGCGGGCCCGTCTCCTCAACCGCACGGCCTTTGTCGATCGAGTCCTGCACGCTCGCCACGATCAACCGCTCGCCCAGCTCCGTCACCCGGCGGTCGCGGTACTCGACCACCTCTGGGAAGTTGTGCTCCGTGTCCACGTGCATCAGCGGGAACGGGAACGGCGCCGGGCGGAATGCCTTCTCAGCCAGGCGCAGCAGCACGATCGAGTCCTTGCCGCCGCTGAACAGCAGCACCGGTTTCTCGAATTCAGCCGCCACCTCACGCATCACGTGGATCGCCTCCGACTCCAGCGCTCGCAGGTGGCTCAGCTGGGGGCGAGTCGCCACGCTCAAGGCTCAACCACCTCGACGTGCAATCCGCACTCCGTCTTGTCTGTGCCCGCCCAACGGCCCTCGCGGCCGGACCCCGGCTGCGTGCACGGCGCGCAGCCGATCGACTCATAGCCCTGGTCGTGCAGCGGGTTGTACGGCAGGTCGCGCTCGTGGATCCGCCGCCACAGGTCCTTGTCGGTCCAGTGCGCGAGCGGGTTATACTTCCACAGGTTGCGCTTTGCGTCGCGCTCGATCAGCTGGGTGTGCGCCCGCGTCGGGCCCTGCTCGCGACGGATGCCCGTGATCCAACCCTCGGCGCCCGCCAGCGACGCTTCCAATGCCGCCACCTTCGCCACCGAGCAGCAGTGCTCAGGGCCGCTCCACGGATTGCCCGGGTTGCTTGCGTCCTGTACTTCGATCTTCACGCCAAAGCGCTGCTCGAAAGCACGCCAAGTCTCCAGCGTCTCCGGAAACAGCACGCCCGTGTCGATCGTCACGATGCGCACCGCATCGGCCGGATGGGCGGGGTTCATTTCCTCGTTGAGCCGCAGCAGCTCGTCGATCAGCACCGACTCCTCCTTCTGGAAGGAGCACAGCAGCACAGCCCGCTCGCCGTGGCGAGCCGCCTCGCGCAACGTATGGGTCAGGCTCAGCGCCGCGTCGGACACGGTCCTCGCCTCCTCTATTTGGCTGTCTATTGAATGCATCTGATCTGGTCGTCTCGTTTCCTGATCGTCTTGGAGGTCTAAGCCGGAGCCGCTCATACCGCGCACTCGCCCTCGCCGCGGATGACTTCGAACGGCACGTTCCTGTTCCAGTCGATGAATGTGTTCATCGTCTCAAGACCAAAGTCGACAGGCATCGACAGGTCCTTGACGAGTGACTCGAGCTCACCCGTGCCCACACGCTCGGCAAACGCGCCCCACCGCTCGCCCTCCTCGCGGTTGGACTCGTAGTGGCGAAGCCACCGCTCGATCGCCTCCGGCACCCGCTTCGCCGGCAGCCTGAGCTTCAGCCGCGTCCCGAACTGCACCGGTGCGCCTTCGTAGACGCCGCCCACATGGGGGATGTATGCGGGGATGGTGTGCTCGCCCACTTTGATCGACGCGCCGTAGAAGCCGATGTCGGCCACGTGGTGCTGCGAGCACCCATTCGGGCAGCCGCTCATCTTGATGTGGATCTCGCGCGTCAGCGGGTCGGTGATGTCCATCGCCTGCACGCGCTCCTGCACCGCCTCGTTCAGGCCCATCGAGCTCGTGATCCCCAGCTTGCACGAGTCCGTTCCCGGGCACGACACCACGTCGGTGATCTCCCGTGTTCCCGCGTCCGCCAGCCCAAGCTCGCCCAGCGCCCGCCACACGTCGTACACGCTCTCCTCACGTACCCAGCGCAGCAACAGGTTCTGCTGCACCGTCGTGCGCGCGTAGCCGCCCGCGTAGTTACGCACGATTTGCGCGAGGCCGCGGAACTGCTCCGGCGTGAGGTCGCCGCGCGTGACCTTCGCCTCGACCGTCACAAAGCCCTCCTGCTTCTGGGCTTGTACATTGGCCTGGCGGAAGCGTTCGAACTCTGAGAGGTCACCGTTGGGCGAGCCGTAGCTGGCGGGTGGCGCCGGCGCTGACTCGCGCTCGTCGTCCACGAACAGGCGGTGCTCCACTGAGAAGTCGCGTTCGTTGACCCACTCGCCTTCCAGCTCCTCCTCGACCTGGCGGCGCAGCTCATCGATGCCGAACTTGTCCACGAACACCTTGATCCGTGCTCGTGCGCGGTTCACCCGCAACCAGTCCTGGCGGTCGAAGATCCTGAACACCGCCTCCGCGATCTTCAGGTAGTCGCCGTTGTCGAGCTCCACGAACTCATACAGCGCCGGCGCCACCCGTGGCATGATCGACGTGCCGCCGCCCACCAGCATCTGTGCGCCACGCACCTCACCGCGGCCATCGATCTGCTTCACACGCGCACGGTAGGCGATGTCGTGGATCTCGCTGATGGCCCGACCTTGCTCGGATCCATCGAACGCCGTCTTGATCTTGCGCGGCATCGCCTGCGTCGTCGGATGGCGCACGAAGTAGCGCACATACGCGCCCACATAGGGAGTCATGTCGAACAACTCATCCGCCGCCACACCCGCCCACGGATCGCCCGTCACGTTTCTCACCGTGTTGCCGCAGCCCTCGCGGCTGGACAGCCCCGACTCGGATAGCTCGCGGATCGCCTTCTCCACTTCCGGCAGCGGGATGTGATGCATCTGCACGTTCTGGCGGGTCGTTATGTGGCCCTTGTTCAGCGGCACGTACTTCTCGATCACATCCGCAAACGACTCGAACTGCTCCGGCGTGATGCCGCCGAACGGGAGCTTCACGCGGATCATCTGCACGTCCGGCTGGCGCTGCCCGTAAACGCCCTGCTTGAGGCGGAACTTGATGAACTCATCCTCCGGCATCTCGCCCTGGAGGAACTTACCCGCCTCCGTCTTGAAGTCGTCGAACTCCTGCTCGATGATCGGGATGAGGTGCCCCGGAACGTTCTGCAGGATCTCTGGGTCCTCCAGCGTGCCGCGTTGGGCGGGGATCGAAACTGGCTCCATGTTGCGAAATCTCCTGGTCCGGGCGCTCATCTAAGTTCCACGCCAGTGTTTATGCGCGCTGGCTAGGTACCCTCCCTGAGAGGGTATTGGGCTAAAGCCTAGCGGGTTTTAGGTGTTTATCCAGGGGTCGCGTTGAGCCACTCGTCGCCGGTGCTCGCCGCCCATGGATCGCGGGACACGCCCTCCAGCAATGCCGCTGCATGCCAGCCATCGGGGCCGGCGGGAGTCTCTGCGGCAGGCGGCGGGGCGGTGGCACGCATGAAGCGCTCTATCGCAGCAACAATCGCTGCCGCTTCCTCGGGGGATGGGCTTGCCGGGGTGGATGTGATGGTCAGGGGCGACATCGGTGAATCCTCGCTCATCGTTGCAGGATGCGCTCCGCGAACTCGACCAGGTCATTCGCTTGGCGCAGCGCCGACTTCAGATCCTGGCCACCGACGTCGAACAGACCGTAGTGCGCCTCGTCCTTGAGGCTCAGCAGCCGATTCAACGCCTTGGCCGCCTGCTTCCCTCCCGGTTTGACGTCTTCCACGAGCGCCAGTGCCGCGCGGTGATCCTGGGCGCGTGATCGCCGTCCCAAAACCTTGCAGCACGCGGCATCCGATGCTGCGATCCCCGCTAACACCGCGAGCGCTGCAGCTAGGCTCGAGTATTCGACATCGTCGCCTTCGCCGGCGACCAGCTCTGCAACGTCGATGAACTTCCGTGCGTGGCGTAGGCGGGTGGTGGCATCGGCTTCGGAGCATGTCTGTGTTCGTCCTGAGTGGCGCGGGCTCATGCGGCAGCCTTCAGCAGCGCGGGTAGCTTTGGTCCGCTCAAGACAATTGCATCTGCAGCTCAGCTCGGCGAGGATCGGTCGCTCCTCTGCCTGCAGTTGCGTGAGCTCGGTCACGGACTTCTGGTGTATCGCGGCACGGTTACCGGTCCAGCGCTGGATCTTGTCACGGAGCTGTCCAGTTGTTCCTGCCATCTCAGATTCTCCGGCGGGACCGTCTCCGGTCGGACTACGAACAGGTCGATGTCGCTGTGCGTGTCTCCGTCGCCGCGTGCGGTCGAGCCGAATAGCGAGACATGGACAGGTGGGATCTGCCATGTCTTGAGCTCGCCTTCTATGCGGCCGAAGAGTGCTGTTCGCATGCTCGCCAGAGCGAGGACCGCTGGTGCCGCCAGATGGTCGCGATTCAGTGCGAACAGAAACGCTCTGTTGAGCTCCACCCGCGTGACTAGGCCGTGCTCTGTAAGCCTGTGGAGTACATCGAGGACTCCGCTGTGAGAACTCCTACCAGTCAGCAGCGCAACCTCACGACCGGTCAGAGGCCTGGTCGTGCCTGCGAGCACGTGGAGAACCTCTCCGTCGAGTTTTGGGCATACCGCTGTATATGGGCGCGCAACATCCATGCAGTCAGTATATCGTCCATATGGATGCTTTTCCATCCATATGGACGGTTTTCCGTTCCACGGTCCTACAGCGGAATGTTGCCGTGCTTGCGCTTCGGCCCGGGCTCGCGCTTGCCCTGCAGCGTCCTGAACGCCGTGATCAGCCGCGGACGGGTCTCATGCGGAACGATCACATCGTCGATGTAGCCACGCTCGGCGGCTGTGTATGGGTTGGCGAAGCGCGCCTTGTAGTCGTCCATCAGCTTCTTGCGCCGCTCGTCCGGCGTGGGGCTCGCGGCGATGTCGCGGCGGTAGATGATGTTGACCGCGCCCTCAGGCCCCATCACCGCCACCTCCGACGTCGGCCACGCGAAGTTGAAGTCCGCGCCCAGGTGCTTGGAGGACATCACGTCGTAGGCGCCGCCGTAGGCCTTGCGGGTGATGATCGTCACCTTCGGCACCGTCGCCTCGGCGAACGCGTAGAGCAGCTTGGCGCCGTGACGGATGATGCCGCCCCACTCCTGCGCCGTTCCAGGCAGGAAGCCCGGCACGTCGCAAAAAGTCAGCAGCGGGATGTTGAACGCATCGCACGTGCGCACGAAGCGGGCCGCCTTCTCGGAGGCCGCGATGTCCAGCACGCCGGCCAGCTGCGCCGGCTGGTTGCCCACGATCCCCACCGTGTAGCCGTCCAGGCGGGAGAAGCCGCAGATGATGTTCTTCGCGTAGTGCTCGTGGACCTCGAAGAACTCCTCATCATCGACGATCCGCTTGACCACGTCACGCATGTCGTATGGCTTGTTGGGGTTGTCCGGCACCACGTGGTCGAGCTCCGGGTCCATCCGCTCGGGGTCGTCCGTCGGCTGCACCCGCGGGGTGCTCTGGAGATTGTTCTGCGGCAGGAAGCTCAGCAGGTAGCGGCAGTCCTCCAGACACGCGTCCTCGTCCTCCGATGCGAACTGCGCCACCCCTGACTTGCTGTTGTGTGTCATCGCCCCGCCCAGCTCCTCGAACTCCACTTCCTCGCCGGTGACCGTCTTGATCACGTCGGGACCGGTGATGAACATGTGGGAGGTCTCCTTGACCATGAAGATGAAGTCCGTGATCGCGGGGGAGTAAACGGCGCCGCCCGCGCACGGGCCCATCACAAGGCTGATCTGCGGGATCACGCCTGAGCAGCGCACGTTGCGCAGGAACACGTCGCCGTAGGAGCCCAGCGACACCACACCCTCCTGGATGCGGGCTCCTCCCGAGTCGTTGATGCCGATCACCGGGCAGCCGATCTTGGCTGCCAGATCCATCACCTTGCACATCTTCTCGCCCATCACCTCGCCCAGCGAGCCGCCGAACACGGTGAAGTCCTGGCTGAACACGCACACCGTGCGCCCGTCGATCGTGCCGTGACCCGTCACCACGGCGTCGCCCCACGGCCGGTTCTTCTGCATGTCGAAGTCGTAGGTGCGGTGGCGCACGAACGTGTCCAGCTCCTGGAAGGAGCCCTCATCGAGCAGCTTTTCCACGCGCTCGCGCGCCGTGTACTTGCCCCGTGCGTGTTGCTTCTCCTCCGCCTCAGGCGAGGAGTGGATCGCCGCCTCGCGCAGCTCCTGCAGCTGCTCCAGCTTCTCCTCGTAGGTCTCCGGCGCCTTCTGGCGCGGCGGTTTGCGGTGACCGCTGCGCGAGGTCGCCAGGAGCGCCGCGTCCGTCTGCCGGTTGTGGGGGGTGCTTGCCATGCGGTGGCGAATCCTATCCGCGCTCGCCCAATCTCAGGCGGCAGACCGGGATTTCCGCCCGTGCTACCGTGAAAACCCATGGCTTCGACCGAGCTGAAGGACCGGCCGGCCGCGCAGCTCTCCGACCCGCGCGTGGCAGATGCGCTCGGGCGGCATGTCCAGGAGCTGGTTGCACTGTGGGAGCGCCTGGAACCGAATGGCCCGGGGTTCGGGCAGGAGGTGGCGGCCAAGCCAGAGCACGCCCGCGGTCGCTACTACGAGCCGATTGCGCGAATGCTCGTCGCGGGGCTGGGCGGATCGGCCGACCATCGCGCCACGTACATCGACTGTCGCCTGAACTACCTGCCGAAGGCGCTGTCCGGCCATCAGCGCGCTGAGCTGCTGGGCAGGCTGCTGCAGGCAGAGGGTCGGGCGATCGCCGAGCTGCTCGAGGGCGAGTGTCCGCCGGAGCTCACCGAAGAGGTTTTGGCGAGGGTGCATGCGCCCCTGACCTGCCCTCCAGAGCCGGGCGACCCCCGGCTCCTTTTGATCGGCGACTGCGTCTTCAACGACGTGCGCCTGTTCCTCTCCGAGCGGGTGTTCGCCGCGACGGGCAGGGGGCCGGACGTCGACCACATCTTCTTCACCGCCGGCCCGCGGCCGCTGGAGCCGGACGAGCTTCGCCGTGTGACCGGGAGCGCTTCGCCGACACTCATCGGGCTGTCGCTGTTCAGCTACAGCGGCGTCCCCGCCTACGGTGGTGTGATCGCCGAAGCCAATCGGCTGCGCGGAGGAGAGCTGCAGGCGCGCGTGCAGACGCTCGCCGCGATGGTGGCATCGAGCATCGAGGCGATCCGTGAGGTCACCGATGCAACCGTGCTCGTACACACGGCCTGCAGCCTCCCTGTCACCCGGCGGCGCGCCAGCTGGTGGTTCCTGCCCGCCGAGTCGCGTGGCCGCCGACGGCTGAATCTGGCGCTCACCGACGCCGTGGCCGAGGTGGTGGCGGCTACGGAGAACACCCTGCTGGTGGACGAACAGCTGTTGATCGCGGAGAACGGCGGCCTCAAAGCGATGGGGTCGCCGATCCTCGGCCCCGACTACGAGGAGGCGTACGCGCACCCCGCGCGACTCGGCTCCGTGCTCGCAGACCACTATGCCGAGGCGCTTGCCGCGCAGGCTCTGCTCGGCAAGGCGAAGGTGCTGCTCGTCGATTTCGACAACACGCTCTGGGACGGTGTGATGGGTGAGGGCGAGGTGCATCACTTCGCCGAACGCCAGCGGCTGCTTCACGAGCTGCGTGAAGCGGGGGTGTTGCTGGTGGCGCTCAGCAAGAACGATGCGGCGACCATCCGCTGGCAGGAGACCACGCTCGCACCCGAGGACTTCGTGCTGCAGATGATCAACTGGCGCCTAAAGCCGGACAACGTCAGCGACGCCATCACCGCCCTGGATCTCGCCGCCGACGCCTTCGTGCTCCTCGACGACAACCCCGTCGAGCGTGCGCTCGTCGAGGAGAACGTTCCCGGCGTGCGCAGCCTCGACCCCGGCGACCCGGCCAGTTGGAGGCTCCTCGAGCAGTGGCTCGAGATGCCATCCACCACACAGACAGACGAGGCGAGGAGACGCACCCAGCTCTACCGTGAGGCCGCCGAGCGGCGCATCGCGCTGGGCGGCGGGCACGACTACGAGCAGATGATGAGCTCGCTCGAGCTCCACGCCGAGGTGCGACCGGCTGGCGAGGGCGACATGCCAAGGCTGCTCGAGCTGATCCAGCGCACGAACCAGTTCAACACCACCACCCGCCGGCGATCCGCCGCCGAGGTGAAAGAGCTGCTCGCCTCTCCCAGCCATGAGCTGTTCGTGGCCTCGCTGGGCGACCGCTTCGGGGACCTCGGCGTCGTCGCGGTCGTCATCACCGAGCGCAAGCCCGACGGAGAGGTCGACCTCGACTCCTTCATCATGAGCTGTCGCGCCATGGGCTTCGGCCTCGAGCAGTTCACGATCGCCGAAGTCACCAGCCGCCTCGACGCCCCGCGCTACACCGCCAATTTCATACCCACCGAACGCAACGGTCCCGCCGCCGGGCTCTACCCCGCGAACGGCTTCATCGAGACAGAGCCGGGTCTGTGGGTCTTGGATCCGGCCGCGCGGCCGGAGTGTCCCGCGTGGCTGCGCGGCGACGAAAAGCGGCTCTAAGACCGTGAGAACGGCCGGTGGTGTGCTGCTCCCAGCCGATCAAGCACCGCGGCGAGCACGGCCGTCACTTCCTCCTCGGCGACCTCCTCGGCGGCCCTCAGCTCCGCCGCGATGTCGGCGATCTGCTCGGGCTTGGTGTCCTGCTGTTGCTCGGCCTCGGGCGGGTGCGGAGCGCCTTGTGGCGCTGGCTGTGTGGCGGGCACAACGGCGAGGAGGTCAATGGCCGCGACGCTCTCCGGAGTGAGCGCCTCTCGCACAGCCGCGAAGGGGTCGGATGACTCGTCGGTTGTCGTGTCTGCCGTCGCTTCGTCGGTGGCGACCGGGGGTGCTTGCTCGACGCTCGGCTGAGAGTCAGCCGTCTCGACCTTGCGCTTACGGCCGAACAGGCGGGCGAAGAAGCCTCGGCGCGGCTCCGGGGCGGGCTCGGTGGGCGCGGGCTCTGCCGTGGCTGACTTTGGCTCCGCTGGCGCCTCGGGCTGGGCGGGCTCAGGCTCTGCCGTGATCAGCTCGGGCTCAGGCTCTGTCGCGGCGACCTCAGACTCGGCTGCGGCTGACTCTGGCTCCGCGGGCGCCTCGGGCCGGGCGAGAGCCTCAGTCTCGGGCGCGGCCACTACCGCAGCCGCGTCCTCGACACCGGCCCCAACGACCTCCCTGGTCACAGTGAGCGTCACCCTTGTACCCCACCCGGAGGGCTGGATGGAGACCGTGCCGGTGGTGTTCAGAGCCTCCCACTCGACGGTCTTCTCGGGCTCGGTGCGGGTGATGCGGATCTCCCCCAGCTCGCCGAGGTGTCGGGCGAGGGCGGCGGGGTCTGAGAGCTCGGCCCATAGCTCCGGCGGCGACTTGACCAGCGTGCGCTGTACCTCCGAGGAGATCATCGCTTCATCATTCGAGCGATTCCGCGCGACTCCTCCCGGTGGTTTTCCGGTGGCGTTCTACGCGGCGGAGGGAGCGTTCTGCGTGTGCAGCAGCCCGCGCTCGTGCAGCAGCTCTGCCAGTTCGACGGCGTTGGTGGCGGCGCCCTTGCGCAGGTTGTCGGCGACGATCCACATGTCAAGGGCCCGCTCGTGACCGGGGTCGCGGCGGATACGCCCGACGAATACGCCGTCCTTGCCGGCGGCGTCGATCGCCAGCGGATACAGCGCCGCGTCGGGATCGTCGAGAACGCTGACGCCAGGCGCGGCGGCGAGCAGCTCGCGGGCTCGCTCGGGGGATAGCTCGCGGCGGGTCTGGACGTTGACGGCCTCGGAGTGTCCATGGACGACGGGCACGCGCACGCACGTGGCGGAGATGCGGATGTCGGGGTCTTCGAGGATCTTGCGGGTCTCGTTGATCAGCTTGCGCTCCTCGTCGGTGTGGTCGTCGCCGGGGGCAAACGAGCCGGCATGGGGAAGCGCGTTGAAGGCGATCTGGTGGGCGTAGGCGCTGGGCGAGGAGATGTCCTGTTGGTGCAGCAGCGCGTGTGACTGGTCGAGCAGCTCGTCCACCGCCCGCTTGCCGGTTCCGGACACCGCCTGGTAGGTGCTGATCACCAGCCGCTCGATGCCCGCGTCTTCGTGCAGCGGCTTGAGCGCGACGACCATCTGCATGGTGGAGCAGTTGGGGTTGGCGATGATGCCGTGATGGTCCTCCAGAGCCTGTGGGTTGACCTCGCTGACGACCAGCGGCACGTCGTCCTGCATGCGCCAGCGCGATGAGTTGTCGATCACGACCGCCCCCGCTGCCGCGAACTTGGGCGCCCACTCGCCGGAGGTCGAGCCGCCGGCGGAGAACAGCGCAACGTCGAAGCCTTGAATGGACTCGTCGCTGAGACCCTGCACGACGAGACCGCCGTCGAGCTCCTTGCCGACGGAGCGCTCGGACGCAAACGGGACGATCTCCGCGGCCGGGAAAGCGCGCTCGCGCAGCAGCTGCAGCATCAGCGTGCCCACCTGGCCGGTCGCCCCGACGACCGCAACTCGATAACCGTCGCTCATACCGTCAGGGTAACGCGCGCCGCGACGCGCGTATGGGCCGAGGCTTTCAGAGGCGCTGGTGCCGGCGCCGGGCCATTACGAGGTCACGAGCGCGAGCGCAAAGCCGTCGTAGCCCTTTTCGCCGACTGTCTGAATTGCAGTTGCGCTCAGGCGTGGCTCGGCGCCGAGTAGCTCATAGAAGTCACGCACGCCGCCGACGCCACCGTCTTCGCCCCACGGGTTGCGCGCATCGGGATCGATGATCGCCCCGCCGCCGACGACGTTGTCCGCGATGATCAAGCTCCCGGGACGCGATAGCTTCAGGGCCCACTGCAGGTAGCTCGCATCGCTCTTCTTGTCCGCGTCGATGAAGATCAGGTCGAACGGGGCGCCCTCCGCCTCCAGGGCGGGCAGTGTCTCCAGCGCTGGGCCCTGGCGCAACTGCACAAGCTCAGACAGTCCCGCGGCGGCAATGTTCTCGAGCGCCACCTGCGCGTTTCGCGGGTCGTACTCGAGCGTCACCAGCTGGCCATCCGGCGGTAGGCCCCGCGCGAGCCAGATCGTGCCGTAGCCGCCGAGCGTGCCCAGCTCGAGAATGCGCTTCGCTCCGTGCACGCGCACGATCAGTTCCAGCAGCTTGCCCTGTGCAGCGCTCGAGGCAATCGGCGGCAGGCCGGCGGCGTCGCTGGCGGCGAGCACAGCGTCGAGCACGGGGTCCGGTGCAAGCAGCCGATCGCAGATGTAGCGGTCGACCGCGTTCCAAAGCTCCTCGGCGGAGGCGGGGGACTCGCCCATCAGCCATCGCGCTGTCCGCACGCGCACACGTCGAATCACCGGAATGACGATATATGCTCGCGGCGTGAAGACGCAGGTCGGCATCGTTGGTGCGGGGCCGGCCGGGTTGACACTCGCGCTGATGCTGCAACGTGCGGGCATCGAGTCGGTGGTGCTCGAGTGTCGCTCGCGGGAGTATGTGGAGCGGCGCGTGCGTGCGGGCCTGCTCGAGCACAACACGGTCGAGCTGCTGCACGAGCTGGAGGTGGGCGAGCGGCTGGCGCGGGAGGGCCTCTGTCATCACGGGATCTATCTGCGCCAGCCGGGGGGCACGCAGTACATCGACATGCACGAGCTGACGGGCCGGGCGATCACCATCTACGGCCAGCAGGAGGTGGTCAAGGATCTGATCGCCGCGCGGGTGGCCGCCGCGGGAGCGCTGCACTTCGAGGTGGCGGACGTGGCCGTGCACGACATCGACGGCGAGCGCCCGCGCATCACCTACGTCCACGCGGGCGAGCGCCAGGAGCTCGAGTGCGACCTGATCGCCGGCTGCGACGGCTTCCACGGTGTGTGCCGCCCGTCGATCCCTGCGGGCGTGCTCAGCGAACACGAGTACGTGTATCCGTTCAGCTGGCTTGGCATCCTCGCGGAGGCGGCGCCGGCGACGGACGAGCTGATCTACGCGTGGCACGAGCGGGGCTTTGCGCTGTACTCGATGCGCTCGCCGACGATCAGCCGGCTGTATCTGCAGGTGCCGGCTGACGAGCGCATCGAGGACTGGCCCGACGAGCGGATCTGGTCGGAGCTGCAGCTGCGGCTCGCGAGCGAGGGCTGGCGGGTGGGCAAAGGGCCGATCGTCGAGAAGGGCATCACGCCGATGCGCAGCTTCGTGTGCGAGCCGCTGAGCCACGGGCGGTTGTTCCTGCTGGGTGATGCGGCTCATATCGTGCCGCCGACGGGCGCCAAGGGCCTGAACCTGGCGCTCAACGACGTGCGCCTGCTGGCGCCGGCGATCGTCGAGTTCTACGCAAGCGGCTCGCAAGCGGGCCTCGAGGGCTACTCGCGGACGGCGCTACGGCGCGTGTGGCGCGCGCAAGACTTCTCCAACTACATGACCCAGCTACTGCACCAGCTGGGTGACGATCCTTTCCAACAGCGGCTGCAGTTGGCGCGGCTTGACTATCTGACGCGCTCGCGAGCTGCCGCTACGAGCCTCGCGGAGAACTACGTTGGCCTGCCGGCGGCGCCGGACTTCTAACGGATCACGGCGCCACCCACGCCTCAGCGGTGGCTCCGTGTTCCCAGCCCGTCTTGTGGGGGTCCTCCATGGCGGCGGGGTTCTCGAGGATCCAGCGCTCGTGTAGCGCGGCGAGCGCATTGTGGAGCTCATCGACGGTCAACTGACGTGGGTCGAGCGGCTTGGCGGCGTCGACCCACACGCGGTGCCCGGCACGCCTGGTGCGCACGGGCAGCACGATCGCATCGGCCCGGACGGCCAGCTGTGCGGTGCCTTCCGCGAGCGTGGCTCGCTTGCCCAGGAAATAGGTGTCGCGTGGGCCGGGCATGTCGTAGGAGAGGAACACGGACTCCCCCCGCTCCAGTAGCGCCTGGATCATCCGGAACGATCCAGTGGCGGGCACGGGGTGTGAGGGCAGGCCTTTGTGCCAGCGCGCCAGGCGACGCCCCCAATAGCCGGGCTTGGGTGTTTTGAAGAACCATGATCCGGGGACGAGGTAGGTGTCACGCCCCTTGAACGGCGGCGCGCACTGCAGGCGGTAGAAGGGTCCGAGGTGGCAAGAGCTGAAAAGCACGCCGCGGTTCTCGGCCAGCGCCTCGCGGATGCGAAGCGCTGCCAGGGGATCGACCTTCGCCGACCATGGCTGCTGCCAGAACAGCGCCTTGTCGATGTTGGTCTCGATCACGTGCTGGCGGGCGAGCTCCTGTAGTTCCTCCGCACGTGGGGTGCCGGCGACGATCGCCTCCATTGCCGCGAGCGCCTGTTCGCGGTCTTTGGCGCTCTGCTCCCACGCTTCCCGTCCGCGATGCTCGGCGCGCTTGACCGCGAGTCTGGCGGGCAGCAGTCTGTGCAGCCACGGCGAGCTCTTGATGCGAATGCCGAGCGGCGCGGAGGGCATACGCGGCGGCGCTGGTCGCTCGGCGAGGTCCTTTAGCGCGCGGGTGAGGAACGTGCTGTCGTCGATGGCCGCGGTGCTGTCCTGCTCGATCCCTTCTGCCTGCGCGCGCAGCAGCGCGGCAATCGCCCGCGGCGTGGGGCAGTCGAAGATGAGAGTGGATGGCAGCGTCAGTCCGGTTGCGCTCTCCAGTCGGTTGCGCAGCTCCACGCCGGTGAGCGAGTCGAAGCCGAGCTCCTCGAAGGCGCGTCCCTCGTATGTGTCGCTGATGGTGTCCTCGCCGAGTACCGCTGCCATGTGCACCAGCACCAGCTCGAGCGTCACGTGGTCACGATCGGCGTCATCCAGGTCCGCGAGCGTCTGCCACAGCGAGCCCGTGGCAGCGCCATTCACGATCCTCAGGCTGTCTTTGCTCATCTGTGCGTCCGGTTCGATCGACTGCAACAGGTCGCGCTCGACCATCTCCCTGAGCATGAAACGCCGGGGCTTGCCGGTGAGCGTCTTTGGCAGCTCCTCGACGAAGCGGATCACGTGCGGGTATTCGTACTCGCGCAGGCGCTCTTTGCACCACGAGCGCAGGGCATCTTCGAGCTGCTCGTCGGCACTTGCATTGGCGCTGCACTGCACGACGGCGGCGAGCCGTTTGTAGTCGTTGACGGTCACGTCGACGACGCCGGCCTGCTCGACGGCGGGATGCTCGAGCAGCACCTGCTCCATGTCAACCGGCGAGACCCACAGGCCGCCGAGCTTGAGCATGTCATCGGCGCGACCAACGTACACATACGCTCCGTCGGCGCGGCGGGTGAAGCGATCGCCGGTGGCGAGCCACTGGCCGCGCATGTTGCGCGCGGTCTGCTCGGGTTGGTGCCAGTAGTAGGCGGCGCGGGAGTCGCCGCGGACCTCCATGGTTCCTGTTCCCGCGCCCTCGAGCTCGTTGCCGGCGTCGTCGATCAGCCGTAGCTCATAGCCCGGCACCGGTCGACCGGTGGTGCCAGGCTCCACCTGGCCGGGCACATTTGAGCAGTACGCGGTGAAGAACTCCGTCGAGCCGATCCCGTCGACGATCTCCAGGTTGAAGCGCTCGCGCCACTGCTGAAAGGTCTTCACCGGCAGCGGCTCTGCCGCGGACACGCACAGCCGCACGGAATCGAGGGCCCCGTCCGCGTGCCGGTCGGCCACCAGCTGGCGGTAGAGCGCGGGCACGGAGCAGTAGACGGTGGGGCGCAGCTCGCGCAGCGTGTCGAGCAGCCGCTCGGTGCTGGGTGCGCCGTCGAGCAGGATGGCGGTGGCGCCGAAGTGCAGCGGGTAGGAGAGGCTGTTACCGAGGCCATAGGAGTGGTAGAGCTTTGAGGTGGAGAAGATGCGGTCCTGCTCGCCGATCGCCAGCACCTGGCGGGCGAATGTCTCGCAGGTGACCTCCATGTCGTGGTGCAGGTGCACGACGCCCTTGGGCTTGCCGGTGGAACCGGATGTGTAAAGCCAGAAGGCCATGTCGTCGCGGTGGGTGGCGAGCACCTCAAGCTCTCCCTCCTGGGCGGCGAGCGCGGCGTCGAGCTCGGTGGCTCCGTCGCTCGAGCCGCTGGCGAGGAAGCGCACATGCTGCCCAGCGAGGGCGCTTTGCAGCGTGGCGAGCAGCTGCTTGTCGCACACGACGACCTGGGCGTATGAGTCCTCGATGAAGTGGCGGAAGTGCTCGGGCTTCTCGCGCACGCTCACGGGCACGGGAACCGCGCCGATGCGCAGCGCGCCGAGGAAGGCGATGGGGAACGTGGTGGTGTCGTCGAGGACCAGCAGCACTCGCTGTTCGCGACGCACGCCCATCTCCCTCAGCAGGTGCCCCATGCGGTTGGCATGTAGGCGCAGATCTTCATAGCTGAGCGACTCGTGCTGGCTCTGATATGCGGTCTTGGCGGGGCTTGCGGCCGCGATGCCGCGCTCGATCACGAGGCCGGCGTTGCAGTGATCGCCTGCTTTGTTGGCAGGTTGCCGGTCGGCTCCGTTGGCCCGGAGAGCGCTAGCGTGGTCAGTGGTCTGGGGGTCTGTGTCGGCACTCCTCCGGGCGTTTGCATCGATGCTTGCGCTCAGGTGGTAGAGCCCGGCGCGCAGCTCGACGGCGAACGCCTCGCAGATGAGCAGCGCTGGCAGGCCGTCGGTGACCATGCGGTAGACGCGTGTGAGGGTGGTCGTGGTGGGGGTCTTGGCGTCGGCCCATGTGGGTGGCTTGCCGAGGCCAAACCAGAGGAGCTCGCGTCTGCTCTCGAGCTTCAGCTGCTGGAGCGATCCGCCGATGCCCTGCGAGTTGCCGTCGAGCTGGGTGAGGAACTCCGCCGGCAGCCTGTGTGGAACGAGGTAGGACTCGGCCCACACGGCCACCTCGGTGGTGGTGCCGATCTTCATGACGATGCGCCTGCGGATGCACTCCTCGGCGGGCTCTACACGCAGGTGATGCGCGATTCGCCCGGGCGCGGGGCCGGGCGACTGCTCGACCGTCTCGACGGCCACACGGGCGAGCGTGTGGGCTTCCAGCGCGCGGCTGACGGTTCCGTCGGTGAACAACAGGCCGCGCAGAAATGGGTCGAGCTGTGTGATCTGCAGCTCGCGGAGGTCTTTGGATGCCTCGTGTTGCGCGGTGAAGTGAAGCTCGCCCAGTTGCTCGGCTACGGTCACGATTGCGGTTCGGGTGGGGGGACGCCGGGTGCGAGAGGGCGGAGGATGGGCGCGCGGCGAGGCAGGCTGGTGGTCAACAGCGGGGGCGGTGTGGGTCGTCCTCGGGGTCTGCATCTCGCACATCCCTCCATGGACGGGGCGGGCATGCTGCGCTCTACGGTGCGGCGAACCGTAGCTAAGTAATCCATAAGAATCAAGAAACTCGTACAACCACCCATAGGTGGGACAAGCGGGCTGGTGGGCGAGGCTGCCGGGCGGCGTGCTTCTCAGGCGCCGAGGTGCAGCGCCATGAACAGCACCGTGACGAGCACGAGCAGGCTGAGCAGCGAGCCCACGCTCGACAGCCGGCGCACGAGTGCGCGGTACTCGTCGCTGAGCTTGACCTCCGCGCCGTCGCCCGCGCTGGCCACGTCGCGCGATGCGATCTGCTCGGCACGTTTGGCGGTGGGGATCATCACGGAGCCGATCAGCGCGCCGATTACAACCACCGCCCCAAGTCCCCACTGCACGAAGAAGTCGCTCCAGAAATGCCCTTCGCTGGCTAGGTAGATACCGGCGATTACCACCAGCAACAGCCCCGGGTTGATCAGGTAGCGCTCGATCGTGTACTCGATGCGGTGTAGCAGCGGCAGGCTGCGCGGATCGTGGCGGGCACCGACAGCGAACATGATCGGGTAGGCGAACGTGACGCCGAAGGCCACCACCACGGCCATGATGTGAACCGCGAGTACAAATTCATACAGGGAGGCAGCTGGGTAGGTGAGCATGCGTTGCACCCTAATCGCTCCTCACGCGGATGGCCTTCATGGACAGGTACGCCTCGGGGATACCCACGGCGGGAATCGCGTAGTAGGGACGGCGATCAGAAAGTGGGTGTGTACTTGCCGAACACGTCTTGCATGGCGCCGCACACCTCGCCCATGGAACAGCGGTCCTTGAGCGCCTGGCGGATCGAGGGGAGAAGGTTCTCGGGGCCTTTGGCGAGGAGGCGCAGCTCCTCGAGGCGCTGCTGCACGAGATCCTGGTCGCGGTTGGCCTTGAACCGCGCAAGGCGGGCGAGCTGTTCGCGCTCTGACTCGGGGTCGACGCGCAGCAGGTCGGGCACCTCGATGTCGTCCTCCTTGTAGGCGTTGACGCCGACGACGGTGTCCTGGCCGATGCGGTAGCGCTCCTGGTAGCCCCAGGCGGACTCGTCGATCTCGCCGGTGATGAACTCGATCGCGTTGACGGAGCCGCCGAGCGCGTCGACTTTGGCGATCAACTCGTTGGCCCGCGTTTCGATCTCGTCGGTGAGCGACTCGACGAAATAGGAGCCGGCGAACGGGTCGACGGTGTCGGTGGCGCCGGACTCGCTCGCGAGGATCTGCTGGGTGCGCAGCGCGATTTTGGCGGCGCGCTCGGTGGGCAGCGCGAGCGCCTCGTCGAAGCCGTTGGTGTGCAGCGACTGGGTGCCACCGCAGACCGCGGCGAAGCCCTGCAGGGCGACGCGCACGATGTTGTTCTCCGGCTGCTGGGCGGTGAGCGTGACACCGCCGGTCTGCGTGTGGAAGCGCAGCATCGTGGCCTTCGGGTTGGTGGCGCCGAAGCGCTGTTTCATGATGTGCGCCCACATGCGCCTGGCGGCGCGGAACTTGGCCACCTCCTGGAAGACGTTGTTGTGGCCGTTGAAGAAGAACGCCAGGCGCGGGGCGAACTCGTCCACCGACAGCCCCGCGTCGATCGCCGCCTGCACGTAGGCGATGCCGGAGGAGAGCGTGAAGGCGACCTCCTGCACGGCTGAGCAGCCCTTCTCACGGAAGTGGTAGCCGGAGATCGAGATCGTGTTCCAGCGCGGCACGTGCTCGTGGCAGTACTGGAACAGATCGGTTGTCAGGCGCATGGTGGGCTGGGGCGGGTAGATGTAGTTGCCGCGCGCGATGTACTCCTTGAGCACGTCGTTCTGGGTGGTGCCGCGCAGAAGCTCCGACGGCACGCCCTGCTCCTCTCCGACGAGCTCGTACAGCAGCAAGAGACAGGCGGCGGGGGCGTTGATGGTCATCGACGTGGACACCTGATCGAGCGGGATGCCGTCGAAGGCGGTGCGCATGTCGTCGATCGTGTCGATCGCCACACCAGTACGTCCGACCTCGCCGAGGCACCGCGGGTTGTCGGAGTCGAGCCCCAACTGCGTGGGCAGATCGAAGGCCATGGACAGCCCCGTGGAGCCCTTGGAGATGAGGTAGCGGTAGCGCTCGTTTGACTCCTTGGCGGAGGCATAGCCGGCGTACTGGCGCATCGTCCACGTCTGCTTGCGGTACATCTCCCGGTGGACTCCGCGCGTGTATGGGAACTCGCCGGGCTCGCCCAGGTCGAGATCCCGCGGGAGATCGTCCTGCGTGTACAGCTCGGCGATCTCGATGCCGGAGTCGGTGAAGCGGCGGGGGTCGTCGGGGCCGACGATCGGTGCGACGGTCAGATGCTCATCGGTTGTAGGGCGCTCAGTTGTGGCCATAGCTCAAAAGAATAGTCGTGCTCATCCTCCGACTGGAGGAGCAGTCGTATTCGAGGGACCTCCAATCGGACTAGTCACTAAGCTTCACCGCATATGTCCACCTGTCTTGTCACCGGCGGCGCCGGGTTCCTGGGATCGCACCTGTGCGACGAGCTGCTCGCGCGCGGCAACCGCGTGATCTGCGTGGACAACCTCGAGACGGGGTCGCTCGCGAACATCGCCCACATCCGGGACCCGCAGCGCTTCGAGTTTCTGCACGTCGACATCACCGCGCCGTACTTCGTCGAGGAGCCAGTCGACTTCGTGTATCACTTCGCCTCGCCGGCCTCGCCGATCGACTACCTGCGCCTGCCGCTGCACACGCTGAAGGTCGGCTCCCACGGCACGCACCACACGCTGGGGCTGGCGAAGGCCAAGCGCGCCCGCTTCCTGACGGCGTCGACCAGCGAGGTCTACGGCGACCCGCTGGAACACCCGCAGTCGGAGAGCTACTGGGGCCACGTCAACCCGATCGGTCCGCGCGGCGTGTACGACGAGGCCAAGCGCTACGCGGAGGCGCTGACGATGGCCTACCACCGCCAGCAAGGGGTGGACACCGCGATCGTTCGCATTTTCAATACGTACGGTCCTAAGATGAGAGCCCACGACGGTCGCGCGATCCCCACATTCCTGCGCCAGGCGCTCGGCAACCGCCCGATCACCGTCTTCGGCGACGGCAGCCAGACGCGCTCGTTCTGCTACGTCTCAGACCTGATCCGTGGGATCATCGCGCTGGCGGAGTCCGGCCACCACTATCCGGTGAACATCGGCAACCCCGACGAGTTCACGTTGCTGGAGCTGGCTGAGATCGTCAAAGAGCTGACGGGGTCGACCGCGGAGATCGTCTACGAGGCGCTCCCCGAAGACGACCCCAAGCAGCGCAAGCCCAACATCGCGCTTGCGAAAGAGCTGTTGGGATGGGCGCCGGAAGTGTCGCTGCGCGAGGGGTTGCAGCGCACGATCGAGAAATCCGGGGTCGAGCTGCTCATCGGTGGCGGCAACTGAGTCTCCGTTGTCCCACAGCTGAGGTACAACGGCGGTTGCGTGCGGGCCCGCTGTCCATCGGTGTAACCGCTACATCTGCGAGTGTGCAGTGTTGTGAGTAGCGAGATGGGACCACGCCCCTCGGGAACGTCCACTTCGCCGCCTCCTCGTGCACGTGCCCATATGCCGGCCGCGCCCACCGTGTACGGACGTCCCGCGCCGGTGAACTCCACGCTGGCGGTGGCGGCGAAGCGGATGGAGCGCTCTGACCAGGACATTCGCCGCAAGCGCCCGCCGGCGCTGTCATTCCTGCTGCGTATGTCCACCGTGCGGCGTGGCGCGCGGGTGCTTTCGCTGCTCGCACTCGACTTCGCGGGTGTGGCGCTGGCGATCTTCACTGCGCTCGTGCTCAAGGAATTGGTGCACGGCTCCGTGCTCGCGGAACACTCAGTTGAACAGGCCAAACACTTCCTTCCGTTTGCCTACCTGCTCACCGCGCTGTTGTTCGCACGCTCGGGGCTGTATGCGGAGCGCGCAGTGCGGCCGGGGCTCTCGCGGATCGTGGGGTCGCTGTTCCAGGTGGCGTTCGTGGCGGTGATCTTCGCGCTGGTCAACGGCGAAACCTTCTCCAGCTACTACATCTTCTGGAGCTCGCTGGCGTTCGCGATTCTCTACATCGCCTCCGCGCGCGGTGTCTACGAGTGGGTCACCGGTCTGTTGTTGCGCGCCGCCGGCTACCAGCGCCGCGCGGTGCTCGTGGGCCGCGGCAAGCACATCGGCGACGTTGCCAAAGCGCTCAGCGACGCCCAGCACCCAATACAGCTCGTGGGCTTCCTCGCGCCGAGATCGCTGCCCGCTCTGAATCTGCATCAGCTGGGCACGCTGGCGGATCTGGACGACGTGTTGAGCAACGAGAACGTCGACGAGGTGATCATCACCGATCCCGACTTCCCCCAGGACGATGCTGTGGAGCTCGTCGACCAGTGCCATCAGCGCGGTGTGCGTGTGCGCCTGGCGCCGTCGACGATGGAGATCCTGATCCACCGCGCGGAGCTCGTCCCGGGGCAGTCGGTGCCGCTGTTCGAGCTCGGCCCGCCGGTGTTCGAGGGTGTTGACTTCGCGCTCAAGCGCACGTTTGACATCATCGGCGCGACGCTGCTTTTGGCGCTGGCGAGCCCGCTGCTCTTGGCGATCACAATCGCTGTGCGCGTCAGCTCCCGCGGGCCGGTCGTGTACCGCTCGATGCGCCGTGGCATCGGCCAGCGTCCGTTCGCGTGCTTGAAGTTCCGCACGATGCACACCGACGCAGAGGAGCTGCAGGCCGATCTGGAAGAGCTCAACGAGGCCTCAGGTGCGCTGTTCAAGATTCGCGAGGACCCTCGCCTGACCCGGGTCGGTCGACTGCTTCGGCGCTTCTCGCTTGACGAGCTGCCACAGCTGGTGAACGTGCTGCGTGGGGAGATGTCGCTGGTGGGCCCGCGTCCGCTACCCGAACGCGACTACGCGATGCTCGACGACTGGCACCGCAAGCGCTACCTGGTGCTGCCGGGGATAACGGGGCTGTGGCAGGTATCGGGTCGCTCGGAGCTCGATTTCGACGAGCTCGTGCACCTGGACTTCCTCTATCTGGAGAGCTGGTCGCTGGCGCTGGACTTGACGATTCTGCTGAAGACGATTCCCGCCGTGTTCACACGGCGGGGCGCCTACTGAGCTTCGCTGCCGGCCGGGGCTGCTCGGTGGCGGCCGCGGCGCGCGCATACACGCCCCAGGTGGCGCGCGCGGCGTCCTGCCAGCTCCACGACGGTGGCGAAGGCGCAGGTCGCCGAGCTTCCTGAGCAGCTTCGATCAGGGCCGTCATGTCACCGGGTGCCACGAACTTGGCCCGCTCGCCCAGGACCTCGCGCAGAGCGGGCGACTCGCATGCCACCACCGGCGTGCCGCAGGCCAGTGCCTCGACGGCAGGCAGGCCAAAGCCCTCGTCCTTCGATGACAGCATCAGCGCGTGCGCGCCGCTGTAGATGGCGGCGAGCTGCTCGTCTGAGACCTGGCCGGTGAGGAGCACGTTCGGTAGCTCGCGCGCCCATGGTCGCGTGGAGCCCACGAGCACGAGCGGCAGCCGGCGGGGTGCGGCGGCAAGCTTGGCGAGGTGCTTGCCGGGGTCGGGGTGGCGCAGGCTGCCGACCCACACGAGAAAGCGCTCGGGCAGGCCAAAGCTGGCTCTGACGTCGGCTATCTGCTGCTCAGAGCGCGGATACATGGTGGCGTCGGCCGCCTCGGGGATGACGGTGACACGCTCGCGTTCGAGCTTCAGGTGGTCGACCGCGTCGCCGGCAACGGCCTCGCTGGGGACGATTACGCCGGCCGCGCGTTGTACGGCGAGGTGGCGTAGGCGCTGGCGCAGGCCGCCGCGCAGGTGCTCGCTGCGGCGCTTGAGCGCTGAGAGGTCGTGGATCGTGACGACCATCGGGCAGGGGCTGTGCAGCATCGCTCCGTCCATCCACGGCGAATGGAAGACGTCCGCGCTGCGTGAGCGTGCGAGTGCCGACGGGCGATGCGTCTCGAGGATCTCGTCGCGGGGCGCGACCGTCTCGCCCAGCGCCACCAGCAGGCAGCGCGAGTAGCGTCCGACGCCATCCGGATCGGATGCCGGGCGGCTGTCGAATGCGACCCTCACGCGGTGGCGCTCACGATCGCTCGGATCCCGGGGCTTGCATTGCGCGAACACTAATGGCTCTGTCAGCCGGTGGGTAGATCTGAAAGCCATACTGCACGGCGATGCCCTCGCGCGACTACCACGAAGACCTCTGGCAGGGTCTGCCGGAAGGGCTCGAGCCGTCCGACTTCGCGCTACGCAGTCGCTTTCTGCTGGAGCGCGTGCGAGCGGGTGAGCGCGTGCTGGACGTGGGCTGCGCAGAGGGGCGCTTCACGGCCGAGCTGGCACGGGCGGGGGCGGACGTCGTGGGGATCGACGTCGCCGCGGAGCCGCTGCGCCGCGCGCTCGAGCGCGCCCCCGAGCTCGACGTGCGGCTCGTGCCCGACGAGGGCCCCTGGGATCTGGACGATGCGAGCTTCGATGTGGTGTGGGCGGGGGAGGTGCTGGAGCACGTCGTCGATACGGCGGCGTGGCTGTCTGAGGTCCGTCGCGTGCTGCGCTCAGGCGGCAGCCTGCTGGTGAGCACACCCGCGCACGGACCCCTTACGCTCGCCCGGCTGGGGCTCTCCAGGCGGGCGTTTGCGGCGCACTTCGATCCGCGCGGCGAGCATGTGCGCTTTTACAGCCGCGACACGCTCACCCAGCTGTTCGGGGAGTTCGGCTTCGAGGCTATTTCAGCACGGGGCCGCGGTGGGCTGCCGTTGGCCCGCCGGCTCTTGCTCGCGCACGCGACGCGCTCGCGCTTCTGAGGGCGGCCTGCCGCGCGGCTGCGGCGCGCGCCCGCGCTTCCCGCTGCGCCGCGGCTGCTGTGAGCGCCTGCAGATAGTCGTTGTGGATTTCGATCGCTTCGCGCTGGCCATTGGCAATCGCTTCCGCTGAGATCGACTCGGGGTCGAGGTAGATGGCCGCCTGCAGCTCCGCCACGGCGGCCCGCGGGTTGTTGCTGGTCAGGTCATATCGTCCTAACACCAGCCACGTCTGCGGATTGGATGGCTGCAGGCGCACCGCGCGTGCGAGCGTCGCGCGTGCGAGCGACGGCTGGCCCGCGACCTGCTGAACGCTTGCGAGCGTGAACAACGCTTCGACCGATAGCGGATCGCGTGCGACGGCACTGTCGGCAGCTGCAAGCGCCGCGGGCTGGTCGTGTGCTTCCAGCCACGCGTCGGCTTCCCCGCGGGCAACTTCCGAGCGCTGTGGCTGCCACTGCGACCAGGCGGCCAGCAGCGCCGCGACGATCACCGCTGCCGCGGTCAGCATGCGCGTGTTGCTCGGTCGCGCATGTCTGGCGGGGCCTGCGGTGGCCGAGGGTGAAAGACCCAGGCTGGTCATCTCGACGGTCACGCCACCGGCGCCTGCGGCGGAAGTGCTCGAGCTCGAGCGCAACGGCCCGCGCCCGGCGAGCCAGCCGGCGCAGAGCAGTGCCACACAGGCGTCGCCGGGCACGTACCAAGTCCAGTCGATCAGCGAGTGTGCGCCGAACACGACCACGAGGCAGAGCATGCTCAGCATGCCGATGCGCTCGGGCGTGTAGCGCTTGAGCTCGCGCTCGCGTATGCGCCGCCAGCCGAGGCGCTCGCCGCCGGAGCGGATCTGAAGCCACGCGCGCCAACCCGTCCAGCGGCGGTTGAACGGATGTGTTGCGCGTCCCGCCGCGGCCATCCATGTGAACAGCAGCGCCAGCGCCAGGAGCAGACCGACCAGGCCGAGGTCGGCGAGCGTCTGCAGGATGAAGCTGTGGGCGTGCCTGACTTCGAGCGTCTGCGTTTCGTAGCGCAGGTGCGCTGTGGCATAGCCTTCGGCACCGGCGCCGAACAGGGGGTTGGCGTCGAATACCTGCAGCGCCTCCTTCCAGTACCGCGCTCGCTCGCTCGCAACGGCTGTCAGTCGCCCCGGCGTGTTGCCAGGCGGTTTCGCGTTCGCGTTGGTGAGGTCGTTGAAGGCGTGCGAGATGCTTCCCGTGAGCCCGCGGTGGCTGACGGCGAGCGCTCCTACGAAGGCAATCAACGTGAGCACGGCCGCCGCCATCAGCACAGCTCCGGCACGACGTCGTGCCAGTAGCGACGGCGCCCGGCGGCCGGTGCAGAAGCCGATGGCGATTCCCACGAGCGTGAGCGCCGCGAGCATCGCCAACACGAGCGCTCCCAACTGATGTCCCGCGGCAGTTCGTTCGGCCAGCGGAACCGCTTCCGCGCTGAGCGCGTGCCTGGAGAAATCCCATGCCCCCACGACGCCTGCCCCGCACGCTCCCACGATCAGCAGCGTGGCGCTCCGCAGACGCAGCGGCACCACGCAGAACCACAGGGCCAAGCCCACGGCCAGCGCCACCAGTGCACCGCGCGAATAGGCGAGCACCAGCGTCAACAACACGAGGCTCATCGCCGGATAGGCGAGCGCACGCAACAGCGCGTGACCGGTGCGGCGGGCGCCGAGCCACAGGCAGCAGATGGCGCCCATGGCGGCGCTCAGGCCGACTGCGTTCCAGTAGCCGTAGGGTTCGTTGAGGCGGGCGAACGTGTTCGCTGGATCGAGGCTCGCGGGGAATACCTTGGTCAGCAGCGCATAGCCACACACGATCACCGCCGCCAGTGTCAGCCCACCGAGGATCGCCGGCCAGCGCTCCGGGAGCACGCGCACGAGCGCGACCCCCGCGGCGAACACGCCGCTGTAGGCGAGCATCCGTCCAGAGTCCTGCCAGCTGTGGTCGGGCTGCACCGACCACACGATCGATAGCGCGGTCAGTGCGGAAAACGCGAGCAGCAGCCCGGTGGGCCACAGCCCATACTTGCGCTGGCCTGGCGCCGCCAGGATCACAGATGCGGCGACCACCACCCCCGCACCGAGCGTGAGCGCCAGCTCGGTGCTCGTCATCGTTTCGAGGTTCAGCCCGCCCTTGGCGTGGAAGGTGATGAAGCAGAAGATTGCGGCGATCAGCAGCGTCATCCCCCAAAGCCCCGTTCGAGCCGTGCCGAGCAGCGCTGCGGCGGGCGTGCGGCGCGGCCGTTCGGGGCGCGGTGTCGCGGGCGCCGGCGCCGGCGCGCCGAACGCCGGCGGCGTCTCAGCTTGAGCGGTTGGCACGGACACGGTTGCGCAGGACGCCGCCCACCACGACGAGCAGGCAGGCCAGAAGGAAGGCGAGGGTCGCGAGCAGCGGCGCCGGCAGCGAGCTGAGCGCCGATGCGATCCCGACGTGCACGACGCCGGGATGGATCACGGCGCCGCCGAATTTGACCGATTCCGGCTTGGTATTCACCGCGTGGTTGATCGCCCGCTGTTGCGACGGTGTGGCGGCGATTGCCACGGGCGCGGCGGTGCTTTGGCCGGCGCCCGTGGCGCTGCCGCCACGTCCGCCTGCCGCGGCGGCGCGCTGTGCTTCGCGGATCATCGCTCCGCACTCGGGGCTGTACTCTTCGGTGTCGGCGTTGAGTTCTTTCAGAGCCTGGCGGTAAGCACTCTGGCTGAAGCCGCTGACCGACTGCCCGTTGGTGCAGCGCAGGATGATCGTTTCGCCGACGTTCGCGCTCGCCGGTTGGACGACCGTGAAGAGCATGACGCTAGCCAGTGCGCCGACCAGGGCCGGCCGCCACGATGTGCGCACGACTGCACCTGGCCGGCTTTCGAGAGGGGAAATTCTCATCGGCTGACTAGCCAACGCTACCAACGCGTGCGGAGATACCGAGGCTGGAGAGCGCCTGAGAGAACCCTCGAGCCCAGGCGTCGTAACTGAATGCCAGCACGTCAGCAGCGCCAGTGCTCCCCAGCCTGCCGCGCAGCGGGGGATCTGCCGCGAGCCGGCCGATCGCGCGAGCGAGCGCACGACTATCGCCGGCCTGGACAACCAGGCCGTTGTCTCCGTCTCGAACCAGGCCGCCGGCAGCGGCGCCCACGGCGTCTGTGGCGATGATTGCCAGTGCTTGATTCATGGCCTCGTTGACAACCAACCCCCACGGCTCTCGAAAAGTGCGGGTTGCAATGGAAGGAATGACGAGCACGTCGCAGGCGGCGTACACGTCGCGCAGCTGCCCGGGCGCGAGCTTGCCCAAACAGACGATCGGCGATTCGCTCTCATCCCGGCGGCGCGGCAGGGCGTCGTTGGCTTCGGTGCCGACGAGCACGAGCGCGGCAGTCGTGGCACTCAGATCCGCCGCGCGCCAGGCGGCCATCAGTATCGGTAGGCCCTTCTCCCCGGCGTCGCGACCGACGAACAGGAAGCGGACCTCAGCGTTGGCGGGCCAGCGGGGATCGGTGGGGGGAGAGACGGTGGGCGGCGAGCGCCAGAACTCGTTGTCGACGGATTGCGGCGCCACATGCACGTTGTGCGCTCCGCGGGCGCTCACATAGGCGCTCACATGCGGGCCGTAGGTGACGACCGCATCGGCCGCGCGATACAGCCGGCGCAGTGGCAGGTAGCTGAGCGCATGCGCAGCGCTGCGCGGGTGCGCCCACAGGGAAGCCCACAGGATCAGAGGGATCTCGCCGCGCCGCGCGCCCGCCCAGGTGGCCAGCGGCGCGAGGCGTCCCCCGGTGGGACACACGACCGCGCGATAGCGTCCGCTTGCCGCCAGCGCGAACAGCTCGCGCGGGCGCACGTGACGGTGCGGGAACGGCAGCTCGCCGGCGAAGCTCTCGCCGCCGTGCTTGGACGCTCCGCCGAACAGCGCCAACTCGATCTGCTCGAGCTCGTGCAGGCGCGCGAATGCACCCACCCGGTAGGCGGGTGCATGCCCGGTGACGAACAGGACAGGCTTCAACCGAGCACGTGCCGGTAGGCGGCCAGGGTCTGCTCACCGCAGTGCTCCCAGGTGAAGTTGGCGGCGACGGTCGCACGTGCGCGCTGACCGGCCTCGCGCAGTCGGTGGGGGTCGGACAGCAGCTCGTCGATGCGCTGGGTGAGCCGCTCGATGTCACCTGGCGGGACGAGCAGAAAGCCGTCGCCGGCCGCTGCGATCTCCTCGGGCCCGGGCTCGCCGCGGCAACCGATCGCAGGCACGCCGGCAGCCATCGCCTCGACATACGCGACGCCGAATGCCTCGTCGGTGGATGGCATCACGAACAGCGTGCAGCGGCGTGCCAGCTCGATCGCCTGCTCTGGCGCCAGCTGCCCGAGGAAGTCCACGCGTGTGGCGACCCCGAGGCGTGTGGCGAGCCCTTCCAGCGCGATTCGCTCGGGGCCGTCGCCGATCACCGTGTAGCGCAGCGTGGGATGGCGTTGAGAGAGCACCGCCAGCGCGCGCAGCACATCAGCGTGGCGCTTACGGGCGACCAGGTGCGCGATCGTGACGAGCGTGGGAGCATCGCCCGCGAGCCTGGCGGGACGCTGGGTGACCGGTAGATCGGTGCCGAGGTGAACCACGCGCGTCTCACGCGCGCCGTCGCGGCGGGCGAAGCTCGGCGATGCCGTGGCTGTTGGCGAGCACCAGCTTGGCGGCGGCAAGGCCATGCGCGACGGCGTCCGCGCCAGCCTGGCTGCGTCTGGCGGTGTACAGAACGTCGCCGCCGTGCACGGAGACGACCAGTGGGCGGGCAATGCGGGCGCGACGAACGGCGTCGCCCGCAGGCACGGCATTGTGGGCGTGGATGAGCTCAAACGGGAAGGACCGCGCGAGTTTGCGTAGCGCGATCGCCAACACGGGCGCCGCCCATGTGCCCCACGCCGCATAGGAGCGATCGCGTGGGGGCGAGACATAGGGGACGTATGTAACGGGCAGTCCGTCGCGTGTCTGCGCGCGTGGCTCGCGCATGCGTGTGGCCAGTGCCTCCGCCCCGCCGCGGATGCCACCTGTGAGCGAGGCGCGGGGCGGCACGAGACGGTGCAGGACCAGCACATGCACCTGCGCGCCGGCGTCGCGGGCGGCGAGCGCCTGACGGTGTGCCCACACCCCCAGCACGGGATCTCTGAGGCTGGGGTAGAACTCGGCCACCACAGCCACCAGCGGTCCGCTGCGGGCAGAGCTGCTCACCAGCTGCGGTGGGTTGACAGGGTGCGTGCTGCCTCGCGCGCGCTCAGATATGGCCGTGTGGCGAGGAACGAGCGTGCCTCGGCAACGGCGTCCTCGCGCCCGTAGCCGGCGGCGGCGGGAGCGACGCGGTGGCGGATGGCGACCGCGTCGACGATGCCGCAGCGCCATCCATGCTGGCGGGCGAGCGCGGCCCAGTGCATGTCCAGCCCCCAGCCCATACGTAGCTCGGGGAAAGGCAACAGCACGGGGAAAGTGGGCTTTGCAAACGCTGTCACGGGGCCGATCTCCACGAAGCCCGTCTCCCGCACGACGCTGCCGGGGTGCCGTCTGGTCACGGGCCAGGCGGCATGGGAGTGCAAGCGATGGGCGGGCTGGGCGAGCGACAGGGAGAAGCGCTCGCAGAGAAACAGGAAGCGGTCGACGAAGCCTTGTGGCAGCTCGACGTCATCGTCGATGACAAGCAGCCAGTCGTACTCATTGATTGGAGTCTCACCCATCTCCCCTTCCTCGCACTCGGCGAGCAGCAGGTTGAGGTTCTCGAACTTGCCACGACCGTCCGGCTGAGTCGTGTGCACCTCCACGTTGTGGCGTGAGCGCAGGAGCTCGGCATGTATCGCGTCGGTCAGCTGACGGTGCTGGGGACGCTCCACGCTGAGCGCCAACACCCGCATCAGCGGCGGCGCATGCCGTGAGGCGAGCGCGAGTCGCATGCGCCTTGCGCTGAGGATCTCCCAGGCGCTGACTGTCTCGTCGCGCACCGCCCGGCGCATGGCGTCCAGCCCGCCCACGGTTCCGCTGGTGCCCGAGAGGAAGTCGTCCCGGGGGCTGGGGGGATCGGGTTGCCGGACAGGCTGAGGGTCGGCGCTGCGGCGTTCGTGTGCGCCTTCACGCAGCCGTCCCCAGCTGTGCGCCACCGTCGTCAAGCCCGCGGGGCAGCGCCGGCGCAGGACATGTCCGGCGCAGCCGATCAGCGTGATCAGCTCCGTGTGCAGCGCGGGCGCTTCGCCGCGCCAGGCGTCGAAGCGTCGCGCGGCACGGCCGCGGACATACGCACCGCGGCAGAGCGCCGGCAGGCGAGCGTCGCGACCGGTGCGGCGGTGCTCGACCGCCGCCCCCGCCACGTACAGCACGCGTGCGCCTGGTGTCCCAGCCCGCAGCCGTTCCTGCCACTCCTGCTCGTCGCCGCCATGCTCGAGCGACACGTCGAACAGCCCCACGCGATCCAGCGCGCTGCGACGGATCGCCATGTTCGCGCCCCACGCAAAGTGGGCATCGGTGTCGTCCTCGCCGAGCTCGAGCGTGGTGATGGGTGGACGCTCGCGCCCGCAGGAACGAGAGCCCCACCCACCACCGCCCTCCAGTCGAGCTGTGATCGGCCCGGTGAACACCTCCACCCGGGGGTTCTCGTGGGCGGCCTGCAGCAGCGCTTCGAGCCAGCCGGCGCTCACGCGCACGTCATCGTCGACGAACACCACGAGCTCTCCGTGGGAGCTCTGCACGCCGGTGTTGCGCGCGACGTTCAAGCCGAGTGGACGTGTGTGGGGCTGATAGTCCGCGCCGAAGCGCTCCACCAGCTCGCGGGCTGTCTGCGAGGGCCCCGCGTCGTCGACCACGAGCACCTCGGCGCCCGCGCGCGCGGCGGCGGGCGCGATCGAAGACAGCGCCACCTCCAGGTAGGACAGGCGCGCGCGTGTGGGGATGACGATCGATGCGGAGGGGGGCATGACTGGCAGAGAGTCTAGGTTTGACGCCGGGATGGTCCTGTTCCTACACAATCGCTATCGCACCACCGGTGGCGAGGAGCGCGCCGTGGAGGATCTGCTGTGGCTCGTGCGCGAGCACCTGCACGAGCCGGCGGAGCTATTCTCGCGCGACTCCGCTGGTCTTGGACGCTCGCGTGCGGCGGTGGGTCTTTTGCGCGGAGGCCTCGAGCCGCAGGAGGTCGCCGCCGCGGTCCGCTCGAGTGGCGCGCGCGTGGTACATGCTCACAACCTTCTGCCTGCGCTCGGCTGGCGCGCGCTGGCTGCCGCACGTGCTGGTGGCGCACGGGTTGTGCTGCATTTGCATCAGTACCGCCTGGTGTGTGCGATCGGCGTGTGCTTTACCCGCGGCGCGGAGTGCACGCGCTGCCATGGGCGCGACACGCTGCCGGGGGTGCGCCTGAACTGCCGTGACAGCGTGCCCGAGGCGCTCGCGTATGGCGCGTCGCTGGCGCTATGGCAGCGACGCTTGGTGGAGCAGGCAGACGCTGTGGTGGTGCCCAGCGCGTTCGCGCGCGAGCGCCTGCGGGAGCTTGGTGCGCCGCTCGATTGGGGTCGAGTGCACGTGCTGGCGCCGCCCGTGCGCACGCCTGTCGCCGTATCGAGCGTGGACGCGGCGCCCGGCTCCTATGCGCTGGTGGTCGCGCGGCTCGCGCCTGAGAAGGGCGTACACGTGGCGATCGACGCGTGCAGGAAGGCCGGCATGCCGCTGGTGGTGGCAGGCGACGGGCCGGATCGGGTGGCTCTGGTGCAGCGGGCGGGAGATGGCGACGTGCGCTTCGCCGGCCACGTGGACGACGAGCGGCTGGCGCAGCTGCGAGCTGGGGCGACGATCGCGCTGGCGCCCTCGCTGTCGGCGGAGACGTTTGGATTGGCTGTGGCCGAGGCGATGATCGCGGGGCTGCCGGTGGTTGCCAGTCGCGTGGGGGCACTGCCCGAGCTGGTCGACCCGGATGCGCTCGTCCCACCGGGGGACGCGGATGCGCTGGCGGATGCGATCGCGCGGCTGGCCGGTGACCGAGTGGCCGGCGAGCGTGGCCGCGAACGCGCACGCGCGATTTGCGCACCTGAGGCGGTGGCTGCGGGGCTCGCACGGGTGTACAACGACGCTGGGAGTCCTGGCACGAGGGCATGATCGTCTCGGGCAGGCCCTACACTGGCGGCCTGGATGAACACTGTTGGCGTCATCGGACTCGGCTACGTGGGCCTGCCGCTGGCGGTCGCGTTTGCGCGAGAGGGCTGCGAGGTCATCGCGGTGGATGTGGACGCGCGCAAGATCGATGCGATCGAAGCGGGCGACTCCTACATCGAGGATGTCCCTTCGGAGCTGCTCAAAGAGCTTTCCGTGCGCATCCACCCCACGACCCGCTACGCCGCGTTGAAAGACGCGGACGCGGTGCTCGTGTGCGTGCCCACGCCGCTCACGCGTAACCGCGAGCCCGACCTGGGCCCGCTGATCGAAGCGACGCGCTCGCTCGCGGGGGTGCTGCAGCGCGACCAGCTGGTGGTGCTCGAGTCGACCACCTATCCGGGCACCACGCGCGAGCGTGTGGCGCCGCTGCTGGAGGAGTCGGGGCTTGCCGCGGGCAGGGACTTCCACCTGGCGTTCTCGCCCGAGCGGGTGGATCCGGGACGCACGGACTTCACATTGCGCAACACGCCGAAGGTGATCGGCGGGCTGACCGACGCTTGCGCGGAGCGTGCCGAGGAGCTCTACGGGCTCGTGTGCGACCACCTCGTGCGCGTCTCCAACCCCGACGCTGCTGAGATGACGAAGCTCTTGGAGAACATCTTCCGCTCGGTGAACATCGCGCTGGTGAACGAGCTTGCGATCCTGAGCGACCGCATGGGCATCGACATCTGGGAGGTGGTCGAGGCCGCGTCCACCAAGCCGTACGGGTTCATGCCGTTCAAGCCAGGCCCCGGGATGGGCGGCCACTGCCTGCCTGTCGACCCCTTCTATCTGAGCTGGCGTGCGCGTGAGTTCGACATGGCGACGGAGTTCATCGAGCTGGCGGGCAAGGTCAACCAGCAGATGCCCTACCACTGCGTGGCGAAGGCACAGCGGGTGCTCAACGATGCTGGACTGTCGGTCAAAGGCGCACGGATTGCGTTGCTGGGCGTGAGCTACAAGCCCGGGGTGGGGGATACGCGCGAGTCGCCCGCGTTAAAGATCATTTCGCTGCTGCTCGATCTGGGCGCACAGGTCAGCTACCACGACCCGCACGTCCCCGCCCTGGCGGACTTTGGGCTCACCAGCACGCCTTTGGACGGAGCTGTCGCTGACGCTGACCTGGTGCTGATCGTGACCGCCCACCCGGGCGTCGACCACGACCTCGTCGCCAGGCGCGCGCGGCTGGTGGTGGATCTGCGCGGCGTCACGCGCTCATCGCAGCTCAGCAGCGTCGTGCGGCTATGAGCTCTGCGCGCCTGTGAGTGCTCTCACGGCCAGCTCGGTGGCGCCGGGGCTGCTGCTCGGTGAGGGCGTGGAGATCGGTGCTGGGGTCAGCTTTGGTGCGTATGTGGTGGTACATGAGGGCACGCGCATCGGCGATGGCTGCACGGTGGAGGACCACGCTGTGCTGGGCAAGCGCCCACGGCTGTCACCGAGCTCCGGAGCGCATGGGGACGTTGGTGTGCTGGAGCTCGGCGCAGGGGTGACGGTGTGCGCCGGTGCGGTGGTGTTCGCGGGCTCGAGCGTCGGTGAGGGGGCGATCTTGGGCGACCAGTCGTTCGTGCGGGAGCGCTCTCGCATCGGTCCTCGGTCGGTGATTGGGCGGGGCAGCGCGGTCGATAACGACGTTCGCGTGGGTGCCCGCGTGCGCGTGCAGACGGATGTGTACCTGACGGCGTTTAGCGTGGTCGAGGACGACGTGTTCGTGGGGCCTGGTGTGACAACCACGAACGACAACACCATGGCCCGTCACGACGCAGGGATGCCTTTGCGCGGCGCGATCCTGCGACGGGCATGCCGCGTGGGCGGCGGCGCGGTGCTGACTCCGGGCGTGGAGATCGGCGAGGAGGCGTTCATCGCCTCGGGTGCGGTCATCACGCACGACGTGCCGCCGCGAGCCGTCGCCATGGGCGTGCCTGGGCGCGTCGTGCGCGAGGTGCCTGACGAGGATCTGCTGGAGCGCTGGCGGTAGTGAACAAAGGCGGTTCGCGGGTACGCTACGTGGCGTGTTGATGCTGAGCTCGGCTCCTCGTGGCAACGATGTTCCTCGTGATAGCGATGTGGCCGCGGCGTCCGCTAGGCACAGCAGTTACCTGCGGCTGTCCGCGTGGGCTGCGGAGAGCCCGTTGATTCGATCGAGCTATGACACGATCAAGCGGGCGACGCGACCGTTGTATCGAACGGGCTATGTGCAGTTGCTCGACCGTCACGAGCTGCCGGTCCTGTTCAACACCCGCGGTTTGCTTGGCTGTGGGGTGGAGATTGGTGTGCAGCAGGGCCTGTTCTCTGAGTCGCTACTGAACAGCTGGCGCGGCAGGCATCTGATATCGATCGATCCTTGGCGTGCCGCGGAGCAGGATTACCACGACACGGCGAACGTTGCCCAGGAAGTGCACGACGCGTTTTATGAGGAAACCGCTCAGCGGCTGGCGCCATTTGGCGAGCGCAGCTCCATCTGGCGGATGTTTGGCGAGGAGGGGGCCGAGCGCATACCTCACCATTCGATGGACTTCGTTTACATCGATGCGCGCCATGACTACGACTCGGTGATCAGCGATCTCTCCACCTGGATCGACAAGGTTCGTCCCGGGGGTGTGCTCTGTGGCCATGACTACATGGACGCAGACGCCTCCGACGCTGACTTCGGCGTGAAGGCTGCTGTCGGCGACTTCTTCTCAGTCCGCCCGCACAAGGTGAAGGCGACGCTGCGCGATCTTCCCTGGCGCAGCTGGTACGTCCTACTCTGAGCCAGCGTTGCCCGCGCGGGTGCCGCTCACTCTTGCGAGCGGCTGGCGTGCCCTGGCGGCTGCCGTCACCTGTTCGGCCTGCTCGCGCGTGAGCGTGGGGTTCATCGGGATCGCCAGGTGCGTGCGGGCGGCGTGATCGGTGGCAGGTAGCTCCATGTTCGTGCCCCACTCGCGCATTGCCTCCTGTCGGTGCACCGGTGTGCGGTAGTAGGCCTTGTAGCCGACCTCCGCTGTGCCCAAGGCTGCTTCCAGGCGCTCCACCTGCTCGTCTGCCACCACATATAGGTGCCACGCCGGCTGGCAGCCGGCCACCGGCTTGGGTAGGGCGACGATCTCGCCCAGGCCCGACTGCTCGTAGTAGCTGCCTGCCTGTCTGCGTGCGTCTGCCCAACCGTCCAGGTGCGGTAGCTGCACGCGCAGGATCGCCGCCTGCAGCTCGTCCAGGCGTGAGTTGTAGCCGACCTGCTCGTAGGTGACCTTGTCGTGCGAGCCATGGAAGCGCAGTGTGCGTGCCAGCTCCGCCACGCTCTCGTCGGAGGTGGTGATCATGCCGCCGTCGCCGAAGCCACCGAGGTTCTTCGATGGGAAGAAAGAGAACGTTGCTGCCGTCCCCAGTGCTCCCGGGCGTCCGTCCGTGCCAGTCGATCCCGCCGCCTGAGCCGCGTCCTCCAGCACCGGTACGCCAAGCTGCTCGATCTCCGCGATCGGGGCTACGTTGCCGAACAGGTGCACGGCGATGACGGCCTTCGTGCGGGGGGTCATCGCCGCGCGAACCGTCTCTGTCGTAATGCAGTACGTGTCCGGATCGATGTCGCAGAAAACCGGCCGTGCGCCCGTCGGCGGGATCGCCTCGGCGGAGGCGTAGAACGTGAACGACGGCACTATCACCTCATCGCCCGGTCCCACGCCCATAGCCCGTAGCGCGATCGTGATCGCATCCGTGCCGTTCGCCACCCCCACGGCGTGCTCACACCCGCAGTACGCCGCGAACTCCCGCTCGAACGCCGCCACTTCCGGGCCGAGGATGTAGCGCTCGGAGTCGAGCACCCGAGCAACCGCCGCGCGCAGCTCCTCGCGCAGGGGGATCAGCGGCGTCGAGGTGTCAAACAGCGCCACCCCCATATGCTCAGCGTGGCGCCAGCAGCTCGAGGTCCGCGCGCGTCATCAGCCTGATCAGCTCCTCGAAGCTCGTCCGCGGCTTCCAGCCGAGGTCACGCCCCGCCTTCGCCGGGTCACCGATCAGGTGATCCACCTCAGCCGGGCGCACAAACGCCGGGTCGATCGTCACGTACTGCTCGAAATCGCCGAGGCCCGCCTCGTCAAACGCCACCTCGCAGCACTCGCGCACCGAGTTTGCCGTCCCCGTCGCGATCACATAGTCCTCCGGCGTGTCGCGCTGGAGCATCAGCCACATCGCTTCCACATAGTCCTTCGCGTAGCCCCAGTCGCGCTCGGCGTCGAGGTTGCCCAGGCGCAGCTCCTTCTCCAAGCCCAGCTTGATCGCCGCCGCGTGCCAGGTGATCTTGCGGGTGACGAACTCCAGGCCGCGGCGGGGGCTCTCGTGGTTGAAAAGTATGCCTGACGTAGCGTGCAGGTCATAGGACTCGCGGTAGTTGACCGTGATGAAGTGGCCGTAGGCCTTCGCCACGCCATACGGAGAGCGCGGGTAGAACGGCGTCGTCTCCGTCTGCGGGACCTCCAGCACCTTGCCGAACATCTCGCTCGAGGACGCCTGGTAGAAGCGCGCCTCCGGGCACACTTCGCGCATCGCCTCCAGCATGCGCGTGACGCCCGTGCCCGTGAACTCCGCCGTCAGCGTCGGCTGGATCCACGACACCGCCACGAACGACATCGCCGCCAGGTTGTAGATCTCCGAGGGTTTCGACGCCCGCAGTGCGTCCACCAGTGAGCGTTGGTCGAGCAGGTCGCCCTGGTGCAGCGTCAGGCGGTCGCGGATGTGCTCGATGCGGTCGAACTTCTCTGTGGATGCGCGGCGCACCATGCCGTGGACGTCATAGCCCTTCTCCAGCAGCAGCTCTGCCAGATAGGAGCCATCTTGACCGGTGACGCCGGTGATCAGCGCTGAGGGGCGAGTGGACATGACGCGGGAGCCTATCGACCCGCGGCGATGGTCCTGTCATCTCCCCCGTGCAGCCCCTGCACGGTCGCCGTGATTCCGTCCTCCGGCTCGACCCGTGTTCGCCAGCCAAGCAGGCGTTCGGCCTTCGCCACCGCGGGCCAGCGGCGTTGGACGTCCACCGTCGACGCCTGCAGGTGCTTCAGCTCGAATGTCTCCCGGTCCTCGCCGCACGCATCCCACACGGTGCGTGCTATCTCAGCCACCGTCAGCTCGCGCGCAGCCGAGATATTGAAGTCCTCGTTCAACCCAGCCGGTGAGCTCATCGCCGTAACGAGCCCGTCGGCGATGTCATCGACATGCGTCAGCGTCCTCGTCTGCTCGCCAGAGCCGTATATCTCGAGCGGCCGCTGTCCCGAGAGCACCTGCTCGATCAAGTCCCGGACCGAGTTGGGTGCCGCATCTGCGCCCCCGAGCTCCGCGTCCCCAAAGTCGCCCGGGCCGTAGGCATCGAACACGCGGCCGATCGTGAACGGCAGGTCGTGCTCATCGTGGGCCGTGCGGCAGTACACCTCTCCCGCCAGCTTCGAGAAGCCGTGCGCCGAGGTCGGTGTCGGGCATCGAGGCAGGTAGTCCTCCGGCGTCGGGAACAGCTCCGCCCGCTCGAACACGGTGCCGCAGGACACCGCTACGAAACGCTCCAAGCTCAGCCCCAGCGCAGCGCGGATGACCGTGCTGTAGATCGCGGCGTTCGCCTCTATCAGCGTGTACGGAAGGTTTCCGAGGCCCGCCGTCGCGCCGCCGACTGAGGCCAGATGGATCACATGGGAGCAGTCGTGCATCGCCGCACGCGCCTCTCGCGCCACGCGCAGGTCTCCCGTGTGCACCTCGCATCCCTCGCGCATCCACTGTGGTGCCGGTCGTCTGTCGGCCGCCCGCACCTCGTAGTTCGGGTCGGCCAGCAGCCTCCTCACCACGGCCCGCCCGATCATGCCGGTGGCTCCGGTGACGAGAACCCTGCTCATCTGCCGCGGTCCCGTTCGCGCCGGTGATGCAGATACTGACGCGCGAAGCCCATCACGAACAACGGGTTGTAACGGGCGTAGCGCCGCCACAGCCGCCGTGGCTCGCGCGACAGGCGATACGTCCACTCCAGGCCGTTGCGCTGCATCCACGCCGGCGCCTGCGACACCAGGCCCGCGTGGAAGTCAAACGCGGCTCCAACCCCCACGAGCAGCGGCGGCGACAGGCGCTCGCGCATACGGTGCATCCACTGCTCCTGGCGCGGCTGGCCCGTGCCCACCCACACCACAGCCGCCCCCGACGCGTTGATCAGCTCGATCTCGTGGTCATCCTCCGCCGACGTCAGTGGACGGAATGGAGGCGAGGATCGGCCCACGATCCGCAGGCCGGGAAAGCGCTCGAGCAGACGTTCCTCGAGCAGTGCGCTTCCCCCGGGGTGGCGCCCCCCGTATAGGTACATCGGGGTTCCGTTGCGAGCCGCTCGAGCACAGAACGCGGCCATCAGATCTGGGCCATACAAGCGTGTGGCGCGGGCGCGGCCGAGTGCGTGCAGCGCCCATACCAGCGGCATGCCGTCCGGTACCGCAAGGGTCGCGCCGAGCGTTGCCGCGAGCGTGTCCGGTTCCTCCTGCGCCAACATCACCAGGTTGACGGCAGCCGCCGTCACGTAACCGTGGCTGTTCGTCGCGATCATCGCCTCCATCCAGTCCAGCACCTCCTCGTAGTCGGAGATCGCCAGCGGGATGCCCAAGATCTCTGCCCGCGGCGGAGGGGCTGGCGCTGCTGGTGGCGCCGAGGCGGATGGGGTGTCTGCCGGCGGCACGGGCATTGCGTGAAGATACCCGCCCACGTGGAGATCGACCTCGACTTCTGGGCCGCCCGGCGCGTGCTCGTCACCGGCCATACCGGCTTCAAGGGCGCTTGGCTATCGCTGTGGCTGCAATCTCTCGGCGCAGAGGTCATCGGGCTCGCCCGCGGCGAGCCCGCCGGCCCTTCTCTGTACCAGCTGGCAGACGTCGGCGCTCACATGCGCGAGCTCGCCGTCGACGTGTGCGACGGCGGCGCCGTGCGCGACGCGCTCCGCGATGCGCAGCCGGAGATCGTGTTCCATCTGGCCGCGCAGCCCGTCGTCAGGCGCTCGCTGCGCGATCCCGTGCTGACGTACGCCGTCAACGTCATGGGCACCGTCAACGTTCTCGATGCGGTGCGGCATACCGGCTCTGAGATCCGAGCCGTGGTGGTCGTCACCTCCGACAAGTGCTACGAGAGCTCGGGCGAGGGCTCTCGCCGCTTCACCGAGGGTGACCCGCTCGGTGGGGCCGATCCATATTCCAGCTCCAAGGCCTGCGCGGAGCTCGTATCCAGTGCCTACCGTCGCTCGTTCTTCTACGAAGACGGCTCACCGCAGCTCGCCACCGTGCGTGCCGGCAACGTTCTCGGTGGAGGCGATTGGGGCGAGGACAGGCTCGTGCCGGACAGCGTGCGCGCCGTTGAAAGCGGCCAACCGCTGAAGCTCCGCAACCCGCACGCCATGCGCCCGTGGCAGCATGTGCTCAGCCCGCTCAGCGGCTATCTGCGTCTCGCTCAAAAGCTTGTCGAGGGTCCCGCCGGGCAGGCCGCCCGCGCGTGGAACTTCGGCCCGCCCGCCGGGGACGCGCGAGCTGCCGGCTGGATCGTCGAGCGCCTCGCCCAGCTGTGGGACGGCGAGCTTGTTTGGCAGCTCGACGCCGCCGCCAACCCGCCCGAGGCCGGCCACCTCGCACTCGACTCCAGTGCCGCCGAACGGCTGCTCGGGTGGCATCCCGCCTGCGGGATCGAGCAGGCCCTCGAGCTCGTCGTCGCGTGGCATCGAGCTGATCGCAGCGGGAATGACATGCGCCAGGTAAGCCTCTCGCAGATCGCCCGGGCCGGCTAGCGCGCGCAAGCGACCTTGGCGGCAGAGCATGAGAGATCACTTACCTTTATTGGTCGCTTAACCACTTCCACCTAGGCTGCGGCGCAATGAGCACTGAGACCATCGCAGCGCCGCCCCGCGCCGGAGTCGATTGGCGTCGAGCGGAGTTCGTTCTCACGCTGCTCGCGTTCATCGGCTTCCTCACGCTGCCGATCCGTATCAAGACCATCTACGGCGGCCTACCGGCGCATCCGCTGTTCATACACGTGCCGGTGATCCTGATCCCCACCACGATCGTCGCCGCCATCGTCTTCGTCGTAAAGCCGCAGTGGCTCACGCGCTACGGGATCGCGCTTGCGCTCGTGTCGATCGCCGCCATGAGCTCCATCTTCCTCGCCATGCAGGCCGGTGCCGCGCTGCGCGGCGCGCTCAACCTGCAGGGCCAGGCCGCCAAACTGATCTCAGAACACTCACAGGCCGCGCACATCCTCGCGATCGTCTACGTGCTGTTCACCGCCACGCTGATCGTCACCTTCGCTGCTCAGCGGATCTCCGGCGGCATGCCAACCGGCCTCGGCATCGTCGACAGCCTGCTGTCAGGAAAGCCGATGCTCACCGCGTTGCGTGTAGTGCTTGTGGTGCTCTCCCTCGTCGCCGGCTACATGTGCTTCCGAACCGGCGACCTTGGCGCCAAAGCTGTATGGCAGGGACGGCTGCAGTCCGCTCAAGGGGGCTTCCCCGGTGGGCCGGGTGGCCCCGGTGGTGTTGGTTTGCCTGGGCGCGGTGCGCCGTCAGGCACCAACGGCCCCTAGAGCCGAAGGGCAGAATCCTGCGGGCAGGCAGAAACCCTTAGTCTGCCGGTGAATGAGCCCCCTCAGCCTTCGTCGCTATCGCGCTGAGCGCCTGCTGCGAGACGAGTTCGAGGGGCTGAGGGAGCGGGTGCTGGCGAGCGTCCGCGGGAGGCTTGGGGCGAGTGCTGCCAACCTCGATCGCGGCGACCTCGAGGCGTGTTACGCAGCCGCCTGGCAGGGCCTTTACGCCGCGGTGCTCGAGGGGCAGGAGATCGCCAACCCAAGCGGCTGGCTCGTGCTCGTGACCTTCCGGCGAGCCATCGAGGAGCTGCGCGCGCGTGGACGGGTTCACGGAGGTGCAACGTGGTCCGACAGCGATGGTGCGCGGCGTGGCGGAGTCGAGCCCAGCGTGGACGTCATCGGTGCCGTCGAGGGCGATCTTGCCGCTGAGCTCGACGATCGCATGAGGTTGCGCCAGCTGTTCGAGGGGCTGCGCGGGCGCTTGGACGCACGCGAGCGTGAGGCCGCCACGCTCTGCTATCTGCAGGGTCTTTCGCGATCGGAGGCAGCCGAGCGCATGGGCGTCAGCGAGGCACGCATGCGCAAGCTCATGGAGGGACGCGGCCCGGGCCGGCCCGGGGTTGCCACCAAGGTCGGTGCGCTCGTGCAGGCAATCCGCGACGGCGACTGGTGCGAGGAGCAGGGCTCGCTCATGCGTGCGCTCGCCTTCGGCATGCTCGACCCCCAGGGGGAGCGCCACCGGTTGGCGCTCATGCACCACGGCCAATGCCCCGCCTGTCGCGCCTATGTCGTCTCCCTACGCGGCCTCGCCGCCGCCCTGCCACCCGTGTTCCTGCCATGGAGCATCGGCGCAGCCGCGATCGCGCGCGCTGGCGAGGCAGCCCATGCCGGTGCCACTGCCGGGACGGCTGGCACCGGGACAGGTGCCGGCCTGCAAGTCGGGCGGGGAGTCGCGGGCGCCGGCGCTGCGTCTGCATCTGGCGCCGCCGGTGTTGGCGGCGCCGCTGGCGGAGGCTGGCTGATCGGAGCCGGCCCCTTTGGCGCCAAGCTCGCCGTTGGCTGCCTGCTTGCGCTCGGTGTTGGGGCGGGGTGCGTTGCGCTTGACACCGGCGGCCATGAGCACGTTCCGAACCATGGGCGTCGTCTCGCTGTTCGCGCTCGTGGGCCCGTGGTCTCGACTACGCTCGGCGCCGATGAGCTAGCTGGGCTTGGGGTCCCCAGCGCCACGTCGGCGACAGCTCGCACCAGCAGCACTCCGCTCACGCCCGCCACCAGGGCCGTCCGTGAGTTCGGGCCCGAGGCGCTCGCCGCCGGTAGGGGATCTTCAGCCTCCGCCCTTGCCCAAAATCCGAAGGCGCGCTCGGCGAAGGTCAGGTCGGCCGGAGCGGGAGTGGGGCAGGCGGCGACATCGTCTTCAGCTCTGTCCGGCGCTTCAGATGTCTCAACTTCACGTGGCGGCCAGTCGGGTGCCTCCAGCTCTACATCGGCAGGTGATTCGGCTGCAGCAGAGCGGGAGTTCTCGCCCGGCTAGGACCATTTTTCTTGTCTGTGCGCGAACCCGGTACACGGGCGCGCCGTGTGACGAATGCGCCAGGGGTCCGCATCGCTTGGCATCCTCGACCGGTGGACGAATCTGGGCACCCGCGTTACCGCGACAACGAGCACTCTCGCTTTTACAAGACAGCCAGCCTCTCGCCGGAGAACACGTGGCGGGCTCTCAGCGACGAACTGGGGCGTGTGCTTATGGGCGCCCAAAGAGCGTTCTGGCGCGGGCGGCTGGAGCTGGATGCTGAGCGGGTCCGATGGTGGCACGGCGCGATCTTCTCCCGCCACTTCCCGCACGATGGCGGGCACTTCCGTCGAGAGCGCGCGTTCTTCGGTGTGGTGACAGACGGTGGCGGGATGCGCCAGATCGAGGGCACTGCACCTGACGCCTTGGTCCGTGATCTCGCTGAGGTGTGTGCCGCGTTCAACAGCGGCACTGCTCAGTTCGATCGCCGCGCCACCGGGATCGCTGAGCAGACACGAGTCGTCGCCGCCCTCTATGCAGGCATCCTCCGGGTGCATCCCTTTGCCGACGGAAACCATCGCACCGCGTTCGTGGCGCTTTCGGCGGCACTGTGGTCGCTGGGGCTCCCCGCTGTCGAATTCGCGGATGACAAAGACATGACCGGCCACGACAGCGCCGTGGCACCAGCGCTCATCTCACGCGACGGCGACATCGAGCCGTTCGCGCGGCTGCTTGCCACCCGAATCGAACACGCGAGAAACCTCGCGACGTGAGGTACCCTCAAGACATGGAGAACGGGTCGCATCCATCGAACGAGAAGCGCGACGTCGCGCAGATCGCCCGCGCGGACGGACTCGTAGACGCAACACCAGAATCGATCCGCGAATTGGCCGACAGCGCGATGCTGCTCTCCCAAGGCGCACACCGCGCAATCGAGATGAAGCACGCAGCCGCCAGCGCGAACCTCGACGTACCGGCCGCTACCGCAGCCGCCCAAGACTGACGCAGACCAAACGGGGCCTGGGCGGGCCGTTCGTCAGCCGATTCCGACTACTGGCGCCGCCATCGCCACATGGTTTGCGCACAGCCAAGTTTCGCCCATTTTTCTGGTCGGCAAACCAACCACCGTTATGTTAGCCATCATGGCATAGATGTGGCATAATGTTGGCATGGCAAGGACAAGGGTGAGCACGACCGTTGACGAGCATCTATTGGAGAGCGCCCGTCAGGCACTCGCGCCGTTGACCGATGCCGCAGTCCTCGACCAGGCGCTCGCGGCACTCTTGGACCGCCATCGTGCTACCGAGATCGATGCCGCGTACGCGGCCTACGACGAGCACCCGCTCGAGGAGGCCGATGAGTGGGGCGATCTGGCGTCGTTCCGAGAGGCAGCCGCGGCATCGTGAGCAGTGGCCCGCTTCCCGCGAGGGCGGAGGTGTGGTGGTGTGAGTTGCCGGAAATCGGACGGCGGCCTGTCGTTGTGCTCTCCCGGGATGCGGCAATCCCTCGTTTGAGACGCGCACTGGTAGCGCCATGCACGACCACCATTCGCGGCTTGGCCAGCGAGGTCGTTCTAGAGCCAGACGATGATCCAATCCCCAGCCGATCCTCGATCAACCTGGACTCCGTCGAGAGCGTGTCCGTCGGGGTCCTTGTCGAGCGCCTCGGACGACTCAGCGACGACCGCATGCGAGAGGTGTGCGCAGCGCTCGATGTGGCCGTCGAATGCCAGGGCTGACGAGCAGGCAGTTTCCTACGCCGCGCCAACCGCCTTGAAGAAGTCAGGCACCTCGCCCGAAACCCCATAAGCGGCCCCGCAGCCAGCGCACCGCAGCAGCTCCGGCTCATGCTCGCGCCGGAGCTCCCCATGGCAAGCGGGGCAGCGCCATTCGAGCTCTCCCTCGCCCTGGTCGGTTGCCGGCACGGTGATCAGCCAGTCGCGGTTGCGCAGCGCCTTCACACGGTGAACCGGTGAGCCCACGCGCTGGGAGACGGCGTGGTCGAGGCCGTAGAAGGCGTCCCGCAGCCCACCCGGCAGATGGCGGCCGAAGCCCACGATCATCGCCAGGGTTGCGTTACAGCGAAAGCTGCCGTACGTCGCCTCCGGCCCGAACAGCCGACGGACGGTGCTCGGGTCGAAGTTGTTGATGTGACCCTCCTCGTGCAGCTCGTAGTCGGGCTCGTGCTCATCCGCGCTCTGGCTCACCGGGGTGGTCACCAGCACCGTCCCGCGGGAGACCCGGCGCATCTCCGCGATCATCAGGTCGGGGTCGAGCACGTGCTCGATCACCTCAGTCGAGAGCACCAGGTCGAAGCTCCCGTCCGCGAACGGGAGCCGGATGGCTTCCGCGGCAGCCACCGGCAACCCGTACAGCTGGTGTGCCTTGGCCAGCGCGGTGGTGGAGAGATCGACACCCCACACACTCGCCCCAAAGCGATCGCGCACCACCTTCATGAAGTATCCCTCCGCGCAGCCCACGTCGAGGACGCTCTTGAACGTCAGCGAGCTGAGTGCCGACAGCAGCGCCCGCTGGCGCACGTAGTGCCTGAACGCGTCCGGCGTATAGCCGTGGTGGGGCTGGTGGTCCGCGTGCGTGAGAACAGCGTTTTCGGCCTCCCGCACCGCGCTCGCGTACGCCTCGCGCGAGAGCGTGTCCCGATCCTCGGCCATCGGTTGAGCTTATCCAAGCATTCGGGTGCCAAGCCGGGCCAGGCCGCCGATTTGGACGGATTTCCGTGGGTTGCTAGCCGCGCGGGAAGACCTTGCCCAGCCGCGCCAGCGCCAGTGGGTTGCCGCGCGGGCGCAGTCTGCCGCTGGCGACCGCACGCATGGGGTCCAGGCGTTCGCCCACGATGTCCACCCAGTCCTGCCAGGCGAGACGCAGGCGCAGATCGGGGTTGGGCGCATCGCCCGGCTGGACGGTGCTCGAGCCGTTGTTCACGGTCAGGTGCCAGGTGGGGATGTCCGGGTCGGTGAACTCCCACTGGAACGTCGTCGGGCGCTTTAGCCCATGGTTTGGGCTCACCTGGCGGCGGATCGTGTCGAACAGCAGTGCCACCGTCTCCTCATCGCGCCGCGTGGGTCCTTCGCGCACGCCCAGCACACCCGCTTGGGCGAGCGTTCGTCCGCGCTGGGAGATCTCAAGCGGCGAGAGCCCCTGCGGCAACAGCGGCGGCCCGGGCAGCGACTCGATCGCGAGCCCCGCGGAGCGCAGCTTGGTCGTCATCGACGTCAGGCCCTCCACGCCCACCTCGTCGTACGTGGCGCCGAATACCGTGATGTAGCGTTCGTCCCAGCCCGGCGGCATCAGCACCTGGGCGGTGTACCGCGTGACGTCGCGCAGGATCCGCCCCACCGCCTTGGGCACGCCCACAGGGTCTTCGCGATTGAGATCCGACAACAGCTTCACGCCGAAGCCGATGTGCCGCTGCTCGTCCGCGGCGATGTTCGCCATGCCCACGCGGAACGCCGGCAGCTGGTCGCGCTTCTCCAGGTAGCCGCAGATGAAGTGCTGGCCCGGCTGCGCGAGCGCCGCCTCCACAACGATGTGGTAGAGCGTCACCGCGGCCGCCAGTTTCGCGGGAGAGTGGTCGGCGCGCAGTTCGTCCGCCATGCGGTCCAGGCGCCCGAAGATCTTGCGAAAGCCCGGTGTCAGCTGTGGCTTGACCGCATCAAGGCCGCTCGCCATCGAGCCGTCGCCGATGCCGCACACCTCCTGCATGAAGCGCTTGAAGAACACCGCGTGGCGGGCCTCGTCGACCTGCTGGGTGGCGAGGAAGTACTTCTGCTCCTCCAAGGGTGCCGCGTCGATGTACGGCGAGAGGTTGTCCGCCACCGCGTCCTCACCCCAGAAGAACAGACAGTAGTTCCACAGCGCCGCAGTGCGCTCGAACTCCGTGAAGTCCTCCCGCCACTGGCGCGCATCCTCGGTGAAGTCGAGCTCCGTCGCCGACCAGTTGCCGCGCTCCCACCGCGAGTACAGATCCTCGTAGGAGATGGCGTCGGCGGGCAGGCTGCCCAGGCTGCTCGTCTCGGCGTTGTTCGGTCTCGTCGCAGTCGCCATCTCTCATGCTCCTCTCGACAACAATCAGAATTGAATAGCGAACGTTATCGGAATAACGAACGCTCTCCTACTAATCTTTATAAATATGAGGATCGAGGACAGCGATCTGTACCCACCTGGCGCCGCGGCGGCACCGGGCGCTGGGCGTATGACCCGCGAGCAGACGCGGGCGAATACGCGCGAGCGGCTGCTGGTGGCGGCGCGCAGCGTCTTTGCCCGCAGCGGCTTTCACGGTGCCTCAGTCGATGAGATCGCCTCCGAGGCCGGCTTCTCCACCGGCGCGCTCTACTCCAACTTCGGTGGCAAGGAGGATCTGTTCCTGGTCCTCATGGAGCGGGAGATCGCCGAGCACGCACGCGAGATCGCCGACGCGGTCGGCGCGCGCGCTTCGATCGCTGAGCGCGCCACCGGCGGCGCGCGCCAGTGGATGACCATGATCGACCGCGAGCCCGAGCTGCTGCTGCTGTTCATGGAGTTCTGGGCCTACGGCGTGCGCGACCCCGACGTGCGTCCCAAGGTCGCCGAGCGCTTCGCCCAGATGCGCCAGGTGATCACCCAGCTGCTCGCCGACGGCGCCCGCGAGTTCGATCTCGAGCTGGCGCTGCCCGCCGAGCAGCTCGCGCTGGCCATCGACGCGCTCGCAGACGGCATCGCCCGCCAGAAGCTCGCCGACCCCGACGCCGTCCCCGACGAGCTGATGGGCAACGTGCTCGCGCTGTTGCTCAGCGCCGCTACCCGCCCCGCGGCACGCACAGACACGCATAGTGAAGCGTGAACGCGCGGTGCGCGAGCGCCGGCGCGAACCGATGTACGCCTGCGCGTGTTGCCCACTTGAGCGTGCCCGCAGCCCGCGCTCTCGGGCTGATGGCGAAGAAGCGGTGAACCTCCAGCGGCAGCGGATCGTCCAGCTCCGCCGCAATCGACAGCCCCGCGCGGGCCACGAGCGCCCGCACCGCTTCGCGGTCCAGGCGCTGCAGGTGACCCACCTCCGCCGCGTGCTCGCGCTTGACCCCACGCCGTGCCGACCAGTTGGCCTCCAGCGGCACCTCCACCACCACCGCCCCGCACGCGCGAGCCACCTCCGCCAGCAGCTCCGACGGATCGTGCACGTGCTCGAGCACGTGTGACAGCACCCCCAGCTCGTAAGCGCCGTCTGCCGCGGGCAGGTGCAGCCCGTCATACAGCTCAACCGAGCCGATCTCAACGCGCCGGCGGGCTATATCCACGGCCGCCTGGGTGATCTCCACTCCCGACAGCGTGCCCCCGAAGCCACGGCGATGAAGCTCGCACAGGAGCGCTCCGTCACCGCAGCCCACCTCCAAAGTGCTTGTCGGCGCCAGCCCCGCCTGCTTACACAACGCGATCACGTGGTCGGCCTTGCCAATCGCCCCCAGCGCCCGCCAGCGCGCCGCGCGGGCAGCCTCGGCAGGCGCGCGCGAGTACGCGTCGTCGTAGAACTGAACGAGGGCGGCGGAGTCCTCCACAGCGGTGATTATTGTGAACGCGATGACAGCGAAGCTCACGGCGTCGCTGCGCGCCTCGCCCGCGACGGTGCCCGCGCTCGCCGCGATCGCGCTGTTCGTCGTGTGGGCGACCAGCCAGGCGGGCTACCCCGTCACCCACTGGGCCCCCGGTGCGCTGATCGTGCTCGCGCTGCTCGCCATCGCCCTTGGCGTCGTGCGCGTGCGCTTGGCAGCGGTGCCGCGGCCGGTGCTGATCGCGCTCGCCGCCCTCGCCGCCTACACGATCCTCAGCTACCTGTCGATCCTGTGGGCCGCCAACACCGGCGACGCGTGGGAAGGCGCCAACCGGACGCTCCTCTACCTGTTGGTGTTCGCGCTGTTCTCGTTGTGGCCACAGCGCGGCCGCAGTGCGGCGCTGCTGCTGTGCGTGTGGACGATCGCCCTGATCGTGCTGGCCGCGTTCACAGCGCTCCACCTCAGCGCTGCCAACGGCGCTCATCTGCAGTCTCTGCTCCCCGGCGGGCGCCTGGACTACCCCACCGGCTACCCCAACGCCAACGCGGCACAATGGCTGATGGCCTTCTGGCCCGCGCTGCTGTTGGCGCGCAGCGAGCAACTGCCGTGGGGCATCCGCGGCCTGCTTGCCGGCGGCGCGGTGCTGCTGGCGGAGGTCGCCCTGCTCAGCCAGAGCCGTGGCTCGATCTACGCCACGCCGGTGATGGTCGTGCTCGTGTTCGCGCTGCTGCCCGGGCGCACCCGCACGTTCGCGCTGCTCGTCCCCGTGGTCGCCGGCATCGCCGTGGCCGCGCCCGCGGTGCTGCACGTGGGCGACGATCTCAAGGGCGAAGCCGTGGTTCCCGCCACGCTGCACACCGCCGTTGCGGCCATGTTTGCCACGGCGCTCGCCGTTGGTCTGGTGGTCGCATTGGGAGCCTACATCGAGTCGCTGCGCCCGTTCTCCCGAAGGGCCCGCAAGCGCATCGGCAGAGGCGTGCGCGCTGCCGCGCTGCTCACGCTGGTCGTGGGGGTGATCGGCGGCCTTGCGCTGGCCGGCAACCCCGTCACACGGATCGAAAAAGGCTGGAACAGCTTCAAGGGGGGGTACTCCTCGGACAACACAAGCGGCAGCCGGCTCGTCAGCGGCCTCGGCTCGAACCGCTACGACTTCTTCCGCGTCGCGCTCGACGAATTCCGCGCCCATCCGCTGGTGGGGATCGGCGCGGACAACTTCCAGCAGCAGTACCTCGCCCACGGTCGCAGCAACGAGACGCCCCACTACCCGCACAGCGTCGAGCTGCGCACCCTCTCACAGACCGGCCTGATCGGGGCGCTGATCGCGCTCATCGGCCTCGGCGGCGCCCTGCTGGCCGCTGCCCGTGGGCTACGTCGCAGCGACCCGCTCGCTCGTTATGTGGCCGGGGCGGCGCTCGCCGGTTTCGGCTACTGGGTCGTCCATGGGTCCTTCGACTGGTTCTGGGAGTTCGCCGGGCTCGGAGCCGCTGCCTTTGCCCTGCTCGGGTTGGCGTGTGCGCTCGCCCCCGCTCGTGTTGCGTCTACCGCTGCGCGGCCTGTGCCTGAGCCCATAGAGGAGCCTGAGCTCGAGGCTGCGGGACCTGTGCCTGACACGGCGGAGTCCACCGCGCGCGACGTAGGGCACGGACGTCGCAGCCGACCGTTGGCGCTCGCCGCCGGGCTGATCGTGGCGCTCGCCGCCGCCATCTCGCTGGCCGCACCGTGGCTCAGCCAGCTCGAGGTGCAGAGCGCCGCGCACATCTGGACGAGCGCGCCCCAAGCCGCGTACAAACGCCTGCGGGATGCGGCCCGTCTGAACCCGCTAAGCGACGAGCCCGATCTGGTCGCCGGCAGCATCGCGTTGCGTTACGGCGAATTGACACACGCCCAGCAGCAGTTCTCGCTCGCGCTCAAACGAGACCCTGGCGACGCCTATGCCACGCTCGAGCGGGGGGCGATCGCCTCAGCGAAAGGGGAACGGGCCGTCGCGCTCGGCCTGCTCGGGAGGGCGGTGGGGCTGGAGCCGCGGGAACCGCTCGCCCGCGAAGCACTCACGGTCGTGCGCGAAGGACACCGTTTGAGCGTCGAGGAACTCAATCGCGTAATCCTGCTCAAAGCTCAGCAACTCGAATGATGGGGGAGCGAATTCCCGCGAATTGCCCGAAAACTCTCGACATCTCGTGGTGGCTTCTGTAGCGTGTGAGCCGATACTCGTCGATTTGTCGAGGCTGGGCTTCCGGGCTCAAGAGGCTCGGCGATCGGGGGGCGTAGGTGACGGCGAACGCGTGGCACGGATAGGAGCAGAGCTTGCTCGGGCCAGAAGGGATCTCAAGGCACGGAAGCATGGGCAGTAACCGTCGCACCATCGTCATGTTGACCCTGATCGCACTGGCCATTTCGGCGGTGCTGCCGGCGCTCGCCAGCGCCGGCTCGCTGCTCAGCGGCTACGGCGGTCCCGGCGAGGGCAATCAGGCGATTCTCGGCTCCGCGCTGATCAACGGGCGTTCCGGCAAAGGCGGCTCCGGCGGCGGGTCGGGAGGGGCTGCCGGGACAGGTCGATCGGGCTCCTACGGATCGCTGATCGCAAGCGCCAGGGAAGGGCAGATCGCGAGCTCCAGCGATGGGAGCGGAGGGTCCACGGGCACGAGTGGCCCGCGATCCTCCAAATCCGGCGGCAAACAGAGACAAGTCCAAGCAGGCGCCGAAAAGGCATCCAGCAGTGCATCTCAGCCGTATAAGCAGACAAACAGGCCATCGACCCGGGCCTCCGGCGGCTCCTCGCAGCCGCTTGGACTATCGGGCGCCGACCTGCTGTACATACTGCTTGCGCTGGTAGTACTGGCTTTGACGGGTGTTCTTACTAGAGGGTTGGTGCGAGCCAACGTGCACGGGGATGGGGGGACGGCTCAAGCGATGCGACGGAGAACCCGACTAACCAACTAGACGCAGAACAAGACCCGCTTCATGGACAGCACGCGAATCACCCAACAGACATCGACGACTCTGCCGCTGCGCGGCGAGCTGACGCACGACGCACCGGTGCCCAAGGCCCTGTGGCGGCGCACCTTCACCGGGCCGTTGCAGTGGCTGCTCGAGGGCCCCGGCTGGGGGCTGCTACGGCCGGCAGTCGACTTCATCCTGCTGTGGGCAGCCGTCGTGATCGCCCTCGGCGGCATTGGCGCCACCACCAGCGTGTCCTCAGCCAGGGCGCCACTGCTGGCGCTGCCGCCGCTCGTAATGGTCCTGTTCTATCTGCGTGGCCTCTATCGCACCCGCCTGCGCGCGCTGGTGCTCGACGGCATCGTCCCCGTCCTCAGCGGCGTGTCCGTGGCGGCGATGGCGGTGGCCACGCTGGGCATGCTCTTCAACGGCCAGCTGCCGAGCCAAACCGACTGGCTGCACGCATGGCTGTTCTCGCTGGTGGGCGTGGCTTTCGGGCGGATCGTGCTGTCGTTCGCGCAGCGCACGGCGCGCAAGCGTCACCTCGTGGGCAAGTCCGTGCTGATCATGGGCGCCGGCGTCGTCGGCGCGCAGGTCGCGCGGCGGCTCGACTCGCACCCCGAGTATGGACTCGTGCCGATCGGCTTCCTCGACGAGGACCCCCGCTCGGTGGCCGAGGTCGGCGGGCGCGACGTGCCCGTGCTGGGCACGATCGACGACCTCGACGAAACGGTGGCCAACACCGGAGTGAGGCACCTGATCGTCGCCTTCTCGTCGGTCGCCGACGCTCGCGTCAGCCGTCTGATCCAGCGCTGCCAGGAGCTCGGCGTCGAGGTCTCGGTGGTGCCACGCATGTTCGACACGATCAACGACCGTGTTGGCTACGACACCGTCGGTGGGTTGCCGCTGCTGTCCTTCAACGCGGTCGACCCCGAGGGCCTGCAGTTCGCCATCAAGCACGCGCTCGACCGGGTGCTCGCGCTGCTGTTGCTGATCGTGTTCTCGCCCCTGATCCTGTTCGCTGCGATCGCGGTCCGGCTGAGCTCCCCGGGGCCGGCGTTCTTCCGCCAGCGCCGCGTCGGCCGCGACGGCAAGGTGTTCGACTTCTACAAGTTCCGCTCGATGCGGGTCGAGTCCGAGCCCGCGGCAGAAGAGGACGGCGACGGTGGGAGCGCCGTGGACTTCCTGCTCGGTGGCGACACCGCGCCCGGTGGCGTCGAGGGTGAGGACCGGCGGACAGCCGTCGGGCGTTTCCTGCGCAGCACCTCGCTGGATGAGCTACCGCAGCTGTTCAACGTGCTGCGCGGCGACATGAGCCTCGTCGGCCCGCGGCCCGAGCGCCCCGAGTTCGTGGAGCTGTTCAGGCAGGACATCATCCGCTACGGCGACCGTCACCGCGTCAAGTCGGGCATCACCGGCTGGGCCCAGGTGCACGGGCTGCGTGGGCAGACCTCGCTGGCCGAGCGTGTCGAGTGGGACAACTACTACATCGCCCACTGGTCGCTGGGTCTCGACCTGAAGATCCTGGCCCTCACGCTCGTGGCGCTGTTCCGCAACGCGGAGTGATCAGATGCGCTTCTGGGCGGCCTTGCCGAGGCCGCTCCAGTACTGGAACACGCGCACGCGCAGACCGCTGGTGCCGAGCGCCGACGGCAGCACGATCGAATAGCGGTTGAAGCGGTTGAGCTTGAAGATCGCGCGGTAGCGCAGCAGCTTGCCCTTGAACGCTTCAAGCCCCATGAAGTCCCCCACCGGCGCGGAGCCGCTCGCAATCACATGCCTGCCACCGCGGCGCAAGCTGACGACGATCGGGCTGATCTTCGCGAACGGTGAGGCGAACGCGCCGGCGAGCGCCGCGAAGGAGGGCTTGCGGGCGCCGCTCGTGCTCGTCAGGCCGAAGTCTTCGGAGGAGGAGTCCGACAGCTTGTACATCACCGCTGCCGCCACCCATGGGGTGTGCACCAGCTCGCGGTAGGTATTGGCGAGGTTGCTCGCCTGGATCCGCGGCGTCACGCACGCCTGTTCCTGCTCGATCGACTGCGCCGGCCAGCAGCTGCTCCACCCGAACTCGTCAAGCCACAGCGGTGTGGTGTCGCCGTTGGCAAGCTGCACTTCGTGGATCGAGCGCAGCGAGCCGAGGGTGAGGTTGTAGTAGTGCACCGCCAGCCCGTCGTAGTAGCCCTTGATGCCCGCCGCGTACAGCGCACGCAGGAAGACCCCATTGGAGCCCACCAGCGAGCCGGCGAGCACCGGGATGCTCGAGTTGACAGCCTTGATCGCCGGGTAGGCCGCCCGCAGAAGCGCCGCGTACCGTTCCGGCTTGCTCGGGCCGGCGAGGTAGTCTTCGTTGGCCTGATCGGGCTCATTCCATACCTCGATCGCGGCCAGCCGGGTGCCGTAGCGCTTGGCCAAGTACGCGACGAACGTGCCGTAGTGGGCAGGGTTGCTCGGCGGCCAGGAGTTGGCTTCGCTTTCGCGCCCCGGTGTACAGGCGGCCAGCAGCGCAGTGGGCGCGGAGGATGCCCAGCACGGCGTGCTGTCGACGGACATGATCACGCCTATGCCAGCCGCGCTCGCGTCGCTCACCAGTCGATCGGCGATCGCAAGCGTGCTCGCATCGACTTTTTCCGGCCCCGCGGGTTCCAGCGCAGACCAGGCGATGACCGTGCGAATGAGCTTTGCATGCAGCGCATGCGCCTCGGCGACCGCGTGGTCCACTTCCGCTGCCTGCGTGAAGTTGCCGACGCCAAGGACGTTCACTCCCCCAGGCAGCGCCGATGCGGCACTCCTGCCGCTGCTACCCGTCGCGGTCGATGCTGCCGCCGCGAGGACGCAAAGCGCAAGTGCCAAACCGGCTGTCGCCGTGTGGATGCGCCCGCGCATTGCGAACACCATAGTCGGCGGGGCAGCGGAGGTAGCCGGTTGGGTTCGCGCGTAGGCCTTGGCCGGTGCGTAGAGCCGGCGGGCGGCGTGTGGAAGTACGCTTCCAGCATGTCGCCCACGTGGATCTGGATGCAGATCGCGATCGTCGTGTTCGTCGTGATCGGAATGATCGTGGCGATCACGAAGCTCGTGTAGAGGCGACTCAGCGGCGCAGGTGCCAGCGGCGGCGTGGCTGGCGCGAGCGCTCGAATGCTCCCGAGGGTGCCTGTGGGATCTCCGCGCCGCTCAGGATCGCCGCTGGCACAGCCTGCGTCAGCCAGTCGGCGAGCGGCGCCAGCCCGGCTTGCTCGATCTCCTCGCGTAGTCCCGGCCGGCGTCTGTTGGCGTTGTGGGCATCGGAGGTGACGTTGTGAATCAGCTCCTCCCGCGCGAGCTCGAGCGCATAACGACGCACCTCGCTGCCGAAGCGTCCCACCAGCGAGCCGGCAGTGATCGACATCAGCACGCCCGCGTCCGCGAGCCGGCGCACGACTTCGCGGTCGCGTTGCAACGCCGGACAGCGCTCAGGATGAGCGAGTACCACGTTGTGGCCTTGGCGAAGAAGTCCGATCACGAGACCTTCCAGCCCGGGGGCCACAGGCGTGAACGGAGGCTCGATCAGCAGCCAGCCGCCACCGCCGAGGGTTAGCCGAGAGAGCTCGGCCGGATCCAGCTCCGCGAGGTGGGTCATGGCAATCTCAGCGCCCGGTAGGACATTCACGTCGATCTGCTCCTGCGCCAAATGCTCGTTCAGCTGCACCGTCAGCGCGGCGATCGTGTCCGCGTCATTTGGAGTGCTCGAATTCACGTGCGGGGTTGCCACCACGGTGTCGATCCCCACGGCTCGCGCGGCTCCCATCAGCGCGATCGAGCCCTCGATCGTCTCGGGGCCGTCGTCGATACCCGGTAGCGCATGGCAATGCAAGTCGATCATCGGCGAGGCCAAGCGTACGCCGATGCGAGGCGTGCACACCTGGCCAGGGACTTCTGTGGGCGGGTATGATCGCTGCGCCGAGGTGTGGCGATGGCTTGTGGCGCGAACGCAAGGGAGAAGTGAATGTTCAAATCGATCGTGGTTGGAACCGACGGATCAGATACCGCCACCCAGGCTGTCCGCCAGGCCGTGGACGTCGCGAAGGCCGTCGGGGCGAAGCTCGAGCTCGTCAGTGCTTATGAGCCCGTACCCGCCCAACGGCTGAGCGAGGAACGCCGCCAGGCACCGGAGGACCTGCAATGGGCGATCAATCCGCGTGAGGACGTCGACGCAACGCTCGAGGCCGCAGCCGCGATCGGCCGCGCAGCAGGGGTCGAGGTCGACGTGTACCCGCGCCAAGGCGACCCCGCCGACGCGATCCTCGACATCGCCGAGGAGCGCGAAGCCGATCTGATCGTGGTGGGCAACAAGGGGATGACAGGCGCCAAGCGCTTCCTGCTCGGCTCCGTGCCCAACAAGGTCTCACATCACGCGCCCTGCTCGGTGCTGATCATTCGAACCACCTGAGCCGTTCGCAGCCGGGCGTGCGGGGGCCGTCCCGCGCTATCGCGATAATGGCTCGTATGAAGATCGTAAGCGTGATGACCACGGACTCCAGCGGGGGCGCCGAGTTCGCCGCGGTGGAGCAGCTCGAGGCGTTGCGACGCCGCGGCCACGAGACCGTGATGCTCACGGATGCGCCTGAGATCGGACGCGACACCGAGGTCGAGATCCGGCCCATCTCGATCGGCCCGAAGCTCTCGCTCAGCAGCTGGATGGGCCTCGCGGCGCGCTGGCCGCTGCTGCTCGCGCGACTGCGCAGCGCGCTGCGCGAGCAGGCTCCCTACGACATCCTGCTCGTTCACTACAAGAAGGAGCAGCTGCTGGTGCCGTGGCTGCCGGCGAGCCTGCGCAAGACGGTCGTTTGGGACGAGTGGGGGCCGGTCCCCTTCCCGCTGCGCAAGGGCATACCCCGCGCCGCGTATCTCGCCGCCGCACGGGCCGTGCCGCTGGTGATGGCCGTCTCGGAGGGCACCCGCGGCTCGGTCGTCGACGTGGGCGTCGACCCGCGGAAGGTCGTGATGGTCCCCAACGTGCTGCGCACCGACGAAATTCGCTACACCGAGGCGGGCCGCGCACGCGTGCGCGGCGAACTGGGGATCCCCGAGCAGGCCTTCGTCGTCGGCTGCATCTCGCGCTTTCACCCCAAGAAGCGCAACGACGTGGTCGTGCGCGCGGTGCGCGAGCTCGATGACGAGCGCGTCCACCTGATCCTCGCCGGCGACGGCGAGACAGAAGCCGAGCTGCGCTCGCTGGCCGCGCCACTGGGCGAGCGTGCGCACTTCATCTCGACCCCCGGCACCGAGGTCCCCGACGTGCTCTCCGCCTTCGACGTATCGGTGTTCTGCCCCAGCCCCACCGAGGGTGCGCCCCGCGCGGTGATCCTGGGGATGCTCGCTGAACGGCCGTGCCTGGCGACCGGCGCGGAGGGCGTCTCGGACATGATCAGCCCAGATATCGGCGGCATCGCCAGCCCTGAGAACGACCCCGCCTCGCTACGCGCGCTACTCGTGCGCTACCTCGACGATCCACAGCGTGCCGCACGCGAGGGCACCGCGGCCCGCGCCCACGCGGAGCGCACCTACGCCGCGCCCGTGGTTGCGCAGACGATCGAGGGGCTGCTGCAGGATGCGATCGCGTCCCGCGGCGTGCGCTCGCCCGCTCCTGTATGAGCGTGCCACCGCACAGGCGAGTGCTGATGATCGAGCAGGGCGGCCGCGGCGGGGTGGGCGACTACACGGGCGAGCTCGTGCGCGCGCTCCTCGACCTCGGCTGGGCAGTCGAGCTGGCAACCGCGGACGATCATCTCTACCCGGAGATCCCCGGCGTGGTCGTGCACCCGGTCTTCCGTTACATGCGTGACGACACGGCGCTTCGCAGGGGGCTGCGACGCGCTCATCTGGGCCCGGTTGTCAACGGCCTGCGCTTCCTGGCGAGCTTGCCGCGGCTGGTACGGCTGTCCAGACAAGTCGACATCGTCCACAGCCAGGGATGGGAGATCCCCGAGATCGGGCTGATCGCCATCGTCTGCTTGCGCCTCGGCGGTACAACCATCGTGCAGACGCTGCACGGGATCGTCGAGCGCTCTGGCAGGCTGACTCGCACCCGGCGGCTGATCACGCGGGCCAAGGGATGGCTGACCGCCGGGACGATCGTCCACACCCGGGCCGATGTGGCACTGCTACCGACCGCCATGCGTGCGCGGACGGTGGTGATCCCCCATGGCGAGTACGGCGGCCTCGCGCGCACAGGGGGTAGCGTCGAGCGCGCCGCCGCCCGGGCGCGGCTGGGCATCGAGACAGAGGCGCCCGTCACGCTGATATTCGGTCAGCTGCGCGCCGACAAGGGCCTCGGCGACCTCGTCGAGGCGCTCACGCGACTACCTACGCTTCACCTGCTGATCGGCGGCCAGGACCTGGGCGCGCTCAGTGCGCTCGCCGCGCGGCTCGAGAGCCCCGAGCTGGCCGCTCGCGTGACGATCCGCGAGGGCTTCCTCGAGATGGCCGAGGCCGCGCGGCTGTTCGCCGCCGCCGACACCGTCGCCCTGCCCTACCCCAGCGCGAGCCAAAGCGGCGTGCTGCTGCTCGCCTACGGCTTTCACCGCCCGGTGATCGCCTACCCCGTCGGCGGCCTGCTGGAGGCGGTGATCGATGGCGAGACCGGCTGGCTCTGCGCACGTCCAGACGTAGATGCGCTCGTCGATGCGCTCGCCGCCAGCATCGACGCGGGTGCGGCCGAGTGCCTGCGTCGCGGCGAGCGGGGCGCGCGGCTCGCCGACGAGCGCTTCTCCTGGCCCGCGATCGCACGGCGTACCGACGAGCTCTACCGCGAAGTGCTCGCGCGTCGCGCTGGAGCAGGGAATGCCCTCTGAGCGCTCGCGCGCCGATGAGGCACGCAGCGCGCGGCTGCTGCTCAGCATCGATATGCCCGCCGATGCGCTCACGGCGGAGATGCTGCACGCGCGCGCCGTGCGCTCCGCGGTGCGCTCCCGGCGCCCGCCATCGCCGCCGCATCGTTTCCTGCAGCGTGTGCAGCGCAAGCTCGGTGGCCTCGAGTACGAGCGCGCGGTCGCCGAGCCACTGCAGGCGGCCCGTCGCGCCGCGCTGGGGGCGCGGGCGGATGGCACGCCGCGGTTCCTCGTACGCGTGGATGAGTTCCCCCACTATCTCGCCTGGGACGAGCCCGAGCGCTATGGAACGGAGCGCTTCCGCCGCTTCCACGAGCTCATGGTGGGTGCCGGCGTGCCATATCTGATCGCTGTGCCGCCGCGCGTGAGCCACGCGCCGCTGGACCCGCAGACCCAGCGCTGGCGGGCACCCGAGGATGCGGAGCGGGAGCTGCTGGCCAAGCTCGCCGGCGAGGGGGTTGCGTTCGCCCTACACGGCCTCGACCACCGCACGCGCTTCTCATCGCCGCGCCGCCACAGCGAGCTCTGCGGTCTCGACCGCCACGCCACCGGGCAACTGATCGACACTGCCATCGAGGAGCTCGCCGCGCTCGGGATCTCCGCGGAGGTGTTCGTCGCGCCCTACAACCGCTTCGATGTCGAGCAGTACGACGTGCTGGCGTCGCGCTTTGCCGTCGTTTGCGGGGGGCCTGAGTCGGTCGGGCTGATCGGCTTTCAGCGCACGCCGCTATGGCGTGGCGAGGCGGTCTATCTGCCGGCCTATCACCCGCTGTACGGGCACGCGCACGAGGTCCTGCCCGCGGCGCAGAGGCTGATCGAGCGGCGTATGGCCCTGTGGGCACCAATGGCGCTGCACTGGGGCTGGGAGGCAGACGAGGACTGGACGGCGCTCGAACGCCTGCTGGCGGCGATCGCGCCCCACACGGCCCACTGGGATGACTTCCTCGCCGCTGTTCACGCGAGCGCCGAAGGTGAGGCGGGGGCAAGCGGCGACGCTCGAGTGTGAACGTCCGTCCAGGCGGTCCGGAGCGTCCACGCGCGTCCCTATCCTCCACGGCGTGAGCGAGCTTTCCGCGGCGGCGGTCCAGACAGCGTGAAGCGCGCGGTGATCCTGGCCGGGGGCGAGGGCACCCGCCTGCGCCCGTACACGACCGTCCTGCCCAAGCCGCTGATGCCGATTGGCGATCGTCCGGTGCTCGACATCGTCGTGCGGCAGCTGCGCGCGCACGGGTTCCAGCGGATCACGATGGCCACCGGCTACCTGGCCGAGCTGATCGAGGCGTTCTTCCGCGACGGCGAGGCCTACGGGATCCCGATCGACTACTACCGCGAGCACGAGCCGCTCGGCACGGTGGGCGCGCTGGCACTGATCGAGGGTCTGGCGACGGACGACATCCTGGTGATGAACGGCGACGTGCTCACCGACATCGACTACGGCGCGCTGATCGACCGCCATTGCGCGAGCGACGCCGCGGCTACGATCGCGACGAAGACTCGTGAGATCCAGGTGTCGCTGGGGGTGCTGCGCTTTGGTGACGACGCGGACGTGACGCGGTTGACCGGCTATGACGAGAAGCCGAAGATCGACTACACCGCGAGCATGGGCGTCTACTGCTTCGCGCCCCGCGCGCTGTCGTTCATCGAGCCGGGAGAGCGCCTGGACTTCCCCGACCTGATCCTGCGCCTGATCGCCGCCGGGGAGGTCGTGCGCTCGTGGCCGAGCGACGATTACTGGCTGGATATCGGGCGCCACGAAGACTACGAGCAGGCCCAGGAGGAGTTCGAGTCGGTCCGCGATCGCCTGATCCCTCCGGACTGAGCATGGCGGCCGGTAATGTGCCGGAGATGCCCACATCTTCCTCGAGCCTCCCCGACAGGGAGCCCAGCGGCGCCGGCGGCGAGGAAGCCGCCATGGGCAAACAGCCACGACGCGCGCTGATCACGGGGATCACGGGCCAGGATGGCTCGTTCCTGGCCGAGCTACTGCTCGAGAAGGGGTACGACGTCACCGGGCTTCTGCGTGGCGATCCGGATCGCTCGCTCGGCTGCTCGGAGAGACTGCGCGATCGGCTCAGGCTGCTGTGGTGTGACCTGCTCGATGTCGGGGGCCTGCATGAGGCGATCGCGGAGATCCGGCCGCATGAGCTCTATCACCTCGCCTCGCCGTCGTTCGTGCCAACCTCGTGGGAGCAGCCCGCGCAGACGATGACGGCGATCATCGGCTCCAGCGCCGCCGTCCTCGAGGCGGTGAGAGATGTCAACCGCTCGACACGCGTCTTCATAGCCTCGTCCACGGCGATCTTCGGTGACGCGCCCGAAAGCCCCCAGCGCGAGGACACGCCATGCCATCCCACCAGTCCATATGCGATCGCCAAGCTCGCCGCCCACGAGCTCGTGGGCCTGTTGCGCGAGAGCAACGGGCTGTATGCGTGCTCGGGCATCTTCAACAACCACGAGTCCGAGCGCAGACCCAAGCAGTTCGTCACCCGCAAGATCACCCGGGGCGCGGCCTCGATCAAGCTCGGGCTGGCGCAGGAGCTACGTCTGGGAGACCTCGACGCCGTGCGTGACTGGTCGTTCGCCGGTGACATGATGCGGGCCGCGTGGCTAACGCTCCAGCCGGATCGCCCCGACGACTACGTGCTGGCGAGCGGGGTCGGACATACGGTGCGGGAGTTCGCGCAGGCAGCGTTCAGCTGTGTGGGCCTCGAAGCCGAGCGCTACATCGACGTTGACCGCACGCTCGTGCGCCCCCCCGAGAAAACGCTGAACATCGGCGATCCCACGCGCGCCCGTGAGACGCTCGGATGGCAGCCGCAGCTGAGCTTCGAGGGCCTGGTCGAGCGCATGGTCAACGCCGACCTGCGCGCGCTGGAGACAGCGAAGGTCTCCGCCTAATGACGCAGCCGCTGACGTAGGCGCTGGGCGAGGAGCCACCCGTCGTCGCGGACGCGGCGGCCGAGCCCCGTTCCACCGACGTTGAAGCGCCGGGCGGCTCGCGCGGGGTCCGCCAGGTCCCTGCGCAGCCTCGCCGGACGCCCTGAGAGCATCTCGTTAGCCGCGCGGCGTAGGCTCAAGCCCTTCTCCGATGGCAGGTGCCAGAGGCCGTAGTCGAGTGGATTCTCGACCTTGGGGGCGCCGTGGCGTGGACCGGTGAGAATCCTGCGGGCCACGTCGGAGAGGTCTGAGAACCGCGCCAGGCCCAGTGCCCCCACGAGCGTGAGCGTCTGCTCCTCGGTAGCCAGCATCACGCCCTCCGCGGCAAGCCGCCGATCGATCTCCACACAGGCATCCACCAGGGCCCGCAATGTCTGTGGCGTGCCGGTCAACAGCTCGCCGCCAACCCAGCGCGGCAGGCCATCACCACCGCCCATGGCGAGCGCGAGAGCGCCGATCGCCGTGCGCGTGCCGTGCGAGCCGAAGCCGACCGCATCCCACTCCGGCGGGTAGGGGATGCACACGTATCCGATCTCAGGCGGGGGTGGGGTAGCCGCGAACACACGCTCGGCGTTCGGCCACACGCAGTCGAGGTCGGTCAGCCACAGCTGCCGATCGGACGGCTGTCCCACGCTTGCGGCGAGGATCGCGTCCAGCACGTAGCGCGAGGATATGTAGTCCTTGTAATGCTCGCCCGTGTTCACCGGGCGGTGGCGGTACTCGGTGGGCATGATCTGCACGCCGAGCGATTCGAGCCGCGCGATCAGCCTGGCGCCATCACGCCCCAGCGATGCCGGATCGCCAAGGTTGGTGACGAGCGCCAGATCGCAGTCGACCTCGCGCAACCGCAGCGTGGCTGCCTGCGTGAGCGCGCACTCGAGATAGCGGTTGGCGACCCGGGAGGCCGAGCTGGAGCGGCTCGTGGGGTAGAAGAACGCCTCGCCGTCGCCGTGGACGTACAGATATTGGACAATCAGCGGTGACGAGGGTCTGGCGTCCGCCATGCGCTCAGCGCGCGAGCGCCTTGTGGACCGCCTCGACGACGATCGCCACGGCTGACTCGTCCATCGTCGAGCTGAGCGGTAGCGCGCAGTGACGCGCGGCGGCCTGCTCGGCGCCCGGCAGTCCGCCCGCGGGCGCGAGCTGCCGGCACTCGGTGAACGTGTGTAGCGCCGGATACCAGGTGGTCTGAACGCCGTCGGCTTTCAACTCATCGCGAAAGTGGTCGCGGGCCTCGCGGTCGCCGAGCAACACCGGGAACGCAAAGTGGCTCGAGCGCTCCACCGCGGGCTCATCCCACGGGAGCTCCAGCCCGGGTGTGTCCGCGAGCTGCTCGCGATAGGAGCGCACGATCGCTCGCCGCTTGGCGATGTCGTCGTCCAGGCGCTCCAGACGACTGAGGCCGAGCGCCGCGCGCGGCTCGTCGATGCGGTAGTTGAAGCCCAGCCCCACCACGTCATAGGTGTCCGTGCGGCCGCTGTGGCGATCCCACGTGCCGCTGGTCATCGCGTGTGAGCGCAGCAGCCGCACGTTCGCCGCGAGCTCCTCGTCCGCGGTTGTGACCATGCCGCCCTCGCCGACGCACAGCTGCTTCTTGGAGAAGAAGCTGAACGCGCCGAGCTCGCCGACCGTGCCAACCTGACGGCCACTGTCGTCGACCTGCGCGCAGATCGCCTGCGCGCAGTCCTCGATCAGCGTCAGCCCGCGCTCGTCGCACAGCTCGCGCAAAGCGAGCACGTCCGCGGGGTAGCCGCAGAAGTGCACCGCGATCACCGCCCGTGTGCGCGGGGTGATACGCCGGGCGACGTCCTCGATATCGATGTTGAAGTCGTGCGGCCCGCGCACGTCGCACAGCACTGGCGTCGCGCCCACGTAGCGCGCGGCGCTGGCGCTGGCGATGAACGTAAACGCCGGCACGATCACCTCGTCCCCATGACCCAGGCCTGCCGCACGACACGCCAGGTGCAGCGCCGCTGTGCCGCTGGAGACGGCGATCGCGTGGGGTGTGCCCACGTGTGTCGCCAGCGCGCCCTCAAACGCCTGTGTGCGGGGACCGAGCGTCAGCCAGCCCGAGCGCAGACAGTCGGCGACCGCCTGCACGTCCTGCTCGGGCATGGCGATGTCGGTCAGTGGTACTCGCCACTCGCTCATGATCCACGCGCCCCCGTCATCGCAGACTCCTCAGCGCTCAGGGGATGTTGCGATAGCGAGCGTCGTATGGGTCCCCGAACGCGCCGGCGTCGAGCGCGGCAATGATCTCCGCGATCCCGTCGGGCACCGTCATCAGCGTCTCGAAGCCGAGCTCGGCACGGATCTTGTCGAAGCTGACCTTGTAGTCGCGGGGGTCCTCGTCACGCTTGACGTAGGAGACCTTGCCGCGGTCGATCTGCTTGCCGATCTCCTCCACGAGATCGAGCTTGCGGTAGTTCTCGCCCGAGCGGCCGGCGTTGAACACGTTGTTGGCAACCTTCTCCGCCGGCGCTTCGAGCACCGTGCGCACCGCGCGTCCAGCGTCGCGCACGTGGATGTACGGACGCCAGAACTGCTCGCCAAAGACTTCCAGCTCGCGGTCGTTCCACAGATCACGCGTGAACTCGTTGACGGTCAGGTCGAAGCGCATGCGCCTGCCCACGCCATAGACGGTGGCAAAACGCAGGCAGGTCGGTTTGACGCTGCTCTGCTCGCCACCGAGGATCAGCTTCTCCATGCTGACCTTCTGCTCGGCATAAAGCGACACAGGGCTCAGCTCGCCGTCCTCGGTGATCGGCACGGTCGGATCGGCCATGCGCCCATAGTTGGAGCAGGTGGATGCGAATACGAGCCGCTCGACGCCCGCCTCGCCGGCGTCGGCCACGAGGCCGCGGGTCGCCTGTACGTTGACTTCGTCTGAGAGGCTCAGGGTCGCGCCCGCAGGCGGGATCGCCGACGATCGCGGCGAGGTGGACGACCGCGTCCACGCCCGCCAGCGCACGCTTACGCGCCTCGGCGTCGCGAATGTCCGCGCGGATGACCTCCACGCCGGCCCGCTCCTGCTCGGCCGCGATGTCCTCCTGGCCGTGGAGCAGCGAGTCCAATACGCGGACCTCGTGCTGTGCCTCGCGTAGCTCTTTTACGAGCAGCGCGCCGATGTAGCCGCTACCGCCGGTTACTAGTGTCGTGTTGGCCACCTGATGGTCCTCTCTTTAGTTCCTGGCCTCGAGCCCGAGTGCAACGACGATCCGCTGCCCATCCCCGTTGGTCGCGGAGCGCTGCGATGGGGCTCACGCCATCGTACAGGCGCATCGGCAGCCGCCCTGGCCGGCTTGAGCGCCGAGCGGGGGGAGGGATTCTGTCACTGTGGCACGAACGGGGACAACGTCTGAATGCCGACTCTAGCTCGCGAAACCACGCGCCATCGCGCCGCCCGCGACATCGCCATGCAGGTTGTCGTGCGCATCGGCAACCTCGCCGTCGGGGCGGTCGTCACGGCGCTGGTCGTGCGCACGCTGGGCGAGACCGGCTACGGCGAATGGTCGATCACCTTCACCACGCTGGTGCTCGTCGGCTATTTCGCCAACTTCGGCATGCAGGGCGTGGCGCTGCGCGAAGCCGCGCGCGACCCCGAGCACCAGCACGAGTGGCTCGGTGCGGTGATGATGCTGCGGCTGATCATGCTGGCGCCGCTGATCATCGTCTCCTTCGGCGTGATCGTGCTGTTGCACCGCAGCCACGAGATGCTCATATCCGGCCTGATCCTCGTGATGACGATGCCCTTCGACGGCGTCGGCGCGCTGGGTCTGATCTTCCAGTTGCGTGTCGATAACCGCGTGCCGATGATCGTGTTGACGCTGCGCAGCGTGCTGTGGGGAATCGCCGTGCTGTTCATCTATCTCGACCACGGCAGCATGGTCGTGCTCGCGATCTCAATGGCAAGCACCAATGCGCTGGGCTCGATTTTCCAGGCGGTGGCGGTGTTGAAACTCGGCGTGCGTCTGCCGCGCCCATCGTTCAAGCGCCTCCGTGAGGTCGTGCGCATCGGGCTGCCGATCGGCGTCGCCGGCGTGCTGATCATCGCCTACGCAAAGATCGACCAGATCATCGTGTACGTGATCGCCGGCAGTAGGTCCGCCGGTCTCTACAACGCCGTCTACAACCTCATCGACCAGGCGCACTTCGTGCCGATCTCCGTGCTGACGACGCTCTCGCCGGTGATCGCCGCCTCCTGGCCGGCCGACCCTCCAAGGCTGCTGCGCACCTCGAGGCTGACCGCGGAGCTGCTGGCGATCACCTCGCTCGGAGGATTGGCGTTCACGATCGTCGCCTCCGCGCCGCTCGTGCGTGTGATCTTCGGGGCGCAGTTCGTGCCCTCGGCGCCGGCGCTACCGGTGCTCGCCGCGGCCTTCGTGTTCGTCGCCTTTGGCTATCTCAACGGAAACCTGCTGGTCGTCCTCGGGCTGCAGCAGCGGTTTCTGCGGATCAGCCTCGTCGCGCTGGCCGTCAACCTCGTCGGAAACCTGATCCTGGTTCCGCTCGTGGGCTTTATGGGCGCCGCCTGGATGACGCTGTTGACCGAGGTGGTTGTCTGCGCCGCGAGCCTTCAGCTGATCCTGAAGACGCTCGAGCGGCCGATTCCCAAGCCCGGGCGGATCGGTAGGGCGGTCGCTGCCTCCGCCGCTCTCACGGGTGTGCTCGAGCTGTTGCAGCTGGCGCACACGCCCCTCGTGGGGTTGGTGGCGGCGGCCTGTGTGTGTTACCCACTGCTGCTGTTCGTGCTGCGCGCGTTCGGGCCGGCCGACATTCAGGTGCTGCTGCGGCGCGGTCTGCCCGCCTGAGAAGCTGGGCTCTCGAGCGCCTCGCGGAAATGCTCGATCAGCAAAGGCAGCTGCCGGCGCGCGTCATAGCGTTCCTCACAGCGCTCGCGTGCACGCGCGGCCAGCGACGTCAGCCTGGAGGCGTCGCCGAGCACATCCTCGAGGCCCTCCCGCAGGGCACGCGGATCGCCGGCTGGGACGAGTGCGCCGGCGCGCCCGTCGTCCAGCAGATCCCCGATCCCGCCCACGCGTGTGGATAGCACGGGCGTGCCGCACGCCATCGCCTCCAGCACCGCCCACGGCACCGCGTCGGCGTTGGTGGGCAGACAGAAGAGATCGGCCTGTTGCTGAAGATCCAGCAGCCGCGGGTCGGATGCGCCGAGCCTGTGGATGCGCACGCCGGGACGCTCGGGCACGTCCTCGGGGGTGACCAGATCGACCTCCACGCCGTCACCGAGCCGATCGGCGAGCGCATCGAGCAGATCCGCTCCGCCCTTGGCCACGAAACGCCCGCCGACGAACAGCACCCGAGGGCGCTCGCGCGGGCGGCGCGGGGCCGGGCGGTAGCGATCGAGATCGATGCCGGGATGGTGCTCGACCACGCGTGCGCCCGGTGCCGAGCTTTCGACCGAGCGACGCCCCCACGCGGTCCACGCGAGCACCAGCGCGGCGCGCTCGAAGGCGCGACGCTCGAGCGTGACGCTCGGAGCGATCGTGAGCTCGTGATGATGGTGCTGCGCATTGCTCCACGCCGGCATCGACCACCAATCGCGGACCGTCGCGTCCACCGACAGCGCCACCGGCACGGTGCGCATCGTCGCGGCCATCGTCAGGGCGATCGAATGGCTGTGGACGTGCACCACGTCCGCCGGCCACGCGCGCAGCTCCCGGCGCACAGCACGGCGGGCGCGCAGCGCCTGCACCAGATGCCAGCGCAGCGTGCGGAAATCGAGTCCGGTGCTTGCCAGTGCGCCGATCGGCCGCGTGGCTGCCGCGTGTGCCACGCGCCCGAGCGGGCCGACTCCGGCGAAGCGGGCCTCAACCTCCGGCGTGAACGGCAGACCTATTTGCAGCGCCCGCTCGAGCTGCGCCTGGCCCATGATGTAGGTGCCGAGGTTGCCCTCGTTGAGGAACAGGACCCGCACTCAGCTCGAGCCGAGCGCGGCTTGTCCGGTGTCCGCACCAGGCGCTGACGGCGTCTGCTCGTCGCGCCCGCGGCGCACCCATTCGTGCTCCGTGGCCCCGTTCTCCCAGGCGCCGGCACGATTGGGATCCTCCATCGTTTCCGGTAGCTCGAGGATCGAGCGCTCATGCACGCCAGCCAGTGCGATGTGAAGCGCATCGGCATCGGCGAAGTCGCGCGCATCGAGCGGTGTGAATACATCCGACCAAACGCGATCGCCCGCCCGTCGAGCGCGCAACGGCAGGACCAGCGCCTGTGCGCCCCACGCGAGCTTGGCGCTACCGCTCGAGAGCATCACCGGCTTGCCCAGGAAGCCCGTGCGCGTACCCCCGGGCATGTCGAAGTAGATCAGTACCTTCTCCCCCTGCTCGAGCAGCGCGCTGAGCACAGGGTACGCACCTACCGAGTACACCAGCCGCTCGTTGCGCTTGGCTATACCGCGCCACCAGCGCGCCAGGCGCCGGCCCCAGTAGTCGGGGGTCGGGTCCTGGAAGAACCACGGCGCCGCGACGGCGAATGGGCTGTGGCCCAGCGAGGTCACCGCCGACATCTGCAGGAAGTAAGGGCCGAGATGGCAGGCGCTGATCAGCACCGGACGGTTCGCCGACAGGGCCAGCTCGAGGTTGGCGGCGGAGGTCGCGCTCACCTTCGAGGTTGGCCACGGCTGCCAGTACAGCGCCCGCTGTACCTCCTCCTCGATCAGCCGACGACGTGCACACGCCTCGATCTCGCCGGCGCGCTCAGTACCGCCGAGGATCGCGTTCATGCTCGCCAGTGCGTGCTCGCGCTGCTCGGGATTCTCCCATTCCGCTCGTCCCTTGGCAACCGCTCTGCGAATGGCCAGTCCGGTGGGGACCAAGCGGCGTAGACGTGTGGAGGTCCGCAGCCGCACGCGTAGATCGACTGGTGGCATCGCCGGCGCCTTCAATGGCTGCCTGGCTGCCTCGATCGCCGCCGACAGGTCGCGGTTGTCCACTGCGCTCATATCTCTTATGTCGGCCTGGATCATGCGCGGCTTTATGTAATCACGCGCTCTCCCGGACCAGTGCCGTCAGCCACGAGCCGAAGACAGGGTGCTACCGGCTAGCGTCTAGGCGGATGCGCGTCCTCGTTCTCTCCACGCTTTACCCACCGGTGGCCGTCGGCGGCTATGAGGTCGAGTGCTCTGGTGTCGTCGAGCGTCTGCGCGAGCGCCACGAGGTGCTCGTGCTGACCAGCGACTTCGGGCGCGCACGCGTGGGCGAGCACGAAACCCCCGCTGTCAGGCGCGAGCTGACGGGCCTGACACCGGATGCGCGAGGGGCACTGCGCGCGCCACGCGCGTCGCTCGACGCTGTGGGCTCAGCCCGCCGCGCGCTCGAGTGGGCCCCCGATCTCGTCTATTGCTGGAACGGCTCCTCGGTTCCCCAAGCGGCGCTGCGAGTGATCGCCGACAGCGACGTTCCGCTCGCGTTCCGCATCTGCGAGCACTGGTTCAGCGGCCTGTTCGTCAACGATCAGTACATGCGTGAGCTGCTGCCCGCGAAGCGCGGCCTCGCGCGTAGCGTGTGGGCCGCGGGCTGCCAGGCCGTCAACAGGCTGCCGTCGCTGCGGCTGAGCCCGACGGCACCCGTGCGCGCCGCGATCTCGTGGAACTCCGAGGCGATCAGGCGGATGGTGCAGATGCAGCCGTTCGTCGAGCCCGTGCTCGAGCGGGTCGGTCACTCGGTTCCACGCCACGGGGACCTGTATGCCGAGGTTGTGCGCCAGCCGGCGCCGGAGCCGGAGATCGTGTTCATCGGGCGCGTCACCCCCTACAAGGGCATCTCCGTGGCGATCGAGGCACTGGCGCTGCTACGCAGCGAGCATGCGATCAACGCGCGGCTGGTCGTGATCGGTCCCGAGGACTCAGATCATGGCGCTGAGATGCGTGCGCTCGCCGAGCGCCTGGAGGTGGCGGAGGCGATCAGCTGGCGCGGCTCGTGTCCGCCCGAGGAGGTCGCGGCCGCGCTTGCGCGCGCCCACGCGTTGATCGTGCCGTCGGTCTGGGAAGAGCCATTTCCCCTGGTCACGATCGAGGGGGCGCTCGCACACGTGCCGTTGGTCGCCGCCGACGTGGGCGGCATCGGCGAGGGCATGCATGACGAGCAGCATGCGCTGCTGTTCGCCCGCGGCGACGCGCGGATGGCCGCCGAGGCACTCACGCGGACGCTCACGCAGACAGAGGACACGGCCGCGCGCGTCGAGCGCGCACACGCGCGTGCGCAGCAGTTCAGGCTCGACTCCTACCTCGACGAGCAGGAGCAGTTCGTCGAGGATGCGCATGCGGCGCTGATCACAGGAACTCCGCCAAGCTCTCACAGTCCACACCGGGTATCGCAAGCGCCCTGATCAGCCGCTCGGCCACCTTGCGCCAGGTGAACAGCTCGGAGTGCCGGCGCGCGAGCTCCCCCAGGCGCCGCGCGGTGTCGGCGTCGGCGAGACGCAGCATCGCCGCGTGGATTTGCTCGTCATCGAGCGGATCCACGGTCAGCCCGCCGGGTCCGATCAGCGTTGCGCTACCGCCGTTGGTGCTGCCAATCGACGGCACGCCGGCGCTGGCGGCCTCGACGAAAACGATCCCCGCGGGCTCGTGTAGGGAGGGCATCACGAACGTGGTTGCCGTGCGGTAGAGGTCGGCGATGCGCTCTCGATCGCTCTCCTTGACACGCGAAAGCGATCCATGTCCGACCACTCCGGGCACATCCAGGCGCGGATGCCCTCCGACCACGTCGAGCCGTGCGGCCGGGTAGCGCTCTCTGACACGGTTGAAGGCGCGCAGCACCGCGGGACCGTTCTTGCGCTCCCAGTCGACGCCGACGAACAGGAAGCGCGGTGGGCTCCACTCGCGCGGCGCCACATCTTCGGCTGGATGATTCTGGCCGTTACCGACCACGAACACGCGCTCGGCAGGGACGCCATAGCTACCGGTGATGCTCTCCGCGACCCAGTGGGTCGTGCAGCAGCAGGCGACGGCCGTCGCGTAGGCGCTGCGTTGGCGCTCGGTGTAGCGCTGGAAGTCCGCCTCGGTCAGTGCCTGCAAGTGTGGCCATGGATAGCTTTCGCGGGCCTGTAGGACGGTGGAGTCCTCGAACGTCACCACCCGCTGGCCCGCCGGTAGAAGCATGTTGCAGCTGCGCTGCACGACCCCATCGAGGCGGCCCGCGGCCAACAGGCGCCGGCGCATCAGACGGTTACGCGCCGCGATCGTCGGGCGTCCCAGCTGCGCGGCGCTGTGCACGTGCTTGGCCGCACCCCGGGGATCGCGCAGATCGCCCGGCCGCATGCGTGCGGTGACGCTGCCGAGATGCGCCAGCCTGGCAACACGCGGTGGCAGCTCGCCGCTGATCGGAACGACCTCCGCCACGACTTCGGCCAGGGCCGTGAACGTCGAGTTGCTGACGCCGGAGTCCATCTGCGCGTCGCCGGGATCAGTCGGTGCGGCGAGGCCGACGCGCAGCGGCAGTCGCCGTGTTATCCGGACTCGGCTTGCGAGCTCGGGCTTGCCCGTAGCCTCGGTACGGGCTTCAACGTCCTGTGTTGCCCCCACGTGATCCATGACCCCCCATGGCCCGTCCATTGGAACAGCGATTCTGAACTACAGGATTCTCGACTGAAGATTAGCGCGCGAGTGCCAACGTTTGTGGGCGCACTTCAAGGCTTGTGGTGTCGCAGTCGATATCGACATAGGTATGAGAACTGCCACGGCTTACCGCCGGGAGCAACGTATGATTGACATGGTGCCCTGTACGACCGCAGTAGTCGCGTAGCCGTGGCTGATATCGATCCCCTCAATAAAGCACCGGGTGCTCCAACGGTTTCGCCGTTTGAGCTGCTGTCCGTGCTGTGGCGGCGCCGGTTGATCGTGATCACCGTGGTGATCATCAGCGTTGCGGTGGCGGTCGCTCTGTCGCTGCGCTCGCCCAAGCAGTACGCGGCGTCCTCCGAGCTGCTGTTCCGCGAAACCGGCTTTGCGCAGGCGCTGTTCGGCAGCAGCCTGTTCACCTCGGGTGGTGCCGAAGAACCGCAGCGGACGACTCAGACGAGCATCGACGTGCTGACCTCCCCCGCCGTGGGCGAGGAGGCGGAGAGCCTGTTGAAGATAAAAGAACCGGTGAGCTCGCTGGTGGCGTCGATCTCCGTCAGCCCGAACACGGATGCGAACATCGCAACGATCACGGCCACCCGCTCGAACCCGCGTGAAGCGGCAGCTGTCGCGAATGCGTTCGCGGAAGGCTACATAACGTATCGCCGCCAGACCGACCGCAACACGGTGGCGCAGGCCGAAGAACTGGTCAATGAGTCGATCAAGACCGCCTCGCCGGCCGAGGCGGCCAAGCTCGGTGAAAGCCTGCGCCAACTGGGAGTGCTGCGCTCGCTGCAGACCGGCAACGCCGAGCTGATCGCCCACGCGGAACCCGATCCCTCGCCGGTCTCGCCGAAGCCCAAACGCGACGGGATCCTGGGGTTCGTGGTTGGTCTGTTCCTGGGAGCCGGCCTCGCGCTGCTGGTCGACTTCCTCGACCGGCGACTGAAGACCGTCGATGACTTCGAACGGGCGCTGCCCGACTACCCGGTCATCGCCAGCGTCCCGCATACCCCTTCGCAGGCGGGTCTCGCCCAACAGCTGGTGGGCCCGATCGGCGAGTCCTACCGGATGCTGCGCGAGGGTCTTCGCTTCCTCGACCCCACGGGGCGTGCACGCTGCTTCGTGATCACGAGCGCGGAGGAGAGCGAGGGCAAGAGCACCGTGGCGGTCAACCTCGCGCTGGCGCTCACCGCGAGCGGCCGGCGGGTGATCCTCGTGGAGGCGGACATGCGTCGTCCCGCGGCGGCCACCCAGCTGGGGATTCCCCGCCATCTACCGGGCCTGTCCGACACGCTCGTGTCCAACGGCGAGCTCGACGAGTTCCTCGTGAGCATCGAGGACGAGCCGAACCTCGCGGTGCTGCCCAGCGGCACGATCCCTCCCAATGCCGCCGATCTGCTCAGCGTCGGGCGGATGGGCGAGCTGTTGTCCTTCATGCGTGCCTCCGCCGACGTCGTGATCGTGGACTCGCCGCCGCTACTACCGGTGGCTGACACGCGTGTGCTCCTGCGCCTGACCGAGGTCGACGGTGTGATCATGGTCGCGCGCGGCTCCTTCAGTCGCAGGGATCGCGTCAAGGCAGCCAGCCGCGTGCTGGCCGCGAGCGGCCGGCGGGTGTTTGGCCTGGTGCTAACGGAAGTGAAATCCTCGACGGAGGCCGGCTACTACTACTACGAGGAGGAGCCGAGCCCGCCCAACGGGCGCTCAGGCTCGGGCCAGCGCGGCGTCAAGTCGCCCGTCTGATTCCTCGCCGGCGTCGGCGGCGAGCTGGTGCTCGTCCTCCGCCGGCCGCCCGATGCCGGACACGCGGGTCGAGAGCACGCCTCCCATCGCTCCCAGCAGCAGGTCGAGCTGGGCCCAGTAGAAGCTGTCGTAGAAGGCCGCCACGACCGCCATCCCGACGATGCCGAGCGCCAGGCTCAGATCGTAGGTCGGGGTCACGCGGAAGCGCATGCAGCGCGTGAGCACCCGCAGCGCGACCCCGATCGGGATGATCGCCGCGATCAGGCCCACCAGGCCCATGTCCACCGCGATCGACAGATAGCCGTTGTCGATCGCCCCGATGTTCGTTTTGGTGGCCGATTCTTTCCCGGAGAAGCCAGGTTCTTCGGCGCCGAAGATCGGGCGCAGGCCGATCTCGTGGATGCCGTAGCCGTAGCTGAACTCCCGGTGGGTCACCGACTGGCTCGAGGCCTGCTTGGCGGCGAGCTTTTCCTCGACGAGCCGGTGCAGGGAGCTCGTGCTGAGGATCAGCACCGTGAGGATGACGATGCCGGTCCCGATTGCCCGCAGCGCCCGGTAGTTTCCCGCTCTGGCTTGGATCATGGCCACGATGATCAGCATCACGACCACCGCCACCCACGAGCTGCGCGACTGGCAGAAGATCAGCATCGCCGCGGTGGCGGCGGCGAGCCCACTCGCCAGCAGCGCTGAGCGGCGCACGGCATACAGCAGCGCACCGGGGAGCAGCCCGGAGACCAGCGCGCCGTAGGTGATCGGGTATCCGACGAAGTAGCCGATCCGCCCAGACGGGTTTTTGACATAGGCGTCGGCGGCCATCAGCACGAGGACCACGAGCCCCGTGAACGACGCGGCGGGCCAGCCGCCGCCGTTGCCGAAGCGCCTGGCGCACAGGAACGTGACGCCGATGAAGATGTAGCCGACGATGCCGGACTGGATCACGGCGGTCAGGCCGTGGAGGTTCTCGTAGATGAGGATCGCCAAACCGAGGAACAGGAGGCCCATCAACAGCGCGCCGCGGCTGGGACGCGTCCTGCGCCCGCCAAGCGCCAGCGACCACAGCCAAGGTGCGAGCGGCGCGGCCGCGACCGCCGCGCACAGGACCTTCTGCTTGACGAGCGGCGGTTCTGCCGCTTCCGTGAGGTACGGGTACCAGGGCGCGACCGCGACGACCACGATCGCCCACGGGAAGGCCCGGTCGCCGAGCATCGCCAGGCCGAGGATCCCCACCACGACGACGCACACCAGGATCGCGGTGCTCGCTTCGTGATGGACGAGAAAGCCTCCCAGCAGGCCAAGCACGATCGCCGCGGCCACGCCGAGATGCCAGCCGCCCAGCACGCCGAGCCGCTGCTCGCGCAGCCCACGTCTTGCCTGGAAGGACACTAGTGGTGCCCGCCGCGCTCGCGCTCGATCACAGCCACATGATGGTGCATCGTGCCGACACGCAGCTCAGACTACGGAGCGCCTGCTCGCGGACGCGGGGACCTTCCCCCGGCGCGGTCGAGAGCCTCTCCCAACCGCGCCGGAATCCGGCCCCTGGAGGTGGAGCTGACCTCAGGGTCGAAACGCTGCGAGTGCCGTGTAGGAGAGCTTGTGCGCTCCCCCGGCCGTCTCGATGCCGTAGTAGTCGTTCGACCCGTAGTCGCGGTAGTTGAAGATCGTCACGTCCTGGATGTAGCCGGTGCCTTTGGCCCAGTTGACGAAGTTCGTGATGTTCTGGGCCTGTTCGGCTTCAGTCCACTGCAACGAGTCTCCGGTCGCCGGCTGACCAACAGCCGTCGGCCAGCCCACCTCTGTGATGTAGATGGGGATGTCAGGGTGCTGTGCGTGGGCGGCTTCGATCATTGCGCGGTCGCCGAGCGCGGAATGGGTGCGATTGCTCGTGCCGCCGTAGGAGTGCAGCGTGATCCCGTTGATGTAGTTGCCGACGTTCGGTTCGGCGGCCCACATCTCCTGGCCCCATGTCGTCGGGCCCTCGCCGCCGTCGTAGGAGGCGAGCACCGGTGGGTAGTCAGTGCCGAAGCTCGCCACCAGTGCTTCGTGCACGACCTTCAGCAGATGGTCATAGGCGGCGGCGTTGGCGGCGCTGCCGGCGTTCGGGCCCATCGCCCCCCACTCGTTACCTGGCTCGTTGAGCACCTCGAGTGCGGCCATCTTCGGGTTGGCTTTCACCGCCGCAACGGCTTTGGCGGCATATTCGGTGGCGTTCAGCCCGCTGACGCCGGCCGAGTTTTCATCGAGCAGCAGGTCGATCACGTGCAGGCCCGCGGCGATGTAGCCGGGGACGCTCGACTGTGAGTTGACCCGAACGTAGGAAGCTGCTCCGGACACATCTGACGCGAAGGTCGAGGGCCAGCCGCCGACATCCACGCCCACCCACATCGGCGAGTTCAGGATCGAGCCGGACGGCGTTTCTTCATGTTTGGCTTCTTCGGGTTTGGCTTCTTCGGGTTCGCGTGGTGGGGGCGGCGGAGGCGTGCTCTTGGCGGGATAGGCGATCACGACTTCCGGTGACCAGGCGCTACCGTCGACGGCCGTGCGCACGCTGTAGCTGACGGCTACCCCCGGAACGGCAGTGGGGGTGACCGACGTGCCGCTTACCTCTGTGAACTGTTCCACTTTGCCGGGCACTTTGATCGCGAGCACGTACGCGCTGACTTCACCCACCGGGTTCCACGAGAGCGTCAGGCCGGAGGCGGTGAGCTTCGGCGCTGCCTGCGTGTCGATCGGTTCGGTTGGTGGTTCGCTCGGGAGGGTTTCGGTTGGGGTCGTTTCAGCCGGTTCGGGGTATGAGATCGACTGTTCGCCGGCCCACGAGCTGCCGTTGACGGCCGTGCGCACGCTGTATTTGACGGTCACCCCGGGCACCGGTGGCGGGGTGATGGATGTGCCGGTTACCGTCGAGTACTGGTCGGGCTGTCCCGGCACCTTGCGCACGAACACGTAGTTGTCGAGGCCAGCCACCTGCGTCCAACTGAGCTTCTCGCCGGATACAGTCAGCTTGGGAGCCTGGAAGGGCGCGAACCAGCCGTAGCCGGAGCGGTAGGTGGGGCTCGCGCTTGCGCCGGCGATATTCGCGAGGTTGCTCTGCGCACGCCTGAGCTCGACACCGGCGTTTTGCAGGGCGTCCCGCGCCGCGCTACAGGCGCTCGGCTTGGCGGGGTGCGCGGCGAGGCACTTCTTCAAGCGCTTTGCCTTGGTAACGAGGTTGCGGTCGGCGCCGCGGCTCACCTGTGCGGCAACGGCCAACGGCCGCGGTACCGAGCGGCTTGCGGCACTGGCGAGGAGACGAGGGCTACGGGCAGAGGAGGAGCGCTTCGGCTGCGCGGCGGCGCCGCTGGAGGCGGCGAACGTCAGCAGGGCAACGAATGCTGCGAGCGACAGTGCCATCAGCGTCCTGAGGGCACGGGTGGGGCGGGGGTGAGTCCTGTGCATGCGTTCTCCTTCGGTGACCGGGCTGTCTGCTGGAGACCCCTGGCTTTGCGAACCCGCCTCGCGACGGGAGTGCCTTTTTCGGGATGTGGCAGAGGCGCGCGCGTCGTTTCCCCCGTGGGATGGATGCGCTCACGCCTCTACTTGAGCCTTGCAAGTCATCTTTCGGTGCAATCCGCGCGAGCTGTAGCGGCCATGGTGGCCCTGGACGCATGTCCGCCGGTCGATCTCAGTGGCTATCAGGGCGCCACGAGCGTGCTGAGCGCCTCGATCGAGTAGCGCTCGCGGGCCAGCTCGCGTCCGGCGCTGGCGAGCTCGGGGGCGCCGTCACGCAGGACGCGCACGAGCGCCGCGGCGAAAGCATCGGCGTCGCCCGCGATCAGGCAATGCTCGCCGTCGCGCAGCTGAAGGCCGGCAGCAGCTCGCGGTGTGGCGATCACCGGCAGGCCATACGCGAGCGCCTCGATCAGCTTCAACGGCGTGCCACCTCCCTGTAGCAGCGGCACGACCGCGCACGTGGCGTCCGCATAGACATCCCTCAGGCTCGCTACGAACCCGAGCGCCTCGACCCTGGGGTCCTCGCTTGGTGGCTGTTGCAGTCCACCGCCAACAAGCGCAAGCCGTGCGTCCGGGAGCTCGTCCCAGACGAGCGGCATGACCTCCTCGAGCAGGAAGCGCAAACCGCCCAGGTTGGGCTTGTAGGTGAAACTCGCCACGAACATGGCTCTGGGCACGCCCGTATATGGGCGGACCGGTGTGATCGCGGCGACGTCCACGACGTTGGGCACATAGCGCAGCTTCGCCCGGGGGCAGAGCGCACGGGCCCCCTCGATGTCGGGCTCGCTGACCATCCAGGACTCCGATGCTCGCGCGAGTAGCCCTCGCTCGAAGCTCTGTAGCGCCCGTGCCTGTCTGCTGGAGGCGCCGCTCACATCGGCGCGAAAGCCGGACTCGAGGTTGTGGGAGTTGTAGATGACCGGGTTTCTACGCGCGAGGTGCGCGAGCGCGGCGGCAGCGATCGGTCCGTCGGCGATCACGCGGCCACGGTCGGGTATTTCCGCGAGTCTTCGCGCCTCGCGCGCCAGCTCGGGCGAGATCCCTCGCGCGAACCCGGCAGGCACCCCGCTCGCTCGCACGCTTGCGTACGTGAGTAGCCGTCGCAGCCCACGCGAGGCAACGACCTCGTGCAAAGCGATGCCGGGGATCGCACGGAAAGCCGCGTCCGGCTGGGCCTCCCCAAAACGCACATACAGCAGGTCAAGCCCGCGGTGTGCGGCCAGGGCACGGGCGACACCGTAGGTGCGCACGGCCTGACCAGTGCCGAGCACGGGCGTGTGTGTGGTTACCAGCAGGTCCCGCATGGGCTCACAGCGCGTCGATCGCCGCTGCGATCTCCTCCAGACGTCGATCCCACGAGTGCGCAGCGGCCATCCGCGAGCGCTCGGCGCGGCGTTCGGGGCTGTCCTCGCCCAGCGCCAGCTCGAGCAGGCGCACGATCCCCTCAGCGTCCTGTGCGGTCTGTACCTCAGCGACGTCCGCGAGCGCCGGTAGCGACGTGGCGATCACGGGCAGCCCGGCGGCCAGGTACTCGTAGACCTTCATCGGGAAGATGCTGTTCGTGAGCTCGTTGCGCCCGTAGGGGATCAGGCCGGCGTCTGCCGCACGGAGCACGCTCGGCAGCTCTCCGTAGGAGCGCCGCCCCAGCAGGTGGACGTTCGGCTCGGCAGCGAGCGCTGAGACATTCGTGTGCGGGTCGCCGGGCCCCACCGGTCCCACGAGCGCAAACGACCAGGAGGGCCGCAGGCGGGCCAGCTCGACGAGCAGCCCCAGGTCGAGCTTCGTGGCGACGATCGCGCCCGTGAACACGATCCTGGGGGATGGCAAGGACTCCATCGCCGGGTCCGGCGGCGGGGCAGGTGGGCTCGGAATCAGTGCCTTTGCGAACAGCTCGCTGTCGGCGACGTTCGGCGCATCGAGCACGTTCTTCGAGACCGTGCGCAGGCGCTCTGCCAGGGCGGGCGCACTCGCCAGAACGAGGTCGGCGCGGGCGGCGAAGCGGTCCTCGGCGGCGCGGAAGCTCGCCGTATCGATCAGCTCGTGCGCGGCGATGTCATCGACGCAGTGGTAGACGACCAGCGATGGGTCCAGCGCCTCGATCAGTACCTCTGCCTGCGGGACGTAGGCCCATAGGATCGGTCGCCGCATCCCCAGCCGCCGGGCGGCTCGGCGCACGAGCGCCGGCAGCAGGCGGGCGTTGAGCGCGCGCACGAAGCGGTTGCTGTGTAGGGGTATCACCAGCGGCGAGAGCACGTGCAGGCCATCGACGGCACGTGGCGGCGCGACACCGCGTCTGAGTCGCCGGGCGATGCGTGCGAGGTCACGTCCCGCCAGCTGCGGCCGGCGTAGGCCGAGCGACTCCACGAACAGCACCCGGTTATCGCGCGCCAGGCGCGACATCAGGTGGTGTTGGTTGGTCCACAGCTCCGTGTCCCAGTCGGCGAATCCGACGCACACGATGTCGCGGCCGCGCAGAGTGGACGGATCGGGCATCGGCGGCATGATCCCAGGCGCCGGGGTTGTAGTCTCGTTCCGGTGCCCAGTAGCGGTCCAATTGCCGAGGCGAACGGGGCTGGTGGGCCGGCGGTCCTCGATCAGCTGCGCGAGCGCTTCAAGCGTGTGGCGATCGTCCACGACTGGCTGACGATCCCCGGCGGCTCCGAGCAGGTGGTACTGGAGCTATTGGAGATGTTCCCCCAGGCGGAGCTGTTCACCTCCGTGTATGACCCCGCGCCGTGGCCCGCCCAGATCACCGATCGCACCGTCCACAGCTCGTTCCTGAGCCGCATCCCGGGCGCGGCACGGCATTACCCGAAGCTCCTGCCGCTAATGAACCGCGCGTTTCGCTCGTTCGACCTCTCCGGCTTCGACCTCGTGCTCTCGAGCAGCCATGCATGCGCCAAGAACGTGCGCACGCCGGCGCACGCGCTGCATGTCTGCTACTGCCACACACCGATGCGCTACGCCTGGGAGGAGGGCTTCCTCGATGGCGAGGAAGTCGGCAGCGCGATGCGCCTGGCGCTACCGCCGCTGCTTGCGCAGCTGCGCCGCGCGGACCTCGCGGGCGCCGCCGGCCCGGACGTGTTCGTGGCCAACTCCCAACACGTCGCCGAACGTATCGAGCGCTACTACGGACGCTCGGCCGAGGTCGTGCACCCGCCGGTCGACGTCGACCACTTCCTCGGCGTCGAGCGTCAACCGATGAGCGATGGCTACCTGATCTTCGGGCGCGTTGTCCCCTACAAGCGCGTGGATCTCGCGGTGGCGGCCTGTGCGCATTTGGGCAGGCCGCTCAAGGTGGCAGGTGCCGGGCGTGCCCTCGACGCCGTGCGGGCTGGCGGGGGGGCGGGTACGGAGTTCCTCGGCAAGGTCTCAGAGCAGGAGCGCGACCGTCTGCTGGGTGGCGCGCGAGCGCTGCTGTTCCCGGGCGAGGAGGACTTCGGGATCGTCCCCGTGGAGGCGCAGGCCGCGGGGGTCCCGGTGGTCGCATACGGCGTCGGAGGAGCCGCCGAGTCGGTACTCGATGGGCGTACGGGGGTGCTGTTCGCCGAACAGAGCGTCGCCGGCCTCGTGGCTGCGATCGAGCGCTTCGAGACGCTCGAGCTCGACAGCGCGCTCGTCCGCGAGAACGCCAAGCGCTTCGGGCGCGATCGCTTCCGCACGGAGATGGCAGAAGTGATCGAGCGAGCGCTTGCGGCACACGCGCACGGGTAGTGTGTCCAACGTGAAGGAGGTTCTGCCAGGAGTTTTCCACTGGACGGCGCGCCATCCGAAGATCGGGTCGCAGGTGTCCTCCTACTGGCTCGACGAGTCAGGGGTGCTGTTCGACCCGCTGATTCCTCCGCGGGACGGTCTCGAGTGGTTTGCGGCGCGCGCTGTGCCACCGGTGGCGATCCTGCTCTCCAACCGCCATCACTTTCGCGAGTCAGATCGTTTCGCCGAGCGCTTCGATTGCTCGGTGCAATGCAACAGCGCTGGGCTACACGAGTTCTCCCACAGCGAGCCCGTGCGTGGCTTCGAGGTGGGCGACATCCTCCCCGGCGACGTCGTCGCATGCGAGCTCGATGCCATCTGCCCCGACGACACAGCGCTCTATGTGCGCGGCAAGGCAGCGCTGGTGATCGCGGATGGTGTCGTGCGCGGCGGTCCACCGGGCGAGGGCGGTCCGCTGGGGTTCGTGCCCGACTCGTTGATGGACGACCCACCCGCGACCAAGCGCGGTCTGATCGCCGCCTGTTCGCGTCTGCTCGCGGAGCTCGACTTCGAGCACCTGCTGCTCGCGCACGGCGGCCCGGTGATCGGCGATGGCCGTGAGCTCTTGCAGGACCTCGTCGACTGCGGCGGACGCACAGCTTTTGAGCTGTAGCTAAGCGCTTGTCGTGAAGTGCAGGTAGCGCGTGGCCCCGGGGACACCCGATGGCGAGATCGCAGTCGCGTCCAGTCGGTAGGAGCCAGCGGGTAGGCCCGCAAGGCTCAACTTCAGCTGGTTGGCCCCGGAGTGCCCGCTCAGCTTGAGTTTGACCTTGGTAGCGCTCCAGCGCGTGCACCTCGTGATCGCGCCTTGACAGCGGTTGCTGATGAGCTTGCGGTAGAGGGTCAGCTCGACGGTAGCCGCTGTCGAGAGCGTGTAGCTGACGAGGAATCTGTGGGTGTTGGTGCTGTTGCGAGCAGTGCTTGCACGTAGCTGCAGCTTCGTGAGGTCAGGCGCTGGCTGCTTGGTTTCGATGAAGGCGCTGATGCCACTCAGCGGGGTGACCAGGTGCGCGGGGGGCGGCGTCCACGATTCCGGGGACGGCGTGCTCGTCTGGGCCGCGACTCCGTCTCCGACGAATTCGACTTCGTGCAAGCCGGTCGTGTCCTTTCCGTTGATCGCCCACACGGCAGTTGCGAGTCCTGTGCCGGTCGGCGTGAACTGGACCGTCTCGGTAAGGCTTTCTTGCGGCTCAATCGTCGTGCCCTCCGACAGCGATGTGGTGGCCGCAAAGGCGCCACCGATCGGCGGCTTGGACTTGGTCACTTCGACCGCGGTACCACCCGTGTTGGTGATCGTAAAGCTCTTGGACTCGCTGGAGCCGATGGTCACGGGGCCGTATTCGATCGCTCCCTTGGTGATTTCCAGTGCGCCGGGCGCGCCGGCGCTCCCGGAGAGGCCGACCGCTTCGTTGCCGCCAGACGTTTCGAGCCCGACTTCGCTGCTGAAGTGGCCGGTCACGGTCGGATCGAACGTGACCGTGATCGTGACCGATCGACCGGGTTCGATCGTCGAGTCGACCGCCGGCACGCCAGCCGCGGTGAACGGAGGCGAAGGCAGGTGCACAGCGTCGATCGTCAGCGATGTACCACCGATGTTGCGGAACGTCGCCCCCGCGGACTCGGGTTCGCCGACGCTCGTGCCACTGAAGGTGACGAGCGGTGGCGTCGCTTCGAGCTTCGGGCTCAGCGTCTGACCGATGCCGGAGAGCCCGAACATGACCTTCTTGCCGGTGGTAGTGGTGGCTGTCAGTGTCGCCCCGATCGGGCCCGAGCCGACCGGCGAGAAGCTAATCGGGATCTTGATCGTCTGGCCGGTCGTGAGCGTTGCCGGCAGCGGGTTGGACGGGGTGCCGAGCGTGAACTGGGGGGAGCTGGAGTTGAGGCTTTCCAGCGTCAGTGGTTCGGTGGCGGTGAGCGTCAGCGTCTTTTCCGTGGACTCGCCGACGGTCGTCGTTGGGAATACGGTGGTCGAGCCACTGAGGGCGGGCGTGACAGGCGAGCCGAAGGCGATCACGTGCCCGTCGCGGGTGCCGACGTACAGCCGTCCCGCGCCCACGCCGGGCAGCGCAAACTTGGCGGAGGTTCCGATCGGTTCGCTCCAGCGCAGGACCGGTTCGCCCTTCACCGGGATTGGGTCATAGGCGCGCAGCTGAGCGCCTTCACCGGTGCCGTTCGGTGCCCATACGATCCACACGAGGGCCGAACCCGGGGTGGTTCCGTCGGAGGTGATCACGGGTGCGCTCGAGGAGAAGCCAAACGCTTCGGCGGAGGTGGCTTGGAGTGAGAGCGTGGGAGTGCCTTCTCCGGATACGCCGTACTGGTACACGCGCAGGTTGCCCGATGAGCCGGCTGGGCTGGTGCCGCCTGAGGCGGTCGGGATGTACACCCAGCCGCCTTCACCGGGCCACACGCCCGGCCGCGACCAGACGCCGCCGTAAGGGCCGATCCGCTGAACGACATCATCGGAGCCCGACGGTCCCTGGGCTATACCTCCGAGGTTGTCGCGGTTGAGCAGGTAGACGTAGCCGTCCTTGCCGACAGCCACGGCGAGGTGCGGTATGGCGGGCGTGCCGAAATATTCTTCGGGCAGGCCGGTGACGCCGCCGGAGGCGAAGTCGGCGTCCCACGTATCCAGAAAGTCGGCGTCGTAGGGGGCGAAGAAGTCCACCGCCTTCAGCGAGCCGTCGCTCTGCACGTCCAGTCGCACGATCGACTCGCCGAGATCTTCAGGCGGCGTGTCGCCGGGCAGCGGGAACGATGGTGCTCCGCCGTTGCCGGTGCTCAGTAGGATGGTGCCCGGGCCGTCAGAGGTCAGACCTGCGCCGGACTGCCAAATGCCAGCGCCTTCGCCGGTCTCATCGGCAACCCAGCGCGCCTTGACTTCGCCTTCGGTGGAGACGCCGAACACCCATCCCTGCCAGACCGGGTGGTCGCAGTCGGAGCCGAAGGCCGCATATACGACGCCTTCGAGCAGCAGCAGGCCCGGGCGCTGCAACTCGGTCTGCGGTTGGAAGCTCTGCCCGGGCGCGTTCTGGGCGGTGCCGCTCAGCAGCACCGGGAAGCCGGGCTCCTGTGCGCCCGTGGTCACAGCGACGGCGTCCATGAACCACTCAGGTTCCTTTTCTTTTTCCTTGTAGGTCTTGTATGTGAAGTAGGCGATACCGGTGGCCGGGTCGATAACGGGCGTCGCGGTCACACCCACGTGGGGAGCCAGGTCGGCGCAGGAGATTTCGCCCGCGTTCCACGGTTCGCCGAGGCTCTTCGACCACTGCACGGCGCCGGTGCTCGGGCTGAGGCCATAGAGGTCGTTTTCCTCAGTTGCCACGAACAAGGTTTCTTCGTCCAGCAGCGGCTGTGCGTACACCTGGCCCTGGACGGGTGTCGACCACAGCCGGCCGAATGTGCCGCCGCTGACGAGTTCAGGAGAGATCGCTGATTCGTTCGGGTACCACCCGGTGCGGAGATTTCCCCCCGAGTTGGTCAGCTCCGACCCGAATAGTTCCGATGCTCGCGCCTGACCGGTTGCGGCCGGCGAGAGCAGCATGAGAAGCAATGCGGCTGCGCGCATCCTGCGCATCTATCTCCCCCTCCGTGGCGAGGTGTTCCCTTGGCCATCGCTTTCTCGAATCGGGCAACGATACCGGCCAGTTGGACTCAGGGCAAACTCGAGTGACCCATTCGTCTTGGGTGGTTTGGCGTTTAGCCACCCAGCTCAAACGCCCGCTGCGCCTCATCGACGACGTGGCGGGCGATCGCCAGCGAGGAGGTGGCAGCGGGCGAAGGAGCGTTGCGCACGTGCAGCGCCCGCTCGGTGTGGGAGAAGACGAAGTCGTCGACGAGCTTGCCGTCACGGCCGAGCGCCTGGGCGCGGACGCCCGCGAACGCGGGCTGGACGTCGTCGACCTGTAGCTCGGGCACATAGCGCGAAGCGGCGCGGACGAACGCGGAGCGCAGCGCAGCGTGGCGTAGCTCCGTCACTCCCGTCCGCCACCAGTTGGCGAGCATCCGCCAGGTGCCGGGCCAGGCGAGCGTGTCGAGAAGATCACGGCGGTGGACCGTGGCGAGGCTGTAGCCGTCGCGTGCGCCAACCATCAGGGCGGTGGGCCCGATCAGGACCTCGCCGTCGATGTGCTTCGTCAAGTGGACGCCGAGGAACGGCAGCGCGGGGTCCGGTACGGGGTAGATCAATGAGCGCACGAGATGGCGGCGCTCGGGCGCCAGGCGCAGATAGGCGCCGCGGAACGGCACGATTCGCGGGTCGGCGCTGGCGCCGGCGGCGACGGCTAGACGATCTGCCCAGGCGCCGGCGCAGAAGACGGCGTGTCCGGCTTGTGTGGCCCCGTGCGAATGCCCGAGACGCAGCGAGCGTCCGTTCCTGTGCACGGCGTTTACGTCACAGCCGGTGGCTACGTCTCCGCCCGCCTCGAGGATGTCTTGCGCGTACGCTCGCGCGACCGCGGGGAAGTCGGCGATGCCGGTGTTCGGTGAGTGCAGGCCGGCGACTCCCCGCGAGTGGGGCTCGAGCTCCTGGATGCCCGCGGCATCGATGCGACGGAGTCCCGGCACGCCGTTGGCCTTGCCGCGGCGCTCGAGCTCGTCCAGGCGGCCCAGCTCGGAGGAGTCGGTGGCGACGATCACCTTGCCGCAGCGCTCGTGGGCGATGCCCCGTTGTTCGCAGTACTCGTACATCTCGCGTGCCCCCTCGACACACAGGCGCGCCTTCAGCGAGCCGGGGACGTAATAGACGCCCGCATGGATCACGCCTGAGTTGTGCCCGGTCTGATGGGTGCCGATCTCGCGCTCGCGCTCGAGCACGCACACCGATTCCCGCGGGTTGCGCCTGATCAGCTCGCGGGCGACCGCCAAACCGACGATGCCGCCGCCCACCACCGCGATGTCGCAGCGCTCGGGCGCCCGTGCGTGCTGGGGGATGGGGCTCGGCACTGCGCTCAGGCTACCTTGCCATTCAGGCGTGACCATCTTGCGGGCGCGCCGGGCTACTTCGCGGCGGTTACCGCGACGCCGGGGCCGCCGGGCGCGGTGGCAGCGGCGGCGTTCACGAGACCGGCGCCATACAGGCGTTCGTCGCCTCCCCCGCCGAGTTTCGTCGCGGTGTCCTCCAGGCGTGCCGTTATCTGTGCGGTGGTGGGGTGTGGGCCGAGTACGCCGCTGGCGATGATCAGCGCTGCCGTGGCCGCCACGTGCGGGGTGGCCATCGAGGTGCCTTCATAGCCCGGGGGGATCCCGAACTTGGTGAACGAGCTGCCGGTGAACGTCACCTGGAAGATGTCGCGTCCGGAAGGGAGTTCGGGGTGGCAGTTGGGGTCGCCGGGGAAGTTGCCGTCGGCTCCGCCTCCGGGTGCCACGAGCGTCAGCTCGGAGCCGTAGTTGGAGTAGTCGGCCAGGCAGCCGTGTTCGGTGGTGGCGCCGACGGCGATCACGTTGGGCGCCCGCGCGGGATAGTCGACAGAGCGCGCCCCCTCGTTGCCGGCGGCGGCCACGACGAGCACGTTGTGGCGGTGGGCGTAGCGGAGCGCTTTCATCAGCTCCGGGATGTCCGCGGCGGTCACCCCGGGGGAGAACTCGAGGCTGAGGTTGATGATCTGGGCGTGGTGCCTGACCGCGAACATCACGCCTTCGGCGATCGTCGACGCTTCGCCTTCGCCTGCTCCGTCGAGCACGCGCACGGGCATTATGTGGGCGGCGAACGCAAGGCCGGTGAGGCCGAACTGGTTGTTGGTGGCCTCGGCGATGGTGGAGGCGACGAACGTGCCGTGGCCGTTGCGGTCGTTGGCGTAAGGGTCTTTGCGGACGAAGTCATAGCCTTTGACGAACGTGTAGCGGCTGAAGTCGGGAGAGCGGCGGAAGGGGCCGCGGTTGGCGTAGGCGACGCCCGTGTCGAGCACCGCCACCGTCACGCCGACGCCACCAGGCTTCCCGTCGGCGGCGACATTGGCCCACGCTTCGGGGGCGTTCACGCCGAACTGCCCGACGAAGTTCCACTGCAGTTCCTGCCATCCGCCGGGCGTGTGGTTGGTGCCTTCGTCGTTGGGGATGATGCCGCCGGCGGCGTGGGCGGTGTAGTCGGGGACCGCCCATTGCACGCGGTGCTCGGCGCGGATACGGCGAAGTGCTGTTGCGACGCTCTCCCCGGGGGGCAGGTGCAGCACGCGCGTGTTGGTGCTTTCCGCCGTCGCTGCGTCGCTGGCCTGTGAGCTGCTCGCAACGGCGGTGGCACCACCGGTGCCCGTGGGGGTCGGTGCGGGGGCGTAGCCGACGACGATCTCGTTCGGCACATAGCCGGCTGGAGGCGCAGCGTCGGCTTGTGCCGCAACTGCCCCGACGCCGGCTGGCGCGACGCTCAGCGCGAGGACGATGAGTGCCCGGCGCGCAAAGCGGGGGAGGGGTGGGCGGCCGGTGCGGGAGAGCATGGAGGTTTGGGTAATGATGATGTGCCCGAGACGAGCGCGGCGCGGGAGCCACTGTCGCAGACTCCGGCGGGCGATAACGATGAGCGAGCGCTTCTTCCCACGCGACGACTACTTCATGCGTCTGGCCCTCCGCGAGGCCGATCGTGCGTTGGAACACGAGGACGTGCCGATTGGCGCGGTCCTTGTACGCGATGGCGAGGTGGTGGCGGCGGCGCACAACGAGCGCGAGCTGCGTCAGGACCCCACGGCGCACGCCGAGATCATCGCTTTGCGCGACGCGGCCGAGGCTGCGGGCACGTGGCGGCTGCTCGACACGGTGCTGTACGTGACGCTCGAGCCGTGCTCGATGTGCGCGGGGGCGATCGTTTTGGCGCGGGTGCCGCGGGTGGTGTTCGGGGCGAGTGATCCGAAGGCTGGGGCTTGCGGGAGCGTGCTCGATGTCTTGGGCGAGGCGCGCTTGAATCATCGGCCGGATGTGGCTGGCGGGTTGCTTGCGGAGGAGTGCGGGGGGTTGCTCAGTGCTTTCTTTGCTTCGCGGCGGTGAGGCTGGTGGACGGGGCAGGCCGCGGCGGTGAGGGGCTCATTGAGACGCTCCGACGGCTGTGCGCCGGTGCGTCTGGATGTTCTAGCCTTGGGGCCTACCCCTGGAGGGGTGGCAGAGCGGTTGAATGCGGCGGTCTCGAAAACCGTTGTGCGCCTGATTGGCGTACCGAGAGTTCGAATCTCTCCCCCTCCGTTTTTGGCCTGATTTCGTTTTGGTTGCAAGAGGTCTGGCCATTACGAGCCGGCGTTGGCTGTGGCTGCGAAAACCGCAGGAGAGTGCCCGAAACCGCCTGAGCGGCAGAGTGGCTGGCGCACCTTACATCTTCGACTGTAAGGGCAGACAGAGGCGCGATCGTCTACCCGAGCGTATGGGCGGCATGTCTTACATGCACGCGAGTGAGCCATTCGGGGGTTGGAGACTCGTCCGTGGCGTCCCTGAGCGCCAAGTCCAGGACCCGCAGAACATGACGGATGCTGCGGTCGCTGCGGTCGTACTCGGCCTCCAGACGCGCTAGCGCGCCGTCTTCGATCAGATTCGTGATGTCTTCGACACCGACGTCCAGTGCACGGGACGCGATGATCTGCGTGAGTGCCGGCACCGCGTCCTTCGGAAGCTTTGGTATCTCGATCGTCGCGTCCACGCGCTTGTCCAGATTCTCGTACTCAGGGAGCTTCTTCCAGTGTTGTTGGACAGCGACCACAAGGTGAAGCTGCAAGGTAAGCAGCGGCTGTAGCGCGGAGCTGAACAGGAGGCGTGCACGCTTGTTCTCGTCTCCGGGGACATGTGAGCCTGCCCACTTGTCCGCGTCGTCGATGATCAGGACCGGCGTCGGTCGCTCCGGGGCGCTGAAGACGCGAGCGATCTCCTCGAGTCCTTCGACACTCTGGGACGGATTCAGGTCGCTCTGCGTCGATGTGATTGCGCTGCGGATCTCAGTGCTCACGGCTGCGTAGTTGGGTATGCCGACATTGAGCGCCAGCTTTCCGCCGGGGCCGGTGCGTGTGGTGGTGTCGGCCGCCAACCGAGCGAGCGCCGCTTCTCGCCGGCGACCGATTTTTTGTTGGGCGGCGAATTGGCCTTTGGCCTGCCGGGAGAGCTCGCGGACGACGAACTGCCCGAACCGCGCTTGGTTTTCCAAGATCCCAACGTCTGCTTGACCGATGGCGATCGAGAGGGGCAAAAATGCCGGCAGGTCGGCGAGGGTGGCCGCGATCAAGCTCGACTTGCCCGAGCCGGAAGGGCCGAGAACGGCCACCCGCGCCGGCATTGTGCCCTGTAGCGCCTTCGCAAGTGCCGCCTCGCGACGCTTGCCCCCGAGCAGCTCGTCGAAGTCCACATGGTTGTCTGCCAGCTCATCGAAGGTCTCCATCGGCTTGAATGCTCGCGTCGCCGCAAGGCACTCCAGCTCAGCGGCACTCACGATCCTGTCCCTCGGTCGATGCCGTACATCTTTGTCGTCCCGCCGCGCGGGCCGCGGTCGGTGTAGCTGTGCAGCAGGCCGGCATCCTCAAGCTGCCCGAGCACCTGCACAGCACGGTTACGCGTCCAGCCCATTCGTCGCAAAAGCTCCTCGTCAGACGCACTAACCGCACGGCCCAGCGTCTCGATCTCGCTGAGCAGCATCGAGGAAGCCCGGCCAAGTTCAGACGCGCGAGTCTCGCGCCTAGCCTGCTCGGTCAGCACGCTCGCCAGCTCGTGGCGGTCTATCACGACCTCGCGAGCCAGCTCAAGAGCACGGCGTGGGTTGCCACGGCTCGCATCGGCGAGCGCTGGCAGGGGGAAGCGGTCGGCGTCGTCGCCAAGCCGACGCCTCAGCAGCTCGCCGATCTGCTCCGGCGAGAGCGGCTCGAGGTCAACGATCACCTCGAAGAATGCGTCAGCGGGCGCCGCCAACAAGCCGCGGTCCTCGCTGCGCGTCGCGATCAGCCAACCGATGGGCGCCTGCCAAAGGATGTCGCGAAGTCGCCCAAACAGCTCGTGGCCAGCCTGTGCACTGATGTCGTCCAAGACCACGACCGTCGGCTCGTCCGCAGGCATCTCCAGGGTGCGAACAAGGTCCTCCGGACGCCCAGAGTCGACGGACTGCCCTGCGGCGTCTCTGAGTGGCTTCGGCACCGTACCGGTGTGTGCAAGCTCCTCACGCACGCCCTGGAGGGCCTGTGCCGCGTCGTCGGCGTGCTGAGCGCTGACGAACACAACCGGCCTTCCCTGCTCTCGCAGATGATGAGTCAGCTGCCGCAGCAGCGTCGTCTTGCCCGATCCGGGCCCGCCGAGCACCGCCACGTTGAGCCCCTGGCGCAGGGCGGCGTCGATCCGCGACAACTCCGGCGGGTCGACGAACAGGCTCGCGTCAGCAGCCGTGTCCAGCAGTGGTTTGTTTCGCAGATTGACAGCCATACCTTACATATCTTACTGTAAGGACTGACAGGTCGCTAGTGGCTGTCGTTGACCGGCTGTCTATTGTGGGGCCGCAGCGGTCGAAACGGACACAAACCTCAGTCTGCAGCTCTCCGCGTATGAATTCCTATATGAGCCGCAGCACGCTGCTCTCCATGAGCGATCTGAGGTGCCGCTCGACCTGAGTAGGTCCCGCTGCTGTCGTCCTCGGTCTCGAACACCACGTCGATCACGCACCCGCGGGCAACGGCATCCTCGAGTACGACGGCAACGTCGCTGAGTGTGTGTGCGGCGAAGCTCACGATCGGGATCCGCTGCTTGGCGCTGCTCAGGAGTTCTTTCAGGGCTGCGGCTGTCAGTCGTTGTGCGCCGCTGCTGCCTGGCCAAGTCCACACCACTCGTGAGCGCCTGGTGTCGCTGCGTTCGCGCAACACGAGCGCGGTCTGCAGAGCGACGGTCACGCCTGCGCCGGTGAGTCCTGGAGTACTCCGCCAAGCGTCGGCGAGGCAGTGTGACCGTGACTACGTCTGGGGGAGGCAGGAGCGCGATCTCTTCCAAGGATCACTTCGCATTCGATGCGCCCACGGTCGCGAACGCCAACCCCGACATCGGGTCCAAGGCGGGTGGCACACACGTCACCGTCACCGGCAGCGGCTTTGCGCTCGGTGACGCAACGGTCTTCAAATTCAAGAGCGCGCCCGCAACCTCAGTCGACTGCACCTCGACGACCGAATGCACAATGCTTGCCCCACCAGCGTCCACAACGGGGCCGGTGGATGTGAAGGCGACTGCGGGCAGAAAAACCAGCAAGAAGAACCCGCCTGCGGATCGATTCACCTATAGCTAAGGTGTCACCCCTGTTTGGCGTTAGCGGCGCGGATCGTGAGAATAGTCTGCGTGGTGTGTGTGGCACCTGCGGGGTCCCGAGCAACGATGGTTGCTCGTACATGCAACGCCATGTGTGCAAGAAGTGCACGTGCCTTTGGCGACATGCGCAGCTTGACCGTTGTCGCATGACCGCCAGTGACTTTGAATGAGCCGACGGCGAGGGTCAGGATCGTCGCCTTGCGCTTCTTGGCGTGATGCGCTGTCGCCGCGCTGACGACGTTGAGTGTCTTCAGTGTGATGGTGCCGGTGCAGCTGATCACTCCCGCCGGGCAGCTCACCTCGACGCTGAGCGTGCCTTCCGGGCCGGCCGCCAGGGATGTCTTTGGCAGGGTGACGTCGGGCAAGGTTTCTTTAAGACCGAGCACGCCCGTTCTTGCCACTTCTTGTTCGTGCTTCTTGGCAGCGACCATTCCTTCTTCCGGGCTCGATCGCGTCGTGAGATGTTCGCCGGTTTCACCCGTGGGTGGGTTTGACAACGTCTTGAACGTTTCGCCGGTGCCATCGCTCGTTCCCCCCGAGTTGGTAGCGAGAATGCGGAAGTGGTAGGTCGTGTTCGCAGCCAGCCCAGTGATCGGCGCGGACACCGCGACGGGGCTGTCGCCTGAGCCCGGCAGAACAGCGCACGGAACGCGTGTTGTATAGCTTTCGCTTTCCGCTGCGCCGTAGTCGAATTCGCATTTCGTGACGTCCCCTCCGTTGGGATTCACGGTCGCGTTCAGCGTCGCTGTGTTCTGTGCGACCGTCGACGCCGACCCCGGCACGACTGTGGGAGGGTTTGGGCGCACCTCGATTGACCTACTGACTGCTTGCGTCGACCCGTATGTCCCGGACACGGTGACCAGGCACGCGATCTGGCTTTCGGCATCGCTTGGCAGTACCGTGTATGAGGTCGTCTGATCGCTGGTCGACTCTCCGTTGCGGAGCCACTCGTAGCTGTAGGTAAGGGTGCCTTCGCCGGTCCAGGCGCCAGGGGTGCAGGTGATCGTCCTCCCGGCTTCTGCGGCGCCGCTGATTTGCGGCTGGGTCGCAGCAAACGGGGGCTGAGTCTGAAACGCACCGATGTCACAGTGGCCGTTGCGAGGCATGCCGCGCTGGTCTACATCGAGGGGCACCGTGGCAGTCGTCCAGCCTCCCGAGCCGCTCTCTCCGAAGGTCCCTTCGCAGTCCGCACCGGCGTCGATCGCGGGGCTCCCGAGGTCTAGTGCGAATGTTTCGGTGGGCCCACCGTTGTCTGCCAGGGGCATCAGCTGCGGGTCGACGTCGACGAGCGGGTCGTATTCGAGCGTGAAGCCGCATTCGCCGCTGGGACTGTCGTCGATGTTGTTGCGATTATCTTCCGGGTAGGACCCGCCGACCGTGAACATGCAGTTGGGGCCTTCAGTTGCACTGCCATCGCTGATGATGGAGTTGTTGATCCAGGTGCCGCCTCCGTTCTCCGGCTCGTAGACGTTGCCGCCCCACGACTGCGACGCGTTCACTGGACTTGCGGTGTTGCCGTACAGGGTCACGTGATTGACGGCGCCGTCGTCTATGGCGAGCCCGCCGCCGTAGACGAGCGGCGGGTTCACGGTGGTGCCGGCGCTGGCGATGTTGCCCGTGATAGTTGTGTTCGCGATCGCAGCCGACGCTTCGTTGGTGAAGTTTTCGACGCCACTGTCCACGCCACCACCGATCGCCTTGCTTCTGATGCCGCCGGCTTCAACGGTGTTGTCGACGATCGTCGAGCCTGCGATGAGCAGATGGCCGGTGTTGAAGATGCCCCCGCCATATGCTTCGCCGAATTCGGTGTCGTTGCTGGCGCCCTCGGCGCGCGCGGCGTTGTGCGCGATGGTGGAGTCGATGATGTTGAGGGTGCTCTTGTTGAAGATCGCTCCCCCCATCGCGGTTTCGGCGTGCGCGAGGTTGCCTGTGAGATAGTCGTCTGTGAGAGTTACTGAGGAAGATCCTGTTCCGCTGCCCAGGATCCTCAGTGCACCGCCACCTTTTTCCCAGCCGAAGAATTCGCCGTCGTCTTCTCCCGCCGCGACGCCTCCAGTGAGCTTCACGCCTTCTATCTCGATGTTCGAGAAGCCAGCGCCGTAGGGGATGACGATCACCGGATCGCGGCCATCCGTCTGTTCGATCGTCGTCTCTCCGGGTCCTGCACCCTGGATCGTCACGCTCGCTGTGATTTCGAGAAAGGCACGCGCCCCAGACGGATACCCGTGCGCTTCACCAAGCTGATAGACGCCGTGTTCGAGCTTCACCGTCGAGCCCGGGGCGGCACTCGCATAGGTCACCGCTGCCCGCAGGTCCGAGCAGACAAACACAGCAGTGCGCGATTCCACACAAGTGCCGCTGTCCGAGTCAGCGGTTCCCGCGGGCGCTTCGTAGACGTGCGCCAGTGCCACAGCCACCCTGTTGGACGTCTTGGCGCCGGTTCCCTGGTCGCCTTCGATCGACGCTTCGTTGCTGTATGTGACGAAGGCCGAGAGTGTGTGCGTGCAGGTAAAGGTCTCTTCGGTGCTGGCTTCGAGCTCCGTGGGTCCGGAGGGACTGATGCCTTCGCACGCGCTGTCTTTCAGAGCCCCGAATTTCAAGCTCGTGCTGCCGGTGTTCTTGACGATGATCTCGTAGTCGACGGTGTCAGCTACCTTGGCGTTTAGTTCGGTCTTGGTGTAGGCGGGTTCATTCGAGAGCTTCTGCTGCGCTTCGATCGTGAACGCGCTGGAGGGGGAGAACTGCGCGGCCTGCACGATGTAGTTGTCGAGGCCGAGGCCAGGGCCGATCTGGCTCGTCCACACCGCGGTCGCGTCGCCCGCGGCGTTCATCGCAACCTGCGGATTGTATTCCGCGTTTGCTTCTGCGAGCTTGGCCGCGACGCCCCAAGACTCGCCCGCCGGCTTGAGCGCCGCCCGCACGGAGCCGTAGTATTCTCCCCAGACATCCATCACGTCGCCGGCGGCGTCGATTCCAACTCGGGGGTGGTAGCCGGTCGCGAGCCAGTCAGTTCCTCCCCATGGTTCGCCCGCCGGCTTGACCGCCGCCTGAACGCAGTAACAAAGGCCGTAGTCGAAGCTATCCCATACGGAGGCCGCGTCGCCCGCGGCGTCCACCGCAAGCTGGGGTTCAGATACTTCCTGGCCTGCTTCGGAGAGGATGGCCGGTTTGCCCCAGAGTCCGCCCGTCGGCCTGACCGCAACCTGCACAAACGAGTCGAGGTATTCCTTGTAATATCCCCAGACGGCGGTCGCGTTGCCCGCGCCGTCCACGGCGACCTGCGGTTCATATGTTTCCTGACCCGCTTCGGAGAGGGTGGCTGGCTTGCTCCACGGTTCGCCAGCCAGCTCCTCCGCTGCCTGGATGACGTGGTCGCTGCCGTTGTAGCGCCTCCAAACGGCGGTCGCTTCTCCGGCGGCGTCCACCGCGACATGAGGTTGGGATGCTTCCTGGCCTGCTTCGGAGAGAGTGGCTGGTTTGCCCCAGGGTTCGCTCGCGGGCTTGACGGACGCTTGCACGACGTAGTCGCTGCCGTTGAAACGCTGCCATACCACGACTGCGTCGCCCGCGGGATTCACTGTGACCTGGGGTTCGGATGCTTCCTCGCCTGCTTCAGAGAGAGTGACCGGCTTGCCCCAGGGTTCGCCAGCGGGCCTGACGGACGCCTGCACGACGTAGTCGCTGCCGTTGAACTGCCGCCACACGACGACTGCGTCGCCCGCGGGATTCACTGTGACCTGGGGTTCGGATGCTTCCTCGCCTGCTTCAGAGAGAGTGACCGGCTTGCCCCAGGGTTCGCCAGCGGGCTTGAGCGCCGCTTGCACGACGTCCTTGCTGCCGTTGTAGCATGTCCACACGACGATCGCGCCGCCAGCGCCGTCAACTGCGACTTTGGGTGCGTATGCGTTCTGGCCTTCTTCTGAGAGGTTGGTCGCTGTTGTCCACGGGCTGGCCGCAGCCGGCGACGCCGCGGCCAGCCCGAGCGCCAAGGCAACGCCAAAGACAGCGGCCCCCCGCCAGGTAGCATTCGAGGACCCAGCAACCACACGACCGCGTACGGGCCCCATCAAAACTATCTTACTCCCTTGGCTCACCGTCGCCCAACCCGCCGATGCAGTTCCCGCGCAGCCCGTTCCCCAGTAATAACCGCCCCCTCCAGAAACCCTTGATACCGAGTGGCAGTGTGCTCGCCGGCGAAGTGAATCCGCCCTTCGGTGGCAGCCGCGAGTTCACCGTAGCTGGCGGCCTGCCCGACCTTGTAATAGGAGTAGGCCCCGAGCACCCAAGGATCCAGCGCCCAGTGATCCTCATAGGCCCGGCCCGCGTAAGCGGCGCTCGTCCCCGGGTACACCGGCTCGATTTCACCAAGGAACCAATTGAGATCGACGGCCGGGGCGCTCCCATGCGCCGCCCCAGTCAGCTGGCTCTTGCCCACATAGCCACCAGGAAAGCCGAGCAACAGCGCGGGGCTCGCGTCCGGGCCAAGCGGCACGGAGTCATCCCACGCGCAGCAGAAGCGATCCCATTCACCGTATGCGGCGCCCGCGAACCCGAGTGCTGGCCAGGTCTTGCGCTGCAGTTCCACATGGATCTTCGCGTTCGATCCCATCCCCAGCGTCTGAATGACCGTCTGCTTGGTCGCCGATAGGTTCGACTGCGAGAGGTCGACGTTGCGCAGCGTGCTGAACGGTAGCGCCAGTACCACAAGGTCGGCGCTGACATCGACAGTGCCACCTGAAGTGTCGAAGCTCAGCGTGATCGTCCGGTTGGAGTTTTCGCGAAGCGCCACCAGCCCATAGCCATGTTGAAGCGCACCTTCGGGCAGCTCCGCGAGCATTCCCGAGACGAGCTGATCGTTGCCACCGGCGACGTGGAGCTTTTCATCGTCGCCGGGGAGCAGCTGGAGGTGCGAGCTGGGACTGTGGGCGGTCAATTCGATCAGGTTCAGCGCAGACTGTTCTTCGGGGTCGCCGCCGTTCTCGGTGACGGTGTTGGAAAGCAGCAGCTTGCCCAGGCGGCTGCCAGCCCCGATCTCCGTGCTTTCCAGCCATTCCGGCACAGACATCGAATCCAGCCGGGCTTCTCCCGCTGGCGACTGCCGTTCTGCGCCGGCGGCGCGAAACGCTTCATAGCCGACGCTCACCCAATCCGCGTTGGCTTGCACCTGTGTGTAGTAGGCACCATCGATCCAATGCGCTTCCTTGCCGGTGGGCAGATCGCCGCCGTTGACCACCTCCTCCCGGAGGCCGAGATTGGCGGCGAGCCGCCGGACAGCACGATGATTTGAGTCGATGAACGCACCGCCGTGCTCTGTGATCAGCCCGTCGGTGAAGAAGTCCCGCAGCGTCCAGCAGCGCCCGCCTGCGCGTTCGGGGTTGGCCTCGTACACGGTCGCCGCGATCGGCCCGCTCGGATACCCGTTCCACAGCTCGTGTGCACAGCGCAGGCCGGCGAGCCCTGCGCCGACGATCGCGATCCGCGGTGCGCTCCCGGGTAGCGCCTTCGCTGCGTGCCGCAGGGGGCTCGTTGCCCACGCCGCGCTCGCCAGCACGCCGGCACCGCCCACGACGAAGCTCCGGCGCGTGTACCTCGCCTCCCGCCCCGCTGCTCCCCGCACCTCCCGCACCCCCACATAGTAGGCCCGCGCAACCCCAAAAGCTAGGCTTCCGGCCACCGCCCGCTAGGGTCAAATCCCGCAAATGCATCCCGGAGGCCACCCCACACCATGACCACTAGAGACGCAGTGATCTGCCAACCCCTGCGTACGCCCGTGGGGCGCTTCGGCGGCGTCTTCCGCGACGTGAGCGCGGCGGTGCTCGCCTCGACGGTGATCCGCGAGCTGATCGCCCGCACAGGGCTTCAGGGCGAGCACGTCGATGACGTGATCATGGGCCAGTGCTACGCCAGCGGCGAGGCGCCGGCGATCGGCCGCGTGGCGGCTCTGGACGCGGGGCTGGGAGTGGATGTTCCCGGCCTGCAGATCGACAGGCGCTGTGGCTCGGGCCTACAGGCGGTGATCTACGGCTGCATGCAGGTGCAGACGGGCGCCGCGGAGCTCGTGCTGGCGGGCGGCGCGGACAGCATGAGCCAGGCGGAGTTCTATTCCACGAGGCCGCGCTGGGGCGTGAAGAGCGGCGCGATCAGGCTGGAGGATCGCCTGGAACGCGCGCGTGTGAACGCGGGCGGCGTCAACCACCCCGTGCCCGGCGGCATGCTCGAGACGGCAGAGAACGTCCGCCGGCAGTACTCGATCCCGCGGGACAAGCAGGATGAGATCGCGCTGCGCTCGCACCAGCTCGCGGTTGCGGCCCAGCAGCGCGGCGCGTTCGCCGAGGAGATCGTGCCGGTGGCGGTCCCCGGCCGTGGCGGCGAGACCCTGGTGGAGCTCGACGAGCACCCCCGCGCGGACACCACCATGGAGGCGCTCGGCAAACTACGGGCGATCATGGGTAAGGACGACCCTGACGCGACGGTCACGGCTGGCAACAGCAGCGGCCAGAACGACGGCGCCGCGATCTGCGTGGTCACCCACCCCGACAAGGCCAAGGAGCTTGGGCTGCAACCACTCGCGCGCCTGCGCTCGTGGGCGGTGGCGGGCGTGCCGCCGGAGACGATGGGCATCGGCCCGATCCCCTCCACCGCGCTCGCGCTCGAGCGCGCGGGCCTGACGCTGAACGACCTCGACCTGATTGAGCTCAACGAGGCGTTTGCCTCACAGGTGCTCGCGGTGCTCGGCGAGTGGGATCTACACGACGGTCTCGAGCGGGTGAACGTCAACGGGTCGGGCATCTCGCTCGGTCACCCCGTCGGCGCCACCGGCGCCAGGATCCTTGCCACGCTCCTGCGTGAGATGCAGCGGCGCGGTGCGCGACTCGGCCTTGAGACGATGTGCATAGGCGGCGGTCAAGGCCTGGCTGCGATCTTCGAGAGCGTGGACGCATAGATCTGCCCTACGCCGCCACGCTGACGTTCTGGACGAACGACCGCTCCGCTCGCGCGGCGCTGTGCGTGGGGCAGTACACCCCACGCACGCTGCCGTCCCCCACGCCAAACGCAAACCACACGCCGCCGCGCCAGGCGAAGCGAAAGAAGCGGTCCTCCTGCGAGCCCAGCAGCTCCTGCTCCCGTGCCCACGCTGTGGTGACCACGCTGCTCGGGATCGTCGCCCGGCAGGAGCAGCCGTCTGACAGGTAGCCGGAGGACACGCAGCGCATCAGCTCGCCGGAGTGGCGGCTGCGAGCGCCTGTGCGACCCGCGGCAAAGGTCGAGCTCGGTCGGTGGAAGGGGTGTGAGGTGGTTGGCATTGGCGGCGATTGAGTTGGCATTTGGTGGCCTGCTTGACGTTGGGAGGGGATCGGTTAGGACGACACCGGTGTGCCCGAAACGGGCAATCTCTGTAGTCCCTTTCGGGCAGTGTGCGTCTCCACGGGTCGGAAAGCCAGCATTCTGGACGCGTGTACTAGCGGGGCTCGCGGGCCCGTGGCAAGCCCCAGGTAGCCCGTCTGCCGGTGGGGCGACGGGCCCTGGGATGCCTAATACTGAGTTGCTGTGGCGCGTGGGCGCGAGTTGGTGCGCCGCAGGGCGCTGCTTCTCAGCCGCCGCAATAGCTCGCGCTCGGCTTCAGCGCCTTTGCGCGTCATGGCTCCGGCCAAGTGGACGGATCCACGCTGGACGCTCCAGTAGCCGGTGTGTGTCTGCTTGATGGTGAGCTGCTCTGCGGGTTGCATGCTCGTCCTCCGCGGGGGTGGGGAGGACAAGTCTGCCGATCGCGCCTCAAGCGAGGGTAACTTTTCGGTTAATAAGCACTCACGATGTGCGCCGCTCGCTTGAGTGCAGCGGCCGCCGCAGTGGTTCAGCTGCGCCCCGCTCACCCCCGGCCGCGGGAGCTCCCCCGCCGCATGCGGTGCACCCGCCGCAGTTCCTCCACCGCTTCGTCACGGCCGCCGAGCGCCGCGTGGGGGCCGTCTCCGAGCAGCTCAACCTCGAGGCGCTGGCGCAGCAGCTCGCCGGCGATGGCGTCCGCGCGTTGCGCCTCGGCGCCGGGGCGGGAGCTGACGGCACGATCGAGGCGCTGGCCACGGAACAGCAGCCCGACGCCGTCGTCGAGCGCCCAGCCGCCGGGCAGCGTGCCCTCGCGCACGGCGGCAAGCCATACCGGCAGGCGCTCGGGCTCGCCGTCGGCGTGGACGCTGAGGGAGCCTTCCAGCACGCCCAGGCCGGCGATCGTTTCGGGCGGCCCGCTGGAGCGCGTGACGCCGCCCTGGAACCAGCACATGGCGCCGGCGCTCAGCCCGGCGAGGACGGTGCCTTTCTGCCACGCCTGCACGAGCAGCTCATCCACGCCGTGGGCCTGCCACAGCGCGAGCAGGTTGCGCATGGAGCCGCCGCCGACGTACACGATGTCCTGTTCGAGCACGATGTCCGCCAGCGAGCGGGTGGTGTTGCGCAGGTTGAACAGGGACACGTATTCCGGCACGCATGCACGCTCGCCAAAGCGCGCTTTGAAGGCGTTGATCAGCGATGTGGTGTCGCCTGAAGCGGTGGGCATGAAGAGGATGCGCGGTTCTCCCACATCGGCGAGCGACAGCACGAAGTCGTCCAGCAGGGGGTTGCTCGGCTCCATCGTGAAGCCGCCGCCGCCCATGGCGAAGATCTGGCGGTTCTCCATCGGGGCAGCCGGACGCGGCGTCACCGGGCCAGCTCCCGTCTCATGCTGCCACCGCCGATGCGGCGAGGAGCTTCGGGGAGCCGGGCCGCTTCGCCGTGTGTGCTCGCTCCGGTGCGTTTGCGAGGGGCTGCTGCGAGGACAGCGAGGTGCCCGCATCGGCACTGCTGTGCACAGGCCTTGCGCCGGCCGCTCCGAGGAACTCGGCGTGCAGGCGTGTCTCACGTACCGCCTTGCCATCGTGCTCGACGAGGAACGCGCTCCCGTCGGGGCGCGAGCTGACGACGCGCTCGAGGGTCGTGCCGCGGAAGTGCAGGGCCACGCCGTCCTCTGCTGCGAACCCGGGGCGCATGCCATCGGCGACGAAGCGGTGGTACTCGGCCCGCCGCTCGGGCTCGGCGTCGTAGTGGACGCAGTTGGAGTACGGCAACAGGCTGAGCCCGCGCACGATCCGGGGTGCGCCGTGGAAGGCGCTGAGCGCCTGATCGAACCAGCAGAGCGAGCCGGCGGACGGGCCGCACATGACGATGCCGCGCCGCCATGCTTTGCGCAGGATCACGTCGAGCCCGTGCGCTCGCCACGCGCCGAGCATGCTCAGCATGTTGCCGCCGCCGACGTAGATCAGATCCTGGCTGAGCAGGTGCGCTGGCGAGGTCGTCCTCGACGCCGCCAGTGCCCTGGTCGCGCCGGAACAGCGACAGGTGGCTGGCGTCGCAGGACGGGGAGAAGCGCCGGTAGAAGCGCACCACGTAGTGGTCGGCGTCGCCTGATGCGGTCGGCAGGAAGCACACGCGCGGGCGCGCGGCCCCTGTGAGCGCGAGCACGTAGTCGTCGAGCAGAGAGCTGTCTCTCTCCATCGAAAATCCGCCGCCCCCAAGGGCGACGATCTGGGGAGCTCTGTTTGGCATGACCCTCTTCCTCGGCTGGGTACGGTACGAACAGCCTGAGCCAGCATGCAGCAGTGCGCGCGGCGTCGGTATGGACCGGCGTCCCATTAGGCCGTCCCGACGATCGACAATCGCCCAGGACGGGCAAGCGCCTTAGGATTCCAGCAGCGATGGCACGACTGCTGAGGAAGCTCGTAACTGTAGTCGTGCTTTCAGCGTGCACGGCAGGCGGGCTCGCGTCCGGTGCGCTCGCCGCCGGCAGGGCGTTCATCCGCGTCAACCAGGTCGGCTACCCGACGACGGCACCCAAGCGCGCGTATCTGATGTCAAGCCGGAGCGAGAGCGGACAGGCGTTCACGTTGCGCTCGGCGGAAGGGGCGGACGTGCTAACCGGCGTGGTGGGCACCTCGGTCGGCCCGTGGAGTGGGAAGTTCCGGTACGTGTACGCGCTCGACTTCGACACTGTGCAGGCGCCGGGTAGCTACACCCTGTCGGTGGCAGGCCGTGCGCCGGCGAGCTCGCCGGTGTTCGCGATTGCGCCGGCGCAGCGGCTGTACGAAGGACCGCTCGCGAACGCGCTGTCCTTTTACGAGAACGAGCGCGACGGCCCGGAATACATCCCCTCTGCGCTGCGCACCGCCCCCGCGCACCTGAACGACGAGGACGCGATGACGTACGCGACGCCGACAGTCAACGAAGAAGGCGAATTCAAAGGCGAACTGGAGAGCCTCGGCGCAGACGATCAACGCTTCTGGTGGCTGGTGGGATGCGGGCGACTACCTGAAGTTCGTGCAGACGACGAGCTACGCGGTTGACCTGCAGCTGCTCGGCGTGCGCGACTTCCCGGCGCAGATGGGTGCGTCGGCGGCGCACTCGAACTTCACCGAAGAGGCGCGCTTCGGGGTGGAATGGCTGCTGCGCATGTGGAACGACGAGACGCGCACGCTCTACTACCAGGTGGGCATCGGCGAGGGCAACGCGAACACGGTCGGCGACCACGACATCTGGCGCCTGCCCCAGGAAGACGACACCTACGGCGGCCGAATCCCACGCTACCGCTTCATCCGCCATCGCCCCGTGTTCCGCGCGGGGCCGCCCGGCTCGCCGGTCAGCCCCAACCTGGCGGGCCGCGACGCGGCGGCGTTCGCGGTGTGCTTCCAGGTGTTCAACCAGACCCGCCCGGCGCTCGCCTCCCGCTGCCTGCTCGCGGGCGAGCACATCTTCGAACTGGCCGACACAGACCCGCAGGGCAACCTGCTGACGGCGATCCCGTTCAACTTCTACCCGGAGAGCGAATGGCGCGATGACCTCGAGCTCGGCGCGACCGAGCTCGCGATCGCGCTGGCCTCGGGGCAGAGCTGCCGGCAGGCCTGCCCCACACGCAGCCGCCCTACTACCTCGAAGAGGCGGCCCACTGGGCCGGGCGAATACATCGCGCACAACCCGGCGTGGTGGCGAAGGGCTGAACCTGTACGACGTGAGCGGCGCTGGCGGACTTCGAGCTCGTGCGCGCGCTGCGCGCCGCCGGCGGACCCGCCCGGTCTGGCGGTGAGCGAAGAACAGCTGATCGCGGCCTCGGCGAAAAACTCGACGGCGGCAGTCGAACAGTCCCAGCGCGACCCGTTTGGCTTCGGCTTCCCGTGGGATGAAGCGGACACCGCCTCGCACGGCGACGGCCTGTCGGTGATGGCCTCGGAGTACGACTACCTGACGGGCGAGCCGACCTACCGCGCAGCGCGCGGCGCGCTGGCTGGGCAACGTCCTCGGAGCGAACGCGTGGGGCTCGTCGTTCATCATCGGCGACGGCACCACGTTTCCCGACTGCCCCCAGCACCAGGTGGCGAACATCGTCGGCTCGCTCGACGGCTCGCCGCCGGTCCTGGCGGGCGCGGTGGTGGAGGGGCCGAGCAACGAACCGAGCCGGGGCAAGCTTGCGGGCATGCGGCGCTGCCCGGCGGGCGGCGGCAACGCATTCGAGCGCTTCGACAACGCGGCGGTGTACGAGGACAACGTGCAGTCCTACACGACCACCGAGCCGGCGATCGACCTCACCGCGTCCTCGATGCTGGCGTTCTCCTGGCAGATCGGTTCGCCCTAGCCAAACCCTCATAGAGTGTCTGCGATGACGGCGGCGGCTATCTCTCTGCGGGGCGTGTCCAAGCGCTTTGGCGAGATCAGGGCGGTGAACGGCCTCGACCTGGAGGTTCCCAGCGGGTGTGTGCTTCGGCCTGCTCGGCCCGAACGGCGCCGGCAAGTCGACGACGATGCGGATGCTGACCGCGCAGACGCTGGCGGACGAGGGCAGCATCTCGGTGCTCGGCTTCCAGCTGCCGCAGGAGTCCAAGCAGTCGCGGCTGGAGATGGGGGTGGTGCCGCAGCTGGACAACCTCGACGTGGAGCTCACCTGCCGGCAGATCCTGACGGTGTTCGCGCGCCTGTACCGAGTTCCGCGTGCGGAGCGCACGGCGGCTGTGCGAGGCGGCGCTCGAGATCGCGAACCTCGTGCCCCGCGCGGACACGATCGTGCAGCGAGCTCTCGGGCGGGATGCGCCGGCGGCTGCTGGTGGCGCGCGGGCTGATCCACCGCCCTCGGCTGGTGCTGCTGGACGAGCCGACGGTGGGCCTGGACCCGCAGGTGCGCCAGGAGCTGTGGACGCTGATCGACGGGCTGCGCGCGAGCGGGGTGACGGTGCTGATGAGCACCCACTACATCGAGGAGGCGGAGCGCCTGGCGGACACGGTGGCGGTGATGTCGGGCGGGCGGATCATCGCCCAGGGCACGCCGGCGGAGCTCGTGCAGCGCACACGTGGGCGAGGAGGTGCTGGAGGTGTACGGCCCGCCCGAGCGTCTGGCGGAGGTGGACGAGCTGGCCGCGAGCAACGGCTGGTCGAGCAGGCGCAGCGGCCCGGCGGTGGCGATCATGCGCGCGGAGAGCCTCGACGGCGAGGCGCCCGAGGGTGTTCGCCGCCCGGCAAACCTGGAGGACGCGTTCGTGGCGCTGACCGGGGAGGAGATCGAATGAGTTGGAGTTCGCAAGGCGAGACCGCGGCAGTGGCCCGGCCGCCCTCGAGCGTCCGGCGCGTCGGTCGCCTGGAACCGGCGGCGCTGGCGGGGGTGATGAGCCGCGACGTGGCGATCTTCGGGCGCTACTGGAAGGCGACGACGTTCTCCTCGATCGTGCAGCCGACGATCTACCTGCTGGCGTTCGGCCTGGGCTTCGGCTCGCTGTTGAAGACGATCGGCCACGTGAAGACGATCGAGTACATCGGTACGGGCATGGTGGCGACGGCGGTGCTGTTCTCCTCGGCATTCCCGGGGATGTTCAACACGTTCATTCGCTGGCAGTTCCAGCGCACGTACGACGCGATGCTGGCGGCGCCGGTGGACGTGGAGGAGCTGATCACGGCGGAGGTGCTGTGGATCTCGCTGCGTGCGGGCGTGTACGGGGTGGCGCCGCTACTGGTGGCGTTCGCGTTCGGGCTGCAGCCGGAATGGGGGATGCTGCTGGTGCCGCTGATCGGGTTCGTGACGGGCTTCGGCTTCGCGGCGTTCGGCGTGACGGTGGCGGCGGTCGCGAAGACGATCGACAACTTCAACTACATCACCAGCGCGGTGCTGACGCCGATGTTCCTGGTCGCGGGCACGTTCTTCCCGATGTCCACGCTGCCGGAGGGCGTGCGCCAGGTGGCGTATGTGAACCCGCTGTATCACTGCGTGCAGCTCGTGCGCGACGCGTCGCTGGGCACGCTCGGCACGGCCGACATCGGCCATGCGGCGGTGCTGGTGGCGTTCGCGCTGATCATGTGGCGCCTTGCCATTTCGCAGTTGGGCAAACGCCTCATTGACTAGCGCGCCTGTGGCCGGGCGCTTATGAAGCTTTGAGGTTTCTCACACACTGCTCCTACACGCGCGGGCGATGCTGCTCACGTGAGCTTCTCGTGGAAGACCAATACGGCCGCAGCCCCGGCAGTGTCCGCGCCGCCGGTTGGGCACTCGCCGCCAAGTGGTGGATCACCAGCTGCAGCCACGGGGCCAGCCCGTTCTCGCGCCGGCGCACGGACGCTCGCTGCCCGCATCCCCCGCCCTGAGCTGCTGGCGTTGATGGCGCTCGCGGGGGTGCTCAACCTGTGGGCGCTCAACCGCAACGGCTGGGCGAATGAATACTACGCAGCAGCTGTTCGCTCGATGAGCACAAGCTGGCACGACTTCCTGTTCGCGTCGCTGGACAAGGGTGGCGTGATGACCGTCGATAAGCCGCCGCTGGCGCTGTGGGTTGAGGCGCTGTCGGTGCGGGTGTTCGGCTATCACTCGCTGAGCATCCTTGTGCCGGAGGCGCTGATGGGCATCGCGAGCGTTGTCCTTGTGTATGACCTCGTGCGTCGTCGCTTCGGCCGCGTGGGTGGCTTCGTGGCGGGCCTCACGCTGGCGCTGACGCCGATCACGGTGGCGATCTCCCGCCACAACAACCCGGACTCGCTGCTCGTGCTCTGTTGCGTGGCCGCCCTGTGGTGCACGGTGCGCGCGTTCGACTCCGCCCCCGAGCGCTCGGGTACGCGCTGGCTGGTGGCAGCGGGCGTGCTGGTGGGCCTGGGCTTTGAGACGAAGATGCTCGTGGCGTTGGTGGTCGTACCCGCGATCGCTGTCGCGTGGCTGTGGGTCGCCCCTGCTGGACGTGGGCGGTTGCACGCGCTGCGCCAGCTGCTCGCGGGTGGCGGCGCGATGGCGCTGGTGGGCGGCGCGTGGCCGTTGCTGGTGGAACTCACGCCGGCGGCGGACCGCCCGTGGGTGTCGGGCACGAGCAACAACACGATCCTGTCGCTGATCTTCGAATACAACGGCGTGGGCCGTGTCGACGGGCAGGCCGGTGGTCCCGGGGGCGTTGGCGGCGGCAACGTGTTCGGCGGCGGCACCGGGCCGTTTCGGCTCCTCAACTCCGCCCTCGGCGGTCAGGCCGGGTGGCTACTGGGGTTCGCGCTGGTGAGCGGCTTGGGCATCCTCGTGGCCAGCCGCCTGCGCCGCACGGACGCGCGCAGCGGCTGGTTGCTGGCGGTGGGTGGGACGTTCGTGACGGTGGCCGTCCTGTTCAGCTCTGCCAGCGGCATCTTCCACCCCTACTACGTGTCCCTGCTCGCGCCGTTCGCCGCGGCGCTGGTGGGAGCAGGCGCCGCACAGCTGATCAGCGGCGGTGTGAATACCCGCATCGTCGGGCCGCTGGCGGTGATCGGTGGCGTGATCACCGAGCTGATAGTCGTCGGTGACTATTCAGGGCAGCTGCCGTGGCTCGAGCCCGTCCTGATCGTCGTGGGCGTGCTCACGGTGATCGCGCTCGCTGCGTTCAGCCCGCGAACGGTGCGCATAGCCGCCGTGGGCGTGGCCGTGGCAGCGCTGCTGGCGGCACCGTCGGTGTGGGCATTCGACACGCTCGGCCATGCCACCAGCGGCACGTTCCCGGCCGGCGGGCCCGCCTCCGCTGAGACCGTCGGTTTCGGCGGCCCCGGTGGTGGTCGCGGTGGTTTCGCTGGCGCCGGGCGCGGCGGCTTCGGTCCGGCCGGTGCTTCAGGGCGGCTCGGCAGTGGCGCGGGGCGCCCCGGCGCGGGTGGCACGGGCGCTGGCGGGGTGCAGCTGTTTGGCGCCGGCCAGGCAGGCGCTCCACCCACCGGCGCCGGTGGCATCCCGGGCGCCGCTGGCTCTGCGGCGGGTGTTCCCGGCGCGACGACGGGCACCACGGGCGGACTGCCGGGCGGTGGCTTCGCAGGGGGTGCGGCGCGAGGCGTTGGCCCCGGCGCGGCTGGAGGCTTCGGCGGGGCCGATCAGCTCACGAGCGCGCTCTCGTACATCTCCGCACACGGCGGTGGCACGCTGGCGGTGTCCAGCCAGTCGACGGCCGCGACAGCGATCATCGACGGCCATACGAACGTGGCGGGCATTGGTGGCTTCTCCGGCCGAGAGAGCGACCCGAGCGGGGCGTGGTTGGCGCAAGCGGTTCGCGACGGCAAAATTCGCTGGGTGCTTGATGAACAGAGCAGCGGCTTTGGCAGCAATACGCCGGGCGAAACACGCGTGGGCTCGAAACCGGCGATGGCCGCGGTAGGGAAGGCCTGCCAAGCAGTGACGCTGTCAACGAGCACGAGCACGACCGACACCACCGGCACGTCCACGACGGCAGGGTCGGGCACCCTTTATGACTGCCAGGGTGACGCGGCGGCGCTGGCGGCCCTTGGCGCGCAACAATCCCACTCGTGAAGGTACTGGTCGTCGACGATGACCGCGCGGTGCGCGAAGCGCTGCGCCGTACGTTGACGCTCGCGGGCTACGAGGTGGAGGTGGCGGAGGACGGCGAGCGGGCGCTCGAGCAGATCGTGCAGTCGGTACCCGACGCGGTGGTGCTCGATGTGGGCCTGCCGGGGATCGACGGCCTGGAGGTATGTCGTCGCGTGCGCCGTCTCGGCAACCGCGTGCCGATCCTGATCCTGACGGCGCGCGCGGAAGTGAACGACCGCATCGACGGGCTGGACGTGGGTGCGGACGACTACATGATCAAGCCGTTCGACGTGGGCGAGCTGAAGGCACGGTTGCGGGCGTTGCTGCGCCGGGCGAAACCGAAGTCGGATGCTGATGCGGCAGGGGGGCTGTCGTTCGAGGAGCTGCGCTTGGACCCCGGCCGTCACGGCGCGCAGGTGGGGGAGAGCTTCGTTGAGCTGACGCGCACGGAGTATCAGCTGCTGGAGCTGCTGCTGCTGAACCCACGGATGGTGCTCTCGCATAGCGTCATCTATGACCGCGTGTGGGGCTATGACTTCGGCCCTACCTCCAACGCGCTGCGCGTGTATGTGGGGTATTTGCGCCGCAAGCTGGAGGAGGCGGGAGCGCGCAACCTGATTCACACGGTACGCGGCGTCGGCTACGCGCTGCGCGAGCCGTGAGCCCCGGCGAGCGAAGATCCGTGGGCGGGCGATGACGCTGCGCACGCGGATCGCAGCGGTGGCGAGCGTGTCGGTGGCGCTGGCTGTGCTGGCGGCCGCGATCGGGCTGTATGCGGCGGTGCGCGCCGATCTGCTGGGCGAAATCGACAGCGACCTGCGCTCGCGGGCGCAGGCGCTCGTCGGCCCGATCGCCGCGGGTGTGACGGGGCCAACGACGGGTGCTCCTGCGGCGAACGGCCCGGGCGGGTCGACAGGCGGGTACCCGAGCGGAGGGGGAGGTTCCTACCCGCGGGCCAGCGGTCCGCCCACAGCGGGGTCGGCGAATGGTGACAACGACGATCGCGGTGGCCATGGAGGATTTCCCGGCCACGTCGAGCCGGCGCCGTTCGGGGCGGCGTCGGGCTATGTGCAGTTCATCTCACCGCAGGGCCAGATCTTTGTGCCGGGCGGCCAGGGCTCTGCTCCCACGCAGATCGCATTGAGCTCGCGGGACAGGAAGATCGCGGTGCAGGGCAGCGGCTCGAGCCTCACTGATCTAACCGTCAAGGCAACGAAGCTGCGGGTGCTCACGCTCGGCGCGGGCACGACGGGAGCTGTACTGGTGGCGCAGCCGCTGACGGAGGTGGAACACGAGCTGAGCCACCTGCTGCTGATCCTGGCGTTGATCGGCATCGGCGGTGTGGTGCTGGCGGCGCTGTTGGGGACGCTGGTGGCCCGCACGGCGCTGGCGCCGATTGCGCGCTTCACCCAGCGCACGGAGTCGCTGACGGGCAGCCTCGACCTGTCGCGTCGCCTGGAGGTGGAGGGTCGCGACGAGCTGGCGCGTCTGGCGGAGAGCTTCAACGGCACACTGGATGCGCTCGAGCGCTCGGTGCAGGCGCAGCGCCACCTGATCGCGGACGCAAGCCACGAGCTGCGCACGCCGATCTCCTCGCTGCGCGCGAACATCCAGATCCTCGGTGAGGCGGACAGGTTGGCACCGGCCGAGCAGGAGAGCCTGCGGGCGGACATCGTGGCGGAGCTCGATGAGCTGACGGCGCTGGTGGGCGACGTGGTCGAGCTGGCTCGTGGCGCGGCTGGCGATGGCCCGTCCGAAGACGTGCGCCTCGACGAGGTGGTTCAGGGCACGGTCGCTAGCGCCCGTCGGCGTGGCGAGATGAGCTTCGAGCTGAGCCTGGAGCCGACAATGGTGCTCGGGCAGGCCGACCGGATTGGCCGGGCGGTTTCCAACCTGATCGACAATGCACGCAAGTGGAGTCCCGCTGGCGGCGTGGTGGAAGTGGCGCTGAAGGACGGTGTGCTGAGCGTGCGCGACCACGGCCCCGGCTTCCAGGAGGCGGATCTGCCGTTCGTGTTCGACCGCTTCTACCGGGCCGACGATGCCCGCAAGCTCCCCGGCTCAGGCCTGGGCCTCGCGATCGTGCGCCAGGCGGCGGAGGCGTGCGGTGGCATTGCGGAAGCCGAGAACGCCCCAGGGGGCGGGGCGCTTTTGCGCGTGAGCTTCGGTGCGCCGGTGTCGTTCGCACCAGGGGAGCGGTCGGGCAGCTGAACGGAGTATCGTCGTGGGGGCCCCGGGACGGGCATAACGTAGCCCGAGCGACAGGGTCCACGAGACCGTTCGGAACGAACTGTCTCCAATATGCAACCCACTCGCGGCTGCCGGCGGCTGGCTACGGAAGGACATTTGTGTAAGGCGTCTAATACAACTGCGGAGAAGCCGCAACTTTGGGGTTCTCGGGGAGTCAATGAGGGTAGATCGCTAGAGGGTTCGGTTCTAACGGGAGGTTGGTATGAGGTTGCACGCTCGGGTTTGGTTCTTGGCACTGCTTTTGGGCGTGCTCGTATCTCTGGTCGCGTCCGCTGGGGCGCAGGCTGCGGCAGAAGTGCCGATGGTCGAAAGGCTGGTCGCCACCAACTGCAAGGTCAGCACTTGCGGAGAGGAAAAAGTCGAAGGGTTCTACGAGCCCAAGGCCAAAATCGAACCAGCCGAAGCCGAAGCGGAAGGCTTCACCGAAGCGGGCGGTCGTGTCCCCTATGGGGTCACCGACTTCAAGGTCCTGACGATCCCGGGTGGTGAATACGCGAAAGGCACGGTGGTGCCGACGAGCTTGGTCACGCACATCCGCACGGATGTCGCCTCCGGGCTGGCGACCAACCCGTTCGCGGTCGAACGATGCACGCTCGCGGAATTCGGAGAAGAAACGATTCCCGGCACAGGGTTCTTCACCGAACCAATGGGCAAGTGCGGCGAAAGCGAAATCGGCGAAAACGACGTAACCGTCTATGCCGGCAACCCCGGCGAAGGCGGAGCCGGCGATCTGGCGCTCTCAGGCGAGGTCTACGACCTGATACCGGGCGAAAAAGAACGCATGGCCAACGGCGCCAAACTAGCCTCCGACTACGGCGTGGCGCTCGAACTGCCGACGTTCCTAACCGGAGCGCTGCTCGCCAAAGGCTTCAAAGAAGAGGAAGAAAAAGGCGCCAAACCGGGCGAAGACGGCTTCCCGTCGACTGGCGTGCAGACAGCTCTCGAGGCAAAACAGTGGTACGCCCACACCCTGATCAAAGGCAACGTCGAATGGGGCAAAGAAGCACGGGGTACGAACAAGGGCGACTACCACGACTACTTCGAAATCGAAGTCTCGACGGCACTGCCGCTGATCAGGTCGCGGCTCGTGTTCGAAGGCACCGCCGGCAAAGGTGACTTCATCACGAACGCCACCAGCTGTCCGGGAGACAACACCACGGAGCTTCAGATCACGGACAAATCGGGCACGACGGTCCCGAAGGAATTCACGACGCCGATCGGGTTGAAAGGCTGCGAAAGCCTGGTCTTCAAACCCACGTTTGCGCTGAGCTCCGAAACGACCGGCAGCGATCAGCCCAACGAAATCACTGCGGAAGCCTCCGACACCAACGAAGCGGAAGGCAACAACCCCGAAAAGCCCGCTCCGTCCCAGGTCAAGACGGCATCGATCACGTTGCCCGAAGGCATGACGCTCAACCCGGCAGCGGCGGCCGGACTCGAAGACTGCACTCCCGCTGAGGCAAGGATCGAAAGCGAAGAATTCGGCGTGGCGTGCCCGTCGAGCTCGCAGGTCGGGACGGTCAGCCTCAACGTGCCGACGCTTCCCGATGGCTCATTGACTGGCAGCGTGTACCTGGGTGGCCCGGAATCCGGTCCGATCACCGGCCCCCCGTACACCGTCTACGTAGTCGCCAACTCCCTGCAATACGGCATCTCGGTCCGCCTCAAAGCGGAAGTCATACCGAACGAAACGACCGGGCAGCTCACCACGGTCTTCCCGAATCCGCCTGAACAGCCGTTCACCAACCTGGCGATGCACTTCAACAGAGGCATGTTGACCTCGATAGCCAACCCGCTGATCTGCGGTACCCCCGAAGGCTCGGCGACCTTCACGCCCGTGGCATCGGGCACGCCGACGGCGACGGACCCGTTCGGCGTCTCGGTCACGGGCTGTGCGGCATCGCTGCCGTTCGCGCTCAGCCAGAGCACTGAAAGCGACACGGCGACCGGTGGCGCGCATACCGCCTACACGTTCAACCTGGCGCGTGCAGAAGGCCAGCAGTACCTGGAAAAGATCAAGACGACGCTGCCCGCGGGGCTCGTGGGCGAGATCCCCGCGATCACCCTCTGCGCTGAACCGGGTGCCTCCAAAGGCGAATGTCCGGCGTCCAGCAAGATCGGCACGGCGACCGTGACAGCGGGCTCGGGCAATTTCCCGTACTCGTTCTCCGGTCCGGTGTACATGACGGGCCCCTACAACGGCGCGCCGTTCGGCCTGTCGATCAACGTGCCCGCCGTCGCCGGTCCGTTCAACCTAGGGCCAGTGGTTACGCGCTCGACGATCAACATCAACCAGACGACTGCGCGGGTCACGGCTGAAACGACCCTGCCGACGATCGTCAAGGGCATTCCGCTGCGTATGCGCTCGCTCAGCGTCAACGTCAACAAACAGGGCTTCCTGCTCAATCCGACCAACTGCTCGGCGGAGGCAACGGAAACGAGCCTCACCTCGACGTTTGGGGCGGTCCAGTCAGGGCTCTCGAGTCCATTCCAGGCCGAAGGCTGCGGCTCGCTTGCCTTCAAGCCGGCGTTCGCTGCATCCACAAGTGGGAAACACTCGAAAGCAAACGGCGCGAGCCTCGTGACGACGATCACGCAGGCAGCTGGCCAAGCGAACATCAAGTCGGTGCTCGTGACGCTGCCGAAAGCGCTGCCGTCGCGTCTGACCACGCTGCAGAAAGCGTGTCTGGCAAAGACGTTCGAAGAAAACCCGCTCAGCTGCGCCAAAGTCTCTCCGGGATCTGAAGTGGGGACCGCAACGGCGCTCACGCCGACGCTTCCGGTGGTCATGAAAGGCCCGGCGTTCCTCGTCTCGCACGGCGGCGAAGAATTCCCCGCACTCGAGCTCGTGCTCGAAGGCGACGGGGTGCGGATCATCGTCGAAGGCAAGACCGACATCAAAAAAGGCATCACCACGACGGACTTCGAGACGGCCCCGGACGTGCCGGTCTCGAGCATCACCGTCAACCTGCCGACGGGCCCTCATTCGGCGCTCGCAACGGAAAACCTCAACACGAACCTGTGTACCGCCAAGCTCGTGATGCCGACCATCATCACCGGCCAGAACGGCAAGCAGGTCAAACAGAACACCGTGATCGCTCCGACCGGCTGCGGCGTGCAGATCGTCGGCCACAAGGTCGTCGGCAACACGCTGTACCTGACGGTCAGGACCTACGCCGCCGGTCGCATCAGCGGCAGCGGCAGCGGCCTGTCGACCGCCTATCGCACGCTCGGTGGCGCGAGCAAAGCGACGACGTTGAAGGTCCCGCTCTCGCGTGCGGGACGCAGCAAGGGACGCCCGTTCAAGGTGAAGGTCCGCGTCGGGTTCGTGCCCAAGGCAAAGGGCGCGCACTCCTCCGCGACCGTGACGGTGAAGTTCCGGCGCTAGGGGTCCGCCGGCCGACTCTGAGCCCGCCTCGATGGGCTCAGAGTCCGATGGGGGCGGCCACAGCGGTCGCTCCCATCGAGCTTTCAGGCCCAGGGGTGGGTGTCCATGCCGTACATTGTCGACATGGATGTCGTTACAGGTACGGATACCTCGCAAGCGTCCCTCGGGGTCGATCGTCTCCTCGCCGGCATTCGCCGTCTGACCGCGCTCGCCGACGAAGCAGGCGACGCTGAGACCATGTTCCGCGCGCTCGCCGGGGAGCTGCTGGCGGTTCCCGGCGCCGACGAGGTCCACGTCCACCATCTCGTGGAGGGCGATGACGAGCAGGAGCTGGTGGTCGTCTACATGTTCGAGGGCACCGGACGGCTGAGCTATCTGCTGCCGCGGCGCGAGCGTCCGCCGGGCGTGAGCTGGGTGGCCAACACGCGACGGAGCTTCCTCGCCGCCGATCCGGAGGAGCTCGACAGCGAGCATCCCGCGCCTGGCGGCGACGGGGCCGGTGAGCTGCGCGCTGCTGCTGCCGCTTATCGAGCGGGGAGAGGTCGAGGCGGTGGTGGTGCTCGTGCGCAGGGGCGATTCCGAGCCGCTCGTCGCATCGACGGTGGAGCTGGCGGTGGCGCTCGTCGATCAGGCAGCCACGGCGCTCGCGTTGACGCGGGCTCGCGCTGAGGCCGGCACCGACGCGGTCACCGGCTGCATGAACCACCGCGCGATGCGCCGGCGCCTGGACGAGGAGATCGGCCGCGCCACCCGCACCGGCGGACCGCTGTCGTGCCTGCTGATCGACCTCGACGACTTCAAGCTCGTCAACGATCGCTACGGTCACCAGGCCGGCGACGCGATGCTGCGCGCCGTCGTCCACGCGCTCGTCGGCGAGTTCCGCGCGTTCGATCGCGTGGCGCGCTACGGCGGCGACGAGTTCGTCGTGATCCTGCCCAACGCGGAGCTGGAGAGTGCAGCCGCCGCGGCCAACCGCGCGCTCGAGCGGTTGCGGGCGATTCCCGCCCACGACGGCGTTGGCCCGGGCGTCTCCGCGTCGATCGGCGTGTGCCAGTGGCAGGCTCCAATGAGCACAGACGAGCTGCTGGAAGCCTGCGATGCGGCGCTGCTGCGCTCCAAGCGCCAGGGCAAGGGGCGCGTGACGCGCGCCGCTGAGCTCGCGCGCTGAGCACCTCCCAGGCCACCGTCAGCTCGATGGCGATACCGCGCGACGCGGGGCTCGGGGCGAGGACTCTGCGAGACTGGCGGTAGGGGCGGGAGGGTTCCGGTACAACCGCGGATCGCACGGGAGATGACCATGTCGGAGAACAGCTTTGGCGCCAAGGACACGCTCGCGGTGGGCGACCGCAGTTATGAGATCTTCCGCCTGGATGCGCTGCAGCAGCGCTTCGACGTTGCGCGCCTGCCGTTCTCGCTGAAGGTGCTGCTCGAGAACCTGCTGCGCACCGAGGGCTCCGGCTCGGTGAATGCCGCGGACATCGAAGCGCTGGCTGGCTGGGACGCGAAGGCCAAGCCAAGCAAGGAGATCGCGTTCACGCCAGCGCGTGTGCTCATGCAGGACCTCACGGGGGTTCCTGCGGTCGTCGATCTCGCAGCAATGCGTGACGCGATGGCGAGCATGGGCGGCGAGGCAGCCAAGATCAACCCGCTCGCGCCTGCCGAGCTCGTGATCGACCACTCCGTGCAGGTCGACGCGTTCGGCACGCGCGACTCCTTCCGCTTCAACGCCGAGCGGGAGTTCGAGCGAAACCAGGAGCGCTACGTGTTCCTGCGCTGGGGGCAGGGAGCTTTTGACGACTTCGCGGTCGTGCCGCCCGACACGGGAATCGTCCACCAGGTCAACCTCGAGTACCTAGCCCGTGTGGTCTTTCCCAATGAGAAGACAGGACAGGCCTACCCGGACACGCTCGTGGGCACGGACTCGCACACGACGATGGTCAACGGACTGGGCGTGCTCGGCTGGGGTGTGGGCGGCATCGAGGCCGAGGCGGCGATGCTCGGTCAGCCGATGTCGATGCTGATCCCCCAGGTGCTCGGCTTTCGCCTGCACGGGCAGTTGCCCGAGGGCGCCACCGCCACCGACCTCGTGCTGACGGTCACCGAGATGCTGCGTGAGCGCGGCGTGGTGGGGAAGTTCGTCGAGTTCTACGGTGCCGGGCTGATTGGTCTGCCGATCGCCGACCGGGCCACGATCGGCAACATGTCGCCCGAGTTCGGCTCCACGTGCGCGATCTTCCCGATCGATGCAGAGACGATCACCTACCTCGAGCTGTCCGGGCGTGCCCCCGAGCAGATCGCGCTCGTGGAGGCCTACGCCAAGGAGCAGGGACTGTGGCACGACGAGAGCTCCGAAGAGCCCACGTTCTCCGACACCATCGAGCTCGACCTCGCAACAGTGGTCCCCAGCATCGCCGGTCCCAAGCGCCCCCAGGATCGGATCGCGCTCAGCGACGCACAGGCTTCCTTCCGCGACGCGCTCGGTGGCTACGTCGAGCACTACGACGCACGTGACGAGGCCGACGCGGAGAGCTTCCCCGCCAGTGACCCCCCGCCAACGGCAACGACCATCCGCGCCCGGCCGACGGTGGCCCGAGCTACGTGGAAGGTGGAGACGGCGGCGCTGTCACGGTGCGTTCCGCGAGCACGGCACGCTGCACGCTCGCCGACGGTACCGAGGTGGAGCTCGACCACGGCCACGTGGTGATCGCCGCGATCACGAGCTGCACCAACACCTCCAACCCGTCGGTGATGATCGGCGCGGGCATCCTCGCGCGTAACGCGCTCGCGCGTGGGCTGCGCTCAAAGCCCTGGGTCAAGACCTCGCTCGCGCCCGGCTCGAAGGTCGTCACCGAGTATCTCGACCGTGCTGGCCTCACCGAGCCGCTGGAGCAGCTCGGCTTCAACCTCGTGGGCTATGGCTGCACGACCTGCATCGGCAACTCGGGCCCGCTGCCCGAGGAGGTCTCCCAAGTCGTCAATGAGGCCGATCTCGCGGTCGTGTCGGTGCTGTCAGGCAACCGCAACTTCGAGGGGCGCATCAACCCGGACGTGAAGATGAACTACCTCGCCTCGCCACCGCTGTGCGTCGCTTACGCGCTCGCCGGCACGATGAACGTCGACATCGTCGATGATCCGCTCGGCCAGGACGAGCAGGGCCAGGACGTGTACCTCAGGGACATCTGGCCCTCCGCGCACGAGGTCGCCGAGACGATCGGCGAGGCCGTGCGGGCGGACATGTTCCGCAAGAGCTACGGCGAGGTGTTCACCGGCGATGAGAACTGGAACGGCCTGCCGGTCCCGGACGGCGAGCGCTTCGCGTGGGACCCCGACTCGACCTACGTGCGCCTGCCGCCTTACTTCGACGGCATGCCCGCAGTGCCCGAGCCGGTGCGCGACATCTCGAGCGCACGCGTGCTGGCGCTGCTCGGAGACAGCGTCACCACCGACCACATCTCGCCCGCCGGGTCGATCAAGCGCGACGGGCCGGCCGGGCTGTATCTGCAGCAGCAGGGCGTTGAGCCACGCGACTTCAACTCATATGGCGCGCGTCGTGGCAACCACGAGGTGATGATGCGCGGCACGTTCGCGAACATCCGCCTGCGCAACCTGCTCGGTCGCGACCTACCCGGGCTTGAGCCCCTCCCGGAGGGCGGCAACACCTACTACCTGGGCGATGGCTCGAACGAGCAGATGTCGATCTACGACGCGGCCATGCGCTACATCGAGGCGGGCATCGACCTGGTGGTGCTCGCGGGCAAGGAGTACGGCACCGGCTCATCGCGCGACTGGGCGGCCAAGGGCACGAAGCTGCTCGGTGTCCGTGCGGTGATCGCGCAGAGCTTCGAGCGCATCCACCGCTCGAACCTGATCGGCATGGGCGTGCTGCCACTGCAGTTCGCCGACGGTGAGAGCGCTGCCTCGCTGGGACTGAGCGGCGAGGAGACGTTCGCGATCACCGGTCTGGCGGAGGCGATGGCCGACGGGGGCTCGCCGCCGCGCACCGTGCGTGTGACGGCCGAGCGGGAGGGAGCTGATCGGCTCGAGTTCGACGCCACCGTGCGGATCGACACGCCGCGGGAGGCCGACTACTTCCGCCACGGCGGCATCCTCCAGTACGTGTTGCGTGCGCTCCTGGCGGAGGCATCGTGAGCCCGGCCGCGCGCAGGACGCCGAGGCGGCCCGCCAAAGCCAAACAGGCCAAAGCGGCAGCCGGCTTCACGCCGGTGCTACGCGAGCTGCTCACGGCGCGTGGCCCCTCAGGCTATGAGACAGCCCCAGCCAGCGTGTGGCGTGAGGCAGCCAGCGGCTTTGCGCAGGTCGGCATCGACGTCGTCGGTACGCCGCACGCGCTCGTGGCACCCGGGCGTGGATACCAGAAAGACGCACGGCGGCTACTGGTGATGGGGCACATCGATGAGATCGGGTTGATCGTCACGCACATCGACGACGACGGCTACCTGTGGTTTCGCGAAGTCGGCGGCTGGGACGCGCAGATCCTGGTCGGCCAGCGGGTTGTGCTCGACACTCGCGACGGCACGGTGGCAGGCGTGATCGGCAAGAAGCCCATCCACCTGTTGCGCGACGAGGAGCGCAAGAAGGTCGCTGAGATCCGCGATTTGCACATCGACATCGGCGCCCGTAACGGCGAGGAGGCACGCAAGCTCGTGCGCATCGGCGACGTGGCCGTGATCGATGCCGAGCCGCTCGAGCTACCCAACGGCCGGCTCGTCTCCCGTGCACTGGACAATCGCCTTGGATCGTTCGTGGCGCTGGAGGCCGCACGCCTGGTGGCTGAGGCCGGCGGCGCCAAGTGGGAGATCGCCGCAGTGGCGGCGGCCCAGGAGGAGACAACCTTCGGCGGGTCGCGCACGAGCGCTTTCTCGCTGAAGCCAGACGCGGCGATCGTCGTGGATGTCACCCATGCGACCGACGCTCCTGGCATCGACGTCAAGGAAGCAGGCAAGCACGAGCTCGGCACTGGCCCCGTGGTCACACGAGGCTCGACGCTCAACAACGCGGTCTTCGAGCTGCTCGTGGATGCAGGCGAGGCGGAGAAGATCCCCTTCACCGTCGAGGCCTCCGGGCGTGCCACCGGCACGGACGCGGACGCCGTGCACCTCAGCCGCGGTGGCGTGCCCACCGGCCTCGTGTCGATTCCCATCCGCTACATGCACTCGCCCGTCGAGCTCGTCCAGCTCGAGGACGTCCACGCGAGCGCTCGCCTGATCGCCGCCGCCGCACTGCGCCTGACGCGCGAGACGTCGTTCGCGCGCTAGCTGGCGCTCAGCTCTGATCTCGACCAGATCTTGTACGGCTCGCCGGGGCAGCCGCCGACCACGAGCAGGCGCAGGCCCTCTGGCCCTGGGTAGACCTTGCGTCGCGGCTCTGCCGCCACGCGTACGAACGTGTCCGGGTCGAGATCGACGCGCTCACCTTCGATGTCGATCCACCCGGAGCCACCGAGCGTCACGTACATCTCCTCCTGGCCGCTCTCCGCGTGATCGTGCTCGGGATAGTCGCCATAGTCGGGCGGGAGCTGGATCACCTGACAGCCGAAGGCGGTCAGGCCCAGTGAGGCGCGTGCCTTGACGAAGCCGCCGCCAGAGCTGGCCTCCATATCGGTGATCTTCTTTGCGGTGTAGTCGGCCATTTGGTTCACGCCTAACTGTCGGGTGCCTGTCGGGGGCTGCGAGCCTAACGCCTGGAGAATGGAATTACGATCGCCAGCTGGCGCGAATGTGCAAGGAGCGTCCCATCGGCGGCCCAGATCAAGCCGTCCTCGATAAAGAAGCCGTCGTGGATGAGCTCAGTGGTGGTCTGCGCCAGGCATAGCTCCCGTGGGTCGGCGTCCGCCGCCGGGCGCAGACGCTCGCGGAAGTGGACGGTCAGGTCGACCGTCGGAACGGCGGCGGGCTCAGACATGCGCATATAGGGCGCTGGGATTAGTGCGTCGCTGAAGAAAGCCAGCGACAGCGCGTCGATCGGACGAGGCTCGGCGAGCCCGATCCAGCCGCGGATCTGCATCGGCTGCTCACCCTCCGCGAACACGCTGCCCTCCATGCGCGGTTGCAGGACGATGTGGTGGGCGAACTCCGGGCCACCACGCTCGATCAGCTTGATGCCCTCGCGCGAGGCGTCGGCCGGCTCCACGACTGGCATCCGCACGTCGGAGACCTCCGGTCCGCCCCACGGCGTCGAGAACGCGGCCAGCACGATCGCGATCAGCTCGCCGTCCTGCTGCATCCGCGCGGAGAGCGTGCTCAGCGAGCGTCCCTGCCGCTCGATCGTGGTGCCGATCTGCACGGGGCCGTGCTCAGGTGCGCGGGCGTAGTGGATCGTCAGCGAGCGCGGTGCGCGGGCGTCGTCTGCGACGGTGTCGATCAGCGCGCGCAGCAGCATCGCCGCGAGATAGCCGCCGTGCGGTCCACGCCCGGCACGCCAGTCGGGCGCTATCTCGGCGCCGAATACCGTGCCAGACGTTGACTCTGCTTCGCGCCACACGGCGGTGTCGCGGTCGAACTTGGTTGTTGGCGCTGTCTGAGCGTTTGCTGCGAGCGAGGTGGCGTCGACGGGCGTCTCGCCGGACTGCGGCTCAGCCACGTACGAGCCGCTTGTAGGTGATGCGGTGCGGGCGATCGGCTGCCGCGCCGAGCGTGGCGTGGCGGTGCTCCTCATAGGCCTCGAAGTTGCCCTCGAACCACGTCACCTGCGAGTCGCCCTCGAACGCAAGCACGTGCGTTGCCACGCGGTCCAGGAACCAGCGGTCGTGGGAGATCACGATCGCGCAGCCCGGGAACGCCAGCAGCGCGTTCTCCAGCGCCCGTAGCGTGTCCACATCGAGATCGTTCGTGGGCTCGTCCAGCAGCAGCAGGTTGCCGCCGCTGCGCAGCAGCTTGGCCAGGTGCACGCGGTTGCGCTCGCCGCCGGAGAGCTTGCCGATGCGTGCCTGCTGGGCTGAGCCCTTGAAGTTGAAGCCGGCCGTGTACTGACGCGAGTTGACCTCGCGATCGCCCACTTTGATGTGCTCGTAGCCTTCTGAGATCTCCTCCCACACGGTCTTCTCGGGATTGAGCGAGTCGCGCGACTGGTCTACGTAGGCGAGCTGGACGGTGTCGCCGAGCTCGAGCTTGCCACTGTCGGGGCTCTCCTCGCCGGTGACCATCCTGAACAGTGTCGTCTTGCCCGCGCCGTTGGCCCCAATCACGCCGACGATGCCCGCGCGGGGCAGATCGAACGACAGCGACTCGATCAGCAGGCGATCGCCGAATCCCTTCGACACGTTGGTCGCGGTCAGGACCTTGTCGCCGAGACGCGGTCCCGGAGGGATGTGGATCTGGACCTCGTCGAGCTTGATGTTGCGGTCCTCGGCGATCAGCTCCTCATAGCGGGCCAAGCGCGCCTTGGACTTGGTGCGTTTGCCCTTGGGGTTTGTGCGCACCCATTCGAGCTCTGCCGCAATCGTGCGCTCGCGCCCCTTTTCCGAGCGCTCTTCCTGGGCCATGCGCGTCTGCTTCTGCTCGAGCCAGCTCGAGTAGTTGCCCTGGTAGGGGATGCCCTTGCCACGGTCGAGCTCGAGGATCCAGCCGGCGACGTTGTCGAGGAAGTATCGATCGTGGGTGACCGCCACGATCGCGCCCTTGTACTCGGACAGGTGCTGCTCGAGCCACGCGACCGACTCGGCGTCGAGGTGGTTGGTGGGCTCGTCCAGCAGCAGCAGGTCGGGCGCACGCAGCAGTAGGCGACAGAGCGCCACACGGCGGCGCTCACCGCCGGAGAGCTTGCTCACGTCGGCGTCCGGTGGCGGCAGGCGCAGCGCGTCCATCGCGTATTCGAGCTGCGTCTCGAGGTTCCACGCGTCGGCGGCTTCGATCTTCGCCTGGATCTTGCCGAACTCCTCAGCGGTCTCATCGGAGTAGTTGGCGGCCAGCTCGTTGAAGCGGTCGAGCAGCGCCTTGGTCTCGGCGACGCCGTCCTCGACGTTGCCTTTGACGTCCTTGGACTCGTCCAGATGGGGCTCCTGCTCGAGCATCCCGACGGTTGCTCCCGGTGCCAGCGCCGCCTCGCCGCGGTACTCCTGGTCGACGCCGGCCATGATCCGCAGCAGCGAGGACTTGCCCGCGCCGTTGTAGCCGAGCACGCCGATCTTCGCGCCGGGGTAGAACGCCAGCGTGACGTCGTCCAGCACCGTTTTGTCCGGCGGATGGACCTTGGACAGGCGGTGCATCGTGAAGATGTACTGAGAGGACATTCGGGACGCAGCATAGAAGGCCCGCCCACCCAGAGAATCCCACCAACTTTCGCCAACGCTCGCTAACGTTGTCGGGTCATGCCCACCACCGTTCTCGACGTCGAGCAGCACCTGCTCCTGCTGGAGCTCGAGCCGCCGTTCACAAAGCGCGACGTGCAGCTCGCGCGCAGGCGGATGGCCAAGCGCTGGCACCCGGATGTGGCACCACAGGGCCGGCAGTTCGAGCACGAGCGCCATCTGAAGGCGATCAACGAGGCCGCGGACCAGCTGGAGCGCCTGGCGGAGGGCTCGCGGGGAGGGAAGGTCTCGGCCAACGCCGTCAAAGTAAGCGCCGCTGCCGCCCGCCGGGAGCGCGAGGAGGCCGGCCGACGCAACTACGAAACCGAACAGCGTGCGCGGGCGATGGCCAAAGACCGCGCCGAAAACGATCCGTTCGGCAGCCGCGTCCCCGACCATTCCGTCGTCCACCGCTACGCCCGCTGCCTCACCTATCCCGAGTGGGGGGTGGGGACCGTCGCGGGCATCTACTTCTCCTCCGATCCAGTGGCGGCCGGCGAGGAAGTCCAGCAATGGGCGCGCGTGAAGTTCAGCCACGGCATCCGCACGGTGCCGGCGGGCAGCATGAAATTCGTTGACTTCTCCAAGCCCGATCCAGCTGAGGAGCGGGTCGAGCGCTTTCTCATCGCCGCGCAACGCGCGATGGCCGAAGGCGAGTACCTACTGGCAGCCCAACGGCTGATCTACGCCCGCGATGCCGAGCCCCGCAACGTCGCCGTGCTGCGGCTGATGACGCTCGCGTTCTGGAACGCCGGCAAGCTCGATGAGGCTGCCCGCGCGGTGCGCGACTGGGCTCGCGTCGACGGCAGTCGCCCCGCCGCCCACCGCTTCGCGGCGAGGATCTACGAAGACATGGGCGCCGTCGGATCTCGCCGAGGAGGCCGCCGAGCGGGCTGCGCTGCGCGGCCCCTCCGACGCCGGCGCGTGGGAGCGCTTGGGCCGCCTGCGGCTGCAGCTGGTGGACCGCGAGGGGGCCCTGGAGGCGCTCAGGCGGGCGCTTGCGCTCGGTGCCGGCAAAGAGGTGCACGACTTGGTCGCGCAGGCGCTTGCGATCGAGCCGAGCATGGCCGGCTAGAGGGTCGCGCAGCCGGCTAGAGGATGTTCACGGCGCGCGAGACGACCAGTCCGATCGTGACCAGCGAGACGATCGACTGCACGCCCATCACGAGCTTCGCCATTGGTGTCAGCGGCATCGTGTCCGTGGGGGAGAACGCGGTGGCGTTCGTCAGCGATACATACAGGTAGTCGACGAACTGTGGTCGCCAGAAGCGCGGCTCGATGTGGTCGTCGGACATCTGCGGGAACAGGAAATCCGGCGGTCCGTCATGGCCGGCGGCGCGGCGGCCGGGACCACCGCGATCCATCTCCCAGTACCACAGGGCGAAGATCAGGAAGTTCGTCAGCCAGATCAGCATGCCCGAGACGATCAGCTCGTGCCCTTTGGTCACGTTGTGGTGCAGAAGCAGGCTGCTGAGCTCCACCAGCGAGAAGATGTTGGCGACGCTCACGAACGCCGTCAGCGCGATCGCCGTGCGCCGGCGTGCCGTGTGCTCGTGCTCGAGCTGGCGCGGTGTGGCCATCGACAGGCCGATCAACAGGACTCCCTCGAGCGCCGGCAGCAGCCAGGCCGGACCCACCGTGAGGCGCTTGGACAGGCCTACCTGCAGGCCGATCGCGACCAGCACCGTCACCTGGACTGGCCAGAACGCCTCGGCTCCCGGTGGTGGCGGGTAGCGGCGCGCGGACTGTGCTTCTGAGGATGCCTCGGCCACGACCGAGAGGGTAGGGGGGCGGTCGGAGTGATTAAGCGATCCCGCGCTAGTCTGATCGGTGATGGGCATCGAGAATCCGGTTCATCTGCTGTTCATCGCCGCCGTTGCGCTGATCGTGCTCGGCCCCAAACGCCTTCCCGAACTCGCCAAAGCGCTCGGTCATGGCATCCGCGAGTTTCGCGAGGCGATCAACAACCAGCCGCCGTCTGTACAGCCGCCCGCCCAGCCTGTCCAGTATGCGCCGCCGCCAGAGCAGCATGTGCAGGCATCGGCGGCGCCATCGGAGACATCCGACCAACACCAGCCGGTCGCAGACCGTTAGATTCGCGCCGTGCGCTTGATCGTCGCCCGCTGTGAGGTCTCCTACACCGGCCGTCTGAGTACCGTCCTGCCCGAGGCGGTGCGGTTGCTGATGGTCAAGGCCGACGGCACCTTCATGGTCTGGGCCGACGGCGGCGGCTCGAACGTCAAGCCGCTGAACTGGATGGTCGCGCCAACGGTGATCGAGGAACAGGCCGGCGATGACGGCGCGCTCGAGCGGCTGCTCGTGCGAAAGCGGGGGCAGGAGGAGCTGCTCGACATCTCGATCGCGGAGGTGCTCTCAGACGTCGAGCACGAGCTCGACTTGCTGGCGATGCTCGAGAAGGAGGGGGTAGAGCGCGAACTTCAGGAGCTACTCGCCGGCGCGCCCGAATGGTGCGGCGAGGGGCTGCGGCTCGTGCGTCGCGAGTGGCCAACCGACATTGGGCCGGTCGACCTGATGTGCAGGGACGGCGAGGATGAGTGGATCGCCGTTGAGATCAAGCGGATTGCGACGATCGACGCGGTCGAGCAGCTCACGCGCTACCTCGAGCGCATTCGCCTCGACCCCGCGCTCGGCTCCTGCCGCGGCGTGCTCGCGGCACAGACGATCAAGCCGCAGGCCCGCGTGCTCGCCGAATCGCGCGGGATCGACTGCGTGGAGGTCGATCCGGCGGTGCTGCGCGGCGAGCGCGAGCCAGAGCTGAAGCTGTTCGCAGCCTGACCTAGCGGCCCGTTGGCTCTGCGCCAGCCGGCGTCCTCGATCGCTCATGTGCTGAGCACATTTCGCTCACTGCGTCCTTGCCTGGCTTGGCCATCGGACCGCTAGGCTCCTGTGGTCCCCGAGCGAGGAGAGTCACAAATGAGTGCAGCTGAAGCAGACGTTTCCACCGAGCCCGTCCTCACTGAGCGACGCGGCAACGTCTTGCTGATCACGCTCAACCGGCCACAGGTGCGCAACGCCGTTAATGCTGCCCTGGCAGCGGGTGTCGCTGGGGCCCTGGACGAGCTCGACGCCGACGACAGTCTCGCTGTCGGTGTGCTCACAGGCGCTGGTGGCTTCTTCTGCGCAGGCATGGACCTGGGGGCGTTCGTCAAGGGCGAGTCGCCCTGGTTCGGTGACCGTGGCTTCGCCGGCATCGCCCAGCGATCCGCGCGCAAGCCCCTGATCGCCGCGATCGAGGGCTTCGCTGTCGCCGGCGGCATGGAGATCGCGCTCGCCTGTGATCTGATTGTCGCCGCCAAGGGCGCCAAAATGGGGATCCCTGAGGCCAAGCGCTCGCTCGTTGCGGCCGGTGGTGCGCTGCTGCGCCTGCCGCGCCGGATGCCCTACCACGTGGTGATGGAGCTGGCGCTGACGGGCGACACGATGCCCGCCGAGCGCTTCCACGAGCTCGGTGTCGTCAACAGCCTCGCCGAGCCAGGCGCAGCCGTCGACGTGGCACTCGAGCTCGCAGGCCGTCTCGCCAAGAACGGTCCGCTCGCGCTCGTTGCCTCGAAGCAGATCCTGCAGGAGCAGTTCGACTGGTCGAGCGCCGAGATGTGGGACAAGCAGGGCGCCATCTCAGGCCCCGTGTTCGCCTCCGAGGACTCCAAGGAGGGCGCAAGCGCGTTCAAGGAGAAGCGCGACCCCGTCTGGAAGGGCAGATAGCGACTAGACGGGCGTAGACCAAGCGAGGCAAGGACGCAGTGAGCGAAGTGTGCAGACGCACACGAGCGATCGAGGACGCCGCCTCGCGCCGGTATACGCCCGTCTAGTAACCGCGGCGTTTGCGCTTACGCTGCCGGCGTATCGCCAGGAAGCGTCGCCACAGCGCCCACATCTCAGCGCTCGCCCGGTGTCTTGCGCGGGTACTGGGAGATCGGCTGACGCAGGTCGATCGCCGTCGTCACGATGCGGTTCTGTTCGTCGATGTGCGCGGCAGGGTAGCCCTCGCCGGGGCTCGCTCGCTCGGGGCGGCCGATGTAGCCGAAGTGCATGCCCTCCGGCATGATCTGCATCAGCCGCGGGAACATGTGCGCCCGCGCGCCCATGTTGCGCGGCTCCTCCTGCACCCACAGGACCTCGCTCAGGTTCGGGTAGCGGCCCATCAGCCCCAGGATCTGGCGTTCCGGGAACGGGTACAGGAGCTCCACTCGCGCCACCGCCAGGCCCGTGTGCGCCGCGCGCTCGGGGTGGCCCACCAGGTCGTAGTAGATCTTGCCCGTGCACAGGACCAGGCGCGTGACCTCGTTGTCCTGCACGCCCGGCTCAGCCAACACCGGCTGGAAGCTCGTTCCCTCCGCCATGTCCTCGATCGAGCTCGCCGCCTGCGCCAGGCGCAGCAGTGACTTCGGCGTCATCACCACCAGCGGGCGTTGCTTGGCCACGCGCGCTTGACGGCGCAGCAGGTGGAAGTACTGGGCTGGCGTTGTCGGGCTGGCCACGCGGATGTTGCCCTCCGCCGCCGCGCGCAGGAAGCGCTCCAGCCGTGCCGATGAGTGCTCCGGGCCCGAGCCCTCGTAGCCGTGCGGCAACAGCAGCGTCAGGCGCGAGGTCTGGCCCCACTTCGCAAGGCCCGAGGTGATGAACTGGTCGATGATCACCTGCGCCGAGTTCACGAAGTCGCCGAACTGCGCCTCCCACAGCACCAGTGTCTCCGGTGCCTCCTGGCTGTAGCCGTACTCGAAGCCCATGCACGCAAGCTCAGACAGCGGGCTGTTGTGCAGCTCGAGCGGCGCCAGTGCGTCCGGCAGGCTCTGGATCGGGCACACCGTCTGGCCCGTCTTCGCATCGTGCAGCACCATGTGGCGCTGGCTGAACGTGCCGCGCTCGGTGTCCTGCCCCGTCAGCCGCAGCGGCGTGCCCTCCGTCAAAAGCGACGCAAACGCCAGCGCCTCCCCGTGAGCCCAGTCGATGCCCGGCGCTGCGCCCTCCGCCAGCGCCTCGCGGCGACGCTCGAGCTGTTTGACGAGCTTCGGGTGCACCGTGAAGCCGTCCGGTACACGCAGCAGCTGCTCGCCCAGCGCGCGCAGCTCTGCCGCCGGCACAGCCGTCTCCACGTCTGGGCTCGGTGAGCGGTCGAGCTGGTACTCACCCGTGCTGTGATCGGACCCGTGCTCCGCCGCCGCTGCGATCTTCGCCTTCAGGCGCTGGTGTAGCAGCGTCAGGTTGTCCCACACCTCCTGCGCCTGTTGCTCCACCTCATCCTTCGAGACGATCCCTTCCGTCACCAGGCGATCCGCCCAGATCTCCGCCACACGCTTCTTGGTCTTGATCTTCGCGTACATCTCCGGCTGCGTGTACGCGGGCTCATCGGACTCGTTGTGGCCGAAGCGTCGGTAGCCGATCAGGTCGATCAGCACGTCGTGGCCGAACTCCTGGCGGAACGCGAACGCCAGGCGCACCGCGCTGATGCACGCCGGCACGTCGTCCGCGTTGACGTGGATGATCGGCACGTCGAAGCCCTTCGCCAGATCCGATGCCCAGCGCGTCGAGCGGGCATCGTCGGGGTCGGTCGTGAAGCCCACCTGGTTGTTCATGATCAGGTGCACCGTGCCACCGACCTTGTAGCCGTCCAGCGCCTGCAGGTTGAACGTCTCCGATACGACCCCCTGGCCGGGGAACGACGCGTCACCGTGGATCACGATCGGCACCGCCGCGTTCGTGTCCTGGTGGGCATGCGGGCCCTTGCGGGTCGTCTGTGCCGCGCGCGTCGCGCCCTCCACAACCGGCGAGACGTACTCCAGGTGGCTCGGGTTCGACTCGAGGTTGACGCGGATCGTGCCGCCGTCCGGCAGCGCATACGTGCCCTGCGTGCCGTGGTGGTACTTGACATCGCCAGTGCCGCCCTGCGGGATCGTCGTCACCGCCTCGAGCGTCGAGGCGCCCTCGAACTCCGCGAAGATCGTGTCGTACGTGCGCCCCAGGTTGTGCGCCAACACGTTCAGCCGGCCGCGATGGGCCATGCCGACCACGACCTCCTGTCCGCCGTGCGCGGCGGACAGCTGGATCAGCTCGTCGAGCATCGGCACCGTCATGTCGAGGCCCTCGATCGAGAACTGGTGCTGGCCGAGGTACGCCTTGTGCATGAAGCGCTCGAGCGCGTCAACCTTCACCAGGCGGCGCAGCAGCCGGCGGCGCTCGTCGTTGGTCAGCTCCTGGCGGAACGCTCCCGACTCGATGTGCTCGCGCAGCCACACGCGCTGGCGGTGCGAGGCGATGTGCTCGATCTCATAGGCGATCGTGCCGCAGTAGGTCTCACGCAGGTGTGGCAGAGCGTCGGCCAGCGTTGCCCCTGGCACGTACATCTGGAAGATCCGTGCGGGCAGCCGCGCCTGGATCTCGGGCGTGAGGCCCAGCGCCTCCGGGTCAAGGCCCGGGTCGCCCTCGGGCTCTGAGCCAAGCGGGTCAAGGTGCGCAGCCAGGTGCCCGTGGCTGCGTACGCGGCTCACGAACGTGCTCGCCGCCTGTACCGCCTGGAGCATTTCTTCGCCGCCCGTGTATGCGCTGGGGGGGCTCGTGCTTGCGCTTGCGCTTGCGGCGGCTGATGCCGCGGCAGCAGGTGCGGGCAGCGCCGGGGCAGGACCTAGCTCCACGCCCAGCGATCCGAACACATCCTCGATAGAAGCCGTTCTCGCCCTGCAGGTACTCCTCGATGCGCGCCAGGAAGCGTCCCGACTCCGCACCTTGAATCACCCGGTGGTCGTACGTGGAGGTCATCGTCATGACCTTCTCCGCGCCGATCATCTCGCCGATGTTGCCCAGACCCACCGGATACGCGATCGAGCCCGTCGCCACGATCGTGCCCTGGCCCGGCATCAGGCGCGGCACCGACGCCACCGTTCCCAGCCCGCCCGGGTTGGTCAGCGTCACGTTGGCGCCCACCAGGTCATCTGCTGTGAGCGTGTTGGTGCGTGCTTTCTCCACCAGCGCGTCGTACGCGTCGAGGAATGCGTCGAATGTGAGGCTCCCCGCGTCCGTGATCACCGGGACCATCAGCGTGCGCGAGCCGTCCTTCTTCTCTACGTCCACCGCCAGCCCCAGGTTCACCTTGCCGTCGATCATCCTGTTCGGCTTGCCGTCGAGCTCCGCAAAGTGGTTGGCCATCACCGGCATGTCCTGCGCCGCGCGCACGATCGCGTACGCGATCAGGTGCGTGAAGGAGACCTTGCGCGGGCCCGCCTTCAACTCGCGCCGGCGCGCGTCAAGACGCGTCACCGTCAGCGTGCGGAAGCTTGTCGCTGTCGGGATCGAGCGCGACTCCTCCATGTAGCGCACGAGCATCGCCGCGCCGCCTCGCATCGGCTGTGCGCTCGGCTCCGTGGCCGTCGCGCGGCCGTTGGCGCCTGTGCCGTTGGCCGCGTGGGCGCCTGTGCCAGCCGCCGCTGAGAGGACGTCGGACTTCGTGATTCGTCCCGCCGGGCCGCTGCCAGAGACCTGTGCGAGATCCACTCCCTCCACGGCCGCCGCGCGTGCCGCAACCGGAGATGCCTTCGTGCCCTCGGGGACACCCGCGGCCGGTGTGCTCGCGGCCGGTGTGCTCGCGCTCGCGCCAGCTGCTGCGCCCGTGCCATCCGCCTGGCCTGTCGCCGCGGCCGGCGGTGCGCTCGGCTCGGCCGGTTTCGCGACCGCCCCGTTCAGGGAGATGCGCGCGATCAGCTGGCCCACCGTAACCGTCTCGCCCTCCTCCACCAGGATCTCGCTCACCGTCCCAGTCGCAGGCGCCGGTAGCTCCAGGTCCACCTTGTCCGTCGATATCTCAACGATCGTGTCGTCCACCTTGATCGGGTCGCCGACCTTCACGCGCCATTCAAGGATTGTCCCCTCGGTCACCGACTCGCCAGCTGCCGGTGTCACCACGTCGACTGTCTGCCCCGCTGCGCCATTGCTTGGCTGCGAGCTGGAACTGGCCGGCTGCGACTCGACCGTCGGGCTCTGCGGCTCCGCTGCCTCGGGCTGCGTTGCCGGCTGCTCGCTCTCTGGCTCCTGCGCCGGGGTGTCGGGCGCCGGGGCTTGGGCCGGTACGGCGCCGTTTACGGAGATGCGTGCAATCACCTGGCCGACCGTGACCGTCTCGCCCTCCTCCACCAGGATCTCGCTCACAGTGCCGCTCCCCGGCGAGGGTAGCTCGACGTCGACCTTGTCGGTCGAGATCTCAACGATCGTGTCGTCGACCTTGATGTAGTCGCCGACCTTGACATGCCATTCGAGGATCGTGCCTTCGGTCACTGACTCACCCGCAGCGGGTGTTACGACGTCTATCGTCTGCACTGCGGTGGTGCCTGTGGCCATTGATCTCTCACTTTAGCGCGGCGCTGCGTTCTCGCGCTCGCGCTGCTCGCGGATGAACTGGTAGCTGCCAAAAAACGGTCCGATTCCGCCGAGCACGGCCACCGCTACAGCCAGCTTCAACGACACGATGCGCAGGCGTGCGGCCGTGATGCACGCCAGAGACATTCCGATCCACAGCAGCCCATGTGTCCATCCCAGTACGAACGTCAGCGGTTCTGGCTTGCCCACGGCGAACGCGCTCACCAGCAGCGCTGTGTAAACGCAGGAGTGGGTGAACGATGTCCACTTCAGGCGCGTGAACGTCAGCGGCCCGACCCCCGAGCGCATCGGTGCGCTTACTCCGACAGCCACTGGGCCATCCGCGGCAGCGTCTCGCCGGCCTCCGCCGGCCAGTCCTCGATATCACGCGGCCACCAGGCGAAGCGGTCGTGCTCGGGGTCCATCGCGATCGTCTCCTCGTCTCCCTCCGCCAGCCACGCCTGTCCCACGAACATCACCAGCCTGTGCGGCAGGCGCAGGAGCGCCTCGCCCTGCACCCGCTCGGGCGTGACCGACCACTCCTCCTGTAGCTCCCGCACCAGCGTGTCTGCCGGGTTCTCTCCCACATCCACAGCGCCCCCAGCGCCCAGCGCCCAGCGCCCAGCCCACGAGGACACCCACGGGGCACGCCGCCCGGCCAGCCAGCGCCCATCCGCCGAGCGGGTCACGCACAGCGCCGCCACGCTCTGGGAGGCGTCGCTCTCGACCAGCCGCAGCGCCCAGCGCAGCGGTTGCAGCTCGATCGCGATCCCCTGCTCGTCCTGGCGGTAGTCGACCAGCCGCGCCGCGATGCCGTCGTGGCTCGGCGAGCCGCGCTGCTGCAGCTCTCTGATCGCCGCGTCCGCTGCCTCGCTCTGCTCGGGCGAGGGCTCGAACTGTGCCTCCTGCCAGCGCGCGGTGATCTGCTCCAACGCCCACGGTCCGCGGGCGAGGATCTCCGGTGCTTGGGATGCTGGGTCAGGTTGGTCTGACACTTGGCTCGAAGGCTATCGGCATGCACTTCACGAAGTAGTGAATAACTCCATAGGGGCGCGCAAAACGCGACGCAGGCGCTGCGCATACACTCGCCGCCAGTGAGCGAGAGTCGACGTAAGCACTGGGGCTGGGGCTCCGAGGATCAGCAGCCGACAAGCGAGGAGCTGCATGCCTCGGCCGGTGTACTCGGGACTCACCTCGGGATCAAGCTCAGCGAGGTCGAGGAGCCGGTGGCGCTCGAGTCCCTGCAGCTGGCGCCGCCCCGCATCCAGGCGCCCGCCTCGCTATCGGACATCAGCGCTGATGACGTGCACGCCCGCGCCTCTCACGCGCTCGGCAAGTCCTATAGCGACATCGTCCGCGGCTTCCGCGGGCGTTTCGACCATCCCCCCGACTTCGTTCTGCACCCGCGCGATGAGACCGACTTGGAGCGAGTGCTCGAGTGGTGCTCCGACGAGCGGGTCGCTGCGATCCCATTCGGTGGAGGGACCTCAGTGGTCGGCGGCGTCACCCCGCAGCTGTCCTCCAGCTACAACGGCGTCGTCTCCATCGATCTCGCTGCGCTCGATCGTGTGCTCGAAGTGGACCCGATCTCGCGCTCGGCACTGATCCAGGCCGGTGCGCTCGGCCCGCACCTGGAGACCCAGCTTGCCCAACACGGCTTGACGCTACGCCACTTTCCCCAGTCGTTCGAGCTCTCCACCCTCGGCGGCTGGATCGCCACCCGTGCCTCCGGCCATTTCGCCACCCTGTGGACCCACATCGAGGATCTCGTCGAGTCCGTTCACGCGCTCACGCCCGCAGGCGTGTGGGAGTCACGGCGGCTACCCGGGTCCGGCGCCGGCGTCAGCCCCGACCGGATGCTCGCCGGCTCCGAGGGCGCGCTCGGCGTCATTACCCAAGCATGGATGCGTGTGCAACCGCGTCCCACCCATCGCAGCTCCGCCGGAGTGCGCTTCGCGAGCTTTCACGACGGCGCCCAGTGTGTGCTCGCGATCTCCCAATCAAATCTTCACCCATCCAACTGCCGCTTGCTCGACCCCGGCGAGGCACTGCTCACGATGGCCGGTGATGGCTCGAGCGCACTCCTCGTTCTCGGCTTCGAGTCAAGCGATCACCCTGTCGATGAGGCGATGGCGCGGGCGCTCGCGCTTTGTGCCGAGCACGGCGGCAAGGTGGACGAGCGGCGCGCCCCGAGCGGCGAGGGAGATCGCGCTGGTGACGACGCTGTCGGCTCATGGCGCAGCGCGTTCCTCGGTGCCCCATATGTGCGCGACACGCTTGTCGCCATGGGCGTGCTCGCGGAGACGTTCGAGACAGCCATCACCTGGGAGCGCTTCCCCGCCTTTCACGAGCGTGTGATCGCCGCCACCGAGCAGGCCGTGCGCGAGGTCTGCGGCGGGCACGGCAAAGTCTTCTGTCGCTTCACCCACGTCTATCCCGACGGTCCCGCGCCCTATTTCACCGTCATCGCGCCCGCCCGCCGCGGCGAGGAGGTCGAGCAGTGGGGCGCGATCAAGCAGGCCGCCTCCGATGCGATTCTCGCTGGCGGCGGCACCATCACCCACCATCACGCAGTCGGACGCGATCACCGCCCCTGGTATGACCGGCAGCGGCCCGAGCCCTTCGCCGAGGCGCTGCGCGCAGCCAAGCTCGCGGTCGACCCCGCCGGCATAATGAACCCTGGCGTGCTGATCGATCCCGCCACATGAAGATCGCCATCCTCGGCCCCGGAGGCGTGGGCGGGCTGCTTGCGGGGGTACTCGATCGGGCCGGCAACGACGTGATCGTCGTCGCGCGTGAGGGCACCGCCGACTTGATCGCCGAGCAGGGGGTCGACGTCCGCAGCGTCATCTTCGGCGACTTCATCGCCCACCCCCGCGCCGTCGCCCAGCTACAAGAGCCAGTCGACGCGCTGATCGTTGCCACCAAGGCCGCCGGCCTCGAGCCCGCGCTCGAGCGGATCGCAGTCGAGCCAACCGTCGTGCTGCCGCTGCTCAACGGGCTCGACCACATTGCCGTGCTGCGCCGGCGCTTCGCCGCCAGCTCCGTGCTCGCCGGCTCGATTCGCGTCGAGGCCGACCGGCCGCAGCCCGGCGTCGTCGTGCACACCAGCCCCTTCCTGCTCGTCAGCATGGCCAGCAGCGAGCCCGCAACGCGGCCGGCCATGCAGGAGCTCGCGGACACGCTGTGCGAGGCTGGGGTGCCGGTAAAGGTGCTGGACTCCGAGGCTCAGGTCATGTGGTCCAAGCTCGTGCGACTCAATGCGCTCGCTTGCACCACCAGCGCCTACGACAAGCTGCTCGGCGAGATTCGCTCCACGCCCGCGCTGCGCGCCGATCTCGTCGGCGCAATCGAGGAGGCTTGCGCGGTCGGCAAAGCTGAGGGCGCGCACGACGTCGATCCTCCCATCGCCATTGATGAGCTCGAGCGCGCGCATGACACGCTCGGTAGCTCCATGCAGCGAGACATCGCGGCCGGGCGCGAACCTGAGCTCGACGCTATTCCCGGCTCGGTGCTCCGTGCGGGCGCGCGACACGGCATTGCTTGTCCGACGATCGAGCGGCTTGTCGCGATGATTGCTGTGCGGGCGGGTGTGCCTGCGCCGCGGCTGGACTGACCGGCCGCTGCGGCGACAAGGAGGAATTACTGTGAGCCGCCCTGGGTTTCATGGCGCGCGGCAGGTGTGCTGGCCCGGCGGCGCTCATCTCGAATATGCGCAACACAGACGGCGTCTTCTCGCTATCCAGCACCGGTGCTTGGCCTCCACGATACTGCGGGCAAAGCGGTTTATGTGAAAGCAGAGCCATAGACTCTATTTCCGACTACTTGACTTTCTACGAGAAAGGCATCACGATGGATATGGGTAAATTTCGTCATTCCATGCCTAAGGCATGGCCGATAAAGGCAGGGCGCAGGAAGGGAAGCTTATGGCTGTCGACAAAGGCAAGTATGGACATGACCTAGCCATGGCAGATCATATAAAGCATGCGTATCGGACCGGCGGATTTAGGCGAAAGGTTCGTCACCGCGACGGGACTGCACGCGCACGAATCCTCAGTTGCTTGGCTGTGCTCGCCCTAAGCGCAATTGCGGCTAACGGAGCACAGGCGTCCGAAGGTCCATTCTACAAACTCCAAGGAAGGGGTCGCCTGACGACGGGTAGTGAAGTGATCTCGGTCCTGGAGGGCCCAGTCCAGAAGTTCGAAGGGAATGGGCTGAATGGTGTAGGTGCAGTGCTCTGCACCGCTGTCTTTGCTGCCTCCGGTGCTGTCGTTGAAGGAACTACTGGGAAAAATGGTGGTAAGGGAAAAGTGACGCTTGAATACAGTGGCTGTACCGTCGAAGGATCAATGACTTGTAAAGTAGAAAATGGCTCATTTAACACTAAACCACTTATCTTCCTCCTAGGATACGCAAGCAAAACTGGAACTGGAGAAGGCACAGGCAAGTTGCTGACGCTCTTGAAGCCGGAAACGGGGAGCGAATTCGCCGAAATTAAATTCACCGGCTGTACATTCGCGAGTGCCAAAATTGAAGCCAAATCAGGTTGCGCGCCAGCGTGCGAAGGAGTAGTTAGCCAGAACTTGAATGGCGCAAAAGAAGAAGTAGAAGTGGGAGCCCGCGAAACGGAAGCGTTTACAGTCAATCTACGCTTCCCGCCAGCGGCGGAAGAAATCACAACGATCTTCACAGAAGCGACGACCTTGTCAGAACGAAAGGGCGAACTGGAAGCCCGCGGAATCAAGGTCACCTATTCGGGGCTTCTCGAAGTACGCGTGCCGAGATGTGGAACATGGGGCGCATTTAGCTGACTGGAGCATGCGCGACCTCCTTGCGGATCGCGACTCAGCAGCGCGTGCGGAACCACGTAGGTCATCGTTGCCCGAGTCCGGGTTGATTCGGTCAGTGAGTTTCACCCGAGGTCTCGCGATCATGTCGCAGCACCTCCAGCAGCTCCGCGTATGGCCCCACCAGGTAAGCGTCGTCGTCGGGAGCCAGACGCGTATCGCGCCGAGGCGGGTGCTCGAGCGCGAGCGAGTCCGCCGCGCGGCGAATCGCCACCACCCGCACGTTCGCGGGCATCTCGAGCATCGCCTGGCCATCGAGGCCACCGCCGGCGCTCACACGTAGGCGGGCGAGCAGGAACGGGTGGTTGCCGACGTAGAAGGTGAACAGCACTTCCAGGCCGAGCACCGATCCCACGAACCAGGGCGCGGCGATCGCCGAGGTCGACCACACGTGGCGGAAGCCAAAGCTCTGCTCGAGCCGGTGCCCGAGCTGGCGGTCGAACACCCGCAGCACGACCGGCACCGTGCTCCAGCGCTCGTCCAGCCGGTCGCGTACCGCGAGGCCGGTCTCGATGTTGGTGAGATCGTCCGAGGTGAGGATCGCCACCGCCGCTGCGCTCGACAGGTTGACCGAGTCGAGCGTCTGCGAGCGGGTGGCGTCGCCGAGCACCACCGGCACCCCATGCGAGCGTGCCTGGGCGACGTAGCTGTTGCTCTCGGTGCGCTCCACCACGACCACCTCGCGGCCGCGCTCGAGCAGCCCTTCGAGCACGTGCATGCCAACGGCCCCCAGCCCCACGAGCACAACGTGGCCGCGCAAGCCCGGGATGCGCTCGTGGCCGAGCGACTGTGCCAGGCGACGGCTGACCAGCGCATTGGTGAGCAGCGCGAACATCGTTGTCACGAGCGTCGTGCCCGCGACGATCAGGCCGATGCCAAACGCCTCGATCCATACCGGCTGGTTGGAGAAGGAGAAATCGCCAAAGCCCACCGTGGCGACTGTCTCGACGGTGAAGTAGATCGAGTCGAGGATCGGCAGGTGCGAGTGGTGTTCGGCCCAGTGGTAGCCAAAATGCAGTACCAGCGTCGAGATCACGAGCATTGTCAGCCCAAGCGTCAGGGCCACACGCAACGGCCGATCGGCGACGCTCAGCACGGCGCGCACCACCCGCCCGGCCGCCGCGCCCATACGCTGGCCGAAGTCTGAGATCTCGCGGGCGCGCACGTGCGTATGGCCGAGACCCGCCTCGTCGAGCTGCTCGTGGGTGCCGAGCAGCGTCACGCGGTCCCCTGCGGCCACTGCCTGGTCGCGACCGGGGCACGCGATCAGCGTGTCGTCTGCGTCCGTGACCACGCCGATCGGCGCGAGGCTGCCATACAGCTCGCGCAGCGTTCCCTCGCGCGGCGCGATCACCTCCGCGGCCACGAACAGGGTGTCGCCCAGCAGGATGTCGCGGGCGCGCTGGCCGACGCACACTTCCACGACCGACGGCGCGAACAGCGCGCCGACGTCGAGCACGCCGACCGAGCCGAGGACCTGCTCGACCGCCCGCGCCACCGCCGGGTTGTCGAGGTCGGCGACGATCCGCACCTCCGGCCTGAGATCGCGGATCAACAGCACCGTCTCCAGCGTTCGCAGATCGGTGCGCTCGGCGCACACGACCGCCGCCGCGCCCGCGATGCCCGCTTCATACAGCGGCTCACTGAGGTGATGCGAGCCGCGGACGATGTGTGGGATGCCCCAGCCGCTCACCACCCGTGTGAGGCGCTCGTCGGGCTCGTCGTCGAGCACCACCACGCGCGCCCCCGCCAGGTGCAGCTGCTCGACCGTGCGCAGCCCGACCGGGTTCAGGCCGCACACGATCACATGGCCGGCCCAATCGCGGCAATGCTGAAAATCGGATGGCGAGATCCCCGCAACCGTGGCCACTTAGCCACAGTTTGGGCTGCGCCGGGCGCCACGGCCTTGGCCGGGCGTCCAAGATCAGCGCGGCTAGTGCTCTTCGAATGGAGAGCGGCCCGGGGAGGGCGAGAACACCGGGATCGCCTGTGTTGCGATCGCCTCGACAGCCTGCTCCTCCGCCTCGGTGAGCTCCTCCTCGTGGTCGCCGTCGCACAGCACGCGGAAGTTGCCCGTCACGCCCTGGTCGGCGTGGATGGTGATCCCGGGGAGGATCGCCTCGCCCTCGTCCAGTCCGAGACGCTCCATGTCGAAGTGCGCCAAACCGATGCCATACGCGGTGTGGGTCGGGTTCTCGCGGTCGTGCGCGGCCACCGCCTGCGCGAAGCGCTCGAGGTTCTTGGCGATCTTGCTCGTGTCCGCCATCTCGTTCGGGAGGGTAGCGCGAGCGCTATAGATTGTGGGCGATGGCCTCAAGTCAACCGCTCGACATGCCAGCTCTCGCTCACGGCGAGGCGGGCGAGGCTCGCGACGGCGGCGAGGACGGCGAGGTGATCCGCACGGTCGAGCTCACCAAGGTCTACGCCGGCACCGACTTTGCCGCTGTGGACAAGCTCAACCTGAGCGTGCACGCGGGAGAGATATTCGGCTTGCTCGGTCCCAACGGCGCCGGCAAGACGACCACCGCGGGGATGCTCACCACGCGTGTCGTCCCAACCTCCGGGTCTGCGTATGTGGGTGGGATCGACGTCGTCGCGCACCCGGCGCTGGCCAAGCAGCTGCTCGGGATCGTCTCCCAGCAGAACACGCTCGATCGCCAGCTGACGGTGTGGGAGAACCTGTACTTCCACGGGCGCCTGTTCGGCATCTCCGCCACCGAGTCCCGCCAGATCGCCGACCGGCTGCTCGAGCAGTTCCAGCTCGCCAAGTGGGCGAAGGCATCCGTGTTCGCGCTCTCCGGCGGCATGGCCCAGCGCCTGATGATGGCGCGGGCGATCTTCCATCGGCCCGCGGTGCTGTTCCTCGACGAGCCGACCGCCGGCCTTGACCCGCAGAGCCGCCTGGCGCTGTGGGAGATCCTCGGCGAGCTCAACAGCGAGGGCCAGACGGTGCTGCTCACCACCCACTACATGGAGGAGGCCGACGAGCTCTGCGGGCGGGTGGCGATCATGGACCACGGGAAGATCCTCGCGCTGGACACGCCCGATGCGCTCAAGCGCTCGGTGGGCGCCGACACGATCGTCACCGTCAAGGCCAACGGGGATCAGGATGCGCTCGCGGCGCGCTTCTCCCGGGAGCTCAGCGAGATCACCAACACACGACCGGTTGAGGGGGGGGTCGAGTTGCATGTCAGGGGTGCTGAGCGGCTCGTGCCGCGTGTCGTCGCCGCGGCGGAGGGAGGGGGCTTCGACGTGATCGACCTATCCGTGGCTGAGCCCAGCCTCGAAACCGTGTTCATCAGCCTCACCGGGAAGGAGCTGCGCGAGTAATGGCCGCGACGGCAAGCTCAACCGCGCAAGCCCAGAGGGGCGCGCCCGATCGGATCGTGATCAAGCCCACGCGCTCGGTCATGGCGGCCAGCCGTATCGCCCTGCGGGCGCTGATCCTGCGCGACCTGGTCGTCCTGTGGAAGAACAAGGGCGAGTTCGTCATGCGCACGCTGATCCAGCCGTTCCTGCTGGTGTTCGTGTTCCTGTACGTGTTCCCCAACATCGGCCAGGGCATCGGCGGGGGAGCGAACAGAGCCTCCGACTCCGGGTTCGCGACCGTGCTCGTTCCCGGCGTGGTCGGGATCTCGATCATGTTCCAGGGGATCCAGGCGGTCGCGATGCAGCTATCCACGGAGTTCGGCTACACCCGCGAGATCGAGGACCGCGTGCAGGCGCCCTGCCCGATCTGGCTCGTTGCCCTTTCCAAGGTCCTGTCCGGCGCCGCTCAGGGGCTGGTCGCCGCCGTGATCGTGTTCCCCATCGCCGCGGTCGTCCACGCCTCGGGCGTGCACGCGCACTTGTCGGTGCATTGGTGGGTGGTGCTGACGCTGATCCCGCTCGCGTGCGTGACCATGACCTCGCTCGGGTTGCTGCTGGGCACCGCGTTCGAGCCGCGCAACATCGGGCTGATGTTCGGCTTCGTGGTGCTACCGCTGACGTTCCTCGGCGGCACCTACTACCAGTGGACGCGCCTGGCGCCAGTGCAGGTGGGCGGCGTGCATTGGCTGCAGATCGTCGTGCTCGTCAACCCGCTGATCTACGTCAACGAGGGCATGCGCGCCGGGCTCACTCACGCCTCCCACATGCACCTGTACATCGTCTATCCGGTGCTGCTCGGCTTCTGCGCTACGTTCCTCACGCTCGGCCTGCGGAAGTTCCGCGGCCGGGTCCTTTCCTGACCTTCCACGCGCGGAGAGCCAACATGCCGAGACTGCAGATCATCATCGCCAGCACCCGCCCCGGCCGCGTCGGTCTGCCCGTGGGTCGTTGGTTCGAGGAGCGTGCGCGCGCACACGGAGGCTTCGAGGTCGAAGTCGTCGACCTGGCCGAGCTCGGCCTGCCGTTCATGGACGAGCCCAACCACCCGCGCCTGCGCCAGTACACGCAGGAGCACACCAGGCAGTGGAGCGCCAAAGTGGACGCCGCCGACGCGTTCGTGTTCGTGATGCCCGAGTACAACTACGGCTTCAACGCGCCGCTCAAGAACGCCTTCGACTTCCTGCACCAGGAGTGGATGTACAAGCCCGTCGGCTTCGTCTCCTACGGCGGCGTCTCCGCCGGCACCCGCGCCGTGCAGATGATCAAGCAGGTGGTCACCACCCTCAACATGTTCGCGCTGGGCGAAGCGGTGGCGATCCCGTTCGTTGCCCAGTTCCTGGACGACGAAGGGGAGATCGACGCGAACGAGACTATGGAGAAGGCGGCTGACGCGCTGCTTGCCGGGCTGTTGCGGATGAGTGGGGCTTTGGCGGGGTTGCGGGGGTAGGCGGGAGCCCTTGCGGGCTGTGGCGTCATCGCTCAAGCAGGGCGCAGATCCTCGATTTGGCATGGGCGATCGGGCAGCTCGATGATCTCGGGGTCGCCTGTGAGAAGGACGAAGTCATGCGCCGCGGCGGTGGCCACGGCGAAGCAATCTCCAAGTGCGATCGAAGCGCGCGCCTTCAGGCGAGCGACCTCGATCATGCGGGCGGTCCCTGGCAGCTCCGCGGAGAGCGCGGCTCGCAGGTCTGAAAGCGTTTCGTCTGCCGCGGCTCGCCCCTGGTCGCGCTCGAGGCGGTAGTAGACCTCGACCAGGTTCACCCAGCTGGTCAGGGGCCGGGCGCCGATGATCTCCTCGACACGCGAGAGCGCCGGCTCGTCTCCGTCCAGCCAGGCCAGAATCGCCCACGAATCGAGGCAGACGCTCACCGAGGCTCGCGCGCTCGATCCCTGAGCAGGCGCGCCGCCATCCCGGTGCGCGAGAACCGGCCACCCAAGCGAGCAGAAGACGGCTGTGCCACAAGCACAATCTCCTCACCGCGCAACTCGAAGCCGACCACATCGCCTGGTTGCAGACGAACACGGTCACGCAGCGACTTCGGGATCACGACTTGACCCTTTGCTCCGATTCGCCCGATCATACTGAATGAGTATAACATCCAGATCGGCGCCCCAAACACGGAGGCTCAGCCCGTCTCGATCAACTCGATGCGGTAGCCATCCGGGTCTTTCACAAAGCAAAGCCGCGAGCCGCCCTCGCGCACTGAATAAGGCGGCTTCTCTGGCTCGATGCCCTGCTCCGCAAGTCGGGCGAGGGTGCCGTCGAGGTCTTTGGCTGTGATCGCTATGTGGCCATAGCCGGTGCCGACCTCGTATGAGTCGACGCCGTAGTTGTATGTCAGCTCCAGTCTCGGCATGTCGCCGTCGCCGGGCTGGTTCATGAAAACGTTGACCGCCTCGTCTTTGATCGGCAGACGGCCGACCTCCTGGAAGCCGAGCGCCTCGTAGAAGGCCACTGAGCGGTCGATGTCGGTAATGCGGTAGCAGGTGTGGATCAGGGCCATGCCGCGAAGTCTAGACTGGCGCCCGTGAAGACCCTCATCGTCGGTCACGGCGGACGCGAGAGCGCACTTGCCGCTGCCATGGCCGAGCACAGCCAGCTCTACGCGTTCGTAGGCCACGAGAACCCCACGATCCTCCGTCACGCGGCCGCCTCCGGTGGCGCTCACGAGGTGGGCAACGTCTGCGACCCGGAGGCGGTAGCCGCCTTCGCCCGCGCCCGGGAGATCGACATCGCGATGGTCAGCGCCGACGAGCCGCTTGCCGCCGGTGTGGTCGACGCGCTGCTGGCTCAGGGCACCCGTGCCGTCGGTCCCACCGCCGCCGGGGCCGAGATCGAGTGGAACAAGACGTTCGCCCGCTCCGTGCTCGCCGAAGTCGCCCCCGACGCCTCGCCGATGCTGCGCGTGGTCCACGGCACCAGCGAGCTCGACGATGCGCTCGCGCTCTTCGCCTCCACACCGGTTGCCGTCAAGCCGCCGGGGCTGACCGGCGGCAAGGGCGTGAAGGTGATGGGGCCACACCTGGCAAGCCACGCCGAGGCGCGCGACTACGCGCTCGAGCTGCTGGGGCGCGGCGGTGATCGCGAGGGCGTGCACATCGAGGAGAAGGTCGTCGGTGCCGAGTTCACCATCCAGGCCATCAGCGACGGGCGCACCGTCGTGTTCCCGCCATCCACCTACGACTACCCCTACCGCTATGACGGCGATCAAGGCCCCGGCACCGGCGGGATGGGCTCACTGTCGATGGCCAGCTCCACGCTGCCGTTCATGACTCCGCAGCACTACGAGCGGGCGTGTGCGGTGATCGAGCAGGTGATCGAGCGCCTCGCGCAGATGGGCCGCCACTTCAGCGGCATCATGAACAGCGGCTTCTTCGCCACCGCCGATGGCATCAAGGCGATCGAGTTCAACGCCCGCTTCGGCGACCCCGAGTGCATGAACATCATGAGCCTGTTCAACGGCAGCTGGCCTGAGGTGATGGAGCGCATCGCCGCCACCAGCCTGCAGCCCAGTGATGTGTCGCTGCGCGAGGAGGCATCTGTCGTGCTGTACCTCGTCTCGCCCGACTACGCCCTACGCCCCGGCCCCGCATATGACTTCACGCTCGATCGCGAGCGCATCGAAGCCGACGGCTGTCGCGTGTTCTTCTCATCCGCGGTGGAGACCGCGCACAACTCCTACCGCACCGTTGGCACCTCCCGCGCGGTGGCGCTGACGAGCACCGCGCCCACGCTCGAGCAGGCACGGGTACGGGTGGCCGCGGCCGCGGCAACGGTGCCCGTGCTCGAGTGGCGTGCAGACGTCGGCGACGAGCGCTACCTCGATCAGCTCACCCAGCTCGTCTCGCCGCAAGGACCTGGCGCGGACGCTGACGGTGCAGCCGCTGCGGAGAGCCTGCTCCCCAACGCCAGCTGACGTATTCGTGCAAGGATGGCCACATGATCGTCGAGAGTGCCAGCCATCCACAGTTCCTGTCGAACACCTACCTCGTGGCCGACGGACAGGGAGGGCCGGCGTTCTTCATCGACGCCGGTGGTCCCGTGGAGGGGCTGATCGAGACCGCCGAGCGTCTCGGGCTCACGCCCACCCATGTGCTGCTCACCCATCACCACTTCGACCACGTCAGCGAGACAGGGCAGCTGCAAAAGCGCTGGCCCAAGCTCGAGGTGCTGATCAGCCAGCGCGAGCGCGATCTGCTCGAAAGCAGTGCCGCAGGCGGGGAGGGACAGGACGCCCAGCCGGGGCCGGCCGCCGGGATGGGCTCCATCGAGGCGGGCCAGACACTGCGGTTCGGCGCGCTCGAGGTTCGCCCGCTGCACACGCCCGGGCACACCGCCGGGATGCTGTCGTTCCTCGTCGGCGAGCGACCAGAGGCGGACGGGGGGACACCAGTGCGCGGAGCGAGAACCACCGCACCGGGCGGCCTCGGTGGGGCTGGACTGTCCGTGTTCACCGGCGACACTCTTTTCAAGAACTCAGTTGGCGGTGTCAGGGCGCCCGGCCACACCACCTACACGGATCTGCGCGACTCGATCATGGGAACGCTGATGGAGCTGCCGTCCGACACCATCATCTACCCGGGCCACTCCGAGCAGACCACCGTCGCGCGGGAGTGGGACAACAACTCCTTCATCCGCGTCTGGCGGGGCCTCGACCCGGAGGGCTCACAGCCGTGCACCGCGCTCGGGCAGCCAGCGTCGCTGGTGCTGCTGGGCGCCGACTACGACGGCGGTACCAAGGCGTGGGTGCGCTGGGAGGATGGCTCAAACGACATCGTCCCCGGGTCGCAGGTGCAGCGCAGCTCGTAGTGGACGTTCCCGCGCGTGCGGCCCTACGCGCGAAGCTCGTACGAGATGGCCGCAGGACCGCGGAATCAACCATCTAGCATGCATGCCATGGCGCGAGAGAACGAGAGGATCCCCACTTCGCGCGCACGGCGCACCGCAACCGTAGCCACGCTCGCCGCCAGCGAGGCCGTCAAGCAGTTCGGCACCCGTGCCGCCAACGTCACCCGCGGCGAGGAGGCCTCCGAGGAGGCCATGGCCCGGCGCCAGCTGGAGACCGCCAAGCAGATCGTGGCCGTGCTGGGCACGATGAAGGGCGCCGCCATGAAGCTCGGGCAGGTGATGTCCTTCCTCGACGTCGGGCTCGTCGCCGAGGAGCACCGCGAGGAGTTCCAGCGGGAGCTCGCCAAGCTGCGCGACGCCGCCCCCACCGTGTCGTTCAAGCAGATGCGGCGCGTGATCGAGGAGGACCTGGAAGAGCCCATCTCCGAGGTGTTTGCGTCCTTCGATGAGGAGCCGATCGCCGCCGCGTCGATCGGGCAGGTCTACCGCGCGACCCTCAAGGACGGCCGCGACGTGGCCGTCAAGGTCCAATATCCCGGCGTGGCCAGCGCTGTGCGGGCGGACATGCAGAACCTGGACATGATCCTGCGGCTGCTCAAGCGCATGACTCCAGCGCTCGACGTCAAGGCGATCGCCGGGGAGATCAAGGAGCGCATCGTCGAGGAGCTCGACTATGAGCTCGAGGCCCAAAACCAGCGGTCTTTGGCGCGCATCTTCGCCGGCCATCCGTTCATCGTCGTCCCCGAGGTCATCGGCTCGCTCTCGCGTGAGCGGGTGCTCGTGAGCGAGTACGTGGAGGGTGTCGGCTTCGAGGAGCTCAAGGAGCGTCCCCGGGCCGAGCGCGACCGCATCGGCGAGATCATCTTCCGCTTCTTCCTCGGCTGCCTGTATCGCCACCGGCAGTTCTCCGGCGATCCCCACCCCGGGAACTTCCTGCTGCTCGGCGATGGTCGCGTGGCGTTCCTCGACTTCGGCCTGTTCAAGCGCCTCGACGCCGAGCCCGTGGAACTCGAGCTGGCCGCTCAAAGGGCGGTGACGGAGGGCGACGCGGCGAAGCTACACGAGCTGCTCGCCGCCTCCGGCTTCCTACCCGAACCCGAGCGCGTCGATCCCGACAACCTGCTCGCGTTCATCAACGACGCGATCTGGTGGTACACCACCGCCGACGAAGACGTGCTGCTCTCGCCTGAGATCGCAACCCAGGTGATGATCGAGAGCTCTGATCCCCGCTCGAGTCACTTCCGCCAGATGCGCCACCAGACGATCCGCCCCGAGCACCTGTTCGGCAGGCGCATGGAGATGCTCACGCTCGCCGTTCTCTCGCAGCTACGGGCCAGCGCCAACTGGCACAGGATCGCCCGCGAGTGGATGTACGGCGATGAGCCCGTCACCGAGCTCGGCCGCGAGGAGGCCGACTTCTACGGGCGCAGCGGCGTCGCCGCGCACTAGAAGCCCGTGTTCGTCTTCACGCGCCCCCGCTCCTGCGGGTGCATGTGACCCTTGACCTCCAGCGCCTTGCACGCTTCCGCGAGGTCGTTGCCGAGACACCTCGTCAGCGACTGGCCGAGCGTCTCCTTGACGAGCACGCGCAGGATCTTCACGTGTTCCGCGTTCGGCGGCAGCGTGTACGCCGGCACCATCCAACCTCGCCGCTCCGCCAGCTGCGCCGCCACATCGAACTCGTCATAGCCTTTTTCGCCCGTCAGTTTGAACGCCACCAGCGGCAGCTGCTCGTCCTGCTCTGAGCCGATCAGCTCGAAGTTGCCCGTCGCCGCGATCTCCTTCGCGAGCGTGCGCGCGTTGTACTTCATCGACTCCAACAGATAGCGATAGCCCGCGTGGCCCAAGCGCGCGAAGTTGTAGTACTGGGCGAGCACCATCGCCGAGCCCGTCGAGAAGTTCAGCGTGAACGTCGCGTCGCGCTTGCCCAGGTAGTTCTCGTAGAACACGAGATCCTCCGGCAGGTCGGACTTCTCGCGGAACACCAGCCAGCCGATCCCCGGATACACGAGGCCGAACTTGTGGCCCGACACGTTGATCGAGCGCACCTGCTCCAGGCGGAAGTCCCACTCCGACTTCGGATACAGGAACGGCCACACGAAGCCGCCGCTCGCCGCATCCACGTGCAGCGGCACGTCCAACCCCTCCTCGTGCTTGAGCCCCACCAGGTAGTCGTTGATGCCGCGGATGTCGTCCGCGTGCCCCGTGAACGTCGTACCAAGCACCGCCGCCACCCCGATCGTGTTCTCGTCGATGTGGGGCTCCACGTCCTCCGCGCCGATCGTGTACTTGTCCGGCCTCAGCGGCACGATCCGCGGCTCCACGTCGAAGTAGCGGCAGAACTTCTCCCACACCACGTGCACGTCGCCGCCGAACACCAGGTTCGGGCGATCGATGTCCTTGCCCGCCGCCTGCCTGCGCGCGCGCCACTTCCACTTCAGCGACAGCGCCCCCAGCATGATCGCCTCCGAGGAGCCCTGCGTGCGGGCGCCCGTCGTCTCCCCCGGCGCGTTGAACAGGTCCGCCAGCATGCGGATGCAGCGCTGCTCGATCTCCGCCGTTTGCGGATACTCGGCGTGATCGATGAAGTTCACGCGCAACGAGTCGCGGATCAGCTCGTCCGCCTCCGGCTCCATCCACGTCGTCACGAAGGTCGCCAGGTTGCGCGCCGGCAGGCCGTCCAGCAGCGTCTCCTGTTCCACCAGGCCCTTCGCTTCCCGCGCCGACATGCCGTGGCGCGGCAGCTTGTGGTCCGGTGCCGGCTCGAGCAGGTAGCGGTTGCCGTAGATGCTCTCGAGCCTCTCGATCTGCTCGCGCGTCAGCTCCGGCGGGGCGGTCGCGGCGCGCGCGTGGGCGTGCAGATCCTCGGGCTGGGTGTCGGCAGGGCGCTCATCGGCGCTCTGGTCCTCGGGTGGCAAGATGATCCTCCAGTCGTCGCGGTACTGTGCCCACGAGCATGACTGATCGAGCGCCCGAGACGGTGCACCTACGCGACGAGGCAGCGGCGCTCGAGGCCACGTTCGCCCCCGCCGCCGGGATGCTCTGCTGCTCGTTGCGTCACCAAGGCGAGGAGCTGCTCGCCCAGAACGCCGGCGTCAGCGCCTACGTGCAACAGGGAAAAACCATGGGCATACCGCTGCTCTTCCCATGGGCCAACCGGCTCGCTGCCTTCGACTACACCGCTGGCGGGCGCACTGTTCTCGTACCCCACGACGAGAGCCTCGTGCACACCGACGCCAACGGGCTGCCCATCCACGGCGTGATCGGTGGGCGGCAGGCGTGGCAGCTCACAGGCGCTGCCGAGACGGGCTCCATCGAGCCGGGCGCCTCCTCGCTCGCCGCGAGCCTCCGCTGGAGCGAGGAGCAGCCGGGGCTGTTCGACGTCTTCCCGTTTCGCCACGACCTTCGCTACGAGGCGCTCCTGCAGGACGGACGCCTGGAGATCTCGGTCACAGTGCACGCATGCGGGACCGACGCGGTGCCGCTGGCGTTCGGCTTTCACCCGTATCTCTCGCCCGGCGGCGAGCGCGCGAGCTGGCAGATAGAGCTACCGGCGATGCGTGCCCTCACCCTCGACGCCCAGCAGATCCCCACCGCCCCCGCGGAGACGCTCGAAGCCCAGCGCTTCGAGCTCGACGGACGCGAGTTCGACGATGGCTTCGACAACGTCGCCCAGCCAGCCCGTTTCAGCGTGACCGGTGGCGACAGGCGGATCGAGCTGACGTTCCCACAGGGCTACCCCTGCGCTCAGGTGTTCGCGCCCGCCTCCGGCCAGTTCATCTGCTTCGAGCCGATGACCGCGCCCGCCAACGCACTGCGCAGCGGTGACGGGCTGCGGCTGCTGGCACCGGGGGAGAGCTTCATCGCGAAGTTCGCGGTGGCCATCAGCGACGCACGCTGAGCGCTCCGGCGCGTTGGCTGCTCAGGACGCCGGCGTCACGGCGCCCACGGACCGTGCCAAGAGCCAAAGCCCTTCACCAGCTGCTCGGCCTCCTTCGGCCCCCACGAGCCCGGGGTGTAGGACTTGACCGGCGGTGGGTTGCGCAACAGCGGTTCGAAGATCCGCCACGCCTCTTCCACGCCATCCTGACGCGTGAAGCGCTCACTGTCGCCGCGCATGGCATCGAGTAGCAGCACCTCATACGGCGTTGGAGCTTCCCCGCCCTGCTCGGCGAACTCCACGTCGAGGTGGACCGCCTCCGGGCCCGCGAGGTCGGCGCGGTGGGCGTCGAGGATCACACGCGTGCCCGTCGCCGGATCGAGCTTCACCACGAACTGGTTCGGTTCCGGGCGTCGGTGCCCATGCTCCATGAATCCCAGGCGCGGCGGGTCGCGGAACACCGCCCGCAGCTCCGTTTGCGTCAGCGGCAGCTTCTTGCCCGTGCGGATGAACCACGGGACGCCCGACCAGCGCCAGTTGTCGATATCCAGGCGCAGCGCCGCGTACGTCTCCGTGGTCGAGTCCTTCGCCACGCCGTCGATGTCCAGGTAGCCGTCGTACTGGCCGCGCACGTAGTGGGCGGGGTCCGCGTCCGCGATCGCCTGGAACACCGCGTGCTTGGCGTCCTGCAGCGTTTCCGCGTCGCTACCCGCCGGTGCCTCCATCGCTGCCAGCGCCACCAGCTGCATCAGGTGGTTGACCACCACGTCGCGCAGTGCGCCCACCGGGTCGTAGAAGTGGCCGCGGTCCTCCACCCCAAACCTCTCCGCCATCGTGATCTGCACGTAGGCGATGTGGTTGCGGTTCCAGATCGGCTCGATCATCGTGTTCGCGAACCGCAGGTACAGAAGCTCGTCCGTGCCCATCTTCCCGAGGAAGTGGTCGATCCGATAGAGCTGCGGCTCCTCGATGTATTTGTGGATCTCCGCCGCCAGTTCCCGCGCTGAGGCGAGGTCGTGGCCGAACGGCTTCTCCACCACCACTCGCGCGCTCTTCGTCAGCCCCGCGCCAGCCAGTTCCTTGATCACCGGGCCGAACAAGAACGGCGGGATCTCCAGGTAGAACACCGGAGTCTTCGCGTCGCCGATCGCTTCGCCAACCTTCTTGTAGGTGGCCGCATCGGTGAAGTCGCCGCTCACATACGACAAACGCTTCGCCAGGCGGTCGAACACGTCCGATTCCAGCTTCTCGCCGGTGCCTTCGATGCATTCGCGCGCGTGTTCGCGGAGCTTCTCCACGGTCCAATCGTCGGCTGCCACACCCACGATCGGGCAGTCCAACAGGCCCCGACCCTCCAACCTATACAGCGAGCGAAAGGTCATCACCTTCGCCAGGTCACCCGTGATCCCGAAGATCACCAACACGTCCGCACTCTCATTAAAAGCATTCATCACAGCACCTGTATCTGAAAGAGGCTCGTTGTTCCCGGGCGCCCCGATGGCAAGCCCGCGGTGATACCTACCCGCTTTCCGCGCTCGCACCAGCCGAGCTCCACCACCCGGCGGGCCGCGTCCGCGATCAGCGCCTCCGTCGTCTCGTGGCGGGGCATCGACTCTGCCTGCACGCCCCACATCAAAGCGCACCGCCTGACCGTCTCTTTGCCGGGGGAGAGCGCATAGATCGGCACCGTTGGGCGGTGCGCTGAGACAAGCCGCGCCGAACGGCCCGACAGCGTTGGGATCACCAGCGCGTCCAGGCGCAGCTCGCGCGCCGCGTCGCACAGGTTGTGGGCGATCGTGTATGCCGGGTCCGAATGCGTGCGGCGCACCCGCTCCTGGTTCCAGCGCTCATACGGCGCGATCGACTCCGCCTGCACCGCCACCGCCGCCATCATTTCCACCGCCCCCACCGGGTAGGCGCCCACGGCGGTCTCCTGGGAGAGCATCACCGCGTCGGTGCCGTCGAGGATCGCGTTTGCCACATCCGCCACCTCCGCGCGCGTCGGACGCGAAGAGCTGACCATCGAGTCGAGCATCTGTGTCGCCGTGATCGACGGCCGTGCCATCTTGCCCGCCAGCTCCAGCAGCTGCTTCTGCACCAGCGGCACCCGCTCGATCGGCAGCTCGATACCGAGATCGCCGCGCGCCACCATCACGCAGTCCGCCACCGCCAGGATGTCCGCTGCGCGCTCCACCGCCTGCGGCTTCTCCATCTTCGCCACCAGCGGCAGGCGCGTGTGGTCGCGCACGAATTCCACGTCCTGCGGCGTCTGCACGAACGACAGCGCCACCATGTCCACGCCGATCGACTCGCCGTGGCGCAGCAAATGCAGGTCCTCCTCCGGCACCGCCGGTAGCGACGCCACCGGACCGGGGATGTTCAGCCCCTGGCGTGAGGCCACCGCGCCGCCCACCTCGATCTCCACGTCCACCTCGTGCTCGGCCGTGCGCACGCTGGTGACCCGCAGGCGCACCGAGCCGTCTGCCAAATACAGGATCGAGCCCGCTTCCACCGCGTCCGCCAGGCCCGCCCAGGAGAGGCTCATCGACCGCGCGTCCCCGGGGCGATCGCCATCGCCGCAGAAGAACGTCAGCTGCTCGCCCGGGGTGAGCTCGACGACGTCTTCGTGCAGCGGGCCGATGCGTAGCTTCGGGCCCGGCAGGTCTTGCAGGACCGCCACTGGGCGGCCGGCGCGGTTGGCTGCGTCGCGCACGCGGCTGATCGTCTCTGCGTGCTCGTCCAGGGTTCCGTGCGAGTAGTTAAGGCGTGCTACGTCCATGCCTGCCTGCACCATGCGCAGGAGCGTCTCCGGCTCCCGCGACGCGGGGCCGATGGTGGCGACGATCTTCGTGCGGCGCATGCTCCGCAAGGTATCGGTTTGAACGGAATCCCACCCGCCCGTGCGTCGGGGGCAGGGTGGGGGCCAGATTGGGCGCCCTGGCGCGGGCGAGGCCGGGTTCGCCGCCTAGCATCTAAGCGTGCTTGGGCCTTCGCGACAGCTGCCTCGGGTTGGGGGTCGAGTGCGGATCTTGCACTTCGGCGGGAGCGTCGAGCCTGGGGTTGTGCTGGCGGTGCTTGAGGAGGGGCGGCGCCTGGAGGTGCGCGGGGAGGGGGGCGGGGTGCTGGAGTTCGAGCTCAGTCCGGCTACGGCGCGGTTTGTGTTGGCTGGGGGTGGGCAGGGGCCTCGGTTGGAGTTGGTTGGGGGTACCGAGTGAGAGTCTCCCGTTTGGGGCGCTCCAGGGTTTGGACGGCGGAGAGGGAAGCGAAAAGGCGCTCTTGTTATAGGCGACTTGTGCCGACTGTAATTACAACGCTATAACAGCTATATTGTCACGCATGTCGTTGCAACCACCGCTATTTCCGATTGACCAGCCCGTCATGCCCGAGGATCGCCAGATTGGGCGCGCCTCATCGATCGAGATGTTGTCGGCCCGTATCGCGGACGCGACACATCAATGGTTGATCGGGCCGCGACGAATCGGCAAGACGAGCGTCGCCAAGGCTGTCTTGGCGCGCGTCCGGGCAACAGGTGCCGTTGGGCTCGATGTGGACATGAGCAAGCTTGCAATAACGGACGAGCATGAGCTAGCCGGCGAGCTTGCTAGACAGGCGCAAGCGGCTCACGCAGGCGTGCGCTCGGTGGGCGGTCGAATTAAGCCGTTCGCTAAGAGGCATGCAGCGGACACCAGTCTTCTTGGTCGGACAGTGAGCAGCCTTGGGTATCGCGACGAGGGGGAAGCGCTATCGGCGGTGGCTGCGCTACTTGCTGGAGCGGATGATGGGACTCCTGGTCTTGGTGCTGTGTTGGATGCTGTCGCCCTTCATGCTCGAGCCACGGGTACTCGGTCGGTAGTCCTCGTCGATGAGGTTCAGCTGCTGGGGGGCACAGACGGATGCGAGCGTGAGCTTGCCCGGTTGGCTCGGGAGGCCGACGTTCCGCTCGTGTTTGTATTCGCGGGTAGCGAAGAGTCCGCTGTTGAGGCCCTGCGTCAGCGCGGCCGCCCGTTGGCTTCGATTGGGGCGGAACTGACATTGCCACATATTTCGTCGGAGGACTGGCTGCCTGGGCTTACGCAGCGATTCGCAGAGGGCGGCGTAAAGATTGGGGGAAAGGAGCTACTCGCGATCATTGAAGCCGCCGATTGTCATCCGCGTCGGACAATGTTGATATGTGCCCGCGTCCAATCAAGTGCCGTTGCGGCACCGGACCACGAGGCTACCAGCACCCTGGTTGAGCTAGCGATCCGTGATGCGAGGAACGACCGGTCGTGGACGTGATCGTTGCTATGCAGCAAGCCCACGCGGCGCTGGCGACCAGTCGCAGCGGCGAAGCCCAGCGCATCGGCGAGGCTGTCGCAAAGCATGGGATCGTTGGCCTCGTAGGTGAGGCGGAGGTTGGCAAGACGCAGACAATCCGTCAAGCGCTCAGCGGTCTGAACTCTCGGGCGGCGATCGTATACCTCGACTTTGATGCGGTTGCCAGCGAGGGCCATGTTGGATGGCAGATCGCAAAGCAAATCGCGAGAGCTTCGACAAGCGGTGTCGATCTATCCATTCTGAGTGCTGGCGCGTTGGTTCCGGCGCGTCTCGAACATACGCGCATTGCGCTGGCCGAGATCCTCGGTGTAGACGGAGTTGATGAGTCTCTGCGTGAGTGGCCCTCTGGGGCCTACGGTTCCCTGCAAGGGTTTGAGGCCCTAGAACGCTTCGCGTTGACCAGAGAAGTGCTCGTTTGGGCTGATCACATTGAGGCGCCGCGCGTCACACCACGACACCCGGTCGACGTGGGGCGTCTCTTGTGGGGCGTCCGCGAGCTGCGCCAGCGGCAGACGAGCGTTCACATCTTGGTGTCTGGCCGCGAGGGCATCAGAGATGTCGTTACTGGCCCGCAGGCTGCCTTCCACCAGCAGGGTCAATGGCTGACCCTCGACACGCCACCGGCGAGCATGTGGCGAGATGTCGCAGAGAGGCTCAAAGTTCCGGTTCGAACCGCCCAGGAGCTGACGGTTCTGACCGGTGGACACCCGCAGACAATGCTGGTCGCCCTCACGACTCTGGCTATGCGAGGAGACGATCTGCCCCGCTATGGAGGAGAACAGCTCTTGGCCGAACTGGTCGCACACGATGATGGAGTGGCTGCTCGAGCGGTGCAGCATGCTCGCTCTCTGCATCGCCTGGGTGGCCAAGTTCTCGTACAGGTTGCGCGCGGTCAGAGGCCCTATGGCTCGGCACAGCGCGGCGCAGCGACCACGCAGGAGATCAGCAAGGTCTTGGCGAGGCTGCGCCTCGCCGGTCTCCTTAGGCATGCCGATAGGTGGGAGGTGGTCAATCCCGTCGTCGCAATCCGAGCGCGTGGCACAGTCGCCGAGCCTGCCCGCATTGACGACTGGGAAGACATCGACTACTAGCCGCTTGCCTTACCAGCTCGCCGCCTCTGCTATGCCCGAAGGCGAAGTGCTATCTCGAGTAGGCCATCAACGTGTCCCCGCCCCCTCACCCAGTCCCAGCCGCTCGTGCAACCGCCGCAGCGGCCCCGGCGCCCACCAGTTCCAATCGCCCATCAGCGCCATCAGCGCCGGCACCAGCAGCGCCCTTACCACACTCGCATCGATCGCCACCGCGAGCGCCGTGCCGAGGCCGAGCTGCTTGGTAAAGAACAGCTCGGAGGTGGTCAGGGCCCCGATCGCCACGCAGAACAGCAGCGCCGCGGCGGTGATGATCCGCCCGGTGCGCTCGATACCCAGTGCGATCGCCTCGCGGTTGGGCAGGCCCTCGTCGTGGGCCTCCTTGATGCGCGCGAGCACGAACACCTCGTAGTCCGTGGCCAGCGCAAACGCGAGTACCAGCATCAGCACGAGGCTCGACTCTTCCAGGCCGCCAATCGGCGTGAAACCGAGCGGCCCGGAGAGGTGGCCGTCTTGGAAGATCAGCACCAGCAGCCCGGTGCCAACGCCCACGCTGAGCATGTTCATCGCAAGCGCCTTGATCGGGATCGTCAGCGAGCCCGTCATCAAGAACAGGAAGCCCGCCGTGAGCACCATCAGGATTGCCACTGCGACGGGTATGTGCGCTGCGATCGATGACTTCTGGTCTGCAAAGAACGCGGTGGCGCCGCCGACCAACCCCCCGTATGGGCCTACAAGCGAGCGCAGCCGCGCGAGCAGCCGCTGCTGCGTGCTCGAGTAAGGCGAGCCGTGCGGCTGCAGCGTGATCTCCCACGTGTGGCGGCCGAGATACACGGCTGGGGCGACGCTCGCCAACGGGCCCGCTGTCGCGGCCGCTGCCACCGCCAGGTGCTGAGCGCTCGCGCTAGATCCCTTAACCACAATTTCGCTTGCTTCCCCCGCATTGGCAGGGAAGTTTCTGGCGAGTGCCGTTTCGATCTGGCGGCTTTCAGCGGCCGCCGGCAGCAGGTTTGCTCCTGGTGAGGTGAACTGCACATCAAACGCAGGTAGCGCCGCTGTAATGAGCACCGCGGCGCTGATCAGCGCCACCCTGCCGGGTCGACGCATCACGCCGCGGGCTAGTCGCCACCAGCCACCGTCCTGACGCGCGGTGGCCGAGCGCGCCGCGCGCCGCTGCAGCCACGCGGGCGACAGCGAGTTGATTCGCGGCCCCAGCGCGACGATCACAGCAGGCAGCACGAGTAGCGCGACGGCGCCGTCGCAAAGAGCGACGAGCGCACCGCCGATGCCCATCGAGGACAGAAAGCGGATCGGGAACACCAGCAGGCTGGTCAACGCCGCCGCGACGGTGAGGCAGCTGAACAGCACCGTGCGGCCAGCAGTTTGCAGCGTTCGCGCGATTGCCAGGTGCGATGACGCGCCGCTGGCAAGCTCCTCGCGGTAGCGATAGAGCACGAACAGGCTGTAGTCGATCCCTAGGCCGAGGCCCATGCCGCTGATGAGGTTCAGCGCGAACACCGAGATCGGTGTGAACTGATCTACCGCCCGCAGCAACAGGAAGGTCAACAGGATCGCCATGCCGCCCACCAGTGGCGGCAGCAGTGCCGCGACGAGCCCGCGGAAGAACCAGAACGAGAGCAACAGCAGGAACGGCAGGCCGATCAGCTCCGCGCGCTCGAGGTCGCTGGTGGTGCGTTCGTTGAGTTCCTGGTTGATCATCGCCACGCCGCCGAAACGCACGCTCGTCCCCGCGAGCTTCGCGCCCACCTGCTCGGTTTTGATGGCAGCACGCATGTGTGTCACCGCTGTAGTTGCGTCCGTCGGGGTCGCGAACGCCGCCAGCACGACCGTTTCGTGACCGTCACGCGAGAGCAGCGCGGCCGCTTGCGAGCCGGCTCCCGCCGCGCTGTAGTCAGCCAGGCGCTGGAAGCCACGTTGAATCGTCAGCAGTGTCGCGAGCGTCGCAGTGGCCCTTTGGGCTGCCTTGTCGGTCTTGATGCTGGCGTCCGCGCGCAGCAGCACGGCCACGTCGTAGTAGGGGCTCTGCCCGGTCGCTGCTGTGATCGCCGTGTTCGTGCGTTCGTACTGCGAGGCGGGGTCCTCGAAGTCCTGGCTGTTGCTGTGGAGCGTCCCTGTCACGGGTACGCCGAGCACGGCCGCGACCACGAACGCGACGGTGGCGATTAGCAGCACGCGCCGCGTGCGGGTTGTGGCCAGGAGCGTAAGTCGTGCGATCACGGCCCACGAAGGGTCCTGCTAGTCCCGGATGTCTGACTCAGCAGGCGCCTCTCAACGGCATCCGCCGCAGCGCCCACGCCCCCTAAAGCGCTTCAGGCCCGGCTTCTTCACTCCCCGGCCGGTGCGCTTCATACACTTTCAGCGCCTCGCGTTCTTCATATGCGAAGTACTCTGCGAGACCCTGGTGGCGTGCCAGCTCTAGCGCCGCAGGCAAGGGAGCGTGTAGCTCATTGGGGATGGCGTCGTTTTCGAGCGTCTGCCACAGGTCTTCTTCTAGGGGGGCGCCGGGCTGCCCTTGGCTTGAGAGCTCCAGACGACCTTCTTCGCTTGAGTAGTCGTAGAACTCGTATTCCTGGCCGGCGGTTTCCACCTCGGTGGTGCTCGGACGCCAGTTGGAGTACAGCGTGAGCTTCCCCGCGGCGCTGCGCAGCGAGACCACGTGGCGCGGAGCGTCGGCGGCATACGTTTCGGTGGCAAACTCGGTGACGTCCTCGTCGGTTGCGTGCAACACCCATTCACGTCCAGGGGCCTGCGGGTCGGCGCAGATCTTTGCGAGGTCGAGTCGACTCGCCAGGTGCGCGAACTGCGGCTCCTCTCGCCAGCTCGAGGAGCCGGTAGCGATTGTCAGCATCAGCGCAGCCACATCGGCGCTCGAGGTCAGCTGGCTGCGCGGCTGTTCCGGTGCGCTGGTGAGCACACCGCGTGGGTCATATACCTCAAGCGGCACGCGAAGTGCCTCCTCGTAGGCCGAAGCGCCCTTGCCGCGCAGGCCGTGCGAGCCCCCGTACTCGCCGTGGTCAGAGGTGAAGATCACGACCGTGTTGGCCGCGAACTCCGGTCTGCTCTGCAGTGCTGCCAGGACTCGGCCGATCTGGACATCCACGTAGCTCTGTAGCAGCAGGTAGGTGTCCATCATGCTCGTCCACCACGCCAATGTTTCCGGGCCGGTGAAGGGCACGGCGCCGAATGATCTGGCAGCGGTGTCCTGCAGCGATCGCTGCAGCTGCGGCTTGCCCTTTTCGATCAGCTGTGCAGGCGTCTCGTAGTTGGGTGGGAGCGCAGTTGCCAGCCGCGGCGGGTTGGCCTCGGCTTCCACCCGTTCGGTGAAGCGGTGCCACCAGGCGATGTCGTGCGGGTTGACGAACGAAACAGTGGTCGCCCACGGCGTCTCGCCCCCCTGGCCTGAGAGCCACTCGATGAACTGTTCGGTGATCGTGGGGTCCATCAGCGTGCCTTGGCCGGGTGCGCCGTTGGGCGACGGGTATGTCCCGCCGGAGAAGCCGTAGGGGGCCAGCGATGCATACGGGTTGGGGTTCAGGTGCCACTTGCCGTAATAGGCGGTCTCATAGCCGAGGTTTCGCAGCAACGTGCCCCACGTGGGGAAGCGCGGATCCAGCCACCCTGCGCCAGTGATCATCACCCCCGTCTGATGGGTGTGCAGGCCGGTCAGCAGCACGCTCCTGGACGGCGAGCAGTCGTTGGCGGCGGTGTAGTGGCGTTCGAAGCTCACCGAGCGCTGGCGCAGGGCGGCGAGGTTCGGCATCACTGCTGCCGTGGGGGCCGATGCAGGCATCCACACGGGGGTGCGGAGTTGGTCGACGATGATCGTGAGGATGTTCGGCGCGCCCGGGCGGGGCGTGGCGCTCAAGCCACGTCGGCGGCTCTTTGTGCGAGCGCGTGCGTGATGGCGGTGCAAGCCGAGCATGCTTGCGCTGGCGAGCGCCCCTTGCCCGAGGAACGTGCGCCGGTTCCAGCGATGCTCTGCTCGCGGCTGGTCTAGGGGTGGATCAGCGGCGTCAGTGGTCATTACAGCCAGAACAGCGTAGGCGGCTGATCGGCGTGTTGCGCCGCTCAGGGCGCCTGCACATCAGGGAAGTACTCAGCGCAATGCTCGCGCAGCACCTGGCGCACCCACGCGCGCTCTTCAGCTGAGGCGACACGAAAGCGGGCGAGCAGCTCGCGCTGGCGCTCGATGGGCGCGTCGGCGATCACCCAGCGCACGGCGAGGCGCTCGAACAACAGCTCGGCGGCACGCTGCCACGCGTCCTCCTGGGTGCTTGCCGCACTACCTGCCATCCCTGCGAGTGCTTCGGCGTAGTCGCGCCGGGAGCCTGCTGTGAGCGACCCGCGTAGCGTGAGCACGTTGCCGTGCGGATCGGTGTAGTCGCTGCTGGGCGCGGTGAGCTTGTCTTGGCGGCGGCTGCGCTTGCCCACGCTCAGGTCACGAGCCCGCGTCGGCGGCTCGTTCGAGCTTGCGGCGCACGTCGCCGGTGACGGGCTTGGCGTGTCCGGGCCAGGCGGCGGCGGGCTCGAGCGCGGCGAGCTTGCGGATACTCGCACGGGCCTGCTCGGTGTCGAAGTTGTAGATCGACATGGGCACGCGGGGCTCGCAGTCGCGTCCCCAGATATCGAGCGTGTAGACGCAGTCGGTGCTGAGCGCGAGGCGATCGGACTCGCGCCACAGGCCGATCAGCCCGGGGGCGTGGCCGGGCAGGTGGATGACCTTGAACCCCGCGATCTCATCGCCCTCCTCGACTGTGCCAGAGATCTTCACCGGCCCGCCGTCCCATGCGTAGCGGTGCAGTAGCCGGTGCAGCTGCCGGTGTCCGAACGGTAGGCCGGCGAGCCCCGCGGGCCAGTAGCGAAAGCCGCCGCTGCCTTCGGCGTCGCGGACCTCGTCGGGGTGGCAGAGGACGGGAACGCCGAGTGCGGGCGCAGTGCCGCGGTGGTCGGTGTGCCCGTGTCCGAGGATCACGCGACGGATGCCGCCGAGCTTTGCGCCTGCGCTTGCGACCGCGCGGGTCATCGTGCGTGCGCCCGCGTCGAACAGCGTCACGCCGCCTTCGTCCTCGATCAAGTACACGTTGCAGCGCGCCGGCTGACCCTGCACGACCCACACGCCCTGCGCCACGAGCTCGGCCTCGCCGGCGGTGAGGCGCGCGCTGAGACGGGTCTTGGCGTTGAACGCGCCGGTCATGCGCGCTTCGGTGCTCGAGCCCTGCGGCGGCATCAGTCCGATCTGACGGGCGAAGGTCATGGAGTCGGTGAACGCGTCGTTGCTCTGGATCAGCCCGTCGCGCACGCGCAGGAGGTCGAAGCCTTCGAGCTCGATGCGGTTGCCTGTGGGGGCGACGCCGCCGAAGCTCCCGGGGCCGGCGAACGTGCCGGTGAGACGCCAGTGCACGCCGCAGCGGTCGGCCTCGGCGGTGGTGGAAACGACCTGCATGTTGAGGTCTGGTATGGCTGCGATCAGCTCGCCGATGAACGCGCGCACGCCGTCGGGCGCGTGTGTGTCGACCTGGCCGCGCACGTTCTCGCGCCCGCCGTCGGCCCACAGCGACACGGCCTCCTCCAGGTTGCGCCCGTCGATTGCCGCGAAGTAGCGTCGCGCGAGCGACTCTGCCTTACCGCCGGTGATGCGTTTGCGCGTGGCGGCAGCCTGCTGCATGTTGGCGGCTACCTCCTGCACCTTGGTGCTCGCCTCGCTGGCACTCTCGCGCTCTGCCATGCCGCCTCCCTTACGCCGCTGAACGAACGTAGTCTAGTCTGCGGGCCATGTCCGATGTGGCCAGCAAGCGTGAGTTGGGACGCGGCGAGCGCGTGCTCCCGGGCCTTTATCGACTGCGGTTGCCGCTGCCGTGGCCGGGCGTTCCCCACTGCAACGCGTGGGCGGTGCAGAGTGGGGATGGCTTCGTGCTGTTCGATACAGGCATGCACGACGAGGACTCGATGGCGCATCTGGAGCGGGCGCTGGAGATGTGCAACCTGCGTTTGGAGCAGGCACAACTGGTGGTGTGCACGCACGCGCATACCGACCACTGCGGGCAGGCGGCGACGATCGTCGAGCGGACGGGGTGCGAGGTGTGGATGCACCCCAACCACGAGCACCTAAACCGGATGATCGAGGATCCAGACGCGCTGCTCGACAAACGCATCGAGGTGGCGCGCCAAAGCGGCGTACCAGAGGAGCCGCTGCGGCGCTACGCGGCCGAGCGTGGCACACGCGGATTCGGGATCGCCGGTCCGATCGAGCCCGATCGCGATCTGGTGGCGGGGGTGACGATCATGAGCGACCTGGGCGAGTGGACGGTGTACGAAACACCGGGCCACGCTCCGTCACACGTCTGCATCTTCCAGCCCGAGCGCCGCCTTTTGATCTCAGGCGATCACCTTCTGGGCCGTATATCGCTGTACTTCGACTACGGCTACTCGCCCGATCCGGTGGGCGAATTCCTGAGCTCGCTGGACACCGTCGAGCGCCTTGGGGCACGCCTGTGCCTGGCCGGTCACGGGCGCACGTTTACCGATGTGCACGCTCATATTCGTGGTAATCGCGAGCTTGTGGCTGAACGTCTCGAGCGGGTGCTGGGCGCGGTTAGCGAGCAGCCGCTGACGGCCTTTGAGATCGTGCCGCACGTATACGGCACATCGCTCTCCCAACAAAACGCGCACTGGCTACTGTCGAAGATCCTCTGCTACCTCACGCACCTGCAGGCGCTCGGCAAGGTCAGCCGGATCGCTGGCGAGCCCGAGCGCTGGACTGCATAATCTGAGGATGCGCATCGATGAGATCCTCGCCGCCGGCGACGGCCCGGCATTCTCGTTTGAGTTCTTCCCGCCGAAGACGTCAGAGGGCGAGTACAACCTGTATGCGGCGCTCGCCGAGCTGAAGACGCTGGAGCCTTCGTTCGTATCGGTCACGTACGGTGCGGGCGGCTCCACGCGCGAGAAGACGATCGAGATCGTCAAGCAGATCCGCGAGCAGTACGGCTTAGAGGCGATGGCGCACTTCACGTGTGTGGGTGCGACGGTGGATGAGCTGCGGGGCACGCTCGACGAGATGCAGGCAGCGGGCATTGACAACGTGCTCGCGCTGCGTGGCGACCCGCCGGCGGGTGGGGAGGGTTGGACTAAGACGGATGGCGGCTTGGAGTACTCATGCGAACTGGTGTCGCTGATCGCGTCCAGCTATCCATTTGCGATTGGTGCGGCGTGCTTTCCGGAGACACACATCCATGCTGAGAGTCCGCAGGACGACCTGAGACACCTCGTGGAGAAGGTGGACGCGGGCGTGGACTTCCTGATCACGCAGCTGTTCTTCGACAACGCCGTGTACTTCGACTTCGTCAAGCGTGCTCGCGACGCGGGCATTACGGTGCCGATCATCCCGGGCGTGATGCCGATCACGCGCGTGGGTCAGGTGGAGCGGATGGCGGGCCTGTGTGGCGCGTCGATCCCGAATGGGCTGCGCCGTGAGCTGCACGCGCGCGGCGAGGACCCGGAGGCGGTGCTGGACTTCGGCGTGGCATATGCGACGCTGCAGTGCGCTGAGCTACTGGCGGCGGGTGCGCCGGGGATCCACTTCTACACGCTCAACCGCTCGCCGGCCACGCGCGCGATCCTGAGCGCGCTGAAGCTGGCGAAGCCGTGGGCGAAGGCTGTTTATGCGGGCTCGATCTCCAGCCCCTCCGCTACCCGCGGCGAACCGTCGGGCGCCTCGTAGCGGACGTCGACGGAGTCGTTCTGGCGGTATGTGCCAACGCCCCACGCGCCCAGGAGCCAGCGCCAGCCGCTGATCTTGTCCTTGCGCAGGTCGCGCTCGAACACGAGCGAGCCGTCGCGCACCAGGTAGTCGACGCCGAGCTGCTGCGGCACGCCGTTGAGATAGACCTCATAAGAGCCGCGGATGTCTCGCGGTAGCTTGATCTTGGATCTGTTGGTCATGCGGGTATCACCCGGCACCTCCTGCCTCGGCGCCTCTTGACCCGGCGGCCCCGGGCGCATTGTCGGTGGTGCGGCGCTGCTGGACACGGCCGTAGGCCTGCTGGCGTACGCACGCGGCATCGACGATGTCGCACACCTGCGACGGATCGCGAACGAGATGCAGGGACTCGAGGTCAACGGCGTCGATGCGGCGATCGGCGAGCGCTCCGTCCCGCAGCCACTGCACGAGGCCGTCCCATTCGCCGTCGCCGACGAGGATGACGGGGAAGTGGCGGATGGTGCGGGTCTGGATCAGGGTGAGGCATTCGAACAGCTCATCGAGCGTTCCGTAGCCGCCGGGGCAGATGATGAACGCGTTGGTGTAGCGGACGAACATGACCTTGCGGGCGAAGAAGTGGCGAAAGCGCAGGCCGATATCGACGTACGGGTTGAGCGCCTGCTCGCGCGGCAGCTCGATGTTGCAGCCAACCGACAGTGCTCCGGCGTCCTGTGCACCACGGTTGGCGGCCTCCATGATCCCGCCGCCACCACCGGTGATGACGGCATAGCCGGCGCGTCCGACGCGCGCACCGATTTCGCGTGCGAGCGCGTAGTTGGGGTGCTCCTCAGGAGTGCGAGCGGAGCCGAACACGGTGACGGCGGGCCCGATGTCGGCGAGCGCGTCGAAGCCGCGGGCGAACTCGGCGGCGATGTCGCGAATACGCTCGGAGTCGGCGGCTCGGACGCCCTCTGACTCGTCGCCCAGCCATAGGAAGAGCTCCTCGTCGAACGTGAGCGTGCGGTTGGCTGTGGGCTCGGCTGGTGCCACGGGGCCAAGGGTATGTGCTGGGTGTTGAGGCGGGGTTGTCTTCCGGAAAACCCTGCTCGCCCGGTCGGGTGCGTACCCTCAGCGGCATGGCAGATCTCAGCACGCAAGGGGCCGATGGGCCAGGGGTGACCCGCGGGCCGGCGGCCGGGGCGCCGCCCGAGCCGCGAGAGATCCCTTACACCGTCAGGCGCTCCACGCGGGCGCGCCGGGTGCGGGTGAACGTGCATGCGCACAGCGGCGTGGAGGTGGTGCTCCCCGCCCGTGCCCCCGAGCGCGCGGCGGCGGCAGCGGTGAGCGAGCTGCGCCCGTGGATCGAGCGGCGCCTGGCTGAGGCTCGGGTTGTCCTCGACCGGCTGGCTGAGCGGGCCGGGACGGTGCCCTACCTGGACGCAACGCTCGAGCTGGTGGCGCAGCCGGGACGCGAGCGTGTGCATCGCGACGGCGGACGGCTGCTGGTGCCGGACGGCGACCCGCGGCCTGCGCTTGAGCGCTTTTACCGCCGTGCGGCTCGCGCGGAGATCACCCCGCGCCTGGACCGCGCGACGGCGCTGGCGGGCAGCTCATACACCGCGCTGGATATTCGCGCGCAGCGCACCCGGTGGGCGTCGTGCACGGCGAACGGCCGCATGAGCTTCAACTGGCGGCTATTGCTCGCGCCGGAGCGGGTGCTCGAATACGTCGTGTGGCACGAGGTCTGCCACCTGGAGATCCTTGACCACTCTCCGCGTTTCTGGGCGCTGGTGGAGCGGTACTGGCCCAGCTATCGCGAGGAGCGGGATTGGCTGCGGCGGCATGGGGCTACGTTGGTGCTTTGAGCGAACAGATCGCCGCCGCTCATACAACGTGCACGCGTGCCTGCATGCCCGCCGCATCGAGCAGGCGTGTGATGTCCCGCGGATCGCTGGTCACCACCGTATCGCCGTTCTCGACAAGAAGGACGAGCGCAGCGTCAACCACGTCGACGATCCCTGCGTGGGCAAGCAGTATGCCGCAGTCACGAGCCGCCGCGGAATCAAGCGAGCACTCCAAAAACCCCGCGAGCGCGCGAGCTAGCCTTGCCTGGCGAGCCGGATCGCGCCACGCCTGCGCCACGCACGCAGTCGATGTCACCGCCTCGACACCGCTTGCTACGGCGGCGGCGAGCAGTGCACCGATCTTCCGCTCGCCGCGGTCCAGGGCGATCAGGCCGCCCGTGTCGAAGACGATGGCAGCCATTCTCGAGCCTCGCTGATCTCGCGGTCAGAGTAGGGCCCCCCCGTTGAGCCAGCGATCTCATCGGCCACAGACCGTAGAGCGTCCATCCGCAGACGGGACGCCGCCGCGGCCGCCAGCCATCCAGAGACACCATCGGCTCCGGCTGCGTCACGCACTTGACGATAGAGATCGTCCTCAAGGCTGATACTGATCTTCGTCACGAGGAAATGGTAGCACCATCGGTATTACCATGGCGAGGTAGTCATGGTCTTGCGCTCGAGCGTCCCTGCTCGTCGTCGCTCACGGAATCGTCACGACCGATGTGAAGCTGCGGTGATAAACAAGCTTCGACACGCAGCGAGTTCCGATTCTTGGGTTAAGGCCGTGATTCGGCACTGCGCGATAGTGCACAGATAACGATCCGAAACGAGGGGACGGTCATGCGACGCCTTGCTGTGATGTTCGCGATGGGGGCTGTCATGGTGCCGTCAGCGTCAGCGATGACGACGCACGGGCACGAGGCCGGAGTCGCAGCTGTCGCGCACCCGCTTAGTAGGAAGTCGGATGCGGAAGTAAAAGCGATCTTCTCGCTTCGCCGGCAGCTCGCGCGCCTGCATGGCAAAGCGACCAAGGAAGCGTCCGCGATCGCTGCAATTCGTCACGACATCGAAGCGCTGGAAGCGGGAATCACCGTCGTCGAAGAACAGATCGAACTCGCGGAAGAGCACGTGTCTGCCACCAAGACGCTGCGCCTCCAGCTTCGGCGATTGGAGGAGCGGCGCGCGCGTCTGCAGGCCAAGATGGCCCAGCACGATGCGAAGCTCGCGAGGCGTCAGACGAGGATCGCAAGAACGGGAGAAACGCTGGCTGCGCTCGAAGTGCAGCGACCCGACCGGCTGGTGACGACGCTCGTGGGTACCGGCACGCACTACCAAAGAGGAGCCAAGATCGTGGTGAGCGAAGGGGCCAGCGTGAGCGACAGCGTGAGACTGCGCGGCGGGCTACCGGGGGTGGCGGAAGGCACGATCGAATACAACGTGTACTCCGACAAAGCCTGCACCAAACTGCTCACCACGGCCGGCGTGTTCGTCGTGTCCCATGGCTGGATACCCGCATCCAGTCCGCTGACGCTTCCCGCGGGCAAGTATTACTGGCAGGCGTCCTACGGCGGAGACAAACTCAACGCGCCGTCCCAGAGCCAGTGCGGGGATGTCGTCGAGACGGTCCTTGCGTGAGCGAGGCGTGCTGGCTAGCCCCGCTCCCCAATAGCCACATAATCCAGATCCCGCTCCCCGGTATAGATCTGCCGGGGCCGCGCGATCTTCTGCTCGGGGTCCTCGACCATCTCCTTCCACTGGGCGATCCAGCCGCTGGTGCGCCCGATCGCGAACATCACGGGGAACATCGCCACGGGCAGGCCGAGCGCCTCGTAAATCAGGCCCGAGTAGAAGTCGACGTTGGGGTAGAGCTTGCGCGAGGTGAAGTACTCGTCGTCGAGCGCGCGCTTCTCCAGCTCGGTTGCCACGTCCAGCAGCGGGCTCTTGCCGCGCACCTCGAATACCGCGTCGAGGTGTTTGCGGATGATGCGCGCGCGGGGGTCGTAGTTCTTGTACACGCGGTGGCCGAAGCCCATCAGGCGCTCGTTGCCGGCCTTGACGCCCTCGAGGAAGTCGGGGATGTTCTCCACCTTCTCGATCCGCGCGAGCATCCGCAGCGCCTGCTCGTTGGCGCCGCCATGCAGCGGCCCATACAGCGCGGCAACCCCCGCGGCGACCGCCGAGTAGGGGTCCACCTGGGTGGAGCCGACCGAGCGCACGGCGCTGGTGGAGGCGTTCTGTTCATGGTCGGCGTGGAGGATGAAAAGGACGTCCAGCGCGCGTTCCAAGCGAGGATCGGGCTCGTATTTGAGCTCGGTCATTTTGTACATCATCCCGAGGAAGTTGCCCGCGTAGTTGAGGTCGTTGTCGGGATACACGTACGGCTGACCCATGTTGTGGCGGAACGCGAATGCCGCGAGCGTCGGCATCTTCGCCAGCAGGCGGATGATCTGCATCGCGCGCACGCGCTCCTCGTGGATCTTGTTGGCGTCCGGGTAGAAGGTCGACAGCGCGCCAACGGAGGCGACGAGCATGCCCATCGGGTTGGCGTCGTAGCGGAAGCCCTGCATGAAGTCCTTGACGTTCTCGTGCACGAACGTGTGGATCGTGATCTCATCGATCCAGCCCGTCAGCTCGACCTGGTTCGGGAGCCTGCCGTTGATCAGCAGGTAGGCGACCTCGAGATAGGTGGAGTGCTCGCACAGCTGCTCGATCGGGTAGCCGCGGTGCTGCAGGATGCCGGCGTCGCCGTCGATGTAGGTGATCGAGCTGCGACACGAGGCGGTGTTCATATACGCCGGGTCGTAGGACATCATCCCGAATTCGTCCTCGTCGACCTTGATCTGGCGCAGCTCGCTCGCGCGCACGGTGCCGTCCTCGATCGGCAGCTCGTAGCTCTTGCCGGTGCGGTTGTCGGTCACGGTGAGCGTGTCATGCGTCGCGGCTGCGCCATCGCCTGCCGCCTGCCCGTTTGCTGCTGTGGCGCTGTCGCCGATCGTCGATTGCTGAGAGCTCATGCGTGTCTCCTGTCCGCGTGTGGGGGTGCGCTACCAACGATTATGAGCAACCCGGAGCGAGTACCCGCCGCTCGCCCGGAAACCGGCGCCAATCTCAAGCGCGTGGATCAGCTGTGCGCCAGCCGCTGGCGTGCGGTGATCGCACGCACACGTCGCGGCGAGGACGGCAAAGGGCCCGCGTGTGGGCCGCGCCGCGGCAGACGCGGCAGCGTCGAGCGTGGATGGTGGGGATGCAGCGGCAGCGGACGCGGCCCGATGCCGCCATCCTGTCCCGCGTCGGTCTCCGGTGTCTGGCCGATGGCCCAGCGCACGATCATGAACAGCGCCACGATCGGGATCTTCAGAATGACCAGTAGCCAGATGAACATCCAGGTTGTCACTCACCTGAACTTTATACCCGCCCAAGGGTCCGTACAAGCCCCGGATGTGCGGGCCGGCGCGACGGCGTGCGCTCGCGTCGAGCTCAGCCCCTGAGCTGCAGCGGCACGCCGCTGAACTGGGTCATCGAGTGCAGCTCCTGGATGCGCGCGGCGATCTCATCGCCGGACAGGCGCTGGATGCGCTCGGTGCCGAACTCCTCGACGTTGAACGACGCGAGCACGGTGGCGTGGGCCATCGCCCGGCGCAGCAGCTCGTCGGAGGGCTCCTCGTCGGGGTGCGCGGCGATGTAGCCGACGAGCCCGCCCGCAAATGTGTCGCCCGCACCGGTGGGGTCGATCACGGTCTCGAGCGGATACGCGGGCAGTGCAAAGAAGCCCTCGCGGGTGACCAGCGCCGCACCGTACTCGCCCTGCTTGGCGACGATCACGCTTGGGCCGCGCGGACCCTCGCCGGACGCGCTCGCCGCGGATTGCGCGGGGACCCAGGAGAGAACCTCACGCGCCGCGGAGACGAGGTTGGGCTTGCCGGTCAGCTGGCGCAGCTCAGCGTCGTTGAGGATCACGCAGTCGACGCTCTCGATCGCCCGTACGAGTGAGTCACGGGCGATGTCGATCCACAGGTTCATCGAGTCGAGCGCCACGAACCGCGCGTGGGGCAGCTGGCCGCGCACGTCCAGCTGCAGGTCTGGCTGGATGTTGGCGAGGAACAGCACATCGCTGGAGCGTGAGTCCTCGGACAGCTTCGGCGAGAAGCCCTCGAAGACGCCCAGTTGCGTATCGATCGTCTCGCGCGAGTTCAGATCCCAGCCGTACTCGCCTTGCCAGAAGAATGTCTTGCCACCTGCCACCCGCTCCACATCTGAAACGTCCACGCCGCGCGTGCGCAGGATTGCCAGCTGCCGCTCGCCGAAGTCATCGCCGACGGGGCCCACGACGCGCACATCGTCGAAGAAAGATGCTGCCAGCGCGAAATGCACGGCTGCTCCGCCGAGCATCCGCTCGCGCTCGCCAAACGGCGTCTTTACGGTGTCATAGGCAATCGAGCCGACCACTGTGATGGGCATGGGCGGGCACCTTAGTGCAAGCGCTAGCCTGGGGCCGCGATGCGTGCGATCCAGATGACAGAGTTCGGGGGACCCGAGGTGTTGAAGCTCGCGGAGCTGCCGATTCCCGAGCCGGGTCCTCAGGAGACTCGCATCAAGGTCACCCGCGCCGGGCTGAACTTCGCCGACACGCACACCCGCACCAACTCCTACGTGCAGAAGGCGACGCTGCCGCTGGTGCCGGGCCGCGAGGTGGCAGGGGTACGCGAGGACACCGGCGAGCGTGTGGTGGCGCTGGTGGGCGCAGGCGGCTACGCCGAATACGCGATCGCAGCCACCGACCGCGTGTTTCCGATCCCCGACGGGGTCGACGACGGCACGGCGCTTGCGCTGATCATCCAGGGGACGACCGCGTGGCACCTGTATCGAACCTGTGCGCGCGTGGCGGAGGGGGAGAGCGTGGTGGTTCACGGCGCCGCCGGCGGCGTGGGCTCGCTGGCGGTGCAGCTCGGCCACGCGATGGACGCCGGGCGGGTGATCGCCACAGCGACAAGCGAGGAGAAGCGTGCTCTTGCGCTCGAGCTGGGTGCGGACGTCGCCGTCGACCCGGCGCCAGAGGGTCTGACCGAGCGGCTGATCGAGGCCAACGACGGCCGCGAGCTGGACGTCGTCTTTGACATGTCGGGCGGCGCGGTGTTCGACGCCTCCTACAAGGCACTGGGGCACTTTGGGCGGATCGTGGTGTGCGGGATCGCCACGAGCGAAGCCAATGAGGTGCGGACCGGCTCGCTGCTGCGCCACTCGCGCTCGGTGGTGGGCTTTTATCTGTTCCACTGCCTCGAGCGCCCCGGTATGTTCGCCGAAGCGCTCGCCGATCTGTTTGCTCGAGCGGCAACCGGCGAGCTGCGGGCGATCGTCGGGCAGACGTATAAGCTCGAGCAGGCGGCCCAGGCGCAGAGCGATCTGCAGGCCCGTCGCACCACCGGCAAGCTGTTGCTCGACCCGGCCGCCTAAGCTCCTACCGACACCATGGCCAAGTCATTTGCCGAGCTCGGGCTATCCGAGCCAACACTGCAGGCGTTGCGCGACGTCGGCTACGAGTCGCCGAGCCCAATCCAGGAACAGGCGATCCCGGCGCTATTGCAGGGCGGCGACGTGATCGGTCAGGCGCAGACGGGAACCGGTAAGACGGCTGCGTTCGGGCTACCGATCATGGAGTACATCGACCCCTCCGAGTCGACGGTGCAGGCGCTCGTGCTGACGCCGACGCGCGAGCTGTGCATCCAGGTGACGCAGGCGCTGCGCACGTACGGCGCGCACAGCGGCATCGACGTGGTCGCGGTGTTCGGCGGCGCGCCGATCCGGACCCAGCAGGCGCAGCTGCGCGCGGGCGGGCACGTCGTGGTGGGCACCGTCGGCAGGGTGCTCGACCTGATCTCCCGCCACTCGCTGGTGCTGCACGACTGTCGCTTCCTGGTGTTGGACGAGGCCGATGAGATGCTCGACCTGGGCTTCCTGGAGGACGTGGAGAAGATCCTCTCGCTGACGCCCTCCAGCCGCCAGACGGCGCTGTTCTCGGCGACGATGCCGCCGCCGATTCGCACGCTGGCCGACCGCTACATGTACGACCCGACGATCATCCAGGTGGAGGCTGAGACGCTGACGATCGACACGGTCGCCCAGTTCCAGCTCCCGGTGGAGACGAAGGGCAAGCCGGACAAGCTCGTCGAAGTGCTGCGCGCGGAGATGGGATCGAAGGGCGAAGCGGAAGGCCAGCAGGCGATCGTGTTCGTGCGCACGAAGATCCGCTGCGACCAGCTGTTCCGCACGCTGCGCGACCGTGGCATGAACGTGCGTGCGCTGCACGGGGACATGTCACAGGGCTCGCGTGATGGGGTGATGCTCGCGTTCAAGGGCGGGCGTGTGCCGATCCTCGTGGCCACCGATGTGGCCGCGCGTGGATTGGACATCTCGACGGTGACGCTGGTCGTCAACTACGACGTGCCCACCAGCCCCGACACCTACGTGCACCGCATCGGACGCACCGGGCGCGTGGGCCGCGCGGGGCGCGCGATCACGTTCGTGGAGGATCGCCAGAAGCGCGAGCTGGAGGCGATTGAAAAGCACATCGGCACGCACGTCGCCCAGTGGGAGCAGGGGGCGGTGGCTGCGCCCACGCCCGTGCGCGAGCGCCCGCGCAGGCACTCGAAGCCAAAGATCTCCCGGCGCGACGACAGCGAGGCCTACACCAAGCTCGTGCTCGGCGGCGGCCGCGCGGCGGGCCTCAGCGTGGCTGACATCGTCGGCTCGGTGACCTCCTCGGCGGGTCTGGACGGGGAGGCTGTGCGCGATGTGCTCGTGCTCGATCGTTTCTCGTTCCTGTCGGTGCCCGCCAGCGAGGCCGACCGGGTGATCGAGGCGCTCAACGGTCGCGCGATCGGAAGCGGAAATGGCAGCCAGACGGTGAGCCTCGAGCGCGTGAAGGTAAGGTAGGCCCATGTCAACCGCCACGATGCAAACCACAGAGGGACCGATCGTCTTCGAGCTGTTCGACGAGGACGCGCCGAAGACCGTAGAGAACTTCCGCAAGCTCACCACCGACGGCTTCTACGACGGGCTCACATTCCACCGCGTGATCAAGGACTTCATGATCCAGGGCGGCTGTCCACTGGGGACGGGCACCGGCGGTCCGGGCTACACCTTCGAGGACGAGATCAACCCTCACAAGATCGTGCGGGGGGCGCTTGCGATGGCCAACGCCGGGCCGAACACCAACGGCTCGCAGTTCTTCATCGTCACCGCTGACGCCTGCCCATGGCTGGACGGCAAGCACACCGTCTTCGGCCAGGTGACCGAGGGCATGGACGTCGTCGACAAGCTCGAGGGCGTCACCACCGGCGGCGGCGATCGCCCGTCGGAGCCAATCGGCATCGACTCGATCGAGCTCTCCGACTGACGCTGGGGCCGGCACTGGCCGGCCAGCCAATCGAAGGCCGGCCGGCATCGAGCAAGGAGTACTCTGTTCGTACGAGATTACGAGCAGGGGAGAGTGCATCTGATGGCGAGCGTTGAGCAGCACGTCGAGCAGGAGATCCTCCAGGCTGGCGGCGAGGTCGCCGAGGCGAGCGAGGAGGCCCCGGTCGAGGCTTCGATCGAGGCCCCGTCCACCGGCGAGATAGCAGTTGAGAACCCGGCGACCGGGGAGACGGTTCGCACCGTCCCCGATCTGGGCGCGGAGGCGGTCGCAGAGATGGCCGTACGTGGTCGCAAGGCACAGCCCGAGTGGGACGCCTACGGCTTCGACGGACGCGCACGCGTGCTGCTGCGGGCGCAGAAGTGGCTGATGGACAACGCCCAGCGTGTGGCGGACACGATCGTCTCAGAGACGGGCAAGACCTACGAGGACGCCAACCTCGCCGAGATCGGCTACGCGGGTAACGCCTTCGGCTTCTGGGCCAAGAATGGGCCCGAGTACCTCGCTGACGAGTCGGTGAAGTCAAGCCAGGTGCTGGTCAAGGGCAAGAAGCTGGTCCTTCGCTACCGCCCACTCGGGCTGATCGGCGTGATCGGGCCGTGGAACTACCCGCTGACGAACTCCTTCGGCGACTGCATACCCGCGCTGATGGCAGGCAACAGCGTGATCCTCAAGCCCTCCGAGATCACCCCGCTGACCTCGCTGCTGATGGCGGAAGGCCTGCGCGAGTGTGGGCTGCCGGAGAACGTGCTGCAGATCGCCACCGGACGCGGCGAGACCGGTGCGGCACTGATCGAGCACGTCGACATGATCATGTTCACGGGCTCCACCAAGACCGGCAGGAAGGTCGCGGAAGCCGCCGCCAGGCGCTTGATCCCCGCGTCGCTCGAGCTCGGCGGCAAGGACCCGATGATCGTGCTCGCCGACGCGGACCTCGAGCGGGCGGCCAACTTCGCCACGTACTTCTCGATGCAGAACGCCGGGCAGACGTGCATCTCGATCGAGCGCGTGTACGTGGAGGAGCCCGTGTACGACGAGTTCGTCGCCAAGGTCTCCGCGAAGGTGCGTGCACTGCGCGTGGGCAACCCAGACGGCGGTTTCGGCACGGTGGAGGTGGGCGCGATCACGTTCCCTCCCCAGCTCGACACCATCAAGGACCACGTCGCGGACGCCGTGCAGAAGGGCGCACGCGTGATCGCGGGCGGCCAGCAGGTCCCGGGCGCGGGTCGCTTCTACGAACCAACTGTGCTCGTGGACGTCGACCACACGATGAAGTGCATGACCGAGGAGACGTTCGGGCCGACGCTGCCGATCATGAAGGTCGCCGACGCGGACGAGGCGGTGCGCCTGGCCAACGACTCTCCCTACGGTCTCGGCGCGTCGGTGTTCTCACGCGACGCCACGCGCGGCGAGGCGATCGCCAGGCGCCTGGAAGCGGGTGCAGCGAACGTCAACGACGCGATGATCAACTACACGGTGCTGGAGCTGCCCATGGGTGGCGCCAAGACCTCGGGTATTGGCTCGCGCCACGGCGCCGGCGGGATCCGCAAGTACTGCTCTCAGCAGGCGATCGTCGTCACCGCGAAACTCGCCATGAAGAAGGAACTCTTCATGTACCCATACAAGACGCGCACGTCCCGGCTGTTGGCGGGGGCTTTCAAACTGATGTACGGGCGGGGTAAGCGGGACTAGAGCTCGAGTAGGAAGCTCAGCGCGCGGGCGGCTTGGAACATGACCTCGTCGCCTGCCGCGCCAAGTCGGCTGATCAGACGCTGCTCGGAGACTGACTTCACGTCCTCGCACTTCGCATAGCTAATCTCGTCCAGCCCTGAATTTCCTTGGTCGATCTCGATGTGGGAGGGAAGCCCGCGGTATGCGGTCGTGATCGGGATCACGATGATGACGCCGGCTGCACTCTCGTTCAGCAGATCAGACGAAACGACGACAGCAGGTCGCCGGCCTGACTGCTCGCGACCGACTGGCTCACCAAAGTCGACCAGCCACACCTCGCCGCGGCGAGGGCTCACGAGGAGCGATCGCTCAGGGCGTTGCTCTCAGCGATGCGCTCGGCCTCGATCTCGCTCCAAGCTTGGGGGTCAGCCCGCAGCGCTTCGTAGCGAGTCGAGAGCTGGTCAAAGAACACGCGCCGCTCGAGGGCATCTGCAGCCTCATCTACCAGCTGGCTCATGGGGCGACCCGTCGCCTGCGCCAACTTCGCGAAGCGATCTCTGGTTGGCTCGCTCACCCTGATGGTGGTGCTCATAGCCCCAGTCTACCGAATAGGCGCTTGATCCGTCTACATCCACCCCGGCCCGGGACATTCCGCCTGCTAACTGCCCAGCGACACGCCCAGAATCCGCTCCAGCTCCGGGATACTCGTCTCGGCGCTGGTGTGGTGGACGGTCGCCATGCCCATGTCCTGGGCGGGCTTGAGGTTGAACTCGAGGTCGTCGACGAACACGCATGCATCGGCCTGTACACCGGCACGCTCGGCGCCGAGCTCATACATGCGCCGCGATGGCTTGCGTATGCCCTCTTCGCCTGAGATCACGACGCCGTCGAACAGCTCGTCGAACATGTCCCGCGGATAGCGGTGCACGCCCCACGAGTTGGAGACCAGTGCTGTGCGCACCCCCGCTTCACGTGCCCTACGAACTGCCTCAACCATCGCCACGTCCGGCTGTACGCCGGCGAACAGCCCGTCGATCAAGCCGTCGGGCTCGACGCCGAGCTGCGTGGCGAACTGCAGCTCGAAAGCCGGCTCGTCGAGCTCACCCTTCTCCAATGCGATCAGCAGCTCGCGGGCGGCGGAATCGCCGCGAAAGCGTTCGCGCAGTGTCTCCGGCTCGATCCCGCTGGCAACGCAGTGAGCGTTGAACGAGGCGAACAGGTTGCTTGTGAGCACGCCGCCCCAGTCGATCAACAGCGCGGAGCGGCGATCGTCGCCGAGCGCGTCAGATGGCTCCGGCACTGAGCGCCACCTCCTCGGCGCGTGCCGCGAGCTCGAGCACACCCTCACCGAACTGCGCCAGATACGGGTCGTCGGTGGTGCCGGCGATCGCACGCTTGTAGTTGCCCTCCATGAACACCACGCTCTTCCACAACGCCAGCGTGATGTACCAGCGGACGTCGCCGACCGGACGGCCGGAGCGCTCCTCATAGCGGGCGATGAGCTGGTCGCGGGTGTAGAAGCCCTCGGCTCGCGTGACGTTGCCAAGCGCCGCTCGCAGGCCCTCGATCGGGTCGCCGGCCTCTGCCCACATCATGCACAGGTAGCCGATGTCCGCCAACGGGTCGCCGATCGTGGCCATCTCCCAGTCGAGCACGGCTGCCAGGCGTGCGGGTGCGTCCAGCGCGAACATCGTGTTGCCCAGGCGATAGTCACCATGGACGATCGTCGCTGTGCCAGAGCTCGGCAGGTGCTCGGCCAGCCACGTCCCGACGCTCTCCACGGCGGGGATCTCACGGGTCTTGTTCAGCTCCCAGAGGCCGCCGAAGCGTCGTAGCTGGCGCTCCAGGTAACCGGTCGGCTTGCCGAAGTCCTCGAGCCCCGCGGCACGCCAGTCGACGGCATGGATCTCGACGAGCGCGTCGATCAGCTGCTCGCTGACGCGGCGGCGTTCGGCGGGCGTATCGAGCGCGGAGGGAAGGCTTGCGACGATTGCTTCTCCCTCCACCAGCGCCATCACGTAGAAAGGGGCGCCGATCGTCGCCTCGTCATCGCACACCGCCAGCACATCGGGCACGCGCGCGGCCGTGGGGAGCAGCGCTCGCAGCAGCCGGGCCTCGCGCAGCACGTCGTGGGCACTCGGTGGTAGCGGCGGACGCGGCGGGCGACGCAGCACCACCTGCGTGTCGCCACGCTCGATCAGGTAGGTGACGTTCGAGTGGCCCTCCCCGACTGGAGTCGCGTTGATCGGCCCCTCGCCGATGCCGTGGGCGTCGAGGAAAGCCAGCAGCGGCTCCAGAACGAGCAGGGGTGGGCGGCTGTTAACCTCCGCGTCCGCAGGGGTCTGGACGATGTCATCGGGGGCGATCGGAGCACTCACTGCCCCCAAAACTACAAAGACCGCAACCTTCTATGCGCTGAGGTGTCTCAAGCGACCATGCCCAGAATCCGAACTCTCCTCCTCGCGATGCTCGCCACGGCCCTTGCAGCGGGCTCTGCTGGTGCCTTGTCAGCGTTGGCCTCCAGCACCCAGATCACCTACTTCGAGGGTGCCGCCGCGCTGCTCAATCCCACCACCCGCACGCACGCGCTGGAACAGCTCCAGCATCTCGGTGTCAAGGCACTGCGCGTGGAGCTCAACTGGGAGACCGTCGCCCCGGACCCCACCGGCGCCACGACGCCGACGTTCGAAGCCACCAATCCCGCCAGCTACGCCTGGGGGCAGTACGCGATCCTGCTCGCGGAAGCCAAGCAGCGGGGTTGGCCGGTGCTGTTGACCGTCACCGCCCCGGCACCCCGCTGGGCTACGGCCAACCACCAGGCCCCCTACGTCACCCGCCCCGATGACAAGGACTTCGAAGAATTCATGACCGCGGTGGCGCGCGAGTTCGGCTCTGAGGTTTCGGTGTACTCGATCTGGAACGAGCCCAACGAGTCGGTCTTCCTGATGCCGCAGTGGACCGCCAAGGGCACGCCTGCCTCAGGGCGCATCTACCGCGGGCTCTACCAGGCCGGCTACGCGGGGCTGCAGGCCGCTGGGTTGGCTCATCCAAAGGTGCTTTTCGGCGAGACCGCGCCGGCCGGGTACGACCACGTCAGCACTCGTAGGGAAGGCACAAACGCGGCCCTGCATCATCCAGTGGCGCCGCTGGCGTTCATGCGCGAAGCGCTGTGCCTGAACGCGCAATACAAGAAATCGAGCTCGTGCAGCGAGCTGCAGATGTCCGGCTACGCCCACCACGCGTACACGGTGCCGGCGGGTCCGTACTACGTGTTCGCGCAGCGCGACGACGTCTCGATCGGCTCGCTCTCGCGCCTGTCGAGTGCGCTCAACAAGGCTGCGCATGCTCACGCGATCCCGGCGAACGTACCGATCTACCTGACCGAGTTCGGGGTCCAGAGCAAGCCCAACAAGTACCTCGGCGTGTCCGCGGCAAAGCAGGCCGAATACGACGCGATCTGTGAGCACATCGCCTACAAAAACCCCCGCGTGGTGGCGTTCTCGCAGTACCTGCTCGAGGACGACCCTGTGGGCGGCCCCGAACCCGGCGCGAGCTTCCAGACCGGCTTGGAGTACGTCAACGGCCTGACCAAGCCTCTGTACTACGGCTGGCCGATACCGCTGACGGTGACAAAGGAGAGCCACGGTGTCTCACTCTGGGGCCTGGTGCGTCCGGCCACGGGAGCGACGAAAGTGACGGTGCTCGTGCAGGCCAAGGGCTCCAAGCGCTTCCGCACCCTGAAGACCGTCACCACCAACAGCCTCGGCTACTGGAGCTTCAACTCCTCCACCGTGGGGAAGTACTGGCGTGTGAGCTGGACGAGCCCGGCAGGCGTCAAGTACGAAGGGCCGTCGATCGCCGCCTTCAAGGCTCCCTGAGCTCTCGCGGGCTCCGGCAGGCCCTCCTACGATGGTGAGGCCATGCCGGAGCTGCCCGAGGTCGAGATCACCGCACGTCTGCTCGACCGCGCGCTCGCGAGCACCCGGGTGCAGTATGCGCGAGCGCCGGGGATCAACGCCCTGAAGACCTTCGCGCCGCCTCTATCGGCGCTCGAGGGCCACCGGATCACCGCCGTGCGCAGACGTGGCAAGCACCTGATCGTGGACATCGACGTCGATCGGAGTGGTGACCTCGACAGCGGTGAGGAGGACCGCGTCTCGCTCGCATTGCTGATCCATCTGATGTCCGCGGGACGCCTGCAGCTCTACGACAAGCCGGCTGGGCCGCGCGACCGCACCTCGCGCCTGCTCGTGGGCCTCGAGGATGGCCGCGAGCTGAGGCTGCGCGAGTTCGGCTCAAAGCAGGCGGCCCGGGTGAAGTTGCTGCGTGCGGACGAGCTCGAGCACGACGACTCGCTGGACACGCTCGGCCCCGAGGCGTGGCCCGACCCTGGTGATCCAGCTCGGCTGAAAGACTTGCTCGACGTGCCGCGCCCGCTGCACGCGCTGCTGCGTGACCAGCACGTGATCGCTGGCATCGGGCGCTCATGGGTCGACGAGATCCTGTGGCAGGCAAAGCTCTCGCCATACAAGCGTGGCGCCGACCTCAACGAGGAGGAGGCGCAGCGGCTCAGAGACGCAATCGTCGACACTCTCGGTGGTGCGATCGAGCACTACGAGCAAGCGATTGAGCTGCCGGTCCCCGACAAGCTGCCACTGCCGCTGCAGGTTCATCGCCACCAGGGCGAGCCCTGTTTGCGCTGCGGCACGACGCTCGCGGCAGTCCACTTCGAGGACTACGTGATTGCCTACTGTCCCACTTGTCAGACAGACGGCAAGGTGCTCAAGGACCGCCGTCTCTCACGCCTGCTGCGCTAGCGCCGACACTCAACCGATTCGCTCGACCTCGATCGTCTGCCCGGCGCGGCGGAGCCGCTCGATCAGCGCGTCGCCCATCGCGGTAGCTGGTGTGAGCACGCCAGCGCGAGGTGGGAGGCGCTCACGGTCGAGTGCCAGGCACAGCGCGCTCTCGCCGAACATCACAGCGGTGGCCTTGTAGCCGGGGTCGCCCTGGGCGGCCACGCGGCAGAGATAGCGCGCACCGCTCGAGGTGCGTGTGTGGATCTCGATCCGGAAGAAGCCTCCGTCACGCCGGCGCTCACCGGGGCCCTCGCCGGGGGAGGGCAGCACCCGGTCGAGCACAGCTCGCGCCGGCGCAAACGTCAGGCCGACCGCCAGTGCGCCGACGCCGCCGGCGACCGCGCCGGCCTGCAGTGGCGCCACCGGGCTGGACCCGAAGCCCATTACCTCTCGATAGCGAAACCTGGGTCCGTAGATCCATCCCCGAAGTGCATTGCTACGTCGCACGGCACGCGTATTGATCGAGCCCATGATGAAAGGGCCTATCCACATGCCGAGCTCGCGGTCATTTTGTATGCCACGCAGGTCCTGCTCTGGCCCCAGATCCGGCTCGGCGTCGCGGTCCGGGCTGAGGGCGTAGGGATCGGCGACGATGCGCGCCAGTGCGTGATCGCCGCGGGCATCGTCGACGGTGCCCTTCAACGATGCAATCGTGCCGCCGCTCGCCCCGCCCTTCATCGCGCGAACGACGAGTGTGGTGTCCTCGAGCTGTCCGGTCCCGTCGGCAGCCACCGCCTCGTGCAGTGCCAGCACGCCGAGGTCGGAGGGGATCGAGTCAAAGCCGCAGCTGTGCACGATGCGTGCGCCGCTCGTCACGGCGGCGTCGTTGAAACGATCGATGGCATCGCGCATGAACAGCACCTCGCCTGTCAGATCGGCGTAATGCGTGCCGGCGGCCGCGCACGCCTCGACGACGGGCAATCCATAACGGCGGTAGGGGCCGACGGTGGTTGCCAGAACCCGGGTCGTCCTCGCAAGCTCGTTCACGGAGCGCTCGTCGTTGGTATCAGCGACGAGCAGTGGCCAGTCAGCGGCACGCGATCCGAGCGATCTCTGCAGGTCGAGCAGGCGCTCGCGCGAGCGGCCCGCGAGCCCGATCTGGGTCTCAGGAGGAGCTGCGCGCACGAGATATTCGGCGCATAGTCGCCCAACGAAGCTCGTGGCGCCAAAGAGGACCACGTCGAGTTCGCGGTCTGTGCTCACGGATGGATACTACGTCTCCTGGGGTCAATTAGATTGTTTATTCGATGACGAGCGCGAGTGCGGACAGAGTGCCGTGGGATCAAAGGCTCGCCGAGCGCCTGGCTCGACAGGCGCGGGAGGCGGCCAACGATCCAGCAATGTACGAGCGAGTTCCCTTGAGGGAGCAGATCAAATCGCCCTCCTTCTGGCTGGCGGTAGTGGCCGGTGGGGTCGTTGGCCCGCTCGGCAGCGTGGCGAAGGATGGCTGGGTCGGCACGCTTGCCGCGGGTCTCTCCGTCGTGGGGTTGGTTGCGCTGGCGATCGACATGCGACGACGACGCTCCCGTCGGCAGGCTGCCCCGGCGCGCCAATCACAGGAACCATGAGGCCGACTACGATCCCGCGCATGATCGAACCAAAAGACAAGGCCCCAGACTTCGAGCTACCCGATCAGGACGGCAATCCTGTCAAGCTCTCAGACCTCCGCGGCCAGCAGGTGGTCGTGTACTTCTACCCCAAGGCCGACACGCGTGCTATAATAAGCAGTAATGCCAGGCAAGCGCGCGATCGGCATAGTCCGCGTCTCTCAGGTCAAGGGTCGGGAGGGGGAGTCCTTCGCGTCGCCGTCTGAGCAACACGAGCGGATAGAGGCCGCTTGCGAGCGGGATGGTCTGAGGTTGCTCCGAGTTGAGAATGAGCTAGACGTCAGCGGCGGCACGCCGCTAGGGAGCAGGACAGGACTTCGTAGCGCTGTGGAGGCTGTCGAGGCGGGGCAGGCCGACGTGATCGTCGCCGCATACTTCGATCGACTCGTGCGCAGTCTGCGCGTCCAAAGCGAGGTCGTACAGCGCGTCGAGCGAGCCGGGGGGAGCGTGCTGGCGCTCGACGTAGGCCAAGTTACAGAAGCAACCGCCGGCCAATGGCTCTCAGGAACCATGCTCGGAGCCGTCTCCGAGTACCAGCGCAGAACGTCGGCGGAACGCTCGGCCGACGCTCAGCGACGCGCCGTCGAACGCGGTGTCGTTCCGTGGCCGAACATCCCGCCCGGTTACCGGCGCGGCGAGGATGGAGTGCTTGTCCCATACTCGCCAGAGGTGCCACACGCTGTAGAGGCCTTTCGCCTACGTGTTGAAGGTGAGTCCGTAAAGGCGGTGCGTGCCTACCTCATCGCCAATGGGATTGAACGCACTTGGCATGGCGTTCAGGTGATGCTCAAGAGCAGGCTCTACCTGGGTGAAATCCATTTCGGCAAGCTAGTGAATACGCACGCACATAAGCCGATAATCGATCCAGAGACGTTCCGAAGGGTGCAGCAGATGACGGTCCCGCGAGGCAGGCGCGCGTCCTCAGATCGTCTACTTGCCCGGCTTGGCGTGCTGCGGTGTGAGTCGTGCGGCGCGCGCATGATTGTCGGGACTCAGACCCAGCATGGACGAAGCTACCCCTTCTATCGATGCCCGCCCACAGGAGACTGCACGCGGCGCGTGACGATATCGGCCGAGCTAGTCGAGAGCGCGATCAGCGACCGCGTGCGCGCCGCGCTAGCCGATATTGACGGAAGGGCATCCGCAGAGGCGAGCGCGCGAGAGGCAGAGGTCGCTCTGGAGGACGCGCAACAGAAGCTCGACGCGGCCATACGCACGCTCGATGGATTCGATGAGCCCGCCGCCCGCGAGCGGCTTATCGAGCTGCGGCAAATGCGAGACCACGCACAAGCTCGGGTAGACGAGCTAGGCGGGGGTGCGCCGTCCAAGGCGCTCACAATCAACGCGGCGGCGGACTGGGATCGCCTGACGAGTGCTGAGCAGCGTGCGCTGATCCGTGCCACAGTCGAGCGCGCCACGGTCGGCTCGGGTCGTGGTCTCGAACGACTCACCGTCAAACTGTTCACCGAGTAGACGTCTAGCTGCGGTGTTGAGGATACGCTCAGCCTCTCTACGGGCAGCGTTAGAGAGTCGCGGGGGGAACATCACATCGGTTGCAACGAGAGGCTCGGCTGAGGCCGAAGTCGCCTCACGCCGAGCCCGTTGCTTGTAGTGCTCGCTCACCGGCACCCAGACTTTCGGGTTCACCGCCAGCGACCCGGACGCCGGGGTCCGGGAAGCGACACTGACGCTCACCCCGCAGGCTGGCGGCGCCGCGTTTGTCCACAACTTCAGCTTCGAGAGCGAATGCACGTATGAAGCGTGGAACGCCTGCCCACTAACAAAGACGGTGAGCGGATACGTGCTGAACACCGCTGCCCTCAAGGACGGCGCATATAGCACCGAGCTCACGGTCACGGATGCTGCGGGCAACACCGACAGCGATGACCTCGGGGTGCTCGCCCTGAGTAACGCGCCAGCAAACACCGCGCCACCTACGGTCGCGGTGCCGGACACCGTCACAGTCGGCTCGGTGCTGAGCGCCCAGCCGGGGCATGGAGCGCCCCCGGCGGCGCTGGAAGCATCACCTACACCTACCAGTGGCAGCTATGCAACAGCGAAGGCGCCGCCTGTCAGCCCATCACAAGCGCCGAACAGGCCACCTACCAAGCCACGACAGCAGATGTCGCTCACACGCTGCGAGTGCTCGTGACCGCTAGCGACAACGACGGAAGCGCCACCATCGCGGCCAGTGCGTCGAGCGTCGTGGTCGCTCCGTCCGACAGCCTCGGCGCCGGTAACGGAAGCGCAGGAAACGCGCCGGTCAGCGGCGTATGGAACGGCCAGTACGCCAGCGAGAGCGCCGTGATCCACCTCGGCGTAGCAGCCGTCATCACGCGCACCTACCCGCAGCGGGCCTTTGTGTTGGATGGGCGGCTGCTGACCGTGGACGGGCACCCGATCATCAGCGCGAGCATCGAAGTAACCCAGAAACAGACCGGAGCCGCGAGCGCAACGCTGATCGGGACAGCCAAAACAGACAGTACCGGAGACTTCGCGATCAGCGTGCCGGCCGGTACATCGCGCACGGTATGGGTCAGCTACCGGGCGCTCTCGACCGACCAAGCATTTGCGGCGCAAGCCACCGTACGCGAGACAGTCCCCGCACACATAATCCTACGCGTCTCCAAACATCACGTTCACCCCCGTGGCACGGTCGAATTCAGCGGCACAGTCTCAGGGCCGTTGCCGCCGGATGGAGTGACGGTCCACATGCGGGTCCACTACCGCGGACGCTGGAGACTGCTCGCTGAAGCGACCACGAACCGCAACGGCCAGTTCAACGTCGCATATGAATTCCAAGGCGCGATCGGGAGGTTCCCATTCCGTGCGGAAGTGAAAGCCAACCAAACCGGGTTTGCTTACGCGACCGGATACAGCAAAGTGAGCGATGTTCACACCAGCTAGGGCGAATGGCGGCCAAACCGGATTCGCCTACGCGACCGCTTATGTGCGGTCATTGCTTATGCCGCCAACTAACAAACAAAACCCGCCTACACAGAAAAAGCTGGTTGCCGCCGCGACGAGGGCGTCGGGTTTCCGTAGCTGCACAGTGTTCAGTTCGGCGCGAAACATCCACGCCTGGATCGTCGTGGCCGGCATCGCACTCGACCGCAACTAACATCGCACGACCCAGCAGGCCTTATGGGATTGCTTTTCGCCCGTGCCTATCCAGACACTCCCACACCCGGAGAAGATCGGACACTGCTACTCCCACCGAGCGTCGTGCAGTATGAAGAGCGATGCTTGGTTTGGCTATGGGTCTGAGCGTCTCGATGACGCCTTGGGAGATGAGTTGTGCTGTGGGTGACGATGCCTCGGGTGCGGTGAGATAGAAGCTCGCCATTGCGGCCAGGACGAGGGTGTGGTCTTGAGGTTTGGGCAGGGAGTCGGCGGCGCGTAGTGCTTCTCGTGCGAGGATCTGCATGCGGGTGGCGGCTTCTTGGGGGTGGTGTAGTAGTCGAGGAGGCTCTGCTGTGCCGCGGCTGTGTCTTGCGCCCTGTCGATGAGGCTGTCGAGTAGGGAGTGGAGGGCACCGATCCACGGCCAGTAGGCATCCTCAATCGCGCCGGCATCCACTGGTGGGAGGGACGGGCGAGCGGCAGCGGTGATGAGGGCGAAGAGGCCGAGTGAGGAGCCGGCCGAGGCGGCTGTCTCCCACCATCTTAGGCCCGTTCCGGCGGGCGTTGCTTTTAGCGCCCACTGTTCAAGGTAGCGATGGCCGCCTTGAGGCTGACTGAGGTTGAGGCTTTGGTAGGCAACGATGCGCTCTGCGAGCCTGTTTGCGGGTACGGAGATTGAAGCTCGTGAGGGGAGCGTTACCAGCGCTGAGCGGCATGCCTCGATGATCTGCTCGAGGTAGCCGCCGTCCTTGTTGTACCAGTAGCTGGCGTAGTAGTCGCAGCGTTTGTGGTCTTGGTTGATTGCGTCTAGGAGCGCTTGGTGGAGTTGGCGGCTGTTCGCGATGGGCTGGTCGTTAGGTTGCTCGGCGAGGGTGTCGACGTAGTCGTAGGCGGATTGGAATGCGACTTGGGCGCGTACGGTTTCGGCACGGTGTGCGTGTGGGGCGAATGCCGCGAAGGCGGCGAGCCCTCGACGTTGCCGCGCTTTATCTGTTGGGCTTCGAGTGCGAGGCGGCGAAGTACAGGGTCGGGGATTGCTTCGGCGCGCTGGCGCTAGCGGCGGCTCTCTTGGCGAATGCGAGGAAAGACGCTGAGCCAGTAATGTCCTGCCGCCTTCAAGAAGATGGCGGCGAGTGCGGTTCTGCGAACGCGGTATTTGCTGTCATTCGGACAGCATCGCGTTAGGGCGGTGCTTGTCACAAGGATTCTTGGAAGCTGGCTCGTGGTGGGACGCGGGCTGCGATTAGGCCGGGGAGCGCGATCACCGTGAGTGCGATGCCGATGATGATCGCGAGGGTTAGGAGCACGATCCTATGCCGAGTGAGAACGGTGCTGGGAACCCGACGGATACTTGTAGCCATCGGCTCGCGAGGGCGTGAGCGTAGATGCCGAGGATTGCGCCGTCGAGGCAGCCGATCCCGATTAGGATCGTGCTCTCTAGCAGGTGCCCCGCAAGAGTTGGAGGCTGTCAAAGCCTTGAGCCTTCAGTGATGCCAGGCGGGCGCGGCGCTGCCAGATTGCCGCGCTCAGAGCGGAGGCGATTGCCAGCGATGTCGCAATGAACAGTAGCGTTGAGATCGGCTGAGGCTCGTGCTGCCTTGGCGCGCGCTAGCTTCGAATCGTGCCTCGCGTTCGCGGAGCGTCTGAACGAGTAGACCAGGGCGATGCCCGAGCGCTTGTTCTACGGCGCGCTTGCCAGCTTGGGGCGTAACGCCGGGCTTAAGGGTGATCTCCAGGGCGGTCGGACTTGTGCTCTGCCAGTAGTGCTGGTAGTCGCTGTCGTTGAGCGTGATCGCGCCTGGCGGCCATCCGACATTCGTCGTGATCGCCGCAATCCTGAATGTTGCGGCCCCCGACGGTGTGGCAGGGTGAACGTCCCTCCGACTGCAGCGTGGCGTTTCGGCGAAACCTTTGGATACGGCAGCCCAGCCGCCTTGGCGGATCTTCAGGGTGGCTTGCGCGAGATTGCCGTCCACTAGCTGACTGGCCTGTATGAGAGCATTGTCTTCGGCAGGCCGAGCGCGTATCCACAGCCGGCGGGTGCCAACGTCGAGCAATTCTCCTTGATACTCGCGAGCTGACACCACCTCCGGGCTGCGAGCGATCTCTGCTTGCGCACCGTTGTCCTGGAAGCTGTCGATAGTCAGAAAGTTGTTGTCGGTGGTCACCCAGACGTCCGCTGTGTCGAGGCACTGTACCACCGCGGCGTCGAGGCCGTGGATGAGATCGTGCCGGGCGCCCTGGATCACGACCATTCCGTAGACGGCGAGGGCGGCCACCCCGGCGAGGGCGATCGAGCGGGTAGCGGTTGCGTCCAGTTCCACCGTCGCAAGGGCGAGCATGCTCCCCGGCAGGCGTTCACTGAACGGCTTGATCACGCTCACGACGAGCATAAACAGGGGCAGGATCAGGCAGAAGGCCGCCAGCGCCAAGACGATCCCCCCGACGACGCTGAGGCTCGGTGCGAACAGGACCACGATCGTGACGGCCAGCAGCAGGAGAACGCCCGTCACGCCGGCTGCCACGATCACGCGTCTGCTTATGCTCTGGCCGACATCCCCCGTCCCTTGCAGCAGATAGTTAGCTGCGCGCCTGCGGCGCAAATCAAAGACCGGCAGTAGCGAGGCCAACACCGTCGCCAGCACACCGCACCCGAGGGCCAGCAGGACAGTCACTAGCGGGATCACCGGGTTTGTGCCGATGGGGAATGCCAACGTCAGGTAGCTCGGTACCTCATGGAAGAGCGATCGAGACAACACATCGCCAAGAATCACACCAACAAGGGAGGCCGCCAGCCCGAGCACGACCGCCTGGAAGATCAAGATCACAAGGATTTGCAGCGGACTGAAGCCCTGCTCCCTCAGCTCTGCGGCGAGCGCCGGCGCTCGGGCACGGTCAGCAGCATCGCGTTCAGCGCCAAAAGGAAGCCGACCATCGCGCTAATCGCTGCGAACAGCGTCGTAGACTGGCTCGTCGGTGCAGCTGTCGCCTTCAACACTGCGAGTTCCTCGCTCGCAGGCTCGACATCTAGGCGACCTGCGGCAAGGGTGTAGCTCCTGTTCGACTAGATGGGCAGCACCGCGCTTAGGCTTGACCAGGATCTCTGTGACGCGCCCTCCTTTCCAGTGATTCGCTGGGCGTGGGCCAGCAACGCGACGACGATGGGGCTGTTCGCGACCGCGCCGATAGTCTGGCTGCCAAAGATCGCTCGCACCTGGATCGAGATGCCGATCCGTTCGTGATCATCGTCACTGGCTGGCCCGCTCTGGCGCCAATGACACTGGCAACTGCGGATGGTAGTCCGACTCCGCGTGCGAGCACCAGTGCGCCCGCACTGACGTCTTGAGTCACCGCGCCTTCGAGTTCGACCAGGTTGGGCGTGACGCCTACCAGCTGGATCGAGTCGCGGCCAGTCGGGCCGATGACCGTAGCGTTCTCACGTAGCAGCGGTGCCGCGACACGCACGCCATCTAGCCTGGCCACGCGCTTAGCGAGCACTTCGCTAAACCCTTCGGAGGAGCGCGCGGCAAGTTGAAAGCTGGCTGACCCATTGACCGCGTGAATCAGCTGGCCCGCAGAGCCCATCAGGCTAGCGTTCGCGACGAGCACGCCGAAGAACAGCGCCACTCCAATCGCGATCCCGATTCCCGCGAGTAGCTCCTGGGTCTTGTGGTTTCCTAGACGCCAGCGATACAAATCAACGAGCGCTGAGAACCGCAGTCCCGCGATCATCGGCTTTAGGAGGGCAGCGCGCTTCATTGCGGCGGCGCAATCGCGAGAGCTGCGTCGAGGCCTTTATGCAGCAGCCCGTCATGCAGCGTGTGGACGGCGTAGGCAAATTCGCGCGCCTGGGGGTCGTGGGTAACGAGTAGCCCAGGGATGCCGCGCTCACCACACACGTCCCTCAGTAGTTCGAGAATCTCGCGGCTGCGCTTGGAGTCGAGATTGCCTGTTGGCTCATCGGCGAGGAGAACGCGGGGCTCGTTGACAAGGGCGCGAGCGATCGCTACTCGCTGGCGCTCTCCCATCGACAGGCGTGCAGCGGTGTGATTGAGCCGTGCGCCCATACCGACACGCTCAAGCCAGGGGCGCGCGATCCTTCGCCTCGCGCAAGCTGAGCCCATCGCCGAGCTGCTTGATTGCCGCGTTCTCAAGCGCTGATGCGCCTGCGATCAGGTGGAAGGACTGGAAGATCAGGCCCACGTCGCGCAGACGGTAGGCCGAACTCTCTCGGGAGGATAGCCGGGTGATATCGCGTCCATCAAAGAGCACGGCTCCGTTGTCGGGAACCAACAGTCCCGCGGCTAGCTGCAACAGCGTGCTCTTTCCGGACCCGCTTGGCCCGTACAGGGCGATAAGCTCGCCCGGCGAGATGCTCAGCGAGACACCGTCAACGGCCCGGATAACCTCATCCCCGCTGCGGTAGTACTTGACGAGTTCGCGAAGTTGCAGTGTGCTCACGGTTGCGAGCGCCGCCATCTACCGCTGTTGACGGTCAGGAACTGGACAACCGTTCCCGGCGCATCCATCGCCCTCAGCCTGCCGCTATCAATCGTGAACATACGCCGAGCCTTACGGATCGGCGCGACGTCCTCCGAAGCGATCACTATCGCCAGACTCAGATCGCGGCCAAGGGAATGCAACAGCTCGTAAAGCTGTACTCCCTCGCTCGGCCTCAACAAGACCCAGGCTCATCGACAAGCAGTATCCGAGGCTCCCGTACGAGTGCCTGTGCGAGCCCTACCCGTATTCGCTCGCTATTCGACAGCCTTTCAGTGGGCATATGAGCACAGGCAGCGACGCCTACCCGCTCAAGAGCGCGCCACGCTGGTGAGCGCGCCTGATGAAGGCTCATGCCGTCGCTCAGCAGCGGCAATGCCACATGGTCGACAGCCGGCTTGCTTCGCGCGGGACGCCAGTGGGAGCGCGGAATCCGATCCCGCCCTGGCGATGCAGGTGGGATCTTCGATTTGACGACATCGTCGTGGTCTCCTCGCCATCAAAACTGATGCTGCCGGCGTCGGGTAGCTCTTCGCCTGAAGCGACCCTCAGCGAGTGCTCTTTCCGGAGCGTCTCACGCCCAGATACCGACGAAATCACCCGCGTCGATTTCGACCGAGACGTCATCAAGGACGGGGACCTCCCGTCTGCCATCCACGTAGCGCTTGAATACGCCGTCGAGTGCGAGGAGAGTCATCGGCGCGAATCCCCGGAGTTCTCAGCCAAGAACTCCATGATCCACTGTCGGGCTTTGGAAATCCAGCTCAGCTCCGCCTGCAGGGCCACATCGACTGCCTCTCGCTGTAGGCTCCGCGCCAAGCCTGCCCATGAGCCTGTAGGGACCTTGGCGGCGTCCGTCTCCCGCAGCAGCGAAAAGCATTCTTGTTCATAGCGCTCCAATGCGCGCAGCAAATGCGGTGCGTCTCTTGCTCGTGATACAGCGATCCTCGCTTGAATCTCCACCCGCATAGGTTCCCTGGATGGTGGGCTTTCCATCCACGCGTCGCGGGCTGCCTCGGCCCGCTTAGCTGCCGAGTAGACACGGTGACTATTCCCAGGTCCCCGCGACTGCGCCTTCAAGGCGGAGGAGACGAGCCTGTCCTTTTCGAGACGTTCGAGGGTTTTGTAGACGCTTTGACGTGTGACCCCCCACGCGGGACCTAGACGACGCTCAGCCAGCGTCCACAGCATGTAGCCGTGAAGTGGCTCTAGCTGCTGCTCATCGAGCAGCAGCGCAAGTAGCACCCCTTGCAGAGGTGACCCACTCAGCTGCTGTCGGTCGGCACTCGCCCAGGACATCGCTTCCTCGTCTCATCCGATCTCGCCAGCCCCAACCATACGGCAAACCGCACGGCGGTGTTGGCATGCCCAAACGTTTTCGATGGATCGCAATTCGGATGAATGGGCCGCGGCTAGCTACTACTCATGAGGCACGGGCCGAGCAACTCGCATAACAAGCTCGCAGTTACCGCGTTGGTACGTGTTATGCGGGTAAGAGACATGTCCAGCCGCGGTGCCATACGCCGAGATGGTGAGTGACCGTCTAATTACTGCCAACCCGTAAGGCGTGACTATTCAAGGGCGCAACCAGACGCAATGATGGCCCCGGCATGACGAATAACGCGAAGAATCCCGCTCGGTCATCACGCCCAACGGTTGATCGACACCACCGCCGTTCCTTGATCGACTCGCCCACGCGAGGGCTACGTTGGTCGCGATGAGCAGCGGGCCACACGTCACGATCACGCTCTACCCCGCCCAGGTGGACCAGGTCATGCGTGTCGCTTCGGGCGGCACAGGCCTAAGCGAGCTGCTCTCTGGAATAAGCGAACCAGACGCGCTCCGTCGCTCGCTGCTCCCGCTCCTCGATAACGAAAGGTTCTCGCGCTCGACTTGCCGCGCGCTACTCGTATTGCTCGCGTTTTCATCCGGCGAGCCCGAGAGGTGACCGACGTATCGAAGGAGCTTGGTCTGTCGGCGAGCACCACCCATCGCTATGTACGAACATGGGTAGCGCTCGGACTCCTCCAGCAGGACCCGGCGTCCAGGCACTACAGCCGGCCGTCGAGCTGACCGCGGACACTGCAGATTGCCGTACGCCTGGCTGGCGCGACCCGCGACGGCGGTGGACGCCTGCGTTGCTCGGTCGTGGCGCGCGCATGACTCACAATCCGTGGGCGCCACAGTTGGGTCAGCAGCGGGCTTTCTCTCTTTCTCCTGCTGCTGGCCCAAATGAACCGGCCAGGCCCACAGGGACCGAGCGGTTGTGGCGAGCCGAGGAGGCATCGGGGTGAGCCCGAAGCCCGAGCTGATCATGGTCGCTGGCAAGGAGGAGGCTGAGGGTATGGGTACTTATCTCCTCGCGGGTGATCGCGATCACCCGGCGATGCAGTGACAATGTCGAGCACCGGTGAGCCGGTGCTCGCACTCGATGAGGTGCGAGCGATCGTAGGCAGCGCACGGATCTATGTGGTTGCGGAGTCGGGCGCGCTTGAGCGTCTTCAAGGGGTGCTTGGGAGAGATCTCGCGCTACCGGCTGGTGCGGCCCGCATTTGGTGGCCGGAGTTGACCGCCGAAACTAATCCGATGGAGCATCCTCTAGTTCTCGAGCTTGAGGACGAGCCAGACGGGAACATGCTGGCGGAGTTCGTGCGGTGCTTCGAGTTGAGCCGTCCGACGGTGCGACGCGAGATTAGGCTCATCGAAGGCGTCCTCGGCTCCGAACTCGAGGAGACGCGGGAGCAGCTGCGAAGAGTCGCGAGCGTTTGCGTGAGGCGGAGATCAAGGGTGCTGAGCAACAGACGCATACAGCGCAGGTCGAAGCGCGTTTGGAGGCCGCTACGAGGGAGCTTGATGCGCTGAGAGGACCCGATCGGCTCAGTGCCGGAGGAGGCAGCGGGCTGGGATGACGGGCATGAGTGACTTCAGTGTGGTGTCTGGGCGTGTAGCGTCAAGGGGCCAAGGGTGACCGGCCGGCGTTGGCGTCGGGCGCTCGGAGCGATCGGGGGTATCGCGGGCGAGCGCTATTCGTTGGGTGGGCGGGCGCCGGCGATCCTTGGTTTGTTTACCCCTGAGCAGTCTCTGTTGGGGATTGGCGAGATCGCTGAGACGTTGGGCCTGAGCCGGTATGCCACGCATAGGTACGTCATCACGCTTGTAGCCTTTGGCTATCTAGAGCAAGCCGCCGGGCGCAAGTATCGGCTGTCGCGAACGTCTGGCCCCCGGCGTATCCGGGAGGCTCCGCATGGGTGAGAGTCGGCTGCTGGTTACCCCGGAGATCGGGATCGCCAGGGCAACAAAACATGGTGTGCGTACTTCGATAACACCGAGGCCGCCTGTTACGACCCGACAGGATTCGAAACGTACAGCAAAGATATACAGGAGGGATTGGAGGACGCCTACAACGAAAAAGCCCCGGTCAACAATGGGCCGCGAGTCGTCCAGCGAAACCAGGAGCGGCGAGAAGAGGCAGGGGGTTACGATCGAACTGACGGACGCGCAGGTAGAGCGGGTCTTTAGTGGTGCGGCTCATGGTGCTGGGCGGGTTGGGGTGCTAGCCAGCGTCGCGGACCTCCAGGATTTGCAGAGCGCTTTGCTGCCGCTGTTGGACGACGATCGGTGTTCGAGAGCTGTACTCCGTGCGCTTCTGGTCTTGGCGGCGTTCCCCCCGGATGGAAGCGAGCGTGAGCTCAGGCATGTCGCTAGCGATCTCAGTTTGTCGCCAAGTACGGCGCATCGCTATATCCGTACGTGGCTAATGGTTGGGTTGCTGGACCAGGACCCGACCTCGCGGCGCTACCGGCGATCTAACCCGAGCGACCGGGGGCACGTCGATGCGGGCTAAGTCTCGATCACGGCACCGGTTGGTCGTGCGCGGGGCATCGCAAGCGCCACCGGCTGGCGAGGGGCTGAGGTCTTGGTGAGCTCAATGACGGTCGACCGATGCGAGCCCCGGCGCCATCGCGTGGCTGTCCCGTGGGGTGAGCTGGTGCGAGCGGAGTGTGCCGTGCCGGATACAGCCGAGGATGTGGCGCTGCTTGCGAAGGCGATCCTTCATCGCAAGCGGGACTACTGGATCGTCGTGCTGACAGCACGACAGCGCGAGTCAGTTCCCTCGGTCTCGCCTATGGCTGTGCGCGAAGTCGTTGGCGCTGATGTGCCGCTGTACTTCCTGAGAAGGAGATTGGCTATCCACCTCAGGGCGCTGCTTCCGCCGGGTCTGGACGTTCAGGGCGGCGCGATCCGGGTCTATCGGCTAGGTGCGCGTAGCGATCCGTGGGCGCATCCTCGCATGCGTGATCGGGCGGGCGAGCATGGGCAGGATGTCCTAGACAAGCTAGGTGAGATTTTCACCCCGAAGGTCGCGGGAGTGCCGGAGCTCTCGCCGGAGCAACGGCTGGTTGTGCTTGAGCACGAGCTCAAGCGCGCGGGGAAGGAACATGCTCGCGAGCTGGGTGCTCTCCGCAGCCGCTACGAAGCGAGGGTCCTCGACGTGCCTCGTGGAGAGCGGTCATCGAGACGCTGGCTGGGCCGGTGGTCGCCTCGCAACCGGGCGTGGCGCAATCTGGAATGTGAGATGCGACTGCTGATCGCTGCGCAGTGGGCGTCCTTTCTGCCGAGTCACGCTCGGGCCAGGTATCAGCTGCGCAGCTACGCGATGACCCCTGAATTCTTGAACGACCTCGCGCGACGGGTCGGGAAGGTCCCGCTTGATCGTGTGGCATTGGTCTGCTCGCTGGTGATCTGCCAGTTCGAGCCGCGCCGGGCTGGGTTTGACGCGGGGCCGCTACGACCGGCGCCCGATGCGTCGCAGCTGACTCGTGAGGACGGTGCGAGCGCTTGGTGGTGCAACCTGCAGCGGCGGTCCCATCCCGTCCACGGGGCACGCGTGATCTATTGGAGCCACCCCCAAGGTGCCTGCGAGCTCATCGCTCTGGGCTACGCCAAGGACACGACGTGACGATGCTCCAGTTCCCCCATCTCCGTGGTCGTGTGGTCACGCGGCCGGCAACCAGGCGGGCTCGGCGACCGTGAGTGCGGCCCGACCCAGCACCCTCTCGCTAGAGCACCGGCAAGTGATCCTGGGCCTCTTCACACGCGCGCAGTCGGTGATTGGCGTATCCGAGATCGCCGACAGCCTGCAGGTCAGTCGCTCAGTCGCACATGATCATGTGATGACGCTAGTTCGGCTCGGGTACCTCGAGCAAGCCGCGGCGCGCAAGTACCGCGCGGGGCGACGTCACCCAATGCGCAGCCGATCCCTCGAAGGAACTCACTGCGAGAAGCGAGCCCGACGTGGTTGAGAAAGACACAGCTATCTGGAGGCAGCCAAGCGCTGCGATGGGTTCCACCACTGCTGCGCCAGTGGCGCGCGGTGTAGCTCACCAACTGGTCGGAGCGTCGATACCACATGTGTTCCTGGACGCTTCCAGCGGGCAGCAGTTGAACCTGCACCAGTTCGCGTGTGGGTTCCATCTGGTCATATATTTTTATCCAGGCTGTGGTTGCTCGCCGGACGACGGTGAGAACACCGCGCTGATGGATGCTCTTCAGCACCGGGCATTTCGTGACCACCAGCCAGATCTGGAGGCACGCGGCTACCGCGCCCTCGGAATAAGCAGCCAGCCCGTAAAGACACAAGACCGCGCCGAGATCGATAACCGCATCTCCCACGGCCTGTTTAGTGATCCCACGCTACAACTCGCCGAGAGGCTCGGGCTACCCACGTTCGCTGCCGAGGGCAGAGCGTGGTACCGCCGCCTGACCCTGGTCACTCACGGGGCTTACATTGTGAAGGCATTCTTCCCAGTGAGCAGCGCACCGCGGAGTGCCGCTCAGGTCATAGCCTGGATGACGATCCAGGGGATCAGCTAGTGCCGGCACACAGCTCTCCTGTGCGTGACGCGCGGCAGCTCGCGCTTGGTCCCGACAAACGCGAGCGGGACTTGCTCCTGCTTGCTTTTGGTCAGAACCTGAAAACGCAGAGGGTTCTGGCCGGGCTGTCACAGCAAGCGCTAGCTGATCGCTGCTTTCTACGACCGGGCCAGGTCTCCCAGCTTGAGCGCGGAAAGACCGCGCCGGGCCTGCTCGTCCTGTTGCTGCTCGCTGACACAACAGGCGTCGAGATAGGGCAGCTAGTCAGCGGGTTGGCGGCGCCATCTCGCCGTGCGAGCCGAGAGCAAATACTCGCGCTGGTCACGCAGCATCCAGGGATCAGCACGGCCGAGCTCGAAGGATCACTAGGTTTGCCGCCGGAGTATGTGGCTCGGACGGCTCGTCGGATGCACTCCTATCAAGAAATCGTGTGGCGGAGCAGAGGCTGGCAGCCGGTGCTGGAGCACACAGGCAGCTTGACGGCATGAGCGGTGGGCCGAATGACCTTGACGGTCTAGGTTGTTGTCCCTACGTCGGGCGAGACGGCGGCCTATACGGGAGTCGCATTGTCGATGCGGGGCCGGCGCCGGCCGTTGAGAGCACTTCCGTCCCGGAGGCGGGTCGGCCCTCGGCGGGGGCAACGAGGCTGAGGCAGCCGCCGTGCTCGGTGAGGGAGCTTGATCCGAACGCGGCTGTCGTGCGGGTCAGTGCGCCTGTGTCCTTGGGTGGTCTCGTGAGGTGGCGCGTGTGAGCGGTTCGCATGGCTGTCGCAACCGGCCGCATGATGCTGCCCGTGTGCCGCGCTTGTCTGCGATGGTGCACGAGAGGCCGGCCCAGGCGGGCGTGAAAGGGCATCGGCATCCACGGCGCACAACGGTGGTCCTTGGGCGGCTCGACAGTGTTTTAGCGCTTGGCGTGGTCATGCTCCTCCGGGAGGATCCGCGGCTGCAGGTCATCGAGTGTGGTCCTACAGATCGTGCGCTTGAAGATTTGCTTGCGGACTGGGAGCCTCCGGTGGCGGTCGTTGGTGAGACGGTTGAGGCGACGATGGTCGAGCATTTACGATCGATCTGTCCGCAAACGATGGTGCTCGTGCTCGCGCACGACCCCAGCCATGATCGCGGAATGGGACTGTTGGCCGCGGGCGCTAACTGTGTTGCGCGTTGCGCCCCCGCGTTTGACTTGGGGGCGATGGTCCATCGTACGGCGCGTGGCGAGCGGTTCTTCGCCACGGCCGACGGCGGGTGGATCGAGCGGCGTTATCCGTCGCATGCCGAGCCGCTCACCGACCGAGAGCGAGAGGTCTTCGTGTATGTTACGAAAGGCGCGTCCCACGCAGCAATCGCATGCGCCTTAGATATTAGCTATCGCACCGTGCAGTGGCATGTCGCACGCATCATCGAGAAGTTGGGTGTGCAGAACCGGGGTGAGCTCATCGGGATGCCTGTGCCTGGCGAACGCGCTACCGGTTAGACACGCACCGCAGTTGCTGGCTACTAGTTTCACCCGCTCAACTCGTCCTGCTTAACCGATAGACAGGCGTGCTGTGACCCGTTACGGTTGGCCGCAACTTTTCCAATTGAGCGGCCGAGGCGAAGTTCCGGGGGCTCGTGTACATGGGGGGCGTTATGCGGGTCGCTGTGCGAGGACTGGCGGTAGGGTTGCTGTGTGGTGTCGGGCTTGCGGGTCTGGGCAGCGCGCCGGGTGTGGCGTTCGCGGGAGGGTCCTCTGCGCTGGGTGAATCGGGTGGTTCTGCGCTAGAAAGCCCGCTGGTGGTCTCGGAAGCGGCGCCGTTTTTGGGGAGTGAAGGCGTGAGTGCGGTCGAAGAAGCGAGGCGGGATAGCCCGGAAGCAGTTGCGGCGCGTGAAGCCTCACGTACTGTGTTCGCGGGCCTGGATGGCACGCAGGCCGTCAAGGTGGACGGCGAAGCGTTCCCGATCCTGCTGGATGATCCGGCGGGCGGACTGCCGCAGCTGCCGTCGGGCGAGTCGATCAGCGGCTACCTAGGTGGGAACGCGGCGGCGGTTGCGCTGCCCGGTGGGGGCGAGGGCATAGTCGAATCGATGGCTCCGTTCGCCCGTGAGGTTTCTCCAGGGCATTTCGCGCCACTCGATCTCGCTCCCACCCCGGCCGGAGAAGGCTGGGAGCCGACGAGCCCGTTGGTCGGCGTGCAAATCCCCAAGCGCGTTACGGCCGGTGTCGCCCTCCCAGCGGCTGGTGTTTCGTTGACTCCTGTCAACTCGCAGGGTACGCCGCTAGCTGGCGGCGAAGGTGCCGCGAATGCGGCGGGAGTGCTATTCGCGAACACCCTGACTGATGCGGACACGTTGGTGAGGGCAAGCACCTTCGGGTTCGCGCTGGACACGATATTGCGCTCGGCGGCCAGTCCCCAGCAGCTGTCTTTCAGGGTCGGGATGCCGCAAGGCGCGAGCTTGGTGCAAAGCGAAGAAAACGGTCCCGTGCGAGTAGTGAAGGAAGGCGTTATCGTTGCGGAAATCCTTCCGGTGAGCGCGCGCGATGCGACCGGCCTCGTCGTCCCGACGTCTGACGCGGTGTCCGGGGACACGCTAAAAATGACGGTGGACGATCAGTCCGCGGAATATCAGTTTCCGGTGGACGTGGACCCTGAATTCGTAACCACCACGGACTCGCAGTTCCCGACAGAAAGCGCGAAATCGATGTGGGAATACCGCACATACAATGGTAAAACCGCGCCGTTCGCGAAGCGATCGACCTCGGAATACCTGGAAAGCTATTCGGTTGGCGATTATAGCGCGGGCGAATGGGGCGCATGGGTATACGAGACGCAAGGCGAATCGAAAGTCTGGGAGCTTACGTCCGAAAGCGAAGCGAAAAATGCTGGTGGTCATATCGAAAGTAAGCTCGAAGTTAGAGGGCCGGGTGGCGAAAAAGAAGAACAACTACTTTCAGCGGAAGCCGCTAAAACGGCTGAATACGCGAAGAAAACAGACGAACCGCCGCTATGTGCCAAGGCCGAAGGGAAAAGAGACTGTGCTGCGGGCGCTGGGGAACCCGGCAACGCTGTCTGGTTTGTGCAATCGGCGGCTGCTAAAGGCAGTAAACTCTCGGATCGGCTTTACAACGCGACCGTCCAAATCGCCGAGCCGAAGCCCTTCCACTCAGAACCAGCCTTCAACAAAGCATCGGAAGAGCTGCATTTCGATGTCAAAACAGAAGGCAAAGAACTCGAAGAGACAAGGAAAAACGCGCTGTATGGTGCGGGAAGCTGGCTAGGAAAATCCGAAGGTGCGCTCGAGCTAGAAGCCAAAGACAAAGGCATCGGTGTTGCCGCTACGCAGCTCGAATACGAAAGCGCCCCCGGTAAATGGGAAGTGCTTGCCAATCACAATTACCGTGAAGAAGGCAAATGTAAAGGCGTGCAGTGCTATGACCCGGCAATTCCATCGGAATACTGGACGCTCAATGAAGCCTTGCCGAACGGGGAAGACAAGATCCGCTACCGCGCGGAAGAGGCGGTCGGTGCCGAAATTCGCGGCGAAAGCGAAGCAACGATCAAAGTCGCCAAGACGCCTCCGCGCGAGTTGGTCATTCACGGCCTCCCGTATGGCAACGAACTTAGTGAACGCGCCTACGAACTTACGACCGAAGCTACCGACGGAGAAGGCACAACGATAGCAAGCCCCGGCATCGAGGCTATAGAAGGCGAAGGCGTTTCCCAGGTCAAGGGCCTCGCCCTGTTCGTTGACGGGCATGAAGTGAAAGAAGTAGGCAAACAAACTGGCTGCAGCGTCCCGAAAGGCGAATGCAAAGCGAGCGCAAAATGGACAATCAACGCCGCGGAACTCGGGGCAGGCCATCACGCAATCGTGATCGTCGCTAAGGACCGTGCCGACAACGAAGCCCGCATTCCGCTGCAGATCAGCGTGCGCCACTCCACCCCGGTTTCCTTCGGGCCAGGGTCGGTTGATCTGGAGTCCGGCGATTTCAGCCTCGGCGCAAGTGACATCGCGATGGGGTCGGGGCTGACGCTGTCGCGCAACTACAGCTCAAGAAACACCACACAAGGGGACGAAGGGCCGCTCGGGCCAGAGTGGAACATGAGCATGGGCAGTACAGAGTCGCTGGTAGAAATGGACGACGGAAGTGTGCTCATGACGTCAGCGAACGGAACCCAGACAATCTTTGCCAAGCCCCTTGCCGGCGTCAAATGCGAACCGGGAGCGCCGTTTGAATCGCCGCCTGGCAACTCCAATCTCAAACTGTGGTGCGAAGAAAACGAAAAAACGAAAGCAAGGGAAGCCTACTATCTTGAAGACGCCGCGGATCACACTAAGGTCAGGTTCACACTCCCGGGAGGAGGAACGAAGGAGTGGGTACCGACAGTAGAGCAAGGGACAGTCGCCACTGACACCACTACCTATAAGTACCAGGTCGTGGAAGGGCAAACCGAATACGCGCAGCGTGGGGAAGGCGCACCCGAAAGCATCGTTCAGGGTCCGGAAGGTAACCTCTGGTACACGGACGGCATCAGCAAGATCGGGAAGATCACGACAGCAGGGACCATCACGGAATACGCTCTGCCGGCGGAAAGCTATCCGAAGGACATTACGCAGGGTCCTGAAGGAGATCTCTGGTACACGGACCGCGAGACCCACAAGATCGGCAAGATCACGCCAGCAGGCGCCATCACGGAATACGCACTGCCCTCGGGAAGACTGCCCTCGGGAAGCCTACCCGTGGACATTACGCAGGGTCCTGAAGGAGATCTCTGGTATACGGCCGAAGGTACCAACAAGATCGGCAAGATCACGCCAACGGGCACTGCCACGGAATACGCGCTGCCCGGGGAAAGCTATCCGAGTGGAATCGTGGAGGGCCCTGAAGGGAACGTCTGGTACACGAACAGCGGCGCCAACAGCAAGATCGGCAAGATCACACCGACGGGCACTGTCACCGAATATGCGCTACCGACATACAGCGTGCCACGCAGTATTGTCCAGGGCCCGGAAGGGAATCTCTGGTACACCGACGAAGGCACCGGCAAGATCGGGAAGATCACGACAGCAGGGACCATCACGGAATACGCTCTGCCGGCGGAAAGCTATCCGAACGACATTACGCAGGGTCCTGAAGGAGATCTCTGGTACACGGACCGCGAGACCAACAAGATCGGCAAGATCACGCCAGCAGGCATTATCACTGAATACTCGGGGCCTGTCAGCCCTACCAGCATCGCACAGGGTCCGGAAGGGAACCTCTGGTACACGAATGTCGTGAACCACAAGATCGGCGAGCTGCCAGCTTCCGGCACTATCACCGAGCCGACAGAAGCGCTAGCTCCCGTACCGGCTGGCACTTCCTGCTCGTATAAAGAAAAACCAACCGAAATGCAGGCAGGGTGCCGCGCGCTGGAGTTCAAGTACGCTGAACACACAAAGAGCGAAATCGGCGAAGCACCAACGGAATGGGGCGAATACAGCCATAGGCTGATCAAAACGTCTATTGTCGCATACAACCCGGCCGCGGGCCACGAAAAGATGGAAGAAACACCGGTCGCGGAATATAGCTACGACAAACTGGGCCGGCTGCGTGCCGAGTGGGACGCGCGTCTCACAACGCCGCTGAAGACTACCTACGGCTACGATGAATACGGACACCTCACCACGCTAAACCCGCCCGGACAGGAGCCGTGGACCTTCACCTACGGCACGAGTGCGAGCGACGCCGGAAGCGGCCGACTGCTCAAGGCGGCACGATCGCCCGCGTCACACGCGCTATGGAACGGGGAAAGCGTGAAAATCACAGAACGACCGTCACTTACAGGATCACCTGTAGTTGGAGTACAGATTGCCGTCTCCACAGGCAAATGGACAGGCGCACCGCTCACCTATGGCTACCAATGGGAGGAATGCAGTAGCGAAGGCAGCTGCACCGCTATTCCCGGTGCAAACAATGCGAACTACACTCCGGTAGCAACCAACGTAGGACACACACTCGTAGCAACGGTGACTGCAACAAACGCGGGAGGCTCAGAAGCCATACAGACACTCCAGACCGCAGCAGTATCGTCATCGAGCTTCACACAGTCAGTCGACAGCGGCAAGAGCCTCAACGCAGTGTCTTGCATTCCAAGCACGACCGACTGCGTGGTCAGTGACAGCAAAGACAAAGTGTTCTACGCGACAAACGTGAGCACAACCGCGAAAGCGACGTGGAACTCATGGAAAACTCCGACCGGAGAAAGGCCGAGCCAAGCCGTCGCTTGCCCCACAACTACGGCCTGCGTGCTCGCACAGGAAGCCGGCGGCAACAAGAGCAGCGTGTACGGCGCGACGTCACTTGGCGGCTCATTCACCGAAGTCGCCAAACCGGGCCCTGGCGTGAACGCGGTCTCGTGCGCGTCTGCGTCGTTCTGTGTTGCGGGACGAGATAGGTGGGGAGCATTCGACTACTCCACTACGCCGACCGCCAAATCGTGGTACGCGGAGGAACTGGCGCCGGAAAACGAAACGGAGAGCATAAACGGCGTCTTCTGCTTGTCCTCGACGTTTTGCGCGCTGGTCGACAGCCAGGGCAAACTGCACGTTGCGACCAGCACAAGCCAGATCGAGTCGACCTCCTGGAAGGAAACGGATGTAGACGGCTCGACCGCGCTCAACGGTGTCGCCTGCACGTCGACGAAATCATGTGTCGCGGTCGATGGCACCGGCGATGTCGTGAACCTCGGGATCGAAAGCAGTGGTGCCGCGACGGCCTCGAAGTACAACATCGACGGCACAAACGACCTGACCGCGATCACCTGCAGCGGGAGCACCTGCGTGACGGTTGACAACGCCGGCAACATCTTTGTGTCCTCGAACGCGGGCGAAGGATGGACTAAGCAGCAGGACGCGCTCGGCGACGACCTTACCAGCGTCTCGTGCGCGTCTGCGGCGTTGTGCATGACGGTAGACAGCACGGGTAACACGATCGCGATCAGCACCAGCACAGCTATTAGCGAAGGCGAACATCATGGGCCTGGACCTGGGACAACGATCGACTACAACGTGCCCGTCTCTGGAGCCGGAGCGCCTCACAACATGAGCGAAAGCGAAGTCGCGAAATGGGGCCAGAAAGCCGAAGAGAAGCCGGTAGAAGCAACTGCGATTTTCCCTGCGAACGAACCGCAAGGGTGGCCCGCTAGCGGCTACAAACGCGCGAGTGTCTACTATCTCGATGAACAAGGCCGTCAGGTCAACGTCGCGTCGCCCAGCACATCCTCCTACGGGGCGATATCGACGACCGAATACAACGAATACAACGACGTAACACGCACCCTGACACCAGACAACCGCGCGACGGCGCTCGCTGCGGGCGAAGAAAAATCGGCGGAAACAGCAAAGCTGCTTTCGTCGGAAAGCCGCTACAACGAACCGGAATGCCAGGTTGAGCAGCCTGGGGAAGCCGCGGAACCAGGCACAAGGCTGTGTGAAACGTTCGGGCCGCAGCACGAGGTCCGGCTGCAGCATCCGAATGGCCACGGCGAAAGCGAAGTGCTTGCACGCAACCACGAAGAGTTCTTTTATGACCAGGGGGTGCCGAAAGAAAAACCTTACAGCGAAGAAGCCTTCAATTTGGTGACGGAAACGTCGGACCTCGCGCTTGACGCGAACAGAGAAGACCTCGAAGTACGCACAACGAAGACTTCCTACTCCGGCCAGAACAACACCGGATGGAAATTGCGGGAGCCCACGTCGGTCACGGTCGAACCGCGCAGCAAAGAATCGAACCCGAACGGCCTGAACCTCACGCACACGACGATCTACAACGAAACGACCGGCCAAGTCGAAGAAACCAAGGGCGCCGCAGCAGAACAGACACTCACGTTCGCGCAAACCGTCAGCGGAACGGGGACCGAACCAGGGAAGCTCAAAACCCCGTCGGGTATCGCAATCGACTCCAAAGGCGATATATGGGCCGCGGATACCGCGAACAGCCGGATTGAGGAGTTCAGCCCGGAAGGCACCTACCTCGGGAAGTTCGGCGAAGCCGGCACAGAACCCGGGAAACTCAAAGAACCCACAGGGCTCGCGTTCGACTCAAAAGGCGACCTGTGGGTCGCCGACACCGGCAACAACCGTATCGAAGAGTACAACCCGACAGAAGGCAAATATCTCAGCGAGTCGGCTCAACTGGCAGCGAAAAAGGCGAGGTCAAAGCACCGGCTGCGATCACGTTCGACTCCAGCGGCAACCTGTGGGTCGCCGATACGGGCAACAGCCGCGTCGAGAAATTCAGCGTTAGCGAAGGCAAAGCGACTTCTGAATTCGGTGGGGCCGGTAGCGAAGCCGGCAAGCTCAAAGAACCAGCCGGCATCGCGATCTCCGAAGGCAACATCTGGGTCTCCGATACGGGCAACAACCGCATCCAAGAGTTCAACAGCAGCGGCACCCTGCTCAAGCACTTCGCCTCGGAAGGCTCTGGCGAGGGACAGCTCAAAGCGCCCGCCGGGCTCGCGATTGACGCCAGCGGCAATATCTGGACCACGGACAAGCTCAACGGGCGTGTCGAGGGTTTCACCGCAAGCGGCGCCTACCTATCCCAGTTCGGATGGAAAGGCACCGGACACGGCGAGCTCACCGAACCGCGCGCGGTAGCCGTCGACGCGCACGGGAACATGTGGATCGCCGACAGCGCGAACAACCGCATCTCCGAGTTCTCACCCGGACCCAACGCGCACGACGAGAAGACGATCTACTACAGCGCCGCGCCGAACGAAACCTACAAATCGTGCGGCAGCCACGCCGAATGGGTCGGGCTTCCCTGCCAGACCCGTCCGGCTAAACAGACTGAACTCGGCGGGCTTCCGCTGCTGCCGATCACGACGACCACCTACAACATGTGGCTTGAGCCTGAAAAGAGCGAAGAAACCTTCACGCACTTCAACACGGAAGGCAAAGAAGAAGTCGCCGTACGAACCCGCCTTGAGAAATACAACCAAGCCGGCGAGATGACCGGTAGCGAAATAACCGCGACGGGGTCAGCCGACAAGAGCCTTCCTGCGGGTGGAGTCACGATCGAATACAACAACGAAACTGGCCTCATAGCCAAACAGAGCACCAGCGAAGGCACGATCACCAACGAATACGACACGCTGGGGCGGCTCGTCAAGTACACCGAAGCAGCTGGAAACATCGCGACGTATAAGTACGCCGAACCCGAAGCCGGGGGGCAGCTCGAGGAAGTCAGCGATAGCCACGAGGAACTGCATGAAGGCAAAGAACGCCACAGCTTCCAGCGTTACACCCATAACGAAACGACCGGCCAACTAGAACAGCTCGAAGATTCAGCAGCCGGACTCTTCACCGCGAGCTATGATGCCGAAGGCAAGATGAGCAACGAGACCTACCCCAACGGCATGTGTGCCAAGTACGCCTACAACGCGGTCGGGGAAGCGACAAACCTGCAGTACGTCAAGAGCGCGAACTGCAACGAAACGGAACCGCTGCTCTTCAGCGATGCCCGTATCGCTTCGATCCACGGCGAAATGCTCCAGCAGACCAGCACGCTCGCAAGCGAGAACTACAGCTACGACCCCGCCGGGCGGCTCACCGAAGTCCAAGAAACGCCAGCCGGGGAAGGCTGCACGGTCCGTGCCTACGTCTACGACGAAGAATCAAACCGGGTGAGCTCCCAGACCCGCAAACCGGGCAGTAAAAACGAATGCCTAACGGAAGGCGGGGCTCTCGAAGCGCACAACTACGATGAAGCCAATCGCCTCACCGATAGCGGCATCACATACGAAGCGTTCGGTAACATCGAAAAAATGCCCGCTGCTGAGGTCGAAGGCCACGAACTCACCACCACCTACTACATTGACGGCGCGGTTGCCACCCAGGCCCAAAACGGCGTCAGCCACGAATACAAGCTCGACCCCGAAGGCCGCATCACCGAAACCACCACCAGCGGCAAAAAAGCCACGAGTCACTACGACGGTCCCGGCGAAGCCGTCACCTGGACCAGCGAAGAAGAAGGCAAAAAAACTACGCGTAACATCCCGGGTATCGACGGAAGCCTATCCGCCGTGCAGACCAACAACGAAACACCGGAAGTCCAACTACACGACCTGCAAGGAGACGTCGTCGCGACGATCGGCGACAGCAACAGCGAAACAAAACTCAAGAAAACCTACAACCCCACCGAGTTCGGGGCACCCAACAACGGCAAAGCACCACCCAAGTACGCATGGCTCGGTGCCGGTGACGTCGCGGACGAACTGGCCTCCGGCGTCATCACCTACGGCGCCACCTCCTACGTCCCACAGGACGCCCGCGCCCTCCAAACAGAACAAGTCATACCCCCTGGGCTACCCGAGGGCTCCGCCGTCGGCACACCCGTCACCTTCGAGGTGCAACCCTGGGTGATCGGCGACCTGAACCAAGTCGGCGCGGAAGCACCAGGACGCGAAGCCGGACGCGAACGCGAAGCAGCTGAAGCGGCTTGTAGAGCTAACCCGGTGTCATGTGACAAGATCGGCGGAGATCCGCCACCATATGTGGTGTTTCTGAGCATCAGCGAAGTTGACTCGATTCTTAGCGAACTCAAGGAAGACTACGCTGGGTCTCTGGAGGAAACGGAGGAATACGTAGCGGGGATCGGTCACTTCTATTTTGCGAGTCGTCACGAATACTTTCTCAACAAGGAAGCTCGCCTCCCTCTCGCGGATCGGTACGGCTTCGCGCTTGTATTGTGGGGAAACTACGTCTATGGAACATTGTCGGAATGTCGCGACGGGCTATACGAGAACGGTGATTTGCAAGGGGGCACGTGCAGAGTCGAAACGCTAGTGCTCAAGTATGAAGTCGCGGGAAAAGAAGCGGGCTTTCAGGAGACCGAAACGCCTGACTTTCATTACGCACCCTTCATCTCCATTTGTCTAACCGGGAGGAACGAGTGTACTGGCCTGGGATAAGGAAGCCGCTTCGAGTGAGTGTCGCGGGCGGGCGCGGAGTGTCACGTACGCGGTTCGCGGGCCGCGCTGCGACGACGGCGGTCGCGAGCGCGACGCTCGCCTTGTCGGGTTGCGGCACTGGCGCGCCCGACCCAGCCTCAGCTGTTCTGCAACTGGAGCATCACAGGGGAGAGAGCGCGCGGGGAGTAGGATGTATCGAAGAAGCCCCTACTGTAGATGTTTGTGTTGTGAAGCTGGCGAGCGGTAAGACAGAACGCATCGAGGTCGTCACTACGTCGGAGCGCCAGACTTTCACAACGGTCGGGGGTGGGCCGGTGCAATCGGCACTGGCCCCAAAGCGGTTTCAGCGATTGCAATTGCCACGGGTGGGCGGAGGGAGGAGCTATGAGGAAAAGTCTAAGCACCTCCCCGACGTGGTGACGACGGAATAGCCGGGGTTCGCGCATTCGGGCGGAAAGGCATTGCGAGCTAAGCGAGGCACTCGGGGGCAAGTGCTGGTCGGGATCGAGGGCGCTAGCAGCTACGGCGCCCGTCTATGCGCGTTCGAGGTCTACCAGGACGCTCGACGCCCGGCCCAGAGCTACACCCGCGAAATCGAGGAGCTCGTTCGCTCGCCGGCCCCACGCTGCTAGATGAGCCCGGTGTTGGGCCGATCTGTGCCGGCAAGCTCATCGTGTTCAACCCTGCCCGCTTCACCAGCGAGGCAGCCTTCGCGCGCGCCAACGGCACCGCACCACAACCCGCGTCCTCCGGCAAAACAGTCCGCTACAGACCCAGCCCCTCTTTAGGTCCTGTCTGGAAGTTTGTGTATTTGGCGTGATCTGAGGGCTCGTATTGGGCGGGCCCGTGAAGGAGGATCGTACTGATGAGCAATGACGCATCGGTGGCGCCGGTTTGATGGCGCCGAGACGGGAGCGCCAGCTTGCTGCGGCGTTCGACGGCGATGGGCTGCGGGGGGGGGGGGGGGGGGCCGCGCTCGGAGCGAAGGAGTCGCCTTGAGGGGCGACGGTGGCCCTCTTGACGTCGATGGTCCGCGAAGTCCTTCAGACCGGTTTGGATGTGGAGATGGCCGATCACTTGGGCCACGAGCCATATGAGGCGATCGGCCGCGGGACAGGCAACAGCCGCAACGGCGCCTACGCGAAGACGGTCAGGACCGGATGTTGGGCCGGTGGAGCTGCGGATGCCTAGAGATCGTGAGGGCACGTTTGCCCCCGTCACGGTCCCGCTGCCCGAGAGGTCGTAGCATAGGGTTCTGAACCCGCCGCCGCCATATCCTTATGCTGCGACCGTCCGGCAAGGGAGAGCGTGCGTTGTGTCGGCGGCCAGTAGCTCGGGCTAGGATCTCCTGCATGATCGAGCCCGGAAAGATAGCCCCCGACTTCACGCTGCCCAACCAGGACGGCGAACCGACGAAGCTCTCGGCGTTCCGGGGGAAGAACGTCATACTGTTTTTTTACCCCAAGGCGGATACGCTCAGTAGGCGCGGCGCTCAGGCGGGCCTGGCGGGACGCCGCAAAGGCCGGCGTGACGCTTCGCGCCTCGTCTGCGAAGCGGCCTGGTAGTGTCCCCACGCGCGATGTTACCGGGCTTCGCAGAGAACAAGGACTGGCGCTGTTCTGTAGTCGGAACTCTGCGGGAGATTCTAGCTCTCACTGTGATCGTGATCATGACCGTCCTCTCGCTCTCGGGCGCAGCAGATGGTGCACTTGCCATCTCGGCGCCTCAGGCGATCGCGTACCTTGACCAACAACGGGAAAGTAATGGCATACCCGGCGGACTCAGCGAAAATGCAAGCTTGAGCCAAGGCTGCCACGACTATACGAACCTCTACCGCGACGCGCCGGGACAGTTTCCGCACGAAGAGCGTGCCACGCAGCCCGGTTACACACCGCTCGGAGCCGAAGCAGCAGCGCAATCGGATCTAGCCGGGTTCTTTTGGAGCCCATCCTGGACGGCGGAAAGAAACCCTTGGTGGATTCCAGCCCTTCCACCTGGGAAGTCTGTGGGTACATCCAAGGGGATGACGGTTTACTCGATGATCGCGCCGCTACACCTAACCTCGCTCTTCAATCCCGCTGCGACGACCGCGTGGTACGGAGAGCGCGACGAACCGAGGGGCGGAGGCGGCGCGTGTATGGGCACCAGCGGCTCTCGCGCGTTTCCCGGCCCGTCGTTCTTCTCATTTCCCGGCAACGGCGCGGCAAACGTCCCCACATGGAACATCCCGAGTGAGATCCCCTGGACCCCACAGATGGTCCTCGGCCTACCACAAGAACAGCCTACGGGCACGAACTTCATCCTGTGGCCAGAGGACACCGATGCCATAGCGCGTTCGGCCATTCTCACTGGTCCCGCCGGCCAGCAGTCTCCAGTTGCGCTTGTCTTGCCGACGATGCACACGCCCGCAGATGGAGACCCACAGTGGACCGAGGCGTTCGTTGGCGATTTGAGTGGTGGTGCGAGCTTCGCGGTCCCGATAAAGCCACTCGACCCCGACTCCAATTACACGCTCACTGTCGAATGGGTCAGTCCCACAACGGGCGCCACCTACAAACAGGCAGTCAGCTTCACGACCAACTCCCTCACCTTGCGCCCGCGCTCCATAGACATCCCGATGACCCTCAACGTCGCCGACCGGCACATCCTTACCATCCACATAGCCGGGCATATGCTCGTCGGCCATCCCGCGACGATCACGATCAAGCCGTGCCGGATCATTCCGAACCAAGACGAGTGCTACGGCACGCGGACGGTGGACTACGAGAGGCGGGTGAGACTCACGGGCACCATCACTCGTCTACGAATCCCTCAGCTCGAACGTGACGGTGAGGTCAACGTGACCATCGACGTTGCAGAGTTCGTGACCGGCGGTGCAGCGTACGGCGGTGGCACCGACTACGGCGGCGGCACCGACATATGCTGGCCGCGCGCCTGCGCTGGCTAACTTGGGCGGAGTTCAGAGAGCCGCTTTGAGATCTCGGCGTCCCAAAGAGGCACAAGAGCCAACCTGTGCGATGCGTCCATTGCATCGTTGTGCATCTCTTTGTCCTTGAGATACTCCACGCGCTTTTGGAGGCGGCTTGTCTTGAACTCGAGTTTGTGGGCAGCGGCTTTTGCCTATCCGCACTGTGCTGGATGCTCGAGCCGTAATCGGCAGGATTCCGGCGCACGTTCGATCGATAATCGGCGAGATCGTGCGCAAGGCCGCGCGGGACGGCACCTACGACGTGTTCCGCAAGCAGTTCGCATCCTCCCGCGCACGGTTGCTCGGCGCGATCGAGCTTGACCCGTCGTGGGAGGACACGGCGAGACTGCTTCAGGCCACGGCAGATGAACCTGTCCAGACGTCCCAAAAGTCGCCGTCTCTACCGGGCGCTCCGAGCGGCGATAGTTCTGCGGCTGACATCGTCTGAGGGGTCACGGCATCTGGTAGCGACTATTCCGCGCACGATCAGAGCCGTCGGCTCGTCGCCGCAGGCACGGCTGGCCAGCCCACCGGCTCCCGCTGCTGCACCGTAAGCACAATCGGCCGGCATGCGCGCGTGCAGGTCAAGGCAAGACTGCTTTCCTCGCAAAGACTGCCTCCCCTCGCAGCCACGTACCCGCTCCTCGCCAAAGCAGTCGCGTGCATCGGCGGCTGCGACACGCCTGCAGCGGACGAGAAGCAAGAGCGCGAAGCTCCGGTGGGGCACAGGACGTTATGGAGCTGGCGGCGGCGCGGCCCAAACGGCGATGCCGCAGTCGTCGGGCGGCAAAAGTCCGGGACCGACCCCGTCGCTCCCGTTCTGGACACCGCTGGCAGAGCGGCTTTGAGTGGTTCGGGACGCGGCTTGGGAGCACTCTACGAAGGCGCCGCGCGGCTCCCGGCTTCGGCCGGCTACGATCTCGCCCATGATCGAGCTAGGAGAGACCGCCCCAGACTTCGAGCTGCCCGACCAGGACGGCGAGCCTGTCAAGCTCACGGACTTCCGGGGCCAGCGCGTCGTACTGTTTTTTTACCCCAAGGCCGATACGCCTGGGTGCACCACGCAAGCGTGTGGGGTGCGCGATCATCGTGCCGATTACGTCAAAGCGGACGCGGTGGTTCTGGGGATATCGCCGGACACCGTTGCCAAGGTCAAGAAGTTCCACGACAAGCAAGGCCTGAACTTCACGCTGCTCGCCGATGACGGTCACGCGGTCGCTGATGCCTATGGCGTATGGGTGCAGAAGTCGATGTACGGCAAAACGTACTTCGGCAACGAGCGCACGACGTTCGTCATCGACCGCGATGGACGGATCTCCGATGTGCTCCGCAAGGTCAAGCCTTCCGAACATGACGAGCTGGTTCTGCGCGCGTTCGAGTAGACGGCTGCTGGTATTCGCCGCAAATTGCGGAATCGACAGGTAGTCGGGTTGTTGTTTTTATCCACTCGGCCATCTGCGATGTTTGGAATGAACGGTACTATTCCGCGCACGTCAAAGATCCGGTAGTTTGTGTCGTGAGGAGTTTGTGTTGGTGTCCGGCGAACATGTCTTCGAAGAGCGGGGTGCAGAAGCAGCGGGTAACGCCGCGCTGCGCTCACAGGTCGCGTGCGCGGTTCTCGGCCTGGTGATCGAGAAGCCCAGCCACGGCTATGAGATCGGCCAGCGATTCGAGGGCCGCTTCGGCGCGTTTTTGAACGCCGGTCGCTCATCCATCTACGCGGCACTCGGCACGCTCATGGATGCGGGGCTGATCGAGAAGATGTCCGGTCGTTCGACCACCGGGGTCAGGCGGGGGGCAAAGGCCGGTGCGCCGTATCGCGCTACCGCAAGCGGTGCGCGCGCATACAGGGGATGGCTGGCCGAGCGTGTGCGCAACGACCCTCAGCGGGTGGAGATGCTCGGGCGGATGACGTTGGCAGGCGTGCACAGCGTCGAGGCGGCGATCGACTTCATCGCTCGCTACGAGCGGGAATGCGTGCGCGAGGCGCAGGAACTGGCACGCCCGGGGCGTGGCGCAGTGCTGGACTCTCCCGGCGTTACAGGTGTTGTGGAGCGGCTGCTCATCGAGGAGCGGCGGCGGATGATCGATGCTCAGCTCGGATGGATCACCTACGCTCGGGCGGAGCTTCGATCTTTGGAGACTGCGTCGGTTGGGGACGATGATCCGCTATGAGCCTGCTGTCAATCGAGCATGCCACCAAGCGCTATCGGCGCGGCAGGCTCGAGCGTGTGGCAATCAGAGACATTTCGCTCGAAATCGAACCGGGCGAGTTGGTCGCGGTATGGGGCGCAAGGCGCTCCGGTCGAAGCACCTTGCTGCGCATTGCCGCTGGGATCGAGTCACCTGAAGAAGGAAAGGTCACGTTCGAAGGGCGTGACCTCGCGCGCTCGCGCAACACCATCCTGGGTCGGCGGATCGGCTACTGCCAAACGTCCTTTCCTTCCGCGCAGAGTGGTCTCGTCGTCGAGCACATCGCGGCTGGGCTGCTCGCTCAGCGTGCCTCGCCCACTGAAGCACGGCGACGGGCGCAGGAGATGCTCGTGCGTGTCGGCGCGGAGCGCTGCGGCCAGCTCGAGTGCCACGAGCTCGATGGCGCGGAGGTCGCATATGTAGCGATCGCGAGCGCCTTGGTGACAGCGCCGGCGCTGCTTGTGATCGACGAGCCCACGACCGGTGTCGACCTGCTCGAGCGCGATCCCCTGTTGGCGTTGCTGCGCTCGATCGCGAACGAAGGGACCGCGGTGCTGATGAGCACGGGCGAAGCCCAGGGCCTGTCGGGAGTGGATCGCGCTCTTTCGATTGATAACGGTGAGCTGCGGGGCGACGCAAAGCCCGCCCAGGCTCATGTGGTGCCGCTTCGGCGCGCCGAGTCAGGAGCTAGGTGGCGGTGAGCGACGGCGCGGCGGGCGCTGTTTTGGAGTTGGAGAGTGCCGTCAAGCATTACCCGGGTTTCGGCGATGAGGTCGTGCGCGCGGTCGACGACGTGACGCTCGCTGTTCGCGCCGGCGAAATCGTCGCCCTGCATGGGCCAAGCGGCTCCGGCAAGAGCACGCTGCTGATGCTCGCGGCCGGCTTGATGGCACCCGATTCGGGGGTTGTTCGCTTCGAGGGCCAGGACCTTGCGGAGCTGTCTGCGAGCGAAGCGGCCGACTACCAGCGTCGGAAGGTGGGGTTCATCTATCAGTCCTTTCATCTCATGGCCGGCGTACCCGCCGTGGAGAACGCGGCGATCAAGCTGCTGGCCGACCGGGTCCCGCTGGGCGAGGCACGCCGTGCCGCGGTCCCGTGGCTCGAACGCGTTGGGCTCGGCGAGCGCCTGAGCCACACCCCCGACCGGCTCTCCGGTGGAGAGCGTCAGCGGGTGGCGATCGCGCGGGCGCTGATCAACGAGCCACGGGTGATCCTCGCCGATGAGCCGACCGGGAGTCTGGACACGCTCCGCGGGGCTGAAATCCTCACGCTGCTGGCGGATATCGCGCGTCAGCAGCGAGCTGCGGTCTTGCTGGTCACCCATGATCCGCAGGCAGCTGCTGTCGCCGATCGGGTATGCACGCTGCGCGACGGAAAGCTCAGCGGCGAGGAGCGCTCGGCACTGGCTTCCCCTGCGCTTGTACGCCGCAGGGCGTGGGGGTAGACGCGTGCGCCTCTCGGGGCTCCTCTACTTCTATGGCAGGCGGCTGCGTACGCGTCCCGTCCAGGAGTTGCTCGCGGGCGTGGGTATCGCGATCGGTGTGGCGCTCGTGTTCGCCGTGCAGGTCGCCAACACGAGCATCACGGACGCTTCCAGTGCGATCGTTCGCGGCATCGCGGGAAGCGCGACCCTGCAGTTGCGATCGCGCGACACCGATGGCTTCGACGAGCATCTGCTTGCACGGGTGCGACGGTTGCCAGGCGTTACGCTGGCGGCGCCGATCCTCGACGAGAACGCCTCCCTGGTGGGCCCCAACGGTCATCGCGTGGCGGTTGACATTGCCAGTGCCGCCCCAAGCCTGCTCACGCTCGGTGGGAACATCACGCGCAGCATCTCGCTTCGCGATCTCAGCACGCCGGGTGTGATCCTGCCGAGCGCCACGGCGGATGCACTCGGCTTGAGCTCGCAGGCGCCAGGCGCGCATGTCTTGCTGCAGGTGCGCGGGCGTGTCAGCTCGGTAGGGGTGATCGCGGTACTCGGCCCGGAAACTCTCGGTGGCCTGTCCGGCGCGATGGCTGCGATCGCGCCGCTTCGATTCGTCCAGAAGCTCACAGGTCTAACCGGGCGCGTGACGCGAATCCTGCTCACGACAGCGCCCGGACGACAGGCCGCCGTGGCGCGCGAGCTGACGGTACTTGCCGCGGGTCGCCTGACGGTAGCTCCTGCTGATCAGGAAGTCGCGTTGCTCAACCAGGCGGTCGCGCCCAATACCGAGGCTACGGGCTTCTTTGCGCTCGTCAGCGGCATCGTGGGCCTGCTGCTGGCGTTCAACGCGATGCTCCTGACGGTACCCGAGCGAAGACGGGTGATCGCCGACCTGCGTATGCAGGGCGTGAAGCCCATGCAACTCGTCAAGATGCTCGTTTTCCAGGCGGTATGTCTGGGCGTCGTAGCCTCGCTGATCGGCCTCGCGGTCGGTGACTTCCTCTCCCGCACGCTTTTTCATGCGACCCCGAGCTATCTGGCCGCGGCGTTTCCTCTGGGCACGCAGACGGTGATCGGGCTGAAACCGCTGCTGATCTCCTTCTTCGGTGGGGTGCTCGTGACATGCGTAGCTGCCGCCCCGCCGCTGCTCGATCTGCGTCGTAGCCGCGCCGTGGATGCTGTCTACTTCGAGGACGGCGAACCGGGTCAAGCGCTGAACAACCGCGCTCACGTGCAGCTCTTCCTGGCGTCCGCTGCGCTGCTGTTGGTGACCAGCGGCGTGCTGGTCTTCTGGTCATCGGCGATCGTTGTCGCAATCATCGGCTTGTCCGTCGCGACGCTGCTCGCCATCCCGCTGGCCTTGCAGCTGGTGCTGTGGCTGGCTGAGCGCGTCGCCTCGCATACACCGCGGCTGAACATGCTGACGGTCGCCGTCCGTGCGCTACGGGCGACGAACGTGCGATCCCTGGCGCTGGCCGCGACGGGTGCGATCGCTGTATTCGGGTGTGTAGCCGCCGAAGGCTCGCACAACGATCTGCTCAACGGCCTGTACCGCGACTACTCCGAATACGTCTCCACCGCCGAGGTGTGGGTCGTCAACGGCAATGACGACCTCGCCACGAGCAGCTTCACGGCGCCAGGCCTACCAGCTCGCATCGCGGCTGTCCCTGGGGTTGCCAGTGTGCGGACCTACCAGGGAGGGTTTCTCGACTTCGGCGGCCGGCGCGTCTGGATCATCGCGCGCGCCGCGAGCACGCCCACACCGATCCCAGCCAGTCAGCTCCAAGAAGGAAACCTGCTCACAGCGACCCAGCACCTGCGCCAAGGCGGCTGGATCACGGTCTCCCAGCAGATCGCTGAAGCTCATCACGTGAAGGTCGGCGACAGGCTGACGCTACCCACGCCAACCGGTGAGGTCGGCTACCGCATCGCTGCTACCACGACCAACCTCGGCTGGAGCTCCGGCTCGATCGTCATTGGCGCTTCCGACTATCGCCAAGCCTGGGCGAGCCCGGACCCGAGCGCCCTGGAAGTGCAGACGCAGCCTGGTGCGAGCGTTCTGGCGGTCAGGGGATCGATTCAGCGGCTGCTCGGTCGCGACACTGCACTGACCGTCCAGACAAGCGGCGAACGCGCGTCGCAGGCGGACGCTCTCGCCCGCGAAGGGCTCAGCCGCATGAGCCAGATCACGCTGCTGCTGAAGGTTGCGGCGGCGCTTGCGATGGCGGCGGCGATGGGCGCAGGGATCTGGCAGCGGCGCTCATCGCTGGCATCGCTGCGGATCAACAGCTTCAGTCCCTGGCAGCTTCGCGGCGTTCTCACGTTCGAGTCGCTGCTGGTACTCGGCACTGGCGCGCTCGCGGGCGCGATGGCGGGCATCTACGGTCATCTGATGATCGACCGCTTTCTCAGGCTCACGACCGGTTTTCCCGCACCGTTTGCGGTGGAAGGAATTTATACTGTTCAAACTATCCTTCTCATTGTGATAGGAGCGTTGGTGGCGCTGACCATTCCTGGCTACGTTGCCTCACAGGTGTCGCCTCAGCTCGCATTGCGGGACTAGAACATCTGACTAGTACATTTGATTTGTTTGGCTTAAGAAGCGTCCGGTCCTCATACCAGCATTGCTGGTATGAAACCCACACGCAGGTCGAAGGCACATGAGGTCGCCGCGCTCCTGACGGCTGGGATCGCCTACTGGCTGACGATCTATCCGCGGGCCAAGCGTGAGATACGTCGCTGCAAGCAGCTCGCTCAGCAGATCCCCGACCCGACGCTGCGCGCCGCGGCGATCGACAAGCTGACACGCGAGCGCCTGAACCCCGAGGCAGCGGCCTTCTTCGCGGTGCTTGCGCCCAGGCGGCACAGAGCCCGGCTGGTGCGCTTGATGGTGGACTACCAGGTCGCGTACGACTATCTCGACGCGATCAACGAGCAGCCAACATCGGCACCATTGCGCAACGGCCTGTCCCTGCATCGGGCGCTCAGCGACGCCGTCAGCTCGCGACGAGGCGTCGTTGACTATTACGGGCACCACCCGCAGAGCAACGACGGCGGCTATCTCACAGGGCTGGTTCGCGCCTGTCAGGCGGTGATCGGGTCGCTTCCATCCGCAGCTGCGATCGAGCCGGTGCTGCTCAACGCGGCGGAGCGCTGCGGCCAGGCCCAGAGCCGAAACCACGCGATGCTGGTCGAAGGCGACACGCCGCTCGTCAGCTGGGCGGCTACCCAGTCTGAGAACAGCGGCTACCTGTGGTGGGAGCTCGCGGCGGGCGGCATCTCATGCCTGTCACTCCACGCTCTGTTCGCCGCGGCGGCCTGCACGACGACGCTCCATGAAGCTGAGCGCATCGACACGGCCTACTCGCCGCCGATCTGCGCGATCAGCGCGCTACTGGACAGCCTGGTCGATTACCCCAGCGACGCCGAGAGCACGAATCACAGCTTTGTGGGTCATTACGACACCTGCGGTCAAGCGGCTGAGCGATTTGCGGAGATCACCGCTGAAGCACGTGCGCTTGCGAGCACGTTGAGCAACCGTTGCCGACATATGGTCATCCTCGCCGGCATTGCCAGCTTTTACCTCTCAGCCCCTGGGGCACGCACTGAGTTCGCCCGACCTGTCGCGATGCGCACACTCGCTTGCCTCGGGCCGACCAGCGCGCCCATCCTGGCAGTGATGCGACTGAGGCGCCGGAGTGCTGGCTGATGGTCGCGACGCAGCGCCGCCGTGCACCGCAGCTCTGCCTGATGTGCCAAGGCCCGTTCAACGCGGGAGCCGATACTTGCGCGTCGATGGATCTTGTATGAGTAGCCCAAAGGCGACGAGCGTGGAGATATAGCGGTGTGTGGTGCTCGGGCTCAGCCCCAGCTGCCGCGCCACTTCCACCACACCACGCCCCTCCTCGCCGGAGATGAACAACGCCAGGATCAGCAGTCCCCGGAACAGCGAGTGCGATAGGCGCCCGCTCTCGAGCTCCGCCCAGTAGCGCTCTTCCAGCGAGCTCTCCGAGATCGCCTGCTCAGCGATCAGCCCCGAGAGCAGCAGGCTAAGGCTCGGTCCACGCGCCTCGGCGGTAGCCCGGACGATGCCCTCGACCTGCGCTGTCGTCAGCTCCAGCGATACGCTCCCCTCGCGGGCTCTCGTACTGCGCTTACCCGAACGCTCGGTCCGGCTTCCGGGCCCCGTTGGAGCCTTGCTGACATCGTCGTTGAGCATCGCGCACGGTCATCATGGCGGGTCGTGCCGGGCGCGATAAGGCGCCTCATGAATATTCATGACGTGGACTATTCCGTCGAGTTCAGGGGCGCGAGATCGATGGTCCAACAAAAGGCCTCAACGCCGAGGAGTGGGCCACGATCCGCACCGAGACGGCGATCGTGGCTCGCCCTATGTAAGGGGCGCACGTCGGCGAAAGATGGGCAAAACGTCCTATATCCGCGGACCCACGGACGGGCTAGGCTCCGTCGCTCGGCTGGAGACACAAGTCGGTGCGCCGGCTCCGCGCGCTTGCGCTCCAGATAGAAGCACACAGCGTCCACCAGGGGGCCGGGCTTTGGGCCGACGTTGCCCTGCCCCAAACGAAAGGATCATCAGGATGTCGTATCGCTTGAACACTCGGGCGTCATTGCGGGGCAGGCTGTGCGCGGCGCTGCTCGCGTCCAGCACGCTTGTGGCTCTGACGGGTGGCCTGCTGTCCTGCGGCTCCGCGCAGGCCTCGACGCTGCCCACGCTCACACTCGCGCTCACAAAGTCCTCGATCACGGTGGGCGGGACCACGCAGTCCGGTGCCGTCAACGTCGCCTCAACTGCCACAGGCGTCAAGGAAGCGAACGCCATCCTATTCCGGCTGAACCCCGGCGTGACCGTCGCGGAAGTGGAAGAAGGTCTGAAGAGCGGCGCGGGAAAGGACCCCAATAGGACGGTCAAGTACGGCTCGATCGTGTTCGACGCGGAAGTGACTCCGGGTCAGACCAGCGAAGCGCAGACGGAGCTGGTGCCTGGCCAGTACGTCGCGCTCGCGGGAGAGGGAGAAGGCAGCCCCAAATTCAAAGATGCCTTCACGGTGACCGCGGCAGCCTCGCCGGCAACCTTGCCAACGCCGCAGGCCACCGTGCGCTCGATCGAGTTCGGCTTTCGCGGACCCACGACCCTGCACGACGGTGAGCTCGTGCGCTTCGAAAACGAAGGCTTTCTCGTGCACATGGACGTGGCGTTCCCGGCCAAGAGCCTCCTCGACGCCAAGAAGATCGTCAAGGGCCTGCTCACGGGCAAGGAAAAGGGTCTGGAAAAGCTCGTCACCGGGGCGCCGTTCTCATTCGCGGGGCCGCTCTCGCACGAAGCCTTCCAGCAGGAGACGATCACCGCCAAGCCGGGCTGGTATGTGCAGGCGTGCTTCATGGAGACCCAAGAAGGGGTGGACCACACGCGCCTGGGCATGGAGCGCATCTTCAAAATCGTCAAGTAGCGCACGGGGCTCGCAAGTAGCACCACAGGGGTCTTGCAAGGCAAGGGCCGTCCCGTCTTCCGGCGGGGCGGCCTCTCAGGCGCTCGCGTGCAGATCGAGCTCGGCGGGCGCTGTCATCCCGCCGACAAGCATTCCCGATCCGAGGTGGGCACCCAGCACGGGGCCCACCTCGGTGCAGAACAGCGGTGGGGAGCCGAACAGCTCGGCGCCGGCAGAGACCAGTTGCTCTGCATCGGCGCTCGACTGCGCGTGCTGGACGATCCAGTGGCTCGAGCCCCGCTCGTGCAGCTCGTGCAGGTAGGCGACCATCCGCTCGAGCGCTCGCCGATGGGTGCGCACGCGACCGACGGGTGCGATCTCAGTGCCGAACGTGAGGATTGGCTTGACTTTCAGCGCGGTGCCGACCATCGCCTGTGCGGCGCCGATTCGCCCGCCACGGCGCAGGTACTCGAGCGTGTCGAGGCAGAACCAGATGTCGAGGCTCTCTCTGCCCTGTTGAACGCCCGCAACGATCTGCTCGAGCGTGCAACCCTGAGCGGCGAGGGCGGCGGCGAGTAGCACCAGACAGCCGAGCCCGCCGGCGCCGGTCTGGCTGTCGAGCACGTGCACCGTGCCCGGCTGCTGCTGATCGGCAATCGTGCGCGCGGCTTCGCGCGCGCTCTCGCAGGTACCGGACAGTCCACTGGCGATGTGGATCGAGACGATGTCGTGCCCGGCGCGTAGCAAGGGTTGATAGCAGGACAGGAAGTCCCCCACGGACGGCTGTGAGGTGGTGGGCAACTGCGGGGAGTCGTGCAGCCTCGTGTAGAAGGCACTGAGATCCCGGTAGTCGCTCTCCGGCCGTAGGTCCCCATCCCAACCGACGTAAAGGCTGACCTGTTGGATCCCCCAGCGCTCGATCAAGGACCCGGGGAGGTAGGTGGTGCTGTCGGTGACGACGGCAACGCTGCGGCGCTCAGAAGCGCTATCGGATGTATGGAAATCGGCCACGGCCCACGTAGCCTATGGCGCGGGGCGTGTGCTCGCCTCTCAGCGAATCAGGCGATCCATCCTGGTCTCGGTGATCGTCTCGCGCAGCGTGTCCAGCGCGTCGTGGCGAGGGCGCCAGCCGAGCTCGCGTCGTGCCTTGGCGGCGCTCATGATCACGGGCTCGCGGAAGGCGGCAATCCACTGCGCTTGCGCGGGCAGGAAGCCCAGCCGCCCGACCATCTCAGCCACTGCGTCGACCGCGAGCTCGGGAATCGGAATCGAGTACCAGCCGAGCTCCTCTGCCAACTGCTTGACCGTCAGCTGGCCTGGGCCGGCGAGGTTGTAGACGCCGGGGCGTCCCCGACCCAACACGGCTGCGCGCATTGCGCTGGCGACGTCGTCGTGATGCACGAGCTGAAACGGGGTGCCGGGATCGGGCAGCACGGGCTTGAGGATCGGCACGCCGTCGAGCAGCCCGAGTACCGCTGCTGGCAGGCGCTCGGAGATCTGTGTGTACGGCAAGCTGTCGATCAGCAGCGGCGCTTTGGGTCCGGCGACGACGCACGGACGAAAGACGTAGCTCGCTGTGGTGCTTCCAGCGAGCGTATCCGTGAGCAGCTTCTCGACCTCCGCCTTCTGCGCTGAGTAGTAGTGGGCTGCGGTGCCCCGCGCGGGGACATCCTCGGTCAGTGGCTGGGGGTTGTCGCGATGAAAGCCATAGGCGGCCACCGATGACGCGTACACCAGCCGCTTGGTGCCCGCTGCGACGCTCGCCTCGAACACGTGTCGTGAGCCGACGAGATTGACCGCCCGGCTCTCCTTCGCCCCGCCCATGATCATGAAGGCCAGGTGCACCACCACGTCGGCTTCGGACACGAGGGCATCGACAGCATCGCGGTCGAGCACGTCACCGCGACGGTAGGAGACCTTCTTCCAGCCTTGCGCGAGGGGATCGAACGGCCGGCGTGCCATACCGAGAATGCTGCCGACATCGCGTGAGCGCTCGAGTGCGTCGACGACAGCCTTGCCGATCTCTCCAGTCGGCCCTGTCACCGCGACGGTGAGGCGTTGCTTGGCGGTGCCACGCGAAGCCATATCCCTTTGTAGCGCATTGGCGACGGCCGGCCGGGCATCGCCCAGAATCGGACCCGCAGCTGCTGAATCTGTTGGGGTGCGCTTGGACGGGCCGTGACTCGGGTAGCGTCAGAGCGCGATGAAAGGCCGGCTGGCGGGCCCACTGCTGATCCCGCTGGTCCTGCTTTTGGATAGCGCCCACGCGCGCTCCGCACTGGCACAAGCATGGCCGCCGTTCCTACTGGTTGCGGGATTGCTGCTGATCGGCTTGGTTGCGGGCCGCGACGGCCTGTTCGACGCTGCTGCCTCGCGGCTGGTGCGGCTGCCTGGTCCACCGGTTGTGTTGGCGCTTGCGTGCTTTGCGCTGGTGGCGATCGTTACGGCGCTGCTCAACCTGGACACCGCGGCGGTGTTCCTCACGCCGGTGCTCGTGAAGACAGCGCGACGCCGCCGCGTGGACGCTGGGCCGTTCCTGTACGGGGCGATCTTCATGGCCAACGCGTCCTCGCTGTTCCTACCGGGCTCGAATCTAACCAACCTGCTCGTCCTCTCAGGCGAGCACGTCTCCGGTGCGACGTTCTTCGAGCGCATGCTCCCGGTGGCGATCGCCGCGACGGTGATCACGGCGGTGGGGCTGCTGGTCATCCATCGCCGTGGCCTGTTCGGCGGTGCTGCGTCCAGTGACGCGCTTACTGCTGAGTCAACCGATGAGCCTGTGACGCGTCTGCGGCTGGGGCTCGGACTCTGGGGGGCGCTGCTTGCGGCAGGTCTGATCGTGGCTCTCCACAATGCTTCACTGCCGGTGCTCACGATCGGGTTGGTGCTGCTCGCGTGGCGCACCCGCGGCGGAGAGCTCACGTGGCGTGAGAGCCTGTCGTGGCTGGACATTCCAACGCTTGCAGGGCTGTTTGGGCTGGCGGTCGCGCTGGGGACGCTCGCCCGCGCGAGCGCCTTCCCGGCGGATCTGCTGCATTCGCCAGGGGCCGGCGCGACGGCGGCGATCGCCGCGCTGGGCAGCGTGGCGGTCAACAACCTCCCGGCGGCGGTACTGCTCTCCTCGACGGCTCACCTGCCAATGAGCGCGCTGCTGCTCGGGTTGAACGTAGGCCCCAACCTCGCTGTCACGGGCTCGCTGGCGGTGGTGCTGTGGTGGCGCTCCGCGCGTGCCGCGGGAGCGACACCGTCCGCGCTGTCCTACTCTCGCCAAGGACTGGTGCTGGCGCCCCTGGCACTGCTCGGCGCGCTTGCGCTGAGCGCCATCTAGGAACCTGCTCCAGGTCGGCACCGTACGCTGGTGTCAGTGTTCCTCGCGTCAGCCTCGCTCGGTCAGAGCATCAGCACCTTCTTCGACGCGGTGGGCCAGTTCTTCGAAGACCTGGCTGCCGTGCACTGGCCGGCGCTGGTGCTCGGCCTGCTGTTCTTCGGCCTCAACCTGACGCTGCGCTCGCGGGGCTTCTTCCACAGCCTGCGCGCGGCGTATCCGGCGGTCAGCTTCCAGTGGCGGCGCGTGTGGGGAGCGTACTTCGCGGCCGTGGGTTTCAACAACGTCGTCCCGGCACGCGGCGGGGACGTGATCAAGCTATTCCTCACGCGCTCGTCGATCCCCGGATCGCGCTACCCAACGGTCGCGGCGGCGTTCTTCGTGGAGTCGATCTTCGACGCCAGCGTGGGCGTGCTGGTGCTGATCTTTGCGTTCACGCAGGGGGTGTTTCCCAAGCCGCCGGACTTCTCCAAATTGAGCTCCTTCGACATCTCCTATCTCGCCAGTCACTTTCGCCTGACGCTGTTCTTGATCACGGCCCTGGGCGTGATCGGCTTGGTGGGGTTCGCGCTGCTGTCAGAACGCGTGAAGTCGTTCTGGGCGCGCGTCAGGCAGGGTGTGACGATCCTCGGCGACCGGCGGCGCTACCTGCGCGAGGTGGCGTCACTGCAGGCGCTTGCCTGGATCTGCCGCTTCACTGCCTTCTGGTTCCTGCTCGACGCCTTCCGGGTGGGCGGCTCGGTCAAAAACGTGCTGCTCGTGTTCGGCGTCAACCAGGTTGCGGGCGCCGTCCCGTTCACGCCCGGTGGCGCTGGTGTGCAGCAGGCGCTGCTGGTGAAGGTGTTCGCGACGAACGCTCCCACAGCGGTGGTGGCTGCTTACTCTGTCGGCCAGCAGATCGCGATTGCCGCGTTCACAGCGCTGATCGGCCTTGGGGCAATCGTGTTCATCTTCCGCTTTCGCTCCTTCAAAGAAGTCATCCAAGCCGGGCGCGCGTCACGCGACGCCGAGCGCGCGGCTGAGCAGCAGCAGGCCGGCGCATTCGAGTACTGATAGACGTCCTGGACGGCGCTTCGCGGAGATCGAAAGGCCGTCCTGGACGGCGCTAACGCGCCGGCAGGCGGAGATCGAAAGGCCGTCCTGGACGGCGCTAACGCGCCGGCAGGCGGAGATCGAAAGGCCGTCCTGGACGGCGCTAACGCGCCGGCAGGCGGAGATCGAAAGGCCGTCCTGGACGGCGCTAACGCGCCGGCAGGCGGAGATCGAAAGGCCGTCCTGGACGGCGCTAACGCGCCGGCAGGCGGAGATCGAAAGGCCGTCCTGGACGGCGCTAACTGACGTGCCTGGGGACGTTGCGAACGCGGTGAGGTAGGTCCGGGCCTACCGAGAGGCTGTGGGTGTCAAAGCTCACGACCTCAAGGAAGGCCCGGAATGCAACACGCTAACGCTCCGCTGACCGCGCATGGCAGGCTGCGCATGGTGCTGCTGGTTGAGGAGGAAGGGTTCACGTTGCAGGCGGCTGCAGCCGCCTGCAACGTGGCGAAGTCGACGTGCTGGGAGTGGGTGCGTCGCTGGCGGGCGGCCAGCGAGCCCGAGCGAGTCACGCTGAGCGCTCTGAAGGACCGCAGCTCCCGGCCGCACCACAGCCCCTGCCAGGTGGGCGACCAAGAGGCAGCGCGGATCTGCGAGCGGCGCAAGCACACCGGCTGGAGCCCCAGGCGACTCGCCGAAGAGCCGGACATCACACGAGCGCATTCCACGATCCATCAGGTGCTGCGCCGTGGCGGCTGCTCGCGGCGGCCGCGACCGCAGGCGCCTGCGGTGGTGCGCTATGAGTGGCCGTGCCCGGGGAATCTGCTGCACATGGACGTCAAGAAGCTCGGGAAGTTCACCGAGCCTGGGCACGCCGTGACCGGCGATCGCACCAGACGCTCAAGACGTATCGGCTGGGAGTACGTGCACTCGATCATCGATGATTGCTCCCGGCTGGCCTACTCGGAGATCCACGCTGACGAGACCGCCGTCACGGTCACCGCGTTCACTTCTCGTGCTCTGGACTGGTTCCTGGATCAGGGGATCGTCTGCGAGCGGCTGATGACCGACAACGCGTTCGCCTACACCCAGAGCAAGACCTTCAGGCAGCTGCTCTGGCGACGAGCGATCCAGCACATCCGCACACGCCCCTACACGCCAAGGACCAACGGCAAGGTCGAGCGCTTCCACCAGACCCTCATGCGGGAGTGGGCCTACGCGCTCGAATACGCCACCTCCGACGCCCGCGCGCAAGCCCTGCCACACTGGATCGACCACTACAACGAGCGCCGCACCCACTCAGCGCTCGGCAACCGGCCACCACGCGCCCGCGTTCGGGACGTCACCGGGCACAACAGCTAACGCGCCGGCAGGACGAGATCGAAAGGCCGTCCTGGACGGCGCTAACGCGCCGGCAGGACGAGATCGAAAGGCCGTCCTGGACGGCGCTAACGCGCCGGCAGGACGAGATCGAAAGGCCGTCCTGGACGGCGCTAACGCGCCGGCAGGACGAGAGGACTACTGAAGCCCCTCGCGCGCCTCGCGCACGAGAGCTACGGCCTCGGGGAAGACGCGGGCCATGACGGTGCGGATCTGCTCGGCCTGTGCCTCGGCGTTGCCCTGGACGTTGATGCGGTTGACGGCGGCGACGGTCATGTCGACGGCGAGCTTGATTGCGTTGTCGGCCCAGGCGAGTCGCTGGTTGCCTTGCATCTGTTCTGCGAACTCTGCGAGGCGCCGCTGGAGCTCCTCGGGGTCGCCGAACAGATCTCCGAGTCCACCACTTTCCATGCTCGCATCATAGACTGCCGTAGCTAATGCCCAGCGCAAGCGATATCAGCACACAGGTGGCGGCCGAGACGGAGCGCCGCAACAGGCTCGCGGTTCCGTCCTTCGCGGGGGGCTTCCTTTACCTGCTGAGCGCGATCATCATCTCCTCGACGGTGAACGCCGCGCCGTCGGTGGGCCTGCTCCAGGGCTTGGCGCCTGCACTGGCAGGCGTGGCCACGCCGGCGGTCAGCCCGCGGACCCCATGGGTCAAATACATCAGCCGCCATGCGTTTGGCCTGATTGCGGGCGGTGTGCTGTCGGCGATTGCGCTGGCGGTGCTGACACTGATCCTGCTGCTGCTGGTCGGTGCGACGAGCTTCAGACGTCCTCAGAGCTGGCGGATGGCACGCCCGCTGGTCCTGTGCGGCGGGATCGGCCTGGTGCTCACGAGCGTCGCTCACGAGGTGGTCACAGCGCTCGAATCGCACAGCTTCGTGGTTGGCCACGACCACTCGAACGCTGCGGTGGAACACGCGCTTTTGACGAGCCCGGCGAACGCGTTGGTGGGTTACATCGAGCTGCTTGCTGGGGTGGCGCTCGTGGCGGGCATGATGGGGGCGGTCATCAACGCGATGCGCGTGGGGCTGGTTCCCCGCTGGATGGGCTTCCTTGGAGTGTTCACGAGCCTGTTGATCTTCCTGCCGGACATCAGCGCGGAGTTGCAGGTGATCCCAGCGTTCTGGATGGTGATGATGGGCATTCTGCTCATGGGGCGCTGGCCGAAACCGACGGGCGACCCGCCGGCGTGGGCGGCAGGGCTGGCGATACCGTGGCCGCCGCGGGGCGGCGGACGGGCTCGTGGCGCACAGCCGGCTGCTGCTACGGCTGGCGGAGGCTCGGTGCCGGCGCCGGTGGCACCAGAATCTGGCCGCGCCTCGCGCAAGCGCAGGCGCGGCGCGCGCAGCTGAGGGAGCGTGAGCGATGACAGTGGAATCGGATGCGATCACCGGTGAGGAGCTGGATGCAGAGCTCGCCTCCCTGCTCGAGGTGGAGAAGTTCGACCCGCCTGCTGCGTTTCGCGAGCAGGCGCTGCTGAAAGACCCGGAGGTGTATGAGCGTGCGGCGGCGGACCCACTGGGGTGGTGGACGGCGCAGGCGCAGGAGCTGGACTGGTTTCAGAAGTGGAGTCGCGTGCTGGACGACGACAACCCGCCGTTCTACAAGTGGTTCACGGGCGGCACGCTGAACGTCTCATACAACTGCCTGGACCGTCACGTGATCGCGGGTCGCGGCGAGCGGGTGGCGTTTCATTGGCGGGGGGAGGCGGGCGATGAGCGCGACATAACGTACGCGGAGCTGCTGGCGCAGGTGGAGCGCTTTGCGAGCGCGCTGAAGGATCTGGGCGTGGGCAAGGGCGATGTGGTGGGGATCTACTTGCCGATGATCCCGGAGGTGGTGGTGGCGATGCTCGCGTGCGCACGCATTGGCGCGCCGCACAACGTGGTGTTCGGCGGCTTCTCGGCGGAGGCGGTGCGCGAGCGGATGGAGTTCTCCGAGGCGAAGGTGCTGATCACGGTGGACGGGGCGGCGCGCAAGGGCAAGACGGCGCCGGTGAAGGACCGCGTGGACGAGGTGATGGGCGACCTGCCCAGCCTGGAGAAGATCGTGGTGGTCAAGAGCAAGGGCACGCCGTGCGAGATGCAGGCGGGGCGCGACGTGTACTACGAGGACATCGTGGCGGCGGCGGAGCCGAGCTGTCCGCCGGAGCCGCTTGACGCGGAGCACCCGTTGTACATCCTCTACACGTCGGGCTCCACAGCAAAGCCGAAGGGGATCCTGCACACGACGGGCGGCTACCTGACTGGCGTTTCTGCGACACATCGCTATGTGTTCGACCTGAAGCCGGAGACGGACGTGTACTGGTGCGCGGCGGACGTGGGCTGGGTGACCGGCCACTCATACATCGTCTACGGGCCGCTGTGCAACGGCGCCACGTCGGTGATGTGGGAGGGCGCGCCGGACTACCCGCACAAGGGGATCTGGTGGGAGATCGTCGAGCGCTACGGCGTGACGATTCTGTACTGCGCGCCGACGGCGATCCGCGCGTGCATCAAGTGGGGCGCGCAGTGGCCGAACAAATACGACCTGTCGACGCTGCGCCTGTTGGGGTCGGTGGGAGAGCCGATCAACCCGAAGGCGTGGCTGTGGTACCACAAGGTGATTGGCGCAGAACGCTGTCCGATCGTGGACACGTGGTGGCAGACGGAGACAGGCGCGATCATGATCACGCCGCTGCCTGGCATCACGGCGACGAAGCCGGGCTCTGCGACGCAGCCTTTCCCGGGGGTGTTTGCGGAAGTGCTGGACGAGTCGACGGGGGAGCCGATCGAGGAGGGACAGGGCCTGCTGGTGCTGACACACCCGTGGCCGTCGATGCTGCGGACGCTTTACAAGGAGCAGGAGCGCTTCATCGAGACTTACTTCAAGCGCTTCGGACGCGAGACATACTTGGTCGGCGACGCGAGTCGCCGCGACCGCGATGGCTACTTCTGGGTGATCGGGCGGATCGACGATGTGGTGAACGTATCGGGGCACCGCTTGTCGACAGCGGAGGTTGAGTCGGCGATCGTGGCGCACACGGACGTGGCGGAGGCGGCGGTGATTGGCCAGCACGATGAGGACTCAGGTCAGGCGATTGTGGCGTTCGTGACGCTGCAGGGCGAGCTGGAGGGCGACGAGGTCACGGTGGATGGCATCCGCGAGACGGTGGCAGAGCGGATCGGCAAGTTCGCGCGCCCGAAGCGCATCATCTGGACGGACGATCTGCCGAAGACGCGCTCGGGCAAGATCATGCGCCGCCTGCTACGCGACATCGCGGAGGGCCGTGCACTGGGCGACGTGACGACGCTGCGCGATCCCGCGGTGATGGGTCAGCTAGAGGAGCAGGTGAAGGCGATGCAGGCGCAGGAGGACTGAGTGAGCGATCTCCGGTCGTCTGTCGGGCGACGGCCCCTCAGCGATATGGAGTGCCGGCCTCCGACTGGCTAGCGAAAGTGGTGTCGCAGGCCGACCCATCGAGGCGGATCAACCGTATCTCGCCATGCGCGCGGCCAGCCGGCGATACCGATCAATCCGCCTCATAGGTTCACTTCACTCCATATTCTTCAGTCGCTGTTTCTTCTTTGCCGCCGAACGCTGAGCCGTAGTTCGCGGTCACGGCGTCGTTATACCCGCCCACGAGTGCCGCGAACGCGCTCGCGCTGTGATCCTTATAGCCGCCGAAAAGGGCGACGGAACCTCCCGTCGCTTGATCTTCTAGGCCGCCGACTACGCTGCTCTCACTCCCCTTAATGAAATTGTTCTCACCACCCGAGATCATGCTGAATACGGTGCTTTCCAGCCTTGCGCTCGCATTTTCGATGTGGTTGCCCGCACCGCCGGTGATTGTGTTGTCCGCCGCGTAGGCTTCGCCTTTGGTTTCGTTCGCCGCTCCGCCCACGATTGAAGAATGAAACGCGTGCGATCGGTTTCGTTCTCCGCCGAGGATGACCGACTGGAAGGCTTCGCGGCCTTCGATCGTGTTTTCAATTCCACCAGCAACCAGAGAGGCGTCGTTGGAGACGCTGTTCGCTTGGCCACCGACGATGACGCTAAAGGCCGTGCCCTGGGCGGTGTCTTCCTTGATTTGATTGCCGTCTCCACCGAGCAGCGCATCTCCCTCGGATTCTTCCCCGACCTTGTCGCCGAACCCGAAGATGAAGTTGTTGGTCCCTTCGTTCGTGTTTGCGTAGCCGCCGATGATGCTGCCGGTTCGCGTGTAGGTCTCGCGCGACCCGAGGATGATGTTGTGGGACCCGGTCTGCTGGTATTCGTTGCCATGTTCGTCGTACCCGATGACTAGGTTGCCGGTCCCATTTGGGTTTTCTTTGTTGGTGCCGTTGACAATCTGGATGTTCGCGCCGGAGAACTGGATCGTCGGCTTATCGTCGACACCGGCCGCGACGTATCTCACGTAGGGAAGGATGCTCTTGAGGAGCGCGAGCTGTTCTTCCGTGAACGTGTCCGTACCTTCGGGTCCGGCTGGTCCCGATTTGCCTTCCGGCCCCGTCTTGCCTTCGGGTCCAACGGGACCTACCTTGCCTTCGGGGCCCGCCCCGCCTTCGGGTCCCACCTTGCCTTCGATTCCGGCTGGTCCCGGTTTGCCTTCTGCTCCTGTTTTCCCCGCGGGTCCTTCTTTGCCTTCTGCGCCCAGTTCTCGGAGGGTGTATCCCGTTTTGCAGACCCCTTTGATCGGGGTCACGATGGCCTTGCCTTCCTTCGTTGGGATGCATACGGGTGTGCCCCCGGAAGCCAGAGCCATACCTGTACAGGCCATCAGGAACCCCGTCGTCAACGCGTTGCCTAGAATCACTCGTTGTCTCATCATCCTCGCCTTTTCATGGGTGTCGTTTCACGACGCGCCCAGGTTCATATAGGCGCTCGTGCCCGGTCCCATCCTATTTGTCGGTCGGATTCGCCTCTACGGATTTGACGATAAGCAAGTTGCCTGTTGGTGACGGCTTGAAATCGTGGGCGCGAAGAGTGGCGACCTCCGCAAGCACTTGACCGATTGAGCGGAAGCCGACCCCCGGCGTCGCAGGACGCTCTCAGGGTAATCCCCTATGTGAGCTTGAGACTACGCTGGCATGATTGGTCGATGGCTTCCGCTCCAGCATCGGCAGGGCAGCCCAAGACCTCGGCGGCGTCACCGCTACGCCGGCCGCTCGACCGGGCGCTGATCGGCGGTGTGTGTGCCGGTCTTGCGGACCGGTTGGGCGTGGAGGTGTTGGTGGTGCGGGTAATGGCGGTGATGTCGGCCACGGTGGGCGGCCTCGGTGTGGCCGCGTACGCGATGGCTTGGGCGCTGGTCCCCGCGACCCCCGATAGCACCCGTTCAGGCCGCCGGCCGGGTGCGTGGCGCCAAGCGCCGTTGATTGTGTTCACAGTGGCGGCCCTATTCGCGGGTGTTCATCTCGCGGGCTCGCACCTAGGTGAGGGACTGTGGCCGCTCGTGCTGGGGGTGTGCGGGATGGCGCTTTTGTGGCGGCCGGCGGTGGTGGGGAATGATCCGCTGGAGAGACGGCGCCCGACGCTGCGTGGGTACCTGAACCGCCCTGCCCAGGTTGGCGCTCCGCGTCTGATCGCGGGGGGCCTGTTCGTGGCGTTCGGCGCTGCCGCGCTACTCCATGCTGTGGGCGTCCAGCACAGCATCGGCAAGGCAATCTGGGCGGTAGCGATCATCGGCCTGGTGGTTGGCATGGTGGTAGGCCCGTGGGTGATGCGGCTGGGTACCAGCCTGTCGTTTGAGCGGGCTGCGCGCATCCGCGAGCAGGAGCGCGCGGAGGTGGCGGCGCACCTGCACGACTCTGTGCTGCAGACGCTGGCGCTGATCCAGAAACGCGCGGGTGATCCCCGGCAGGTGGCGAGACTTGCTCGTCGCCAAGAGCGCGAGTTGCGCAGTTGGCTGCTGAAGCGTCCGGGCGAGGCGGAGAAGGACAGCGTGGCGGTTGCGCTGGAGCGGGCGGCGGCGGAGGTGGAGGAGCTGCACGGGGTACCGATCGAGGTTGTGACTGTGGGCGATGCGCCATTAAGCGGAGGTCTCGAGGCGGTCGTCCAGGCCGCGCGGGAGGCGATGACCAACGCGGCAAAGTTCGCTGGCAGCGAGCGGGTGGATTTGTACGCAGAGGTGGAGGACGACCGCGTGGAGGTGTTCGTGCGTGATCGCGGCGTCGGCTTCGATGTAGACGCGATCCCGGCCGATCGGCGCGGGGTACGAGACTCGATCATCGCTCGCATGGAGCGCCACCACGGTCGTGCCGCGGTGAAGAGCAGCCCGGGCGACGGCACTGAGGTCGAGCTCGTGATGGAGCGTCCCGATGCCTGAGGGGGAGCGTGGATGCGTGAGAGCGAGCAAGATGGCATGACGGATGAGCACGTACGCGAGGCAGGCACTTCGTCGGTGAGTGCCAAGCCGCGGGTGGTGATCGTGGACGACCACCACCTCTTTCGCGCGGGCGTGCGCGCGGAGCTCGGCGAGGAGTTGACGGTGGTGGGGGATGCGGGCAGCGTCGAGCAGGCCGTGGCGGTGATTCGCGAACAGCGACCGGATGTGGTGCTGCTGGACGTGCACATGCCAGACGGCGGGGGCAGTGAGGTGATCGCGCGCTCGAGTGAGGAATGCCCAGAGGTGCGCTTTCTGGCGCTGTCGGTGTCGGATGCGGCGGAGGATGTGATCGCGGTGATCCGTGCGGGTGCGCGCGGATATGTGACGAAGACGATCTCCGGATCGGAGCTGGCAGAGGCGGTCCGGCAGGTGGCGGGCGGTGACGCTGTGTTCTCGCCGCGGTTGGCGGGTTTTGTGCTGGATGCGTTCGCACAGGACGGTGCGACGAGCGGCCCGGGCGCGGATGTGCAGGTGACTGAGGACCACGAGCTCGACCAGCTGACCCCGCGCGAGCGTGAGGTACTGCGCCACATCGCGCGGGGCTACATGTACAAGGAGGTCGCGCAGAGCCTGGGCATCTCGGTGAAGACGGTCGAGGCGCACGTGTCAGCGGTGCTGCGCAAGCTGCAGCTTTCGAGCCGCCACGAGCTCAGCCGATGGGCGGTGCAGCGGCGGCTGGTGAGCCTCGACGGACCGTAACGGCCTGTTCACTTTAGAGGGAGCATTCCAAGATATAGTTGCGCGATGCCACTAGTTCCGGCCAGTACGCCGCAGGATCCGACGCTGGCGCTACGCCACCGGTTGAGCGTGTTCAACCTCTCCCCGGAACAGCTTGCGGCCCTGCGCGAAGGGATCGCGAAGATGCAGTCCGTGCGCGATAATCGGGGCTTCGCAGCTCTTGCGGGGATTCACGGATGGCCGCAGTTTCGCTGCCAGCACACCCAGGAAGGCGGGCCGCAGGCAACGCTGTTCCTCCCTTGGCACCGGGCTTACCTATACGAATTCGAGCTGGCGCTACAGGAACAGGACGCGCAGGCACGACTTTGCTGGTGGGACTGGCCGGCGTCGCGCGAAGTCGGCGTCCCGCCCGCATACGGTGCGGAGACGGTCGACGGACTGGCGAATTCGCTGGCGTCGGGGCCGATGCCGACCGACGTGCCGAACCGACCTTCCGACTGGACGGCGCACACGGTGCGTACGCCGGCAAAGCCGGCGGAACTGCCGACGGCCGGCGACGTAGAAGAAGTGCTCGCGAAGTCCGACTACTTCGATTTCGAGCTTGCGCTCGAGACACAGCTTCACAACGCGGTGCACGGGTGGGTAGGAGGCAGCATGAGCGATATCGGCACGGCGGCCTACGACCCGCTGTTCTGGGCGCACCACACGATGGTCGACCGGCTGTGGTCGCTGTGGCAGAGCCAGCACGCGAGTCCCGGTCCACCGCCGGACACGTATGGGACGTCGCTGGGCTTCAGCGCGCAGCTGACCGTCGGCTCGGTTCTCGACACCGCGAGCCTCGGCTATGACTACGCCGCGTCGATCCAGCACGTGGAAGTCGCAGCCGGTGCGGGCGGTGGAGGGTAGGCATGGATCGGTATGTATCGCCGCCTCTGCAGGTGCCGGCGCCGAGCGCGTTGTATAAGCACGACCGCGTCGATCTCGAGCTGCACGGGGTCGAGCACTCCGGCGAGTCCTTTGCGGTGCGCGTGTTCGTCAACGCCGAGAACGCCGGCCCGGAAACGCCTGCCGTCCGCGCGAACCCCGCCTACGCGGGCTCGTTCTACATCTTTGGTCACGGTCCGTGCCTCGGCGATGAGGGGCACTGCGACGTCCGCACTGGGCCGATAACTCCGTACGACTTCCGCCCGCCGCATCCGCTGATGCCGCAATACCATCGCCTGCCGATCACCGACGCGCTGCGTGCGAGCGCACACGAGGACACATTCAGCGTGACGCTGGTAGTGGTCGCGAATCATGGCGGCAGCTACGAGAGCGTCGACGCGCTGACGTTCCGGCGGCTGAGCGTCGTGGCCTACTCCTGAGCCCGTAAGGGCAATCCCCGATAGCGCTGCCGGCTCCTGCCGATAACAATAGGTAGCGATGGATCAAAGTTCCTCTCCGGCGATTGAAACCGTCGGCCTGACCAAGCGCTTTGGCGAGCGTACGGCGTTGGACGGCATCGACCTGCAGGTGCCTCGCGGCGTGGCGTTCGGCTTCCTCGGCCCGAACGGCGCGGGCAAGACGACGATCATCCGCACGCTGCTGGGCCTCACGCCGGCGAGTGCTGGGACGATGCACGTGCTCGGCCATCCCGTGCCAGCGGAGCGCGCACAGGCGCTTCAGCGCGTGGGGGCGATCGTCGAGGAGCCGCGCTTTCACATGCACCTCACGGGCCGTGAGAACCTGCGCATCGTCGCGGCGGTGCGTGGTGCGGAGACGTTCGCGCGGATCGACTCGGCGCTCGCGCGGGTGGGGCTGTCCGAGCGCGCGAGTGAGAAGGTTAAGAGCTACTCGATGGGTATGCGCCAGCGGCTGGGAGTCGCGCGCTGCCTGCTGGCCGATCCGCTGCTGCTGATCCTCGATGAGCCCACCAACGGTCTCGATCCGGGCGGTATCCAGGAGTTCCGGGAAATGATCCGCGCGATGGTGGAGCAGGAGGGGCGCACCGTGTTCGTCTCCTCGCACCTGCTGGACGAGGTCGAAAAGACGTGCGACGCGGCGGCGATCGTCGACCGCGGCAAGATCATCACGCAGGGAGCGATCGCCGATCTGGCAGCTGGCGGTGGCGCCCGTCACGAGTTGATCCTGAGCGTCGACGACGTCGACCGGGCGCTCGGCGTGCTCGACGCGAGCGAGCTTGTGGCGGAGGCCCGCCCGGCGGACGAAGGCGTTCGCGTGGTGCTCGCCGGGGAACTGCACACTGCTGCGCAGGTCAATGCCTCGCTGGTCCAGGCTGGGGTCGGCGTCACGCGCCTGGAGCCCGTGCGCCACAGCCTCGAGCAGCGCTTCCTACAGATCACCCAGCGGCTCGACGCTGACCTGGTCCCTGAGGAGGTCAAGGCATGAACCCCACAATCGCCCTACAGATGTTCGGCGCTGACTTCCTGAAGCTGCGCAAGAAGCGCGGCACGATGGTGTGGGCGATGATGCTCACGATCCTGCCGCTGCTGGTGTTCTTCGTCGTCAAGCTCGCCCAGCACGAAGCGGGATCCCCAGCCGGCGGCACATCCAGCTACACCGACGCCGTGCGCATCTTGGCGCTGTTCTTCGGCCCGCTCACCGCGATCCTGATCGGCTCGGACGCCGGCGCCGGAGACCTTGCCGCGGGCGTGTTCCGCGACCTCGTGGTGACGGGCCGCTCGCGCCTGGCGCTTTTCGCCACTCGCGTTCCCGCGGCGCTGGCCCTTACCTGGCTCGTCGTGGGAACCGGCTACGCGATCACGCTGATCGGTACCTACGCGTTCGCCGAAGGCAGCGCCACGCCCAACGCCGCGCTGGCCGTGAACGGCCTCCTGTTCGTGCTGTTCGCGACCGGCGCGATCTGCGTGGTTGCGGTTGGCTTCGCATCGCTGACGGGGTCAAGGCCTGCGACCCTCACCGCACTGATTGGCTGGCAGCTGGTCGCCAGCCCGATCTTCGAAAGCATCAGCTCGCTGGGCAACTCGCGCAAGCTCGTTCTTCGTCAGGCGATCGTGCACTTCAGCCCGATCTCGATCACGGACAGCGGCGGGGGCGGCGGCGGGCATCACGGCGGGCCTTTCAGGGCCGCCGTGCTGACGATGTCCACGACGACGGCGGTGCTCGTCACGCTGGCCTGGATCGTGGTGTTCACCGTGCTCGGCGCGTGGCGAACCCGCACGATGGACGCCTGACGCGCCGAACGCGAGTCTGTCGTCGGTCCCGCTGAGAGGCATTGGAGGTGCTGTTCGCGCCCCCAGAACGACCGATCCGTCTTTGGCTCGCCCGTGGAGGAGTGAGCCTGCGCTACACCTTGCGGTACTCAGGGACCCACGAGCCGTCGTCCTGACGGCTGAAGTCCTGGAACAGGCCAGGTGCCTCGGCCTGCATGATGCGGGCGATCGAGTCGAACACCAGGCGCAGCTCCTCCTCGGCTCCGTCGCTGGTTCGCATCTCGATCACGTGACGCAGCGTGCGTGCGTTGGCGGTCCACAGGATGTCGGTGCTGAGGCCGATCGGAGCCAGCCGGCGCAGCGCGGAGGTGACTTCCTTCTTGACGTGGAACGGCACGCCCTCCTCGTCGATCCCGAGCTTCTCCGCGGCTTGTACCTGGAATTCCTCGAGCTGCTCGACGATCGAGAGCACCTGCTCGCGCACCGGCTCCAATGCGGGCGGCACGCGGAAGCCGATGTCGGTGAGGCGCACGTACCGCAGGCTCTCCTGACTGAAGGCTGAGCCGGCGCGATGCCTGACGAGCTCGTGAGTGAACACTCTCGAGCAGTTCCTGATGGCAAAGCTGTAGTTCGCGTGCTCGAGCACGCTGCCGTGCGCAGAGCGCAGGATGTTGGCGAAGTACTCGCGCTGATCGGTGCGCACCCTCGTCACGTTCGGGTTCAGGCCTGGCTCCCAGCTGCGATAACACGCACGTCCCCCGAACTCGACGATCAGCTCGCCCCCGTTGGGATCGCCGTCCACCTCCTCCAGGCGCCGCTCCAGCCACGACTCTCCCCCCACGTCAGCCAGGTATGCGCGCATGCCATCGATGTCGAGCGACGGACGGGCGAGGAGAAACACCTGGGGTTTGGTCTCGTGCATCGGGCGCACGATGCTAGGAGGTCTCCCGGACGGCCGCAGATGCCACGCGTGGGCGCTCGGCGATGGTGAGTGCGCGCGACGACGGCGTGTGTGGCTCTCCTCAGCTCGAGGGCGAGACTGCGAGCACGCTCTCTGGTGCGACCGTGAGCTTCACCTGATCATGTGGCGAGGTCAGCTCAGCGCTCAGCACGCCTGTGCGTGTGGGGCCCAGCGTCTCGATGCTCGCGCTGCTCACGCCACGCAGGATCACCGATTGTGGCGTGCCGTGCTCGTTGTCGAGGATCAAAAGACCTGTGCCTGCCGGCTGGGCGATGGCGGTTGCGACGAGCCCCCGTACGGTGAGCGAGCGCAAGGAGGAGCCCACCGGCAGCCACTGCTGGAGTGCCGCCAGCGCGCTCTCCAGTGGCCGGTTGAGCACTGTTTCGCCGTCAACGACGAACGGGTCGTAGGGTCCGCCGCTGAAGTGGAAGCGAACCTCCTTGAAGCCTGTCTTCAGCGCGGAGAGCACGAAGCGCACAGCCCACACGGCGGCGGCAGGGCTATCGGATACACCTGCCACGCCACCGCAAGACGCGGAGTTTGCCTCGGAGATGATCGCCTGCGCGTTCGCCGCGCCCGCGTCGGCAACGACCCACGCGAGGCTACGCGGTGTTTCCGCCGCCTCGCCCGAGAGCAGGCCGGGGATCGTGACCGCCTTGGGTGTGGCGCAGGAGGTCAGCGGATACAGGTGCACGCCGACGATCTGCTCGTGTAGCTGGGAGATGACGCGTGGCAGTTCGTGCTGCCAGTGGGCGGGCCTCGCCAGTTCTGGGCCGATCACAGGCGCTTCGCCGAGTGCTCCTTTGAGCTGTTCGGCGATCTGCAGGTAGGTGTTGACGGCCGCGTTTTCTTCGTTGGCTTGGGGCTTGTCGAGCTCGGAGTAGTTGGGCAGGGAGTAGAGGTCGGGCTCGTTCCCGAGCGAGAAGTCGAGGCCGTTGGTGGCGGCGCTCTGCGCCCCCGCGACCATCTGCGACGCCCACGAGATTTGGCCAGTGCGCGCGTTTAGCCCCACCGTGAGCGGGTCTCTTGTCGTGCTGAGCAGGCAGTGAAGCTGGCTCCAGAACGTCGCAGGCAGCGTGTAGAGGGTCGCTGCTTCCCAGGACTGGGATGGGCTGGCAAGCACGCCGCTGGGCGCCGTCTCGTCCTGGCTATCGCCGGCGAGCGCGAGCGGCGGCGAGCCGAGCTGTTGCAACTCCGTCACGAGAGCCGGCGGGGGGCAGGCGCCCGCGCCGAGATCCTGGGCCATTACCGGGTACTCGAGCGATAGGCCGACCGGCGGTAGCGTGACCGCGACACCGCCGGAGCCGGTGGTGGGGGTGAGCGTGACCTGGGGTGGGGGCGGCGTCTTCTTGTGGTGCGCGTGCTTGGCTGAGCGGTGGCCGGCCGCTGCTGCAAGCGATGAGGAGGTCTGCCATGCGCCGGCCGACAACACGAATCCGAGCGAAACCGCCAGAGCTGCCCGAGTGGTCATGCGCGCAAGGTAGCGGTTGCCCGGTACCAGCGCTTCACCGCGCGATTGGACGCTCTAAGCTGGGCGACCATGGCAACCGCAGCCCACGCCCAGCCGAGCGATCCCGAGCTGGAGGCGACCGCCTGGGATCTCGAGCCGCTCGTCGATGGCGAGGGGCAGGAGGGCGTCGAGCGCCGTTTGGCCGAGGCGCTTGGTCTCGCCAAGGCGTTTGCTGCGCGTTACGCCGGCCAGCTGGATGAGCTTGACAGCACTGGGCTGGGCGAGGCGATGAGCGAGCTGGCAAGGATCCATGATCTCGTCGCGCGGGCAGGGTATTTCGCCGCGCTGCGCTTCTCCACGGACACCGCCGAGCCGGCCAACGGCGCGCTGCTGCAGCGTGTGCAGGAGCGGGAGACGGCAATCGAGACAACGCTGCTGTTCTTCGAGCTGGAGTGGGCTGCGCTGTCGGACGAGCAAGCGGAGGCACTGCTCGCGGGCGATGGCCTGGAGTTCTGCGCCCACCATCTGCGCAACGTCCGTCGCTACCGCGACCATTTGCTGAGCGAGCCTGAGGAGAAGATCCTCACCGAGAAGTCGCTCACGGGCGCGAGCGCGTGGACGCGCCTGTTCGAGGAGCTCACCTCAGCGATCGAGGTCACGCTGCCGGGCACAGGCGGGTCCTCGGATCAGGAGGGTGCTGAGAAGCTTGCGCTGGATGTGGCGCTCAGCCGCCTGTCGCTGGCCGACCGGGAGGTCCGTCGCAGCACCGCGGAGGCCGTCACGGCGGCGCTGGCGCCGGGTCTGCGCACGCGCGCCTACCTGTTCAACACGCTGCTCGCGGACAAGGCCACCGACGATCGCCTGCGCAGCTACCCGCACTGGCTGGCCGCGCGCAACCTCGCCAACGAGGCCAGCGATGAGTCGGTGAACGCGCTGATCGAGGCGGTGCGCGCGCGCTATGAGATCCCCCGTCGCTGGTACCGGCTGAAGGCGAAGCTCTTGGGAGTGGAGCGGCTCGCGGACTACGACCGCATGGCTTCGGTCACTGAGGATGAAGCCACCTACTCGTTCGCCGAGGCTCGGGAGATCGTGCTCGACTGCTACTCGTCGTTCTCCCCCGAGCTTGGCGCACTTGCCAAACGCTTCTTCGACGAGCGCCGGATCGATGCGCCGGTACGCCCGGCAAAGCGCGGTGGTGCGTTCTGTGCGGCAGCGGTGCCGGAGGTGTTCCCTTACGTGTTGCTCAACTACACGGCCCGCAGGCGCGACGTGCTGACGCTCGCGCACGAGCTTGGCCACGGCGTCCATTTCGCGCTGGCCGCGCGCCAGGGTGTGTTCCACCAGAGCACGCCGCTGACGCTCGCTGAGACCGCGTCGGTGTTCGGCGAGACGATCGTGTTCGGGCGGCTGCTCGCGGATGACTCGCAGCCGGCCTCGCGTCTGGCGCTGCTGGCGGAGAACCTGGAGGACACGATCGCGACGGTCTTTCGCCAGGTGGCGATGAACCGCTTCGAGGACCTCGTCCACACGGCTAGGCGCGAGCAGGGCGAGCTCTCAGCCGATCGCTTTGGCGAGCTGTGGACGGAGAGCCAGTCGGAGATGCTGGGCGACTCGGTTGAGCTGACCGAGGGCTACCGCGGCTGGTGGTCCTACATCCCGCACTTCATCGGTAGCCCCGGCTACGTGTACGCGTACGCATATGGGCAGCTGCTGGCGCTGTCCGTGTATGAGCGCTACGAGCAGCTCGGCGAGGAGATGGTGCCGCGCTATCTGGAGCTGCTCGCCGCGGGCGGCTCGCGCAGCCCCCGGGAGCTCGGCGAGATCGTCGGCGTGGACCTGGGCGACCCTGGCTTCTGGACGGCGGGCCTGGACCTCGTGGAGCGCCAGCTACAGGAAGCGGAAGCGGCGGCGGAGGCCTCGGGGCGGCTGCAATGAGCTCGGCATTCGCGGGCAAGACGGTTCTCGTGACGGGAGCCTCTCGCGGGATCGGCCTGGCGACGGCGCGGAAGCTCGCCTCGCTCGGTGCGCAGGTCGGCCTCGTGGCGAGCAACGCGCAGCTGCTCGCCGATGCGGCAAAGGAGATGCAGGGCAAGCACCATGTTGTGGCTGCGGATCTCACCGATCCGGGCGAGTGCGCACGCGCGGTCGCGGAGGTAAGCGAGGCGCTGGGACCGGTCGACGTGCTGATCAGCTGCGCTGGGGTGCTGCGACGCGACTTCGTCGAGGACGTAAAGCCGGAGGACCTCGAGCGGAGCTACCGTCTGCACGTGGGCGCCGCCATCTGGCTCACCCAGGGTGTGCTGGCGGGCATGCGCGAGCGGGGCTACGGCAGGATCGTGCTGGTGTCCTCGGAGCTGGGGCTGATCGGTGGCCCCTCCTACACCTCCTACTGCACGAGCAAGTGGGCGATGGTTGGGTTGGGAGAGGTGCTAACCCACGAGCTCGCGGGTAGCGGCGTGCGCGCGACGGTGGTGTGCCCGGGCGACGTGCACACCGATCAGCTCGAGGAGGAGCACGAGTGGGGTCCCACCGGTGGCGTGACGCCCGATAAGGCCATGTCCGCCGACTATGTGGCCCGCGCGATCGTGCGCGCTGCCGAGCGCGACAAGCCGCTGGTGGTCGTCGACAGGCCGCACCTGCGGGTGGCGTTTTGGATCATGCGCCGCGCTCCACGCCTGCGCATTCCGATCATCGCTGACGCCTACAAGAAGCTCAAACGTTCCGCCAGACAGGACATTCAGAAACAAACCGCCGCTTCTTAGCGCCATAGCTGGACATTACCCGCACAAGCGGGTACAGATGTTTCATGCGCCGAACCGAGGGACACAAAAAAACAAAAGAGCAGCCGCTAGCAGCAGTACTCCGAGGCACCCGTGTGGGGCGTGGCGAAACGCAGGAAGATGTCGCCCGTCGCGCTGGCCTGACGATCGCCGCCTATGCTCGTATCGAGCGCGGCACAGCCGACCCCAAGTGGACGACGGTCAGGTCGATCAGCGAGGCCCTGGAGATCAACCTGGGAAAGCTTGACGCGAGGTCTACCGCAGAGAGCTTTTGAGCAGAGGCACCCGCGCGAGACTAACGACCCCAAGATATCTCCATAACGAAGAAACCCGGCCCGCGAAGGGGCCGGGTGAGTAGAGAAAGTGTAGCGTCGTCTGGGGATGGTCGGGAGCGTTTATGGTCTTACCAGCCGTTCGGCTTGACGAGCCTGCCGATTTGCTCTGGCATCTGGCTGGCAAGGTAAGAAGTTTGCGTTAGCTGTCCCACACCAGTGGCCACCCACGCCCGCTGCGGGGCTGTCCTTGAGCTTGCCTGCGACAGGCCGGCTTCCTGGGTTGATCAGCCCGACAGGGACACGTTCGCGCGCACGACGCAGCGGCAATTCCAAGTCGCTGTCGTTGGAAATGACAACAACGGCATCAACAGTTTCGCCCGCGATGTCCAGTAGTACATGTGTAGCGAGGTTGACATCAGAGCCCTTCTCCTCGCGGTCCAGGAATGACACAAGGAAGCGAGCATCGCTCAACTCGCGACCGGAATGATCGTGAATCACCACTGGCCACCGCGGCTTCACGAGTTCGGGCTTACCGTGCCCCGAGCGAATCGCAAGCGGCGCCGCCTTCGTGCGCCTCACAAAACTGCCGAACTCAATGTGATCAACGCTCCCGGCTGCGCGCAATGCCCGCAAATAAACGTTGTGGTCCCGCGGAGTGCTCGGATCATCGATACCGCTCACTCGCGCGGTGCAATACACCACGCGTTCTACGACAGCGCCTGAGTCCCTCCACGCCAGCGGAGCGCATACGCTGCCAAGCGACGAACGTCCAGCCAACGCCAGCCGGCAGTTCCGCGACCGCAGTGGTCGCGGGCACCGTAGTACAGGTTGAACCCGTCAACGTAGACGCCGACACGCATCCTCGGAAGGCTAGCCAGAGCTTGGGCTGGTATTCACGGGCCGCGTGGAGTAGGAGAGGTCTTTGCGGCCTCAGAACAGCCCGCCGAGCGCGCCGCCGGCGTGATGCACGAGGTCGAACAGCGGCTGGGGGATGATGCCGAAGAAGATCGTGGCTGCTGCGGCGAGCACCGCGACGAACACCACCTCGCCCTGCATGCCGGTGGTGGATGCCGATACGGCTGTCCCACCGGGGCCCGGCGCCAGGGCGCCCTCGGCGTCGAGCTCGGGGGAGCCTCCCGCCAGCGCAGGCAGCGGGCCGCCCCCCGGGGCTGCTGTGGGCGGTGCGGCGAGTTCGGCCAGCGCTTCGCCGGCCGGGGATTCGCGCATCCACATCGCTGCGATGACCGGCAGGTAGTAGCCGAGGGAGATCATCGAGCCGATGACGATCACCACGCCCAGCCACGTGTAGCCGCCGGCGACGGCGGCGTCGATCAAATAGAACTTGCCGATGAAGCCGGCTGTCGCGGGGATGCCCGCGAGCGCCAGCATCGAGATCGTCATCGGCCACGCAAGCCACGGTCGCTCCCGTCCCAGCCCGGCGAGCGCGGAGATGCCATCGCCGAGGCCTGTTTCGCGCTCGCGCGCGACGATCACCGCGAACGCGGCCATGTTCATGAACAGGTACACGGCCAGGTAGAACACGGTCGAGGCCACGCCCAGCTGCGTGGCGACGACCACGCCCGCGAGCATGTAGCCGGCCTGGGCGACAGAGGAGTACGCGAGCATCCGCTTCAGCGAGGACTGCCCCAGTGCGCCGACGTTGCCGACCAGAATCGTGATCGTCGCAAGCACCGCCAGCGCCGGACCCCAGCTGGCCTGGGTGTTGATCAGCGCGACGTCGAAGAAGCGCAGGAACACGCCCAGCGCGGCCACCTTCGTGGTGACCGCCATGAATGCCGTCACCGGAGTCGGCGCGCCCTCATACACGTCCGGTGTCCACTGGTGGAAGGGCGCCACCGAGGACTTGAAGCACAAGCCAGCCACGCACAGCGCGATGCCGGTGAGCGTCAGCGGGTCGGTCGCGAGGTTGCCGCTGGAGAGCGCCCGGGAGATCGCGCCGAAGTCGGTCGAGCCGGTGGCTCCGTAGATCAGCGCCAGCCCATACAACAGCGTCGCCGAGCCGACAGAGCCCACGATCAGGTACTTCAGCCCCGACTCCAGCGAGTGCTCGCGTCTTAGTTCGGTTGCGCACAGCACATAAAGCGGGATCGACAAAAGCTCCAGGCCCACGAACAGTGCCACGGTGTTCTGGGCACTGGCCAGCAGCGACATGCCGCCGATCGACGTCAGCAGCATCGCGTGGAACTCGCCGTGCGCGGCTTCGTGTGCTGCCAGCGAGCGCCAGGCCAGCAGCACCGCGCACGCGCCGCCGCCGATCAGGATCAGGTTCAGAGCCAGCCCCAAGTCGTCGATCCGCAGCGACCCAGAGACGATCGACTTGTCCGCGTTCCACTGCCAGATCGTCAGGCCGAGCGTCGCGCCGAGCGCCACCAGGCTGAGGAAGGGAACCAGCTGCGAGCGCACCCAGCGCGAGCCGATCAGCCCGAACATCAGCACGACCACAGCGCCGCCCAGCAGCGCGATCAGCGGCGAGAGCCCCGCGAAGTCGATGTGCGGGCCTTTCAGGTGGGCCTCGGCCACGACCGGGAAGAGGGAGGTCATGGCGACACTTCTCCGTTGAAGAAATGGAACTGTGCGTTCGGGTTGTGCGCGAGCGCTTCCGCCTCGAACACGGTCGCCTTCACGGACCCTTCGCTGCGGTGTAGCGCCAGCTGCGGATACAGCGCAAGGAACAGGATCACGAGCACGAGCGGAACCAGCACGGCGCCGTCGCGGATGGAGATCTCACGCGACTGCACGTCCTTGCCGACGCGGTTGTGCATCGCGCGGATGAACAGGCGCAGGGCGTACACGCTCGCCATCACCACGCCGCTGAAGGCGATGATTGCGATCGCGAGCTTGGCCTTGAAGACGCCCAGCAGGATCAGGAACTCGCCGACGAAGTTCGACGAGCCGGGCATCGCCAGGGTGGCCAGCGACACGATCAAGAAGATGCTCGCGAGCACAGGTGCGCGGAACGCGATGCCGCCCATGTCGCGGATGTCTTCGGAGCCGTCTGCGCGCTTGGCGAGCACCGCGGTGATGAACAGCGCGGGCGCGACCACCAGGCCGTGGTTGACCATCTGCAGGAGCGCGCCCTGGGCGCCCTGGGGGTTCAGGGCGAAGATGCCGAGGGTGATGAAGCCCATTTGCGCCACCGAGGAGTACCCGAGGATCAGCCGCGCGTTGGTTTGGCTGAACGCCTGCATCGAGCCATACACGATCGAGACGAGCCCGATCAGCAGCATCAGCGTCTGGAAGTGCACTGCCGCTTGGGGAAACAGCGGTAGCACGATCGCCAAGAAGCCGTAAGCCCCGACCTTCGAGAGCACACCGGAGAAGACCATCAGCACCTCGATCGGCATCGCGCGGTAGCCGTCTGGCATCCAGCCGTGCAGCGGGAAGGCTGGCATCTTCACGAGGAACGCGGCGGCGAAGAACAGGAAGATCCACTCCTGCGAGCCGGTGCTCAGCGGCAACTGCTGTAGGGCGGAAAGCACGAACGTGATGTGCCCGCCGCCCTGCTGGGCTGCCAGCACGCCCGTGGCGATCGCCGCGGCAAGCATCAAAAGCGAGCCGACGAGCGTGTAGATGACCAGCTTGATCGTTGCTTTCACGCGGTCCGGACCCTGGCCCCAGCCGCCGATGAGGAAGTAGAAGGGGATCAGCATCAGGTCGAAGAACGCCACGAACAGCGCCAGGTCCTGGGCGAGGAACGCACCCAGGACGGCCGACTCGGCGAGCATGAAGTTGAAGTAGAAGAGCCGCGGGCGGTCGACCGCGGGGCTCTCGGCGCGCAGGTTGGCGGCGAGGATGGCCGCCGCGAACAGCAGGGTGGTGAGGCCGATCAGGAAGACGTTCAGCCCGGTGACCGCGAGCTTGTAGTGGATGCCGAGCGTGGCGATCCAGACGATGTCGGTGACGTGCTGCAGGCCACCGCCCGGTTTGTAGTCGGCGATGTAGCCGATCGCGAGGCCCAGCGCCACCACCGAGCCGAGCAGCGCCAGCCCACCCGACACACGCCGATCGCGCGAGGGGATCAGTGCGCCGAGCAGCCCGCAGGCGGCGGGAATCCAGATCAGTATCGAAAGGGGTGGCATGGTCGTCTCTGGGCGATCGTTAGGTCTGCAGCAGGAAGTAGAAGCCGACGCCGGTGACGCCGAGGACGAGCAACGCGGCGTAGTAGCGCACGAAGCCGCTCTGCGCGGCGCGCACCGCGGCGGATCCGGCGCGCACGATGCCGGTGGTGCCGCCCACGAGGGTGTCGTCGACGAACACGCGCTCGAACGTGTCGCGCGCAAACCCGCCGGCCGCGGCCATCGGCTTGACGACCAGCAGGTCGATCAGCTCGTCGAAGTACCACTTGTTGAGGAACAGCTCATACAGCGGCCGTGTGCGTTCCCTGATCGCGGTGGAGGCCTTCAGTTCCTTGCCGCCGACGATCCAGATGCGGTACGCGAGGCCAATGCCGGCGAGGCCGATGAGCGTGCCGAGCGTCAGGCCGATCACGAGCAGGCCCGTTTTAGTGTGCGGTTCGTAGTTTTTGGCGGTGGCGAACGACGGCCGCAGGAAGTCGTCGACCACGAAGTCCACTTTCGGGATCTGGATCAGGCCGGCACCGACCGCTCCCAGCGCGAGCAGGCCCATGGCGATGCGCATCGGTAGCGCCCGCTCGGCGATCGCGTGCTCCGGGCCGGGGAAGCCGACGTCGGTGTCCTCCTCTTCGCCGTTGGCGGGGTTGAAGGGCACCTCGGCGTGATGGAGGTGGCCTTCTTCGAGCTCGCGCGCCTCGGCGACGGGCTCGCCGTGGAAGGCGCGGAAGATCATCCGGAACGTGTAGACGGCGGTGAAGAACGCGCCGACGTAGCCGGCCACGTAGAGGATCCAGTGCCAGCCGCCTCGCTCGCCGGTGACGAGCAGGATCTCGTCCTTGGAGAAGAAGCCAGAGAACGGCGGGATGCCGGACAGGGCGAGGCCGCCGATGATGAAGCAGGCGTACGTGAACGGCATCGCTTTGCGGAAGCCGCCCATCTTGTTCAGCGACTGCTCGCCGCCCATCGCGCCGATGATCGAGCCGGCTGCCATGAACAAGAGCGCCTTGAAGAACGCGTGCGTCATCAGGTGGAAGAGGCCGGCCGCGTAGGCGCCGACGGAGACGCCCATGATCATGTAGCCGATCTGGGACATCGTCGAGTAGGCGATAACGCGCTTGATGTCCGTCTGTGCAAGGCCGATCGTGCCGGCGATCAACAGCGTCGCCGCGCCGACGATCGCCCCCACGTCCTGAGCGGCCGGCGCGCGTTCGAACAGCGGGTGCATACGGGCGATCAGATACACGCCGGCGGTGACCATCGTTGCGGCGTGGATCAGCGAGCTGACGGGAGTGGGGCCCTCCATCGCGTCCGGCAGCCACGTGTGCAGCGGGATCTGCGCGGACTTGGCGAACGCGCCGACGAGCAGCAGGATGCAGCCGGCGACAAGATCGCCGTTGTTCGTACCGTGGCCGAAGGCGGGGTGAGTGGTCGATTCGACGGCGTGGAAGCTCTTCAGGAAGTCGAGCGTGCCGGTGTGCTTGAAGATGAAGTACGTGCCGAGCACCAGGCCGGCGTCGCCGAGCACGTTGATCACAAACGCCTTGATGCCCGCTTTGGTGGCGGTCGTGCGTCGGTACCAGAAGGAGATCAAGAGGTAGGACGCCGCGCCGACGAACGCCCAGCCGACGATCAAAAGCAGGAAGTTGCCAGCCAGCACCAGCAGCAGCATCGAGAAGACGAAGAAGTTCAGGTAGGAGAAGTAGCGGACGAACCCACGGTCTTTGTCCATGTATGAGATGGAGTACAGGTGGATCAACGTGGAGACGCCGCTGACCACGAGGATCATGAACACTGAAAGCGGGTCGACGAGGATCGACATCTGCGCGTCGATGCCAGCCGTCGATGCGTAGTTCCATAGCGAGGACACGAGCTGGCGGTGATCGGAGGAGTGGCCCTGCAGCGAGATCAGGGCTGCCACGGCGCAAACGAACGCAAGGAAGATCGCCGCCGTGCCGATCCAGCCGGCGGAGCGCCCGGGCAAGACGCGGAACCCGAAGGCCGTCACCAGCGTGCCCGCCAACGGGAAGGCGAGCACCAACCATCCCCATGTGGTCGTCATCCTTGGAGCTCCCGCAACTCGTCCACATCGATAGGCAGGTGTCGCCGGTAGATAGCGACGATCATGCCGAGGCCGATGCACACCTCGCAGGCGGCGACGGTCATCACGACGATCGCCAGGATCTGTCCGTCGCCGTTGCCCCACATGCGCGAGAACGCGATCAGCGCGAGGTTGCCGCCGTTGAGCATCAGCTCGAGGCACAGCAGCACGACCAGCGGGTTGCGCCGGGTCATCACGCCAACCGCGCCGAGCGAGAAGATGATCGCCGAGACGGCCAGGTACCAGGAGATGTTCACGACGGTGCCCCCGCGCCGGTGTGCACCGGGCTCCCATTGGCGTGATCTCCTTGGGGCAAAGCTCCGCGGCCTGGCGCGCTGCCGACGCCCTCGGCGGTGGTCCCCGTGCCTCGGGGCAGCGGGCGGTCAAGCGGAACGAACACCTCGGGCTCGTCCTCGCCAATGCCACCGCGGCGGCGAGCGAGCACGACACCGCCGACAGCTGCGATCAGCAGCAGGAAGGAAGCAAGCTCGAACGTCACCAGAAAGCGAGTGAGAAGCAGGTTGCCGATATACGCGGGAGTGCCGAAGGTCTTAGGTCCAGGCACGTAGCCGGCGCCATAGCCGCTGGTCGCCTCAAGCCCCGTCCCAAGCAGCGCGATCAAAAGCTCCACAAGCAGCGCCCCGCCAACAATCGCGCCGCCAATGCGAAGCCCCGAGCCGGATGGTCCAGCCGTACCAACACCGCGCAAGCGCTCGCCAATGGAGTCGCTCTCCCCGCCCACGTAAGCAACAACGAACACATAAAGCACCATCACGGCCCCGGCATAAACCACAACCTGAACCGCAGCAACAAACTCAGAGCGCAGCAACAGGAAGAGCACGGCAAGCGAGATCAAGTGAGCCACGAGAGCAAGCACGCTGTAAAACGGATTGCGAAGCATCACCACGCCAACGGCGCCAGTAATAGCGCCAATGGCGGCAAGAAAGAAAAGAACGGCACTCATGCAGCCCACGTCCGTTCAACGCGGGCGGGTGACAGCGGAGCCACGATGCGGCGACGCTTGCCCACCGCGTAAGCGGTCGCAAGCGGCGACGTGTCGTGGCGCAGCCTCACTCTCCCTCGTTCCTGAGCGGCGTGCGCTCAAGCGGCTCAGCAAGCAACATCTCCTTCGTAAAGATCAAATCCGAGCGGTCGTAATCAGACAGCTCGTAGTCGTGGCCCATCGTGATCGCGTCGAACGGGCAGGCGACCTCGCAGTAGCCGCAGAAGATGCAGCGCGAGAGGTTGATCTCATACACCGCCGCGTAGCGCTCGCCCGCGGACACGCGGTTCTCGGGCGTGTTCTCCGCGGCCACCACGCGGATGCAGTCGGCGGGGCAGGCGGCCGCGCACAGCGAGCAGCCGACGCACTTCTCGAGACCTGTGTCCTCGAAGCGGTGCAGCTTGTGACGGCCGCGGAAGCGCGGGTACACGGGCACCTTCTCCTCGGGATAGGAGATCGTGTTGACCCCCTCCCCGATACGCCCGAACGTCGTCTTCAGTCCGCGGGCGGTCTCCACGAACGTTCGCCATGCGCTGCGCCCAGCGCCCGGCGTCGGCGGGCGCTGAACCTCGATTACGTCATCGCCGGGGCTCCAGGCGGTGACGTTCAGCGTCGCTGTTGGGGTCTCGGGATCGCTCATCAGTGGGTCACCACCACGAGGATCGCCGTGACGAGCGCGTTGAGCGTCGCCAGCGGCAGCAGCACCTTCCAGCCGAAGCTCATCAGCTGGTCGTAGCGCAGGCGCGGAAGCGTGGCGCGCACCCAGATGAAGAAGAACGTGATGAGCGACATCTTGAACAGCACCACGATCGGGTCCACCCAGCCGGGGGGGTGGATGCCGAACGGCATGAGCCAGCCGCCGAGGAACACCGTCGTGACGATCCCCGAGACGACCAGCACGTTGAGGTACTCGGCGAAGTAGTAGGAGGCAAAGCGCCCGCCACCGTACTCGGTGTTGTAGCCACCCACCAGCTCGGCGTCCGCCTCCGTCAAATCGAACGGCGCGCGGTTGGTCTCGGCGAAGCTCGCAGTGAGGAAGATCAGGAAGCCCACGAACTGCGGCACGATGTACCACATGCCTTTCTGGGCGGTGACGATGCCTGTCAGCGACAGCGTCTGCGAGGTCATGATCACGCCCACCAGCGCGAGGCCCTGGGAGACCTCGTAGGAGATCAGCTGCGCGGCACCGCGCATCGCCCCCAGGAACGAGTACTTCGATCCCGAGGACCAGCCGCCGAGCATGATCCCGTAGAACGCCACCGCGCCGAACGCGAACAGGTACAGCGGCCCGATCGACACGTCCACGCCATACAGCCCCACACGTTCGCCGAAGATGTGCTGGACGTTGCCGAAGGGGATGATCGCGAACGCGGCCACGGCGGTGAGGATCGACACCAGCGGCGCCACCGCGAACAGGAAGCCCACCGATGTGGTCGGCCGGAACTGCTCCTTGGTCAGCAGCTTGAGGATGTCCGCAAGCGGCTGCAGCGCGCCATATGGGCCCACGCGGTTGGGGCCGTAGCGGCCCTGCATGCGTCCCATGATCTTGCGCTCGGCGATCAGTACCACCGGGACGAGCTGCAGCCCCACTGCGAAGATCACGATCGCCTTGAGGATCTGCACCCACCACGCTTCGTAGTAGCCGACGATTGCGAGTGTGCTCACGTTCGCTCACCGCCGCTGTAGGACAGGGGCAGCACGGTCTTCTCGCGCGGGAAGAGGAACTGGAGCGCGGGCGAGAACTCGACCTCCTGGGCGTCCCACACCGAGCGCCAGCCGGCGATATCGGCCGCGTCCTCTGGTGTCGTGTCGGCTCCCGGCGTTGCTGCACCGGTCGCGTCGCCAGTGGCAGTGCCGGCGTCGTCGGTGCCGAGCGTGGAGGCGGGAAACGCGGAGGCGCCATCGCGCTCTTGCCAGCGCACGCCGCGGCCGCCGATCTCCTCGAGCGTCAGCCCGGCGTAGAAGGGGACCGCCGCGAACAGCTGCCTGGAGGCCATCGCGCCGCTGAGCACGTCCAGATCCACACCCACGCGCAGCGAGAGCTCGGCGAGCAGCTGCCAGCCGGCGCGCACAGCACCGGACCGGGCGATCGCCGGGCGCAGGCGCTGCAGACGCCCATCCGGGTGGACGATCGTGCCCTCCTTCTCGGGGTACGCCTCGGCTGGGAACACCACGGTGGCGTGCTCGCGGATGCCCTCCGTCAGGAAAGCCGAGTGGGCGATGACGGTGCTCGCTCCCGCCAGCGCGCGCTCCCACAGCTCGCGGTCCGGCAGCTCGCGCAGCGGGTCGCACTGCAGCAGGTACAGGGCCGCCAACTCGCCATCGGCGAGCCCCTCGGCGATCGCGTGAGCGTCTCGTGCCGTCTCGCCGTCGAGCTTGGAAAGGCCCGGGCCGACGCCCGGCAGCACGCCCGCCTCGCGCAGGCCACGGCCGTTGCTCGCGGCAGGCACTTCCAACAGGCCCGCGCCGTCTGTGCCCGTGACGCCGAGCCCGTCAGCCAGCGCCAGCAGCGCCTGCGCACCGGCGGCACCCGTCGGGCCGGCGGTGAGACGCTCGCCCCACAGCACCACGATCTCGCGGGCGGGAGGCTCCTCGCTGTCGCCGTCGGACGCGGGAGCGTCCTCGCCTTTCAGCAATGCCGCGAGCTCGCGCACCGCGTCAGGCTCCGCTCCGGCCTCGCGGGCGAGCTGCTCGGCATCGGCTGCTCCACTCACGGCTGCGCTGAGCGCCGATGCGAATGCTGCGCCAGCACCTACCGCGTAGCGCACCGACAGTGCCGCGATTGTGTCCAGCGAGCTCGGGTGTGGCGAGGCGACTGCGAGCTTCGTGCCGTGCAGGCGTGCGCCCTTACGCAGACGTAGATCGAGGATCGGCGCGTCGTTGACCGGCTCAGTGTCGAGCACGAGCACCGCGTGCGCGAACTCGAGGTCCGCCACCTTCGCCTGTAGCGCCGGATCGTCCAGCGCGCGGTGCAGCTCCAGCGGCAGGCTGCCGGCGCGGCGCGAGTCCACGTGCGGCGAGCCGAGGGCCTCGCGCATCAGCCGGCTGAGCAGGAAGCCCTCCTCGTTCGTTGCCTGACCGCCCGCCAGTGCGCCCGTGTTGGCGCCCGCGCGTGCGAGGCCCGCGGCGGCCTCTTCCAGCGCGCGCTCCCAGGAGACCGCTCGCAGCTGTCCGCCGTCGCGCACCATCGGCTCGACGATGCGCTCATCGACGTGGAAGGACTGGTAGGCGAAGCGGCCCTTGTCGCACAGCCAGCCGTCATCGACCTCCACGTTGTCGCGCTGCAGAACACGCAGCGCGCGCTCGTCGCGGACGGTGATCGTGACGTTGCACTGCGCCGGGCACAGCGTGCACACCGAGCCCGCGCCCTCGATGTCCCACGGGCGAGCGCGGAAACGGTAGGGCCGCGAAGTGAGTGCGCCCACCGGGCACAGCTCGACGATGTTGCCGCTGAACGGCGCCACATACGGGTGCCCGTCAAACGTCGATACGTAGGAGTGCGCACCACGCTCGAGCAGCACCAGCTGGTAGTCCTGGGCGACCTCCTGGGAGAAGCGCACGCAGCGGTAGCAGAGGATGCAGCGCTCGCGGTCGATCGCGATCAGCGGCGAGAGCTCCAGGGGCTTCACAAAGTGGCGCTTGGGCTCGATGAAGCGCGAGATGCCGCCGCCCCAGCCGAAGGTGATGTCCTGCAGCGGGCACTCGCCGCCCTTGTCGCACACGGGGCAGTCGAGCGGATGGTTGATCAGCAGGAACTCCACCACCGACTGCTGTGCCGTCTTCACGCGCTCGGTTTCCGTGTAGACGACCATGCCGTCCTTCACCGGCGTCGAGCAGCCGGTTTGCAGCTTGGGGATGCCCTCGATTTCCACCAGGCACATGCGGCACGCGCCCACCGGCTGGCCGAGCTTGGGCTCATAACAGAAGACAGGGATCTCGACGTCGCCGTGCTTGGCGGCGTCCACGAGCATCGTGTTCTCCGGCACCTGCACCTCGCGGCCGTCGATCGTGAACGTGATCGTCCTTGCTTGCGGGCGCGGCATCTACACGACCTCCGCCGCAGTTGTGCCGAGGCCGTTGCGCATGCGCGCCGCCTCGATGTGCTCTTCGAACTCCTCTTTAAACTTGGCGATCATCGAGCCGATCGGCATCGCCATCGCGTCGCCGAGCACGCACAGGCAGTTGCCGATGATGTGCTCCTGCACCGAGGCCATGATCTCGAGGTCCATCGGCGTGGCCTCGCCCAGCTCGATCCGCTCGAGCATCTTCACCGTCCAGTTGGTGCCCTCCCGGCACGGCGTGCACTTGCCGCAGGACTCGTGGCGGTAGAACTTCGCGACCTTCATCGCCACGTCGAGGATCGGGGTGGCGTCGTCGACGACGATGATCGCTCCCGAGCCGAGCATCGAGCCGGCACCGGCGAGCGAGTTGAAGTCGTAGGGGATGTCCAGGTCCTCCTCCTTGAGCACCGGCGAGGAAGAGCCGCCCGGGAACCAGCACTTGACTTTGCGGCCCTCCAGCGGGCCGCCAGCTAGGCCGTAGATGATCTCGCGCGAGGGGATCCCCAGCTCGATCTCGTAGTTGCCCGGGCGCTGTACGTGACCGGAGACCGACACGAGCTTCGTGCCGGTGGAGGTCTCCACGCCGAGCTTCGCGTACTCCTCGCCGCCCATCGCCATGATCGTCGGCACGGTCGAGAGCGTCTCCACGTTGTTGATCAGAGTCGGGCCCTGGTAGAGGCCCTGCACGGCCGGGAACGGCGGCTTCAGTCGCGGGTTGCCGCGCTTTCCTTCCAGCGAGTCCAGAAGACCCGTCTCCTCGCCGCAGATGTATGCGCCGGCCCCGCGGTGCACTACCAATGAGAGCGACAGCCCCGAGTCGAGGATGTTCTCGCCGATGTAGCCCGCGTCGCGCGCTTCCTGCAGCGCCGCGTCAAGCATGTCCGCCTGCAGCACGTACTCGCCGCGGATGTAGATGAACGAGCGGTTCGTCCCGGCTGCGTACGCCGCGATGATGATCCCCTCGATCAGCGTGTGCGGCGTCTTCTGCATCAGCTCGCGGTCCTTGAACGTCCCCGGCTCGGACTCGTCGGCGTTGCAAACCAGGTACTTGTCCATCGTGCCCTTGGGCAGGAACGAGACCTTCGTGCCCATCGCAAAGCCCGCGCCTCCCCGCCCGCGGATGCCAGACGCTTTGAGCTGTTCCAGCACCTCCTCGGGCGTCATCTTCAGCGCCTTGCGCAGCGACTGGTAGCCGCCGCGCCGTTCGTACACCTCCAGGGTGTTGAGCCCCGGCTCGTCGATGTCCGTGAACAGAAGGATGGGCGGTGCGGCTGCGGCCATGCTTACGCTCCTCCCTCGGCGATGGATGAATTCCCGCCCGCCCACTCCTGGCTGTTGGCGTGGGGGTCCGCCACCAGCCGTCGTGCGAGCTGCTTCTCGGGCAGCACCGGTCGCCCGGCGCGAATGTCATCGAGCAGCTGCGGCACGTCCGACACACTCAGCGGACCCACGTACACACCGTCGACAGAGGCCATCGGCGCGATGTCGCATGCGCCCAGGCACTCGAACGCACGCACGTTGAACTCCGCATCGTCGCCCGCTGCGTCGCGAACCGCCTCGTACAGCTCATCCGCGCCGCACAGCGAGCAGGAGATGTTCGTGCACACATACACGCTGTGGCGCCCCACAGGCGTCGTCTCGAGCATGTCGTAGAACGTCGCCACCGAGTCCAGGTACGCGGGCGTCACCCGCATCACACACGCCACCTGATCGAGCGCCAGAGGTGAGCACCAGCCGTGCACGCGCTGGGCAGCCGCGAGCGCCGGCAGCGCGGCCGAGCGGCGGTCGGGGTACTTGGCCATGTGCGCCTCGATCTCGGCGCGTAGATCTGCCGGCACCTCCGTGGTCGCCGGATCAGGTACCTGCGCGGGGTCCTTCTCGAGATCGGCGGGACGATCCCAGCCGGGCACACGCGAGCCGTGGTCGAAACGCGGCACCGGCAGGCGCAAGCCGGCCTCCGCCGAGCGAACTTCCAGAAAGTCCGCCTCCCTGGTGACGTCCTCGGGGGTGCTCATCTATCTATGCCTCCGAGGATCGGATCGAGCATCGCCAGCGTGGCGATCATGTCGGCGATGTATGCGCCCTTGACCATCGGCGCCGTCGCCTGCAGGTTCACGAACGAGGGGTCGCGCATGTGCACGCGTGCGGGCTTGGAGGATCCGTCCGAGCGCACGAAGCAGCCGAGCTCGCCGCGTGGCGCCTCGATCGGGTAGTAGACCTCTCCCGGCGGCACCCGCATGCCCTCGGTGACGAGCTTGAAGTGGTGGATTAGCGCCTCCATCGAGGTCGCAAGCTCGTGGCGCGGCGGCAGCGCGACCTTGCGGTCCTCGGTGATGTGCGGCCCCTCCGGCAGGCCCTCCAGCGCCTGCTCGACGATCTTCACCGACTCGTACATCTCCGCCAGGCGCACCGCGAAACGGTCGTAGTTGTCGCCGTGCGTGCCCACGGGGATCTTGAACTCGAAGTCCTCATATGACGAGTACGGCGCCGCCTTGCGCAGATCCCAGGGATTGCCCGCCGCGCGCAGGAGCGGTCCCGTCACCCCCAGCGCCAGCAGGCTTTCGGCGTCCAGCGGGCAGGTGCCGCGCAGGCGCTGCAGCACGATCTCGTTGCGGTTGAGCAGCGCCCCGTACTGATCCACGCGGGAGGGCATTTCCCTCAAGAAGCCCCGCAGCTTCTCCGCGAACCCAACTGGGATGTCCTCGATCACGCCGCCGATCTGGAAGTAGCGCGTGTGCATCCGCGCCCCCGAGGACATCTCGAACAGGTCGAGGATCTTCTCGCGCTCGCGGAAGCAGTACCAGAACATCGAGATCGCGCCCAGGTCCAGCGCGCTCGTCCCCAGCCACACCAGGTGGGACATGATGCGGTTGAGCTCCAGGTGGATCACGCGCAGGTACTGCGCCCGCTTGGGAACCTCCACCTCCGCCAGCGTCTCCACCGCGCCGCAGAACGCCAGCGCGTTGAAGTAGTAGGACAGGTAGTCCATCCGCTCGATCACCGGGATGACCTTCCAGTAGGACTTGTCCTCGGCGGTCTTTTCGATGCCCGTGTGGACGTAGCCGATGACCGGTTTGACGTCGCGCACGAGCTCGCCCTGGAGCGTCACCAGCAGCCGCAGCACGCCGTGCGTGGCCGGGTGGTGCGGGCCGAAGTTGAGCGTCAGCATCTCCTGGGTGGAGCCGTCGCCCTCCGTCTCGCCGAGCTGCTCCTCGAGAGGGGAGAGCGTGATGCTCTGCTCGCGCCTGCGGTACTCGGAGATCGTCGGCGTGGACCCGGCGCCGGACTGGTCGATGGGGGTCACTCGCCTGTGCCCTTTTCGGTGCGCGTCTCCAGCCAGCCGGCCTCGTCGCGGGTGAAGATCACCGGTTCGCCGCCGATCGGGAAGTCGCGGCGCTGCGGGTGGCCCTCGTAGTCCTCCGGCATCAGGATTCGCCGCAGGTCGGGGTGCCCGTGAAAGACCACCCCGAACATGTCGTAAACCTCGCGCTCCTGGTGGTTGGCGGTCGGCCAATCGTCCGTCACCGACTCCACGTCAGGCGAATCCGTGGGCACGCGCAGCTTGACCGCGAGGCGATCCACGCTGCTCATGTCCAGCAGCTCATACACCACGCCCAAGCGCGGCTCCTGCGGGTAGTAGTCGACGCCGTGCACGCTCGCCAGGAACGCGTAGCCCTTCTCTCGCAGCTGTGCGAGCACCGCCCTGATCGACGCGGGCGCGACGTGCAACGTCGCCTGGCTGCGGAAGAACGTCGTGTCGGTGACGACGTCCTCGCCCTGTGCGTCGCGCAGCTCCCGGGCGATCAGCTCGAGGCCGGTGGCGTCAGGCACCGGCCGTGTCCCGGGCGGGTTCCCCGCCAGCCACATTCACCGCTGCCGGTGGCGGTGTTGCGGCGGTCGGCTCCGGCACGACCTCCTCGGTGCCGCGTGCGTCGTAGCGCTCGCGCCAGCCCATGTCGGGGTCGTCCTGAACCATCTTGCGAAGCTTCAGCACGCCGTGCATCAGCGCCTCCGGGCGGGGCGGGCAGCCGGGCACGTGCACGTCGATCGGCATGAACTTGTCAGCCGGCACGAGCGCGTAGTTGTTGAACACGCCCATCGAGCTGCAGCACGCACCCATCGAGATCGCCCACTTGGGCTCGAGCATCTGGTCGTAGATGCGGCGCACGATCGGCGCCATCTTGATCGACACACGTCCCGAGAGGATCAACAGGTCGGCCTGGCGGGGCGAGGCACGAAACGCCTCGAAGCCAAAGCGCGCCACATCCACCCGCGCCGCCACGATCGACATCATCTCGATTGCGCAGCAGGCCAGGCCGAACGTTGCCGGGAAGAACGAGTTGGAGCGCGCCCAAGCGACCGCCCTGTCGAGCGTCGTCGTCAGGACGCTTTCTTCCACGTAGCGTTCGAAGTCGGCGCCCTCGAGGTGCGCCGAGGCGTTTGGGCCCTCGATCTCGCCGCCCCGCAGCAGCTGACGCGAGTTCAGCGAGCGCACCCGCAGATCGGCGGTGCCGCCAGCGCCCAGCGGGCCAAGTGGTTCGCGTTCTATCGCCACTCGAGCGCCCCTCTGCGCCATACGTAGGCGAACGCCACGAACAGCAGGAGGATGAACACGATCGCCTCGACCAGCGCAAAGCTGCCATATGCGCGTAGCTCGATTGCTATCGGATAGAGGAAGACCACCTCGATATCGAACAGTATGAACAGCATCGCGATCAGGTAGAAGCTGATCCCGAATCTGAGGCCCCGCTTGATCTCAGACGGCAGTCCGCACTCGTATGGGTCCTGCTTGTGGGGGGTCGCGCGGCGCGGACCCATGACCGAGTTCAGCACCGCGAACGCGCCGCCCACCGCCCCACCAAGAACGAGGAATACGATCGCCGGGAGATAAGTGCGCAGCACCGAGCGCTGTTATATCACTGCTTGTGGCAGGCTGTTACTAGTGGCAATCGGCTCGAAACCAAGACCGTGAAAGAGGCCGTCGTGGCGGGCGCTTTGGCGGTCGCGGCACTCAACGCGGTCGCGGCCATCGTCGGTGGGCTCGTTTGGTACCGGGCGCCGATCGGTGCACCCACCGACCCCACCTCCGCTGGTCGCGCGGTGGCAGGCTTCTGGGTGATGCTGCGCGTCGGGCAGGGCTCCGCGCTGGCGCTCGCCATCGCGATCGGCTCGCTCGCCGCCGCGGGGAAGTACTCGAGCGAACACCTCTTCTACCTGTACGCGCTGCTGCCACTGGCGATCGGCTTCGTGGCCGAGCAGCTGCGCATCGCCTCTGCACAGACGATCCTCGACCAGCGTGGGCTCGAGAACGCCGCAGCGGTGGGCGAGCTGCCCGAAGCGGAGCAGCACACCGTGGTCGCCGCGATCGTGCGCAGGGAGATCGGCGTGATGGCTCTATCGGCGCTCGTGGTGGTGTTCCTCGCGCTGCGCGCGGCAAGCACGGCCCACGGGTTCTAAAAAGAGAGCAATGGCGAGGTGGGCGCTCCGCGCCGGCGTCGCATCAGCCGGCCGGCGCTCCGTGCCGGCCTCGGCCCTATATATTTCCCGGCGCATGAAGGCCGCAGCCACGACGATCGCTCTGCTCGCCTGTGCCGTACTGCTCGGCGCGTGCGGGTCACAGGGCATCCAGCTCGCCAAGACCAGCCCGTACTACAAAGGCGCGGTGCTCTTTACGGACCACTGCGCCGGCTGCCACACGCTCGCTGTAGTCGGCTCGGAGGGCTCGGCGACGAACATCTCCAACCGCATCAAGACCAACGGGCCGAACTTCGACTTCCGCAAGGAGAACGTCCAGCAGGTGCTCTACGCGATCCGCAACGGCGGCTTCTCCGGGGCGATCATGCCCGAGAACGTCGTCGTCGGCGAAAACGCCAAGGCGGTCGCGGAATTCCTGGCCAAGTACTCGGGGCTGAAAGCGGAAAAGGTGCCTCACACCGAAATTACGTTGTCCACGAAATAAAGCAGGTCGTGTCTTCGGCTCGACCGCGACTTCGCGGCGATCGCCCCGAAGACACGACCTGCTTTGGGCGTGGACAGATTTCGGTGGGCGCTGGGGCGCTGTCGTAGACGGGTAGGCTCCCTACATGCTTGACCTCAAACTGATCCGCGAGGAGCCTGATGGTGTTCGTGCGGCCTTGGCCCGCCGTGGCGGTGGGGCGGCTGATGGGCTGGATCTTGTGATCTCGCTCGATGCTCGCCGTCGGGAGCTGCTGCCCGAGCTCGAGGGGTTGCGGGCTGAGCAGAACGAGGCCAATTCGCGTATTCGCTCTGCTGCTGATGCGGGTGTGCGCGAGCGGGAGATCGAGGCTATGCGTGGCGTTGCCGCTAAGGCCAAGGCGCTCGAGCAAGAGCTTGGTGAGGTGGAGTTGGAGCTGCAGGGTGCGCTTGCGCCGCTGCCCAACCTGCCCGATCCCTCCGCTGCGCCTGGGCCCGAGGATGAGCTCTTGCGTGAGGTGGGTGTGCCGCCTGTGCTCGACTTTACGCCTCGTGATCACCTCGAGCTGGCTGGCGAGCGGATCGACATGGACCGCGCTGCAAACCTCTCTGGGACGCGCTTTGCCTACCTAAAAGGCGACCTGGTGATGCTCGAGTTGGCGCTTGTGCGCTGGGTGCTCGAGAAACTCCGCGACGCCGGGTTTGAGCCCGTGATCCCGCCGGTGCTCGTGCGTGAGCGCGCGCTGTATGGGACCGGCTTTCTGCCCGACACCGAGCAGCAGATCTACAGCCTGCCCGAGGACGACCTGTTCCTTGTCGGGACCTCCGAGGTGGCGCTCGCCTCGTTGCATGACGGCGAGATCATCGACAGCGAGCGCCTGCCGCTGCGCTACGCGGGCTTCTCGCCATGCTTCCGGCGCGAGGCCGGCGCTGCTGGCAAGGACACGCGCGGCATCATCCGCGTTCACCAGTTCGACAAGGTCGAGATGTTCAGCTTCATCGCGCCCGAGCAGTCCGCTGAGGAGCACGAGCGCATCCTCGCCATCGAGGAGCAGATCCTTGGCGAGCTCGAGCTGCCCTACCGCGTCGTCAACATCGCCGTCACCGACCTCGGCAACTCCGCCGCCAAGAAGTACGACTGCGAGGCGTGGATTCCCAGCCAGGGGCGCTACCGCGAGCTGACCTCGTGCTCGAATACCACCGACTACCAGGCCCGGCGCCTGAACATCCGCGTTCGCGCCGACAAGCGCACCCGGGCTGTGCACACACTCAACGGCACAGCCGTCGCGGTCGGGCGCACGATCGTCGCCCTGCTCGAGAACGGCCAGCGCGCTGATGGGGGCGTCGATCTGCCGAGTTGCCTCGTGCCCTACGGCGCACCGCCAGTGCTCGAGCCAGAACCACAGGGGTAGATAATAAGTAGATAGGCTCTCCGGCCGTTATCAAGCGGATAGGGAGCGGCAAGACGTGCAGGACGAGCAGCGAACGAGGATTCTCGAAGCGACGGCGGAGGCGGCCAGCGCCCGAGGCATCGACGGCGGCTCTGTAGCTGCCGAGGCGATAATCGAGCGCGCGGGCGTATCCAGCGAGGCTTTCTACGCGCTGTTCATAGACCGCGACGCGTGCTTTCTGGCCGCGTGCGAGCTTGCGCTCGCTCGCGCACGCAAGCGGACAGTCCTCGCCTACGACGCCGAGCCACGCTGGCTCGATGCGGTCAAGGCGGGGCTCGCGGAGCTGCTGCGATTCATCGAAGACGAGCCACGGTGGGGGCGTCTGCTGATCGTGTATTCGATGAGTGGCAGCGAGCAGCTGCTGCGCCGCCGCGCGCAGGTGCTCGCCACGCTCGCGGAGGTCGTCGATCGTGGTCGCCATGAGGCTCCCGCCGACCGCCGGCAACCAGCTGCGATCGTCGGCGAGGGTGTGGTCGGCGCCGTCATCGCCGTCCTGCAGAACCAGCTGCTGCGCGCCGACGGTGCCGGGGTGATCGAGCTGTTCGGGTCGCTCACCAGCATCATCGTCCTGCCCTACCTCGGAGTTGGCGTCGCGCGGCGCGAGCTCACGCGGCCTGCGCCCCCGGTCCGTGTCCCCGGCGTCGGCTTGGCAGCCAGGGGACCACTCGGCGATGGCGAGGACGTCAGGCTGACGTACAGGACCGCACGTGTCCTCAGTGCGATCGCCGACTATCCCGGCGCCAGTAACCGCGAGGTCGCCGACCGCGCCGGCATCACCGACCAGGGCCAGATCTCAAAGCTCCTCGGTCGTCTGCAGGCGGCGGAGTTGATCGTCAAATTCGGCGATGCCAGGACCGCGCGCGGAGCGCCCAACTCCTGGCGGCTGACCGACCGTGGCGAGTCACTGCTGGCGAGCATCAGGGGCAGGGATCTCTCCGCTTAGGCCGGCTCCTCCGCGCGATCAGCCGAGAGGCACCGGCAGCGACAGGCTGTACGCCCTTGAGCTGTGGCTGGTGGCATGGCCCTTGGCCGCGACGCTGCTCTTGAGCCTGAAGATCGCGGCCCGCGCCGCCGCTGGGACCGTGAGCACGATGTGCAAGTGCCCGTTCGCCGGTGGCACGAATGTCTTGGCGATAGTTGTCTTGCCGCATTCGAGTTGCTGTTCGACGATCACCGGCGCGATCGGCTTGGCCAGCGGCAGCTCGATCTGGCCCGTCAGCGTGACATTCGTGCCGGCAGCCTGGGGCGGCTGTAGCTGCACGCGGTCTGCGAGTCCGAGCCGCGGCGAGCGAGCTTTGCCGATCTCTGCGGTATAGACGCTGGCGCCAATCTTTGTCGGTGGCAGCGGCGCTGTTGCCGCGAACTGGCCGTCGGCGCTGACGGTGGTCGTGGCAACGCGCTTGCCTTCGTCGAACAGGATCGAGACCCTCTTGCCGACGAGGCTCTTTGCGGCGCTGCCGCTGAGCATCACATGGGAGCCGCGTATATACGCGTCGCTGAGTACCAGCTGGCTCCGTGTGCAGGCCAGCAAAAGCGCTTCGATCGCCTGTGGTGTCGAAGCGATGCCTGAGGTGGCGCTGATCGGTGTGACACTGGTGCCCGAGGTGCTGCCGCCTGCGCCGGCGCCCGTCGAGTCGTCATCGGGGGCTGCTTCGCTTGGCGTCGAGGGCGGCGTTGGAGCTGGTTCCACGGTGAAAGGGTCGGTACTCGAAACCGCCGTATAGGCGGCGTCGCCGGCAAACGCCGCGCTCACGGAGTAAACACCAGGCGCGTCCACGATTTGCACGGAGCACGAGGCTTCACCGGTTGCGTTGGTCCTCGCTTCACAGCTCTCAGCGCCGGCGCTGAGCTTCAGCGTGCGTCCGCTCACGCCATGCGTCGTACCTTGATCGTCCAGATCTCCTGTCAGCGTCACTGAGCTGCCGGTCTTCGCTGCAGCTGGGCCCGTGTAGGTGATGGCGGCTGAGTTGTCGAACAGGTTGTCGAAGATTGGCGAGCCCCAGCCCGTTGCCTCATCCCACCCGGGTGTTGCTTCGAACCCGTTGCTCCCCGACTGAACGTCGTGGAAATCCCTCGCGTATGTAGTCGGATCGTTTGCGAGCGAGTAGATCAGGGGCGCGACGAAGCCAATCCCTGGTCGTCCCGCGGCGGCGTTTTCACGGTTCCACACGACCGACGCCGCTGCCCAAATTGGCGTCGCGAGGCTGGTCCCACCATATTCCGTGGAGGCGCCGTCTACGTAGACGTAGCTCCAGCAGTTGGCGCCGGATCCTTCGCTCGAGTAGCACGAGTCAGCCGAGACGTCGGGTGTGGCACGGCCCGTGCACGGGGTCGACGGCCATTCCAGCGGGCTGCCGATTCCGGTCTGCCACGAGGGGCGCGGCTCTTTGTTGCTGCAGCCGCCACCGTCGTTGAAAGCCTCTTCGGACTGCCACACGCTTTCTTCTCCGACTTCCAGCTCCGTGCCACCGACTGCAACCGCATACTGGCTGACAGATGGGTAGGCACAGCCTTCCCGTGCGCCGGAGTCACCGGTGGCGAAGTAGAAGGTCTTGCCGGTCGCCACGCCGTGCTCGAGCGCCGTCTCCATGCCGGCATTCACTTTGCAGTGGTTATCCAAATCCCAGCTGTTCGAGATCACGGCGATATTTGATGAAGCCGCATCGTCGAGCACGGTTTCAAGCGTCGTCGCGGAGCTGCTTTGGCCGAGCCAATAGGTCTCATGCACGCCGGGAGCGACCGTATGAGCGTTCTCAGTGTCGAGCGCGATCTCGCCGTCTTCCTCCTGGCTCGATGCGCCGCCGACCTGGATGAAGCTCAGGCCGTTATTGCCGGATGCCCCGATCGTGATCGGTGTGGTGCCGGTGGCTTGGGCGTATTCGGTGTAGTCGCTCTGCGGCAGTTCGCGGCCCCACAAGGTGAAGCCGATCGTCTGACCTTCGCCGCTGCCGGTGAGGTCATAGGCGCTGCGGAAGTCGTTGCCGTCGTATCCGCACGCAGATTCAGCGCATGTGTCCGCCGCCTTCGCCACTTCGTAGTTCGACAGCCCGCCCACCCAGTTGACGTGGAGGTCGCCGGGGAGCGACGGGCTGGTGGCGTTTGCATAGAGCTCACGGCCAGCCAGTGTGTAGTTGTCGATCGTGGTTGCGAACGCGTGCTCGACCGTGGAGGTCGGCGCGAGTGCATGCACGATCGAGTTATCCGGCGAGGCACCTGTGACCTCGAGCCCCTGACCCGTGAGCCAGCTCTTGACCGCGTCCACCTCTTCGCCGGACGGCGCATAGCGAGCGTCGTACTGCGCTTGCGTGAGATAGTCGCCGTAATCGGGACTGCCAGGCGTGCTGGCTGCCTGGATGAGCTCTTCGAGCTGGACCGGTTCGCGTACCGCCAAGACGACGTTGATGCTCAGGGCAGCGTTCGCGGCATGTTCGCCCTGCACGACCGCGGCACCCTGCGCCACTGGTGCGGCGATGTCACCGCTGAGAGCCTTCGAGGGGGATTGTCCGTGGGCGATGCTCGGTATGGCAGCCAAGCTCGCCAGCGCTGCCAGCAGGCAGCACAGGAGCCGCACCCGGGCGCCGGCGCGTGCCCGTCCACCCGGTGAGCAGAGTGTCGGCTGGACGGTGATAAACGCAAGCACACACGAGAGCCTAATGGGCCGAGATGCGCACGTTCGACGGGCTCTCACTAGCCGATTTTGAAGCTGAGCACGCGTGAGGCCCCGCCCGCCGGTGCGAGCGTTAGGCGATAGGCGCCCGGGCTCAGCACCCCTGCTCCACCCAGACGCCTGGTGTTGCGCCCGCTCAATGCAGCGATCGTCAGTGAGTGCCCCATCGCCTTCCAGTGCTGGTGTCCGTGCCGGCCGACGCGCTCTTCCAGCGCGGTGTGCACATGCGCGGCGAGGTTGAGGATGAAGGTGAACGCGAGCGCAGTGATCTTCGGGTGGCTCTTGTTCAGTGCGATCAGCGCGTTCACCGTGAGTGCCAGCCCGGTCAGCTGCACGGTCGGCGCGGCGGTCACGGAGGCTCGTCGTCACCTTGCTCACCGTCGCGGTGGTGGCAGTGGTGGTTACAGGCGCGGGACTCGGGGCCGGCGGAGGCGTTTCGGCGGAGCCTTCTTCGTTGGCTGCGCCCGCCGGTGGTTCGAACGCGGCGATCCCGTCGGGCGTTCCCAGCCCCGAGGGTCCGTCATAGCCCGGACCCGCGAGACAGATCAGGTGCGAGGAACAGCTTGCTTCGGCCTCCTGCGCGGCCGTGCATCCCGCCTGTCCGGTTTCTTCGTCAAACGGCAAGGTGCATTCGCCGTTTGAGCCCAGCGTCACGTCGTGCAGGGAGCTTGGCGATTTGGCGGCGTTTTCATACAGCGTCTTCGCCGGGTATTTCACGCCGTGGGCGCCACCCGCGAGGGCGAACGTCGCGGTCACCAGTGGTGAGGCTAGGCTCGTGCCGCCGATCGTGCACCAGTCGGCCAGCACGTGTGCTTTGCCCCCTTCGCGATACGGCGTGTAGCACGATTCGCTGGAGTCGTAGACCGCGACGCCTGAGTAGGGATCCGCGTCGGCGGAGATGTCGGCGACCGCACGATCGCTACCACAGCCGACCTGCTTCCAGTCAGAGACGGCCTGTTGCCACGGCTGCGCGGTGAACTCGGTCGAGCATCCACCGCCGCCCGCACCGAACCCGTCTTTGCTGCCTTCGCTTTCGCCTCCGTCGTTCCAAACGCTCTCGCCGGTCCATTCGCCTTTTTTGCCGAGGGTATTCAGACGCGTGCCGCCCACCGACACCACCTGCGGTAGGTCCGCGGGGAAGTCCGCGTAAGCCGGCGAGCGCGGTTCGGAGAGCCAGTCGAGATAGCCGTCGTCGCCGGCGGACGCGGCGATGACCAGCCCCGGGTGGTTGAACGCCGAGTCCGCTCCGACACACCCATGGCCTTCGACGCATTCCGGACCGCCCCAGGAGTTGGAGATCTCCTCGGCCCCCAGGCTCGCGGCCGCGTTCTCAGCAGCATCAAAGGCTTCGTATTCGGTGGAGCTCGCCTCGACCAGATCGATGTGGCAGTTCTGGCACGTCGCATGAGCGGTCTCGATGTCCAGCGAGATCTCGACCGACCAGCCTTCGGCTTCTTCCACCGGTACGCAGGCTTCTTCGCTTCGTTCTTCTTCGCAGAGCGCTCTCTGCGTGGCAAGTTCCCCCGTGGTCTGCGGGAACGGTAGCGGTGAGCTGTGGCCTTCCTGGTTGACCTGCTCGAAACAGCCGTTTGCCCGCGTGCATTTGGGCAGGCCGAACTCGCTGTCGAAGGCTTCCAGGTCGGCTTCCGCGTTCGGGTCGTTGTAGGCATCGACGAGCGCGATCGTTTGGGTGGCAGCCGCGTCGCTCGGCAGGCTGTAGGCGGAGTGGAGATCCTGTGGTCGCAGGCCGACCTGACCGGCTGCCGGCGACGGTGCCGCTGACGGGATCGAGCTGGCCGTGAGAGTCATGCCAATGGGGTGGCTGTGTGCCAAGGCCGCGGCCGTCCGGGGGACGAGCTCGAGCGCCAGGCAGGCGGCGTGCCCGGGTGCAGGCGCGGGGCAGGCGGGCCTCACCGTGTAAGCGGACGGCGGCAGCGGAGAGACCGTTTCGCCAGCCATCGCCTGGGTGCAGAGCAAGGCGAAAGCAACCACCAGTGTGGTGATGCCAAGTGCTGCTCTGCGGTGCGTGCGTGTCGTCATCGGTTCGGTGGTGCGGCCCGGATTTCCCTCGGCGCGGGAGAGCTCTCGCTTTAGCATCGGCCGGGTGCGCAGACGCAAGGCCGGTTGGTCACGCGATCGTCACAAGCTGGTCACCGGAGGGTCACGTGATCGGCTGTGGGCGACGCCATGATGGCGCTCGGAACGGTGGAAGCAGGCCACGGATACGGCCAGGCAGGACGCCACGTCGATGTGGGGCGCCGGTCCGCACGCGCACCGAACCGCGCAGGGCGCACCGAACGGGGCGGGAGCCAATCCCCGCCCCGTTCGCCATTAGGCTGAGGTGAGATGGCCTCACCACTTGGATCTCTTCTGGCCTCAGAGCAGCCGCCCCGCCGGGTGGGGCTGATCTCCGCCTTGATCGGTGTGGCGCTCTGCACCCTGATCGTGTACCCGCTCGCCCACGTCGCGCCGGTGGTCTCGCTGAGCGTCGTGTATCTGCCGGCGGTGCTCGTCGTGTCGGTCATCTGGGGCGCCTGGCTCGGTATCGCCACAGCCGTGCTCAGTGCGGCGGCGTTCAACTTCTTCCACCTACCGCCGGTCGGGCGCTTCACGATTCAGGACTCCAGCAACTGGGTTGCCCTGGCGGCGTTCCTGGTGGTGGCGGTGATGGCGAGCTCCGTCGCGGAGATAACCCGCGCGCGCACCCGTGACGCCGAGGAGCGCCGTCGCGAGGCCGATCTTGCGGCTGAGATGGCAAGGCTCTTGCTGCGCGGCAACGACCTAGCGGAGGCGTTGCCCACCGCCGCGGCGCGCCTCGCGCAGACGCTCGAGCTCAGCTCCGCCGCGATCGAGATGGACGCCGTCGAGGCGGACGAGCGCAGCATCGCCTTCCCGCTGCGGGAGGGCACCAACCGCCTGGGGACACTGCTCGTCGGCGCCGGCACCTCAGAGGCCAACCTACGCCGCTTGCAGGAGCGCGTGGTGCCGGCGTTGGAGGCGTTGATGAGCGCCGCGCTCGAGCGCGAGACGCTGCTTGGTGGCGTGGTGGAGACCGCTGCACTGCGCCGGGCCGACACGGTCAAGACAGCCCTGCTGCGGGCCGTGTCGCATGATCTGCGCTCGCCGTTGACCGCCATCTCTGCCGCCGGCGAGGCGATCGGCTCCCCGTCGCTGTCACCAGAGGAGCGCACGGAGATGGCCGCTGTCATTCAGGAAGAGACCAAGCGCCTCGCGCGGCTGGTCGACAACCTGCTCGATCTCTCCCGGCTGGAAGCCGGTGCCGCCGAGCCGCACCGAGAGTGGAGCTCGATCGAGGAGCTGATTCGCGCAGCCGTTGACGAGGTCGGAGCCGGCCAGGATGCCTTCGCGCTTTCGATCGACCGCGACCTGCCATTGGTGAGCGTCGACCCGGTGCAGATGGAGCGCGCGTTCGTGAACGTGCTCGAGAACGCACACCGCCACTCGGGTGGGCACCCGGTGTCGGTGCGGGCACGTGCGGTTCGGCGGCTGGCGAACAGCCGAGCCGCGACCGTCGGCCCCGGCGAGCAGGAGCTCCCGGAGGGCAAGCGCCCGACCGGCGACCGCGTGATCGTCCGTATCGTCGATCGCGGCCCCGGAATACCGCCCGCCCAGCTCGAGCGGGTGTTCGAGCCGTTCTACCGCGCCGGCACACCGGGCAGCGGGCATCGCGGATCGGGGCTCGGGCTGGCGATCGCACGTGGCTTCACCGAGGCCAACGCCGGCTGGCTGCACGTCGAGTCGCTACCCGGCCAGGGCGCTACATTCGTGTTCGAGATGCCGCTGACGGAGCCAGCCGATGCCGGCACGGCGGGGATCGGGGCTCCAGGTACCGGCGTGAGCGCGTGAGCGCGCGGGAGCCTGTCGAGCCGGCGCGCAAGCCGCGCGTGCTCGTGGTCGACGACGAGCCGCAGATCGTGCGCGCGCTGAAGGTCGTCCTGCGCGAGGCGGGGTTCGAGGCGGTGCCGGCAGAGACCGGTGCAGAGGCACTCGACCTTGCGGCGGTGCGGCCACCGGATGCGGCGATCGTCGATCTCGTGCTCCCCGACATGGACGGCATCGCCGTGACGCGCACGCTGCGCGAGTGGAGCGAGATGCCGATTCTCGTGCTGTCCGCAGTCGGCGAGGAGGAGCAGAAGGTGCGGGCGCTCGAGGCTGGGGCGGACGACTACATCACCAAGCCGTTCGGGGCACGCGAGCTGGTCGCGCGGCTACACGCCGCGCTGCGTCGCGCGGCGCGTGGCGAGGAGGATCCGCGCATCCAGGCCGACGGTCTGGAGGTCGATCTGGCGGCGCGGGTCGTGCGCCGCGACGGCGAGCCGATCCACCTGACGCCGATCGAGTTCGACCTGCTGCGCGTGCTGGTGCGTAATCGCGGGCGCCTGATGACGCACCGCAAGCTGCTGGCCGAGGTATGGGGACCGGAGTACGTCGATGACATCCAGCCGCTGCGCACTCACATCGCGCGGCTGCGTGCCAAGATCGAGCCCGAAGGCCAGGACGGGCAGCGCGGGGCGGGCGGGGTAGGTGGGAGGCCACGCTATATCGTCACCGATCCCGGGGTCGGGTATCGGTTCGCGGAGTAACGTGGGCCGCTTGCGGGGGAGAGGCTTTGCAATCTCCCCGCTAGGAACACTGCAATCTCCCCCCTGAGTGGGCTGCAAAGTCCCCGCTGGGGCGGGCCGTAACACAATCGTTATACGCCGGGCCGGATTCGTTACGCCGCCGTGACGCGGTAGCGCCAATAGTGTCCTCATGGACGCAGTCGCAATAATTATCGGGATCGCGATGTTCGCGATTCTCCTGTTGATGGTCGAGGGGATCGACCGGGTATGACCCCTTCACTTCCACTCGGCTTCTTCATCGCGCACATGAGCGGCGCCGACTTCTTCGGCCTCGTCGTGTCGGTGCTCGTGATCGCCTACCTGTTCTACGCGCTAATCCGCGGAGAGAACCTCTGAGGCGATCATGACTTTCGCCGGCTGGCTCACGATCATCCTGTTCGTGGTCATCTTGACCGCGCTTGCCTTCCCCATCGGCAGCTACATGGCGAGGGTGTACGCCGGCGAGCGGGTCTTTCTCTCGCCCATATTCGCTGGACCCGAGCGCTTTTTGTACAGCATCCTCAGGACCGATCCCGGGCGAAGCCAGGACTGGAAGGCATACGCGAAAAGCCTGCTGATCTTCTCGCTCGGGGGCTGGCTCATGCTGTACCTGATCTTGCGCACGCAGAACGCGCCGTGGGTGCCGCATTCGCTGAACCCGCTCGGCTATCACTCCGCGCCGTGGAACGTGACGTTCAACACCGTCTCGTCGTTCATGACCAACACCAACTGGCAGTACTACAGCGGTGAGACGACGATGACCTACCTCAGTCAGATGATCGGCCTGACCGTGCAGAACTGGCTTTCTGCCGGTGTCGGCATCGTCGTTGCGGTCGCGCTCGTGCGCGGCATCGTCGGGCGCAGCGGCAAGGGAATCGGCAACTTCTGGCAGGACATCGTGCGCACGATCCTGTATGTGCTCGCGCCGCTGTCGGTTCTGATCGCGATCGTGCTCGTCTCCCAGGGTGTGATCGCCAACCTCTCCACTTATCTGACGGTTCATACCATCACCGGCCTCACGCAAAGGATCGCGATGGGACCTGTTGCCTCCCAGGAGGCGATCAAGATGCTTGGGACCAACGGCGGTGGCTTCTTCAACACCAACTCGGCGCACCCGTTCGAGAACCCCACCCAGTTCACAAACTTCTTCGAGATGCTCGCCGTGCTGGTGATCCCGGCTGCGCTCGTGTTCATGTACGGGCGCATGACCGGCAACCGCCGCCAGGGTTATGCCATCTACGGCGCGATGATGGTGATGTTCCTCGGCGCGGTAATCGTCGCCTACATCGCTGAGGCGCACGGCTCGCCCGCGCAGCACGCCGCCGGCCTGAACACACACGTGATCGCGGGCTCCACCGGCGGCAACATGGAAGGCAAGGAGCAGCGCTTCGGGATCGCCGGATCGGCGCTGTTCGACGTCGTCACCACAGTTACCTCATGTGGTGCCGTAAACAGTGCAATCGAGTCGTTCACTGGGATCGGCGGTGCGGTTCCATTTGCCAACCTGTCAGCCAGCGAGGTGATATTCGGCGGCGTCGGCACGGGCCTTTACTCGATCCTTCTGTATGTGCTGCTGGCTGTGTTCATCGGTGGCCTGATGGTCGGGCGCACACCCGAGTGGCTAGGCAAGAAGCTCGAGGCCAGGGAGATCAAGCTCGCCGGCCTGGGTATCCTCATCACCCCACTCGCGGCGCTGTTCTGCACTGCGCTTGCCACCGCCTCGAAGTCAGGGCGCGCGTCGATCTCCGAAGTGGCGACGTCCGCCGGAAAGCTCGGCATTCACACGCCGCAGGCCTTCTCAGAGACCTTCTACGCCTACCTCTCCCAGGCGAACAACAACGGCTCGGCGTTCGCCGGCTACACAGGCTTCATTCAGCCAAACGCCGGCAACGTCGGCTCGCACGGGATCACCTTCGCGGATGTGCTTGGTGGCTTCGACATGATCCTCGCCCGCTACGCCCCGATCCTGTTCGCGCTCGCTGTCGCTGGGGCGCTGGCAGGCAAGCGCGTCACGCCGGCGGGCCTCGGCACGATGCGCACCGATAACCCCACGTTCGTGGTGCTGTTGATCGGCGTGATCATCCTCGTCGGCGCGCTCACGTTCTTCCCCGCACTGCTCCTCGGACCGATCGTCCAGGGACTCACAGGACACCTGTACTGAGATGAAGCGCGACATCGTCACATCCATCATCGGGATCATCGTGTTCACGGTCCTGCTCGGGCTCGTCTATCCGCTGGTGATCACGGGCTTCAGCCAGGTTGCCTTTCCAGGCAACGCCAACGGACAGAAGGTCTATGTGGACGGCAAGCTCGTCGGCTCGAAGATCATCGGCCAGAGCTTCGCCACGCCCGTGCTCGAAAAGGACGGCAAGCCCAAGGAAGTGAAGGGCGTGGTTGTAGCCGAAGCGGATCCGCACTACTTCCAGACGCGTCCGTCGGCAACCGAAGGCGGTGCCGACAACGCGGCCGCGAGCACGTTCTCAAACCGCGGCCCCAACAGCGTCAAGACCAAGGAAGCAGACGAAGAAAACATCAAGGCGTATCTGGAGCTCAACAAGAACCCAACGACCAAGACTGAATACGACCCCAGGCTGACTGTGGCAAAGATCCCCGTCGACGCGGTCAACACCTCCGCTTCCGGACTCGACCCTGAAATCTCTCCAGCGAACGCCTGGATCCAGGCCTACCGCGTGGCGGCGGTCCGCGGAATCTCACGGGCGACCGTCGACGGGCTGATCGCCAAGTACACCTCAGGTCGCGGGCTCGGCTTCTCCGGCGAGGAAGGCGTGAACGTGCTCGAGCTCAACCTCGCCCTCAACCGCCTCACCGAAGGGACCCACTGATGTCTGCGCAGATGCCGGCAACCCATGAGCGACAGGCAATCTCGCTGTTCCAGCGTGACATCGTCAGCCGCGCGCTGATCGACAGCTTCAAGAAGCTCGACCCGCGTGTGCAGGTCCGCAACCCGGTGATGTTCGTGGTGGAGATCTGCTCGGTGATCACCACCGTCACATGGCTGATTCAGGTGTTCGGCGGCAAGCCGCTCGGCGGCGGTCACGAGCCTGCGTGGTACACGTTCACGATCTCGATCTGGCTGTGGTTGACGGTCGTGTTCGCGAACATGGCCGAGGCGTTCGCCGAGGGGCGCGGCCGTGCGCAGGCGGACACGCTGCGCTCGATGCGCAAGGAGACGGTCGCCACCATGCGCGACGGCTCCACCAAGGCGGCCGCCGAGCTGACGCGCGGCGATGTCGTGGTGGTCCCCGCGGGTGAGCTGATCCCCGGCGACGGCACCGTGATCGAGGGTATCGCCACAGTTGACGAGTCCGCCATCACCGGTGAGTCCGCGCCGGTGATCCGCGAGTCCGGCGGTGACCGCAGCGCTGTCACAGGTGGCACCCGGGTCACCTCTGACGAGATCCTCGTCGAAATCACACAAGAGCCCGGCCAGTCGTTCCTCGACCGCATGATCGCGCTCGTCGAGGGTGCCTCACGGCGCAAGACCCCGAACGAGATCGCGCTCAACATCCTGCTCGCGGCACTGACGCTGATCTTCGTGATTGTCGTCGCCACGCTGCGCCCGTTCGGCCTGTTCGCCGGCACGTCGATCTCTGAGACGACGCTGATCGCGCTGCTCGTCGCGTTGATCCCGACCACGATCGGGGCGCTGCTTTCCGCGATCGGCATTGCGGGCATGGACCGGCTCGTACGCCGCAACGTGCTCGCGCTCTCCGGACGCGCGGTCGAGGCGTCGGGAGACATCGACGTGCTGCTGCTCGACAAGACGGGCACAATCACGATCGGCAACCGGCTGGCATCTGAATTCGTGCCGATGCCAGGTGTCGCCGAGTCCGAGCTGGCCGAGGTGGCACAGCTGGCTTCGCTCGCGGATGAGACGCCTGAGGGGCGCTCGATCGTGGTGTTGGCAAAGACGTACGGCATTCGCGAGCACGACATGGCCACGCTGCAGGCCGAGTTCGTGCCGTTCACCGCGCAGACGCGCATGAGCGGCGTCGACATGGACGGCCAGCAGCTGCGCAAGGGCGCCGGTGACGCGATCATCGACTTCGTCAAGCGCGAAGGCGGCTCGCCGCCGCCGGAGCTGCAGGAGGCGCTCGACCGCATTGCCCGCGAGGGAGGCACGCCATTGGCGGTCTGCCGCGACAGCCAGATCCTCGGCGTGATCTACCTCAAGGACACGGTCAAGGAGGGCATGAAGGTGCGCTTCGACCAGCTCCGCGCGATGGGCATCCGGACCGTGATGGTCACCGGCGACAACCGTCTGACGGCGGCCAAGATCGCCGAGGAGTCCGGTGTCGACGATTTCCTCGCCGAAGCGACCCCGGAGCGCAAGCTCGCGCTGATCCGCGAGGAGCAGGCCGAGGGACGGCTCGTGGCGATGACCGGCGATGGCACCAACGACGCGCCCGCGCTCGCCCAGGCTGATGTGGGAGTGGCAATGAATACCGGCACTCAGGCAGCACGTGAGGCGGGCAACATGGTCGACCTCGACTCCAACCCGACGAAGCTGATCGAGATCGTCGAGGTGGGCAAGCAGCTGCTGATCACGCGCGGTGCGCTGACGACGTTCTCGATCGCCAACGACGTCGCCAAGTACTTCGCGATCCTGCCTGCAGTGTTTGTCGCCACCTATGCAGCGACGCCGGGGGGCAAGGGTCCGCTGCATGTGCTCAACATCATGGATCTCGGCACCCCACAGTCAGCGATCGTCTCGGCGATCATCTTCAACGCGATCGTGATCCCCCTGCTGATCCCGCTATCGCTACGTGGTGTGCGCTACCGCCCCATCGGCGCGAGCGCGCTGCTGCGGCGCAACCTGTGGATCTACGGTCTCGGCGGGATCATCGCGCCGTTCATCGGCATCAAGCTGATCGACCTGATCGTCCACAACCTGCTCGGAGCATGAGCGCCGAGCGCGTCGCGAGGCTCGCGCGTGCGATCTCATCGTCATGGCCGCCCCAGCCGATCAGAGTCGCGGCCGCCTGAAGGTCTTCATCGGCATGGCGGCCGGAGTCGGCAAGACCTACCGCATGCTGCAGGAGGGACACGCAGAGCAGGAGGCTGGCCGGGACGTCGTGGTCGGCCTGCTCGAGACCCACGGCAGGGGTGAGACCGCTCAGGTAGCCGAGGGCCTGCCGATCATTCCCCGCAGGCGCATGCGCTACCGCGAGACGGTCCTCGAAGAGATGGATCTGCCCGCCATCTTGAGCCGAGCTCCGGAGCTGTGCCTGATCGACGAGCTCGCCCACACGAACGTCCCGGGGGCCGAGCACGCCAAGCGCCACGAGGACATCGAAGCGGTCCTCGCCGCCGGGGTCGACGTGCTCTCCACGCTCAACGTCCAGCATCTGGAGTCGCTCAACGATCACATCACCGAGCTGAGCGGCATTCGTGTGCGCGAGACGATCCCCGATGCGATCCTCGCTCGCGCCGATGAGGTCGTGCTCATCGATCTCACCCCCGAGGCGTTGCTAGAGCGCTTGCGCGCCGGCAAGATCTACCGCTCGGAGCGCATCGATGCGGCGCTGAACAACTTCTTCAAGATCGAGAACCTGTCCGCGTTGCGCGAGGTGGCCCTGCGCCAGGTGGCCGAGGAGGTGGGCGCCAAGCGCCTCACCACCGAGCTCGTGGGCTCGCGCGAAGAGAGCCTCGCGGCCGATGCGCCGCACGCCGTCGGCGAGCGCCTGCTCGCGCTCGTGGAGCCCTACCCGGGTGCGCAGCGGCTGGTGCGCCGCGCGTGGCGCTCGGCTCAGCGTCTCGGCGCGGGGCTCGACCTGCTGTGGGTTCGCACGCCGGGGAAGGAGCTGTCAGATACCGAACAGCGCTCACTCGCGGCGCTGCGTCAGCTCGCGTCTGTGCTCGGGGCGAGGATGATCGAGGAGGAATCAGACGACCTCATAGCCGAGGTCGCAGAGGTCGCAGAACGGCGCGGCACGACGTACATCCTGGTTGGTAGCTCACGCCCGGCACGGGGGCTGGCGCGCCTGCGCGTGCCGTTCCCACAACGGCTGATGCAGCGCCTGCCGGGCGTCGACGTACGCATCGTCGCCGATCGCTCCCACCGCGGCTCCAACGGCGAGAGCGTGGAAAGCACATGAACGTGGCCGTGATCGTGGTCGTCGCTTGCGCCGGAGCGTTGCTGGGGATCGCAGCTGGCTACTGGCTGCCACCGCATGGGCGTGTGCCGGCCCGCGAGCGGGTCGAGGGCGAACGCCGGATCCTGCTCCCGTTCACGGGCGAAGAGATCTCCCGACGCTCCTTCGAGGCGGCCGTGCGCCTGGCGAAGGCCGAGAACGCGATCATCATGCCCGCGTTCCTGGCGCGGGTGCCGATGAACCTACCCCTGGAAACGGCGCTGCCGGTCCAGTGCTCGCGGGGGATGCCGCTGCTGGAGGCAATCGAGCAGCGCGCCAGCTCCCAGGGCGTGCCCGTCGACTCCCGTGTCGGGCGCGGGCGCTCCGCGCGCGACGCGCTGCGCAAACTGATCGAGCAGGAGCACTTCGATCGGATCATCGTCTCCGCCGACGAAGATCCCCGTGTGGGGCTCAGCTACGAGGATCTGCGCTGGATGCTGGACCGCGTGCCCGCCGAGATCATGATCCTGCGGCCCGCTCCGCAGGACAAGCGCCGGATCTCCACCGAGGCGGTCAAGGGGCACTTCTGATGAGCGCTTAGTCGTCAGGCTGGCGGCGCGCGATCCAGTTGGTGCCGGCGGTGTCGCTGGCGCCGTGCACAAGGATCGAGGCAAACACCGCAAGCGCAGCGATGTTGAAGATCCGCTGACCGGCCTCGACCTGGCGCGAGAGCACGAGTAGCGAGAACGCCATCGTGGCGACACCCTTCGGGCCAAACCACGCCATGAACGCCTTGCTCGCCCGGCTCACCTGCGTGCCGGTCAGCGCGACCCAGATGGCCAGCGGCCGCGCAAGCAGGAACGTACCGGCCACCACCGCCACTGCCGCCCAGCCATCGGTGAACAGTCCGTTGACGGTCAGCAGCGACCCGAACACGGTGAAGATCCCGAGCTTGACGATCTCAACGACCTCATCGGCGCGCTCGGCGAACTCCAGCCGTAGGTCGGGCCGACGGATCCCAACGACAATCGCCGCGACGAACACCGCAATGAAGCCATTGCCGTGCGGTGGCAACACGGTCAGCCCGTATGTGGCGAAAGCCAGACCGAGCCCATATAGGGCCCTTTGATGATTGGGGATCGGGTCCTCGCTTTGCTCGTGGTCGTCCTTCGGCATGAGCAGCGATCCGATCAGCCCGCACACCAGCCCGAAGGCAAACCCGAGCCCCACGTCCTGCAACACGAAGTGCCACCACACGAAGTGCTTGTCGGTCGCTTCCAGGGCGGCGGCAAACGCGAGCACCGCCGGCAGCGCGAGGCCGTCGTTGAGCCCGGACTCGAGGTTGAGCGAGTGGCGGATCACCCTTGGTACCCGCGGGTCGGTAACCACTCCCGAGGACAGCACGGGGTCAGTGGGAGAGAGCAACGCGCCCAGCAGAAAGGACTCGGTCCAGGACAGGCCGATCAGTGCGCGCGCAAGCAATGCGACCACGATCGCCGTGATCGGCATCCCGATCGCCAGCTTTCGCAGCGGCAACTGCCAGTGGCTCTGCAAGAGCTCTCCCTCGACCTCGAGCCCATCGCGGAAGAGAATCACGATCAGCGCGATCGTCGCCAGGTCGGTGACGAAGCCAGAGCTCGCCTTGAAGTGCAGGATCCCGCTCACGCCGTCGCCGAGCAGGAACCCGGCGAGGACGAACACAGCTGCCAGCGAGAGCATGCTGCGACGTGCCAGACCGGAGAGCAGCGAGCCGAGCACGAGCAGGCCACCGAGCACTGCGGCGCTCGTCTGCAGGGAGGTCACTGCGGTAGCGTCCCATACGGCCTCCCATGACCGACGAGAAAGGACATCTGAAGGTCTTCATCGGCATGGCCCCAGGCGTGGGCAAGACCTACCGAATGCTGCAGGAGGGCGCTGCCGAAGCAGAGAACGGGCGCGACGTGGTGGTCGGCTACCTGGAGACCCACGGTCGCGCGGAGACGCTCGCGCAGGCGGAGGGCCTCGAGATCGTGCCGCGCCGCCAGACGATCTACCGCGGTACGCCGCTGGAGGAGATGGACCTGCCGGCAGTGCTCTCGCGGCGGCCCGAGCTGTGTTTGATCGATGAGCTTGCCCACACCAACGCGCCGGGGCTCGAGCATGAGAAGCGCTACGAGGACGTGCGCGACGTGCTCGATGCGGGGATCGACGTGTTCTCGACGGTCAACGTTCAGCACCTCGAGAGCCTCAACGACCAGGTGGCTCAGCTCACGGGTGCAACCGTGCGCGAGACGATCCCCGACGAGGTGCTTTCGGCGGCGGATGAGGTCGTGCTGATCGACCTGACCCCGGAGGCACTGATCGCGCGCCTGCGCGCAGGCAAGGTCTACCGGGCGGAGCGTGTGCCCGCCGCCCTGAGCAACTTCTTCAAGATCGAGAACCTGTCGGCGCTGCGCGAGACGGCGCTGCGCCAGGTGGCGGAGGACGTCGAGATCAAGCGTCTGGTGCGAGCGCCGACCCCGCTGGCCCGTCGCGATGAGGAGGGCCAGGCCGTCGAGGCCCAGGATGGTCCCCAGCCGATCGCCGAGCGCCTGCTTGCGCTGGTGACGTTGGCTGCGCACTCCGAGCGGATCGTGCGGCGCGCGTGGCGCTCGGCCCAGCGCCTGGATGCCGCGCTCGATGTGCTCGTCGTGCGCCCGCCGGGGCGCCCGCCGAGCCTGGAGGACCGCAAGCGTCTGGAGGAGCTCAGGCGTTTGACAGCGATGCTCGGTGCGCGCCTGCGGGTGGAGGAGGGCGAGGACGTGGCGGCGGTGGCCGTCAGGCTCGCGCGCTCGCTCGGCAGCACATATGTGCTGATGGGCACTCCCAGCCAGCGTCGTGGCCTGTCACGCCTGGGCGCAGCCAGCGAGCGCTCGCTGCTGATGCGGCTACTGCGAGAGCTGCCCGGCGTGGACGTGCGGATCGTCGCCGACCCCAGCCTGCGGGCGCATGGCGACGCACCGGCTCTTGTGGAGCAGCAAGCGGACTAAACATCGTTTAAAACTGAAGGCGCCAGGCAGGTCGAGCCCTAAACGCCTCGTAAGACTCTTTGAGCAGGTGCGCAACCATTTAGCCCCTAACCTGTTGCGGAGTCGTATGAGAAGACCTCGTCGCCCTATCCCATTGATCAGTATCTCGGTGCTCTTCGCGCTGTCGGTCGCGCTTGTGTCCGGCGCGATCAGCCAGGCAGGCGCGCGCACGGCCAGCGCTCCCCGCGCTCACGCCGCGAGCTCCTACATCACAGGCATCGGCGACGAGACCGCGTCGATGTTCGCCAACCCGCTGTACAAACAGCTGCACACGAAAATCGTGCGCTACATCGCCCCATACGACGCGGCCGTGCGGCCCTACTCGCTGGACAAGGCGATCGTGTTCATCCACGACGCGGAAACCGCTCACGAGAAAGTGCTGGTGGCCTTCTACCACTCCGAGTACACCCCGACGCGGCTGCCGAGCGTGTCCACCTATCAGAATGACGTCAAGAAATTCGTCAAGCTTTTCCCGCGGGTCAAAGAATACGAGTCCTGGGACGAGTCCAACCGCGGCGATGAACGCGGCCAGTTCTCGAGCCCGTCAGCCGTTGGGGCGGCGAAGTACTACCAGGCGCTGCTGCGCGTGTGCCGGGGCTGTGCGGTCGTGGGCTTGGACGTGCTCGACCAGAACTACATCGGTCCCACGCTCAACTACATCTCGGAATTCAAGCACGAGATCTATCGCCTCGAGACGGTCATGCCGAAGATCTGGGGTCTGCACAACTACTCCGACGTGAACCGTTTGGAAGGCTGGCGCACGCGTGAACTGGTGCGTGCTCTGGGTGGGCAGGTGTGGCTTACGGAGACCGGTGGCATCGTGAAATTCGGGGGTGCATTTCCCAATAGGAACGGCTCGGGTCTGACACGCGCGGCGAAGGTGCTCAAGTTCATGTTCTCCCTCGCCGGTGCCCACTCGCAGATCAGGCGACTGTACATCTATGACTGGAACGGCGGTACCAGCTCCACGCGCTTCGACGCCGGGTTGACCAACGCACACGAACAGCCGCGCCAGGGCTACGTGGTCGTCTGCCGCGAGCTACACGCCAGCAACTGCGGCGTCAGGATCGCCAGCAACTGACGATCGAGCAGTGCCCGGGACGCGGTCCTCGGGTGCGTTGCGCAATAGGCGCATCGCGCCCAGCGCGAGTAGCCCGACGGCGGCGGCGACGGGGGCGAGCGTCTTCAGCGGGTAGGTGCTGCCAGAGTGAAGCTTGAGGTTGAAGGCGGTGTGGTCACCGGCTTTGTAGATGTTTTCAAGGCCTGCATGGTCGATCCCCAAGAGCGTTGGCGCGAGCACCGCGAACAGCGCCCAAGCGACCAGCGCGAGCACCCCGGCGCTGATGACGGCGCCCGACAGGCGAAGGCGCGGTGTGGCCCACGCCGCCAGGAGCACCCCGCCGGCGGCCGGGAGCAGAAACGGCCAGATACCTCCCCAGCCGCGTCCCAGCCCGTACGCGGAGGCGATCGTGGGCTGGAAGTAGCCCTCGCTGAGGTAGCGCATCCAGCTGACGGTCTCGTTCTCGTAGCCGATCAGTGGATGGGTGACCGTGGCGATCACCGTTGTGGTGATCGAGATCCCCGCTAGAGCGATCGTGGGGCCGGGGAAGCGCTTGAGCGTGAGCGCAACCGGGAAGGCCAGGAAAGGCAGCAGCGTGTCGAGGAAGCGCGGCTGCATGAAGCCGCCGCCAAACGGCAGGTAATAGCCGGAGTTGTAGAGCAGGTAGCACAGGCATATGCCTGTGATGGTGAGCGCCTCGGCACGCTTGCCTTGCCGGTAGAGCAGCGCGGTGCCGATCGCTCCCATGATCAGAACCGGTGAGATGGTGAGCAGCCCGCGCGAGTCGAGCAGCAGCGTCGCCAGTACCCGCAGGCTGGGCGCGCCGATGCCGAAGAAGCCCTGCTGCTGACGGGGGATGTCGGAGTAGGCGAGGTGCGTCCAGGAGTGAAACGCATAGTGGTTGTAGAGCAGGAGCGGCACGATCCCCACCAGGCCGCCCGCCACGTACGCGCCGCCGCGGCGCAAGACCCCCAGTGGGTTCAGCGAATCCCTGCGGGAGAGCAGGAACAGACCGAGCACGATCGCGGCGAAGAACGTGGGGTACTCCGATGAGAACGCATAGCCCATCGCCAGCCCTGCCAGTGCGAGCAGCAGGGCCCTCGGTGGCCCCTCGCGCTCGCGCAACATCAGCCAAAAGGCGGCAAAGCACAGGAAGGTGGTGAACATGTGCGAGAAGAGCAGCTGCGAGAACGGCAGCACCATCGTGCCCAGGCCGAGCACCACCGCTGCGGCCACGCCGTAGCCCGGCGCGTAGCGCTCTGCCACCCGCCAAACGAGCAACAGCAGAAGCAGGCCCGGCAGCACGTTGCCCCATAGGCCGATCAGGTAGATCATCTCGTCACCCGGGTGATCGGGCGGCGCAACATGCGCGTCCGTCCATGATTCGGCGCGCACGAGGATCAATGCCTCGTAGAACGGCTCGGAGAACAGCGCCAGGCCGGGCGCGCGCGCGGAGTAGTAGTGGCCCTTGTAGTAAGCCTTATCGCCCGTGTTGGCCTGGTACTGATCGATGGTGGTTTTGCCGTGGTAGATCGAGCGGATCAGGTCGTAATGGGAAGTCTGATTCCATGAGAAGCTCTGGATCACGGTGGCGCTGGCCAGACCCACAAGCAGGATCGCGGCGAGCGCCAGGCGCCGCTTGCCGGCTGGCATCCGCGCCCGGCGGGCCTTGGGCGGAGGGGCTGGTGGATACGGCGATCCGGCGCCGTCAAGCGTGCTCATGGGTCAGTTCCGTGCAGCGCTGCCGGCCCAGAGCCGATTTCATAGATGACCAGCGAGCCGACCCGACGTTGCGTGATGCCGAGGCCGGCGATGGGCTTGTTCGCGGCAGCCGCCGGGTCGGGGGGCTCGGCGATCACAGGGCCATGTTCAGGCGGAAGCCCTTTCGGAAGCACGGTATGCAGCACGACCGTATGGATGTGGTAATAGCGCAGCTTCTCGACGCTGGCACGGTCGGGGAAGCCGTTCATGCCGCCACGCAGGTCGTCCACGTCGGGCATGTCGAAGGTGCTGTTGCCAATGGGGATCTTGTAGAAGCCGTTCGTGGAGAAGTACTGCCAGATGCGATCCAGTGCGCCGTCGGTGGGGAGATCGAGGATCGGCCCGCGCAGGCCGATCTCCGCCTTGGCCGGCTGCGGCACGACGGGGTGGCCGAGGTGGCCGGCGCCTTCACCGACGATTCCCACCAGCAGCGCCACGCCGATCAGCGCGGGCAGCCCGACGGCTGCGAGGGCTGGGCGGGAGAGGGTCTGCGTATGCGTGCCGGCGGGCGCCGTTGTGCTCGGGGTGGTGCGCGTACGCCACGAACGCAGCCGCTGCACGAGCACCTGTGCGCCTGCGCCGGCGAGGAGAGCGTAGAAGAGGGTCGCGAGCGTGAAGATACGTCCGGGCACACGCACGCCGTCCCAGCCGGGGGCGTAGTCGTAGAGCAGCCGATAGGGGTAGCCGGCGCCGGTGATGCCGAAGCCGAGCGCGAGGATCGAGACGACGACTATCCCGGCGAACAGGCCAAGGCGCAACCGGCGCGTATACGGGGCGCCGCGCATGGCGAGCAGGCCGATCAGCGCCAGCAGGAGGATCAGGCCTCCGGGGAAGAACACGCTCTCGTTCTTGGAGTTGACTTTCGCGCGCATCCCTTCGGTGATCCCACCCCACACGCGGTTCTCCGATGATGCGGAAAGCAGCGCTGCGGGCCCCGCGGAGTAGGTCTCGACTTCGGCCAGCGTGCGCTTTGCGGTTGGGTACTCTTCGGCGACCTTCAGGTAGGGCCTGGCCTGGTAGACGGTGACGGCGCCGAGCACCGCCAGTCCGATCAGCGTCACCGCCAGCAGGCGGCGGGGAATGAGAGGCCCGCGCGTGGCGGTGATGCGAGCGAGCCGGCCATTGGCGCGCGTGTCTTGCTCCCCACGCTGCCGGGCGTTGCCGGGATTCAGGCGCCCTCGCCACCAGTAGAACAGCACGAGCAGCGCGAGCACGATCAGCAGATAGCAGTACTGCAAGCCGAGCGTGAACCCCAGGCTGACCTGCCACGCGGACACGAGCCACCCGGCGAGCACCAGCTTGCGCGAGTCGCGTCGGTAGCCGCGCAGCAGCAGGAACATCGCCAGCACGAATCCCCCGGAGGAGATCACGTGCAGATGCCCAGCCTCGGTCACGCGGTAGGGCGCATATGCGAAGGCGAGGCCCGCGGCGGCACCGCCCAAGCGGCCGAGCCCGAGCTCGCGCGCCAGCAGGTAGGCGGCCACGAAGCACAGCGACCACACCCACAGGAACAGCAGGTTGTAGCGGACGAGCGCGGCAACGGTGCCTGAGCCGAAGAACGCGGTGGGCCCGTAGCCGAGCAGCGAATCCGAGAACGCGAGGCTCAGCGGGTGCGGGTAGAAGGCGTTGGAGTCGAACAGGTGCAGTGGGTCGTGCAGCATCGCGTGCCCCACCCAGGCGATCTCCCAGGCGGTACGCACCGGGTCGCCGAGATCGGGGGCGATGCGGCTGGACATGTGCAACACCAGCGGCCAGCTCGTGAGGATCGCCAACAGCAGGCCGGCCAGCGCGACGAGCGAGATCTCCCTGCGGGTGAACGCGGGCGAGGCCGCCCAGCGCTCGCGGCGTGCGTCCTCGCGCGCGGCATGGGCCGGCGGGCGGGTGCTTGCCGCACCATTGGTGCTCGACTGGTCAGCCAATTGGGAGGGCGTGTCCGGAAGGCTGGGGAGGCCGGTGCTCATGGGCTGCTGGTGTTCGCGAGCGCGCGGATCGGCGCAGCATACGGGAGCCGCCTGCGACATTGCGTCGCATCGAGGCGGTGCGCTTGTGACGTTGCGAGCTTGCGGTTTGCGTCAGACTGGCCAGATGAGGATTCTCGTGGTTGGGGCGGGCGGTGTTGGGGCGGCGTTTGCGGCGATCGCGCAGCGTCGCCAGGTGTTCGAGCACGTGGTGCTTGCAGACGTCGCGCTCGAGCGCGCGCAGGCGGCGGCCGATCGCCTGGAGGAGCCCGACCGCTTCTCAGCGGAGCGTGTCGACGCGTCCAGCCGCGAGGAGCTCGTGGAGCTGATCGGCCGCGTGCGGCCCGATGCTGTACTGAACGCGTGCGACCCGCGCTTCAACGAGCCGATCTTCGGTGCGGCGTTTGACGCGAAGGTCACCTACCTGGACATGGCGATGACGCTCTCGCACCCGCATCCTGAGCGCCCGTACGAGCAGCCGGGGGAGATGCTGGGCGACAAGCAGTTCGCGGTCGAGCAGCAGTGGCAGGACGCTGGGCTGCTGGCGCTCGTGGGGATTGGCGTCGAGCCTGGCCTGTCTGACATCTTCGCTCGCTATGCGGCCGATGAGCTGTTCTCGAGCATCGACGAAGTGGGGGTCCGCGACGGCGCCGACCTGGTCGTCGAGGGCTATGACTTCGCGCCCACGTTCTCGATCTGGACGACGATCGAGGAGTGCCTGAACCCGCCGCTGATCTGGGAGCGCGAGCGCGGCTTCTACACCACGGCGCCGTTCTCCGAGCCGGAGATCTTCGAGTTCCCCGAGGGCATCGGGCCGGTGGAGTGCGTGAACGTCGAGCACGAGGAGGTGGTGCTGATCCCGCGTTGGGTCAAGTGCGAGCGCGTGACGTTCAAGTATGGGCTCGGCCAGGAGTTCATCGACGTGCTCGCGACGCTGCACAAACTCGGCCTCGACTCGACCGAGCCGGTGTCGGTACGCGGCGTGCAGGTCGCCCCGCGCGACGTGGTCGCAGCGGCACTACCGGACCCGGCGACGCTCGGCGAGCGCATGAGCGGGCGCACGTGCGCCGGCACCTGGGTGACGGGCACCGGCAAGGACGGCCAGCCGCGCTCGACTTACCTGTACCACGTCGTCGACAACGAGACGACGATGCGCGAGTACGGCAGTCAGGCCGTCGTGTGGCAGACCGCGGTCAACCCCGCGGTCGCGCTCGAGCTGCTCGACCGCGGCGAGTGGCAGGGCACGGGCGTGCTCGGGCCGGAGGCGTTCCCGCCGGCGCCGTTCCTCGCGCTGTTGGCTGAGTACGGCTCGCCGCACGGGCTCGTCGAGGTGCCGCGAGGCTGAGCTCAGAAGTCGACGGGCGCCGGCTCGACGGTGAGTGGATGTTCGAGCACGCCGGGGGGCGCTGTTTCGATCTTGCGGGAGAAGAACTCGCGGAAGTACGGCCGCGAGATCAGCAGGACCACGAAACCAAGGACCATGCCGCCGATGCCAAGCCACAGCGGCAGCGTGATGCCGAGAATCGGCGCGGATTCGACGTTGGCTGCGTGGCCGTAGTAGAACGCGGCCTTGATGCCGACGCCGAACAGGATCAGCCCGCCGATCATCGGCCCGGCGCCCAGCAGCAGGAGGTTCTTGAGGCTCTTGCCGAGCTCGTGCCGGTAGTAGAACGGGCAGGCGAATCCCGTGAAGCCGTAGTAGAAGCAGATCGGGAAGCCGATCGCGGTGATGGAGTCGGCGAGGACGCTTTCGGAGAGCAGCAGCAGCGGCACGGTGACGATGATCGACAGCAGCCCGAAGCCGAGCGTGGAGACGGTTGGCGTGAGGTAGCGTTTGTGCACGCGCGAGAGCAGGTTGGTGACGGCTTTCCAGTGGGCCATCGATAGCGTCGTGCGTGCGGTCGGAAGGATCGTCGTTTGCGTCGAAGCGGACGCCGATGTGAGCACGGTGATGATCAACAGCTTGTCCAGGCCGCCGCCGAGCACTCCCTTGCCGAGCGCGTTGAGGACGTCTTCCTGGTTGGCTTCGTTGGTCAGGAAGCCGATGCCGTGGAAGGCCTGGGCGGCGCCGGATACGAGTACGTAGATAACGAGCAGCAGCAGCGTCGAGACGACCGCTGCCTTGCCCGGGCCGTTGGCGGGATCCTCGGACTCCTCGTTGACCGCGACGCCCGAATCCCAACCCCAGTAGATGAACACCCCGAGCAGGATCGCGTCGAGCAGGTCGCCGAAGTTCATCGCGAACGGGTTGAGCCAGGAGAGCGATGGCTTGATCGAGCCGCTCGGGGGATGGCTTCCGTAGACCTTCACGAATGCCACCACCGCGAAGAGCCCGAGGATGAATACCTCGATGCCGAGCAGCGCGCGCTGGATCGCAGCCGACAGCTCGATGCCCCGATAGCAGATCCACGTCATCAGCACGATCCACACGATCGCCGCGACGATGATCGCGGCTTTCGATTCTCCGAGTTCGGTGAAGCCGAAGAGCTTGAACGTGTAGATGGCCGCGATGTCCGACAGCGAGGCCATCACGATCAGGTCCGCGAGGAAGATCGCCCAGCCGTTCATCCAGCCGCTGATCGGACCCAACGCGCGGGTCACCCAGGCGAAACTGGTGCCTGCGTCCGGGTCGGCGCGGTTGAAGTATTTGTAGGCCGATGCGACCAGCAGCATCGGGATGAACGAGACGAGCAGCACGGCGGGGGCGTGGACGCCGACGCCTTTGACGGCGACGACGAACCCGAGCGTGGCGGCCAGCGAGTACGCAGGCGCGGTCGAGGCGACGCCGATGACGATGTTGGAGACGTACCCGATGGCCCCTTTTTTCAGGCCCTTGTCCATGACGCCCGAAGACGCTGGAGATCCAGATACGGCGGCACCTTCGATGGCCATCAACGGCTCCTCTCCTGGGATGCGGCGGATATGGCGCGCTTGTAAAGGAAAGTTACGTACCGGGACGGCGGAGGCGCAATGGGCGTGATCCCCAAAACGTCCAGCGTCAGTTGGACTAGTCGTACAATGGCTGTGCAACACGTTGACCACGCGGCGCATTGAGGGGCAAATGGCGAGCGGTTAGCGTTGTCCTGAGTGTCTAGTCAGCTATCGACGAGAAGGCAGGTCTTCGATGTCCGGTGATCTCCAAGAGCAAGCCAAGCGCCATCTGTGGATGCACTTCACGCGCATGGGCTCCTACGCGGAGCCCGACCATGAGGTGCCGGTGATTGTGCGTGGTGAGGGCTGCTACGTGTACGACGAGCACGGCAAGCGTCATCTGGATGGCCTGTCGGCGCTGTACTGCGTGAACATCGGTCACGGTCGGCCGGAGCCGGGAGAAGCGGCGGCGGCGCAGTCGAAGGAGCTGGCGTTCTACACGAACTGGAGCTATGCCCACCCGCGCTCGATCGAACTGGCGACACGCATCGCCGAGCTGGCACCGGGGGAACTCAACCGCGTGTTCTTCACCTCGGGCGGCTCGGAGGCGGTGGAGACAGCGTGGAAGCTCGCGAAGGCGTTCCACGCGGCAAACGACGAACCGCGCCGGCACAAGCTTGTGTCGCGCAACCTCGCCTACCACGGCACGTCGATGGGGGCGCTGACGGCGACGGGCCTGACGCCGCTGCGCGTGCCGTTCGAACCGCTGACGCCGGGTGGCATACACGTGCCGAACACGAACTCCTATCGCTGGGACGAGGACCGTGACCCGCTGTGGGCAGCGAACGCGATCGAGGAGGCGATCGAATTCGAGGGTCCGGAGACGGTGGCGGCGGTGATCCTCGAGCCGGTGCAGAACGGCGGCGGTTGCTTCGTGCCGCAGGACGGCTACTTCCAGCGTGTGCGCGAGATCTGCGACCGCCACGGCGTGCTTTTGATCTCCGACGAGGTGATCTGCTCGTGGGGCCGCCTTGGCTACTGGTTTGGGTGTGAACGCTTTGACTATCAGCCGGACATGATCACGACGGCCAAGGGCATCAGCTCGGCGTACGCGCCGTTGGGGGCGGTGATCGCGTCGGACCACGTGGCCGAGCCGTTCCTGCACGGCAAGGCGATCTTCAACCACGGCTTCACTTTCGGCGGGCACCCGGTGGCGTGCGCGGTGGGTCTCGCGAACATCGACATCATGGAGAACGAGGACCTGTGCGGGAACGTGCTGGCCAACGAGGGCGCGTTCAGGGAGATGCTGGACAGCCTGCGCGATCTGCCGATCGTTGGCGACGTGCGCGGCGCGGGCTACTTCCAGGCGATCGAGCTGGTGAAGGACAAGGACACGAAGGAGACCTTCGACGCGGCGGAGTCGGAGGAGCTGTTGCGTGGCTACCTATCGGGCGAGCTTTACAACCGCGGCTTGATCTGCCGTACGGACGACCGTGGCGATCCGATCGTGCAGCTGTCGCCGCCGTTGATCGCGGGACCGCAGCAGTTCGAGGAAATCGAGGCGATCTTGCGTCCGGTGCTGAGCGAGGCCTCGGAGCGGATGGAGCGATGGAGCTCACTGTCGAGAGCCTGATCGGCGAGCTGGGACTGGAGCTGGTGTGCGGCGAGGACGCCGCACAGACGCACGTGCGGTGGGTGCACAGCACGGAGCTGCAGGACCCGACGCCGTGGCTGAAAGGCGGCGAGCTGCTGCTGACGACGGGCATCCAGCTGAACGGCCCGAAGTCTCAGCGCGAGCTGATCGACCGCTTGGCAGACCACGAGATCGCGGGCCTGGGCTTCGGCACGGGCTTCGCGCACAAACGGCTGCCGGCGGCGCTGGTAACGGCAGCGAAGAAGCGTGGCTTCCCGCTGTTCGAGGTGCCATACGAGCTGCCATTTATTGCGATAACCGAGCGCGCTTTTGCGCGCCTGTTGGACGAGCGCTACGAGCTGTTGCAGCGCACGATGGTGGGCGATGTGTTGGCGGAGGTACTGACGGGTCACCTGTACCCGGAGGATCTGCAGGCACGGTTGCGCCCGTTTGGAATCGGTGAGCAGGTGGCGGTGCTTGCGTTCAAGCCACAGGACCCGAGCGCGGCGGCGACGGTGGTGGAAGCGATCCTCGAGCGTGAGCGGGTCCCCAGCCTGGTGGCGATTCGCGCGGGGCTGTTGTGCGCTGTGATCGATCAGAGCAGCGCGAACGGCGCGGGTAGCGCGTGGTCGCCGATGGAGCTCGCGCGCAAGATCCGCTCGGAGTTGGCGATCCGCTTCGGCGATGTGCGGGCGGCGGCTTCGCGCCCGGTGGCGACGCACTCGCTGCGGATGGCGTTCCACGAGGCACGGTGTGCGCTCGAGGCGGTGCGGTTGCGCAATGGCAGCGCTCCGGAGGTCGCCTCATACGCTGACCTGGGGGCCTTTCAGCTGCTGCTCTCACTGCAGGACGACGAGGCGCTTGGCTCCTACTGTCGCAGCGTGCTCGAGCCGATCGAACAGGGCGAGGGTGACTACGGCGATGAGCTGGTGCGCTCGCTGGACGTGTTCATCGAGCACAACGGGCACTGGGAGAAGGCTGCGAACGCGCTGTTCTGCCACCGCCACACACTGCGCTATCGCATCCGCCGCGTAGAGCAGCTGACGGGACGCGACTTCTCCAACGCGCGCGACCGCATCGAGTTCTGGCTTGCACTACGAGGAAGGGAGTTGGCACGATGAGGATCGGGGTTCCGAGCGAGGTAAAGACGGACGAGTACCGCGTGGCGATCACCCCGGCGGGTGTGAGGGAGTTGACGGTGCGTGGGCACGAGGTGCTCGTGCAGGCGGGCGCGGGGGAGGGCAGCGCGATGAGCGACGAACAGTTCATCGCGCAGGGTGCACGGATCGTGGCGGACGCGGACGCGGTGTTCAGCGAGGCGGAGCTGGTGCTGAAGGTGAAGGAGCCGCAGCCGGAGGAGGTGGGGCGCCTGCGCGAGGGGCAGACGCTGTTCACTTATTTGCACTTGGCGGCGGAGCCGGAGCTGGCGCGGGGCTTGATGGCCTCAGGCGCGACGTGCATCGCGTATGAGACGGTGGTGGACGCGGAGGGGCGCTTGCCGCTGCTTGCGCCGATGAGCGAGGTGGCGGGTAAGATCGCAACGCAGGCGGGTGCGTTCATGCTCGAGAAGCCGCTTGGCGGGCGCGGCATCCTGCTGGGTGGGGTGCCGGGTGTGGCGGCGGCGACGGTGCTGGTGATAGGCGGCGGTGTGGTGGGTATGAACGCCGCGTTCATAGCAATTGGCATGCAGGCGGACGTGTTCGTGTTCGACCGCTCGATCGATCGTCTACGCGACCTGGAAGTGGCGTTTGCGGGACGCGCTTCGACGGTGTACTCGTCGACGCTTGCGATCGAGGAGATGCTGCCGTCGGCGGACCTGGTGATCGGCGCGGTGCTCGTGCAGGGCGGTCGCGCTCCGCATGTGATTACTCGTTCGCAATTGAAACTGATGAAGCGGGGGGCTGTGCTGGTGGACGTTTCGATCGACCAGGGTGGCTGCTTTGAGACCTCGCGCCCGACGACACACTCGAACCCTACGTATGAAGTGGACGGCGTGACGCACTACTGCGTGACGAACATGCCGGGGGCGGTGCCGATCACCTCGACGTATGCGCTTACGAACGCGACGCTGCCGTATGTGATCGAGCTGGCGGAGCGCGGTGTGGAGGAGGCGCTGGAGCGCAACTCGGGCCTGCGCGGTGGCCTCAACGTGCAGGGCGGGCAGATCACCCACCCGGCGGTGGCGGAGGCGCTGGGGATGGCAGTGTCGGCGGCATAGCAGCGCTGGCTCACACGATCGAGCACACGAGAAACCGAGCGGACGAGGAGATCGACGATGGCGAGCACGACGGAGACCCTGAGCAACTTCATCGACGGCGAGCGTGTGGCGTGGAGCGGTGAGACAGAAGCGGTGCTGAACCCCGCCACGGGTGAGGAGTTGGCGCGCGCGCCGATCACGAGCGCGCAGGACGTCGATCGTGCGGTGAAAGCAGCTCGCGGCGCGTTTGAGGGCTGGTCTAACACGACCCCGGCGCAGCGTGCGCAGGCGCTTTTGGCGCTGGCGGACCTGGTGGAGGAGCACGGTGAGGAGATCGCGCGGCTGGAGGCGCTGAACGCGGGCAAGCCGATCGAGGCGGTGACGAACGACGAGATTCCGGTGATGGCGGACAACCTGCGTTTCTTTGCGGGTGCGGCGCGCACAATGACCGGCCTGGCAGCGGGCGAGTACATGGAGGGCTATACGTCATTTACGCGCCGTGAAGCGGTCGGGGTGATCGGGCAGGTAACGCCGTGGAACTACCCGCTGATGATGGCCATCTGGAAATTCGGCCCGGCGCTGGCGGCGGGCAACACGGTGGTGTTGAAGCCAGCGGAGACGACGCCGATTACGACGATCAGGCTGGCGGAGTTGGCGGCGGAGGTCCTGCCGAAGGGAGTGCTGAACATCATCACGGGGCCGGGCCGCCCGACGGGCGAGGCGCTGATCAGCCATCCGGACGTGGACATGATCGCGCTGACGGGCTCAGTGGACACGGGCAAGCACTTCGCGCGCACTGCTGCTGACACGCTCAAGCGCGTGCACCTGGAGCTGGGTGGCAAGGCACCGGTTGTGGTGTTCGATGACGTGAGCTTGGAGAGCGCACTGGAAACGATCGCGGGCACTGGCTACTACAACGCCGGCCAGGACTGCACGGCGGCGACCCGGGTTCTGGCATCTGGCAGCGTGTATGACGACGTGGTGAATGGGCTTGCTACTCAGGCACAGGGCCTGGTGATTGGCGACACGCTCTCATCGGAGACGACGCTCGGCCCGGTCAACTCGGCGCGGCAACGCGAGCGTGTGACGGGCTTCCTCGAGCGCAAGCCAGACTACGCGGAGATCGTGACAGGCGGCAAGGCGGCGGATCGTCCAGGCTTCTACGTGGAGCCGACGGTGGTGGCAGGCCTGCGCCAGGACGACGAGATGATCCAGCGAGAGATATTCGGCCCGGTGATCACTGTGCAGCAGTTCTCAGATGAGCAGCAGGCGATTGCGTGGGCGAACGCGACGCGCTACGGCCTGGCGTCATCGGTGTGGACGCGCGACGTGGGCCGCGCGCTACGGGTGTCAAAGGCGCTGCGCTTCGGCTGCGTGTGGATCAACGATCACATCCCGCTCGTGTCGGAGATGCCCCACGGAGGCTTCAAGGAGTCCGGGTATGGCAAGGACCTGAGCATGTATGGGGTGGAGGACTACACCGTGGTCAAGCATGTGATGGCGAATATTCAGTAGTTGGGGGGTATAAGCTGGCTATGGTTCGATCCTGGTTGGTTCCATGTAACCCGACTCAATGCGAACCGCAGGTACGCGGAAGGTCGGTTCGATCTGATCGCGCGCATCCACGCGGATTCCGTCGATCATGGCTTGGAGTACACCCTTGACGCGCTTGGGGTCGCTGTCGTTGAGCATGGCGTGCAGGTCGCCGCGTAGCGCGGCGAGGTCGGCGGCGCTGAGGCGCTCGGGGTGCTCGTCGTCGTCCTGCTGGGCGGCGAGTTCGCTGGCGTGACGCTCAAGTGCTTTCGCTTGCTCACTGAGGTTCGCAATGCGCGGGGCGCAGGTGTCCTCGGGCATCGTCCCGGCCTCGAACGCGCGGAAGTAGCGGTCCAGCGCCGCGCGTGTCTCTGTGATCTTGTCCTGTATCCCGGCCAGCTCGGATTGCTGCTCGCCGTCGCGCTGGGACAGACGCTCGTATGTATCAGTGATCGCGCGGTCGATCAGGTCGTTGTCGTCCAGAACCTGCCAGAGCCGGCGCGTGACTGCCTGCTCAAGCCGTTCGGCAGGCAGCCGGTCGTTGGCACAGTGCTTAGTGCCGTAGCGTGCTCGCGTAAAGCAGGTGTAGTAGGTGTAGCGGCCGTTGCGTCCGTGCGCGGCGGTGCCAACGTAGGCTTGCCCGCAGCGCCCGCAACGTACCCGGCCGGTCAGCAGGTACTCGGCGGGGTTCGCTGCGCGCTTGGAGCGATCCTCGCGGCGCTCGGTGAGAATTGACTGCGCCTTGTCGAACAGCTCTTTGGGGATCAGCGGTTCGTGCGGCGCGGGATACCAGTTGCCTCGGTAGTAAATCTCGCCGATGTAGACGCGGTTGCGAATCACGGTGATGACGCTTTCCTTGCTCCATAGCCGCCCGTTCTTTGTGCGGTAGCCCTGCTCGTTGAGCCAGTCCGCAAGCGCGGATGAGCCGGCCTTGCGGTTCGCGTACTTATCGAACATCACCGGGACAAGCGGCGCCTCGGTTGGGTTGCGCTCTAGGCTGTTACGGTCGGCTGCGATGTTGAGTCCGTAGGGGCGTTGCCCGCCGCACCATCCGCCGCGTGCTGCCTTGCGCTCAAGGCCGGCGGTGATGCGCTCCACGATCAGTGCGCGCTCGAACTCGGCGAACACGCCTAGCATCTGCACCATCATTCGGCCTGCCGGGGTGCCGGTGTCGAATGGCTCGGTGGCCGAGCGGAAGACCACACCCGCTTGGTCAAGCTCATCGATGATTTGTGCGAGTCCCCTGATCGAGCGGGCGAGCCTGTCTACGCGGTAGACGAGCAGCACGTCGAAGCGGCCGAGCTTCGCGTCTCTCAGCATCCGAGTCAGCGCAGGCCGGTCTATCACGGTCCCTGTGAACTGATCTTCGTAGCGGCGCTCGATGCCCCACTCGGGCTGGCTGCTCACGAATGATTCTAGGCGGACGCGCTGCGCTTCAAGCGAGTTGGGCTGGCGCTCCTCGTCGGTCGATATTCGCGTGTAGGTTGCGACCCGCACTGCTTCGGTGTCACGGGCCGGATTGGGTGCAAGAGTAAGCGTCTTGGTCATGTCGTCTCCTTATCGGGCGGGCCGGGACTTCATATCTCCGAAACCGACGAAAGGCTTTTGGGGTGATCCGTGAGCCAGTCGGCTAGTAGTTCGCTGAGGGCGTCTACTAGCTGCGTTTCCTCGCTGTCGGTCATCGCTCTGGTCTTTCCTGGGAGCAGCCGTAGCGGCTTTTCGTCTTGGTGGTTCTGCCCGGCGCGCGAGCACTGCGGGCGCCGCTCTCTGCTTGCGGCTGGCCGTTTGCGGGTTCGGTTCGGTGAGTCCTTGCGTTGGTCATTCTTTGGCTCGATCAGAGCAGAACATGGCCGTGATCTCAAGCGTCCAGAAGGCGCCGCCGATCGGGTGACCGGATGGCTGTCCCGGCGTGACTTTCTCGGGGTTTGGGGGACGGCTTTTTGCGCGGTGCTCATCGCCTCACGCGGACTTTCGGGCGATTCGCGACTTGGCTACCACCGGGTAGGGCTTGCGGAAGACGAGCACGTCCTCGTGCGCGACGATTTGGGTCCGCTCGCCAAGCGCGCGAGTCCGTCGGGCGTGCAGCATTTGCCAGAACGACGGTCGCATCACAAGCTCGCTGTCACGGATCGTGGCGAGTAGACCGATGATGCGCTGCCAGTACCGCAGCCCGAGGCCTTCGCAGAGCGTGATCGTGTCGCCGCTGAGGTTTTGCAGCGCACCACCAGAGCGCATGTCCTTGGTGACGAGCACCATAAACCCGCCGGGCTTCAACACGGATACGCACGCCTCGTACACGTCGCTCATTGCGGTTAGGTAGGTGACGCCGCGAGCGTGTCCGAGGTTGCTTCGGTCGGGGCTGTAGTTGCTCGTGTCCTCGCGGCGAATTGGCCCGTGCCCGCTGACGAGGTTCTCGTTGGACACGTCCGCGACTTGGCAGGCGTAGGGCGGCGAGGTGACGATGAGGTCTATCTGTCGGTGTTGTGTCTCTGTGAGGAGTTGCGGCGCCTGGCGTGCATCGCCTTCGATGACCTGCGCGGTGGGGAAGGCGCCTTGGTGGTGGGCGTGCTCGATGTTGGCGCGGGCGAGCTTCGCCCATCTGGGCTCCAGCTCGACGCCGACCGCCCGGCGGCCGGTGTGGATTGACTCCACGAGCGTTGTGCCGATCCCGCACATCGGGTCGAGGATGAGGTCGCCGGGATCGCTGTAGGACTCGATTGCCCGACGTGCGAGCGCGGGGAGCATCTTGCCTGGGTGCCGGTTTGACTCGGGTAGGTAGCGGCCGTGGCGTTGCCATTGGCTTGTCGTCTGCGTGCAGGGCCAGACGGCGAGCGGTAGGTCTGCGGTGCGGTATGGCGTGCGGCTTCTCGCTCGCGGTCGGCGTCGTGAGCGCTGCGATGTTGCCGGGCAGCCTTGGTCGGGTGCGCGGCGGGTTGTGAGCGGGTGTGTGGTGGAGGTCTGCGGTTGCATCTGGGTGTCACCTTTCAGCGGGTTTGGTGGGTGTGTTGTCGAGCCAGTCCGTGTAGTGGTCTGGCTGTTCGGCGGGGATGAAGATGGGTGCGAATGGGCCGCGTGCGGTCAGCTCTGGAAGCGCCGTGAAAGCGATGGGTACGGTCCCGTAGCGGGCTTGTGAGGGGTCCGAGCGGTACAGCGCGATCGTCTTCTGCACACGCCTTCGCGCCGCCGTTGGTGTCTGGTCGGCGAGCACCACGAGCACCGGGGGAAACGTGCGGTAGTAGGCCCGCCACAGCGGCCCCTCCAGGGTGTCCTTGGTGGTGGCGTAGTGGCGAAGCTGGGCGTAGCGGGCGAGCTTCGCTGCGAGCTGGTCGGGCGGGATCGTCCCTCGGTCAAGCTCAATGAACCGCTGGTGCAGGATCAGCGACTCATCCGGTGCGGCTTGCAGATAGGAGAGCAGCGCGTCTGCGATCAGCAGGTGAGCGCCGTGGCGGCCACGCCCGGCGGTGTAGGGGTGCGCGATCTCATGCCGCCACGACAGCGAGCCGCAGCTATCGCCAGCGTGCTCGCGTGCAGCTTTCACGAACGCGATCCCGGCGTCGTTCACAGCGAGGGTGTGAGCCCGCAACGGGCCTGCCGCCTGCGCTGGGGTCGTGAGACGCCGCCGGGGCTCAGCGAGTGTCCCGGCCGCTTGGATCGTCTCAGCGCCGGGGGCGGTGAGAAACCACAGCGCTAGTCCGTGCGGCCCGACGGCGTGCTCGGTGAGCCCGCGCTTGTGAAGGCGGGTGAGGATGCGTTGCGCCCACCGCAGAGAAGCGTCGGGGGTGTGCAGCGCGTGTACCTGCCGCGCCGTGAGTACCCGGTGCTGGTGCAGGCTTTCGAGCACTTCGACGGCGACGGCCGGGAGCGCTCGCAGCTCGGGGTGCGCTGGCCCGGTCATTCGCTGTCCTCGGGGTCGGGGAGCTTCGGCATTGCCGAGCGCTCCGGTGTCGTGACCTCGGCGGCCTTGCTGTCGGCTTTGCTCGCGAGGTGAGCGCGGATTCGCTCGTCGAGCGTGTCCAGCGCCCGGATCGTCTCTTGCGAGTTGACGCGGCCGGATGCCTTGTCGATCGTCGGCTGGATGGTCGGGACTTGCTCGGGCCGGTAGGCGTCGGCGAACAGGTCGGTGACGGCAAGGTTCTCGAACAGGAACGGCCGGGTCAGCCCGCCGTGATGCGTGGCTTGGGCGATGAACGTCCAGCGGGGTAGCCCGGTGATCGCGTTGGCTGGCGGGTCTGAGGCCCACTCGCGAGCGATCAGCGCGGCGGCGTGCGCGTTGAGCGCGGTCGCGATCAGGTGCGAGCGGTTGGTCGTCAGCGCGTTGAGCGTGGCGCTGGTCAGCCGCTCGGGATTCTGATTTAGGAGGGTCGCGCGGACCCCGTACTTCGCTGTCTGCTCCAAGAGCGCGGCGAGGTTCCCCGACGATGCGCCGTCGTATGTCTGGACCTCATCAAGGAAGACGTAGAACTCGCGGCGCTGGGCTGGCGGTATGTGCGCCCGGCCCTTCGCGGCGTGCAGCAGGTCGAACACCAATAGGTTCGCCATGAGCCGGTCGCGGGCGCCGCCGGCACCGGGGCACGCGAGCACGATCCGCCCTTCGTTCATCGCCTTGGCGATGTCATAGGTGGATTGCTGGGAGCCGAGCAAGGCGGCGAGCTGCGTGGAGGAGCGCAGCCGGTCGATCAGGTTCGTTACGGGGGTGATGGCCTCTTCGGCCATGCGCGGGAACCGCTCTGAGAAGAACTGGCGGCGCGGGACCGAGAGGTACGGCAGGATCGCCTCTAGCCACTCGGGGTTTCCGAGCAGCGTGGGTATCTGAAAGATCGTCGGTGCAAGCTCAGCGGGCAGTACTGTCGATAGCTCGATCAGCGCGGCCGTTGCCTGTGTCGTGAGGGTGAGCGCCCGGTTGTTTCGCTCGCCCCATTGGAGGGCCGAGGCGAACGAATCCACGATCGCCTCCACGCGCCGCTCCCGCGCGTCATCGGAGAGGCCTCGTGCGGCGAGCAGGTTCCATCCGGGCTGCCCCTCCCTTGAGCGGGTGCCAACTAGGTCAAGCTCGACAATCCGCTCGGCTAGCTCGGGCTCGGTGAGGCAGCTCTTGATCCTGCGGATTGCGTCCTCGTGCGGGTCGAGGAACATGCCGCCGTGCCCGGAGCGAACCAAGCTCAGGAATTGGGTGATCGCAAGCTCGGTCTTCCCCCACCGGCTCCTGCCGGCGGTGTAGGTAAAGAACGTGTCCGCGAGCCGCAGTCCGACGATCCGCTGGCCTTGCTCGCCGCTCACGCGGCCGAGGGGCAGCACGTCGCGCTGCCCGGTGTACTCGGGCAGGTTGCGTGGCGGCGGGTAGACGGCGGCGCCGAGGCGCAGCACGTCCGGTGCGGCACAGTTGATCGTCGGGGGCTTCAAGAATCCGGCGACCTCGCGGGCACTGACGACGCCCTGGCGGGTGGGGCGGAATAGGCCGGTGTCCATCCGCCGGTCAAACCGTGCTCGGCGGCCGGGAAGGTCTGAGCCAAGGAACGCGAGGCCGAGCAGGCGGACACCGACGACCCGGAATGAGTTGGCGGCGGCCCACCCGTCGAAGCATCCGAGTAGCCCTTGCAGCCGTTCGGCGGCGATGCCCTTCACGGGCGCTTGGCAGCGCACGAGCACCTGCATGTGAAACAGCGGCTCGTTTTGGAGCACCTTCGCGGCGATCTGCTCGCGCTGCGCTCGCTGCTCCACGACATCGGCTGCCGGTTGACGCCCGCCTTGCCGGCCGGCGCCCGCCAGCAGATCGAGCATCCCACCGCTCGTGTAGGAGGCGGTCGTGTTCGTGCGGCGGGCTTGGCGGAGCAGCGTGCGTCGCATCCGTCGTCGTGCCCCGGCGGTGCATGGCAGAAGATCGACCGCGACCTGCCCGCGCTCCCGTGCGGGGTGCAGGGCGGCGAGCGCGCGGGCGAAGCTCTGAAGCGGATCGGGGTCAAGGCCAAGGTGCGCAAGTGGCTCGCTGCTCGGCCGGGCGAGTCGCAGCTCGGCGCGCATCACACACCCGTCCTCGCTCGCAGGTGGCTCTGGGTCGGCGAGTCTCACCTGTACCCGGTCGTAGTTGCTGAGCGCCGAGCGGATCGCGGGCAGCGCGCGCTCGGGCACCACGAGCGAGTAGCGCATCGCTCCCTCGCTGCTGTCGAGCAGCACCCGCACGGCCGTAGCGCGGGGATCGAGCCAGCCGCCGACGACACGCCGGACACGGGATAGCTGGGCGGCGCAGCGAAGAACACCGTCAAGCGTTGGCGCGAATGAGTCGGGGGCGAGCACGACGAGCCGCACACGCCGGGCAAGCGCACGACGAGTCACGACGACACGACACGTGAGCGCCGCTAGCAGCACCACGGTTGACGGGATCGCCGCATACACGATGAGCACCTGGGCGTGCCCGGCCACCCAGCCCGGCAGGCTCCGGTTACGCAACAGCGCCAGCAGCATGAGCCCACCGACAACAGCCACCAGCGGCCGAGCGTCCTGTGAGGGGCGGCGAGTCACAGCAAGTTACCGGCACAGATAGAGATGTCGAAAAACCGCAAGCCGCGCAATTCCGCACCACAAAGCCGGAAACTCGCTGTCGGCTTTGGTCGTGGGGTGAACCGCAGCGCGTACCGCAGCACGAACCACTGTGCGAACAGTCCAGACGGGCACCGGGCGGGGCTCACGCGCCCTTTCCCTTCGCTCTTGGCGCGGGCGGCTGGGCGTATCCGTAGATCGGTGCTGTCTCGCCTTCGCTGGTCGCGTGGGCCGGAAGGAATGGGCCGACGAGGGCGACGTGGTTTGCGTAGTTGCCCTCGATCGTGGTGATTCGCCCGTCTGGGTAGACGCGCTGCACGATCCCGACGTGCGCGCTTTCACTCGGCCCTGAGCCGTAGAAGACGGCATCACCGGGCGCGGGTGTCGCGGTCGCGGGCAGGATTCGCCCGCCGCTTTCTTTCGCCCACGTGTAGAGCGAGCCCGAGTACCCGTAGGTGGCGGTGGAGCCGGGGAGCGGCACCCCGGCGTGCTGCCAAACCCATGAGGCGAACAGTGAGCACCACTCCTCGCACGGCCCGTAGATCGTGCAGTTGGAGCCCGGTGGCTGCTCGCCCTGGCCGAGCTGGCTTTCAGCGACCCTGACGATTTGCGAGCTGGACGCCGCTTCGGGTGTGAACGTGCTCGCGCTGCACCCGCTGGTCGAGACTGGCTGCGAAAGCGGAGGACTGGAAGCTGTAGGGGAGCCGGTGCCGGTGAACCCGTATTGCACGGCGCGGGCCATCACCTCGTCGGCGTAGCTGACGGTGCTGTCCGAGCACGCGCCGTAGTAGTGGCACGCCGCTTGGCGATATTCGTTGTAGGTGCCGCCCGTTGGCGGGGCGCCCATGTCTTCGCGCAGGATGCGCGCGGCGGTGTAGATCGCGTCCGCTGGATCGTTGATGTTCGGTGCGTGGCCGGGGTGCGCGGAGACGCCGTAGCGTTCCCACAACGTCGGCCCAGAACCGGGGCTGCACGCGCTGCCTCGGACATAGGCGATCTGCATTGGTCCGGCGCACCCTGAGCTGTTGGTGCCGGCGCACTCGCCGTTGTCGCACTCCTGCGCACCGATCGACGCGAGAAAGCTCCAGTCGATGTCAAACTTGCTGCCGGCCTGCTCATACAACCGCAGCCGTTCGGGCGGGATGCTCTGGAGTGCGTAGGCGGAAGGTGTCGGCCCGGTCGACGCAAGCGCCGGTTCGCTACCGGACTGACAGCCGGTGAAGCTCGCGCCGAGGACAGCGACCGCGATACCGAAGATCGCGAGCACGGCAAGGCCGGTGCTGCCCGTCCCAGCGAGAAGCCACCACAGCAGCCGGCGCTTATCCATCACGCGCCGTCCAGTCCGGTGACGAACAGACGACCGCCTTGGCGGGTGAGGATCAGCCCGACCGTGTAGTCGATCAGCCCGCCGTCATTCACCATCGCGCTCACCTCGACCTCGCCCGCCGGGGCGGCCGTGGCGCGCAGCCATATGACTCGCGGGCGGCGTGCCCTGGCTGCCGGCGGCACGCGCGGCGGCTGGCTCGCAAGCGACGCGATCAGTGACCGGCTCGCGTCCTCGATCCTGCTCGCCTCGGTGTGCCCATAGGCGTAGCCGAGGTAGCCGGCAAGGAACCGCTCGGCCGTCTCCCGCGCTTCGAGCGCGGGCACGCCCGGATCGCTCGCCGCCGGGATGCTCGTTGCTACCCGGTCGATGCTCCGGGTAGCTTGGCGGGCTTGGCTTGCTGGCTGAGTGATCGTGAAAAGCAGCGCGACGGCGCCGAGCAGCACGGCCACGACGACCATTGCCGCTCGGCGCTCGTGCTCGGCTATCGGCCGGTCACGCTGGGAGCGCATCCATTCGGCGGTGCTCATCGCGCCCGCTCCGTCGCGGCGAGTCGCTTGCGAGCGGCGGCCACGTTCGCCGGGTTGGTGTCGATGCCGAGGTACTGCCGGCCACGACGCAACGCGACTATCCCGGTGTCCCCGATGCCGCAGAACGGGTCGATGACAAGGCAATGCCCTCGCCCATTTCTGTGAGGGCAGTTTGAGCGCCAGCGCTCACCGCAGCGAGCCGGCGCCTTGAACGGTGCGCCGCACACCCCGCACGCGCACGGGACCGTGCTCGCGAGGATGCACCACTCGATCACCTCGCGTGGCGGTATCCCCGCCGCGCCCGGTGACGGGACGCACCAGCCGCGACGCGGTATCCGGCAGCGCTGGCAACGGTGCCCCGGCCTCTGCGCGACGGGGTAGCGTGGACAGAGCAGGCTCTGCGCCGCGTAGCTTGCGGGCGCCGGTTGTGGCGGGTGAAAGCTGAACTCGGGCTGCTTGCTCAGCAGCACGAGCCTCGCGGGATCGTCACCGTGTCTGGTCGCAGCCAGCGGGTGTCTTTGAGGGCTAGCGCGAACTCGTGCGAGTTGCCGCCCCTCGTGAGCGCGAGCCACAGCGTCCCGTCGCTGCGCAGTACCCGGTGAACCTCATCGAGTACGCGCAGCAGATAGGGGATTGGCGTGTCACGCCTTGGTGCTGTCACGCAAGTCTGCGCCAGCCCGTCGGGCAGTTCCCGCAGAAGCGTGATCGGGTCTGTGTGTTCAATACGAAAGCTCATGCGGGCTCCTCCTCAGGTGTCTCGGGTGTCGGATCAGGCGTGGGCGGCGGCGAGGACGAGCGCGGCGGCTCACCTGCCGTGGGCGGCGTTGGCGGCCGTTTGGGTCGCCGTGCCATCTGCGCGAGGCGGGTGCTGTAGTAGAGGGTCTGGAGACGGCCAGCTCCGTCACCGGCTGCGCCGGGTCCGGCGGTCGCCGTGAGCAAGTCCTTGGTCAGCCGATCGCGCTGGATGAACACGGTCCACAAGAACGCGGCCTGCAACCCGAACGCGAGCAGCCATCCGAGGTTCGAGCTGGCGTCAGCGAGGGCTTGGCAGACGGCGAGCGTCACCGCGAGGATCAGCGAGTAGACGACCTTGCGTGCGAGGTAGCCGGCGAGCTTCGCCAGCCATGCCCTAAAGAAGTCGTGCCCGCGTCCGGGGAATATCCCGATCAGCAACGCGACCGGCGCGAACGACAGCAACAGCAGCAGCAGGATTTGCGCGAGGATCACCCCGACCGCGAGCGCGCCGAGCAGCAGGAACGCGCCAAGCTCGCCGACCAAGATCACGATCGACAGCAGCAGCCGTTGGTACTGGCCGCCCTTGCCCATCGCTTCGGCTGCGGGCTCGTCTGCCTTCCCGAGCGGGTAGGTGCCGCTGGTCTTGCCGGGGTCAGACGATGGGAGGTCGCCGGTGTCGCCCTTTTCCAAGGCTTCGTGCTCGCTGTTGCGCGCCTTTGACTGGAATGGGTAAGCGAGAAAGTGAGAGGCGTACTTGTTGCGGTTGTTGATGCACGTCTTGCCCTGCGCGTGGACTTCGCTGCCGGCTTCGAGCTGGGAGGCGAGCTGCGTGTCCTGCCCGGCGTTCGGACTGAGAGGGCGCACGGCGACCGAGTGGCCGCTGGTGGTGGTGCAGTGCTCGATCCCGCCGAACTCAAGGACAGTCCACGGGTCCAGCACAAGCAGCGAAAAGAGCTGGTTACTCGCGTCTGTCTTGGCCTGCTGTTCGCTGCCGATGCTCCCTTGATTGGTGAGCGACAGCAGCGCCGTCGATAGCTGGTTTGAGAGCTTGCTCGCCGGGGCGATCGTCCGCTGCGGCTGCGTGACGATCCCGATCGCCAGCACGCAATACAAAAGGGACACGGCGAGCGCGCCGGCTGTCTCGGTGTAGCGGCGCTGCACCAATGCCTTCCACATCGCCCAGCAGCCGGCGAGCACGATCGCGACGACGAGCCACGGCGCACCGAACGTGTTGGTGTAGAGGTTGTGGATCGCGCTCGCTACAGGTGTGAGCGCACCCGAGCCGGGGCTGCCGTTCCCGTTGACCAAATCGAGGTTGAACGCGAACGCGAAAAGGGTGATTACAGCGTTCGCCAAGAAAGCCGTGATGAGCCACAGAATCTGCGCGATGAAGAACGCGATCAGCGGCGGCACACCGGACACGTCAACGCCGCTGAATACACCGACGCTGATACCGGGGAAGTATTGGTCGAGCTGGTAGTTAGTCAGCGGGTAGCGTTCGGCCAGTCCTCCGGCGGGTAGCTGCGGCGCGGGACCGATGTTGCCGTAGACATCGTTCGCTACGGCCGCCGGGCTGGCGAGCAGCACCACCCCGATCGTCAGAGCGAACAGGAGCGCGAGTCGCCGTCGCCGCGTTGAGGTGAGACGATGTAGGGCGTGGAGAATGGCGGGCTTCATGCCTCGCTCCTTCCGGTTTGGTCGGGGGTCGTTTGCAGCGCTTGCAGCAGGTGCGGGTACACGAGGTCGATCTGCACCTCGCCGACGCGGCCGTGTAGGTCGCGCATGAGGCAGCGCCCGGCGCGGAACTCGCGGACCCGGCCGACTAGCTCGCGGGTCGGCTCAAGGCCGATGAAGCGAAGGGCTGCCTTGGCGGCGTCCTCAGAGTCCTGGCCGAAGACGAACACGACCCCGATCAGGTCCGAGAGGTCGCCGAGGTCACCGATGCGGTGGGTGCCGAGCAGCAGCGTTGCGTTGAACGCGCGGCCGAGCCTTACCAAGCGGTTGATGATCTGCCGTCCTTGCGGTGAGGCGAGCAGGAACCAAATCTCGTCAAGGCCGACGATCTTGTGCCGCGAGCGGTCCCTTGAAATCAACTGGAGCGCATACGCCGCGACGAGTGAAAGCGTCGCCACGGACACGCGCTCCGCGCGTGTGTAGGTGTCACGAGCGGCCGATGGTTCGGGCAGCGACAGGCCCGGCATACGGATCGTCGTGACGGGCCGCTCGGCCTGTAGGTCGGTGCTCTGCCCGTTGCCGAACCCGAGGCGAGCGAGGCCGAAGTCACGGATCACCTCAAGCGCTTCGCCCGCCTCGCGGGCGGTGCCGCGCTCGCTTGCGAGCAGCAGCTCGACCACGCGGGAGAGGCTTCGTGATCCCTCGCTTACGGTGTCCTTGACCGCGAGGGAAACGGCGTTCTCCCACGCGCTCGTGTTGCCCGGCAAAAGCTCAAGCAGGTAGGAGCAGGCAAGCTCCTCGCGCAAGTCCTCGAGACCGATAGCGAGCGGGTCGAGCTTGCCCTGCTGCGCAGGGTCGCCGGACAGCTCAAGCACCTGCACCCGTCCGTCGAGCTCGGGCAGTAGGTGCAGGCCGTGGTCGGGCTTCGGGTCGAAGTCCACGACGAGCGACCCGCGCCGCTCGGCGGCGTACTCGATTGTCTGCGCAGCAACGGTCTTGCCGCTGCCAAGCGTCCCGATCAAGAGGACCGCTGAGGCGCGGTCTTCCCTCGGTGCCTGCGTGGGGTCGAACCGCACCGGCAAGGGTGCGCCGGTCGGGGTGTAACCGAGATATGGGCCGCGCTGGGAGCCGACCATCCTGCTCCCGGTCGGGATCAAAGCGCCGAACTGCTCGACGGTGAGCTGTTGGGTGTAGTCGCGCACCTCAGACCCACCCATCCGCTCGCGGCAAGTGGTCAAGCCAAAGCTGGTGCTGCAACCCCGCTGGGCGGTGCAGGGTGATGTCGCCGTACTGCTCTTTCAGCACGGCAACCCTGCGCTCTAGCTCCTCCTCGCTGACGGCACCGACGGCGAGTGAGATTTGCGCGTAGAGCATCGGCGGGTGCCCGCCCGCTTGTAGCTGCGCCTCATACTCGCGGGCGAGCACACGGTCAGCGCCCGCCATGAGGCTCGGGCCGTGCGCGGCGCCTTCTACCTGCTCGTTGTAGGCGTGCTCGACATCGGCGATCCGCTTGCGGACCTGCGCGAGTGCTTGGCGGTTCCCGAGCCAGCGCGCGTGAAGGGAGGCGTCTACCGGGAACCCGACAGCCTCCAATGGTGCGAACAGCGCCTCGGCGGTCGCGCCGGGAAACTCCGGGGCGTCCGCGAGCGCGCCGAGCGCGAGCATCGCTTGATAGCAGCGTCCCTGCTCACTATCGACCACGAGCGTCTGTTGCTGCTCGGTGATCGCGGCGTTCGCGCAGCGGGCGAGGTCGTGGCCGAGCGGCTTGAAAGCGACACCGCCAGCGGGCGCGGAGATGATGAGCGCGTCGGGCTGCCAGTGACGGTCAAGCTCGGGCTCAGCGACACCACGCGAAGCGGCGCGGCGCAGCAGCCATTGAAGCTCTGCGGTCCTCGCGCGGCGGGCGCCGATGACACCGCCTACGCGCTCATAGATGCGCTGCTCGCGGGTAGCGAGTTCCGTTAGCTCTGCGGCCGGGATCGGGGAGGCGGACCCGATCCCGGCCAGCTCCTCGACACGGCGCCGCACACGATCGACGCTCCTGACGAGCCCTGAGCCGACGCCCGTGGGTGTGCTGCCGGCGAGCGAGACGGCTAGGTAAATCTCCGGGGTGTGCGACCCGAGCTGGTGCAGGCGCTGCTCGTGTCCGGCAAGGAACGCCTGCCACGCCCGAGAGTCTTGGTGGCGCTCATCGAGCAGACGTTCTGTATGGGAGACGTACCGCTCAGCGGGGTAGGCACGGTTCACACGCCACAGCGAGAAGTCAGCCGCGATCGTGTGCGCGAGCCTTTGCAGGCGGCGCTGTAGCGACCACTTCTCACCCGTGGGTAGGTACGGGTAGGAGGTCGTCGTCAGCCGATACAGGCCGGCGGCCTCGCCACCCCGCCCCAGGAGCACGTTGCCGTGCGCGTAACGCAAGGGGAAGCTCACGGCCGCACCTCCACGACCTGCCCGTCAGTCAGCTCGACCACTTCGCAAAGCCGCTCGCCGCTGCGCAGCCTGTGGCCCTCGGCGTGACGGACGATCAACCGGCCACGGCCGGGGATCGCCACTACCGGGCGGGCGAACACGAGCCGCGCCGGGCCTCGCACCTTGCCGTGGTGAAGCAACGGCGAGTGCTCATCCGGGGCGACCCAAACCTGCGGCGCCCACACCTGCGCCTGCCCGTCGGGCGCTATCGCACCGTCCAGCGAGCGGCGGGCAGCACGCGCTCGCAGCGAAAGCCACGAGGTCAGATAACGGTGTGCGGGCCGCCCGTCCGGGGACGCCTGCCCGGCGAGCGTCGCGACCATGCCCGGCGCGATCAGCAGTCGAAGCGGCCAGTCAAGCCACCCCAACAGCACACCCGCGAGCAGAGTCGCGCCGAACCCGGCGAGCGCGCCGAGCACCGCGCCCGGCCAGCCGTGTGAGCTTGCGCCCAGCAGGCCGGCGATAGCGCCGAGCACCAGCGCGAACAGGATCGAGCGCTGGCTGAGGACAAGGATCGCCACCAGGGACGCGAACGCCCAGCCAAGCCACTCAAGCGGCACGCCGCCCGGCACCGGAAGGCGCCGACCGTCGATCTGGTAGATACGCCGGTCGGGCCTGAATATCCGCTGGTAAGAGCGGATCGTGTGCGTGTCGTCGCTCATCGCAAACAGTCCCCTCGGTCAACCGAAAATCTGTTTGCCGATGCCTTCGGCAGCCGTCGCTATCTCAGACGGTGCGAACACCATCCACGCGACCACGATCGCGGCGAACAAAAACACCGCCAGCTCGGTGTAACGCCTATTCAGGAGAAACATCAAGCTGATGACGCCGACGATCCCGCCGTACAGCTCTCCCGCGTAATGCTTGAGAAGGCCGCCGACGTTCGCGCCGACATCATTCCCGGCCGCGAGTGAAGTCGCCGGAAACAACACCACCGCGTAGATCGCTACTACACAGACTTGCAAGATGCGTCGTATGTGTGACATGCCGATCACTTCCCTTGCGCTTGTGAGGTTTCGGTGCCGGCGGGCTGTGTCACAGTCACCGTCACACCGCGAGTCGTCGTGGGCACCCGCGAGGTCGTGTCGAAGTAGGACGCGATGCCGCGAACCAGCAGCAGCAACACGCAACCCCACAACAGAACACGTCCCGCGAAGCGAGTCAGTCGAGTAACACTTTCGACCGATGCACGGTCATTGACTGGCTGGCTTTCACCCTTTGTCGTCCTATGGAAAACAGTCATAGGGCGACGGTACGGACGGAACCCCGCCAACACCACAAGCGGAACTAGCTATTACAAGTGAACTAGGTTTACTAGGTTTAAAGCGATGGCTTTCATAGATGCGCGTCAAGCCTCCAGAACGCACAAGAGCCACCGTGCAATCCGCAACGGTGGCTCTTGGCTTTCGGGTTGGGGCTCTGCGGCTACGCTGCGGCGAGGCTCACTAGGTCGGCCAGCTCGTCAATCTGACCCCGGATGCTCGCGAGTGTTTGGTCGAGAAGGCGACACGCGGAGTAGTCGGCCAGTGAATACAGGACACAGTTACCATCGCGGCGTCGCGCGACGAGCCCCGCCCTGTGCAGGATGCAGAGATGACGGGAGACGTTCTGCGGCGTGGTCGGCATTTTGTCTGACAGCTCCTGCACAGGCACCTCGCCCTGCTCAAGCAGTGTCAGCAACTGCACACGAGTCGGGTCCGCCAACAGCGCAAGGCGACTCGTCACAAGACCCACCACGGACTCTGTCCAAGTTCCGGTCATCGTTGATCCCCGACCCCTATCGTCCTAGATAATCGAACTGCGTCTGTTCCATTTTTCCGACGTGTCCCGGAGAAGTGGGACGGTCGGTTCCGACAGGCCCGACACGGGTGGGACGAGGCACGACGGGGCTGGGCGGCATATCGCTCGCTGCGCTGCTCCCAGCGCTGGCTTTGGGGGCCGCTGGCGCCGCCGATACACGACCGAGCTTGCCTGCTGAGTGTCGGTGATTCATCTGCCGCCGTGAGCGATGACGGTCGGGGCGGTGCGCTCTGTTGGGGGCTGAGGGCTGAGGGTGCGTGCGACCCAGCCCCGAGAGCAAGCTGACGGCCAGCATTGCGATCAGCAAGCCCGCGACGCAAGCCGGCCACCGACGCGCAAGCGCTGCGGCTAGAGCTGGCCAACCGCTGGTCGCGGATGGTCTCAGAACCTCTGTTGGCTCCTCGGCGCTCAGCGGTGAAGCCGCTGGCAGGTCCTCATCAAAGAGCTCGCTCTCGGTGAAGGGGTCCATACTCGTTAATGCAGGCACCGCCCTGTGAGCGACAGTGAATTAGCCGCGGCGAGTTAGATAGCCGCGCCCGCCGGGGTTAGCGCGCGTTTTATCTTGGGGGAGTCCTGAGGAGTAGCCCGGCTCGCGGCGAGTCGATAGGAGACGGGAGCCTACCGTCAGGAGACGGCGGCCAGCGCCGTTCGTTCCAAGCGAGTCTGAGCGTCAGTACGTCGCGGTAGACCAGCTTGACCGGGGGTGGCCAACTGACCGAGACGAGCTGAGGTGGCCAAATCCGCACTAGCGATTCGTTGTCCTCGCAGGATGCCACGAAGCGCTCAAGTTCGCGGGGTGCTCCGATAGCTACCTCCCATGCAACCTGGCCCATGAACTGCGTCGCTCGGGCCAGCGAGGTTGGTAGGTAGCCCGACCGGTGGAGCTTGTCGTTTCCTTTGGCATCTACGGGCTGATCGCAATCGAACGCTGCGAGGCGCACAAAGGATTGATGTGGAGGTCGTTTGTGGTCGCGCATCTCGCAACATAGGCGACGGATTTGCTCACGCTGGCCCGGCTCTACAGCGACGGAGGGATCGAGAGCGCAAAGCAGCAACGTCTTGATAACCCAACTACCAATGATCTCCTGATCCGACGGCGAGAGTAGGCGACTCTCCCCGTCGATCATCGGCCCAAGTATTGGAGCGGTCTCGTTCTCGTAGCGACGACCGAGGGTGCTGTTGCAATCCCGACACAGCGGCAAGAGCACACTCGGTAGCTGATTGCCCTTGTAGGTGCCTAGCTTACGAATCCGCTTTCGCGCCCATTGGGGTAGCACGTCCTCGCGCGTATCAGCCGGCTTAGCGAGGCAGAGCGGACATATCCGCTGGCCCGGTCGCGTGATCGGCATCACATCGGATGGGTGCTTACCCGGTCTTGCCACGATCTCGATCTTCGCATCGAGCCCAGACTACCCTCGTCTGCCGTGCGTATCTATCGCTCCACGGTCACACGCACTGCCTTGCTGTGGGTGCTTAGGAATGGGTAGCCGCCGTTTGGCACGGTTACTGCTCTAAAGAGATACGAGGTGCCGACGCCGAGTGTGAAGACATATTTGTATGTCCATGCCCCGCGACTGGAGGTAGGGAGCACTTCGATAGTGCGCCACCGCCCGGCATAGAGGATCTCCATTTGCACGGACTCGCCGCCCGGCGGGACGTATCCGCCGGCGAGTTGGCCTCTGAATACGAGGGCGTGGCCTAGTCGCGCTCGGTGTGGTGCGTGCATGGACAGCACGCCTTGCACGCTCTCGTGAATGTCGAGCGTGGCAGCGGGAGTGCTGTCGAGCGTGTGCGAGTAGTAGGCGACGCGGAGCAGGCGAGACGGACCCGTCGGAGCCTTGAGCGTCCAAGTCCCATCGGGCCGAGTAGTCGCGCTGGCGATAGGGATCGCGGCGGCAGAACCGATCACCTGCTGCAAGAGCTGGACCTGCGCTCCCTTGATTGGCGCGCCCGTTGGCGCGGTCAGGCGGCCGGCGAGCACGACAGCCGAGCGAGTCTGTTCGCGCGTGAACGCCTTGGGCTGTCTCCCCGCGAGTGTAAAGGTTGCGTGTTCTGAGGCAGGTTCGCCATTAGGCGCTCCGCGTGACGGCGGGATGACCGAGACGATCGGCGGCGTTACAACGGGCGGTTGATTGTCGATCGTGATGGGTCCGGTGTAGACCGTCGCCTTGTTACCGGCCGCATCTTCTATTTCTACCTTGAGCGTGTGTTGACCTTCGGCGAGTTCGCTCGTCTGGATTTCGGTATGCACCTCGGTTTCTTGCGGGCATGGCTGGAGGCTGTGAAACTTGAGCGCGCCGTTGTAGGTGCCGTGCGCGACACACTTGCCTTCGCTGAGGTTTGGAGTAGCCGACCACATGGTGTGGCCGTCGATCTGGACGGTCGCGTGATACACGCCGGGTCCGTGTTCGTCGTGCGCCGTGAATGACAGACTGGCTGTGCCGCTTGCCGGGTTGTTCAGGAGCGTTCCAGCAAACCCAGCAGCGGTGGGCTTAGCTTCGTTGCTGAGCAAGATCGTTGCGCTCTTGATGTTCATCTGTGCGTCAAGACCACTTGAGCAATATTCTTTGCCTGACGGCGGGATGCACTCGGTGACTGCGTATAGCCGCGAACCGCCGTGGTAATAGTCCGTGAGCGTGTTTTCTTTGACGGTCTTGCACAGTTCAGTGCACATCACCACCAGTTCGCTAACTTCAGTTGAGTTATTCGGTGTGGAGAGGTAAGCCTGTCCGCCAGGGCTCGCCAGGCTCAGCGTGATCGACCCGCCTTGGATTGTGGAGTCGGCCGGGGCACTATAGACCCACATTGGCCCACTATTGGCAAGCTGATAGCCAACTTCGTCCCGCAGCGACAGCGAGCCTCCCACCTGTGCGCAGGTATTACCTGGTTCAACGATGGAGAGATAGCCGCCGACAGTGCCGGGCGCCCACCCTTCCGTTGAGACGGGTTCGCTACCGTCTGAGCACGTGGCCTGCGCCCACTGGCCCGCTCGTGCACTCGCAGCCAAACACAACGTGAGCGCCATCGCCAGCACAGCAGTTGTGAGTGCGAGCCGACGGTTGCGGATTACGGTGGGGATCATCGTTGGATTCCTTTCCAATCGTGTTGCTCAGTGGCCGAGGTAGCCGAGGTTGGTCCCGCCGCCGCTACGTGACGGCGCGGGAGCTTCGTCAGCAGACCCGGTAGACGACGTTGAAGCTGCGGTTGCTACAGAAGCTCTCGATGTAGACGTACTGCCGCCCGTGCTCCCGCCAAGTGCGAGATACCCGAGGTCGTGGCTCGGCGGCGACTGCGATCGGTGTTTGACAGAGGTCGTGGTGGCCTTGCGCGAACCCGTGTCCGTCTGAGCCCGCGTGGAAGTAAGCCCGCCGGCAACCGCCGACGGCTGGATACTCCCGGCGGTCGCACTCACCGGATGCGCGGACACTCTGTGATGGTGGTGGACGGGCGCGGGCGCTTCGAGGGAATGGACGACTTTCGCACCGACACCGGCACCAGCGATCACGAGCGCCGAGGTAGCGGCGGCGGCCTTGACCAGCCCACCGCCGCCGAGCACTCCGGCGGTGCGCTCAGCCGTCGCGGACCCGCTCGGCGCGCGGCCCGTAGATAGCAGCGAGGTCAGCCGCTCGATCCACCGGCCATGCAGCTCGACAGCGAGCATCGGCGGCGGCAGGAAAGCGGCGCTCGCGGCCCGCTTGTACTCACGGCCGCTCATCTCCCGCAGCAGCTCCGCGTAAGAAGACCGACACCCCGAGCAAGCGGCGAGGTGCGCCCTCGCGACCTTCTCTTGCTCGCCCTGCGCCACTCCCTGAGCGTGCGCGTGGATCGCCTGCTCGCGGTAGTCGCACATGCGCCCGGCGGCGGTAATCGCCGCGACTTGATCGAGCTTTCGCTGCGCACTGCGTGACGCGGCGAGCACGGTCTTGACCGGCTCGCCCATCGCCTTCGCCGTGCGCTTGACGCCGAGGCCATGTGCGGCCATCACCGCCATCACCCGCTGCTCAAACGGGTCGAGCTGCGCCATCAGGTCGGCGGCCGTGGCGATCCGCTCACGTGCCGCGAGGACATCGAACGGTTCGCTCTCATCCGCCAGCCGTTCCGCTACAGGCTCGAACTCCACCCGGCGGCGCGAGCCGACATGCAGCTCGTGGCGCCCGGAGCGGTGCTCGATCAGCAGGTAGCCGACAGAGGCCCAGAACGCGCCCTGTAGGTGCTCCTCGCTGCGGATCGGCTTTGAGGACATCACTACTAGGCCGATCGCCTCATCCACGATCTCATCGCGCACATGCGCGGGCATACCGGCCACGTCCCGCCGCCAGTCCAGACGCTTACGCAGCTCTGCCCGCTTCGCACTCAAGGCGTGCGCAGCCTCATCGGGCGATAGCGGCCCGCGCTGGCCGGGCGCGCGCACGAGCCAGCGCGCGTGATTGCGCCGCACGAGCGGCAAACCGGCAGGTCGGGGGCTCGCGGCGGACTGAGCAGAAGTTCCCATCACCCCGTTAATGCAGGTTGAGGGGTCAGCGCGACAACCAATTTCGCCCAGGGGCAGGGGTGCCGCCACCGACGGCGGCTCCGCATGAGAGCGACGGCTGTTCCAGCGCATAGACGATCACAGTCCCCTGTTCTAAGGGCTGTTCGGCAGAACGGACTTGTCCCGTAAGCGGCGCAACGCGCCGCTCAGCGGGTCTACGGCCAGTCTCCGGTGCTTATGCGACCCTGAGCGTCTAATGGCGAATCCACCAACCGAGTCTGAGAAGCGTCTCGACGCCTATCTGGCCGCTCATGGCTACATTGGCGAAGGCGACATCGACTGGCGCGAGCGCTTCGGTGTGGACACCGCCAAGAATCCCGATCGGCTCGTCAGCCGTGCCCTCGAGAATCTGGCTATCGGTGAGGTCAAGGAGTGGCGATCATCGCCCCTCGATCGCATCCCGGCCGGGCAGCGGTCTGCGTCGTTCTCCGGTGAGCAGATTTTCGGGACGCTCGCTGACGCCGTGCAGGCAGCAGCGCGTGAGCAGCTTCGCCCGTTCAAGGACGTAGGCCTGCCGCTGGTCGTGTTCCTTGCCAACCCGCACCACAAGCACGTGCCGCTCGGTGCCGACGATATGACGCGGTCGCTGTTCGGAACTACCGACTCCATCGTCGTCCCGGTTGGTGGCGGGCCTAGCTCCGCGCGCCGAGTGTCATCCGGGGTCGGTGCGCTGAGCATCCCCACCCCAGCAGGCCCAGCAAACCCCCACCCGTATCTGTCAGCCGTGGTCGTCGTCCATGCGCGATCCAATGAGAGGGACTTCGTTGATAACGAGTTCGCGGCCCGTAGACCAGTCGGGCAGCCATCCCCAGCCGAGCGCAGAGAACGGGTGATCGAGTCGCTAGAAGCGGTCAACGCGGCCGAGCGCGAGGGGCGGATACCTGCCGGTGAGTATGAGTGGGTCGAGGTCTTTGACCTCTCCGGGCTCGGCGGGGCGTTCGACGGCACTCCGCTCGCGGCCAACATTTTCGACGGGCCGCTTGATCGCTGGTATGAGATTGGCGACCACGGCTTCGTAGAGCGCCCTATAAGCACCCCGCGCGTCTGACCTTGGCTCACAGCAAGTCGCCTGCTGCTCGGGTGCGCAACAGGCGCTCGTAGTCGTGTCGGTGGTGCTCAGCTCATCGTTAGCAGTTAGCTTGTGTCAGGTGAAGATCTACTTCTGCACCATATCTTCTAAAAGTGACGTATGAGTATCCGTAGTCCCGTCTCTCATAGCCCCTCCGACCACATATAAATGGCGAGAAGTGAAAGACGCAGTGATATCTTACGCCCGTTAGACGACTACACTCTATTTCACTTTTTTCGTCTGAGGCGATCCCTTCTGCTTCACGGTTGGCTACTTCATTATTAATTTGATTGTAAGTAGCTCTTTGTGCATTCTTAGTTGACGGCGTAGATGCAGATGATGAACTCGGCAGCCAAAACATCGACAGGCATACGAATGACCCGACCAGCTTCATCTTCACGGGACGTCTCCATCATCTGATCCAGAAAAACCGAGACTCATGGCTTTTTGCTTGCGCGCATATTTCGTGTGCCATTCAGGGTCGAGTGCGTCTTTCTCCTTGCACGATCGGCGCCAACTGCCCTCCAGCAGAACCGCGATGACACCGAGAAGCCCAAAGAATGTGCCCAAGTCCCAGCGCTGATGAAGCAGGAAGGTCACGATCGAGAAGACGGTCAGCCCAACGAGCACGCCAATCATGGCGATCACGCGGCCAAGCCAGCCCAAGCCGTCGATCAGAATGCCACGCCAGAAGCCGACGCGGGAGGTTGTAATTTGCACATATACAGTGTAGCTCTGCTTGGGCGGGCACGCCATGACCGAACGGCTATCTAACAGGCGGTGCGAAAGACGGTCGGTGAGACTCCGAAGCACCCCCGGAACGCGCGGGCGAAGTGGGGAGGTTGGCGGTAGCCGACCTGTAGCGCCACGTCGCGAACCGGGATCGCGGGCTGGGAGAGCAACTCGGCGGCGGCGGTCATCCGTCTGGCGACTAGATCGTCATGGAAGGTGCTATCGCTGAACTGAGCGAAGGCGCGCTGTATCTGGCGAGGGGAGGTTGCAAGCGCCTTAGCGACCATCTCGACCGTCAAAGGTTTGCGGTAGTGACGCTTGATGGCCACGCACGCCAGCAGATACAGCCGCCGACGCTCGATGAGCGTGTGCTGGCGCAGACTTGGTGGAGGCGGTCTGCGTGCTTTCGCGGCGGGGGGTACTACGTCCAGGCGGAAGTGCAGGCGTAGTAGCTGGTGGATGCGCCCACGGCTGAGGTTGAATCGCTCGCCGATCTCATCGAGGGTAAGGCCCGTGACCGCGCGCAGGCGGAAGATTTCCCGCTCGCGCTCGGTCTGGACGTGCTGTCCGTATCGGGAGAACGTGAGGCCGTGGCGATGTAGCTCGCAGATGATCTCGTACAGCTCCAGTCCCTTGCTGAACTTGGGGTGCTGGATCAGCTCGCCGCTCCCATGTTCAAGTAGCTGGTCAACCAGGTAGATGTTGGCCGCTTTCAGGCAGGTAAGGGCGGCCCGGCTCAGGTCAAGCTCGGTGACGTGCATGATTTCGCGGGCGACGCTAGAGCGTCATTATTTGGTCGAAGCTCTTGGCGACCTCAGAGACGATCGCCCGGTCGCCACGGCGTTCGATGAGCCCGGCGCCATCCAGACGACTCAGCGCGTCGGTGATCGCGAGCTTCTGCTTCTTTTTCTTTGCGCCGAAGGCGTAGCGGAGGTCCTGCTCAGAGAGCGGGCCCTGACCGTCGCTATCGCGTACCAGTAGCGATTCGAGGACAGCTTTGTCCCAGTGGCGCTCGCGCTCGGAGGCGGCGTCCTTGGGGGACTGCGTGATCTCGTGGAAGCGCACGGCCGGCTGCGAGGCGGTCGCCAGGTCGTTCCAGCGGTGGACGAGGCCCACTATGCGCAGGCGCTTGAGGCTGGCGGGAACGTTGCCGGGGGTGCTGATCGTGCGGGCGATCTCGGCTTCTGACCACGGCCGCTGCCTATCGGGGTCGAGCATCAGCTCAAGGACTGCTTTGTCGAGGCAGGCGTTCGCTTCGGATTCGACTGAGCTACGTTGATCGTGCATGGGAGTCATTTCCTCCTGTGTCACGGTCCCGGGCGGGGTTGCCGCCTCGCGCCGGGGCCATATTCGTTAGGACGTGTCTACGTCTACAGCGCTTTCGGGCTCCGTGCGCGCGGTGAACGACTTCGACACGAGGCCGTCACGGTCATGTAACGCACCGGCATCGGCCTATACCGCCAGCAGCCGGCCGGGGGAGTTCGGAGCGAGGCGATAGCCGACCCCGCGAGTCGCAGGCACCCAATCCTCTGCGCCTGCGCGAGCAAGTGCTTGTCGCAGCCGGCAGGCGTGCGAGTCCAGAGTCCTCGTCGTGCCAGCGGAGCGAAAGCCCCATACTTCTCGCAGTAGCTCGTCCTTGGTGTGGACGCGCTCGGGCTCCCGCGCAAGATGCACGAGCAGCGCGTACTCCAGACGGCGCAAGCCAACACGCATCACCCCGACCGTGACCTCATGCGCTGCCGTGTTGATCCGAAGCTCCTGGTACTCGATCACGCCAGGAATGTCCGCTGGCTCCCGGCGCACGAGCGCCTGCACGCGGGCGCGAAGCTCGGTGTAGGCAAAGGGGGCGCGCAGCACGTCGTCTGCTCCAGCCTCGAATCCACGCAGCACGTCACCCAGCTCGCCGTTCGGGCTCATCCAGAGCGTGCGTAGACCGGGCTTGACCTCGGGCACGAACGCACCCGCGCGTAGTTGGCGCAGCACGTCGAGCCCTGCACCTCGGCGTGCTGCGCGCCCGAAGATCACGAGGTCGACCTCGCAGGCGTCGCACGCTGCTCGCAGCATCGCCGGGTCGCTGGCGCGGCGAACCTCATAGCCATCAAGCGCCAACTCATCCGCCAGCGCCAGGTTCACGTGCTCCTCGCCATACAGGAGCAGCACAGCCCGGCTCATGGTCAAGCACCCACCCAGAGCGTCGAGCGAGTGCTGAACGGGGTACTCGGGAACGCCGGCCCGCGTTGTGACGGGCTCGACAGATACTGCGCTCATCCGGCCTCCTATCGAGCACCGAAAAACGCGCCAGCGAGCACACCGGATCATCCGCAGATAGCCCTACGGTAGGCGTGGCATCGAAGGTTGGTTCTTCGGTGCTACAGGCCGGACGGGTGCGTCAACACCCGTCCGGCCGAATCGTTTTTTGGGCTTGTCGGCGATCAGAGCAGAGCCTCCGGCGGAAACTTGCGGCGCCGAGTTGGGCGCGGGCCGCCGCTATCGCCAAGGCCGTATGCGTGGGTATTGGGTAGCCGTAGCTCGCCAGCTTCGACTCGACGGACCAGCAACTCGTCCAGAGGGCGATCAGCCCCGCTGCCTGCTCGTTGGTCGCCCTGAGGCCGCGCTTTAGACTGGCGTCATGCTCGGCGAGTACGCCCAACACGTGTGGAGGCACTGGTGGTCGGTCGTGGTAGGTGCGGCAGGCGGCGTGCTGTTTTTGGTCTCGCTGTTCGTGAGCATCTCCATCCCGACGTGGCTCGGAGCGTCGATTCTCGTCGTCGGTCTTTCGATCGCTCAGTCCCTTGCGTTCAAGGACATGCGCCAGGAGAGAAACGAAGCCCGCAGGGCAAACGAGTTCTCGATAGGGCCATCGCCATTTCCCCGCACCAAACTGGAGAGTGCAGTCGTAAAGAGCCTTGTCGCTGCCCGCGACATCGAGCGCGAGTCCGCTGTTCGAGGCCAGCAGGACCTCTCTGATCGTCTGATCGCATGGGCGGGGGAAACCGATCAGCGGCTCGATGAGGCTGGCGCAGGCGAACTGCACGCGAGGTTCCGCCACGACGGCCTGCATCCTCCGCATGGAACCAGCGAGGCCATCGCGTACTTGAGTCGGCAGATCACGCTAATGGAGGACGCCCTTCGCCAACTTCGCAGCGATGAGGCATCAAGCAATGGCGGATGATCGTGCGCTCATGGAGCGTGCGATTGCGATTGCCCGCCAATGCGTGAGCGAGCCGGGCAAGGTCTCGCCGAAGGTCGGTGCGGTTGTCGCCCGCGAGGGCATCGTGATCGGCGAAGCGTTCCGGGGCGAGCTGGCTCCTGGCGAGCACGCTGAGTTCACGCTGTTGGAGAAGAAGCTCCGCGAGGAGACACTTGCGGGCGCCACGCTATTCACCACTCTGGAGCCCTGTACGGGCCGCAACCCGCCAAAGATCGCTTGCGTTGAGCGAATCATCGAGAGGCGCATTGGCCGGGTTGTCATCGGTGTACTCGATCCCAATGACGCAATCCGTGGCCGGGGCGAGCTACGGCTCAGGGACGCGGGTATTGAGGTCGCACGATTCGACTCTGATCTGATGGCGCAGATCGAGGAGCTAAACCGTGAGTTCGCCCGCATTCAGCGCACCGAGGCTCAGATGACCGATCCAGCGGACTCGGACGAGGTTGGCCCCAACGGTCATCGAATCGGCTATACCGACGACGGCGACAAGGTTGAGTGGATACCGGACGACGACGAGCCGGGCGACTTCTGGCCCATGCTGCTCCGCCGCAATGATCGTCAAATCCTCGACACCTACAACGAACTTTGGGACAAGGTTTGGTGGAACCGGCACCAGAATCGGCTACACAGGATGGAGAACGGAGAGGGGCCGCTGACAGAGGAGCAGGAGGCCATCGTCGAGCAAGCGTCGCAGGCCGCCGCGCAAATTGAGGAGAAGTATGGGCGGGAGAACCTGGGATGGGATGACTTTGAGTGGGGACTGCTAAGCGGGCGAATGTCTGCCTTGTCATGGGTGCTCGGAGCAGAGTGGAACGAGTCGCTTGATACCTAACTCCGATCAAAGGTCGGCTAGTGTCTGACAGTCTTTACGGAATCCGCGCGACTCGGGCGTCGCCCCCAGGCTTTGCGCGGGACGATGATGAGCGTCGGCGGGTCTACGGTGCGGCGCTCGCGCAGTTTGACGAGCTGATCGCGGCTTCGGCAGCGGTTGGGCCAGCCTCCCGGCCGCTGCCGCTGTTCTATGCCTTGAGCCAAGCCGGGCGAGCCATCGCGGCGGCTCATGCCAAGACCGCATGGAGTCTCCGCTTGCACGGCTTGTCGTCCCAGGAATTGAGCGTGGCGACGCTCGACATCGAGGTCAGCAGAATGGCTGCCACCGGCAAGGATGAAAGTTCGGTGGACTCCGTTACCGGCGTCGCGGATGCGACCGGCAGCGAGGTCTTCGCCAAGGCGGCGACGATCGGTGCGCTCTGGTCCTCGCTTCCCGAGGTTTTCGATCTGCTGCCGGCATCGTTCAGCAGGGAGCTGATCCCGATGCGGCTAGTTCTAGAGCCAGACCCGGAAGGACTCCGGGGGCGCATCGACCAAGCACATCTGTATACCGTCGCCGTTGATTTCGATGGCACGCCGGACGAACTCGACAAAGACCTCAGCGACAACTACCCAACAAGCATCGGCATGAACGCCTACAGGCCATTCCAAGGTCAACCTGTCATGCGAGTGCTCACACACTTCGGTGACGGACTGGTAGTCCGCTGGAACCGGGAGGCGGCTCACGGCGCCGGCCTAGATCGAGATGTCGCGGCTGTCGAGCAAGACGGGTGGTGCTGGCTGCGTCCGAGCGTCAGCGGCGTCGCGCTGTCCTCGCTCCTGACTTGGTGGACGCTGCTTTTCGGCCTCTCGATGCTCGCACGCTACGAACCTGCCGGATGGATGCAAGCACTCGACTACGAATCGTCCGAGCTTGCTGCGCCACTCGCCAAGTTGCTGGACATCGGCCTAGTCCGCGTGCCCGAGCTGACTCTCGGCGCGCTGATAGCGGCACCCGAACCCCCTGCGACACCTCCAAGCGACCGATGACGGACGTAGGGTCTCAATATGGTCCTGTCCGTTGAGGATGCGTTCACCACGGGAGTTGCGTTCGACCTGCTAGGTGGTTATCTGCTTGCACGCGGCCTGCTCGCTGATCCCCGCGACATGGCTCATCGCGCCTCGACTCTAGTCGGCTACAACGGGGCGATTGTCGAGCGCGAAGTGCGAGCCCGCATCGATGGCGTGACTGGAATCGCAACGCTGGGGCTCGGCTTCCTTCTCCAGTTCGGCGGCTACGTGGCGCTGATCGGCGGCGCCAAGCTAACGACCACCGACGCCGAAGCGGCGCTGCTCGCGGTCGGCGTGGCTGTGGTCCTGGTGGCTGTCGCCGTCTTGGTGCTCGTACCGGTTCGCTCCAGACTCGCTGACAAGCTGCGGCCCGAAGTCGAGGCCGCGCTGAAGCAGCTCGAGGCGACTGACTGAGGGCTCGATGTAATGGTGTGCATCTTCTGTGAGCAAGACCGCAAGCGCAGCCGGGAGGATGTCTTCCCGAAATGGCTCCACCCGCTGTTTCCGCTGTTGGGCGAAGCCGAATACCTGCGCCGCTTGGTGACGCCCTCATCCGATGACGAGCATCGGCGCCCAGCGAGCGGCGTGTTCGATGTCATCGTCCGCGATATCTGCACGACCTGCAACAACGGGTGGATGTCGCAGCTAGAGGAGCAAGTAAAGCCCATCCTCACGCCGATGCTGCTCGACCAGCCGCGTACCCTCACCGCCCCTGAACAGCACACCCTCGCAACGTGGGCGACAAAGACGGCGCTGACCATGCAGGGCGCGAACATCGGCGGCGAGAGGTTCACGCCTGCCGCCGACTACCACTGGTTCCACGACCATCGTGCTCCGCTACCGAACGGGCACATCTGGCTCTGCCGGTACGGCGGTGAGGGCAACTGGCCGCTATCGGTGCATCAGTGGGGCCTAACTATGCGACCGCCCGGCGCACCCGTCCCGCAGCGAAGCGACCCGGTGAACGGCTACAGCGTCGTCTACGCCATCGGCCCGGTCGTCTTCTGGCTGTGGGGGCACAGCCTCACCGGCGGCCCTTACATAGAAGCACGCTCAGACGACGCCCACCAGCTCATCTGGCCGGCGCTCGGCGGCGACGCCCATTGGCCGCCCCGTCGCACGCTCCAAGCCGAGGCCGAGCTACAGGAGCTATCCCATCGAACACCCACGGGTGTCGAGCCTCGCGGACTCGCCGAGATGGCTCCACGGCTACCCCAACTCGCGCACTAGCATCGCCGACGGGCGCTGCCCCGCCCCCCTAATCCGCTTCGTCAAGCGACATTCGCCCACCAGCGAGCGACGCAAAGCGGTTCGCATTGAGTCGGGTTGGCTCCATCGATCCTGACGGTGGTCGAACCGCCAGGGAGGAAGGTCGGTTCGCTCGCGTCGTCCCAAGGTGCCTGACGGGCGTCGGTCGGCGCCAGCGTCAGCCGACCGCGACCGCTGGCGCCAACACGCCGGAGCGGTTCGCGTCGCTGACCGCTCGAGTGCTGTTTACTTTGAACTGCATGGGGACGTACATTGGGGATGTGCGGAATGGAAAGATGGCACTGCATACCGAGCCAGTGAGCGGTGATCGTCGGGCGTGGGGCCGCATGGGAGGCGGTAGCCGCCTGGTCGCAGGGTCTGTGCCCAGGCGCCGTGCGCGCATCGGCGCCGTCGTGGCGCTTGCGATGGCCGCCGTCTGGCTCGTGGCCGCTGCGACCGCGTCGGCCTTCAGCGCGCACGGAAGCGTGGAACAGGTATATGTCACCGGTCTGGCGCCAGGCGCTCAGATGTCGCTGGTGCGGTCGAATGGCGAAACCGTGTCCACGCAGACCGCGGACTCTCTCGGGGGTCTGCTGTTCCGGGACGTCGCGCCGGGATCGCGCTACCGCGTCCGGCTGAGCTCGACACGCGAAGAATCGGGGCCGATCACCGTCCACACGCAAGCCGCAGCGCCGTGGGACCCCGGCATCTACAGGCAGGCGATCCCGAACAGCGGCTACACGTACCTGACGACGCGCGACGGCACCCAGCTGGCGATCGACGTCCACCCGCCTGGCATCCCGACCAGCGTGTTCGGCTCGAGCCCGGACTTCCAGCTCGCAGCCTCCCCAACGGCGAGCGCCACGGCGCCCTACCCAACGCTGATCGAATACTCGGGGTACGGCTACGCGAACCCCGCGGGCCCGGAAAGCGGGATCGCCGAACTGGCCAACCTGATGGGGTTCGCGGTAGTCGACGTGAACATGCGCGGTACCGGCTGCTCGGGCGGCGCGTTCGATTTCTTCGAACCGCTGGAGAACCTCGACGCCTACGACGTGATCGAGACGATCGCCAGTCAGCCGTGGGTGCTAAACCACAAGGTCGGAATGCTCGGCATCTCCTACGGCGGGATCAGCCAGCTCTTCGCCGCTCAGCTCGATCCTCCATCACTCGCCGCGATCGCGCCGCTATCGGTGCTCGACGCAACAGCGACGACGCTGTATCCCGGTGGCATCCTCGACACCGGCTTCGCCGTGCCCTGGGCCGAAGAACGACAGCACGACGCAGAACCGGCGGGTCCCGAAAGCGGAGAGCACTGGGCGTATGAACAGATACAGGCAGGCGACGAGACCTGCGCGGGCAACCAAGACCTGCACGGGGAGGCGACGAACCTGCTTGGAGAAATCAAGGAAAACGCGACGTACGACCCGTCGGTGGCCGACCCGCTGGATCCGGTCACGTTCGTGCACAAGATCGACGTTCCGACGTTCATGGCATGTCAGTGGGAGGACGAGCAGACCGGCGGGCACTGCGCCGATTTGGCGGAGCACTTCACAGGCACCGAACGGAAGTGGTTCACGTTCACCAACGGCGCTCACATCGACTCGCTCGATCCATATACCCTCGACCGGCTGTACGATTTTCTGACGCTGTTCGTCGCGCGCCGTGCGCCGATCTATGGCCGGGCGATCGTCCATCTCGCAGCGCCGATCTTCTACAAATTGGCGCTGGGGGTCCCCGCGGGAGACATCGTCACGCTACCGCCGGACCCGGTGCAGGAACGTCTGCTGTACGCAAACGCGCTGTCGACCTTCACAGCGCTCCCGGAGGTTCGGGTGCTGTTCGACAACGGCGCAGGAACCTCGCCGACTGGCGGGGCGACGCCCGGTATCCCCTATCCCGCATTCGAACAATCGTTCTCAGCGTTCCCGATCCCCGGTACGACGGCCCGCTCGTGGTATCTCGGAGCGAAGGGCACGCTCAACGAAAAGCCGGCAACAGCCGCAGGGGTCGACTCCTACACATCGGATGCGAGCGCCACTCCGCCGACGGACTACACGGGCAACACGGGCCCGGGCGGCCTGTGGAGCGCCGCATCGGCATGGGAATGGAACTGGGAGCAGCCAGCGGTGGGCTCCGCCGTGTCCTATGTGTCGGCACCCCTCACCGGCGACACAACCGCAATCGGCGCAGGCGCCGTCAACCTCTGGGTGCGGTCGTCGACTCCAGATGTCGATCTCCAGGCGACGGTCAGCGAGGTGCGCCCCGACGGCAAGGAAACCTTCGTCCAGAACGGTTGGATCCGCGCCAGTGAGCGCAAACTCGCAACCACCTCGGCGAACATGCTCGACCAGGCACCCACGCCGCTCCAGCCGATCCCTACCTTCCTCGCATCCGATGTACAGCCCATGCCGGCTCATGAATTCGTCCCGGTCACGATCCCGCTCTACTTCGAGGGACACGCCTACCGAGCAGGCTCACGCGTCAGGGTTACGATCGCCGCGCCCAACGGCACACAGCCCATATGGTCGTTCGGCCAGACCCAGCCGGAAGGCACCACCGCCAACGTGTCGATCGCGTTCGGGCCGAGCAGGCCCGCCAACCTCACCCTCCCGGTCGTGCCCGGCGTCAACGTGCCCACCGGACTGCCGCCCTGCCCAAGCCTGCGCAACGAGCCCTGCCGCCCCTACCAGGCATTCGTGAACGACGGTTCCTGACGGCGACCCTCGGCGCGGGGCCGTCTTGCCTCCCCGCGGCTGGGCGGGCGCCACTCCGTTTCGTTGAGCGACAGCCTGGCACCGGGAGCTCGCGAGCCGGACCGGGTTGACGACTTCGGCTGGCTCCGCCAAGGGCGCCCGCGTTCGTAGGCACTGCACTGCTGTTCCCGGCCGGACCTTCTGGTCCAGTGTGGCGCCACGAGCGCTCGTCTCAGCCCTGCTGCTGGGCGTTGATCACGTGCGTGACCGCGTTGATCAGCGCAAGGTGCGTGAACGCCTGGGGGTAGTTGCCGAGGTGGCGGCCTGAAGAGGCCTCGAGCTCCTCCGCGTAGAGCCCCAGCGGCGAGGCGTAGGAGAGCAGGCGCTCGCACATGTGCTCAGCTTCGCGGTGCTCGCCGATTTCAGACAGCGCCGAGACGAGCCAGAAGGAGCAGATCAGGAACGTGCCCTCCTCGCCGTGCAGGCCATCGTCGGTCTCGTCGGTCCGGTAGCGGAGCACCAGGCCGCTCTCGGTCAGCTCGTCGCGGATCGCGTACACGGTGGCGCGCACGCGTTCGTCGTCGGGCGGCAGGAAGCGCACGATCGGAACGAGCAGGTTGGAGGCGTCGAGCGCATCGGTGTCGTAGTGCTGGCGGAAGACCCCCCGCTTGTCGACTCCCCGCTCGAGGATGTCGGCACTGATCTCATCGGCGAGCGCTTGCCATTTTTCGGCGTGCTCGTTCTCGCCGCGGCGTTCGGCCAGCCGCGCGCCGCGGTCCATGGCCACCCAGCACATCAGCTTCGAGGAGACGTAGTGGCGCGGCTCGCCGCGTGCCTCCCAGATCCCCTGATCCGGCTGCTGCCATACGTCCGCGGCACAGCGCACCTGATCGGCCAGCACCGGCCATAGCCGCTCGGGGATGTGGTCGCGCTTCTTGGAGTGCAGATACACCGAGTCGAGCACCGCGCCGAACACATCGTTCTGACGCTGGTTATAGGCGCCGTTGCCGATCCGCACGGGACGCGCCCCCTCATAGCCCTTGAGGTGGTCGAGCGTGGACTCGGTCAGGTCCTTCTGCCCCCTGATCCCATACATGATCTGCAGCGAGCCATCCTCGTTTCGCTCCATGTCCGCGAGGTACTGCACGAAGTCATCGGCCTCCCAGTTCAATCCGAGCGCGTGCAGCGCCCACAGCGTGAACGTCGCGTCGCGCATCCAGCAGAAGCGATAGTCCCAGTTGCGCTCGCCTTGAGGGGTCTCCGGCAACGAGGTGGTGGCAGCTGCGACGAGGGCGCCGGTGGGCATGAACGTCAGGCCCTTCAGCGCCAGCGCCGAGCGCTCCAGATGAAGGCGCCAGACGTGGTCGGGGTAGGTGCCTTCGGCGAGCCACGTGCGCCAGAAGTGACTCGTGCGCTCCATGTATTCCTCGGCCTGTTCGACCGTGTGCGGCCCGCCTTTGCCCTCCGTCCAGGAGAGCGCGCAGAAGCGCTTCTCGCCTTCGCTCATCGTGTGGCGCCCATGGGTGCGATTGCCCTCGATACCCATCCGGATGTCGCTGAAGAGCCTGAAATCGGTCACCTCGTCGGTGGCGTCCAGCATGCAAACACCGGACTCTCCGTTCTCCACGAACGTCCAGCTAGCGGCCGCGGAGCCGTAGTCGAGCATCGGCTCGCACACGATCTCGACCTGCACCTGCCCCTGGATGCATTCGATGATGCGCACCAGCAAGTGGTCGGCGTCGTAGTCGGTCGGTGGGCGTGTGTGGCTCGAGCCCTCCTTGTTGTCGTGCCACGGCCCGATCGTGAGCGCCTCCACCACCCGCAGCCAGCCCTGTGGGGTCATCCATGTCGTCTCGATGATGTTCGTGCCCGGTATGTAGCGTCGACCGGCGGGGACGTACACACCGTAGGGACCAACCCGCCAGCTGCCGGCCCCGCGGTCGAGCAGCGCCCCGAAAATCGAAGGCGAGTCAAAGTACGGCAGGCACATCCACTCGATCGAGCCGTCTGAGGCGACGAGCGCACCCGTGTGGCAGTCCGACAGAAAGCCGTAGTCGGCGATCGGCGGGAAGGGGGAGCTGGGGTGGGCCCAACCGGCCGCAAGTGTGCCCGCCGCCGCCTGCGCGCCCGGCGGAGCGGTGCCCTTGGCGGCGGACGAGCCGTCGGGTGGGCTCACCACTCGGTTCGCTCGAACTTCGGCCGCTCGACACCATCGGGGAGGATCTGCTCGTCTTCGAGCTTGTCCAGATGCGCAGCGAGCGTTGCTGTGGCAAGCGGCAGCAGCGGCTCTGGCACCTCGGGCCAGACAGCGTCCAGCAGTTCTTGGATCGTTCGCCGGCCTTCGCCCAGGGCCATGATCAGGCGGTTCTCCCGGTCGATGCGGTGGGCGAGGTAGTCTTCGAGCTTGACGTGGGCGTCCCAAACTGGGGGTCCGTGACCGGGGCACAGGACGTTGAAGTCTTCGCGCAGGCGCAGGCGTGTGAGCGCCAACATGTAGCCGGACATGGCTCCACGATAGGGGCTTATGAACACGCTGCCCTCACCGAGCACGGCATCGCCGGTGAAGCACGCGCCATCGGCTACGAGCGCGAAGTGATCGGCAGCATGGCCCGGCGTGGCGACCGCCTCGAAGGGCCCGAAACGCACGTTCTCGCTGAGCAGGATGTCCACAGATCCGCGCCCAGCAGCAAGCGGTGCGGGGTAGTGTTCGAGCAGCGGTCGCACGGCTTCGGCGTGGTCGTGGTGATCATGGGTGAGCACCACCCCACCCAGCCCGCCGCGAGCGTCGATCGCGGCGGATAGGCGTGTGATGTGGTCGTCCAGTAGTGGGCCGGGATCGACGACCCACGCCGGCGAGCGCCCCACGACCCACGTGTTCGTGCCCGACAGCGTGAGCGGACCCGGGTTGGCGGCCCGCACACGCAGGATGTCGTAGTGGGTGAGCAGATCCGCCTCGGAGCTGGCCTCCGCGGAGTCGCCGTTGGCGCCGGCGTCTGCCTCTGGATTCGGCGGATGCGGCGTATTCATGGAACGCGACGTTAGCTGACGCTCCGGCCGAAATAACTGCTCGTGCGGCCTACCTCTCGCGACCCGACGCGCGCGGGCGACGTCGAGCACCGCTGCGCGCGGAGCCTGCCGAGCGTTGCGCGCCGCCGTGGCCGGCCCCTGAGCGACGCCCAGCGCCGCGTGGACGATCCCCACCACCGCCACCGCCGCCCCGATTCGGGGCTGTGGAGGTGATCCCGGCGAGACTGAGCTCGCGCTCCAAACCGAGCGGGCTGACCATTCCCGCCAGTTCGCGGGTCTGATCGTGAGCGACGAGCGTTACACCCACGCCGCTTGCGCCCGCACGCGCGGTGCGCCCGATGCGGTGCACGTAATCCTCGCGAGTTGCGGGGATGTCGTAGTTGATCACGTGGGTGATGCCCGCCACGTCGATTCCTCGTGCGGCGACGTCTGTGGCCACGAGCGTGTCCACGACCCCTGCCTCGAAGTTCGCGAGTGCCCGCTCGCGCTGGCCCTGGGACTTGTCGCCGTGCATCGCCACCGCCTTGACGCTGCTGGAGGCGAGACGTTTGACCAACCGATCGGCGCCGCGCTTGGTGCGCACGAATACGAGCGTCAGACCGCGCTCGGCCTCGCCGAGCTCGCTGATCAGGCGTGCGACCTTGCCGTCGTGGGTGACGGTCACGAAACGGTGCTCCACATCGCCCTTGCGCTCGGCCGAATGTGCATGCTCGTGGCGGCGTGGGTCGGTGGTGTAGGCCTTGGCGATCCGGCCGACCTCGCCCTCGAGCGTCGCCGAGAACAGCATCGTCTGGCGTTTGGCGGCAGTCATCTTCACGATTTTGTCGACCACTGGGCGAAAGCCCATGTCCAGCATCCTGTCGGCCTCGTCGAGAACCAGCACGCGGACCTGGCTCAGCGATACGTCCCTGCGCTCGATCAGGTCGAGCAGCCGCCCGGGGGTGGCCACGAGGATGTGCGCGCGACCGGCTAGCCGTGCCTGCTTGACGATGCCTGCGCCGCCGTAGACGGCTGCGATCGACAGAGCACGGGCGTGCGCGAGCGGACGCATGTCCTCGACGATCTGTAGGGCAAGCTCCCGGGTGGGCGCGAGGATCAGTGCCGACGGGCGCGCGTCCGAGTCCTTCAAAGACTCGACCACGGGCACGCCGAACGCGAGCGTCTTGCCCGAGCCGGTGGGTGATTGGGCGAGGACGTCATGGCCCGCCAGGACGTCCGGGATGACCATCTTCTGGACATCGAACGGCGCGGTGATTCCGCGCTTGGCAAGCTCAGCTACGACAACCTCGGACACGCCGAGGTCGGCGAATGTCTCAACCTTCATGTGTTGATGCTCCTTCTGGCAGCCTCATGGGCCGCCGCTGCGGATGGAGATTCGACTGACCCCATCCGCGCTTCAGAGCGCCAACAAAGACAAAGAACCTCACAGACGGCCTCGCCGCCCGTATGGTCACCGTAGCAGGCCACAGCGGGCCCAGGCCGTGGTGCAAGCGACCGACCTACCGTGGTCCAACGGTCGCCAGGACTCGCCTGGAGGCCTCGGCGGTGGCTCACCGCGACTGCGGCAGCTTGATCTGACTTCGCTTGCCGCCCGCGACAGAGGGCGGCGGCACGACCGGCCCGATGTCGCCGTCGGGGGCCTCGTCCAGGTCGACGATCACAGGGGCGTGATCGCTCGGCTTGGTGCCCTTGCGGGCCTTTCGGTCGACCCATGCCGCGCGGACCCTGTCGGCTACAGCGTCACGGGCAAGCACCAGGTCGATCCGCATCCCGAGGTCTTGATGGAACATCCCCGCGCGATAGTCCCAGTAGGTGAACACGCGCTCGGTCGGCCAGCGGTCGCGGACGACGTCGTGTAGGCCCAACTGCTTCAGCTCAGCCAGTGCCGCCCGCTCCGCGGGCGTGACATGGGTGTGACCCACGTAGGCAGCCGGATCGAACACGTCGATGTCGGCTGGCGCGATGTTCATATCGCCGCACACCATCACGTCCTGGGGGCCGCTCGCGACCACAACCCTCAGGGCATCCAGCCAGGCGAGCTTGTACCGGTAGTGATCTGATTCGGGCTCGCGACCGTTGGGGACATACACGGAGTGCACCCGTATACCGCCGCACATCGCCGATATGGCACGTGCCTCCGCGTGGGGGAAGCCGGGTGCACCGTCAAATCCCACGACGACGTCATCCAGCCCTGCCCGCGACAGGATCGCCACCCCGTTCCACTGCGCCTCGCCGTGGCGGGCAAACGCATAGCCCCGTCCGGCAAGCTCCTCGCCGAGCATCTGGTCGAAGGCGTCGTCGGCGAGCTTTGTCTCCTGCAGGCAGACGACGTCCGGCCTACGCTCGTCGAGCCACGCGAGCAAACGCGGAAGGCGCTGCTTGACTGAGTTCACGTTCCAGGTCGCCACGCGCATTGGCCGTACGCTAGCGCCAGCGGCCAAGCGCCGCGGCCCTACGGAGTCGACAGCTCCTTGACGAATTCGGGCCCCGGCGAGCCGATGCCGGTCATCGAGTCATACCCCTTGCCCGCCGACAGGATGATCTTCTGTTCAGTGCAGCTGACGCCTGCTTCGCAGAAGGCCTCCTTGCCTTCGTAGCCGAGCGTGCGCACGGTTGTGTAAAGCCCTTCTTCAGGCCCAGTTTCGTTGACGTAGTTCTCGATTGCGTTGGCTTGTTTCGCGCGCGGCGCGAGGATGTCGTAGAAGGCCTCACCGGCGGTGGTCGGTGAAGCGTCCAGGCGATAGATCAGCGGGTTGACGAAGCCCAGCGCGCCACCGGCGGCCTGGTCGGCGTCGGCGAGCTCGCCGGCGAACAGCGGCGAGGCGAGGCTCGTGCCACCGATCGGGAATTCCTCGTACTTGCCTTCTCCCGCAACGTCGATCGTCTCCCCCATTTTCAGCCCCGTGAATGGATCGGCATCCATGGAGATGTCGGGAACCACGCGGTTGGCGGCGTGGGTCAGAGCCTTATTGCGGTTGGCAAGCGCCGCCGGCACCACGCCTTCCTGGTAGTACGGCTCAGCGTAGTGGTAGCTGGTCCCACCGCCGCCGCCCGCCCAGTAGCCGCCCGGCGCGGGCGGCAGCCATTTGCCAAACAGCTTTCCCGTGCATTCGATCGGCTGTTCGGTGAGTAGTTCCACCGCTTCCTCGTGTTCCTCCACCACGGCGCTACAGAGAGCGCTGATCGAGTTCGACCAACCGAGCTCTTCAGTGCGCTGGTTACTCTGGTCGATCTCAAGGCTCGTGCCGCCGACTCCAGTCGCGTACGGGCTCTCGGCCGGATACTCAGGCGCGTTGAAGCCCGAGACCGAGAACTGGTCGCCTTCGTCACCGGCGGAGAACTGCACGCCGACGCCGGTGCCGGCAGCCATCAAAAGGACGTTGTCGAACGCGAGGTCTTCGGCCGGAGGGGTGAGTTCCTGGTTGCCGTATTCGCCCCACGAGTCGGTGATCACGTTTGCCAGGTGCTCGTCCACGACAGTCTCGACCGCCTGGTACAGCGCCTGCTCGCAGTTCTTGGCGCCCATATAGAGGATGTTGGTGCCGGGCGCAGTCGAGTGAACGGACTCCACATCGAGCGTCTGCTCGATCGACCAGCCACTCGCTTCGCAGGCCTTCTCGTCGTTGAACGATTTGCTGACGTCCTCTTTGAACTGGCTGTTCTTCAGCACCTGCCCGGGAGCGTTGTGTTTGCTCCACTCGCGTACGTCGCTGTAAAGCGTGGGCGACGCGTACGCGTCGATGACCGCAACTGTCTCTCCCGCGCCATCATCGCCCGCCGCGATCGGCTGGCTGAGGTCATACGCGCCCTGCAGTTGGGCGGGCACGTATCCGCACGCGCCGTAGGGGAGCGGGTTCGGGTAGCCCTTGCCGAAGCGCGGGTCGACGGTATCTGTCTTTTCACCCCAGTACCCCGAGCAGGGCTCGGGGGTGAGCGGCCACTGGGGCGGCGGGATCGGCTTGCTCGCCGGCGCCGCAAGCGCTTCGGCGCCTACTTCGCCGGCTCCTTCGGACCCGCCTTCGGCGTTTTTCTGCGCGGAGCGACCGGGCAGCCCCAGTGCGGCTGGACGCATGACTCGCTGATCTACACCGGAGACTGCGCTGATCACACCCGCCAGATCGGCCGGCACCGATAGTGCCCCGGAGGCCAAGCGGACCGTGCGCCCGTGCGAGGAGTACTCGGCGAGGCTGGTGGCGAAGGCCTTCTCGACGACGGCTGCTGGCGCGCTCGCATCGATCGTCAGGCGATCTGGCGTAACCGATTCGATGGCCGCTCCTTCGCTACTGAGCCACGAGGTGACCGCCTTGACCGAAGCCTCGGTGGGCGAGAAACGCTGCTCCCACTGCTCTGGCGTGAGGAACTTGCGATAGCTCGAGCCGCCTGGTTCGGAGACTGCGCGCTCGAGTTCGATGGCGCCCCGGGGATCCTGCAGTTGCAGGGAGACCGTAAATTCGATCGGCGTGGTGGCGGGCGTCGCCTGGACCGCCGTGCTGGGCCGCACCTGAGGTGCGCTACCGGGAAGCGGAACGCTCACGCCGTCTTGCGCAGCACCGGCAGGCGCCGCTTGCGTAAGCGCGATCAGTAGTGACGCAAGCATCGCCACCTGGGTGGAGGTGGCAGAGGGCGCTCTCATGGAATCTCCTTTTCCCGCCCCTCCCGGGGGCGACCGGCCGACCTTTGCGCGTCGGCCCGATGATCTCACACCGGCTCTCTGGCGAGCTTATAGTGGCGAGGATGGCAAACGAAATCGCTTCCAACACCGAGGCGATCCACCAGGCGATGCCATTCGCGAAGAAGCTGGGGCTCGAGCTGGTCGCAGCTGGGCCCGAGGAGGTTCGCTGCCGGCTGGCGTGGTCGGATGAGCTCTCGGGCGCGGGCGTTGGCATGCACGGTGGGGCGCTCATGGGCCTCGCTGACGCCGCCGGTGGTCTGTGCGCCTTCCTGAATCTCCCTGACGGCGCGAGCGGGACGACGACGATCGAGTCGAAGACGAACTTCCTGCGTGCCGTGCGCTCGGGCGCCGTCGAGGCCGTATCGCGGCCGTTGCACACGGGCCGCTCGGTGGTTGTGGTGGAGACCGATGTGATCGACGAGGCCGGGCGCATCGCTGCTCGCGTTACCCAGTCTCAAATCGTTCTGCGCCCATGAACACGAACGCGGCCCGGCTGCCTGCGTCCCAACCGCTCGTTGCCGGCGGCGATCCCCACACGGTCCCCAAGTTCGAGTCGGCTGCACTCATCACGATCGACGTTCAGTGCGACACACTCGACGATGGCGGCTTCCCGATCGCCGGCACATCCGCGGCGCTACCGACGATGCGCAAGCTCGTAGAGAGCTTTCGCCGAGCAGCCAGGCCGATCGTCCACGTCGTTCGCATCTACGAGCGAGATGGCGCCAACGCCGATGTCTGCCGCCGGCAGCTACTCGCGGCTGGGGCACAGCTGTTGATCAGCGAAACGTCCGGCTGTCAGATCGCAACAGAGATCCTCCCGAGCCCTGGCATGAAGCTGGACGAGAGGCTCCTGCTCGACGGCGGTATACAGGCCCTCGGCGCGGGAGAGGTGGCTATCTACAAGCCCCGCTGGGGCGCTTTCTACCGCACATCGCTGGAGGAGCATCTACGCGAGAACGCGATCTCGACTGTGGTGTTCGCCGGCTGCAACTTCCCCAACTGCCCACGGACCTCGATCTACGAGGCGAGTGAGCGCGACCTCCGGGTGGTCGCCGTCCGCGACGCGATCTCGGGTCTTTACGAGCGTGGGGAGCGAGAGCTCGCCGGCATCGGCGTGCATCTGATGAGCAGCGGCGAGGTGATCGGCGCACTGGCCGCTGCTGCCGACGCTTGACCCAATGCGATAACAGCTCCACGGCGAGTACGTATTTTTGACGTACAGCAAAGAACCTTTCGGTACCTTCTAGTCATGCCCATGCGCATGGAGAGGCGCGTCCTGACACTGATCGGAGAGGTGACCGGGCTACTCGAGCTCGGCGAGCTCAGTCATGGGCTTCTACGTGCCCTGCGTGAGGCGGTGCCGGCCGAGTTTGGCGCGATCAACGAGCTTCCCGCCGACCTGCCGCACACCATCTCGATCACCGACCCGCCCCAACCGCCCGAGGTTCATCACCAATTCGCGCGCTATGCGTCGCAAAACCCGATCGCGGACCACTTCCTTCGTACCCGTGATGGCCGAGCAACCCGCTTCTCCGACCTCGTCACCCGTCGTGAGCTGCACCGGTTGGAGCTATATCAGGAGGTGTACCGGCCGCTGGGTGTCGAGTATCAGATCGCGTTCACGCTGCCCTCTGGAGCAGAGCGCATCCTCGGTGTCGCGCTCAGTCGCTGCAAGCGCGACTTCACCGCCAGCGATCGCGACCTGCTCAACCTCGCGCGTCCTTACCTGATCCAGGCCTACCGCAACGCACTCGCCTACACCGATCGGCTGCTGGCATCTGGGCCCAACATCAGCCTCTCCGACCTGCAGCGGCTGGGCCTGACCACGCGCCAAGCCGAAGTGCTGCGTCTGATCTCCATGGGGCACTCGAGCGTGGATGCTGCCGCCTCACTGGGGATCACGGTGCGCACCGCCCAAAAGCATCTCGAGCGCTGCTACCGGACCCTGAACGTCAGCAGTCGCTCGGGGGCCTCACGCGTGGCGTGGGCAGCTGGGCGTAACCGGCACGACTCACGGCAACGGAGCACCGCAGCGACCACAGCGCAGGGGCTAGATCTCACCTGCCCGTAGTCAATCCCGCTCCATCGAGCATTTCGCGCAACTGCTCGCGTCCCCCCCACCGCGAGCTTGGCGTAGCTGCGGGTCAGATGCGTCTCAACGGTGCGCAGGCTGACAAACAGCGCCTGTGCGATCTCGCGATTGGTCATGCCGGCGCTCGCCATCCGGCAGACGCGCAGCTCGCTCGGGGTGGGACGAATCAGCGCGCGGGCCGTTGCTGAGACCTGGTGATCGACGACCACACTAGTGTGTCAGAATCGCTGGTTTGCGCTGGCTCTTGACTCGTCCTGGCCAGCACGCCGGGACAGCCCAGGATTCTTGGCTCGCACGGCCGCACCACGGTCTAGGCTTTAGGCATGTCGCCGAAGGACAAGGGACAACTCGCTCACGAGCATCTGCAAGTCGCGCAGATCGCCGTAGAGGAGGGGCGTCTCAACGAGGCAGTCAACGCTCTGTTCTATGCGGCGGAGGCCGCGGTCGTGGCTCTTGCCGATGAGCACGGACTCGACACGAAGAAGCATCACGGACTGAAGGCTGACGCGGCCAGCGAGCTTCACAAGCAGGGGATTCTCGCACGCGATTACGGTCCGGTCTTGCGGATCCTGAACCAAGCCCGAAAGGACATCTGGTACGAAGGAGACGAGCCCGAGCTTGGTGGCGACATAGAGGATCTGGCCGCTGACGTAGAGGAGCTTGTGGAAGCCGCGGGGCCACGAGAGTGAGCGCCCAGCAGCTTTTCGAGCAGCTATCTGACGCCGGCTGGGCTCGGCGGATGCACGAGGATCATGATCGTGCTGAGCATTCTCAGACGCCTGCGCAGCAGGCCATCACAGCAGCAGTGATGAGACGAGCGATTGCTCTCGGAGCCTCAGGCTTCGCCCTCACGGGTTCGACTGCCCGCAAGCGTCGCACGGCCATCAGCGATCTTGATTATCACATCATCGGTAAACGCCCGGACGTGAGTGATCTACCTGGCGATGTGGACGTAGTCGCTACCAGTGCTGCGCGGTTTCGCAGCCGCCTAATCGAGGGAGACGACTTCATCCAGTGGACTTTGCGCTACGGCTGCATCTTGTATGACGCTGGCGTGATGCGAAACGGCGTGCAGCTGATTGTCGAGGGGGACTTGTGGCCGAGCGGTCAACGCAAGCTTGACAGCCTGGCCATGCATCGGGCCGAGGTTGAGCGACTGATCCAGATGGGCGACCAAAGTGCAGCGCACGAACAGCTCCGCGCAATGCTCACGACGGCCGCACGAGGGCTACTGCTTCAGGCACGAGTCTTCCCGCTCGCCAGAAAGGAGCTACCTGCTCAACTTGAGCAAGCCGGATACGTGCCGCTTGCCGAGGCGCTTCGCCGCACGATCGATCGTGAGCGGCGTCTGGATGAGATCAAAGCCGGACTACAGACCCTCGACGCGAGCGTCAAGGGTCTAGGCACGCCGCTGGCCGCCTGATCAGCACGTCCCCTAGCAGACAACTGTCTTAATGGTCCCAAGGTGGCTCGAACCCACCCTGGCTCAGGGATCAGTACCCCGGCTCGCCGGGCAACACGATGCGCGCGACCTCGCCCTCGAGGATCACCCGTGGCTGGATGGGCTTGACCTCGCGCCCGCGCGCGTAGCCGAGAACGTCCTCTACGGAGGAGAAGTCGCGGAGCTGCTCCAGGTGCTTGATCGTCGGAAAGACCAGCGCGATGTCACCGTCTTTGTGGGCGTCCAACGCCCCCGTCGGCGTGAACCAGCCGAGATCGACGCACTCCTCGCCGTCGATCACCGGCTCCTGGCCGGCAGGCAACGCGGCGAGAAAGAAATGGGTGTCGAAGCGAATCTGCACCTCCGCGGGGGTGATCCAGCGGGAGAACTCGAGCAGCTCCTGAGGATCCTCAAGCGCAATCCCTGCCTCCTCGTGCAGCTCGCGTAGCGCCGCAGCACGATGGGCGCTATCACCGTCGCCCTCATCGGCGTCGACGGCGCCACCGGGAAACACCCACACGCCGCCCATGAAGCGTGCGTGCGGAGTGCGCTTGACCAACAGCACTTCCAGCCGCTCCGCTCTGCCTCGAAGCAGGATCACGCTCGCTGCCTGGCGCGCGGGAGTTGGCTCGCCGGGGTTGTACGTCTCGCCCGGGCCCGGGCGCTCGCTTTCCTCCGACGTTCGCATCGAACGACCCTACCGGCCGGTAGTCTTCTTCGCATGAGCGACACCACCGAGACCACAAGCGTATGAGCGCCCCTACCGAGATCCTGCAGCGCTGGATCTGCGAGTCCTGCGGCTACATCTACGACCCGGAGGAGGGCGATCCCGACGGTGGCATCCCTGCCGGGACGGCGTTCGAGGACATCCCCGACACGTGGTTCTGTCCGGTCTGCGGTGCGCGTAAGCGCGACTTCACCCTCTACGAGGACTGAGACGAGCGCTGGCCGGCGCTACTGACTGGGAGCAACTGCTCGCGCTCGACCGTGAGCGTGTGTGGCACCCCTATGGGGCGCTGCCGGCGGCGATGGCGCCGCTGCCTGTCGTCTCTGCCCGGGGCGTTCGCCTGCAGCTGGCGGATGGTCGCGAGCTGATCGACGGGATGGCTTCGTGGTGGTGTGCCATCCACGGCTACCGCCACCCCGCGCTCGATACCGCGGTGCAGGAGCAGCTTGGGAAGATGGCGCATGTGATGTTTGGCGGGCTCACACACGAGCCTGCCATCCGCCTGGTCGAGCGCTTGAGTGAGCTCGCTCCTGCTGGTCTCGAGCGGGTGTTCCTCGCTGACTCGGGCTCGGTATCGGTGGAGGTCGCGATCAAGCTCTCTCTGCAGTACCAGCGCGCTCTCGGCCACAGCGCCCGCACCCGTCTGCTCACGGTCAGAGGCGGCTACCACGGCGACACCGCAGGCGCGATGGCCGTGTGCGACCCCATCGGCGGGATGCACAGCCTGTTTGCGGGAGTGCTGCCTGAGCACGTGTTTGCCGAGCGCCCACCGGATGGATTCGATGCCGGTCTGGATCAGCGCTGGGCCACCCACGTACGGGAGCTGGCAGCGGCACATGCCGACGAGTTGGCAGCGGTGATCCTCGAGCCGGTCGTGCAGGGAGCGGGGGGTATGCGCTTCCACGCACCCGAGTGCGTGGCGCTGATGCGGCGCATATGTGACAAGCATGGCCTGCTGCTGGTGCTCGACGAGATCGCCACCGGCTTCGGTCGCACGGGTGCGATGTTCGCGTGCGAGCACGCCTCGGTAACGCCTGACGTGATGTGCGTGGGCAAGGCGCTCACCGGCGGCTACATGACGCTGGCAGCAACCCTATGCACGGACGCCGTCGCCGCGGCTGTCTCTGGCGGAGAGGGTGGGGGGCTGATGCACGGACCGACGTTCATGGGCAACCCGCTGGCCTGTGCCGTCGCCCTTGCTTCGCTCGATCTGCTCGCGGGAGGCGACTGGATCGAGCGTGTGGGTGCGATCGAAGACGGGCTTCGTGCCGGGTTGGAGCCGGCGCGCGAGCTGCCTGGCGTGGCAGATGTGCGCGTGCTCGGTGCGATCGGCGTTGTGCAGCTCGAGCACGACGTGGACATCGCCGCGGCCACTGCCGCTGCTGTCGCAAATGGGGTGTGGCTGCGTCCGTTCCGCGACCTGATCTACGCGATGCCGCCGTACGTGACCGGGGGGGAGGAGATCGCGCAGATCACCTCCGCGATGCTCGCAGCCGCCCGGGTCCCAGACGCGCGCTGGCGGGCTGCGTCAATCGAGCAGACGCAGTAGCGGCGATCCCGCCTTGGCCAGGTCCTCCAGCGCGGGACTGGGGATCTCGCTCAGCGTCTGCACCTGGACGTCGCCCAAACGCGCGATCGTCGCTTGGTTGGAGTGCTCCATGGCAGTTGGCTGCGCCGGCCACGGTGTGAATACCACGGCGCGCACCGTCAGGCCCGCAGTGCGAGCGGCATGGATGGTGAGCAGCGTATGGTTGATCGTGCCGAGACCGGGGCGGGCCGCGATTACCACCGGCAGATCGAGCACGACCGCGAGATCGCACACGCTGTAATCGTCTGCCAGTGGCGTAAGCAGCCCTCCCACGCCCTCGACTATCAGCGTGCCGGCGCCCTCATGCGCGCGGGCCGCCACTAGAACTGCCGCCGGGTCGATCTGCTCCCCGGCGAGTTGCGCTGCGAGGTGTGGAGACACGGCCGGGCCGTAGCGCAGCGGTGTGACATCCTCAGGCGCCATGCCCGCTGCTAGCGCCAGTAGCTCATGGTCTGGTGGCCAATCGCCGCGTGCCTCGATTTCCGCCTCGTCATCCAGCCCCGTCACGACCGGCTTGAACGCGCGCACCGTCTCGCCTGTGGCGGACAGCGCCGCGAGCAACGCCGCGCTGAGGATCGTCTTGCCGACGCCCGTGTCGGTGGCTGTGACAAAAAGCCCTCGCATGCCCACGCGTCCGCGCGTCAGCAGAGCCGCAGGAACGTCGAATCAGCCATCTAGGCCGCGCGAACGCTGCGGAGCTCGCGCTCGAAGTCAAACGGGGCGTTCGGCCCAGCCAGCGCCGGCATTTCGCTTGTGTCGAGGTCGAGGTCGGGCGCCGTGCGACGCGCACTGACCCGCACCCGGGTGGACACCCGTGTCGCATCCACATCCGTCTCGCGCTCGAGGTCGAAGGGTGACCCCGCGGAGTCGCCATCGTCGCCGAAGCGCACGTGCCCAACCGCCGTCAACTCCTTGTATGCCAATTCGCGTGCCGCCATCTCGTCCTGGCGCTCAGGTAGCGGCGGCGTCATCGCCGTTGGATCGAGTCCGACCTTGCGCGCCGCCGCGCCAAACACGCTTGCCGCCATCTGCAGCTCTGTTCCCGTGTGCGAGGCCATCGCCGTCAGCCGTAGCCGAGAGGTTCCCGGCGGGACTGTCGGCGGCCTGATCGCCTGCGCGAACGCCCCCTGCCCGATTGCCTCCTGGCACATGCGCACCGCTCCGCGCTCGTCGCCCACGATCAGCGGCACGATGTGCATCTCCGTGTCCGCCACCGGAAAACCCTCTGCCGCCAGTGCCCTACGCAGGACACGGGCGTTGGAGCGCAGCCGCTCGACACGGTGAGGGCGCTCCTGCAGCAGCTCCAGCGCCGCAAGCGCCGCCGCCACAGCCGGCGGTGCCGGTGCAGTCGAGAAGATCAGCGAACGCGAGCTGTTGATCAGGTAGCGCACGATCTCCGCGCTTGCGCACGCGTATGCACCATAGGAGCCAAACGCCTTGCCAAGCGTGCCCACGATGACATCGATCTCGCCCTCCAGGCCCGCCGCCGCCGCCGCGCCGCGACCGCCCGGGCCAAGGTTGCCCGTCGCGTGCGCCTCGTCAACCACCAGACGCGCGCCGTGTATGTCCGCGAGCTCCACGATCTCCTCGAGTGGCGCCACGTCCCCGTCCATCGAGAACACCGAGTCGGTCACTATCAGCCGCCGCTCGCCCGCGTGCCGGCGCAGGCTCCAGTCGAGGTGCTCCACATCACGGTGGCGGTACACCACCACCTCCGCCCGCGACAGTCGGCAGCCGTCGATGATCGAGGCGTGGTTGAGCTCGTCCGAGAACACCACGTCGCCGCGACCCGCCAGCGCGCCGATCACGCCGAGGTTCGCGAGATAGCCCGAGCCGAACAACAGACACGCCTCGCTGCCCTCGAACGCCGCCAGGCGCTCCTCCAGACGGCCGTGGATCGTCATCGTCCCAGACACCAATCGCGAAGCCCCCGCGCCGACGCCCCAGCGCATCGCCGCGTCCGCTGCCGCTTCACGCACGCGCGGGTGGTCAGCCAGCCCCAGGTAGTTGTTCGAGCAGAGCAGCAACACCGGCTTGCCATCGAGCAACACCGTTGGCCCTTGCGGACCGCTGACCAGACGCAGGCGACGAGATAGACCCAGCTGCTCGAGCTCCTGCAGCCGTTCCCCGATCTCGCTCACCCCCGCCGAGCCAGTCATCTACCCCACCGGCACCCTGTTGGCAGCGCCGTCCGGTCGCGGCGGAACGGCGCGCTTGGCTCTGTAGCGCAGCTGCGTCGAGGGATCCCACAATCGCACCTGCAGGTCGACCTCGTCAGCGGGCGCGGATACCTCTCGCAGCTCCTCGATCACATCTGGTGTCTCGCCCGCCAGCCAGCCGGAGCGGTTGTCCGGACGTGGGTTGGCCGCGTTGTCGGGTTGGCGCGCCACGTTCAGGCCAAGCTCCTCGAACATCTCCCTGTCGGTCTCCGGATCGTTGCCCAGCGTCGTCAGGAAGTTGCCCATCATCACGCCGTTGATGCCCGCCCTCACCGCCAGCTGCTGCAGCTCCGCGAGGTTCTCCACGCGCCCTCCACACAGACGGAACAGCGCCTCCGGGAGGATCAGCCGGAAGATCGCGATCCACTTGACCGCCTCCCACGGGTCCATGAACTCGCGGTCGCCGAACTTCGTGCCAGGGCGCGGGTTGAGCATGTTGATCGGCACGCTCGTTGGGTTGATCGCCGCAAGCTCGAACGCCATCTCCACACGCTGCTCACGCGTCTCGCCAAGGTTCAAGATGCCGCCCACGCACGTCTCCAACCCCGCCTCGCGCACCGCGTCGATCGTGCGCAGCCTGCCCTCGTAGCGGACCGTGCTCGTCACCTCCGAGTAGTAGCTGTGCGCCGTCTCCACGTTGTGATGCACCCGCTGGATGCCCGCCTCGCGCAGCGCCTTCGCGCGCTCCGCAGAGATGTGGCCCACCGACGCGCAGCGCTTGAGGTTGGTCTTCTCGGAGACCAGCCGCACGCCCTCCAGGTACTTCTCGAAATCACGCTTCGACAGACCCTGGCCCTGCGTGACCATGCAGAAGCGGTGTGCACCGGCAGCTTCCGCCGCGCGCGCGTGCTCGAGGATCTGCTCCGGCTCCATCATCGCGTGCATCGGCGTCTCCGCATCGGCGAAGCGCGACTGCGCGCAGAAGCCGCAATCCTCCGCGCAGCCCCCCGACTTGGCGTTCACCAGCGAGCACATGTCGGTGGAGTCCGCGAAGCGCTCCACGCGTGCTTCCCACGCGCGCTCGATCAGCGCCTCTATCTGGTCGCGGTCCTGTATCTCTCCCAGTAGGAGAGCTTCCTCGCGTGTGATCAGCGGGGCCACAGTTGCACAACGTATGCGGTGTGGCGGACGGCTATTTGCCGCGCCAGTGCGGAGCGCGCCGCTCGGCGAACGCGCGCATCCCCTCGCGCAGATCCTGTGACGCGAACGACGCCCGTCGCAGCTCGATCAGCTCCGCTTCCACGTCCGCCGGCAAGTCGCTCTCCGCATGCAGCAGCGCTGCGATCACACGCTTGTTGCCCGTCTGTGACAGCGGCGCGTTGGTAGCCAGCTCACTCGCCAGCTCGAGCGCCTTGGCCTCGAGATCCTCAGCGCTGGCCACACGATTGACAAGTCCCCATGAAAGCGCCGTATCCGCATCGATGTAGCTGCCCAGCAGGAACAGCTCGCGCGTGCGCGCCGCGCCGATCGCGTCGATGAAGCGGCGCAAGCCCGTGTGCGAATACACCAGCCCGAGCTTCGCCGGCGGCATGCCGAGCTTGATCTGAGCCTGGGCCACGCGCAGATCGCATGACAGCGCCAGCTCCAGCCCGCCGCCGATCGTGTGCCCCGGTAGCGCCGCCAGCGTCGGATACGGGAATGCCTCGAGCGCATCGATCGCCTGTGTGAACGGGTGCGCCACCAAGCGCTCCGCACGCTCTTCGAACTCCTCGTCGGGGATCTCGCCAATGTCATAGCCCGCCGAGAACATCCCGTGTGCGCCCGTGATCATCATGCAGCGGGCATTGCCGGGGGACGATGCGATCTCCTGAAGCGTCGCGCTGATCGCGTCCAGGATCGGATGATCGAGCGCGTTTCGCTTCGCCGGGTTTGAGATCGTCAGGCGAACTACACCCTCCGCCGGCTCGTCTATCAGGAGCTTGCCGTCGGCCAGCTCGCGTGGGGGAGCGCTCGAGGACACCGAGCCGGACAGGCTAGTCGAGCACGACCAGCGTGTCGCCCTCGTTGACCGCCTGGCCCTCCTCGCAGCGGATCTCCGTCACCGTGCCCGCGTCTTCCGCCTCCACCGGCATCTCCATCTTCATCGACTCGAGGATCGCCACCGTGTCGCCCTCCTCGATCGTGTCGCCCACCGCGCACTCGATTTTCCATACCGTGCCGGTGATATGAGCCTCAATGTCAGTCATGTGATCCTCTCGCTCCTTCAGTTCTCGCTCGCCACCACTGGAGCACCACAATAGATAGCTCCGCCGACCGATCCCCTGACGCGACCGTCGTCCTCGTAGCCGCCCACAACGAGGCCGATCGCATCGCCGCCACCCTCGCGGCGCTCGCGCGCGCGTTTCCCCGCGCGCCCATCTGGGTCGCCGACGACGGCTCCAACGACGCCACCGCCGAGATCGCCCTGGCTGCCGGTGCGCATGTGGTGGGCTCCACGCGAGTGCTCGGCAAGGGCGCAGCTGTCACCCGCGCCGCCAGCGAAGCCCTGCATCACGCCGACATGCCCTCAGATGAGGCCCGTCAGACCACGCGTACTCCCAACTCAAAATCAATATTCGTTCTCTGCGACGGCGATCTCGGCGACTCTGCGGTCGAGCTCTCAGCGCTGGCCGACACGGTCGCGCGCGGGGATGCCGACGTGGCGGTCGCGGCCTTCGCCACCCGTGTCGGCGGTGGCTTTGGGGTCGCGCTGGCGTTCGCACGCCGGGCGATTCGCCGGCGCTGCGGCCAGCGGATGGGCGCGCCCATCTCCGGGCAGCGCGCGCTGACTCGAGCAGCGCTCGAAGACGTGCTGCCGTTCGCTCACGGCTTCGGCATGGAGATCGGGATGACCATCGACGCCGTCCGCGCTGGGCATCGTGTACGGGAGGTCGAGCTCGACCTCACCCATCGTGCCAGCGGACGCACACTCGCCGGGTTTCTGCACCGGGGGAGCCAGCTCCTCGACTTTCTACGCGTATACCTGTCCCGGCGTTAGGATCCAACGCTGTGCCCTCGCGCGTAACTTTGCGCCGTCACAGACGTACACCGTTCGCATGAGCGATCTCGCCCCCATGCGCGAGCAGGTCTATACCGATCCGCGCCCCAAGGAGCACTTCGACCGTTTCCACGAGCGCTCGCGCACGCGGGAACCGAATGCGGCCTATGAGTTCGTACGCGTGCTCACCTCGCTCTACGCGTACACGTTCCTGCGTGCCCGCGCCATCTCCGTCGAGAAGGTGCCCGGCTCCGGCCCGGTGATCCTCGCGCCCAACCACTTCTCCTTCATGGACCACTTCCTGATGGGCTGCTACATCCGCCGCAAGGTCCGCTTCATGGCCAAGTCGCAGCTGTTCAAGCCGCCCATGCAGTTCATCTACACCCATGGTGGCGTGTTCCCCGTGCGCCGCGGCGCACGCGACGAGGAGTGGTTCATCACCGCGCGCTCCATCCTCGAACGCGGCGGCGCCATCACCATGTACTGCGAGGGGGGCCGCTCGCGTACCGGCAAAGTCTCTGAGGAGGCCAAGCGCGGGATCGGACGACTGGCGCTCGAGACCGGCGCGCCGATCGTCCCCATCGCCATCTACGGCTCCTCGCACGTGCGCAACTGGAAGCGCCTGCAGTTCCCCAAGGTCACCGTCCAGTACGGCGACGCGATGCGCTGGGAGTCCATTCAGGACCCCACCCGCGAGCAGCAGCAGGCCGTTGCCGACCAGACGCTGGTGGAGATCCGCAAACTGTATGGCGGCCTCGAACAGCACGGTCGCAAGGGGATCCTCAGGCGCGTACGCGAGCAGCGCCGCGCCGAACAGCACGCCCCCGAGGGCGCAGCTGCCGTCTGAACGTCGGGCTGGTCGCTTAGGGTGTTCGGTCACATGAGCTGTCGGAGAGGCACGGGGGTGCGACATGCAGCGTCAGCTTGACCCTGGAGCGGTGATTCGCCGCGTGTTCGAGATCTACGTCGATCAGGCGTCCGTGCTGATGCCTGCAGCGGCCGTGGTATTTGTCTTCACGGGGATCATCTCCGCGCTGCTGATCGTCGCCAGCCCTGCTCTTGCGCTCGTCGCGCTGATCATCAGCCTCGTCGCGACCACGCTCTTCACCGGCATGGTCGTCGAGCTCGTCGCCGACGTTCAAGACGGTCGGCGCGACTCCAGCCCCGGCCAGCTGCTGCGTGCGGTCACGCCCGTGCTCGGCCAGCTCATTCTCGTCGGCATCGTCGCCGGCATCGGCATCGTTATCGGTTTCGTCCTCATCATCGTCCCCGGGCTCATTCTGATCACGATCTGGTCTGTGGCCGCGCCTGTGGTCGTGCTCGAGAACCCCGGCGTGTTCGCCTCGCTCAGGCGCAGCCGCGAGCTCGTCCGCGGCAACGGCTGGCAGGTCTTCGGCGTGATCGTCGTCGTCTACATCATGGTTGGCATCCTCGCTTTCATCATCGAGGGCATCGCCGAATCCGCCGGCTCCGGCGTCGGCATCGTCGTCAGGGTGATCGTCGGCGTCCTCACAGCGCCGCTAACCGCGCTCGCCTCGTCCGTCCTTTATTTCGAATTGGGTGGGGCTGCTTCGAAACAGGCGCCGGCCACGGAAGGCCCCGGTGTGGGTACAGGCGGGGGCGGCTCGGACGTGGATGGGCCGGGGGTGGGCGGGCCACCAAGTCCCGGCGGCTCGGACGCCGAGCGCGCGTTCGGTAGCTGACCAGCGGCGGCTCACGCGATGCCCACGATCGATGCATCCGAGCTGCTGCGCCCGGGCCTGCTGGAGGGGGTATCCATCGTGCTTGCTCGAGCGCATGGTGGAGCGAGCGGCGACGGAGTGAGAGGCGACGGGACGAGCCGGTCGCTGGCCGGCGAGTTCGGTTCCGCGTGCGCCCGTCTGGGCGCAGCCGTGCTCGAGCTGCCGTTGGCCGGCGAGGGCCTCGACGGCAGCGACGGGTCTGAGCTGAGGGAGGCGGTCGAGCACCTGCTCGCCGATGCCTCCGGAGAGCTCGACGTGCTGGTCATCGACGGCGCCGGGCTGTTCGCCCATGCGCTCGCCTCGGCGGGCTCGCACGAGGGCTCCGGGTCGGCCCGTGCTGCTCTGCGTTCCTGCCTGGACGCCAGCTGGAGCGCCACGCACGCGCTCGTCAACCACGCCTTCCTACCCCGTGGACGCGGCGGGCGGATCATCTACCTCGCTCCTGGCGCGGACGCCGGCGAGCACGCGGGCGCCGCGCTCAGCGGCTTGGAGAACCTCGCGCGCACCCTCTCCATCGAGTGGGCGCGGCACGGGATTACCACCGTGGCCGTCGCCTGCCCGTCCGGTTCGGTCAGCGAGATAGGCGCCGAGGTGGCAGCGCTGACCGCCTATCTCGCCTCGCCTGCGGGCGCCTACTTCTCGGGGTGCCTTTTGGATCTGCGGGGCATCAGCAAGGGCACCTAGCGACAGGGGAGCCGCCGCGTGCGAGCAGCTCCCCCAGCGACCACTCCTCAGCCGGTCATACCCCCGAACAGCCCGCCTGTTATGTGCAGGGTCTGTCCGTGCACGTAGTTCGACCACGGTGAGCACAGGAAGAACACGCCTCCAGCTGCCTCCTCGGGCGTGGCGGGACGTCCGAGCGGGATCAGCATGGAAGCCATCTGGCGCATCTGCTCGGGTATCCCCAGCTGGATTTTCTCGCCGCCGACCTCCATCGTGTTCTCATCCACCTTCGCCTGCGTGAGGCGCGTGTCGATGAAGCCGAACGCGACCGCATTGACGTTGACTTTGAACTGGCCCCACTCCTTGGCGACCGTTTTTGTGAGACCGACCACGCCGGCCTTGCCGGACGAGTAGTTCGCCTGGCCGGCGTTGCCGAAGGTGCCCGAGGTGGAGGACACGTTGACGATCTTGCGGAACACCTCTTTGCCTTCTTCGCGCTCCTTCTTTGCCGGCTCGCGGAGGTATGGTGCGGCGGCGCGGATCACACGGAAGGGCACGATCGTGTGGATGTCGAGCATCGCCTGGAAGTGCTCGTCGGTCATCTTGTGGACCGGTGCGTCGATCGTGTAGCCGGCGTTGTTGACGATGATGTCGATCTTGCCGAACGAGTCGATCGCCTTCTTGACGAGATCGTCGGCAGCACCCGGCTTGGTCAGGTCGCCCGCGAAAACAGCGGTTTCGCCTTTGATCTCACCTGATGCCTGCTCGGCCACGTCACCGTCGAGGTCGTTGATCAGAACCTGCGCGCCCTGCTCGACGAGCAGCTCCGCGGTGGCGCGGCCGATGCCGCGTGCCGAACCGGTGACGATCGCCGACTTGCCGTCCAGTACTCCCATAGCTTTGTGGTCTCCTTGTGTTGATCAGGGAGACGAAGTTATATCTGGCCGGCGAGGGCTGCCGTGGAGAACTGTTCGGTCACGCGGGCGCTCAGCCGCGCGTGATCACGCCGAAGTCCTGCGTGTAGATCGCTCCCGCCTGGCCGTGCGCGCGGGAGCTGAGCGGGTGCGGAGAGACGCCGATGCCTGTTTCCCTGTAGTGCGGGTCGAGGATGTTCGCGCGGTGCCCCGGCGAGGCCATCCACGAGGCGACAATCGCCCGCGGTGTAGCCAGCCAAAGCGCGCCCCAGGCGATGTTCTCGCCCACTTCGAAGCCAACATGCGAGCTGATATAGCCGACAGCCCGCAGGCGCGCAGCCGGCGTGGCGCCGCCGGGTCCGACGTGCTGGAAGTAGTCGCCGAAGGCCATGCTGCGGCTATGCGCTTGCGCGGCGCGACGTAGGCGGCCGTTCGGGCGCAGCGGACGCTCTCCGTGCAGGATGCGTTCGCGGTTGATCAGGCACAGGGTGGCGGCGCGAATCAGCTTGAGATTCGCGCTGGTCGGCATCAGGCTCGTGTTCACGCACGCACGGTGCGGGGCGCTAGCGGCGTGCGAATGGCGTTGAGCACGCGTAGCCAGCGCTGATGCGCTCGCGGCAAATACGGCGCAGCAAACGGCCATGAGCGCGGCAACGCGACCGAGGCGTAGAGGGGCCATGCGGCCCTATCGGACGCCCCTCGCGGATGATTGAGCCCTGCAAGATCGCTTTGGACATGTGTATTAGCGGCGGTCGGGGTCGGCTGCGTGAGCCAGTCCCCCGGCGCCGGTTACAGGTGCCGCAAAGGCGGCGTTGTAAGGGCTAAAGGCCCAATACGCGCCCGAGGATTTCGCGCATGATCTCGTCGCTACCGCCGCCGATCGGGCCGAGGCGAGCGTCGCGGGCGGCGCGCTCGATGAAGTACTCGCGCATGTAGCCGGCGCCGCCGTGGATCTGCAGGCAGGCGTCCATCAGCTCAAACGATGCGCGCTGCGTGAGCAGCTTTGCCATCGTGACCTCCTTCAGCGGCTCCTCGCCGGCGACGAAGCGCCGCAGCGCGTCATAGGTGACGCAGCGACACGTGTACACGGAGGTGGCGAGGTCGGCGAGCTTGTGGCGGATCACCTGGTGGCCCGTCAGGGGGCGCCCGAACGCGTTGCGCTGGCGAGCGAACTCGGCGGTGCGCTCCCACGCGAGCGCCATCGCCCCGACCGCACCCAACGCCATCGCCAGCCGCTCCCACTGGAAGTTGGCCATGATCAGCTTGAAGCCCTCGTTGAGCTCGCCAAGCAGGTTCTCCTCGGGAACGAACACATCCTGGAAGCTGATCGTCGCGGTGTCCGACGCGTGCCAGCCGAGCTTCTCGAGCTTTGACGAGCTCACACCCTCGCCGCGCTCGATGATCAGAAAGGAGATGTCGTGGTGCCGGGTGGGCGGGCTCTCATTCCTCGTCTTCACCGCTGTGACGATGAAGTGCGCGCGTACGCCGTTGGTGATGTAGGTCTTCTCGCCGTTCACCACCCAGCCGCCGTCGACCCGCTCGGCGCGGGTGCTGATGGCGGCGACGTCCGAGCCGGCTCCCGGCTCTGTGATGCCCAGCGCGCCGATCTTCTCGCCGCGGATCGCCGGCACGAGGTAACGCTGCTTCTGCTCCTCCGTGCCGAACTTCCAGATCGGGGGAGTGGCAATGTTGATGTGCGCGCCGATGCCCGCCGCGGTGCCGCCTGAGCCCGTGCGGGCTAGCTCCTCGATCAGCACCGCCTCGTGCAGGTAGTCGCCGCCCTGGCCGCCGTAGGACTCTGGATACTTCAGCCCGAGCAGGCCCTGACCGGCGAGCTTGGGGAAGACCTCGTCGGGGAACCAGCGCTCGTCCTCCCACTGCTGGGCGTGGGGTGCGAGCTCGCGCTCGATGAAGCCGCGAGCTGAGGCACGCAGCTCCTCGTGCTCGTCGGTGAAGGGGGGGTCGGGAGGGCTCATCCGGTCATGCTCGCGTTTGCCGTGTCCTTGAGAGAATGTCTGAGATGGACGACATCGCTCAACTGGCGGCGTCGCGCTGGCGCCAAACGCTCGCGGCGCTTGTGGACGTGACACTCACAGGTGCGCTTGCGTGGTCGCTGCGAGCGCGCGTCCGCGACGGGCGCACGCGTTGGTTGCGGTGGCTGCCGGCCGACGCGTTGCGTGAGCAGCTGCGCACCCCCGGACAGCGGCTGCTCGGGATTGCGACCGTGGATGCGCGCACCGGCAGCCGCGTCGCCCTGTGGCGCACGCTGCTGCTGGTGTGCGTCGGTGTGGCGGGTCAGGCATTGGGCGATCGACTGCGACAGCCAGAGGACCCTGAGGCCGATCGCGCCCGCCAGGCGCTTGCCGAGGAGCTCGAACAGATCGACCTCGCCGACGATCCCGATGCCCGCCGTGCGGCAATGAGGCGCGCCATGGAGAGCCACGCCCCGCCGTCCGTCTACCCCGCGGTGACGCGGATAATGGGCACTGGGCTCGCAACCGCCTTCATCAACCGCCGTCTGCGTAAGCGTCTCGCTCCCACGAGGCAGGTACGCGTCCGTGGTATCGGCCCTCACAGCCCGTAGGAGCGCCCGATGACGTCGAGCATGATCTCGTCGGTGCCCGCGCCGATGCGGTTCAGCCGCGCGTCGCGCCATACCCGCTCGATGCCGTACTCCTTCATGTAGCCCGCGCCGCCGTGGATCTGGATGCATTCGTCTGCCACTTCGCAGAGCACCCGTGAGGCGTGGAGCTTGGACATCGAGATCTCGCGCACGGGGTACTCGCCGTTGTTGAAACGCCAGGCGGTGATGTAGGTCATCTGCCTCGCCGACTCGATTTTGGTGGCCATCTCGGCGAACTTGTGGCGGATCACCTGGAACTTGCCGATTTCGCGGCCGAACGCCTTGCGCTCGTGCGCGTACTGCAGCGTCTTTTCGAAGCACTTCTGTGCGCCCGCGACCATGCCTGCGGCGCCGATCAGGCGCTCGCCCTGGAGCTCCCACATGATGTGGTAGAAGCCCTTGCCAACCTGGCCGAGCACGGCGGTGGCGGGGACGCGCACGTCCTGGAAGGCGAGCAGCGCCGTGTCTGAGGCGTGCATGCCGAGCTTCTCCAGTCGCTTCTCGCGAATCACGCCGGGAGCGTCCATCGGCACGAGGAACAGCGTGAAGCCGTCATATCCGATGTCGGGGTCGGTCTTGGTGACGAGCACGATCACGTCGGCGCGGTGGCCGTTGGTGATGTAGGTCTTGGAGCCGTTGATGATGTAGTCGTCTCCGTCCTTGACCGCGCGCGTCTTGATGCCGGAGACGTCCGAGCCGGCGTCGGGCTCGGTGATGCCCAGACACAGGATCTTCTCGCCCTTGATCGCGGGCACCACCCATTCCTGCTTCTGCTCCTCGGTACCGAAAGCGAGGATCGGCGGCATCGCCATGTCGGTGTGCACCGCGACGCCCATCGCCAGGCCGCCGGAGTTGGCGTTGGTGATCTCCTCCGCGAGCACCAGGCTCGTGTAGTAGTCGCCGCCCTGGCCGCCGTACTGCTCGGGCTTGTCCAGGCCGAGGAAGCCGAGCTCGCCCATGCGCGCGAACACCGAGTCGGGGAACGTCGTCTCCTCCCACTCCTCAGCGTGCGGGGCGAGCTCTTTGATCGTGAAGTTGCGGATCGACTCGCGCAGCTGTTCGTGCTCGTCGGTGAAGATGAAGTGCTTGCGTGCGGCCTGGAAGTCGGGCTTGCGGACGCTCTCAGCGGTGGCGGCCATGGGTGGCTCTCCTCGTTTCCTCGTGGGCGAATGGCGGCGGGGCAAAGTAAACAGTAGCGCTATCTACTTCTGGCGGGGCGTACGAAAGCGGGGCCCAGCAGCAACGGGACCCAGCAGCAAGGCGTTGGGCGCTCCGTTGAACGCCAGTGCGGCGCGTGGCTTCCGACCAGAAAAATCACACCGCTGGACGAGAAGTAATAGTTTTGGGGCCATGCGCAGGCGGGGACAACTACACATAAGGAGCATCGCGCTCCTCGCGCTGGTGGTCGCTCTCGGGTGCGAGGCGGCGCCCGCGACGGCAACGACGCCACTACCACCCGATCTGGTGGGTCTGGAGCAGCAGATGGCGCAGCTACAGGCCAACTCGGAGCGGTTCTCCTTTCAGGAGGAAATCTCGCTGGGCGAATTCCTCGGCAAGCAGACCCCGCTCGTGCTGCTCGTCGCAGGCGATGGAGAAGCCAGCGACTCTCCCGCGGAGGCTTCGTACGTCGGGGGTCTCTTCGGCCTTCGCCAGGTGCAGAAGCGTGTGATCGGCGATACCACCTACACCTACAAGCAGTCGGCCGCGGAAATCGACGGCGGGCGTCCTTGGGTTTCCAGCCCGACGAAAGCAGACACGGAAGAAGCCTCAGCGCTTGACCCCAGCGGCATCCTCGGCAACGATCAGTCGGGCCAGCAGGGCACGTTCAGCAAGCTGATCGAACAGCTCAACGGCGCGCAGAGCATTGAAGAGTCGGGTCCGGCGACCGTCGATGGACAGCGCGTGATCGAGTTCGACGCGACGCTCAATCCCGCACCGATATTGGCGCAGTTGCGCTCCAAAGCGACGCCCTCGGGGCACCCGTTGAGCTCGCTGCTCGAAACCTCGCCCGTGGGCAGCCCCAAGGCTCCTGCCAAACCGTCGGCCCCGCCGACGTTCGAGCTGGAAGTGTTCATCGCTCCCAACGGCCTGCCCGTGCGCATCAGGTTCACGTTCGCGGCCGAAGGCACCACCCTTGCGGTGCGGGTGGACACGCTGGCGATCAACATTCCCGTGACCGTGGTGCCACCGCCAGCCGCGCAGACGATCGAGGAAACGCAGCTGAAGCAGATCGAACGACGCCGTGCCGCGCGCGCTCGCGCTCGGGCGCTGAGGGCCTGCCGGCGCCTGCACGGTAAGCAGGCGAAGATGTGCCGCAGGGTGGCGAAGCTCAAGAGCGTCCCCATCTCGGGGGCAACGCCGCCATAGATTCCGTGTGCGCCAGCCGGCCCGATCGCACCTAACTCAGTGCATGCATTCGGGAGTCGTGCATGTTCCTGCGGTGTCCACCGGTTTCCCGTGGCGATTGGTAGCGTCCGCCGCGACAGGCCCGACGACGGGCCGGGCCGTTAGGGAAGGAGGTCGGTATGGCCGACCGCATGCTGTTCATCGGCTGGGGAGCGTCTGTCCGTGGACGCGAGGAGCGCAGCCTCGAGGTGTTCAACGAGGCAATCGGTCTCTATGGGCGCCTGCAGCAGGAGGGTCGCATCGAGAGGTTCGAGGTGATCCTGCTCGGTCCCAACGCGGAGCTCAACGGCTACATCGAGCTGCACGGCTCTGCCGAACAGCTCGCAGCGCTGCGCGAGAACGAGGAGTATCGACGGGTTCTCGCCGACGCGAGCCTCGTCGTGGATCGTCTACGCCAGATCGACGGCTTCGCCAACGAGGCCGTGGCGGCGCAGATGGCGCTGTACCAGGAAAGCATCGCGCGGGTTCCACAGGCCGCGTGACGCCATCGCCAGGTCTCGACGGCGCCTCACTCCAGTTGGCGAGGCGCCGCGAGCCCGGTCCTAAGGCCCCGACGCTCCATGGTCGATGTAAGTGGCATGGAAGCCCATCCGGGCGATGCGGGAATCGCCGAACACATCGAGTTGGTGTCGAGCAGGGCCGAGCCCGACACGGATCGGCTGGCTGCCACGATGCTCCGCTTCTGCTGGCCCGACGGCACGGGCGATCGGACGAATCTCGTGGCACTTGAGTGGGTGCGCCGCTGGGGCCCACGACGCGCCGGTCCCATCCCGCCGGCGTGCAGCTGCGCGGTGGGACACTGCCGCGTCTGCAACTGAGCGAAGCGGCCGACGCAGAAGTAAGTAGTAGCGCTGCTTACTTCCTACGCACTCCCGATCCAGATACGATGGGCGTGTGCCCAGCGAGACGCCAGCCACCGACAAGGTTCTGTACGAGGTCGCGGACACGGGCATCGCGACGATCACGCTCAACGACCCGGACACGCGCAACGCGCTCTCACCGGAGCTGCTGCGCGGTCTGACAGCGGCATTCGAGCGAGCCCGCGACGAGCAGGTGGTGCGCTGCGTGGTGCTCGCGTCCTCGCACGAGCGTACGTTCTCGTCGGGCGCCAACCTCGGCGGCTTCGGCGCTGACGCGCCGCTGGTTGAAAAGCACTTTGGCTCGGAGCGCTTCGTGGGCCTGTTCAAGCTGATCGGAGAGCTGGGCAAGCCGACCGTGTGCGTCGCGCGCGGGCACGTGCTCGCCGGTGCGCTGGGGATCGCGCTTGCATGCGATTTGATCGTCGCTTCAGACGCGGCCACGTTTGGCACGCCGGAGATCAACATCGGCACGTTCCCGTTCATGATCATGGCGCTGATCTACCGCAACGTTCCGCGCAAGAAGGCCAACGAGCTGCTGCTGCTGGGCGAGCGCTGGAATGCGCAGGAGGCGCTCGCGGCGGGCATCGTCAACCGTGTCGTGCCCGACGGCGAGCTGGACGGGCTGGTAGCTGAGTGGGCGGGCAAGCTGGCGAGCCGCTCGCCGGTGATCATGCGCCTGGGCAAGGAGGCGATGCGCCGCCAGCTGGACATGCCGCTGGACGACGCGCTCGACTACCTACGCGCGCAGCTGACGCTTGCGATGTCCACAGAGGACATCGTGGAGGGCGTGACGGCGTTCTTCGAGAAGCGCGAGCCGCAATGGAAAGGACGCTGATGGCCACCACAGACAAGGCCGCAAAAAAACCTGCGGCGAAGAAGGACGCACCTGAGCCCCCGGCGGAGGCGAAGCAGTCCCTGCTGCGCCCGCTGGTAGAGGACCTTGCCGAGCGTCGAGCGAAGATCAGGTTGGGCGGCGGCGAGGAGAAGATCGCGGCCCAGCACGCACGCGAAAAGCTGACAGCACGCGAGCGGATCGCGCTGCTGATCGATGACGGTACGTTCGTGGAGCTGGGCATCCATGGCAAACCCCACTTCTCTCAGCGAGCGATGGATGGCGTGGATGCTCCGGCCGACGGCGTGATCACCGGCTACGGCAAGGTGGACGGGCGCCTGACGGCGGTGGCGGCGTACGACTTCACGGTGATGGCCGGCTCGATGGGGATGACGGGCGAGCTGAAGGTCACGCGCCTGCGCGAGCTGGCGCTGACGAAGCGGATGCCGTTTGTGTGGCTGCTGGACTCGGCGGGTGCGCGTGTGCAGGAGGCGGCGGGCGCGATGTTCGCGGGCTCTGGGCACCTGTTCCGCGAGGAGGTGGTGATGAGCGGCGTGATCCCACAGGTGGCGGCGCTGATGGGTCCGTGTGCTGCGGGCACCGCATACATCCCCGGCCTGGCTGACTTCGTGCCGATGGTCAAGGGCCGCGGCTCGATGGCCCTCGCGGGCCCGCACCTGGTCAAAGCCGCAATTGGCGAGGACGTCACCCAGGAGGAGCTGGGCGGCTCGCGAGTGCACTGCCGCAAGTCGGGCGTGGGTGACCTGGAGGTGGCAAACGACGAGGAGTGCGTCGAGCGGATCAAGCAGTACCTGTCATACATGCCCCGCAACTGCGAAGAGCCGGCGCCGATACGCGCGAGCGCGGACCCGATCGACAGGCGCGAGGATGATCTGCTGGACGTGCTGCCGGACTCCAACCGCCAGCCGTATGACATGTATGAGGTGATCCGCAGGATCGTCGATGACGGCGAGTACTTCGACATCAAGGGTCAGTGGGCGAAGACGATCATCACGTGCTTCGCACGCTTCGGCGGGCGCTCGGTGGGAATCGTTGCCAACCAGCCCAAGCATCTGGGCGGCATCCTCGACAACGACTCGGCGGACAAGGCCGCCCGGTTCGTCAACCTGTGCAACGCGTTTGCAATCCCGTTGGTGTTCATTCAGGACGTCCCCGGCTTCATGGTGGGGACGAAGGTGGAGGCGGAAGGCATCATCCGCCACGGCGCCAAGATGCTGTACGCGGTGGCGAACGCGACGGTGCCGAAGATCACGGTGATCACGCGCAAGGCATACGGCGCGGGCTACTACGTGATGAACGGCCGCGCGTATGAGCCGGACCTGATCGTCGCGTGGCCGAGCGCTGAGATCAGCGTGATGGGCGCGGAGGGCGTGGTGGAGATCGCGTTTCGCAAACAGGTGGACGCGGCGGAGGACCCAGCGGCGAAGAAGGCAGAGCTGATCGAGGGTTTCCGCAAGATTTTCGACGTGTATGGCGCTGCCGCCAACGACGTGATCGACGACGTGATCGACCCACGCGAGACACGCGAGACGATCTGCCGCGGCCTGGAGATGGCGCAGAACAAGAAAATCGAGCGGCCGTGGAAGCGGCAAGGAGTTGTCCCGGTATGAGCCTCGACCACCCTGTGGTAATCACCTGCTCGATCTCGGGCGCGATCGCGAACCGCGCGCAGTGCCCGGCGATCCCGTACACCCCGGAGGAGTACGGGGCGGAGGCACGGCGGATCGTTGACGAGGGTGGTGTGCACATTCACATCCACGCGCGCAAACCGGACGGCACGCCGTCATATGAGATCGAGGACTTCCAGGCGATCACGGATGCGATCCGCGCGGAGGTCGGTGATGCGGCGATCATCAACTACTCGACGGGCACGATCGGAATACCGGTTGCCAAGCGGGTTGAGTACCTGCGCGCGTGCCGTCCGGAGGTGGCGGCGCTGAACATGGGCTCGATGAACTATGCGAAGTACTCGCGCTCGAAAAAACAGTTCGTGTTCAACATGGTGTTCGAGAACCCGTTCAGCGAGATCATCGAGCTGCTCGAGGCGATGAACGAGCTGGGCATCAAACCTGAGCACGAGTGCTTCGACGTGGGTCACGTGGGCAGCCTGGCGCCGCTGATCGACATGGGCGTGCTGAAAACCCCGCTGCATGTGGACTGTGTGATGGGCGTCGTGGGCGGGATTCCCCCGACGGCGCGCAACCTGGCGGCGATGGTGGACAACATCCCGGAGGGATCGCACTGGGGTGTGATCGGGATCTCGCGCGACCAATGGATGCTGGTTTCCGCCGCGCTCACCCTGGGTGGCTCGATCCGTGTGGGCCTGGAGGACAACCTGTACCTGCCAAACGGCGAGATGGCGAAATCCAACGGCGAGCTGATCGCCAAGGCTCGGCAGATGACAGAGGACATGGGCAGGCGCCCGGCGACCGTGCAGGAGGCCCGCGCGATGCTTGCGGTCCCACAGCGCGAGGGGAGCCTCGCGTGAACAGAATTTTTAGGGGCGGCCTACCGGCCGCCGGGTGCGTACGCGTGGCGGTTCCACGGTATGGGGTCCGGGTCCCGATATCCGCCGGGATTGAGGCGGCCGCCCCGCGGCGTCATACGCCACCCGCGATGCTCGACGTGCCACCGGCACGCCTGCGCTCGCGTGCGCCGTCTGCCATCCACGGTGCGACCACCTCAACCCACCGTCTACCGTGACCCGGACCCCGAGCCTCCCCCTGGAGGGCATCCGTGTCCTCGACCTGTCCCGGCTTCTGCCGGGCGGCTTCTGCTCGCTGCTGTTGGCGGACTTCGGCGCGGACGTGGTGAAGGTGGAGGACACAGGGATGGGCGACTACATCCGCTGGTCGCCGCCGTACTACGAGGGCGCGCACGACAGCGCCAAGTCGGCGCTGTTCCTGTCGCTGAATCGGAACAAGCGCTCGGTTCGCCTCGACTTGAAGAGCGATGGTGGCCGCGAGGCGCTGCTGGCACTGGTGCGCGACGCGGACGTGGTGCTGGAGTCATTCCGTCCGGGAGTGCTGGATCGCCTGGGCGTTGGCTACGAGCGGATGCGCGAGGAGAACCCGGGGATCGTGTACTGCGCGATCTCTGGTTACGGGCAGACGGGCCCGAAACGTGACGCGTCGGGCCACGACATGAACTACCTGGGGCTGATTGGCCTGCTGGGACTGACCGGTGAGCAGGGTGGCGAGCCGGTGCAGGCGGCTGGCCAGATCGCGGACCTGGGCGGTGGCGCGCTGATGGCGGCGTTCGGGATCATGGCGGCGCTGCGCGAGCGCGACGGCGGGGGGGCGGGATCCGGATCTCCTGGCTCAGGCGAAGGCCAGATGGTGGATGCGTCGATGGCCGACGGCGCGCTGTCTTGGCTTGCGATGGTGGCGGCCGCGTACTTCGCCGACGGCACGGTTCCGCGCCGGGGCGATCTGCCTTTGGCGGGGTCGCTTATTTGCTACCGCCCGTATGAGTGTGCGGATGGGTGGGTGACGCTGGGAGCGCTGGAGCCGAAGTTCTGGCAGGCGTGGTGCCGCGGCGTGGGACGTGAGGAGTTGATCGCGATGCAGTTCGAGCGTCCGGGCTCGGACGCGCACACGCAGGTGCAGGAGATCTTCAGGGGACGTACACGCGATGAATGGGAGGCGTTCGCCCGCAAGCACGACTGCTGTCTCGAGCCCGTGTTGGAGCTTGACGAGGCGCTGTCATCGGAGCTGGTGCGCGAGCGGGAGATGGTGGTCGAGCTCGATCAGCCGGGCGCGGAGCAGCCGGTTCGTCAGCTGGGGATCCCGGTGAAGCTGACGCGCACGCCGGGCGAGCACACGCGGTTGCCGGGGCCGGCATTGGGCGAGCACACCGAGGAAGTGCTGCTGGCGGCGGGCTATACGCCCGAGCAGGTGGCGGAGCTTTTGGGCAGTGGTGCGGCGGCAGGCGCGGCGGAGGTCAACGCTGGCGCCGTCTTCCGCGCATGAGCGAGGCCGTGAGCCGATGAGCGCCGCCTCGCCAGCCCGTGACTCCTCCTCGCGCGGTGAGCTGTTGAAGATGAGCGAGCTCGCGGAGCGCTCGGGCGTGAGCCCGGGGACGATCCGCTACTACCTGCGCGAAGGGCTGCTGGGCGATGGGCATGACATCGTCAGGACCTCACGCAACATGGCGTACTACCCGCCGGAGTACGTCGAGCGGATCGAGCTGATCAAGCGCCTGCAGGAGGAGCGGTTCATGCCGCTGCGCGTGATCAGGGGGGCGCTGGAGGAGGACCCGGGACGGGTGCGGGCGTTGATCGAGCTCGAGGATCGGATCCTCGAACGGGCGATGGCGAGCGCGGACGACAACAGCCGTGTGGCGCGGCGTACCGCGCTCGAGCGCTACGGGGTGCCGCGTAACGTGCTCGAGCGCTTGGCGGAGATCGGCGTACTGACTCCCAACCAGCGCGGATATGACCGCGACGACGTGAAGATCATCGAGGCGATCGCAAGCTTCCGCGCGGGCGGCTATGAGGAGGCGCTGGGATTCACCGTGTACGACACGCTGCGCTACCGCAAGGCCCTCGAGCCGCTGGTGGAGGAGGAGGTGCGGGCGCTCCTGGGCCGGCTAGCGGGCGAGGTGGAGATCGAGCGTGCGATGGAAATGGTGGCAGCGGGCACAGAGCCGCTGCGGGAGCTGATCGGGGCGATGCACTCCAAGCTGCTGCTGGCGGCGCTGCGTCGCCACCGTGCCGTTGATTCTGGCTGAGATGGTTGGTTCCGCTTGGGCGTTATGCTTTCGCGATATTGACTGACCAGTCAATCTATTCTGCTGTAGGGCCGCTGCGGGATCCGTGGGGGCGATACCTGCGAGAAGGAAAGCGCTTTTGAGGGTAGCGGCCGTTCAGCTCAACTCCACTTCCGATCAGGTCGCGAACATGGCTGCCGCGGATCGGCTCACGCGTGCGGCGGCCGCGGACGGTGCGCGGCTGATCGTGCTGCCGGAGAAGTGGACGGCGATGGGCTCTGAGGAGGATCTGCGCTTGGGCGCGGAGACGCTCGACGGCGCGGCGATTCAATGGGCGCGTGCGATCGCGCGTGAGCTGGGAGTGGATTTGGTGGCGGGCTCGATCCTCGAGCGCGTGCCGGGCCAGGAGAAGCTCGCGAACACGTCCGTGCACGTGGACCCGTACGGCGAGATTCGCGCGGTCTATCGCAAGGTGCACATGTTCGACGTGGAGGTTGGCGGGCACGTATACCGCGAGTCGGAGCTGGAGCAGGCGGGTGATGAGGTGGTCCTGTCGCAGACCGCCGATGGCGTGGAGCTGGGGATGTCGATCTGCTACGACCTGCGCTTTCCCGAGCTCTACCGGATCCTGGCTGTGCGGGGCGCGCGCATCGTGGCGTTGCCGGCGGCGTTCACGCTGACGACGACGCGCGAGCATTGGGAGGTGCTGGTGCGGGCGCGCGCGATCGAGAACCAGGCGTTTGTGATCGCGGCCAACCAAGTGGGCGAGCACCCGGCTCATCAGCATTCGGGCGGGCGCTCGATGATCGTGGATCCGTGGGGCGTGGTGCTCGCGCAGGCGCCTGACAGCCCCGGTCACATCGTCGCGGATCTCGATCTGGAGCGCCAGCGGGAGATCCGCACGCGCTTGCCTTCGCTTGCCAACCGCCGAGAAGAGGCGTATCGCTGGCCGGCAGAGGATGCGATAGGCGTATGAGCGCTTCGCGACCATCTTCAGCGAGGGGCAAGAACGCCTCGGACAAGCGCCGGTTGATCCTGGACGCGGCGGTGCGGGTGTTCGCCCGCCAGGGCTTTCACGCGTGCAGGGTCTCGGATATCGCAGACGAGGCGGGCGTGGCTTACGGGCTCGTGTACCACTACTTCGCGTCCAAGGACGAGATCCTCGACACGCTGTTCCTCGAGCGCTGGCAGGTGATGCTGCAGCTGATCCGCGACGTCGATGGCGAAACGATCCCCGTACGCGAGAAGCTGCTCGCGATCGCGTCGTTCATCATCGACAGCTACCGCCACGACCCGGACCTGATGAAGGTGATCATCGTGGAGGTCACGCGCGCGGCGAACTCGTTCGGCAACACCCACATCGCCACGATCCGCGAGGCATACGAGCTGATCGGCGGGATGATCACCAAGGCTCAGCAGGAGGGGGTGTTCAAGTCGGAGATCGACGCTCGCTTTGCCGCGATGGCCTTCTACGGCGCGATCGAGCAGCTGCTCACGGGGTGGATCTTCGGGCTGCTGCCGCAGGACGGGGACTACTTCGAGCGGGCCAAGTGGCTCGTGGTGGAAACGGTCTGCGGCGGTCTGGAGGCCGACTTGGCTCCCCGTGCGAGCGTCGGCTGAGTCCCGCATGACGGGACCGAGGTTGCCTGCATCGTGGCTCGGACAAGAGCGTGACCCCGCCGGGCAATAGACTGACGCGATCATGGAGAACGAGATGGTCAAGCGGCTGATGTGGCAGGGACTGATGATGGGCGTGAGCGCGCTCGCGAGCATCGTCGCGACTCGCGCTGCCGCAACCGTGTGGCGGCGCGTGTTCGACGAGGAGCCGCCGGAGTGAGCGACGGCTACCCACCGCTGCCCGGCGAGCAGTCGGACGGCGCCCAGCGTACGGATCAGCCGCAGAACATCGCGACGGCGATCACGGAGATCTCCGAGCGGGCGACGCTGCTGGTACGCGAGGAGATCGAGCTGGCGAAGGCGGAGGTGAGCGAAAAGGCGGCCAAGCTGGCCAAGGGTGCGATCGTTGGCGTCGCCGCAGGCGTGTTCTTCCTCACAGCACTCGTGTTCGTATTGGTGGGATGTGCGTGGCTTCTGTACTTCTACCTGCCGGTCGGCGAGTTCGCCTACTTCTGGGGCTTTTTCGCGATGGCGGCGATTCTCGTCGTGCTCGGCATCCTTGCCGGGCTGATCGCCGCGAAAGCAGTCAAAAAAAGCTCGCCGCCGATGCCAAGCATGGCAATCGATGAGGCCCGCAAGATTCGCGAGGCTGTGAGCGCCGACGCGAGCAGCCCCGCGGACAGCGCGCGCGGCACAGCGGCGCCGGGAGGCGAGGGCTGATGGCGCAGCGCACCCCCGCGGAAATTCGCAGCTCGATCGAGGCCAACCGAGCCGAGCTCGCCGTGTCGGTGGCGCAGCTGCGCGGCGAGGTTACACGCATCACCGACTGGCGCGCCCATGTGGAGCGTCACCGCACGGAGATCACCGTGGGAGCGGCGGTCGTCGGGGTGATGTTCGCCGCGCGGATGCTCCGCGGCCGTCGCCGTCGCCGCTCAGCCTGAGTCAGGCCAGCAGCGCGCGGGGAACGGCGCCCACGCCGATGAGGCCAGGGCCTGTGTAGGTGCCGATCACGGGGCCGACCTCTGAGGTGAACACGGGTTCGGAGTCGAAGATCTCGCGGCAGCGGTCGATCAGCCGCTGTGACTGCTCGGTTGCCTGGATGTGCTGCACGACCCAGCCGTCGGCGCCGCTGTCGTGGAGCTCCTGCGCGTAGGCGACCATGCGCTCGAAGGCGCGGCCGGCGGTGCGCACGCGCTCGACGGGGACGATCTCGTACTCGAGCGAGAGGATCGGCTTGATCCTCAGGGTGCCACCGAGCCACGCCTGTGCTTTGCCGATGCGCCCGCCGCGCTTGAGGTACTCGAGCGTGTCCAGACAGAACCAGATGCGCAGCGCGGCGCGAGCTTCACGCACACGCGCGACCACCGCGTCCTTGTCCGCGCCGGCGCGGGCGGCGGCGCAGGCGGCGAGCACCAGCAGACCCATCCCCCCGCAGGCGGTTTCGCCGTCGATCACCTCCACGCGCTCGCCGAGTCCTCGCTCGGCGAGCAGCGCGTGCGCCTGGCGCGCCGCCTCGCAGGTCCCTGAGATGCCTCCCGCGAGGTGGATCGAGACGACGTCGTTACCGGCCTCGATCAGCGGCTCCCAGACAGCCAGGAAGTCTCCGATCGATGGCTGCGAGGTGCTCGGCAGTTCGGGATCTTCGCCCAGTCGCTTGTAGAAGGCGTCGAAGCCGTCCATCTCGAGCTCGCGCTCGGGCTGCCCCTGCCAGCCCACGTACAGGCTGACCTGACGGACGCCTTCCGCGTCGGCGAGCGCGCGTGGGAGGTAGTGAGTGCTGTCGGTTGCGACCGCGACGGGAGTCATGCGGCGCGGGACGCTACACCAACGCTTGCGCGAGCTCCCCTGACTCGTACATCTCGGTCACGATGTCGCAGCCTCCGAGCAGCTCGCCGTCGACGAACAGCTGGGGAATTGTCGGCCAGTCGGAGATCGCGGAGAGCTCCTGGCGAATCCGCGGGTCGGGCAGCACATCGACGGCGGCGAACGGCGTGTCGAGCGCCTGCAGGGCGGCGACGGTGCGTGCTGAGAAACCGCAGGCGGGCGCCTCAGGTGTGCCCTTCATGAACAGGATCACCTTGTGCTCGGCGATGGCCTGTGCGATCGCGTCGCGGATCGGGTTGGACTCCGCGCTTGGCGTCGGTGCGGAGGTGGGCTCGGCGGTGGACATCGGTAGCGGCTCGAACTGGCTGGTGGACATGTAACGCTCCTGGCTTTCAGAGGGTCTGGATCTTCGATGGGGTCTGGGTCTTCAGCGCCAGGGCGTGGATCGCTCCCCCGACTTCAGCTCCGAAGACCTCGTAGATGAGACGGTGCTGCCGGACGCGGCTGAGGCCGTCGAATGCGTCGGCGGTGACGGTGGCACGGAAGTGATCGCCGCCGCCGGTGTAGTCCTCGACGTCCGCGTGAGCCCCGGGGATGGCGGCCTCTATGCGCTGCTTTATGTCCTCGGCGGAGGGCATCTACCGAAGAGATTAGAAGGTCTCGGCGCGGGTCGAGTGCGGCCATGAGCTACCGCTATACTTTGGAAAGTCTTGGAGCTAGCCACAGGAGCAAACACGATGATCGAGATCACTGACAAGGGTGCCGAGAAGGTGCATGAGTTTCTCGCCTCTCAACAGGCTGACGTCAACGTGGCAGGCCTGCGTGTGGGCGTGCGCGGCGGCGGCTGCTCGGGCTTCCAGTACCAGCTGGCCTTCGACGAGCAACGCGAGTCAGACATTGTGTTCGAGAGCCACGGGCTGAAGCTGCTCGTGGACGGCGAGAGCCTGCAGTTCGTGAGCGGCTCGACGATCGACTACGAGGAGAGCCTGCAGGGTGCGGGCTTCAAGGTAAACAACCCGAACGTCGTAGCTGCCTGTGGCTGCGGATCGTCTTTCCGCGTGGCCGAGGAGGAGCAGGTCTCAGCGGTCTGAGGTCTGCTGGGTAGGTCTGTGAGCCGGTACGGCTCGGCGGCCTGCCTGGAGTCGTGCGCATAGGCTGCCGTTGTGGCGATCCTGCCCCAAGCGTTACGCAGCCTGACGCCGGCGACGGTGCGCGACGATGTGCGCCTGCGCGGGCTGGCCGTGGGGCTCGGCCTGATCCCACCGCGGACGATGCACTCGCGAGAGGATGCGCGCATCCTGCTCGACGCTGCACGTGACGCGCGTCGCGTGGTTGAGATCGGCGTCTACGAGGGCGCCTCGGCGGTGGCGCTGGTGGACCTGCTCGGACACGAGGCGGAGCTGCATCTGATCGACCCCTACGGATCGCATCCCGATGCGCTCCCCGGCGGCTGGGGCGCGAGCGAGTGGGCCACCCGGCGAACCGTTGCCCGCGCGATCCGCCATGGCGGGCGCGACACGCCGACGGTGCGCTGGCACGTTGCGCTCTCTCATGACGTGGCGGCGTCCTGGGACGCGCAGGTGGATGTGGTCTTCATCGACGGCGATCACTCCGAGCAGGGGTGCGAGCTCGACTGGTCCGCCTGGAACCCATTCGTTGTCCCTGGCGGTCGAGTCGTGTTCCACGACGCACGCGCGGGAGAGCGTGGCGGGCGGGGGCTGCCCGGACCGACGGCAGTCGTCACGCGCCACTTTCGCTATGAGGGTACGCCGGGGTGGGAGATCGTTGCCGAGGCCGACCGCACGGTGGTCGTCCGTCGCATCGCCTGAGCTCCGTAGTGAGGCAATCGTCCGGCCCTACGCTGGACGACTGTGGAGCCCAATGTCTATGCCTTGCTCAGCGGCTGGCAGGTCACTAACTGTCGGGAGGCTTGACCACTAGGGGAGGGTTGACGGCAGGTCAGGCACTGTGGTACGGTCGCCGTGACATGATGTCAAGCGTCGCTGAGGGGTGCGGATTGCCCAGGCCCACCGCAGGGTTTGAGCTTCCTACGGGGAGTGAGCTGCGTGGCGAAGCGATGCCGTTGGGGCTTGACCTTGACTCAGTTGATGTTTTCTGGCAAGGTCAACCGTACAGGACCGTTGGCAGGAGCTACGGCTAGCGGCTACGACTGGCTTTGGGGCAGATGTGCCCCGATGAGGGGATTCTCGGGGCCGGTCGATCTATTCCTAGAGGGAAAAGGAGCAGTGAACAGATGAAACGCACTAGGATCATGGGGCTCTGCGTCATGGCTGCGTTGGCTGTCGTCGCGTTTGGCGCGATGGCCGCTTCCAGCGCATCCGCAGGGACGTACAAGTACTGTGCCGCTATGAAGAAGGGCGAATACACGACCTCGACTTGTGCCACGAAATCGGCGAAGGCGCACAAGGGCCACTTCGAACTGAAATCAGTCGAAGCCTGTATCGCCCAGAAGAAGGGTGAATACACGACCAACACCTGCACGACGAAATCTTCGAAGCCCAAAAAGGGTCACTTCGAAAAGGTCGCCGGCCGCGGCTACACCTCGAGCACGGGCGAAGCCAAGCTTGAAACGCCGTCCCTTGGCGGTACCGTGAAATGCACGGCGAGCAAAGGCAAAGGCGAAATCACCGGGCCGAAAACAGCCACACTTCAGGTGATGTTCACCGGTTGCGAAACCAAAGGCGTCCCGTGTGAGAGTGGTGCAACGCACGGCACGATCGAAACCTTCCCGCTTGAAACCAGCCTCATCGACCACGGTGAAAAAGGTCTCGGCGGCAAAGGCGAACCGCTTGCCGGCGAAGTTTGGTCCGACATCAAGGGCGAGTCTGCCTTTGGCGGCGACCAGGCCATCTTCGGCTGTGAAGGTGTCGGATACTTCCGCTCGACCGGTACGCTTGCTGGCGTCGACGGTGGTGTGAACACGATGTCGTTCACCGGTACGCAGAACTTCGAAAACGGGATTGGTGAACAGGACCTCCTGACCGAAGTCTCTTCGAGCCCGGCGTTCAACCCGTCAGAAACTGTCGGCCCGTTTGCCTCAACCGAGGTGACCAAAGGCACGACGACGTACGAAAAAGAAGTAGAGGTCCAGTCCTGAGGTCCAGGTGACGACCAGCTGGCCAAGCACCTAGTTCGGTAGCAGCCAGCTAGTACAAAGCGTGCGTGGGGCCCTTGGCCTCACGCACGCTTTTGTGTATCTGGGCACGTGTAGTCAGCTTGCGCATGGGCGTAACCTGAGCAGCCGGGACGCGCGTACGGCAGAACCGTACGAACCGTACTGTTCGCCACGGTCAAGTGATAGAGGTCAGGTTGCTCCTCGGCGCCGGCAGTTGACATTTGACAGACTCGCTCGGGGCGCTAGACTTTACGGCAGGAGAAGGTTTCGTAGGGGACAACTGGCAATGGGTTGGCAGGGAGCGAGAGAGGGCTGGCGGTGATCACCGAGGGCTGCAGCGGCAACGGCTGTTCAGGGGATGGGCGAAGTGGTAACGGTGTCTACGCGTCGTGGGTGTCGGGCGTAGTAGTGGGCCACTGCCGCCGCGTGGTTCGCTCGGCGATCGTCGCCCTCCTCCTCGCACTCGGTGTGTCGCTTCTCCAGAGTGGCCCTGCACTGGCTTTGAGCCAGCGCGGTCATGCCTACAGTTTCCACTTCGGCTCGTTCTCCGGTCCCGCCGGGCTGGCCGTTGACAACGCGACAGGCGACGTCTATGTCAGCGAACACAACAACAAGCGGGTCGAGGAGTTTGAACCGGCACTCGAAGGTGGCGAACTCGTCGGTGAGAAGTCGATCGGGCAGCTCAAAGTGTCCAGCCCGGGGGCGATTGCGGTCGATAACTCCAACGAAGCCGCTGACCCTTCGAGCGGTGATGTGTATGTAGTCAGCGCCGGGAAGGCGATCTACAAGTTCGACGCCGAAGGCGAACAGCTCGAAATCATCAAAGCCTTTGAAGTGGGGGCAGAAAAGGCACGGAAGTTCTCGGCGATCGAGGGTGTCGCGGTCGATCGAGATGGGAACCTGTATGTCTACGAGCAGGGCGGCGAGCTCTTCAAGTTCAATGACGCTGCGCCCAACGTAGGGATATCCGAAATTCTGACACCCCCGGAAACCCCGGGAGGGGCTCATCGGGGGACACCGGCGTTCGCGGTCGATGCGACAGGCGACTTCTACGTTGGGGATGCGGGCGAAGCTGGCGATAGCCCTGTGCAAGCGGAAGTCCTCCGCGAAGTTCGTGGGGAATACGAAAAAGACAGAGCAGCAATCCCGTCGGAAGCGGTGTTCTCCGTGGTCGCCAAGCTCGACGGCGCTGCGGACCAGATCCTGACGCCCGCGTTGGACTACGAATTCACGGCGGCCGTCGCGGTCAATCCGTCCAGCGAACCCAGCAATGACGTCGCCGAAGGCGGAGACGCCTATCTCGTGAATGTAGCCGGCGTTGGCGGCGAAAAGTCGAGCACGGTCGCGGAGATCGCGCCGGAAAGCGGCGAACACGAAAAAGGCGAGGTGATCCAGCGCTTCGGCACTCCGGCGCTGAAGGAAGGCGATGCTGTCGCCGTCGACGCCAAGACGGGGGCGGTGTACGTTGCCGACGCCGCGACGGGCTCAGAAGACGTGGACGTATTCGAGCTCGAAAAGCGCGGGCCGCCGACCGTGGAAGGCGTATCAGCCGAAGTCTCGTCCACGTCAGCGGGTGCGGAGAAGCTGAGTGCCAAGGTCGACCCCAGGGGTCTCGACACCGACTACTCGTTCGAATATGGCGCCGAGAGCTGCAGCCAATTGGCATGCACGCAGACAGCTCCAGTCAACGTCGGCGAAGGTTTCGGCGATAGCCCCGTTGGGCTGGAATTGCCCGCGTTGCAGCCCGGTCTCTATTACTTTCGAGTCGTTGCCACGAACGGCGAAGGCAAGGTGCACAGCATTGAAAGGACGTTTACCGTGCTGGCGGCGGCAGCTGGTTTGCCCGATGGCCGGGCTTGGGAACTGGTATCGCCGCCAGACAAGGATGGTGCCGAACCGGAAGCGCTGACACGTGAAGGAGGCCTGATCGAGGCGTCCGAAGGAGGCGGTGCGATCACATACGTTGCGGATGGGCCGATGCCCGCCAACGTGCAGCCCGAAGGCAACCGCAGCCCGGAATACTCACAGATTCTGTCCACCCGTGGGCCTCATGGCTGGACCTCGCGGGACATCACCACGCCCAACAGCACAGGCAGTGGCGTCGAAGCCGGGGAACCGCCCGAGTATCAGTCTTTCTCTCCGAACCTGGCGCTAGCGCTCGTGCAGCCAGCCCCCGGCCCCCCCGGTTCGGGCGCTCTCGCAGATCCGCCGCTGTCGCCTCCACTGGCAGCCGGGGAACAGCAGGACAAGACCATGTATGTGCGCGCTGTCCAGCCTCTGGATGACGAAGAACTCTCACCGTTGCAGCCGGAAGAATCCGAAGCAAAGATCTACGAAGCGGCCGCGAAGGCTTCGAGCCCCGGCTACGTCGCGCTCGTGACGGCACTCGACACCCCCGGCGGGGGCAGCCCAGAATTTGGAGGGGGCATTCACGAAGGCCTTGAATTCCTCGACGCTACGCCCCATCTGGGTGGCGTTGTCTTCAAGTCGTGGAAGGACGCTCCAGGTATCTATGAGTGGGACGGGCTCGAAAAGCCGCTCCAGGCGATCAGCGTGTTGCCGACGCAAACACTGGCGGGGCCGACAGAAGCATCACTTGGCGGGCCTGAAGGAGTAGACACCAGGCACGCCATCTCAAGCGAAGGGACGCTGGTCTTCTGGACGACGAATGTAGGTAGTCAATACCACCTCTTCGTGCGCGATACGGCGACGGAAGAAACGCTGCAGCTCGACACCTTCCAGGGTGTCTCAGAAGCGGGGCAGCCTCCGGCCGAAGCGATCTTCCAGACCGCGAGCGCAAGTGGATCAAAGGTGTTCTTCACCGATACTCAGCGCTTGACTCCCAATTCGAGGGCGGTCGAAGGTGCACCCGATCTCTATGTCGCAGAACTGACTGCAGGCGCGGTAAAGGGCAGTCCACTCGCGATCGCCTTGACCGACTTGACCCCACAAGAAGGGGCCAAGGTGCTTGCAGAAAAAGGACAAGGCGGAGGCGTGCTGGGCGCCAGCGAAGAAACGACCGAATCGGGCTTCAACGTCTTCTTCGCCGCGGACGGAGCGCTGGCGCCTGGCGCCACTCGGGGCTACTGTCGCTACAAGGAAAGCACTCCCAGTGGGACTACGTGCAATCTCTACATGCGCCACTTCAATGGCAGCGAATGGGAACCCACGAAGTTCATTACCGCGCTGTCGTTCGAAGACCGACCAGACTGGCAGAGCGACGGCGAACACGATGACCTCACGGAGTTGACCTCGCGAGTGTCGCCCAACGGCGAATATTTGGCGTTCATGTCAGATCGGAGCTTGACCGGCTACGACAACGAAGATCGCAGCAGCGCGCAGGCAGGTGAAAAGAGGCTGGACGAGGAGGTCTACCTGTACGACGTCGCCAGCGAACGTATTACCTGTGCGTCATGTAACCCCGGCGGCACGCAGCCGACAGGCGTCTTCGACACGATCAACGGGGGAGAAGGCATCGGCTTGGTGGTCGACCGCCCGCGGACATGGGAAAAACAAGGTGTGGATCACTGGCTGGCAGGCAGCTTGCCGGGGTGGACATCGATCTCGTCCAAGCTGGCCCTCTACCAGTCGCAATACCTGTCGAATGGCGGGCGACTGTTCTTTGACAGCGCGGACGCGCTCGTGCCTGTGGCCTTGGCGACGAGGCCGGAGGTCGTAGACGGGCAGACGCAGGAAGTCGGAGTGGAGAACGTATACGAGTACGAGCCCGACGGTCTGGGTGGGTGTACCAGCACTGGAGGCTGCGTCGGCCTGATCTCCTCTGGGACCTCTGGGCGGGAATCATCCTTCCTCGATGCAAGCACGAGCGGCAACGACGTCTTCTTCCTCACCTCCCAGCCGCTGGCGCTTGAAGACACGGACAGCAACTTCGACGTGTACGACGCACATCTTTGCGAATCTGCGTCTCCATGCGTGACGCACTCCGCGGCCACGTCGAGCGCGTGTGAACGTGAAGGCGGCGAAGCCTGCCAGCCGTACACACCGCCGCCCGTGTTCGGGGCGCCTGGCACGGCCACGATCGCCGGCTCGAGCAATCTCGTCGAACAGGTGCACGTGCTCGGGGAAAAGGTGGTCGTCAAGCCTACGCCGAAGCCACTGACGCGCGCTCAGAAGCTCGCGAAGGCGCTGAAGGCTTGTAAGAAGGACAGGAAGAAGGGCAAGCGCGTCGCGTGTGACCGGCAGGCACGTAAGCGGTACGGGCCGGTTAGGTCCAAGGCGAAGGGCAAGCCGAGCGCGAGCAAGAGCTCCGCGGGGAAGCAGGGATGATGACGACGAAGTGGTCCAGGACGCAGCGATCTGCATGGCTTTGCGGTTTTGGGGTATTGGTCATGCTCCTGGTGGGGCTGGCGGATGCACTGCCAGCGGCGGCCGAAGTCGCTTCTGTGCCTCACTGGCGACTCGAATCGCGCCCGGCGCCGACCGATCTCCCGCTCGATGGCGAAGGGGGCAACGGCCTGGGTGTGATCGTCGTTACCGCCAGCAACCTCGGTGACGCCGAAGTCACGACGCCGTTCGAAATCACGGACCTGCTTCCGCAGGGCATCGAAGCCACTCAGGTAGAAGAGATCAACAGAGGTACTCCACGCTCAGAAGGGGAGGCTGTTGGCGTCTGCAGCTCGCCGGCTATCAAGCCGATCACGTGCAAAGCAACCGCTCGGCTCGCTCCTTTTGAACAGACCCAGATGATCATCAAAGTGAGAACGACCTACCACGCGGCCTTTGAAGTTCCGACAGGGGAAGTGGCGCCGGCGAACATGGTGACGATCAGCGGTGGCGGAGCGCAGCCCGCTCAAGCCGAACTGCGACGGTCGATTGCCATCAGCAATGAAGCTCCGCGATTTGGGGTTGAATCGTACGAACTCACGCCGGAAAACGAAGAATTTGAACGCGATGAAGAAGCTGGCACGCACCCGTTTCAGTTGACCACTGCGTTCAACTTCACCGAGAAGCTTGAAAACAACCCGCAAAAGGGCCTCTTGCCTTCGGCTCCGGCGCTGGACAAGGAACTGAACTTCAAGTTGCCGCCCGGCCTGATCGGCAACACCAACGTCGTCGGGAATCCAAACGCCGTTCAGCGCTGTACCGCAGGCGAGTTTGGCGCGCAGGAAGAAGGCGACCTCAATGCATGTCCCGAAGACACGGCTGTTGGCGTCGCGGCCGTAACGATCAATGATCCCATCACGCTCTACTTCGCTGTCAAGGTGGTACCGGTCTTCAATCTTGTGCCGGCGCCCGGTGAGCCTGCGAGGTTTGGCATCGATGTCAATCACGTGCCGATCATTCTCGACACCTCGGTACGCACTGGCGATGACTACGGGGTGACCGTAAGCGTCCATAACGCTTCGCAGGCCGTTCAGGTGCTGGGCAGCACCGTTACGTTCTGGGGAGTTCCCACGGATAGTCGTCACAATGAATCACGTGGCTGGGAATGTCTCGGTAAGTGGGGGGTGGGATATTTTGGCAGGCCTGCTTGCGCGGAGCCCCACGACTCTGCACCGGCTCCGTTCCTGACGCTTCCCACAGCGTGCGGGACATTGAACTCGCCGGTACAGGGCGAAGCATGGGATGGTGAAAAGCTGGAGGGGGCCGACAAATCTGACGAAGTCCTCAACGAATTCCCCACGACGGTCGGCGACTGTGAAGGGCTGCCATTCGAACCGTCGATCGAAGTCAAGCCAGATACGGAAGCGGCAAGTACTCCCACGGGCATGACTGTCAAGGTCAGCCTGCCTCAGCAAACAACGCTGGAAGCCGGAAGCAGGGCCGAGGCTGATGTCAGATCCACGACGCTGGAACTTCCGGAAGGCATTCAGCCGAGTCCCGGTGCGGCCACCGGCCTGCTCGCGTGTACTGCCTCCCAGATCGGCTTCAACAGTAGCGAAGACGCACATTTCAGCGAAGGCCTCCTCGAAGCAGAACAGACAGAGAACGACAACTTCTCATCGCTACCGGCTACCTGTCCCGAAGAAGCGAAAATCGGTACCGTCAGCATCAAGACGCCGGTGCTCGAAGAAGAACTCACCGGTTCGGTCTATCTGGCCAGCCAGGACACCGATCCGTTTGCCTCGCCGCTGGTTCTCTACATCGTGGCGAAGGAAAAGAAGTCCGAAGTGCTCGTCAAGCTTGCCGGCGAAGTGCGGATCAACCCTGCGACGGGCCAGTTGATATCGGTCTTCAAGGAAACGCCGCAGACGCCATTTGAAAGCCTGACGTTGCAACTGTCGAACACTGAACGCGCTTCGCAGGAGACTCCCGCGCACTGCGGCACCTACCACTCCCACGCGAGTTTCACGAATTGGTCGAACGAATCTGCAACCCCGGCAGAATCCGAATTCCAGATCACCTCAGGCCCCAACGGCACGCCGTGCCCCAGCGCCCAGCTGCCGTTCGACCCAAACTTCGAAGGCGGCTCCACCAACACCCGGGCCGGCGCGTTCACGCCGTTCAGCGTCACTATCGGGCGCCCGGATGGCAACCAGGCGCTTGAAACGATCGACATGGAACTGCCCCCAGGTCTCGCTGCTCTGATCTCGCAGGTAGAACAGTGCAGCGAAGCGCAAGCCGAAGCGAACGCCTGCCCGGAAGGGAGCCTTGTCGGGCATACAACGAGCGTGTCTGGGCTTGGTGGCAAGCCTGTTTCCCTGGGTGGAGAAGCTCTATTTCACGGGGCCGCTCAAGCAGACGAGTACCCATGCCGCCTCGCCGTTTGGGCTGCTGGCCGTGACGCACGCCAAGGCGGGCCCGTTCGATCTCGGCTACGTCAAAGTCTTCTCAACGATCAACGTCAACGAAACCACCGCGGCGGCGATCGTCAAGAGCGAACCAATTCCCGACAGGCTCGATGGCGTGCCAGTGGAGCTGAAAGCGATCAACGTGACCGTGGAACGGCCGGGAGGCGCACCGTTCCAGTTCAACCCGACGAACTGCGAAGGGCTGAACATCACAGGCAAGCTCACCGGCTACGAAGGGGCAAGCTCGGGCATCTCGCAGCCACTGCACCTATCGAACTGCGCGGGCCTGCCGTTCGCGCCAAAGTTGACTGCGACCGTGCTTGGCCACGGCAGCAAAGCGAACGGCACGACATTCAAGGTCACGCTCGAATCGGAAGGACTCGGGCAGGCCAACATCCACAAGGTCGACCTGACCCTGCCGGAAGTGCTGCCGTCGCGACTGACCACGATCCAGAAAGCGTGCTTGGCAGCGGTCTTCGAAGCGAACCCAGCCGCGTGCGACGAAGGCTCCGACATCGGCGAAGGGATCGTCTACACGCCCGTGTTCAAGAACCCGCTCAGGGGCCCCGCCTACCTGGTTTCCCACGGCAATGCGGCCTTCCCGGACGTCGAGTTCGTGTTGCAGGGCGAAGGCGTGACGCTGATCGTCGACGGCAAAACGGACATCAAAAAAGGGATCACATACTCGAAATTCGAAACAGCGCCCGATGCGCCGTTTACCAAGTTCGAAACCATCCTCCCCGCCGGTCCGCACTCGGCGCTCACCGCCAACGTGCCGGAAACCGAAGAATTCAGCCTGTGCAAGCACGCCTCGAGCCTTGTAATGCCGACGACGATCGTGGGCCAGAACGGCAAGACGATCGACCAGATCACCAAGATCGCGCTGATCGGCTGTGGTGGCGTGCTCGGCGCCAACGTCAGGAAGCTCAGCAGGGCGCAGAAGCTGGCCAAGGCGCTCGCGACCTGCAGGTCGAAATACAAGAGCAAGGCCAAGAAGAGCAAACGGATCGCTTGCGAAAAGCAGGCACGCAAGAAATACGGGCCGCTGCCCAAGAAGGCCAAGAAGAGCGCGAAGAAGAAGACCTAGGGTGAGTAGCTACGTGGGCTCGTTGTCAAGCGAGCGCCACAGATAGCGGCACGCGAGCGTCCGGTGCGGGCGCCACGGCTCGGCGATCCCCTCCATCGTGGCCGCGTCAGGTAGTCCGTCGAGGCCATAGGCGCGTTCGATCGCACGGCGGATGCCGAGGTCGCCCACGGGCAGCACGTCGGGGCGGTCAAGATGGAACATCAGGAACATCTGTGCCGTCCACAGGCCGAGGCCCTTAACGGCGACGAGCTCAGCGATCACCTCCTCGTCTGGGAGCTCGTCGAGGCGCTCGAGCTCGAGCTCACCCGAGAGCACGTGCTCGGCCAGCGAACGCAGATAACTGACCTTCGCGCGTGACAGGCCAGCCGCGGCGCGAAGCTCTTCGGGCTCATCCGCGAGGATCTCCTGCGGCGTGGGCGCCCGGCCATCGAAGCGGGCGGTCAGCCGTCCGTAGATCGCCCTCGCGGCTAGCACCGAGAGCTGCTGGCCGGTGATCGAGCGCACGAGCGCGCCGTAGTGGTCCTCGCGGTCGGGTCTCCCATCGCGCGCATCGCCGAGCGGGCCGACGGCCTTGATCAGCTGCGCCAGCACCGGGTCGGCGCTGCGCAGGCGGGCGGGTACGCGCTTAGACAGAGGGCAGCGCCTCGAGCGCCACGGGCTCGCCGTCGAGCGCGTTCAGCGCGCGCTCGAGCGACATCGCCAGGCACGTGAAGCTGGGCGTGTCGCGAATCGTGAAGCGCGAGGCCTCCGTCGTGCGCAGCCGCTGCACCAGGTCCAGGAACGTGCCGACGTCGTCGGTGTCGAACGCCACTACGAACTCCTGGTCGTCGAGGCCGAAGGAGTAGGTCGTGTGGTTATCCACGCCGGGGTATTCGCGGCCGACCTGGATGTGGCCCTGCATGATCCGCCAGCGCTCCTCAGCCGGCAGCGCATACCACTCGCGTGACTTCACGAACGGATACACGAACACGTAGCGGCCGCGGAAACCGCGCGACGGCGTTGCGCTCGTCATCGGAGTATTCCGAGCTCTTGCGCATGCCCAGGAACGAGTAGGGGGTCTGCGCCCACTGCATCAGCCCGCTCTGCGCCAGCACCACGTGGAACTCGTGGATGCGGTCGAGGTTCTCAGCCTCGGAGATGAGCAGCAGCTCCGCGTCCCCGCGCGTGCCCACCAGCGAGAAGCGTCTGCAGCAGGTGTCCGTCGGCGAAGTCCTCGCAGGCTGCCGAGAACTCGCGCTTGTCCTCTGCGCGGCGCTCGGAGTCCAGGCGGCGCCACGCGGGCTCGAGCTTCAGGAACGTGTACTTGACGAAGTGGCGCGCGCTCATGGCCTTGATTATCGCACTGCTGGCCTGCCAGCCGGACGGCTCCGACGGATAGAGTGGAAAGCCGTGCGGATCGCGCTTCTGTCGCCGTACTCGTGGACCTACCCCGGTGGCGTCACTCGCCACATCGAGGCGCTCGCCTCCGAGCTCTCCGCCGCCGGGCACGAGGCGCGGATCCTCGCCCCGTTCGACCCCGACGATGCGCTCTCCGACGCCTGCACCGCGGCGCGCGCCCCAGCAGCGCGAGGTGCGGGAGGAGCTTCGTCTCGCTCGGGCGCACCGTCGGGCTGCCCGCCAACGGCGCCGTCTCGAACATGGCCCTTACGCCAACCGCCGTACGCGCCATGCGCCGGGAGCTGCGCGACGGCGGCTACGACGTCGTCCACATCCACGAGCCGGTCGTGCCGCTCGTCTCCTGGGACGCGCTCACGAGCCTCGGTGATTTGCCGCTCGTCGGCACCTTCCACACCTACTCCGAGAACCTCCTCACCAACGGCATCGCAGCTGTTCCGCTCGGCGGTCGGCGACGGATGAACCGCCTGCACGCGCGCATCGCCGTCTCCGATGCCGCCGCATGGACCGCGCGGCGCTTCTACGGTGGGCGCTACCGCATCGTCCCCAACGGCGTGCACATCCCCAGCGGCGCGCAACTCGGTCATGAGGCCACCGGCGGCGGTGACCGCGACTCCGGAGTCGATCCCTCGCAGCCGCTGCGGATCCTGTTCGTCGGTCAGGCGGTCGAACGCAAGGGCCTGCCGGTCCTGCTGCGGGCGTTCGAGGCGCTGCGCGAGCAGATCCCCGCGACGCTCACGCTCGTCGGCGCGAGCCCCGAGGAGGTCGCGCACATGATGCTCGACGATCGCGGCGTGCACGCCCTCGGCAAGGTCTCCGAGGAGCGCAAGCTCGCCGAGCTCGCTCGCGCGGAGGTCGTGTGCGCGCCTTCGCTGGGCGGTGAGAGCTTCGGCATGGTGCTTACCGAGGCGTTCGCCGCCGCCACGCCCGTGCTCGCCTCCGACATCCCCGGCTACCGCGAGGTCCTGCGTGATGGGCACGACGGGCTGCTCGTGCCACCCGGAGACGCGCTCGCGCTCGCGGAGGCGCTGCGCACGCTGGCACTCGACCCCGCCCTGCGGGCCCGCATGGCAGCCAGCGCCCGTGAGCGCGCCGAGCGCTTCGCCTGGCCGCACGTCGCCGAGGAAGTGCTCGACTCCTACGAGCAGGCGGTGCGTGTCGGTGCTCCTGCCACCAGCCTGGGGCGTGTCGCCGTGCGCTACGGGCTCGCCCCCGCCGACCTGCTGCCGCGCATGCCCGCCGAGCGTCTGCCGTCGCTGAGCGCCCCCGGGGCCCCGCTCGTCGGCCAGCCGCGCCGCCGGCGCACTCTGCGCCGCGCCGGGCTGCTCGTCAGCTCTGCTGCCGGTGCTGGGCTCGCCGCGTTGGCGCTGCAACGCGTCGGCCTCACCCGCGTCGCTGCCTCGCTGCTCGCCTCAAAGCCCGGACTGATCGCCGCTGGGCTGGCGCTGATGTGCGCCGCCATGTTCGCCCGCGCGATCTCCTGGCATGCGATCCTCGCCGCCGCGCCCACATGGCGCCGCGCCAAACGCCGCGACGCGATGCAGGGCACGTTCATCGGCGTGCTCATGTCCGCCACGCTGCCGGCCCGCCTCGGCGAGCCCTCGCGTGCGCTGATCGTCGCCCGGCGCCTCGGGCGCGCGCGCGAGACGCCTGCCCGTGGTGCTCGGCACGATCGTCTCCCAGACGCTGCTGAACCTGCTCGCGCTGGCCATCCTCGGTGGCGTCGACGCTCTCCAGCGTCAGCGTGCTCGACAGGCCACGACCGCGCGCTGTTGCTCATCGCGCTCGCACCGCTCGCCGTGCTGGTCGCACTCGCTGCTCGCGCCCTGCTCATCGCCGCGCCTGCAGCGCTCTCGCGCTCGCGGCGCCTGCATGCGCTGTTCACCGCCATGCGCGCGCTCGCTGCTGCGCCTGCGCGACGGCCTGCGTGTGTTTTCGCGCAGCCCCGCCGCGCGATCGTCGCTGTCGTCGCCCAGCTCGGCGCGTGGGCGCTGCAGTGGCTCTCCTGCTGGCTGCTGCTGATGGCGCTCGGCCTCGACTCCCACGCCGGCGTCGGTGCCGCCGCCGGCGGTGCTGTTCGCCGTCAACGTCACCGCCGTTATCCCCGCCACGCCAGCCAACGTCGGCGTCTTCCAGGCCGCCTGCGTGGCCGTGCTCGCTGGCGCCTACCACGTCTCCACTCCCGACGCGATCGCCTACGGGATCGTCCTGCAGGCGATCGAGCTCGCCACCGCGCTGATCATGGGGCTGCCGGCGCTCGTCAACGAGGGCCTTTCCTGGCGGGAGGTGCGGCTGCGCGCGATGCATGCAGCGCCCGTCAAGCTCGGGCCGCTGCCGGCCGCCGGCGGCGGTAGCAGGGATGTCGTTGCCGCAGTCTCCTCGGATTAATATTCCTCGGCATGGTCGATTCCGGCCACTGGAATAATGACGGTTGTTTAGCAGGCATATGCGTCAGGCTGGCGTATAAGTCGCACATGTCTGATGCCTGGGTCTACATGTTGCGCTGCGCCGACGGCTCGCTCTATACCGGCTGGAGCACAGACGTGCAGAGGCGCCTGGCGCGTCATCGCGACGGCACCGCCAGCCGCTACACCGCCAGTCGCCTGCCTGTCGAGCTTGCGCTGGCACTGCCGATGCCCGATCGCAGCGCCGCCATGCGCGAGGAGGCGCGGATCAAGCAGCTCGACCGAGCAGCCAAGCTCGCGCTGATCGCCGCATCGGAGCCGCGCGATCCGAGCGCCCGTTTAGGGCATGATGGGGGTATGGCTTCCAGACCTCAAGCGCGCAGCGTCAAGATCTCAGAGGACGAGCGGGGCGGATGGTCCTCCGATCGGCCCCGTCGCGACGGGGCGCCGCCGCGGCCCGCTGACGTCACCGCCCACTGTCGTGTGCTCGTGCCAACCGACCGGTTGCGCTATTCGCCTGGCAGCCTGCTCGTGATCGCCTCCGCGTCCGCCGCTGAGCGCGACAGCTTCATCGCGCGGCTGATCGAGGATCGCGCGTCGCTGCTGTCGCTCGAGAAGGTTCGCACGCTGCTCGCCGGGCGCGTCGAGGAGGCCGAGCTCGATGCCCGCGCCGAGGAGCTGCTGAGCGCTGCCGTGTCCAAGCGCCTGCAGAACAGAGAGACGGTCGTGCTCGCTGCCCAGGGCCTCGACGCCGGCGAGCGCGAGCCGTTCGTGCGGATGGCCGCCGCGCTCAAGCGCCCGCGCCATCTGATCTTGCTCGAGACTGCCCGCGAGCAGGTCAGCGAGGAGGATCTTCGCCGCGCTGAACGAGCTGCGCCGGGCGCTTGACGCCGGCGATCTCGGCGCTGAGGGCTTTCAGACGGCACTGCGCCTCGGCGGCGGCACTGCCAGCGAGGTCAAGCGGATTCTGTTCCGCCCGCCGCCCCGCGAAGACTCCTAGCCGTACAGAAATTCAACCAGCCGATTTCAATGGCTTGCAGATTTTTAGTTTCCCGCCTATGCGGCCGATATGGCTGGCGTGCGGAACTCCCTGCCCGCTTTCACGGCGCATCGCGCCGTCTCAACCGCCAGTCGTGATCACCGGCGCACGGCCGGCTGCCGTACCGGCCTGATCGATACCCGCCTGGTTCGTGCCGAGCTGAGCAGATTGCGTGGCTCGCGCCCCGAAAGCGAGCCGTCCAAGAAGCACGAACCCAGCCCTGCCGTCTCCGCTCGAACGTGATGGCATGGGCACCTCTGCCGCACCCGGCAAGTCTGCCAAGCTCGCAGTAGCCAGCGTCGCCAGTAAGCGCCACAACCATCTTGCGCGGCACGCCTGGTGGATCTACCTAGTCGCGATCGCGCTTCTCATCGGCGGCTATGCGCTCGCCCAGCTCTCTGGGCCGGCGTGGCTGAAGAGCGGGCTCGTCTTCAACCTCATCGGTGGCTCGAGCGTTGCCGCGCTGCTTCTCGGCGCCCGCCGCAACTCACGTCGCAGTCGTCTGCCTTTGTATCTGCTCGCTATCGGGCAGGCCCTGTTTGTCACCAGCGATGTGCTCGCCTACAACTACGAACGCCTTTTCGGGGCGGAGATGCCGTTCCCGTCGATCGCCGACCCCTTCCACCTGGCGTTCTATCCCTTCCTCGTGGTCGGCATGCTGCTTTTGATCCGCGAACGCGGCGAGAAGCGCGACCGCAGCGGTTTGATCGACGCGCTGATCGTCACGCTCGCGCTCGCCACGCTCTTGTGGGTGTATCTGATCGCGCCGTACGCGGATAACGACACGCTGTCGCTGCTTGGCAAGCTCACCTCGATTGCCTACCCGACAATGGACATCCTTGTCCTTGGCGTCGTCGCCCGCGTTGCCGCTGGGAACCACCGGCGCGAGCCAGCCTTCGCCTTCCTTCTCTCCGGCGCGGTCGTGTTGCTGCTCAGTGACGGGGTCTACGGCTGGAGGCTGCTGGACGGCGGCCACAGCACCGGCGGCGTTCTCGATATCGGCTGGGGGATCTACTACGCGCTGCTCGGCACCGCCGCCCTGCACCCCTCGATGCGCCAGCTGGCCAAGCCAGGTCCTGAGGGCAGCGCGCGCCTCACGCGTGCGCGCCTTGCACTGCTGACGTGCGCGAGCTTCACCGTGCCGCTGCTGATAGTGCTGCGCGAGGCCCTGCACGAGTCGCTTGACCTATATGTACTCGTTGGCGCCTCCACCGCCATGTTCACGCTCGTGCTCCTGCGCATGGCTGGCATCTTCGCCCGCAACGAGGAGCTCGCCCTGCAGATGGTCGCCCTGACCGAGCAGAACGCCTACCAGCGCTCCGAGGCGCGCCTCAGCTCGCTGATCAAGAACTCCTCCGATGTGATCTGCATCCTCGGTGAGGCCGGCGAGGTGCACTACACCAGCCCGTCCATCGAGCAGACGTTCGGTTACCGCCCCGACGCGCTTGTCGAGCGTCCCCTCGCCGACATCGTCCATCCCGACGAGGCGCAGCGGCTGGCAGCGTTCATCGCGTCGGTGGCGACCATGTCCACCGCTCAGTTCGCTGATGCTGAGTTCCGCGTGCGTCACGCGCGCGAGTCCTGGCGCGATGTCGAGGTACTCGGCACGAACCTGCTCGGCGACGAGGACATCGCCGGCATCGTGCTCAACATCCGTGACATCAGCGAGCGCAAGTCCTTCCAGGCCGAGCTCGAGCACCAGGCCTTTCACGACACCCTCACCGGGTTGCCCAACCGGGCGCTGTTTCGTGACCGCGTCACGCACGCGCTAGCCGGCCAACGCCGCGATCGCCTGCCCGTCGCCGTGCTGTTCATGGACATCGACGATTTCAAGAACATCAACGACGGCCTCGGCCACGGTGTCGGCGACATGGTGCTGCGCGAGGTCGGACGCCGGCTGGAGGACTGCATGCGCCCCGTCGACACCGCCGCCCGCCTCGGCGGCGACGAGTTCGCGATCCTGATCCACGACACAGAGAGTGAGCTACAGGCGATCGAGATCGCCCAGCGGGTAATGGACGCGTTGCACGTGTCGATCACGCTCGACGGGCGCAACGTCACGGTCGCGACCAGCGTAGGGATTGCGTTCAGCGATCAGGGCATGCTCTCCGCAGCCGACGCCGAGGAGCTGATGAGCAACGCCGACGCCGCCATGTACATGGTCAAGGAGAACGGCAAGGGCGGCTATCAGGTCTTCCAGCCGGAGATGCACGCCAAGGCACTCGCGCGGCTGGAGCTGAAGACGGACCTGCAGCGTGCTCTCGACGCCGGCGAGTTCACACTGCGCTATCAGCCGATCATGGATCTCGCCCGTGGCGACATGGCCGGCATGGAGGCGCTTGTGCGCTGGGAGCATCCGCAGCGCGGCATCGTGCAGCCGCTGGAGTTCGTGCCGCTGCTCGAGGACACCGGGATGATCATCGCCGTCGGCCGTCACATCCTCGCCGAGGCTTGCGCGTGGGCCGCACACATGCAAAGCGTCTGTCCGCGTGCTCCCGCGCTGTCGATGGCCGTCAATGTCTCGGCCTGCCAGCTACAGCGCCCCGAGTTCATCGAGGAGGTTCGCGCGTCGCTCGAGGAGACGGAGATCCCGCCCGCGAGCCTGACGCTTGAGCTCACCGAGAGCGTGATGATGCAGGACATGGAGCTCAGCCTGCTGCGCCTTAAGGCGCTGCGCTCGCTTGGGGTCAAACTCGCCATCGATGACTTCGGCACGGGCTACTCCTCGCTCAACTACATTCGCCAGCTCCCCGTTGACGTACTCAAGATCGACCGCTCGTTCCTCGCCGACCCCAATCCAGAGGTCGCCGAGCTGACCGAGGCGATCGTCCAGCTGGCGCGTATCTTCAAGCTGAAGGTCGTCGCGGAGGGGATCGAAAACGCAGAGCAGATCGAGCGGCTGCGGTTGATCAACTGCGACTTCGGCCAGGGCTTTCACTTTGCCCAGCCGTTGCTCGGCACGGAGGTCCTGGCTATGGCCGAAATGCAGCCGGGGATGCGCGCGATAGCACCCGGGACACGCGGATCCGGGTCGATGGTGTAGCTGTTGCCAATTCGTCGACCGCCCACGGGTGCCGACAACCCCCGTTGCTAGCGTGCCGGCAGTGATCGCATCTTCGCTCGAGCAGCGGCGGCGCTGGTATTGGCTGGCGCTCGCTGTGGCCGCTTGCTGCGGCGCTTGGCTGGCGCTGTCGGCGAGCACAAGCTCCACGTCGCCGGTCTCCGCCGCGGTCTCGCTGAAGGAAGCGGAAGAGCTGAGGCGCTACGACCGGGGCATCTACGTCCACTACTGTCCCGCCGACCAAGAAGCCGCCAGTATCGCCTCGTATCGGTCGAAGGTCGCTCAGCGAGCGCACGTCGCGATGGCCAGCCACGCCGGCTGGCCCGCTGATGAATGTTTGAAGATGGACAAGGGCTCCTACGGGATCAGCCACACGCTCGTCGGGCTGAAGAACGTCCACAACTGGCTGCTGGGTGGCTACGGCAACGACACCATCTACGGGGGCGAAGCCGGCGACGTGATCTGGGGCGACTACCAGCCATCTGGCCAGTCCGAAAGCGAGAGCGACTACCTGCATGGTGGTAACGGCAACGACTGGATCTACTCCAGCCACGGCTTCAACGAAATCTGGACCGGTGGTGGCGACGATCATCTTTTGCTCGTGTATGGGCATGGCGTTATTCACTGCAACGGTCCCGGCGTGAAGACGCTCGTGATGCGCTATCTGCCGGCGAACCGGCCGTGGACGCTGATCGGCTGTTCGCACAAAGTGATCGATCCTTACCGGGCCTGAGGGCGGGCTCCGGGAGCGCCAGCTTCCGGTCCGGGACGTCGTTTACGTTGCCGGCATGGCAGCGGCTGCAGCACGGCAATATGGCAAGGTCTTCGACGAGGTGGCGGCGGAGTATGACCGCAGCCGTCCGGGATACCCCGGGGAGCTTGTAGAGGAGGCGTGTGCGCTCGCGGGACTGGGGCGTGGTGACCGCGTGCTCGAGGTTGGCTGTGGCACCGGCCAACTGACGCGCAACCTGCTCGCCGCCGGCCTGGACGTGGTCGCCGTCGAGCCCGGATCGCAGTTGCTTTCGCTCGCTGCTGGGAACCTGGAGGACGTCGGCGAGGCGACGTTCGTGAACGCGCAATTCGAGGATGCGCAGCTCCCGAGCGGGCACTTTCGAGCTGTGTTCGCCGCTTCCTCGTTCCATTGGATCGACCCTGAGGTCAGCTGGGCGAAGGTCGCCGAGGTGCTTGCTCCCGGCGGCACGCTCGCTTTGATGCAGCACTGCGGGCTCGAGGAGCAGCGCAGCCTCGACGACCAGGAAGCGCTCCTCTCGACGCTTGCAAGGGTCGCGCCGGAGATCGCTGCGAGCTGGCCGGCATACAGGGATCTCCACAGCCTCCTCGAGGGAGTCGAGCAACGCAGTGAGAACGTCTCGGAGGTGTGGGCGTGGGTGGGAAGCCATGACCTGGCTCGCCCCGAGGCGGGCCGACTTTTCACGGATGTTCAGATCGCGGCTGTGCCGAGCCTCGTGGAGCAGACGGCAGAGGAGCTGAACGCGTTGTTCCGCACCATTTCCGGCTACTCGCGGCTCTCACCCGGGCAGCGTCAGGAGATCGAGAGCGAGTTCTTCGCTCTGCAGGAGCGGCTCGGGAGGCCGATCCGATCGAGCACTGTCTGCGTGCTTGTCATGCGCGCACGGCGGACTTGTGAAACGATCAAGCGCAGGGTGATTAGATTGCTTGTTTTGAGAGCAACACGCTGAATTGAAGGATCTCGATGGCGACGTTGACGATTCGAGGACTTGATGACGGGACGATTGCTCGTCTGGGCGTGAGTGCCGCGCGGCATGGCCGGTCGATTGAGGCCGAGGTGCAGAGAATCCTCGAAGGGGCGCTGCCCTCTCAGCAGGCATCTGATGGTCTTGGGAGTCGCATCCGTGGCCGGTTCTCCGCGGTTGGTGGCGCGGAGCTTGATCTACCAAGCCGGGATGAGATGCCGCGCGGCGAGTAGCTCGTCCATCTCAGGATCGCCTTCACCTCGCTCAGCCTTGGGCACACCGTGAGACCAGCGTCCGACGACTGACAGGGGCCCCTCCCACCCGTATCAGGACTCGGCGGTGACTCGGGCATTACCGTCGGCCGAATCGTGTCGAGCAAACCTGAATAGCTCCCGGCGGCATTCCTCGCTAGCGAAATACCGAGTCGTGATCACCGGGATGAAGAGTGTGGTCGAAACCAGAGCATCATCGATGCGCTGTTTCCAGTGCTCACCCCACGCCAGATCGTTGCGATCAACGAAGACGGTTAGTCGCTCGCCCGTAAGGAGCGAATACTCCTCCCCAGTGCGTTCCGCAAGGCGCACGATAGCCCCGTCCTCGTGCTTGTCGTCTTCATGTGTATAGCTCCAAAAGGCCGTCGCCCATCGCCACAGGGTATTCGCAATGCAGGCAGTCAGGCTGAGTGCTGTCAGTGGACCATGCACCAGATGTAAGAGCCCTCGGGATAATAGCGTGAGATACGGAATCAAGTTATTCTGTGGCAACACGCAGGCATCTGGCAGTCCAGGTAGAGTTTCAATATTATGCCCGACGATCAGAAACCTGCCATGGCGTCCGTATCCGTCCGCTGGTCAGTGATCGCGGGTGGGTGTGCTGTCGTTGCTGTTGCAGCTATTACTGGGCTAGTCATATTGGCTGCGGTCAAGAAGGTGGACACGCTCTCCGCCATTGCATTGTCGCTGGCGATCGTCGCGTTTATGACGCAGATTATGGTTTTCATTGCTCAAACCTGGTCGACAAGTCAGCTCAACGCCGAGACCCGTAGCTTTCTGGCCGAGTTGCGCACACGCAGTCAGGGCACCGAATCATTGCTAAACAAGCAGGTTGACAAGCTAACTGACGATCTCATGGGTCGTGCAGCTGCGGCTCGTAAGCAAGCTTCTTCGCCTGTCGAGGCGCGTGCGCTTGTGAGGAGAGACGTAGAGCGCGCCCTCTCAGGGTCTGGGCCCGTCGCCGACGCTACAACGATGGTCGACAATTTTCGACAGCATCAATACAGCGCCCGGCAGATGGACCCTGCGGAGACGGAGAGGATCGCCAAAAGACTCACAACCTTCCCGCCTGTTGACGAGGCTCAACCTCTGCGGGAGACGTTCAGCCGTTTGCCACCGCCAGCAGTGGGCCAGTTGGCGCGGTTTGCGCGCGATGCCTACGAGGTCTTCCACGAGCGTACTGGCGTTCCCGGCTTTCCGGCAGCTGGCGGGCCGACGACCGCTCAAAAGCCGCTGATCGATGCTGGGCTGCTAGAAGACATCACCAAAAGAGCCGGGGTGACCAACCCACTAGGTGGCAACATGCCCTGGCTCAAGCTGACTGACAAGGGGCTTGAGGTTGCACGACTACTTCTCAGCAACGACCCATCAGAGGATGAGTCTTCACCGCAGCATGAGTGGTCAAGCGAGTCGCACTCGCCGGAGTCCGGAGGCGGCTAATCCGTTGCGCAATATGGGCTGCTCTGGTCGACTCGAAAACACGCACCCTTCAGAATCAAGTCGAGCTTTGTCAAAGGATTCCTGAAACTATGACACCAGTCCCGGCGACCTTATGTTCGATGCCCCCATGCGACGGGGCACTGCAGAAGATCCGAGCCGAAAAATCGCACCGCCTTGAGGTTACGGAACAGCTTCTAGCTCTGGTCGTGAGTCCCGATCACCCCGTGTTCAGGCTCAGTGCCGCGAGCGGCGCAAACCCGCTCCGTTGTAGGCGTCTGCCGCATAAATACAAGCATCCGTGCTGCCCTCCAGGTACGGCATCGTAGAGTCATGATTACCTCAAGGCACGGGGTGGCTGAACCGCCTGCTACGTCGCGCGGGAACTGCACTTCTCGCGCGTTACACCCGCCGCGCCAAACACAGCCGCGTAACGAAGCTCAGCGCAATCTCGCCACCGACAGTATCGATCGCCGCAGCGACGGCCGCCAGCAGGCGCTCGCGCACCGCCGGCTCCAGCAAGATGTGGTCCTGGTGGGTCTGCAACAGCTCCAGGTACTCGGCGGTCGAGTATGTGCGACTCCACGGGTACATATCTACCTGCGGCTCGCCGAACCCGGCACTCGCCTCGATCTCGGCGGTCCAGTCGCCGGCAAGGTTGGTGGGGTCGCTGGCCGGGTGCATGGGGAAGCCCGCTTCGATGTCGGGTGCGGCGAGGCGGTAGGCCGAGCGCAGCGCGTCGCGCATCTCGGTGTGCTCCCAGTCGGGGAGGGTCCAGATCGCGGCGAGGGTGCCTTCTGGCACGAGCGCAGCTGCGGCGCGCTCATAACGAAGGTCGGGTGAGACCCAGTGCCATGCCTGCGCTGAGACGACAAGCCGAAGGGGCGGCGTGGAGCGCTGCCAGCCCTCGAAGTCGACCTGCTCGATCTGCACGAGTGGGTATTGCGCGCAGCACGCCCTCGCCACCTCCGCCATCGCGGCGCTCGGCTCGAGCGCCAGCACCGCCAGCCCCCGCTCGGCGAGCAGGCGGGTGAGCTTGCCGGTCCCCGCGCCCACCTCCAACACCTGATCCCCCAGGCGCAGGCCCGCCCGCTCGATCAGCTCGTCGATCACCGCCGTTGGGTATGACGGCCGCGCACGGTCATACAGCTCCGCCACCCGTCCGAACGCAAGCCGCTGCTCATCGGTGGCCCGGCCAGTCGCCATCGAACGAGCCGACGGGAGGGCCCTCAGCCCGCCATAGCGGGCTCGCCTGTGCCCCCCTGGGTATCCTCGGCTTCCACCGCCCCGTCCGGCGGGTCCTCGTCGGCGATCTCGCCGAACAGCGAAGGGTCGCGGTTGGAGCCGCGGATGAGGTCGTCGGGTGAGCCGTCAGGCAGCAGGCGGCCTTGGCGCGTGCCGAAGTAGATCGCCTGCGGATGGTGGGCGACGAGCGCGAGCGTGGACTGCTCGGGCTCGGGCGCGTAGCCGTCGGTGATGCTCATGCCGATCTGCTCGAGCCCCAGCAGCTTCTCCACCTTCAGGTGCTCGGACTGCTCGGGAACGGCGGGGTAGCCCCAGGAGTAGCGGCGACCCTGGCTCTCGGGAATGCCGAGCAGCTTGCGCGTCTCGTAGTGCAGCCACTCGGCGAGTCCCTCGGCGGTCTGCACGCCGAGCCCGTGCACGAACAGCTGCTCGGCGAACTCACCGTCGGACTCCAGCGTTGCCATCAGCTCGGTTACCTCGCTGCCGACGGTCACCGCCTGCACTGAGATGACGTCGAGCCTCCGGCGGCGCCTTGCCATCGATCGCGGGGCGGAAGAAGTCGGCGAGACAAATGCGGTCGCCCTTGGGCTGGCGCGGACACACGAAGCGGGTGAGCTCTTTCTCTCGATCCTCGGGGTCGAGCACGATGATGTCGTTGCCGAGCGAGTAGCAGGGGAAGAAGCCGAGCAGCGCCCGCGGGTGCAGGTAGTCCTGCTCGCTCCACATCCGCTCCAGGCGCGGGCGGAAGTCATCCCGCAGCAGCGTCTGCCAAGCCTCGCCTTTGACACCGCGCCCGCCCCAATGCAGCTTGAACAGCACGTGGGTGTCGAGGTGGCGGTAGAGCTCGTCGATGTCGACGGGGATCTCCTTCACCCCCCAGAACGGCGGCGTCGGGACGGGCGCGTCGGTGCGCGCGGGGGAGCGCACGGAGTCATCGGCGAAGTTCAGCTCCTCCTCGGGCGCATCGCCCTTGGCGCGGAACTCGGTGGCGCCGGCGAGCAGCTTCTGCACGAGTGCACCGCGGGCATCTTCGTCGACCAGCTGGTCCATCACGGCGAGGCCCTCGAAGGCGTCCTTGCAGTAGAACACGCCCGGCTCGTAGGGCTCGACGGAGTCTTTGCCGCCGGGGTACAGCGCGCGATAGCTGAACGCGCGGTTGATCGCCGCGCCGCCGATCAGCACGGGGTAGGAAAGGCCCTTGGCGTGCAGCTCCTGGATGCACGCGGGCATCTGCTTGGAGGTGGACACGAGCAGCGCGGAGAGGCCGATGGCGGTGGCGTTGTGCTCCTGGGCGGCGTCCACGATCGTCTGGATGGGCACCTGCTTGCCGAGGTCCACGACCGTGTAGCCGTTGTTCGTGAGGATCGTGTTGACGAGCGACTTGCCGATGTCGTGGACGTCGCCGAAAACGGTTGCCAGCACGACGGTGCCCTTGGTGTAGCCCTCGATCTTGTCGAGGTATTTCTCGAGCTGTGCGACCGCGCGCTTCATCACCTCGGCTGACTGGAGCACGAACGGCAGGATCAGTTCTCCCGCGCCGAACTTATCGCCGACCTCTTTCATCGCCGGCAGCAGCACCTCGTTGAGCGTGGGCACGGCGCCGATCTTCTCGACGCTCTTGTCGATCTGGTCCTCGACGCCGTCGCGCCGGCGGCGCAGGATGTGGAAGTGAAGCGCCTCCTCGGGCTCCATGCCCTCAGTGGGGTCCGCAGCCCCCTGGCTCGTGTCTTCGGGGCCCTTCGACTCGAAGTGCTCGATGAACTTCTCAAGCGCATCCTCGCGGCGGTTGAATACGAGATCGTCAGCCAGGTCACGCTCGAGGTCAGGGATCTCCGAGTAGGGGGTGATGTGGTTGGGGTTGACCATCGCCAGGTCGAGACCCGCCTGCACGCAGTGGTGCAGGAACACCGAGTTGAGCACCGCGCGCGCTCCCGGCGAGACTCCGAACGACACATTGGAGACCCCCAAGGAGGTCTTCACCAACGGGGATCTCCTCCTTAATCGCTTTTATTCCGGCGATTGTCTCCACGGCTGAGGGACGCCACTCCTCATCGCCGGTGGTCAGCGTGAACGTGAGGCAGTCGAAGATCAACAGCTGCGGGTCGAGGCCGTGCTCCTCGCAGCAGAGCTCGTGAATGCGCTTGGCGATCTCGACCTTGCGCTCGGCGGTCTTCGCCATGCCGACCTCGTCGATCGTCAGCGCGATCAGCGCGGCGCCGTGGGCGAGCGCGACAGGCACGACACGGTCGAGCTTGGCGCGGCCGGCCTCGAGGTTCACGGAGTTGACGATCGCGCGGCCGGGGATCTGCTCGAGCGCCCGTTCGATCACCTCCGGCTCGGTCGAGTCGATCTGGATCGGGGCGGGCTGCGTGAGCGAGACCTTCTTGGCGACCAGGCGCATCTGTTCGTCCTCGTCGGTGCGCTCGGTCAGTGCCACGCACAGGTCGAGCACGTGCGCGCCGCCGGTGACCTGGTCCTCGGCGATCTGCACGAGGCCGTCGTAATCATCGGCCAGCAGCAGTTCCTTGGCCTTGCGCGACCCCTGCGAGTTGACGCGCTCGCCGACCATCGTCGGCGCCGGCTCCTGCGCGAGCGGCGTGGCGGCGATCATCGATGAGATATGGGGAGTGCGCGGTGCGGGACGTGGGGCAACCGGTCGTTCCGCGACGCGCTCGGCAATTGCGCGGATGTGATCTGGTGTGGTTCCGCAGCAGCCGCCGACGACGCCGACGCCGTAGCGCTCGACGAACTCCTTCAATGCCTCGGCCAGCGGCTCGGGCTTCTCGGGGAAGATCGTCTCCCCGTCGGGTCCCTGTAGCGGCAGGCCGGCGTTGGGGATGCAGGCCACCGGGACCGGGCAGAACTCGCCGAGGAAGCGGATCGCGTCGCGCATGTCCTCGGGGCCGGTGGAGCAGTTCAGGCCGATGACGTCGACCTTCAGCGCCTCCAGGGTGGTGAGCACGGCGGAGATGTCTGTGCCGAGCAGCATCTTGCCGCCGTTGGGCAGCAGCGAGACGGAAGTGTGGATGGGCAGCGTGCGCCCGGTGCTCTTGAAGGCGGCGCGGGCGCCGAACACGGCGGCCTTTACCTCGAGGATGTCCTGGGCGGTCTCGATGATGATCAGGTCGGCGCCGCCGTCGATCAGCCCCTCGGCCTGCTCGGTGAAGACCTCGACGAGCTCGCCGAAGCGGATCTGCCCGAGCGAGGGGTCCTCGGAGGCGGGCAGGTAGCCGGTGGGCCCGATCGAGCCGGCGACATAGCGGTGAACGCCTGCGGCTTTGCGCGCGAGCTCGGCGGCCTTGGTGTTGATCTCGACGGTGTAGTCCGCGAGCCCCCACTCGCCGAGCTTGATGCGCGAGCCCTGGAACGTGTCCGTCTCGACGACTTCCGCGCCGGCGTCGAGCATCGAGGCGTGTACGCCCTCGATCACGTCGGGGCGGTTGAGCACAAGCGCCTCGTGGCACTTGCCCTGTAGGCCGCCGTAATCCTCGGCGGTCAGCTCGAACTGCTCGAGCGTCGCGCCCATGCCGCCGTCGTAGATGACGACGTGCTCTTGGATTGCTTTGCGGTAGTCGCGTTCGGGCATGGAGGCAATGCTAGTCCGTGGTCCTGTGTCACGGGGGTCAAAGCGCGTCTTGCACCCTTCGGGCAGACCGCTTACCCGGCCCGGACGACACGCTTGTAGCCCCCTACGAACGCGACCATCGGTTAAGTGTCCAACATCTGTTTGAGCCGCTTCGCGAGGGTCCACACTCCGCGCATCGTCAAGCTACTAGGGGGCATTTTCGATGGCATCGCAAGTTCTGCTCGAGGCACCTGCCAGGGAAAGAGACGGGCGGATCGCGCGATCCTGGCCCACTGAGCCGGAGTGGGCGACGGCTGCCAACGGGGCGCGGATCACACGCGGCACGGCTCCCAGCGAGCCGCTCGTCGCGGTCGTGGGGCTCAGCCACATCGGCCTGCCGAGTGCCATTGCGCTACGGCGCGCGGGCTTTCGCATCGTTGGCATCGACACGTCCTCGAGTCGCCTGAGCGACATCCGCAGCGGGCGTGCTGAGGTGCTGGGCGTGCGTGCGGAGGATCTCCGCGACCGTCTGTGCGACGAGGGCTTCGTGTTGACGGACAAGCTCGAGACGGTGAGCACGGCGGAGATGGTCCTGATCTGCGTGCCGACGACGCTCGACGCTCATGGGCGCCCGAACCTGGAAGCACTGAGGCGCACGTGCGCGGCGGTGGTGCAGCACGCACGCTCGGGCCAGACGCTCGTGCTGACCTCGACAACCTACGTTGGTGCCACTCGCGAGCTGCTCACGCAGCCTCTCGGCGAGCGCGGCCTGTGCGTGGGTGAGGACGTGTTCGTGGCGTTCTCGCCGGAGTGTGTGTCACCAGGTGCGCCCGCCGAGGAGCAGCCGCCGACGCCGCGGATCGTGGGCGCGGTGAGCGAGACGTGCTTCAGGCACGCGTCGGAGCTGCTGCGCCCGCTCTCCAGTGACCTGCACCGCGTCTCTTCGCCGGCGGCGGCGGAGATGGCGAAGCTGTACGAGAGCACCTTCCGTGCGGTGAATATCGCGCTTGCGTTCGAGATGGCCGATGCGTGCCGGGCTCAGGCGCTCGACCCGGTTGAGGTCACCGATGCGGCTGCGACCAGGTCGTCAGGCTTCATGGCGCACTACCCCTCGGCAGGGGTTGGTGGGCACGGCGTGGGCGTCGATCCCCACTACCTGCTGCACTCGCTGCGCGAGCGCGGCTGCCCGGCGCAGCTGGCCGAGGATGCGCTGCGCATCGTCGCCGCGCGACCGCATCGCGTGGCGATGCGCGCGCACGAGCTGCTGCTGCGCTCCGGACGCTCGCTACGGGAGCTACGGGTGCTGGTGGTGGGTGTCGCCTACAAGCCGGGTGTCGCCGACTGCGCCAATGCGCCCGCGGTGGAGATCATCTCGAGGCTGCTCGCCGACGGTGTGCAGGTCGACTTTCACGACCCGCTCGTGCCCGTGCTGCACGTCGACGGCGAGGAAATGCAGGGCGTCGACCCCGACCCGCGGCGCGACGCGTCTGGGTTCGGCCCCGAAGACTACGAGCTGGCGATCGTCGTGGGGTTGCAGCCCGGCCACGACTACGGCTGGCTCGGGCGCTGCCCGCAGGTGCTCGACTGCACCTACCGCGAGCGTACCGGCCGCCGCCACTTCCTCTTGTGAGCTGACGACGAAAGCGGGCGCAGGGAGCGGTGGCGGCAGTGGCCAGCGTCTCCCGCGTCCACACCGTGGCCCACGGCCCTCCCCGGGGCCGTGGGCCAGCATCCAGGTATTACTTGATAAACAGCATCTCCGAGTACTTCGGCAGCGGCCAGAGGTCGTCGGCGACGAGCTTCTCGAGGCGGTCGCAGACGTCGCGCACGTCGTCCATCGCGGGGATCACCGTGTCGCGCATGTAGAGGGCCTCCTTCTGCGCGGAGTCCGCCGGGTGGTTGTCGTCGAGGTTCGCGTCCTCGAGCTTGAGGATCGCGAAGTGCAGCTCTTTCACGAGCGGCTCGACCTCGCCGACCAGGTCCTCGAGGCCGCTGGCCTTCAGTTCGTTGAGGTACCTGATCGCCGCCGGCAACAGCATCGTGCGCGAGATCGACGCGGCGGTCTCGGCCTCGATGTTGAGGTTCATCACGTACTGCTCGGTGTACACCTCGTAGCGTGCCTCGAGCTCGCGCTTGGAGAGGACCTTGTATTTCTTGAACGTCGCGACCGTCGATTTCTCGACGATCCACGGCAGCGCGTCGGGCGTCGTTTTGAGGTTCGCCAGCCCGCGCTTCTCGGCCTCCTTGTGCCACTCCTCCGAGTAGCCGTCGCCGCCGAACACGATCCGCTTGTTCGCCGCCCAGGACTCTTTGACGATCGCTGTGACGGCCTTCTCCAGCGTGGTCGAGCCTTTCAGGCGGGCCTTCAGCTTCTCGGTCAGGTCATCGACTGCCTCGGCGACGATCGTGTTCAGGACAGTGTTGGGGAATGCCGGAGCCGCGGTCGAGCCGAGCGCCCGGAACTCGAACTTGTTCCCGGTGAACGCAAACGGGCTCGTGCGGTTGCGGTCTGCGCCGTGCAGCGGCAGCGGCGGAAGCACCGGCGTGCCCAGCCCGAGGAACGAGCCGGGTTTCGACGGCTGCACTTTGCCCGCCTCGATCGCCGCGAACACCTTTTCGAGGTCGGTGCCCAGGAAGATCGAGATGATCGCCGGCGGAGCCTCGTTCGCCCCGAGACGGTGGTCCTGGCCGGCGCTGGCGATCGAGGCCCGAAGCAGCTCCTGGTGAGTGTTCACCGCCTGGATCACGGCCGTGCAGAAGAACAGGAACGAGAGGTTCTCCGAGGGTGTGTCGCCCGGGTCCAGCAGGTTGGCGCCGGTGTCGGTGCCCATCGACCAGTTGTTGTGCTTGCCCGAGCCGTTTACCCCGGCGAAGGGCTTCTCGTGCAGCAGGCAGACGAGGCCGTAGCGGCGGGCGGTGTTCTGCAGGATCTGCATCGTGATCATCTGGTGGTCGGAGCCGACGTTCGAGTTCTCGAAGATCGGCGCGACCTCGAACTGGTTGGGAGCGACCTCGTTGTGGCGCGTCTTGATCGGCACGCCGAGCTTTGCCAGCTCCAGCTCGACCTCGAGCATGTACGCGAGCACGCGCTCGGGTATCGACCCGAAGTAGTGGTCGTCGAGCTCGTGGCCCTTGGGCGGTTTGGCGCCGAACAGCGTGCGGCCGGTCGTGAGCAGGTCGGGGCGTTCGAAGAAGTACTGCTCGTCGATCAGGAAGTACTCCTGCTCGCAGCCGGTCGTCGTGAACACGTGCTTGGCGTCGTCGATCCCGAGCAGCTTGAGGGCACTGACGGCCACGCCCGAGAGCGCGTCCATCGAGCGCAGCAGCGGGATCTTGTTGTCGAGCGCCTCGCCCGTCCACGACGTGAACGCCGTCGGGATGCACAGCAGCGTCCCGTTCGGGTTCTCAAGGACGAAGGCCGGGGAGGTCGGGTCCCACGCGGTGTAGCCGCGGGCCTCGAAGGTCGCGCGGATCCCGCCGCTGGGGAAGGAGGACGCGTCTGGCTCGCCCTGGATCAGCTCCTTGCCGGAGAACTCGGCGATCGCGTTGCCCTCGCCGTCGGGGCCGTAGAAGGAGTCGTGCTTCTCGGCCGTCGAGCCGGTCAGCGGCTGGAACCAGTGTGTGTAGTGGGTGGCGCCTTTCTCCATCGCCCATTCCTTCATCGCCTGGGCGACCTGGTCGGCGATCGTGGCGTCGAGCGCCTCGCCGCGCGCGAGGGTCCGCTGCAGCGCCTTGTAGACGTGCTTGGGGAGGCGGTGGCGCTGAACCGAGGCAGAGAAGACATTGGCCCCGAACACCTGGTTGCTCGTGAGGGTCAGGTCGGGAGACCCGAGCGCGGAGCCGTTGGCGCTCCACTGCGCGGCGGTGACGTTTTGCTGACGGGTCCTGGGCATGAGTGGGGTTGAATCCTCCTGAGAGATGGGAGCTTGGAGCCCGCCCCTGCGCGGGCTCCAACGAGGGCAAAGCCGAAGGCAATCGTAATGCCAAGTCGCGCGAAGGGGATCACCCAATGGCGAAATCGAAAGGCAGATCTTTCGACAGCGGGCCAAACTCAGGGAGTCGCGGGGAACTCGCCGCCTTCGATGTGCCCGGTGGCCGGGTTCACGTGTGTGAGCTCGGGGGCTGGCGCGATGTCGACGGCGAACTGCCCTGCGGCAGGGGCACCGGAGGCCAGCCGCGCTTTGGCCTTGCCGGCGAGCCCCGCGGCGACGCTGTAGTGGACGGTGTAGGTCCCGGCCTTGACGGGTACCACCTGCCAGACGAACGTGCGGGTCTTGCCGGGAGCGAGCGCGCCGAGCGCCCAGGTGTTGACGTAGGCGGTCTGGGCGCCGCCGGGCGGGCTGACTTCCTGGGTCTCACGGGCGGCGAGGCGATCGCCCCGGGGCCGCGTTCGATCGCCCACACGGGCGCTTGTCTGCCGCCAGTTCGGGATAGTTGGAGGTGTAGTCGAACGAGTCGACCGTGACGGCGACGTTGGGCACCGTGTGTGCGCCGGTGTTCGCGCACCTCCAGCTCAAAGCTCGTCGGGCGCGCGATCGGCTTGGCGCGTCGGGAAAGCTCGCGTGGAGGACCTTCAGCGCGTAGGTGCCGGACGGTTCGCCGGCGTCCATGCGCGCCGCCGCCGCCACACCCAGCGGCGAGCAGTGCGCTTGCGAGCGCGAGGAACACGGCGCCGGACATGCGGGTCGATCCGTGCGCCCGACAACCGACGTCGCGAGCGCGACGCGGGATCACCAAGAAGACTTTCCGCCTCCCCCTCACGATGTGGCCACGATACCAGCGGGGGTGGCACGCTCGTCAGCGTCTATGCGGGCATGCTCGACAGCTGGTTGTCGGCGTAGAGTGATGCATCGCGTAGAGTTGGCGGAGCACTGATCGCAACCCGAGGAGGGGCAGGGAGAGATGGTTCGCAGCGCCGCCGAGCGGGCGTTCGTGCCGCTGAGGCACGTGCTCGAGGAATTCGGGGACATGATGATCCTCACGGGCAGGACGATCTGGTCCGCGCTGCGGCCGCCGTATCCGTACGGCGGCGAGCTCGTCTCGCAGTTCCTGTTCACGCTGCGCCTCGTGTGGTTCCCGCTGCTGATCTCCACGGTGGCGATCAGCTACGGCGCTCCCGGGCTGCAGGCGGCCGACTTCCTGAGGATCTTCGGCGCGCTCGACCGTCTCGGCGGCTTCTTCGTGCTCGCGGCGGTCCGCGAAATCGGCCCGCTCATCACGGCGATCGTGGTGGCGGGCGTGGCGGGCACGGCGATCACCGCGGATCTCGGTGCGCGCAAGGTGCGCGAGGAGCTCGACGCGCTGCAGGTGCTGGGCGTCGACCCGGTGAAGAACCTCGTCGTGCCGCGGTTCCTGTCGCTGATGGTCGTGACAGGCCTGTTCGACATCTACGCGCTGCTGTTCGGGATCTACGGCGGGATCATGGCGGAGATCTTCAACGGCGGCGCGCTGGGCCCGTTCTGGGGAACGCTGTTCGCCAACGCCTCGACCACCGACCTGTGGGGCTCGGTGCTGAAGACGACGGTCTTCGGGGCGATCATCGCGATCGTCTGCTGTTACAAGGGCATGACCGCCTCCGGCGGCGCCGAGGGCGTCGGGCGCGCGGTCAACGAGGCGGTCGTGGTCGCGTTCCTCGGTATCGGCGCGTTCAACTACGTCTTCACGCAGACGCTGCTGGCGACCCACCCGCAGATCCTGGTGATCAAGTGAGCGAACTGCTGGCGATGCCGCGCGAATGGCTTGCGGCTACCGGCGAGATCGCGCGCTTCACGGGCAGATCGTGCGCGATGTCTTGAGCCTGCGCGTGTTCCGGTTCTTCGGCGAGGCGCTGCGCCAGTCGGGGATCCTGATCGTCGGCTCGACGACCGTGATCTGGGGTCTGGTGTTCATCACCGGCCTCGGCACGCTGCGGCATCGAGGCCGCCTACTTCAACCAGTCCACGGGCACGCCCAACTACGCGGGGGTGTTCGCCGCATGGTGCAACCTGCGCGAGGCGGTGCCGATGGTCGTTCGGCTACATGATGTCGGCGAAGGTCGGCACGGGCATCGTTGCTGAGCTCGGCGCGATGCGGATCTCCGAGGAGATCGACGCGCTGGAGGTGATGGGGGTCGACTCGATGATGTTCCTGTGCGCCACGCGACTGCTGGCGGCGTGGATCGTGCTGCCGTTCATGTACATCGCGGCGATCGGCGTGGCGTTCTTCGCCTCGTACATGGCGATCGTCGATCAGGTCGGATATCACCTCGAGCGGGGGGTATCTGCTGATCTTCTGGCAGTTCCAGAATCCGACGGACTTCCTCTTCAGCGTGATCAAGGGCATGACGATGGCGACCGCGATCGTGCTGGTGGCGTGCTACTACGGCTACAACGCCAGCGGCGGGCCTGTGGGCGTGGGCAGGGCGACCGCGAAGTCGATGGTGCTAAACCTGGTGCTCGTGAACCTGATCGACACGTTCGGCACACAGATCTTCTGGGGCACCAACGCGCGCGCCCCGATCGGGGGCTGAGGATGGCTGGAGGAGCAGGACGCCGTCGAGCTGCCCGAGGAGCAGGCGTCGGTGGGCTACGTCGAGCGCTCCGAGCGCGAAAGGGCTCGCACGGCCGAGCAGGACGCGGAGGAGTTCCGGTACCACACGGGGACGATCCGTCCCACCAAGGAGCCGGACGCGATCGAGTTCATCGACGTGCACAAGTCGTTCGGCCGCAACCACGTACTGCGCGGGCTCAACATGGGTCTGCCGGAGGGCAAGATCTCGATGATCCTCGGGCCGTCCGGCACCGGCAAGTCGGTGTGCATCAAGCACATCGTCGGGCTGCTGTATCCCGACGAGGGCGACGTGATCGTGCACGGGCAGTCGATCCCGAGCCTGCCCGACGCAGAGCTGTTCGAGCTGCGCAAGAAGTTCGGCGTGCTGTTCCAGGACGGCGCGCTGTTCGGCTCGCTGAACCTCTACGACAACGTCGCGTTCCCGCTGCGCCAGCACACCGAGAAGGGCGAGGATGAGATCGCGGAAATCGTCAACCGGCGCATGCAAGAGGTGGGGCTCGGGGGCGAGGGCGGGAAGATGCCCAACGAGCTCTCCGGCGGCATGCGCAAGCGCGCGGGCTTCGCACGGGCGCTGGTGCTCGACCCTGAAATCGTGCTGTTCGACGAGCCCGACTCGGGCCTTGACCCGGTGCGCACGGCGCTGCTGTGCGAGCTGATCAAGGAAGTCCACGCGGAGAACGGCGGCTGCTACGTGGTGATCACGCACGACATCATGAGCGCACGACGCGTCGCCGAGCACATCTCGGTGCTGTGGAAGGGCCGGATCGTCGAATCCGGCCCGGCGGAGGAGCTGTTCGCCTCGGAAAACCCGTTCGTGCGCCAGTTCCTCTCCGGCGAAGTCGGCCGGGCCACTCGGAATGGAGTGATCCCGGGCCGCCTGGTCGCCCAGGTTGCGCGGCATGGCGACCGCTGGGATTAGCCTTCTTCTGTTGTGAGCTCGTCGTCACGAATCCTTTCCAGCCTTGCGGGCGCTGCGGCTCGTCGGCCGCGGCTGGTGATCGCGGTGGCGGTCGTGCTGGCGCTGGCTGGAGTGGGGCTGGCGCTGCGTCTGCATCCGACCGCGGCGACGAGCACGTTCGTGTCGAGCTCGAGCCCCGAATACCAGGCTACTCAGCGCTTCTACCAGAGCTTTGGGGAAGAGCCGATCGCGGTGCTGGTCAAGGGCAACCTGCAGCAGCTGGTGCTGAGCTCGGACATCGAGCGGCTGCGCGGCCTCGAGGGTTGCCTGTCGGGCAAGGTGCCGGCAAAGCGCTCTGGCGGCGGAGGGTGGTGTGAACGGGCCGTGCGGGCAGCTGGCGCGCGCGCAAACCGTGAAGGTGGTGTTCGGTCCGGGTACGTTCCTCAGCGAGGCGGCCGAACGCAGTCGACGAACTGCTCACCGCCGAGACCCATCAGGCGGAAGCTCAGGCCAAGCAGGCTGAAACGGTCGGTCTACCGCGCGGCACTCGCACGCGGGCTGGGAGCGTCGCAGGCACGCACGCTCGGCCCAGCAGGCGCAGCAAGGTCGAATTGGGCGCGATTCGAAGAGAGCCTCGTCACGCTCGCGCTCGAATACGGGCTGACGGCGCGCGCCCAGCATCGAAGACGCGAACTTCGTCTCGGACGTGGTGTTCGACTCGACCAAGCCCGCCGGTACCCCCAAGTCGCGCTTCGCCTACCTGTTCCCCAGTCGCGACGCGGCGCTCGTGTCGGTGCGGATGAAGGCGGGTCTATCCGAAGCGGCGCGGATCCGCACGATCGCACTGATCCGCAAGGCGGTGGAGATGCCCCAGTGGCATCTGACGCACGGGGAGAGCTACCTGGTCACGGGCGAGCCGGTGATCGTCTCGGATCTGACCAACGCAATCAGCCACTCGATCGAGCTGCTGCTGATCGCCGTGCTGCTGGTGATGGCGGCGACGCTTGGCCTGGTCTTCACCGGTCGCCCGCGTCTGCTGCCGCTCGCGCTGGCGTTGCTCGCCGCTGCGCTCACATTCGGTGCGCTGTCGGTCGTGGGGGCGTCGCTGACGATGGCGTCGATCGCGGTGCTGCCGGTGCTGGTGGGTCTGGCGGTCGACTACGCGATCCAGTTCCAGGCGCGCGTTGGCGAGGAGGCTCGAGCGCGACGCTCCTGACGCCGCGGGGGCGGCCGGCGCGCCCGCCCTCGTGCATCGCGCCGCGGCGCTCGGTGCGCCGACGATCGTGGCGGCGGGTGCGGCGAGCGCGGCGGCGATGCTCGTGTTGCTGCTCTCTCCCGTGCCGATGGTCCGCGGCTTCGGCGTGCTGCTGGTGGTCGGGGTGGCAATCGCGCTGTTGTGTGCGCTCACGGTTGGTGCGGCGGCGATCTCGCTGTCGCTGCGAGCGACCACGGTCGGCATCGGCGGCGGCGCGCTCGCGGGCACACCGCTGGCGGTCGCCTGGCGAGGAGCACGCGAGCTGGTCTCCGACAACCCACTGACGCGGCTATTCACACACGCGGCGCTCGGTCGGCACGGTGCGCCATCCGGGGCGAGTGCTCTGCGTGGGGCTGGTGCTGGCGGCGCTCGGCTGGGGGCTCGACACGCAGACGAAGGTGCAGACGGACATCACCAAGCTGGTGCCGCAGAGCCTCGGCTCGCTGCGGAGCCTGAACACGCTCGAGCGCATCACCGGCGTGGGCGGCGAAATCGATGCTGATGATCGAAGGCAACAACCTGACGAAGCTGTCGACGATCGAATGGATGACCGCGTATCAGAGGCGGGTGCTCGCGCGCTTCGGCTACAGCGCCGCGAAGGGCTGCAGCAAGGCGCGGCTGTGCCCAGCGTTCTCGTTGCCTGACCTGTTCGGGGGACAGACGAAGGCTGGCTCCGCGACAGGCGCCGCCGCCACGACGACGAGCTCCGCGAACGCGCCCAAACTCTCGCAGCGCTTGATCGACGGGCTGCTTGGCGTGATCCCTCCGTACTTCTCACAGGACGTGATCACACCCAGTCGGCGCGTGGCGACGCTGGCGTTCGGCATCCGCCTGATGAGCCTCGACGAGCAGCAGCAGCTGATCGAACAGATGCGCTCGAGTCTGCATCCGCCGGCGGGGGTACACGCCAGTCTCGTCGGCTTGCCGGTGCTGGCGGCCGCCTCCGGCTCGCAGGTCGCCGACCCATGGCGGCGCCTGGAGACGCTGCTGGTGGGCCTGGCGGCGGTCGCGCTGGTGCTGCTGCTCGCCTTCCGCGGGGACCGCCGCCGGGCGCTCGTGCCGCTCGTGCCGATCGTGCTGGCCACCGGCTGGTCAGCACTGATCCTGTTCGCGGTGAGGGTGCCGCTGAACCCGATGTCGGTGACGCTGGGCGCGCTGGTGATCGCGATCTCGACCGAGTTCAGCGTGCTGCTGTCCGAGCGCCATCGCCAGGAGCGCCTCGCCGGCTACGACACGATCGAGGCGCTGCGCCGCAGCTACCGGCGCACGGGCGCCGCGGTGGCCGCTTCCGGGGCGACCGCGATCGTGGGCTTCGGCGTGCTGGTGCTGTCGGAAATCACGATGCTGCGCGACTTCGGCCTGGTGACGTTGATCGACCTGAGCGTCTCGCTCGTGGGTGTGCTGCTTGCGCTTCCTGCCACGCTGGTGATCGCCGACGCGGCCGCTGAAGGTGGTCGAGATCAGCGGGCGCTGAGCGATCTCGGCACGGCAGCGCGTCGTCTGCGCGGGGTGCTGGTCCGCTCGTGAGCCGTCCCCGGTATGCGCGCTATGCCGGGCTGATCGGACTGTTGATCGCGGCGCTCGTGGTGGTCAACGCGTTGCTTGTGCGCTCCGATGGCGCGGCCGAGCATCGCCCCTGGCAAGAGGCTCGCGCCGTTCGCGGTTCCGCTGGCACTGAGCAGCCTGCGGGGTGACGCGAACGTCGCCACTCACGCCCACGAAGGCTCCGCGGGCAACGTGCCCGCGTGCAGCGTGCGCGGGACGCAGGTCCTGAACCTGTGCCAGCTCTACGAACATGGGCCGGTCGTGCTGGCGCTGTTCGTGGACGGCGGTGGTTGCACGAAGATCCTGAGCGAGATGCAGGCGCTGCTGAAGAGCTTCCCGGGGGTTCGCTTTGCCGCGGTGGCGATCGAGGGGCAACGCAGCCAGCTGCGCCGACTGGTGCGAGCACGCGGCCTCACGCTGCCAGTCGGCATCGACGAGGACGGTGCGGTGGCGACCATCTACAAAGTGTTCAGCTGTCCGCAGGTCAACTTCGCCTACCCGGGGGGCGTCGTGCAGAGCAAGGCGCTCTTGCGCACCCCCTCGCTGGCCGAACTGCGCGCGCGGGTCAGTCAATTGGTGGCCGCATCGCGGGCGCACGGATGGCAGGAGGTAAACGCGTGAGCGTTGATGGCGAGTCTGCCGCTCGGCTGGCGTGCGCCCGAGATCGAGCAGGAGCTGCCGGAGTTGCGACTGCTCGTCGAGGGAGGCGCTGCACACACGCGAGCAACCACTCACGGCCAGCTCTCCGCCGGAGGTTCGCCAGCGTCTGGCGCGAACTGTCGGACCGTTTCCGCGGCGCGCGGGCGGTGGCAATTCGCCGCGAGCCGGTGACGGCTGCCTACCGTGTGTTCTTCCGCCACATCGGCCTCGAGCCCGACACCGAGCGAACCCCAATCGAGGCGGCCGTTCTCGAGCGGATGACGCAGGGCGGCTTTCCCTCGCGTGGCCTGCTGGAGGATGTGCTGCTGGTCGCGCTAGCTGGACACGGGAGTGCCCGTTTGGGCGCTCGACGCGGAGTCGGTAGACGGTCAACTCGGCATTCGTGCGAGTCATGAGGGTGAGCGGCTGGGACGCTCGCGCGGACGCTGCTGTCCTACCCGCCGGGCGCCTGGTGGTGGCTGATGCATCGCGCGGCGCTGGCGATCCTGTTCGGTGAGCCGGCGCCGGGACATGAGCCGCATTCGCGAACCAGCCACCTGAAGCTGTTCGCGGTCCAGGTTGCGGGGGTGCCGAGCATCGTCGCCGAGGAGGCGCTGTGGTCTTGTCAGGCGGCGTTGCAGCAGCGCTAGCGCCTCATGCGGGCGTTGCCACGCGGAGATGCGCACTGGTAGAATTTGTCGCTCTGCCGCATACGCAGAGGAGGTGGGTGTGAGCAACTTCGAGCAGTCAGTCATCGAGCGCGACGATCCGGCCCCGGAGGCCACGTCTCCGTGGGGCCTCGGTTTTGCTGCTGAGCGACGCCTGGGCGATCGATGCCCCTCCGTCGGGCTTGGGCAGACGGATGAGCGAGCGGCAAGGGCCTCGTTGCGGACGCAGATCGCGCGCTTGGAGCGGGAGCATTCGCAGATCGTCGCGGAGCGCTTCCCACACATCTGCGCACCCGTTGCGATGCCCACTGGCTCCGGGAGCGGGCCAGCGCTGCTCGACCTGGGAGAGCTCGAGCGCTCGCGTGACACGCTCGCCGCCGCCGTGCAGGAGCTGCGTGCGAAGAGCGCTCGAGCGCTCGAGCATGAGCGTCGCGCGCGCGAGAAGCTGCAGCGGATGAGGCTGGAGCCTGGCCGCTACAAGTTCGCGCGGCTGCCCGTGAGGGATCTCGGCCAGGGCGTTTGTGGTGTCTGGGAGGTTCGCCCGCGGCTCGGCTTGATCGGCATGCTCGCGGGCTGGTGGCAGCTCAAGCTCTCGTCAGGCTGTCCGTTACCCAGGGGGTCGCGCTCCACGCGCGGCCCCGGTTCACGGCGGTGAGCATCGCGGCAAGCGTGCGACGCTGACGCTCGGTCATCGAGCCGACCGTCTTCTTCTCGGACATCGGCACCTGAGCGAGGAACTTGCGGCAGCGCGTCTGTCCCCAGCGACGTTGGCTCATCAGCAGATCGGCGACTGCCATGCTCTCGGCCTCCCAAGGGCATTCGAGGATCACCTCGGCCACGTGGAGCTCGCCGATCGCCACGCGCCGCTTCAGCTCCGCGCGAGCGAGACGAACCTTGTTTGCGCGTTCGAGGGCGCGCATGTACTGCGGACCGACAGGGGCGTGGGCAGGGGCAGCGGTCGCTGTCGCGTTCATTAGGCACTCTCCCGGTCATCCCCGCGAGGCTTGCGCGGGCGACGACGTGCTTGCTTGTTTTTACGGTTACGCGCTTGCCGGGCCGTGCAACATCAACCGCGAGCTGTTGCGGTTGTCCCGCCACATCGCCCCTCCCTAAGGCTTGTGTCGGGGAACGTCGACATCGGTCTTGCAGAGCGCAGGGTGGAAGCTATGACAGGACGGGGGCGCCGGTCAACAGCACGACGAGCGCTTCGTACGCTAGAAGCGGGCTTTTTCGATCTCGCCAGGACTTGTGAAGAAATGGACAAGTCGCCGGGCGCGCGAGTGCGCGCCGCACGCTGCTGGTCAGCTCGGCTCGGGCCCCGGCAGCGGTCCATGCTCGGACTCGAACTCGCGCTTTACTCGCGCGAACACTTCGAGCGCTCGGTCGAGCGTGGCGGTGTCGTGGGTGGCCATCACGCTGGTACGCAAAAGCGCGCCGGCGGGAGGCACCGCGGGGTGCAGCGCGCAGTTCGTGAATACGCCCCCGTCATACAGGGCACGCCACAGGAGCGCTGCCTTCCAGTCGTCGCCGACGAGAATCGGCACGATCGGTGTGGCGAGTGTCTGCACGGGCGCGTCCGCCGCGATGCTCGTGCGCACCGGCTCGCCGCTGAGAGTCCTGTAGCCGAGTGCCCGCAGGCCGTCATCGAGGTAGCGCGCGCGCTCGAGCACCGTCGCCAGCAGCCCCGGCCCCTCGTCCGAGCGGATGATCCGCAGCGCCGCCAGCGCGGCACCCAACGCGGCAGGGACGCCAGAGGCGGTGAACAGGAAGGCGCGTGAGGAGATGCGCAGATAGTCGATCACCTCGGCTGGTCCAGCGACGAAGCCCCCGCACGCGGCGAGCGACTTGGAGAACGTGCCCATGCGCAGGTCGACACGATCCTCGACTCCCGAGCAGCTCACAAGCGCCTGCGCCGCGGGCACCGAGCACGCCCGCGCCGTGGGCCTCGTCGACCATCAGCCGCGCACCGTGGCGGGCGCACAGCTCGGTGATGTCAACCAGTGGCGCGACGTCGCCCTCCATCGAGAAGACGCCGTCGACGACCACCAGCACACCGCCGCCGTCCTGCTCTGCGCGCTGCAGGGCGCGCTCGAGCTTGTCCATGCGGTTATGCCGGAACGGGCGCATCTTCGCCTTGGAGATCAGCGCGCCGTCGAGGATCGACGCGTGGTCGGCGGAGTCGACGATCACGGTGTCGCTAGGGCCGAGCAGCGTGCCGAGCGTGCCCACGTTTGCCTGATGGCCTGTTGTGAACACGATCGCGTCATCGGTATCCATCCACTCCGCCAGCTCGCGCTCGAGCTCCAGATGAAGCGGCGTGGTGCCGTTGAGCAGGCGCGAGCCGGTCAGGCCGGTGCCATAGCGGTGCAGCGCATCCTCGGCGCCCTTCATCACACGCTCGTCGGCGGTGAGGCCGAGGTAGTTGTTGGAGGCGAGCATGATCCGTGGTGCGCCCTCCATCTCGACCACCGGCATCGCCGGCGACTCGACGGTGCGGAAGTAAGGCATCAGGTCGGCCTCGCGAGCGGCGCGCAGCAACTCCTCCCGCTCGTGGCCCCGGACCTTTGCGAAGACGTCTATTGAAGTTGGCATATAGGGTTCTCGCCCGATGGCAGTCGAGATCAGGCCCGTGCGGGGCCGCCGTGAGCTGAGCACGTTCATCAAGCTGCCGTGGCGGCTCTATCGTAACGAGCCCAACTGGGTGGCGCCGCTATTGAGCGATCTGAAGGAGCAGCTGGATCAGCGTCGCAACCCGTTCTTCGAGCACGCCGAGGCGCAGTACTTCCTCGCCTGGCGCGACGGGCGCGCGGTTGGGCGCATCAGCGCGCACATCGACCGCCACCTGCAGGAGTTCCAGGACAACGACTGGGGGCTATGGGGCTTCTTCGAGTGCGAGCAGGACCCGGAGGCCGCGCGCGGCCTCGTGAGCGCGGCCGAGGAGTGGCTGCGGGGGCACGGCGCGGGCACGATGATCGGCCCGATGAGCTTCACCACCAACGACGAGGCGGGGCTGATGGTCGAGGGCTTCGAGCATCCACCGCTGATCCTCAACCCATGGCACCACCGCTACTACCAGTCGCTGCTCGAGGACGAGGTGGGCCTCGGCAAGGTGATGGACCTGTACATGTGGAGCCTGACCGTCACCGGCCGCGACAAGGTGCACCCGGCGATCTGGGAGATGGCCGCGAAGGTCGAGTCAGAGCATGGCATCGTCTGCCGCAACTTCCGCAAGAAGGACCTCGAGGTCGAGGTCGGACGCTTCCTGGAGGTCTACAACGCCGCATGGGAGCGCAACTGGGGTTTCGTGCCACTGACCGAGCGCGAGGTGCGCCACTACGCCAAGAAGCTGAAGCCGATCCTCGATGAGAACTGGGCGATGGTCGCCGAGAAACGGGACACAGGCGAGGTTGTGGGCGCCGCGCTGACGCTGCCCGACTACAACCAGGTGCTGGCCAAGCTGCGTCCGCGTGGACGGCTGCTGCCGTTCGGCTGGCTGGCGGCGCTACGCGAGCGCTCAAAGATCGACGCCGTGTACGTATTCGCGCTGGGCGTCAAGCCCGCCTACCAGCACACCGGTGTGGCCGCGCGCTTCTACCAGATGCACTTCGATGCCGCCGAACGCACGCCGCAGAAGGGTGGCGAGATGGGCTGGATCCTGGAGGTCAACAAGCCGATGAATCGCGCCATGGAAGGCATGGGCGGCGAGATCAAGCGCCGCTACCGAGTGTACGAGCGGGCGTTGTAGCGGTTCTTCGCGAGCCAGCCCCCGCGTGTCTGGAGCGCCGTCTACACTGGCGCAATGAGCGAGTCTGCGCAGCGGCCAGCCCCGCCAGACATGGACACGGGCGCCGGCGAGAGCGAGGAGGTCGACGCGCTTGTCGTGTTGGCGGGCCAGCCACACGTGCTCGGCCAGCGCGCAGACGCGGGCGCTCTGCCGGGCGAGTGGCGCTCTGGTGCGCTCCCGGCGGTGCAAGCCGCGGCGGTGGCCGCCGGAGGGTTCGTCGCGGGAGCGGCTGTCGTCGGGCTCATGCACCACCGCCAGCGGCGTTCCGCTGCGCTCACCAAGGGCCGCAAGAGCGGTCGCGAGCTGAGTCGGCGTGGCAGCGGTCGCGGCGGAAAGACGGGTGAGCTCGCGCAGATCGTGGGTAGCCGCTCGTTCCTTGTGGACGTGCACCTACTCGGTGGCCCGGGCGGTAGTCGCTGAGCGTCGTCACACGCGGCGAGCAGGTGGAGTTGCGCGTAGCGGTCGCGCCGGCCGGTCCATTTCGGCTGCCACGCCTGACCGGCGCCGACCGAATGCTGCGCCGGCGCGGCGGCTTGCTGGAACGCCTGCTGCACCACGAGGAGACGCCCGTGCTCGTCAGGGTGGCTCTCACCGCCGGCGGCGAGGTGCTGTTCGGCGCGTACGCGGCCAACGCCGAGGCAGCTGCCTATGGCATCGAGCGGATGCGCTTCGCACTGGGGGTGGATGACGACCTGCGGCCGTTCCTGCGCCGCTTCGCCGGCGATCCGCTGATTGGACGCTCGCTGCGCCTTCGGCCGTGGCTGCGCGCGGGGCGCCGGCCGGAGCCGTTCGAGGCGCTCGTGTTGGCGATCAGCGAGCAGCTGATCGAGTACGAGCGTGCGGCAGCGATCCAGCGGCGCCTGGTGGCCTCGCTGGGACGCCGCTGGCAGGACCGCGAGGGAAGGAGCGGTGACCTGTGCGACCTGCCGACAGCGGCTGTGCTGGCGGGCACAGCGCCTGCGCTGCTGCAGTCCTTCGACCTCGGCGGCGCGCGTGCGCTGACGCTGGTGCGGGCCGCACGCGAGGTGGCGCGCGGCCACGTGGACCTGCACAGCCCCAATCACGAGCGGGCGTGGCACAGGCTACGCGCGATCGCCGGTATCGGGCCATGGACAGTCGAGATGCTCGCGCTGCGCGGCCAGGGCCGCAACGATCAGGTGCCAGCTGGTGATCTCGGGCTGCTCAAGCTGGTCGGCAGGCACCTCAGCGGCGGCGATCCCCATGCGCTCGCCCGGGAACACCAGGTCCGTGAGCTGTTCTCGCCATACGGCGAGTGGGCCGGTCTCGCTGCCTGCCATCTGTTGTCCGAGCACAGCCCTTCGACCAGAATCGGACAAATACGAGCCGGACACCAGATGGCGCCCGGCTCGATCACTGGCGAGACGAAAGCGGGAACTGGACCTTGCGAGCCGTGCGTGGCTCACCCCTGAGATCCAGCATCACGCACAAGCAATCATCCGCTGCTGACCTCGTTCTAGCAACTGGAAAATCCAATACTTGAGTTTCGAGTAACAAACAACTCAGTTTGTCTCGCTGGCATGCCTCGCCGATGAGATCGGGCGTGCGTCGGGATGAGATAGGCGGCTGCCAAAGCCGGGCCGTCCGTGGGCCCGAGGCTCGACGGCGGTACCCGTAGCCCGGGGCCACGTTTCGGGTCGCGCGGGCATGTACGCGGCCAGTCGCTCGGCGGTCCTCCTTGTGCGCAGCACGGCCATCGTTGGCTTCGCCAATGGGCCCATGGTTTCCATCAGCGGCTGTGTCGTGGGCGATGCACCCGGAGCAGATACAGCGGGGGCGGAGAGGTAGAAGCTCGTCATCGCGGCCACGATCAGTGCGTGGTGCGCGCCGTCTGGCAAGGACTCTGCCCTTTGCATCGCGCGCGCGGCGATCCAGCCAAGACGGCTTGCCGCTTCGGCTGGAGAGGCGTAGTGGTCGATCAGGTTGTGGTGGCCGTGCTCGAGATCCTTGGCGCGGTCGACGAGGCTGTCGAGCAGGACGTGCAGCGCGCTAATCCAGGGAGCGTAGGCCTCCTGGGTGGCGGCTGTCTCGGCTGCGCTGAGCCACGGTTTGGCGGCGGCGGCAATCAAGGCGAACACGGTCATCGAGGACGCGCCGCCGGCGGCCGCCTCCCACCAGTGCAGCCCGCTATGCGGTGGCGTTACCGCGGCTCCCCACTTTGCAAGCGCTCGCGGGCCGTCGGTGGCCTGTTCGTGGTTGAGGCTCTGGTAGGCGACGATCATGCTTGCCGCGTGTAGCGCTGGCTGAGCGACGGCCGTGTAAGAGGGCAGGGTGCGCAGCGCGTCGCGGCACGTCTGTACCAGCGCTCTGATGTAGCCGTTGTCGCGGCCGCTCGTCGAGTGCGCGTAGTAGTCGGAGTGCTCGCTGCCGGGGTCGAGCGCTCTCAGCAACGCGAGGTGCAGTTGACGGCCGTTGGCTACAGGATCGTGGCTGGGCTGCTCGGAGAGCGTGTCGACATAGTCGTACGTCGTCTGGAACGCGACGAGGGCGCGCACGACGCGCGCACGATATGCGCGTGGAACGAGCACCGCGTAGGCGGCCGCGCCCTCGTAGTTCCCGCGCTCGCTGCTCTGCGTGATCAGCGCCAGGCTGCGCAGCCCCGGATCGGGGATTGCGTGCGCCTGTCCCCGCCAGTGGCGAATCTCCCGACCGAGTAGCGGGAAGACCCCGAACCAGTATCTGGAGGCTGCCCCGGCGAACGCACTCGCCAAGGCGGGTCGACTTCGCGTCCGAGCGACCACCCGAACAGTTTCGTATGTCTGAGCGTAGATACATAGTCATTCCTGAAAACTCGTGCGCGGAGACGCCCGCGCGGCGGCCAGCCCCGGGAGCGCGATCACGGCCAGTGCGATCGCGGCGAGCAGCGCAAGCGTAAGCAGCACGCGTCCCATGCCTACCGCGAATGGTGCCGGGAAGCCCGTCTCGAGCCTCAGCCAGCGGCTGGCGAGTGCGTGACCGTAAACACCGGCGGCTGCGCCCACGGCACAGCCGATGCCAAGCACGATCGCGCTCTCGAGTAGCAACGCCCGCCACAGCTGTGCGGTGTCGTATCCCTGGATCTTCAGTGACGCGAGCCGTGCACGTCGCTGCCAGATGGCGGCGCTCAACGCTGAGGCGACCGCCAGCGCAGCGGCGATCAACAGCAGCGTTGAGATCTCACTGAGCGCGTACAGACCCTGGCGCGCGTTGGCTTCGTATTGCGCCTGACGTTCTTTGAACGTCTGCACGCCGAGACCGGGGCGATGGCCGATCGCCTCAAGGACAGTGCGCCTGCCTGTCGCTTCGCTGACGCCGGGCAGCAGGTTCACCTCGAGCGCCGACGGCAGCTCGGTTTGCCAATAGTGGCTGTAGTCGAGCGAGTTGACGATGATCGCGCCCGGTGACCAACCAAGGTTGGTCGTGATCGCCGCGACCGTGAGCCGGGCGACCCCTGTGGGCGTGGGCAGCGTGAACGAGCTGCCCACGGCGAGATGGTGTTCTTCGGCAAACCCGCCCGAGACGGTCGCCGCTCCTCCTGCCCGCAGCAGCCGTGTGGCACGCGTCTCGTTGCCTTGCAGCAGCTGGCTCGCGGGGATCGGGTGCGTGTCGCCCGTGGGCCGGGCGATGATCCACATGCGACGGGGTCCAACGTCGAGAAACCCTCCCTGGTACACCCGCACCGACGCGATCCCGGGAGCGCGTGCGATCGCCGCGGTGGTGCCTTCCGGGTCAAATGCGTTGGTGGTCAGGTCGTTGCCCCCGGTCGTCACCCACAGCTGCGCTGGGTGCAGGTATTCGCTGAAGGTGGCATCCAGGCCGCGTAGCAGGTCAGCGCGTGCGCCGCCGATGGCGACGCTGCCATAGACCGCAAGGGCGGCAATGCCGGCAAGCGCGACCGATCGCGTGGTGATCGCGCGGAGCTCGGAGACGACGATGATCAACGAGCTGCTGCGCACCCGTTCCCCGGCCCACCGCAAAATTTGCGCGACACCGGCGAACAGGCCCGGAATCATCATCAGGATGACCAGGGCAAGGGCCATGCCGCCGACGATCGTCAGGCTGGCGGAGACCAGCACGAGCACCGTCACGATGGCCGTCAGTGCGATGCCCGCGACCGCGAGCTTCAGGGCGCTGCGCGGCGCGAGCACCTCGCTGCCGCCGGAGCGATCGCGGAGAACCGCGTCGGTCGGACGGCTCGGCCGTAGGTCCAGCGCGGGAGAGACCGACGCGAGCATCGTCGCGAGCACGCCGCAGCCGACCGCCAGCAGGATGGTCCCGACGTGCAGGGTCTCGCGATCGCCGATCGGAAAGGCGGTCGTTAGATAGGTGGGGATGCGATGCAGGAACGCGCGGGAGAGGATGTCACCGAGCACGACCCCGATCGCCGAGGCGACCACCCCGAGGACAGCGGCTTGAAAGGCGAGCAGGATGACGATCTGGCGCCAGTCATACCCCTGCATGCGCAGGTTCGCCACGAATCGGCGCCGCTCGGGCACGGTCAACAGCATCGCGTTGAGCGCAAGCAGGAAGCCGACCATGATGCTGATCGCCGCGAACAGCTCAGTCGACTGGTCGTTCGGTTTGACGGCCTCGTTGAGCAGGCGCAGCTCGTTGTCGGCGGCCACCACATTCAGACGTCCGGCGGCGAGTGTGCGCAGCTCGCTCGCGACCAGCCGGTCCCGGCCGCGTCGCGGCTTGACGAGAACCTCGGTGATCAGCCCGCGCATGCCCGTCAGCTGTTGGGCGCTGGAGAGCACCGTCACGGCCAGTGGACTCGAAGCGAGCGTCCCGAAGGTCGAGTCTTTGAGCACCCCGCCGACGATGTAGCGGTGCGCTTTGCCGAGTGCGAGCACGGTGACCCGATCGTCCGGCTCGACGCCGACGGCGCTCGCCACGCTTTCGGGCAGGAGCAGCCCTTCGGTGAAGCGGAACCCGGCCGCGAGCCCCAGGTCGCGTGTGCCGAAGCTGCCCAGATCCGCGACCGATGGTGTCACGCCGAGCAGTTGCACGGATTGTCGGCCACGTGGCCCAACCAGGGCGATGTTCTCGCGTAGCACCGGCGCTGCCGCCCGCACCCCGGAGAGCTTGCGGCTTTCGCTACCCAGCCTTTCGGGGAACCCGCTCGGCGAGCGCGCCGCCAGCTCCAGCCGTGCCGAGCCGACCAGCTGCTGGATGACTTCCCGGGCGGCGCCGGTGAGGCTCGCGTTTGCGACGAGGACCCCCAGCACCAGCGCGACCCCGACCGCGATGCCGCTACCGGCGAGTAGCTCTTGGACCGCGTGCGAGCGCAAGCGAAGGCGGTACAGGTGCACCAGCATGCTCACTCGTACCCCCGCGATCGACGGGTTCAGGGGTATCTTCACGGTGAGGTTGTAGCCTGCTCCGAGCTCATCCCGTCGGCCAGATGGCCGTCGCGGAGTGTGTGGACCCGATCCACGAACTGCGCCGCATCGTGGTCGTGTGTGACCAGCAGCCCGGGAATCTCACGCTCGTGGCAGATGTCGCGCATGAGCGCGAGCACTTCTCGGCTGCGCTTGGAATCGAGGTTGCCGGTCGGCTCGTCGGCAAGCAGCAGGCGTGGTTCGTTGGCGAGCGCGCGGGCGATCGCGATCCGTTGGCGCTCGCCCATGGACAGCTGCTCGGGTGTGTCCTCGGCGCGTGCCGCCATGCCCACGCGCTCCAGCCACGGCATCGCCTTGCGCCGGCCCTCGCGCAGCGTGCAGCCTCCGCCGGTCAGCTTGATCGTCGCGTTGTCGAGCGCGGATGTGTGTGGCATCAGGTGAAAGGCCTGGAAGATGAAGCCCACGTCCCTGCGGCGATAGAGCGCTCGCTCGCGCTCGGAGAGCTCTGAGAGATCGCGCCCGTCGAAGTGGACGCTACCGCTGTCGGGTGTGCTCAGCGCTGCCGCCAGCAGCAGCAGCGTCGTCTTGCCAGAGCCGCTTGGGCCATACAGAGCGACGAACTCCCCGCCGGAGACGGTCAGCGAGACATTGTCGATGGCCTTGATCGTCTCTACGCCGCTGGAGTAATGCTTCACGACCTCGCGCAGCTCGAGCGTGCTCACCGCCCGGGCCATTCCGTGCCTGCTCGTCTGCGTCCGGGCAGCGCGACGACCGTGCCCTGTGCCTCGGTCGAGACCAGCTCGCCGTCGGCGATCGAGACCATCACCTTGAATCCCTGCACTGCGGCCATTTCCTCGGAGGCGACCAGCAACGTCATGTTGCGCTCGCTCGCCGCTTTGCGCAGCATCGCATAGAAGCTGTCGCGGTCTCTGAGGCTGGGGAACAGGGCTGGTTCGTCGAGCACCAGCAGCCGCGGGTCTCGCGCGAGCGCTCGCGCGAGCATCACCCTGACACTCTCGGCGGCGGACAGCGACGTCGTCGGCTCCTGGGCGCCCGCGGCGCCGATCTCGACCCGATCCAGCACGCGCATCGCCCTGCGCCTTGCTTCACGCAGAGTCAGTCCCTCGCTTCCCAGCGAAGTGGCCACATGATCGACGACGGTCTCGCCCGGGTTGGCACGCCAGTCAGCGGCGCACATGAACGCGATGTCCCCGCGCAGCAGACGTCCGCGCTCGCCGGCCGCCATCTGCGCGATGTCGCGGCCGTCGAAGCGGATCGTGCCGGAGTCGGGCAGCGCGATCCCGGCGGCAAGACGCAGGAGCGTCGACTTGCCTGAGCGCCGCGCTCCATACACACCCATCGAGACCCCAGCGTCGACGTCCAGCGATACGCGGTCGAGCACTAGCGCCTCGCGGCCGCCATCGGGATACCGCTTGCTGACGTTCAGAAAGGAGAGCAGCGGCGTCATCGCGCGACCGTGCTACTGGCTGCGTTCGAGGAACTCGTTGATTCGTCTACGGGTCCTGGTCGCCCAGTCGATCTCGGCTTCGAGTTGCGCGGACACCGCGTCGCGAGTGCAGTCCATGCACAGTGCCGTCCATGAGCGCGCAGATCCGTCCGTGGGGGAGACGAGCTGAGCAAGTAGCAGGCATTCGCGCTCATATGCCTTCAGGGCGATCAGCACTCGTGGTGCGTCCTGCTGACGCGCCACCGAAAGCTTCGCCTGCAGCCCCAGGCGCACAGGCTCTCGGGGCAAGAGCGTTTCCATCCACATCGTCAACGCTTCGGGTGTCTGCTCGGTGGGGTAGTAGACGAGATGCGTGCGGCGGTTGTTGTTGCGCTTGGGCTCGTCGCGAGAGGCAACCAGGCCGGTCTTCTCGAGCTGCTCGAGCAGCCTGTAGACGTCGTTGGTATCGACTCGCCAAGTCTCGCCGAGGCGTACGGCAAGCCGGTTCGCGAGATCGCCGCCATGGCCCGGGCGCTCAAGCAGCAGGCCGAGCAGCGCACCGCGCAGAGGGGTCGACGGACCCCTCATCCATCTCGTCTTCTCTGGGCTTACGCTCGCCATTGCTCCTCGTCTCGGCCGAGTCGGAGCCGAGCCGGCCTTGTTGGACAATACAGCACGCGCGACCGTTTGCCGAATCATTCCGACATCCTGTCGTCGCCTACGCCCCCTCGGGGCACGAGCACCGCGGCTCCCGTGAAGCGCCCGGCGCGCAGATCCGCGAGCGCCTCGTTGGCCTGCTCGAGAGGATAGGTGGTCACGCGCGTCTGCACGCCGGCGCGCGGGGCGAGCGCCAGCAGCTCCTCGCCGTCGCGGCGGGTGAGATTGGCAACTGAGCGCACGACTCGCTCCTGCCACAGGATGCTGTACGGGATCGAGGGGATGTCGCTCATGTGGATGCCGCCACAGACCACGGTCCCGCCCGGCGCGAGCGCACGCAGTGCGAGTGGCACGAGCGCCCCGTCAGGCGCGAACACGATCGCGGCTTCGAGTGGCTCCGGCGGCGTGGCGTCTGAGCCTCCCGCCCATACGGCGCCAAGCTCCAGCGCAAAGGCTTGGGTTGTCTCATCGCCGGGGCGGGTAAAGGCGAACACGCGGCGCTCCTGCCAGCGGCAGATCTGCGTGAGGATGTGGGCTGCGGCGCCGAACCCGTATAGGCCCACGCGGTTTGCCCCCTCGCACATTCGCAGTGCCCGGTAGCCGATCAGCCCGGCGCACAGCAGTGGCGCGGCCCGCACGCTGTCATAGCTGTCGGGGATCGGGAAGCAGTAGCGCGCGTCTGCCAGTGCGTACTGGGCATATCCGCCGTCGATGTCGCGCCCGGTGAAGCGCGCGTTCGGGCACAGGTTCTCCCGGCCGCTGGTGCAGTACTCGCAATCGCCGTCGGTCCAGCCGAGCCACGGTACGCCCACGCGACGAACCTCGCCGTCACCGCGCTTGAGCTGGTCGCCGGACTCGACAGTCCCCACGATCTGGTGTCCGAGGATGCGCGGCGGGGAGGGGACGTCCACCTCGCCATCGAGCAGGTGCAGGTCGGTGCGGCACACGCCGCACGCCTGCACGCGCAGCAACAGCTGACCGGGTCCGGGCGTGGGTATCGCCCGCTCGACGGCGCGTAGCGGCGCGCCGACCTGCTCGAAGAGCATTGCTCGCATGGTGCCTGTGCAGCCCGCTTGCGCCATAGTTGCAGCAGTGAAGCACGAACCCGCGCACAGCAGATGAGCAGCGCCCTGTACTTCAGCCATCAGGCTTGTCTGGAACACGATCCGCGCGTGTACTCCCCCGCACATCCAGACACCCGGGAGCGCCTGCTGACCTTGGAGAGCGCGCTGGCTGAGCGCGACTGGCTGGGCTGGGAGCGGCGCGAGGCGCCGGCCGCGAGTGAACAGCAGCTGGAGCTCGTGCACTCGGCTGAGCACGTGCGCTTCATCTCCGATCTGTGCGCTCGTGGTGGCGGAGCGATCGATCCGGACACCTTCGTCGGCGAGTCGTCTTTTCGCGCTGCGCTACACGCGGCTGGTGGCGCTGTGGCGATGGTGGCGGCGCTGCTCGCCGACGAGGCGCCGGTTGGCTTCTGTGGAGTGCGGCCCTCCGGCCACCACGCCGAGCGCGGGCGGGCGATGGGCTTCTGCCTGTTCAACAACGTGGCTGTCGCTGCCGCTGTGGCAATCGCGGAGCTCGGCCTGCGCCGCGTATTCATCCTCGACTGGGACGTCCATCATGGCAACGGCACGGCTGAGATCTTTCGTCGCCGCGATGACGTGCTGTTCGCGAGCATCCACCAGTTGCCGCTGTTCCCTGGCACGGGTCGTCTCGAGGATGTGGGATCGGATCCCGCCCGGGGCTACACGATCAACCTGCCCGTGCCGCCGGGCTCGGGGGAGTCCCTGTGGCTGGCGTTGCTCGAGCAGGTGGTGCTGCCGGCGGCGGCCCAGTTCAAGCCCGAGCTCGTGCTCGTGTCAGCGGGCTTCGATGCCCACGCGCGGGATCCACTGGCTGAATGCAATCTGCAGACGAGCTCGTTCGTGCAGATCGCGGCGCGCGTGCGCGACATGGCAGAGGCAGCTGGGATCCCGCTGGGAGTTGTGCTCGAGGGCGGCTATAACCGCGCCGTGCTGGCCGAGTGCGTGTGCGCGATCCTGCCGGTCCTCGCCGGTGACGAGCACCCGGACATGCTGGCTCCACAGCCGCCTGCGCAGCCAGGCTCGCTGGTCGCGCAGGCGGCTACGCAGGTCGGGCGCTATTGGCCGCTATAGCCCGGGCGCCGGCTGTTGGTGCGGCGCGTTGTGTGGCTTAGATCCCCTGCCCGGGCAGGAACTCGTTGGTGAACGGGGGCAGCCCCGCGCTGTTGGGGTCGCCTTTGAGCAGTCGGTGCGAGTACATCCAGTTGCCGAAGGCCGCCCAGGCCGTCGGGTCCTGCCAGCCGAACGGGTTGCTCGCGCTCGCCGGCTGGGCTGCGGGCAGTGTCTGCTTGATCGATTCCAGCTGCAGCTTTTCTTCAAGTGACGGGTTGGCTTTGACCACGAGCGCGGCCGCCGCGGCGGGGTCGGCTCGGACCTGGCGCTCGCCTTGCGTCAGCGCTTGCAGGAACGCCCGCAGATCCTGGCCGTCGGTGTGGGCCTCGCTTTCGCGTACCACCAGCACGAGCTCGTCGTAGGTGGGAACGCCGGCCTGGTCGATTGGGATCGTGACCGGATGCTTGTGCATCAGCTGCAACTGGATCGCCTCGTAGTTCCAGTAGCCGCCGAGCGTCGCGGCGACCTTGCCGGAGAGCATCGCCGGGACGAGATTGAAGCCTACGTTCACTTCCTTGACGCTCGCGGGGCTCACGCCGGCGCTCTGCAGCGCGGTGTGTAGCTCGGCGGCCTGGTAGGGGATCCCGGCGGTGCCGACCGTCTTGCCGGCAAGCTGTGCCACGCTCGAGACGTGAGCACCCGGCAAAGCGATGATCGACGTGAGCGGACGCTGCACGAGCGCGCCGACCGAGACCACTTTCAACCCCTGATCGCGGGCGAGCAGGACCTCAGGCTCATAGGAGATCGCCATGTCGACCTTTCCCGCCGCCAGCAGCTTCAGCGGTTCGGCTGTTTCCGCGGGGACGACCGGCTTGACTTCCAGGCCCACGGTGCGGAAATCGCCGTGCGCAATCGCCTCATATAGCGCCGCGTGGTCGGCGTTGGGGAACCAGTCGAGCATCACCGAGAACGGCTTCGTGCTCGCCGCGGAGATCACATCCTGCTTGGCGCCACAGGCGGACAGGGTGACGGCGAGAGCAAAAGCGGTCAGTACCGGCACGATGGCGCGGCGGGCGGTGGATGTGGCTCTCAACGGGTATCTCCTCTCGATTGACTGGCCCATGGCGCCAGTCGGCGCTCGGCCAGGGCAAGGGCATGGAAGCAGGCGATGGCAAACACGAACAGGACCGCGGTGGCAGCGTACGCGCGCGCGGTCTGAAAGCCGCCTGCATCGGTGATGATCTCGTGCCCCAACCCCGAATAGGCTTCTGTGCTCGGGGTGCTGGTCTCGGCGATGAACGCGCCGATCACGCCGACAGCCAGGGCGATTCGTGCGCCGCTGAGCGCGGCCGGCAGCGCCGCGGGCAACTCGGCGAAGCGGAACGTCTGCCAGCGGCTGGCGTCGAGCGTGCGCAAGAGCTTTGGCTGCTCAGGGTCCACGCTCGCCAGGCCGTCTACGGTCGTGACCACCACGGGAAAGAAGCAGATCAGCGCGATCACCACGAGCTTGGGGAACAGCCCGAAGCCCCACCAGAAGACCAGCAGCACGCCGATCACCGGGATCGGCACGGCCTGGGAGCCGACGGCGAGCGGGTAGACAGCGCGTCGTAGCAGCGGTGAGAGATGGATTGCCACAGCCAGCGCAAAGCCGCCGGCGAGCGCCAGGGCGAGCCCCAGCACCACCTGCTCGGCTGTGACCGCGAAGTTCCTCCACACGAGGCTGCCGTTGCTCCACAGGGCGCTTGCCACCGCGTGCGGTGCGGGCAGTAGATCGCTTTCGACCCCCGCGAGATCCACATACAGCTCCCACGCGCCGAGTAGCGCGACGCTCAGCACGACCGCAGGCAGTACCCGCGCGATGCGGGCGTTCATCGACGCACGCCCATCCCCAGCGCCTCGAGTGCCCGCTCGCGCAGCGCCATCACCTCGGGATCGGTGCGCACGCGTGGGCGATCGAGCTGCACCTCGAGCTGGGCGATCACTCGTCCCGGTCGTGCTGAGAGCACGGCGACACGGTCGGCGAGCAAGATCGCCTCCTCGACGTCGTGGGTTACCAGTACGACCGTGCGCGGCTCGCGCGCAAGTGTCTGTGCCAGCCAGTCCTGCATCTCGCAGCGGGTGATCGCGTCCAGAGCACCGAACGGCTCGTCCAGGCACAGAAGCGGCTTGCCCGCGAGCAGCGTGCGTAGGAATGCGACCCGCTGGCGCATCCCCCCTGAGAGCTCGTGCGGTCGCGCGTCCTGAAAGCCGTCCAGCCCGAGCTCCACGAACAGCGCGCCTGCACGTGCACGTGCCTGCTGGCGCGAAAGGCCAGCGATCCGCAGCGCGAGCGCGGCGTTGTCGAGCGCGTTCAGCCACGCCAGCAGCAGATCGCGCTGGGGCATGAGCACCGCCGGCGGGCAGGAGATCGAGCCGCTGTCCGGCGCTTGCAGTCCACAGAGCAGCTCGAGCAGCGTGCTCTTGCCACAGCCGCTTGGCCCCACGACCGCCAGTAGCTCGCCCCGGGCGGCACGCAGAGAGACCTGCTCGAGCGCTGCCACCCGCCCGCCGCGGCCCGTGCGGTAGCCGCGGCTGACACGCTCGACCAAGATCTCCGCGGCAGCGCTCGCCCGCTGGGCTTGCGGCTGAGACGGCGATTGCAGTTCGGCTGGCACGTCACTCCCTTCGCGGGCATTACCCCACAGGTTCTAAGGGTCGGCGCCGGGAATGGAACTTCCGGTGCGCCATCTCAGCCGGCCTACCCGCCAGCCCCCCTGGTGTCTGCTGTATCGCTGGTGATGCTAGCGCGCATGGCGCCTCTGCTACGCAGAGACAACGGGTCGGGTCAACGCCCGGACGAAGTCCTCGAGCTGGGCGGTGGTCCAGCACTCGAACGCGGTGCAGTACTCCTCATAGGCGGCGATCACCGAGTCGCCGTAGTTCCAGTACAGCCGCGGCTCGGGGTTCAACCAGAACGTGCGCCCGGCGCGTGCCGCGATCTGGGCGAAGATGTCGGCGCGCGGGTCGCGCCCGTTGGTGCGGGCGTCTCCGAGCACGATCACCGTGGCGCGGGGGTGCAGATCGTCCTCGACCTGCACGAGAAACTCCGACCACACGCGTCCGTAGTCGGTGTAGCCGGAGATGTCGGCCACGCCCGCGTCACCGGAGATCTTTTCGCTGACGGCTTTGAAGTTGCGCTCGTGTTCGAAGATGTCCGTTACCTCGGAGATCCGCTCGATGAACACGAACGAGCGCATCTTGCGGAACGTGTCATGCAGGGCGTGGAGCACCGACAGGAAGAACACAGACGCCGAGGTGACGCTCGTGGACACGTCGCAGAGGACGTAGATCTCAGGTCGTTTGGGGCGGCGCGGCCGGTACTTGAGCACCACCGGGACGCCCCCGGTTTGCAGCGATGCGCGCATCGTGCGCCGCACGTCCACGTGGGCGTGGCGGCGATGGCCGCGATTCTGCATGCCCTGGGTGGCCAGGCGCCGGCGTAGCTGAGCGACAACGCGGTGGACGGCCGCGAGATCCGCGAGCGGGCCGGACGGCAGCGCCCGGTCCAGCTCTCCAAGCGGGCGGGATGGCGGGAGGCTGCCCGTGCGCTCGATCTGCGCGCGCTCGAGCTCGCGGCGCAGCAGCGCCTCGAAGCGGCGCAACGCATCGCGTGGCAGGCCATCGTGTCGTGGGTCCTCGGGCGGTAGCTCCGGCTGCGGCTCCGCTCGCAGTCCGAGTGCCCGGCGGATCCGCTGCACGTCTACGCCGATCACCCCTGAGCCCTCCTGGCGGCGGGCGAACGCGGCGATCGCCATACGCGCCAGATCGCGCATGGCGCCCTCCGAGCCGTCGCGTAGCGCGGCCGCGATCTGTGCACGCAGCTCCTCCAGCTGATCCTCCGAGAGCTCGCCCATCGCCGCGTGCTCACCCTCGCGCACGCCCTCCTGGGCAGCAGCGATCTCGACCGCGCGGAAGAAGAAGCGGTCGAACACGAGCTCGAACACGCGCCGGTCCTCCTGGCTCTTGGCGAGCGTCGCCGCCAGCGCCTCCCGGAAGTCCTGTTGGGAGGTCCAGCTGATCTCCGGCAGCACCTCGAAGGCGTCGAGCATCTCCGAGGTGCCGACCGAGACGCCTTCGCGGCGCAGCTCCTCTCCGAGTTCAAGGATGCGCGCCGGCAGGCCGTCTAGGTCTGGTCCGTCTGGTGTTGATGGGGCCGAGACGGATTCCGGTCCGTCTCGGCGGTCAGGCGACATCGGCGGGCGCGCTGAGCTTGAGCCCGACGCGGTCGGCCACCACGTCGATATCGGTGCGGTGCTTGACGATCACCGACATCGTCTCGTTGAAGGTGTCCTTATCGATTTCCTTGACGCCGAGCAACAGCAGCGCTCGCGCCCAATCGATCGACTCGGCGATCGACGGCGGCTTCTTCAGGTCGAGCGCTCGCACCATCCCGATCACCTCCACCAGGCGCCGCGCGATCGTCTCTGAGAGCTCCGGTGCGTGCAGCCGCACGATTTCCAGCTCGTGCTCGAGCTCGGGGTAGTCAAGCCATAGATATAGGCAGCGGCGCTTGAGCGCCTCGGTCAGCTCGCGCGAGTTGTTCGACGTCAGCAGCACGATCGGGTGTGTGCGCGACTCCACGCGGCCGAGCTCGGGGATCGAGATCTGGAAGTCGGAGAGCACCTCGAGCAGCATCGCCTCGAACTCCTGGTCGGTCTTGTCGATCTCGTCGATCAGCAGCACCACCGGCTGCTCGGAGGCGATCGCCGTCATCAGCGGGCGCGCCAGCAGGAACTCCTCGCCGAAGATGTCCTCCTGCACAGCGTCCCAGCCGGTGCCCGAGGCCTCAGCCTGGATTCGCAGCAGCTGCTTGCGATAGTTCCACTCGTACAGGGCCTTTGCCTCGTCCAAGCCCTCGTAGCACTGCAGACGCACGAGCTCGCGGCCCAGATAGGAGGCGAGCGCCTTGGCGAGCTCGGTCTTGCCCACACCGGCGGGGCCCTCGACGAGCACCGGCTTGCCGAGCCTCGTCGCCAGGAATGACACCAGCGCCGTGGACTCGCCGGGCAGGTAGCCGACGTGCCGCAGACCCGCGGCTACATCTGCGACTGAGGCGGGCGCCGAGGATGGGGAGGCGGGCATCGTCCCCGCAATGATAGGCGGCGGCACCGCGCCGGCGCGTGCCCGCGGCAGCTACTCAGAGCCGGCCGGGGGGTCTTCGAACGACAGCTGCTCGGGTGGTGCGGGGGGGTAGCGAGCCCGCCCACCCTGCTGACGTGCGGTTGCGCCGTCGCGTGCGGGGACCGGAGTCGTGCGCGCTCGGCGTCCACGCCCAGCCTTCACCACAGTGGCGTCCTCATCTGCCGGAGGGCGTGGTTTGGCGGCGAAGTCCGGCGCCGCCGACGGACTCGGAAGCTGCAGGGATGGCCGCGGCGGACCGGCCGGTCGGCGCGGGTCCACGGGCGCTCGCGGGCGGGTCTCGCGAGCGCGTCTCAGCGGTGGCTCCGGTCGTTCCTCCGCGCGCATGCGCGCTCCGGCGAAGACGACGCCAAGGGCGAGCAGCAGCGCGATGAAGATCCCCCACTCGACCCCCACCGTGGCGGTTATGCGCTCGTTGCCCTGCAGTTCTGGCTTGTCGAGCAGCCGGTAGAAGATCAGCAGCGCCGTCCACCCGCCGGCCAGCATCACGATCGCGCCGTCGCCGCCGGGGAGCTGGAAGGTGCGTCCCTCGGCGCGCGCGAACAGCATCGTGAGCACTCCCGCGCTGACGAGCAGCACGGCAGCCTCCACGAACGAGAATGCCTGGAATGCGCTGAGGCTCGTCTGTGTGGCCTTGGCCGCCCCGTGTACGACAACGGTGTCGGTCTTGTCATACCAGGGCAGGAACATCGACACGAACAGCCCGAGCGAGGCGAGCGCCACGCGCCGCTGCTCCGGCCTGAGCGCACGCCACGCGTAGGTGAGCCGGCTCATTGCGGCTCGTCGCTCAAACGGATCGTGTCGAGGAGTGGCACTGGCGCCTAGTCTAGGCGCGGCGGGCGAGGCTAATGACGGCTGACCACGACCGTGCCGGTCGTGGTGGAGAAGTTGCCCGCGAGGTCGGTGGCGGTGAGCTCCACAGAGAAGGCTCCGCCCTTTGCCGGTGTGATCCACAGTATTCGCGGCTTGCCCCGTTCGATCAGGGCGCTGTTCGTCCACACCACCTTTGAGCCCTGTCTCACGGTGAGGCTCACGGTCGAGATCTTCGACAGCGAGAACTGCACGCCGGCGCGTGTCCCTCCGGCGAGCTTCCTGGAAAGAAGTGAGATCACCGGCGGGGTGCGCAGGTCGGCGGTGAAGTGCTGGGCGGTCGTGCAGTAGATCTCATCGCCGGGGATTTGAGTGCCGGTCTGCGCCAACCGTGCGCGCAGCTCGCTCGTTGACGGGCTGACACCGCCGCTATTGGTGGTCGTGGTCGTGGTCGTGGTCGTGGTGGGCGAAGGCGTGGCGGTGGTCGGCGTGGTGGTAGTGGGGGTACTCGTCGTGGGTGGGGCGGCGGGCGTGATCGGTGGACCGTTGCGAGTGCGTTCGCACAGATGCTGCAGGAATTCGGTGAGCAATTCGTGGTAGTTCAGGTCCGATTCCCCGAACTGGTCGTACATCGACCAGGCGCCAGTGTCGTACAGCGGCACGATTGCCCGTGCCTCTGCGTCGCCGGCTTCAAACAGAGCCAGCCCGAGCGGGTCTTTGGTGATCGACGTGTAGTCGTAGAGCCCCACCAGCGACTGGATGAAGCCGTTGAGGATCCTGTCGTTGGGAGCGTAGGTGTACTCCGCGTACATCGCGCCGGCCGAGGTCTTCACGCGCACGCCCCGGGGTGGCGCCGTCTGGAAGATGCCGAGTGCCTGTTGCGCGGCGGTCAGGTACGCGGGTTCTTTGAACCGCTGCCAAGCTCGGGCGAGCACCTGTAGCGCCGTCCCCTGCGACAGCCCGCTCGTCCACGGCGGCGCCCCTCCGTCGAAGTTGAACATGTACTCCCAGGCGATCCCCCCCGCGCGATCGGTGGCGAGCGGGATGACTTCGCCAAGCAGCTGGCGCAGGTTGGCGTTTTCATGGCCCGAGAGGAAATAGCCGTTGGCCTCGCCGAAGGTCGCAAGCCACTGGATCTCGATGCCCTGGCCGGGGTAGTGCTCCCAGACGATCCGGCTGCCCGGGAAGCTGACGCGCTCGTCGCCTGCCAACAGCGGTTCGGTCGTCCACCACTGCCGGTTGCGTTCGAGCGTCAAGAACAGCGCCGGCAGGCGCGATGGGATCAGCTCACCCGCGCCGGCCATCGCCTGCACGTTCGTCAGCACCGCGCCCAGTTCTTCCTTGCGTGTGCCGCTCAGTCGGCCCAGCGAGCTTTTCGCCGCCAGGTAGGCGGAGTAGTCCTGGTGATATGCGGCTTCGGTGATGGCACCGCCGTGCAGCAGGTTGCGCATCGCCGCGGTGACGCTTGGCCCTTTGCTGCTCGCGGCTTGTGCACGCACACGTCCGTGCACCGGAGCCAGGGCGCTCTGCAGTCGTGTTTCGGCCGCTCCTCGAGCGAGGACAGCAGGGGGTAGGGCCCCGCCGAGGGCGAGAACACCCAAGACGAGTACCGCGAGACGCTCGACGCGCACCGCCCGGATGCTACGCACGCGCGCAGCCCCGCCTGCACGGCCGGTTGCAGCTTCCCCTAGCCCTCAGCGGCGACACACTGCTGGAACACATCCTCACGCGCGACAGTTGCGCAGCATCCCGCGCTGCAGCTCACTCCGGTTCGAGCTCCAGCTCCTCAACGCCATCGAGGTCGTCGTCCTCTTCGTCTTCGTCGTCCTCATCGTCGAGGTCGTCGTCGGGGAGCAGGTCGGGGCTGGCACCGTGGGCAAGCTGAAAGCGCTCGACCAGGTCGTCGCGCTTTGCCTCGTCGAGCGGTGACTCCTCCGAGATCAACACCCACTCCTCGCCGTCGAACTCGTCGCCCTCGAAGATCTCGTGGTCGACCTCCGGTGAGTCGTCGATGACGATCATGATCTCCGTTTGCGGGTTGAAGTAGGTGCCTGGCCGGATGGTGATCTCATCGAGCTGGAAGCGGCGCGCGTTGGTCATTTGCCGTTTTATACCCCACCACGCAGCTGGCGTGTTCACGGCTCGAGCTCCGCGAGCGTGCGTGTCACCTCGGCGTCCACATCGAGAGGCGCCAAACCCTGGCGCAGACGCCGCTCGTTGCGAGCCACCACGAGCTGGCGCACCTCGGCCACGACGCCCGCGTCGTGCGGCGCCGGCACTTGGGTTGCCAGCAGCCGCGCCAGTTCCGCGTCGATATCCAGAGCTGGCTGTCCGTTGCGCACGAGGCGTTCGCTGCGGGCGCTCAGCATCTGGCGTGCCTCTGTCTCCCGCTCAGCCGCCGCGGCCCGGGAATCAGGTGCCATCGTTGCGGACGCGCTCGGGTTTTCCCCGTCCCGTGAGATCCCGCCGCTGCCGATCTGGTCGTACACGCTGCCCTCGCTGTGGGAGGACAGGAAGACAAACGCGAGGATGATGGCGAAGGTGATCGCGGCGAACACGAGGAAGCCGAACAAGTTGCCAGCCAAAGCGAACACGGCGATCGAGGATGCGTTTTGCACTGGCGCTGATTCTTGCCGATCGGCTGGCACTTCGCTACCCTCCAGATGGATTGACTGACCAGTCAATCTATATCCAGGTGCCAGCCCGTTAGGAGATCAGAGAATGGTCGATTTCACGCTCACCGACGAGCAGAAGAGCCTGCGCGAGATGGCGCATGACTTCGCCGAGAAGGAGATACGCCCGGTCGCTTGGGAGTACGACAAGGACGGCACGTGGCCGGCGGACATCATCAAGAAGGCCTGGGACGTCGGCCTGATGAACTCGCACATCCCCGAGGAGTACGGCGGCGCGGGCGCGAGCTACCTCGACGGCTGCCTGATCGAGGAGGAGCTCTCGTGGGGCTGCTCCGGGATCCAGACCTCGCTCGGCTGCAACGGCCTCGCGACCGCGCCGATCGCGCTCGGCGGCTCGGAGGAGACCAAGAAGAAGTACCTGGGCATGCTCACCGAGGAGCCAAAGCTCGCCTCCTTCTGCCTGACCGAGCCCGACGCCGGCTCGGATGTCTCCGGGATGCGCACGACTGCCGTCAAGAAGGGCGACAAGTACGTGATCAACGGCTCCAAGTGCTTCATCACGAACGGCGGCTACGCCGACTACTACACGGTGTACGCCAAGACCGACAAGGACGCCGGCCACCGCGGCATCTCCGCGTTCGTGGTCGAGCGCGACTGGGGCGTGGTCGTCGACAAGAAGGAGGACAAGCTCGGTCAGCGGGCCTCCAATACCGCGACGATCTCCTTCAACGACGTCGAGGTCCCCGCCGAGAACCTGCTTGGCGAGGAAAACGGCGGCTTCAAGCTGGCGATGATGACGCTCGACCGCACGCGTCCCGGCGTGGCCGCGATGGCCACGGGCATCGCTCGCGCGGCGTTCGAGTTCGCGGTGGACTACTCCAAGGAACGCGTCCAGTTCGGCGTGCCGATCGCGATGCACCAGGCGATCCAGTTCATCATCGCCGACATGGCCACCGAGATCGAGGCCGCGCGGCTGCTGACGTGGAAGTCGGCGTTCATGCTCGACAACGGCGAACGCAACACGCTGGTCTCCTCGCACGCCAAGCGCTTCGCCGCGGACACGGCGATGAAGACCGCCACCGAAGCCGTGCAGGTGTACGGCGGCTACGGCTTCATCAAGGACTACCCGGTCGAGAAGCTGTTCCGCGACGCGAAGATCATGCAGCTGTACGAGGGCACCTCGCAGATCCAGCGCCTGGTGATCGCCCGCGAGACACTGCTGCCGCGGCGCTTGCAGGAGCCGGCCGCCGCGATGGCCTAAGCAGCACCCGACGCGCCCGTCCGCCCTCGCGCCGCACAGCACGCGCGGGGGCGGTCTGGACGCTCGTTCGATCATCCTCGCCTGCGCTTGTTCGCCCGCTTCCGGTTGGCCGAAGCCGATCTTGGATGCCCGGACGCAGGCATCGCCCGGGCTCGAGGCCGCGTTGCCGCGGACTGAACGCCGATACGCAAGCGAGGAGGACCATGCTCAGACACGCTGACAAGACCGACGCCCCGGTTGCCAATCCGGTCGAGCTCGGGATCATTCGACACGAGCTGGATGATCGGACGAGCCTGATCTCGGTCGAAGGTGAGCTCGATCTTTCGAGCGCGCCCCAGCTGAAGTGGACGCTGCGCGACTCGCTCGACGCGGGCCACGACCAGATCATCCTCGACCTGTCGCTTTCCACCTTCATGGACTCGACCGCGCTTGGCGTGCTGATCGGCGTCAACAGGAGCCTCGATGTCGGCGGGCGGATGGCGATCGCATGCGCACGCATGGACGTGCTGCACATCTTCGAGCTCTCCGGGATGGATGGCGCGTTTGCGATCTTCGCCACGCTGGGCGAGGCGCTCGCGTATATCCAGCGGGAGCCTGCCGGCCAGCGGGGCACCGCCAAGGCCAGGTGAACGGAGAGCTCCGTGGTCGCTGACAGCAGCGAGCGTCGTTTGTCTGCTCGCCCACTTGGCCGCGCCGCAGCCGCCACCGTTGCTGCGTGCTGGGTGTTGCTGCTGGCGGTGATCCCTGCCGCGACCGCAAGATCTGTTCACCCCGGCAAGGGCACACGCAGTACCCCGGCGCCGAGCCAGACAGCGACCACGCCCGAAACAAGTGAAGCGCCTGCTGGCTCGAGTCCCACCGCGACGAGTGCGCCGGCGGCAGAAAGCACCGCCAGCTCGCGTCGAGCCGCACACGGCGTGGCCGCAAGCCCACAGCCCGGTCAGCCAAAGCACGGCACACGGCAAGCGCGACGTGAAGCTGGCGCTCAAGAGGAAGTGGCCGCTCACGAACAGGCGCCGGCTCAGCAAGAAACGCCAGCACAGAAAGAAGCGCTGACCCAGGAGGGCGCCGCGGCGCAACAGCAGGCAGCACGGGCGCGTCACAAAGGCACACGGGAATCGGGGCGCCACAAAGAAGGCACAAAGGAATCAGGGCGCCAAAAGGAAGGCGCCGAAGAAACGGAACGCTCGCGCGAAGGCGGCAAACACGGCAAGAAGGGCCAGTCCGCGCCGACGACTCCCGCCTCGGGCGATCCAGCCGGCGCATCGACGCCCGTGGCGGCTCCCCTTGCTGTAGCCGCCGCGTCGATTGCGTCGACTGCGGCTACCGCCAAACCGGCGAGCGCGCCTGTCGCGCAAGCGCCGCCAACCGTCGCTGGCACGTTCGCCCAGGGGCTCACCAGCGGACGCCACACGCGACGATCCGCGTCGGATGCCCGCGGTGGCAGGATCGCTCGCAGCGCCACAGCGGGCGCCGCGTCTGCCACAGCGACGGCTATGGTCGCCGGCGCTGTGCCAACGCCGGTCGCGTCGAAGCCGGCTGCCCGCATAGGCGCACGGAGCACCCACAAGCGCGCTCCAACAGCTGGCGGCCCCTTGCCACTGACGACCACCATCACCCGGATCGTTGACGTCGTACCCACGCCGGTGCGGGTGCTGATCGCGGCGCTGCTCGCGCTTGCGCTTGCGTTCGCCGCGCGATCGCGCATGGCGGCGCTGCGCGCGCGTCGGCTCGAGCGCCAGCGGGTAGAGCTGCTGGAGGATGTCGGTCTGCTGCAAGCCGCGCTGTTGCCCGTACCGCCTGCCCGGCTCGGGCCGGTTGGAAGCACCGTGGCGTACAAGCCCGCCGCGGGCCCGGGGGCGGGCGGTGACTTCTACGACGTGTTCGCGCTGGAGGATGGTCAGCTGGCGGTGATCGTGGGCGATGTGTCCGGTCACGGACGCCAGGCGCTGCCGCACACAGCGCTTGTGCGCTTCACGCTGCGCGCCTACCTCGAGGCGGGGCTCTCGCCGCGGGAGGCCGTGCAGAAGGCTGGGAGTGTGCTCGAGCGCCAGCTGGGCGACCAGTTCGCGACTGTCGTCGTAGCCACGTACAACCCACGTGATCGCGTGCTCGTGTACGCCAGCGCCGGCCATCCCCCGCCGCTTGTGCTCGGCACACACGCCGGCGCGGGCTCGCTCGAGCCGGTCACCGTGTGCTCCTCGCCGCCGATCGGCGTGGGGCTGCGTGCTGGCACTCGTCAGACGGTCGTGTCGGTGCCGGGGCGCTCGCAGCTCTGCTTCTACACCGATGGCGTCACCGAGGCGCGGGTGGGGCACGAGCTGTTCGGCGCCGAGCGACTGCTCGCCACGCTCACGGAGCTCGGCCGGCAGTCAACCGCGTCGAGCCTGCTCGAGACTGTGGTCGCGCGAACGGACTCACGCGCGGACGACATGGCGGCATGCTTGCTGCGGGTGGAAGGCGGCGACGGCACGCCAACGGTGCTTGTGGAGGAGCTCGAGCTCGACCGCGAGCAGGTCGCCAGCGAGCGTACCGAGCGCTTCCTGCTCGCCTGTGGGGTGCAGCTCGGTGAGACAGCCGGAGCTCTCCATGCGGCCCGCGCAGCCCTCGCGCGCGCGGACACGGTGGTGCTCGAGCTGCATCTGGCCGACGGTCAGACGCGCGTGGCTCTGCGGCGCGACCATCTTTCGTATCTACACGCGCAACACGAGAACGTGGAGGTGTATCGATGAGCTCAGGTCCAGTGTTGGCACCCGATGCGGCGATTGTGTTGGGCATCGCGTCGACCGCCATGCCGTTCGCTCGCACACAGGAGGACGAGGTCGAGCGTTGGCTGCGCCTGTTGCGTCTGCACGGGCAGGTGGGGGCAGCGCTGCAGTCGTTGGGGGTCAGCGAGAGCGCTCTCCCCGAGGAGGAGGGTAAGGCGCACGAGCCGGCAGCGGGCGGTGTCGGCGACGATCACGATGCGGTTGCCCGCGTCAGCGGTCACGCCATCCGCGTGGCCGCCGAGCGAGGCGCATCGGCGATCACCACCGCTGATCTGCTGATCGCTGTGATGCGCGTTTACGGCGAGGAGTTCGATCGCGTGCTGCGCGCGCACGGCACCGACGGTGAGGAGGTGCTGGAGCGGCTCGGGCTCGTACATTCGTCCATTTAGCGCAGCAAAGCGCGTGCTCGGTCGACGCCGCATTGGGGGCGCGGCTGCTTTCCCGCAGTAGCTCGCCGATTCCGCAGATGGCATCGGTCATCGCAGCTACCCATCACGAGTGGTGGGATGGCAGCGGCTACCCCAGCGGGCTCGCCGGCGAGCGGATCCCGTGGATGCGTTCCTCGCCGTCCACGACGACGCCCAGCTGACGATCATGAGCGTCAGCTAGGCTCCCCGGTCCCCAGCCAGCAGAGGAGACCAAAAGCATGTTCGTGTTCAAAGCCGCCGTCGTGGGCGCAGGCACCATGGGCGGCCAGATCGCCCAGACGATCGCCGCCGCAGGCATACCTGTGGTGCTCAAGGACATCGACGACGCGCTCGTGCAGGCGGGCCTGGAGGAGGCCACCAACGTCACGCGGGGCCAGGTCGGAAAGCTGGTCGAGAAGGGCAAGCTCTCCGCCGAGCAGGGCGAGGCGCAGATCGCGGAGATAGTGGGGCGGATCCACGGGACCACCTCCTATGAGGCCTTCGGCGACGTCGACTTCGTGGTCGAGGCGGTGCCGGAGCGGATGGACATCAAGCAGGCGGTGTTCGCGGAGCTCGACGCCGCCACGCCCGGCCACGCGATCCTCGCGTCGAACACCTCGTCGCTTTCGATCACGGAGATGGGCGAAGCGACGCTGCGCCCGCAGAACGTGATCGGCTTCCACTACTTCTACCCAGCCTCGATCATGCCGCTGATCGAGATCGTGGAGGGCGAGGAGACCTCGGCGGAGACGGTCGCGGCGACGGTCACCTTCGCCCAGGCGATCCGCAAGCAGCCGATCACGTGCGCTGAGGTCCCGGGCTTCGTCGTCAACCGCATCCTCAACGCGGGCATCTCCGAGATCTGGCGCGAGCAGGAGGAAAAGGGCCTGTCGATCAAGCAGATCGACGAGGGGGTGGGCGCCGCCGGTGTGACGCCCGTCGGTCCCTACTACCTGGTCAACCTGCTCGGGTTGGACACCGTTCTGCACGTGGCCGAGCATCTCGTGGAGTCCTACGGCGAGGAACGCTTCTACGTGCCCAAGGGCATGCAGAGGCTCGTGGCCAACGGCAAGCTTGGCGCGAAGACCGGGGGAGACGGCTTCTATGGCCCGCTGGGCGAGCCGAACATCGAGGGCGATGTGGCTCCAGACGTGGAGGAGCTCGTGGAGATGCTCTCGCTGAAGACGCTGATCGAGGCGTGCCTGGTGCTGGAGGAGGGCGTGGCCACCCACCGCGACATCGACTTCGGGATGATGGCCGGCGCCGGCCTCGACCCGCGCAGGGGGCTGCTACCGCCGTTCATGAAGGCCGACAGCGAGGGCCTGGACACGATCCTCGAGCGGATGGAGAACGCGCAGGAGAGCTACGGCGAGCGCTTCACGCCGCCGACGATCCTGCGCCGTCTGGTCGCCCAGGGCCGCCTGGGGCAGAAGAGCGGCCAGGGCTTCTACGCGTATCCACAAGCCGACGCGGAGCAGCCGGCAGAGGTGGTCAAGCTCGAGACCCGCGCGGACGGGGTGGCGATCGCGTGGCTGGCGAACGGGCAGATGAACTCGATCTCCCCGCAGGTGGTGGAGGACCTGGGCAAGGTGTGGGCGAAGGCCAAGAGCAGCGGCGTGCGAGCGCTCGTGATCGCATCCTCCAACCCGTTCCTGTACTGCGCGGGCGCTGACATCAAGGCGTTCACCACGCTGGATGAGTCCTCGGGCGCCGCTCTGGTCAACGGTGCGCACGCCCTCTTCAAGGAACTTGGCTCTGAGGGGATCGTGACGATCGCCGCCGTCAACGGCCTCGCGTTCGGCGGTGGCTGCGAGCTTGCGATGGCGTGCGACGTGCGCATCGCTGCGCGCTCGGCGATCTTCGGCCAGCCGGAGATCAAGCTGGGGATCATCCCCGGCTTCGGCGGCACCCAGCGCCTGCCGCGCCTGGTGGGCGAAAACAAGGCTCTGGAGATGAACCTGATCGGCGACCCGATCCTCGCCGACGAAGCGTTCGAGCTCGGTCTCGTCAACCGCCTCGTGGACGACCACGAACTGCTCGACACCGCCCTGCAGTGGGCGCGCAAGCTCGCCTCCCAGGCACCGCTCGCGGTCGCGCAGATCAAGCGCGTGTCAGCCGCCGGTGATCTAGACGAGGGCGTCGAGGCCGAGAAGCAGGCGTTCGCTGCCGTCTTCACAAGCGCTGACGGCAAAGAGGGGATCAGCGCGTTCCTGGGCAAACGCGCGCCTCACTTCAAAGGTGAGTGAGGTTGTTGATGGGGGCGGCCTAACGGCCGCCGGGTTGGTTGGCGTGGCGAGCACAGAAGCAGAGCAGACCGAACGGCTGGCGGAGCTGATCGTGCGGGCGCGCTCGGTGGTGGCGCTGACCGGCGCGGGCATCTCCGTGCCGTCGGGTATCCCCGACTTCCGCACGCCGCAGACGGGGCTGTGGGAGAGCGTCGATCCGATGGCGGTCGCCCACATTGACGCTTTTCGGAGCGATCCAGTGCGCTTCTGGAGCTTTTACGGCCAACGCTTTGCCACGCTCGAGCACAAGCAACCCAACGGCGCCCATCGCGCGCTCGTGGCGATGGAACGCCACGGCCTGCTCGACGCGGTGATCACGCAGAACATCGACATGTTGCACCGCAAGGCGGGCACGGGTGAGCTGGTGGAGATGCACGGCAGCATTGCCAGTTGCTCCTGCCTTGGCTGTGGCGAAAGGGTGGAGCTCGAGGAGGTCAGCAGTCGCTTGGCCTCTGCCGCGGATGGCGTCCCCTGCTGTGCCGCGTGTGGGCAGCCGCTGAAGCCCGATGTGGTTCTGTTTGGCGAGATGCTCTCCCCCTACGCGCTCGAACGAGCGCGGGAGCTATGTGAAGGCGCGGAGGTGCTGCTGTGCGTAGGCTCCTCCCTGGAAGTGCACCCGGTTGCGGGCCTGCCGCGAGTGACGCATTCCTGTGGCGGACGGGTGGCGATCATCACACAAGGTCCCACGCCCGTCGACGACGTCGCCGAGGTGCGCTTGGATGGCGACGTGGTCGCGGAACTCGAGGCGCTATGCAGCGTGCTTGAACTTGACTAGGCAGGCCGCCAAGCGGTTGCGCCTATGCTCGGGACCGAAAGAGCATGCCAACAATCTAAGGGGCTCATCGAGAGAGCCGCCCGCGACGGGCACCTTGATCGACGCGAAAACGGTGCGCTAATGCGACGAAGCAGCGAACTCCCCCGCAGCAACGACTGCCCCTGGAAGACATCGTCGTCATGGGCGATATCGTGCGGGCGAAAGTCATGGCTTCGCCGAAGTTCACGGCGGATGCCTCGGAACGGGCAGTCGGAAAGCACTACTGGCCGCTGCTACTTGCCTCATTTCGCACAAAGCACAAGGGCGTCCAGTTTGTGATCCAAGAAGATGTCGGCTGCGGCGTAGTGTTGTATACAGCCGACGAAGGTGATCCAGCCGGCGACAAGACTGGATGGGCACGTCATTCGAAGGACCATACGCTTCGACTGGAGCGAGCCCCGCGCCCTATTGATCGAGACGCAAGCACTGGCAGACGAAGTTAGACGCTGGCTCCGCAACCCAGACGAGCGCAGGGATCTGCTTGGTTTGCTGTACGACATCCTGACGCAGATCGCGGCGACGATCGGCCGGGAGAACCGTCTTCGTGACGCTGATCACAATGAGAGCACCGATCCAAGCGAGCACATAGAGCGCGACGTCGCGTTCATCCGAAAACAACTCGACGCCGCACGCCAGCGGTTTCGCAGCGACGTTGAGCGCGCGGCGCAGTTTAGGTATGCCGCCGGGATGGTGATCGGGGCAGGCGTGACGCTGGTACTCAGCGGAGTCATCATGGGCATCCTGGCGATCGAGAACGCCTCAGTCATAGGAGCCATCGGCCTGGCCGCTGGCTCACTCGGTGCCTGCGTCAGTGTGCTTGAACGAATGACCAGAGGCAAGCTGGAGCTCAATGCGCAATCTGGCGATGGGATGATCAGGGCGCTGGGGGCCCTTCGACCCTGGTCGGCGGCATCTTCGGCTTGGTGATCTACCTCGTCATCCGAGCCGAACTGATTTCAATCTTCGTGCTACCGAAACACACTGGGGCTGCGCTCGCTTATGTCGGAGTCTTCGCCTTCGTGGCTGGCTTTAACGAGCGCTTTGCGCAAGATGTGCTGGCGAACGCCAGTAACACCCGCCGCGACGACAATTAGCTGTTCCGCTCGGGCTTCTGACCGCGTGCTCCACATGAGCACTGTCACCGAAACGACGGTGCGCCAGCACTACGGCCGTACGAACGTATTCGGGTCGGGGCCGATGCGGTCGCCCGCGTCGAGCTCGTCGATCGCCTCCATCTCAGCTGCGCTCAGCTCGAAGTCGAAGACGTTGAAGTTCTCCTCGATGCGCGACGGGGTCACGGACTTGGGGAACACCACGTTGCCGATCTGCAGGTGCCAGCGGAGGACCACCTGTCCCGCAGTCTTGGCGTGAGCCTCTGCGATCTCCGCGATCACGGGGTCGCCGAGCAGCTTGCCCCGCGCCAGCGGACTCCATGCCTCGGTCACGATCCCGAGCTGCTCGTGCTCGTGCCGCAGCCCGCGCTGCTGGAAATAGGGGTGCAGCTCGATCTGGTTGATCACGGGCGTCTCGCCCGTCTCGCGGATGATCCGCTCGAGGTGGGTCGGCTGGAAGTTCGACACGCCGATCGAGCGGACGAGGCCCTCCGCGCGCATGTCGATGAACGCCTTCCACGTCTCCACGTATTTGTCGTGCGATGGCACCGGCCAGTGGATCAGATAGAGATCCACGTGGCTCATCTCCAGGCGCTCGAGGCTCGCGTGCAGCGCACGTGTGGCCTGCTCGTAGCCATGGTCGTCGTTGAAGCACTTGGTCGTCACGAACACATCGCTGCGCTCGAGGCCCGAGGAGCGGATCGCCTGCCCGACCTCCGCCTCGTTGCGGTAGGCGGCGGCTGTGTCGATGTGGCGGTAGCCGGTGCTCAACGCGTGCAACACCACCTCCATGGTCTCCGCGGGCGGGACCAGGAAGACGCCGAAGCCGAGCTGGGGGATCTGCTCGCCGTCGCGAAGCGAGATCTGGGGAATCTGACTGCTTGTTGTGGTCATGAGGGCTAGCTGCCCCTTTCTAGTCGGGTCTAACCGATTGGCGGCGCGCGTCTAGCCGGCTGCCATCTCGTGCCGGGTGAGGTCATGCGCGGGATCTATGCCCCAGCGCTGCGCCACCCCCGTGAGGTCCTCGTATACGGTCCAGCGGTCGGCGAGCGCCGGACCCTCGTGTTCGACGCTCGCGCCCTTCAGCGCCATGCAGCCGGAGTTCTCGCCGATCTCTCTGATCGTTTGGATCTCCTGCGCGCTCAAGCGCATACCGACCGCGTCGAACGCCGCCAGCTCAGCCCGCTTCTCCTCCACCGGACGTGCTGTAGAGCCACTCTCCTGGATAAGCGTCGGCGCCACACAGCGGACGGCTGGCTGTGCGAAGTTCCATGCGCACGCCAGCTGCAACATGCTCAGCCCGTGGTGCTCCGCGATCGGGCGCATCTGCTCGAGCTTCTCCCGACCGGCGTCCACCCAGCCGTCGGGGCGGAACTTGCGGTGGTCGTACTCGGCAAATGAGTGGCCCGGCCGTACGTCGTCGTGGAAGACGCCACCGAAGTCGACCACGCGTGTGATCACGCCCACGCCGTGCTTGCAGGCAGCGTCGAGCACCAGCTCGCCCGGCCATGGCTCGAGCGGGTTGAGGATGATCATCGCCCAGTCGATCAACTCGGAGAAGCGCTCGATGCAGTCGATCAAATCCAGCGTGAAGCCATTGGCTGGGCCTGGAGCCACGCCCAACAGGCGCGTCAGACCCGCATCTCGTACCGCCTGCATGCCCTCCCACACCACCGGGCTCGAGTAGCCCGTGTGGTCGGGGTTGTGCAGCAGCAGCAGATCGAAGCTGTCGACCCCGCAGCGCTCGAGGCTGCGCTCGGTGGCCATACGGATGTACTCGGCGTACTCGCTCGGTTGCCGCAGACGCGGATCGGTGAAGCGAGGAAACCCCTTCGCGCCGCTTCGCTCGCCCGTGTAGAAGTCATGGCCGATCGCCCCCACGAGGCAATAGCTGTCGCGGTCGACGCCGGCAAGCGCCGAGCCGAGCACACGGTCGGCCTCGCCGGCGCCGTAGACGTCGGCGGTGATCACCGTGTCGATGCCCGCGCCCGGGCGCAGCAGCGCGTGCAGACGCTCGTCTGACAGCGGCTCGCCGAAGTGCATGAAGCGCCCGCCGCTCCAGGTGCCGATCGCGGTCGTGGTGGGATCCATTGCCATCACTTTACGCGCGCACAGCGTTCTCCGCTCGGCGCGCGCCCGGTCAGGCGAAGCCGGCAGCGGTACGAGCCCGTAGTGCTGCCTGCAGGCGCTCGAGCGCGTGCTCGACGACGTCCTCGTCCGGCTGCTTTGCGGAGCTCTCCTCGGGGGCATACCCGTTCTTCGCCAGTGCCGCCTGCTCCTGCACTCCGGCTCGCAGTTGCTCGAGCTCCGCCACACGGATGGCTAGATCCTGGCGGCTCTCACCGCCCAGCTCATGCACCGCCAGCGCATACGCGTGCTCCAACTCCAGTGCAGCGTGCGCGATGCGGCCGTGGTCGAGATCTTGGCGCGCGCGTAGGGCCAGCTCCTCGCACACAAGCGTCGCGTCGCGCACGCCCAACAGCGCCGCGAGACGCTCCTGAGGTCGTAGAGCCGCGGAGCGATCACGTCCGGGGCCTCGCCGCCGTGAGCCAGCTGGTCGCTGCGCGCTCGTCGGCGTGGGTAGCGCCCGTGCGTGTAGCCAACGTCCGTCGGCCACCTGCTCGCCTTCGCCCCATCCTGCCCTGATCACGAGCGCCCGGGCAGGGGAGACCTCGTGTATGTAGGGGTCGGCGGCCGCGATGCGATGCGAGTGCACGACGCGGTTGAGGACCGCCACGGCGGCCTGTACCTCACGATCGCGGTCGAGCTCCGCCAGCCACGCGCGTGCCTGGCTCTCTGCCGAGAGCGATACCGGATCGATCACCGTCACCCGTGTCGTGGCCACCGGGGCGGGCTGTGGCCCGGCGGGCACGACCGGGCCGCGCTTGCCGCGGCGCCCGGGCAGCAGACCCAGCGTGGTCGGCCCGCCGAGCGGCTGGCGGGTCGCCTCGAGCGCGCCGATCACCACCACGCGCTCGGGCTCGCGATCCTCCTCGCGGCGAACCAGATAGCGGCCGTCGGCTGGGCCGAGGGTCCAGGGGAACTCAAACTGGATGAAGACGAACAGCGGTTGGGGCATCGCTGCACCGTATCCTTCCAATTACACCAACGGCTGTCCTTCCAACTAGACCAACGGCTGTCAGCATCCGAACAAGCCCACCCTGGGCTTCAGCCGACTCGACCACCAGGAGCAGAGCATGTCCGATGCGAGCAACGTCGCCAGGAGCCTGCGCGAGCGGCTGAGCGGCACCACCGAGGAGCGACTTGGCAAGGCGCTATCCGACCTGCTCGAGAATCCCCTCCTCACGGGCGCCATCGGACGTGCATTCGATGCGCGCGAGAAGGCAGTCCAGGCGCAAGAGGTGGCGATGGGCGCGCTCAACATCCCGTCCGCTGCCGACATCGAAAGGCTCACCCGGCGCCTGCGCTCGGTGTCCAACCGGCTGGAGGGCATCGAGGACGGCGTCGACCGCCTCGATCGCGCTGGGGACAACTCGGAGATCGACGAGCGCCTGAGCGCGATCGAGGCTCAGCTGAAGCGGCTCACCGACAAGCTCGACCAAGGCTCCAAGCCGCGGAGTGCGGCGAAAGCGACCACTGCGCAGACGCGCGGCGACAAAGCCACGCCCGCCGCGAAAGCCAAGTCGAGCGCCGGCAAGGCAAAAGCCGGGACGAGCGCCGGCAAGGCAAAAGCCGGCGCCGCCACAGCGAAAGCCACCCGCGCCAAACCCGCGAAGGCCTGAGCGGCACCTACCCGCTGAGGGCGGCAATCGCCGCCCTGCCCATCTTCTCCGCGGACTCCACCAACACGTGATCGTCGATCCGCCGGCGTGCATCGTCGGCGTCGAACGTGTCCGAGACGACCAGCATGCAAGCCACCGGCACGCCTGTGTTGGCTCCGATCGCAAACAGCGTTGCCGCCTCCATCTCCACAGCCAGTGCGTCGCCCGCACCCTCGTGGGGATCGCCGCCGTAGAACAGGTCGACGCTCACCACCGCTCCCTGGAGCGCCGTCGGGTCGTGCCGCGCGAGAGCGTCAGCCAGGCCGGCGTCGGCGCTCGCTCGCTCGCCCGCGCCCAGCGCCCGCGAGGTCCCATCCGCGCACAGTGCCTCACGCGCGATCACCAGTGCTCCAAGCTCCAACCCCGCTGCGAGCGCGCCGCACGTTCCCACCCGAATCGCGCGCTTGACGCCGAGCGCGATCAGCTCCGACAGCACGATCGCAGCCGACGGGCCACCCATCCCCGTCGCCTGGATCGTCAGTGGCTCGCCGTCGGCCGCTGTGCCCGTGTAGCCCCACAGCCCGCGGTGGTGGTTGAACATCAGCGGCTGATCCAGCAGCGCCTGGGCAAGGGCCAGCGCGCGCCCGGGGTCGCCGGGGAGCAGCACCCGCTCGGCCAGCGGCGCGGTGGGTCGCAGGTGTATCGGATCGCCTCGAGTGATCGGGCGACTCTAGAGAAAGCCGCGAGCCGCCCGCGTGCCGCGCGGGCCTCGCTCAGAGGATCGTGCCTGCGGTGCTTTGCGCCGAGCCTCGCGTGAGCAGGCGGGCGACCTCGTCGGCGCCGAGTGGCTGTGCGAACAGGAACCCCTGCCCGTGATCGCAATGCTCGCGCTGGAGGTGGGTGAGCTGCTCGGGCTCCTCGATGCCCTCGGCGAGGACGTCGATCCCGAACAACCTGCCGAACTCCACGAGGACGTGGACGATCGCCGCCGATCCACTTGCGTCGGTGAGTCCCGCGGTGATGCTTCGGTCGATCTTGATCGAGTCAGGCGCGAAGTGGCGCAGGTAGGCCAGAGCGCTGGACCCGGCGCCGATGTCATCGAGCGCGACCAGCACGCCCAGCTCCCTGATCCCTCCCAGCCGCTGCGAGGCGGCGGCCACGTCGCGCATCAGCGCCGTCTCGGTGATCTCCAGTGTGAGCATCGAAGGCTCAAGTCCGGAGGATTCCAGCGCATCGCGGACGTCCCGGGGAAAGCCCTCCTGGTCGAGCTGGCGGGCGGATACGTTCACCGACATGCCGATTCGATGACCTTGCGCGACCCATGCGGCCGCCTGGTGGCAGGCCTGCTCGAGAACCAGCCGGCCGATTGCTGCGATCTGCCCGCTCTTCTCGGCGAACGGGATGAAGTCGACCGGCTCCACCACACCCCGCTCCTGGTGGCGCCAGCGGACGAGCGCCTCCATTCCGTCGATCTCGCCCGTGTCCAGATCGACGATCGGCTGATACAGCAGGAAGAGCTGGCGCTCACGGATCGCCGCGTCGAGGTCACCTTCGAGTCGCCTCTCGCTCTCCGCGGCGCTCTGCATGCTGGACTCGAACAGCACCGCTCGGCCCTTGCCCGCATCCTTGGCCATGTACAGGGCCAGGTCCGCGTCGCGCAAGAGCTGATCCGTGCTGACGCGCTCGCCGATGGCGATGCCGACGCTTACGGCTGGGATGAACGGACGGCTGCCCTCGTCGAGCGTCACCCCTCTACGCATGACCTCGATGATCCGCTCGGCCACGAGCTCCGGGGGACGCTCGCGGGTGCTCGACTCGAGCAGCACGATGAACTCATCCCCGCCGAGGCGCCCGACCGCGTCCTCTTCCCGCACGACCTCCAGGAGTCGCTCTGCCACGACTCGCAGCAACTGATCTCCGGCGGCATGCCCGAATGTGTCGTTGACGTGCTTGAAGCGGTCGACGTCGACGTATAGGGCCGCGGGCACGATGTCGGGATTGCGTCGTGCCCGCGCCAGCATCCGCTCGCCCTGGTCAAGCACCAGGGCGCGGTTCGGCAACCCCGTGAGGGCGTCGTGGAGGGCCTGGTGGGAGATCTCGCGGGTCTTCTCCCTGACCATCGCGATCGCGCGTGCACGGCTCGTGCCGAGCACGAATACGAGCAGGCCGAGCAGCACGCTCACGGCGATCCCCGCAATCAACAGCGTCAGTGCATCCGGATCGCTGAGCGTGCCCGTCGTGACCGCTTCCCCGGAGGCCTGCATCGTCCAGCCGTAGCCGAGGTTGACAGTGGTCCGCTGGCTGCCCGGCGCGGCCCGGCCGACGCGGAAGCCGACCTGGGTCAAGGCGCTCCCGTAGAGGAGCTCCACCGTCACCCCCGGGTGCCCCCGCAGTGCTTCGGCGAGGATCTTGTCCGGTAGGACGCTCACTGAGAAAGTCCCGATGAAGGCGCGAAGACGCTTGGCGATCGTGTCCGGCACGATCCCGCCTCGATATATCGGACTCTCGATCACCAGTACCGTGGTCGATCCCGAGCGGTAGGGCAGGTACGCGTTGCGCCCGCTGGCACGGGCCGCCAGGAATGCCTCGCGCAGTCTCTCCTGGGCGCAGTAGTCAAAGCCCGCCGGCACTGCGTTGGCGGACCGGCTCTTGCGTGCGATCGACAGTGCCACCAGGCAATAGAACGGGCGCAGCCCCGGGGGCAGCAGCTGGAAGGGGCGCCCCTTCGAGATCGCGATGGCTGGATCGGCACGCTCGCGAGCCGCGAACGCGCCGAGGCGCGCGGCGGTGACGAGGATCACCTCGCCGCCGCCTTCGAGCTCTGGATAGCGGGTGAATGCATCCATCGCCATGCTCCAGCGCTGGAAGGCAGCCTCCGAAGTGCCCGGATTGCTTGCGATGTACGCACCGGCGCTGACAACCAGATCTTCCTCGTGCTGGGCCGCGAGAGTCAGGGTCGCCGCGATCGCTGCCCCCGCGGCTCTGAAAGCCGCCCGTGATTGCTGGCGGTCGTTCCTTGCCTCGAGTCGCGCGGCGAACACCACGCCCAGCGTCCCGCATGCGACGAGCAGCAGGGCCACTGCGATCCAGATCCCGCGCTGTCTCGCCTCGCGGTGTGGTCTACGCACGCGGCCGAGTCGCATGCGGCACCGATCGGGCTGGTGCGCGGATGGCGAAACGGTAGTTGTCCGCACGCGCGCTCATTTAGACTCTGGATGGGATGCCCGCCCACCCCTCGCCCATCCCGTCGTGCGCCTGAGTGGCCGAGCCAGCGGCTGACCCCTCCGGCGACACGGGCGAGCTGACGCTCGCACAGGTCGCCGCGCGCGCGGGCGTATCCCAGGACACCGTCAGGCGCTGGGTCACCAAAGGGCTGGTACCTGGCTATCAGGCTTCGCCCCCCCGCTGGACGCCCGCCGCCGCCGCGTACGTGCGGGTGGTCGCGCGGCTGCGCGCCCGTGGGCACTCGCTCGAGCAGATCAAGCGTGCCAGCGACAACGGCCAGCTGGCCGTCGGCCCGATCGAGAGCCTGCTCAGCTACTCGGGCCCCAGGCGCTCGCTGCGCCAGGCGGCTCGTGTCAGTGGCCTGGACTCGGCCCTGATCGAACGCGTCTACGCCACCTGGGGGCTGAGCACGCTGCTCACCGAGGGCGTCTCCGACGAAGACCTGCAGATGCTCAAATACGCCGCCGCGGTGCTCGACGCGGGCCTACCACTGCCCGCGTTCCTGCAGCTGATGCGCGTCTACGGGCAGGCCGTCGCACAGATCGCCGACGCGGAGGTGCGCCTGATCCACCTGTACGTGCACGAGCCACTGATGCGCGCGGACGTCCCCAGCGAGGAGATCGCCGAGGAGATGGAGGGGCTCACGCGCGAGATCCTGCCCTTCGCCGCGCCCTTCATGAACTACCTCCACGGCCTGCTGCTCGCGCAGTTCGTCGAGCAGGACATGATCGGTCACATGGAGGCCGACCTCAGCGCCGACGCACTCGAGGAGGGCCGCGTGCGGGTGGCGATCGCGTTCGCCGACATCGCCGGCTACGCGCGCCTGACCGTCGAGCGTGGTGACGCGGAGGCCCTCAGCACCGTCGAGCGCTTCGTCGAGGCGGTCGCGCTGACGCTGCCAATCGACGCGCGGGTGATCAAGATGCTTGGCGATGAGGTCATGGTCGTCGGCTCCGACGTGGCCTCCCTCACCGTCTGGGCGGTCGCGCTGCAGGCGCGGATCGCGCCCGACGATCCCCGCGCGCGAATCGGCATCCACTACGGCGAGGCGCTGTATCGCGACGGCGACTACTACGGGCGCGAGGTAAACCAGGCGGCGCGGGTCGTCGCGCGGGCTGGCGGCGGCGAGGTGCTCGTCACACGCCCCGTCGTGGAAGCGGCCGCCGGCGTCGACGGCCTGGAGTTCGACCGCATCGGCGAGGTCAGGCTCAAGGGCTTCTCCGAGCCCACCGAGCTGTTCACCGCCACCGCCCGCAAGGGGTAGGCCGAGATGGTGTGCGAGCAAGTCCGCGAGGCCGTCGCCGGTAGCGGTCTGTTCGCCCGCGACAGGTCTGTCGTGGCGATGCTCTCCGGCGGGCGCGACTCGACCTGCCTGCTCGACGTGGCCGTCACGCTGCTTGGCCCCGGCTCGATCAGTGTCCTGCACGTCAACTACGGCCTGCGCGCGGACGCAGACGGAGATCAGCAGCACTGCGTTGCGCTGTGCGCGCAGTTGGGGGTGGAGATCGAGATCGTGCGCGCCGGTCCGGCTCCCCTCGGCCACGGGCCGATCGAGCCCTCGGCGGCCGGTCCCGGCGAGGATGAGCCCACCACACACGAGGACCGCCCCACCGGCAACGTGCAGGCCTGGGCGCGCGACCTGCGATACGCAGCGGCAATGCGAATGGCGCAGCAGCGCGACGCACTGGTTGCAACCGGCCACACCGCCGACGATCAGCTCGAGACGATCCTCTACCGGCTCGCCGCCTCGCCCGGCAGGCGCGCCCTGCTGGGAATGCCCGCCGGCGAGGGTCGTCTGATCCGTCCGCTGCTCGCCGTCAGCCGCGAGCAGACCGCCGCCTACTGTGAAGCCCGCGGTCTGCAGTGGCGCGAAGACGAGAGCAACGACGACGAGCGCTTTGCAAGGGCGCGCGTGCGCAACCGCCTCGTCCCCGCGCTGCGGACGGTGCACCCGGCAGCTGCCGCCAACGTGCTCAGGACCGCTGCGCTGCTACGCGAGGAGACCGAGCTGCTGGACAGCCTCGTCACCGAGGAGCTCGAGGGCCGACGCAGCATCGCCCTCGCACGTCTCGGCGAGCTGCCGAGCGCGCTCGCGCGACTGATCGTCGTGCGGCTCGCCGAGGAAGCCGCCGGCACATATGTGCCCCAAGCCGGCGAGCGCGTGCAGGAGATCCTCGCGCTCGGCCGTCGCGGCGGGCGCGCCGAGCTGCACGTGGGCGGGCAGGCCGGGGCGGTGATCCGAGACGGCATCCTGGAGATGACCAAGCTGGCGCCCCGCGAGTGACGGAGCCGTCTGCCAGTCATAACGGATGCCAGCGTAAGGCCAGCCACGCCACCCACCCAGCCGCCCCTCGGGCGGCTCCATCTAAATCATCTCTAGACTCCCACACGTGGCCACACCCGCGCGCCCCTTGAGCGACCCCGATCTGGGCGAGGTGCTGGTGACGGCCGAGGATCTGCAGCGGCGCGTGCTCGAGCTCGGCGAGCAGATCTCGAGCGACTACCGCGAGCAGTCCTCCTCGCTGCTGCTCGTCGGCGTCTTGAAGGGCGCCGTGTTCTTTCTCTCAGACCTCATGCGCTACATCGACATCCCCGTCGAGGTCGACTTCATGGCGGTCGCCTCCTACGGCTCCGCCACCGACTCCTCCGGAGTGGTGCGCATCCTCAAGGACCTCGACGCGGCGATCGAAGGACGCGACGTGCTGATCGTCGAGGACATCGTCGACTCCGGTCTCACGCTCCAGTACCTGCTGCGCAACCTCGGCTCACGCAACCCGCGGACGCTCGAGGTGTGCGCGCTGTTGACCAAGCCCGAGCGGCGCAAGGTCGATCTCCCCACCCGCTATGTGGGCTTCGAGATAGCCGACCGCTTCGTCGTCGGCTACGGGCTCGACTACGCCGAGCGCTACCGCAACCTGCCATACGTCGCCGCGCTGGAGCGCTAGATCGAGATCCTGCACACCGGCGCACCGTGAGCTGGCGGGGGTGGGTAGGACTTCATACCCTCGGGAAAGCCCGATGTTGCATGGTACGCTAGGGCACTGGTGACCACGACCTCAGACGGTGCCAGAACACTCAGGAACCAGCCATGAGCCGTTTCTTCAAGAGCGCCGCATTCCCGATCCTCATCGTCGTGGTGCTGGCTTTCCTCGCCGTAAAACTGGTTGGCAACACCTCCAACAACCATCGTACGCACAGCTATCAGACGCTCGTCGGCACGGAGCTCCCCAAAGGCGAAGTCGAATCTGTAGTCCTGAAGAACAAGGGCAAAGCGCTCGAAGTCAAGCTGAAAAACAAAGAAAACTACGAAACCGGCTACTCCGAACAGGCTGCGCCTGAACTGCTCAAAGACCTTGCGGCCGCGGAAGTCAAGTCCGGTACCAAATACAACATCGAATCGGAAAAGAGCAGCGCCCTGTTGGGCCTGCTCACGTACATCCTCCCGTTCGCGCTGTTCCTCGGCTTCTGGATCTTCCTGATGAATCAGGTCCAGGGCGGCGGCTCCAAAGTGATGTCGTTCGGCAAGTCGCGAGCCAAGCGCATGTCCGCGGACTCGCCCAAGATCACCTTCCGCGACGTCGCCGGGGTCGACGAGGCCGTCGAGGAGCTCCACGAGATCAAGGAATTCCTCGAGAACCCCAAGAAGTTCCAGGCGCTCGGTGCGCGAATACCCACCGGCGTTCTGCTCTACGGCCCGCCGGGAACCGGCAAGACGCTGCTCGCCCGCGCTGTCGCAGGCGAGGCAGGCGTGCCGTTCTTCTCCATCTCCGGCTCCGACTTCGTCGAGATGTTCGTCGGCGTCGGCGCCTCCCGCGTCAGGGACCTGTTCGAGCAGGCCAAGCAGAACAGCCCCTGCATCATCTTCATGGACGAGATCGACGCCGTCGGGCGCCACCGCGGCGCCGGGCTCGGCGGTGGCCACGACGAGCGCGAGCAGACGCTCAACCAGTTGCTCGTCGAGATGGACGGCTTCGAGGCGAAGGACAACATCATCATGATCGCGGCCACCAACCGGCCCGACATCCTCGATCCCGCCCTGCTGCGCCCCGGGCGCTTCGACCGCCAGATCGCCGTCGACCGCCCCGACCGCAAGGGCCGCGCGAAGATCCTCGAGGTGCACACCCGCGGCAAGCCGCTCGCCAAGGTGATCGACATCGACGCGCTCGCCGGCCAGACCCCCGGCTTTACCGGCGCGGACCTGTCGAACCTGATCAACGAGGCCGCCCTGTTGTCTGCCCGCACCGGCAAGCGCGAGATCGGGCAGGTTGAGCTCGAGGAGGGGATCATGCGCGTGATCGCCGGCCCCGAGAAGAAGACACGCGTGATGAGCGAGAAAGAGCGGCTGATCACCGCCTTCCACGAGATGGGCCACGCGATCGTCGGCCACTTCCTCGAGCACTCGGACCCCGTGCACAAGATCTCCGTCATCTCCCGCGGCCAGGCGCTCGGCTACACGATCTCCATGCCCCAGGAGGACCGCTTCCTCACCACTCGAGCCGAGCTCGAGGACACGATGGCAATGACCCTCGGTGGCCGCGCCGCCGAGGAGCTCGTGTTCGGCGAGATCACCACCGGCGCCTCCAACGACATCGAGAAGGTCACTGCCACCGCCAAGCAGATGGTGATGCGCTTTGGCATGAGCGAGAAGCTCGGCCCCCGCGTCTTCGGCCACGACCACGGCCAGCCGTTCCTCGGCCGCGAGTTCTCCACCGAGCCCGACTACTCCGACGAGATCGCCCGCGAGATCGACGACGAGGTCCGCCGCATCATCGAGTCCGCGCACACGCGCGCCAGGCAGATCCTCACCGAGCACGAGCACGACCTCAACAACATCTCCGCGGTCCTCGTCAAGCGCGAGACGATCGAGAAGGAGGAGTTCCTCGCACTGCTCGCGGGCAAGAGCGACGAGGAAGTCTTCGGCATCGAGGAGGAGACCAAGCCGCAGCTCCCCGCACCGCCCGCGCCAGCCGACCGTGCCGAGCGCGAAACGCCACGCGGGCTCCCACGTCCCGGGCTCGCCGGCGGGACCGCTGAGCTGAGGGCAAGCGACAAAGAGCATCCAGAGCCGGCCTGACCGTCGTCCGGAACGCCTGCGAGGGTGTCCGGAATGAGGCTTTTGATGGTGGTGGGAGCGCTGTTGCTCGTTGCGCTCGCATTCGCGCTTAGCGCTGCGGCTGCTCAACCAGGCATCGTCTTCGGCGCCCACTCGGTGGTCTCGAATTCCACGCTCGCATTTCCCGATCAGACCGTCGGCACCACTGGCACACCACAGAGTGTCGTGCTGACCAACGAGGGGCCCGCCACGCTCTCTATCTCACGAGACCTGCTCACCGGCGCCGGCTCGAGCGCGTTCAAGAAGGCCGCGGATGATTGTGAGGGCACAACGCTCGCCGCCGGTGCGACCTGTGCGATCGAGTATGTGTTCGTGCCCACCGCAATAGGCGTGATGAGCGCCACGCTCACGGTCCTCTCCTCGACCGGGCAGTCGCTGCCCACGTTCAGCCTCAGCGGCACCGGCGTTCCACCGCAAGCGAGCTCGCCGCCACGCTTGAGCCCGCTGACTCTGTCCGCCAGCGCGTTCCGCGCCGCCCACTCAGGCGTCAGCGCGATCAGCGCCACCGCGGAGCCCACTGGCACGTTCGTCATCTACACCGACTCCCAGGCTGCCACCGCCGAGTTCGTCGTCGAAAGGCGCGTGCGCGGCCGCTTCAGGAAGCTCGGTGGCTTCACCCACACCGACGCCGCGGGCACAAACGCCCTGCGCTTCACAGGCCGGGTCGGCGGGCGGGCGCTCGCGGCCGGGAGCTACCGTCTCAGCGCAAGCGCCGAGTCGGCAGGCGGCTCGAGCGCGGTGCGCACCGCGACGTTTCAGATCACCCGCTGAGCGACGCCGTGGTGGCGCACCGCGAGCGTTGAGCCTTAGGCTGCCGAGCAGATGAGCCCTCCCGAGCAGACGAGCCTTCCCTACCGCGTCATGGGGATCGTCAACGTGACCCCCGACTCGTTCTCCGACGGTGGGGAGTACCTGCGGGCGGATGCAGCGATCGCCCACGCCCGCGAGCTGGCCGCCGAGGGCGCCGACATCCTCGACGTCGGCGGCGAGTCAACCCGGCCCGGCGCCGAGCCCGTGTCCGCGGAGGAGGAGCTCACGCGGGTGCTGCCGGTGCTCGAGGGGATCGCCGCCTGGGCCACCGCGCAGGAGGCGAGCGAGGACGCGCCCGGTCGGCCTGCCGAGCCACAGGTGTCGATCGACACGTCGAAGGCCTCGGTTGCTCGGGCCGCGGTCGCCGCGGGGGCGAGCATCGTCAACGACGTCAGCGCCTTGCGGGCCGACCCCGAGATGGTCGGGCTGATCGCCGACAGCGGCGTCCAGTGCTGCCTGATGCACATGCTCGGCGAGCCACGCACGATGCAAGGCACGGAGGGGGTGGGCCGAGCGGGTGGGGTGGGTGGGCCCAAATACAAAGACGTCGTCGGGGAGGTCAAGGCGTTCCTCGAAGAGCGCCTCAGCTTCGCTGTCAGCGAAGGCGTGCGCGAGGAGCGCATCATGCTCGACCCTGGGATCGGCTTCGGTAAGACGGTTGCCCACAACCTCGAGCTGCTCGAGCGCTTGGCTGAGCTGACCACGCTCGGGAGGCCGTTGCTGGTGGGCACCTCGCGCAAGAGCTTCCTCGGCCGCATCATCGCCGACGTCTGCGGGCAGGAGGAGCCGGTGGCGCCCGAGCGGCGGCTGCCGGGAACGATTGCCACCAACGTGCTCGCGCTCGAGCGCGGCGCCAGCGTCTTCCGTGTGCACGACGTCGCACCTGTTCGCGCTGCGCTGGCGGTCGCGGCTGCTACGTTTGGCAGGCGATGGACGGCGAGGGTGGGGACGACGCAGACGAGCTAGACGACGACAGCGACGTCGATGGCGAGCGTGAGGAGACGGCCGAGTCGGTCACGATCGAGATCACCGGCCTCTCGCTCTACACCAACCACGGTGTTACCGAGGCCGAGCGTGAGGTCGGCCAAAGGCTCGTCGTGGACCTGCGCCTCGACATTGGCGAAACCGACGCCACCGTCACCGACTCGATCGAGGACACGGTCGATTACGCCGAGGTATGCCAGCTGGTGGCGCTGATCGCCCAGCAACGCTCGCACAAGACACTCGAGCGGCTGTGCAGCACGATCGCCGATCGGCTGCTCGCCGACTACGATCTCGAGGGTGTATGGGTCAAGGCTGCCAAGCCCGAGCCCCCGATCGCGCTCAGCGTGGACGAGGTCTCGGTCGAGGTTTGGCGCGAAGCGGAAGGATAGGAGCCTGTGAACGCCGCAAACGAGTTCCGCGCCGCCGTCGAGCGCTCCGACATCGAGGCTGCGAGCGAGCTGCTCGCGCCCGACATCGTCTTCCACAGTCCCGTTACCTTCCATCCCTTCATCGGGCGTGAGACGGTCACCCAGCTGCTGACGATAGTCGCCCAGACCTTCGAGGACTTCCGCTACACCGACGAGCTGGTCACCGACGGCGCCCACGCGCTGATCTTCAAGGCCGCCATCGACGGCAAGGAGCTCGAGGGCATCGATCTGCTGCGCTTCGACGAGGACGGCCTGATCGCTGATTTCACCGTGATGCTGCGACCGCTCTCCGGGCTGATCCCGTTCGCGCAGGCGATGGGCGAGAAGGCCATGGCTGCCGGCGTGCACACGACACGCTCCTGACACGCGCCCCGGCCGCTGGCGTCCCGCCGATGACCGCGATCGCGCCCTACCTCGGCCTGCTCGGGCTCGGATGCAACCTCGGCGAGCGCCGCGCGCAGCTGCAGGCGGCCGTCGATGCGCTGCCCACGGCGGGGGTGGCGGTGCTCGCCTGCTCATCCACCTACGACACCGACCCCGTTGGCGAGGTGCTCGATCAGCCGAGCTTCTTGAACGCATGCGTGCGCGTGCGCACGGCGCTGGAGCCGCTGGAGCTGCTGGATGCGGCCAAGCGCCTGGAGCGGGAGCTAGGTCGTACCGGGGAGAGCGTTCGACACGGGCCACGCGCGATCGACATCGACATCCTGCTGCTTGGTGAGTTGCAGCTCGACCACGAGCGTATGACGCTGCCCCACGCGCAGCTGCTCACCCGTCGCTTCGTGTTGATCCCCGCACTCGAGCTGGACTTCGAGCTGCGCGCGCCAGGCGGCAGCCGCCTGGCTGACGCGCTCGCCCGGCTCACCCCGCAGGAAGGCGTGCGCTGGGCGGGCCCGCCGCTTGAGCTTCCCCGCGGCTGAGAACGCGCCTCACGCGCTGAGCGTGTCGTGGCCCTGCCAGCTTGCCAGCGCCAGCAACGTGGCGTTGCTCACACCGTGTCCGGCGATCACGCACAGGTGCCCGTCGCGCTGCCAGCTCACCACCTCGCTACCACCCACGTGCGTCAGCCGGTAGGCCGTACCGCCGCGCCACCTGATCACGCCGCCCTCAGCGCCAGGCGCAGGCGTACCGGCGACGATCGCATAGCCGATCCGCTGGCCGGCGCGGTTGGCGTAGAACACAGTCGTGATCGCACGACCCTCGACGCCGTCGGTTCGCGAGCCCGTCGAGCGCCAGCCGAAGCGATCTTCCCAGTAGGGGAACGGCACGCCATCGACCGCCACCGCGAGCTCCGTGCCGTTGTGCGGATTCTCCGCTGGAGCGCTCGTCGTTGCTGGGCGTTGCGTAAGCGCAACCGTCTCTCGCATCGTCAGCTTTGAGCTGCCGCCACCACTCGCGAGGGCGATCACCAGGACCGCCACGATCGCCCCGAGCGCCACCGCTCCGCCGAGCTGCCAGCGACCGCCGGCGGGCAGACGCCGGGCACCGCTTCGCTCGGCGACGAGCGCCTCGATCCGCTCGTGCAGCTCCCGCGGCGCGCGCACGTCGATCGCGCGCAGGCGCTCGGTCAGCTCAGATTCGATTTTTGGATCTCGCTCGCTCATGCTGTTCCTCCACTCGACAGGACTCCGCCCGCTTTCTTACCTTCCCGCGCGAGCTCCGTGGCGTGCTCTGCCTCCGGGGCCAGCCGCGCGGCCACCTGCTTGCGGGCGCGGAACAGCCGTGTCGTGAGCGTCGCCTCGCGCACCCGTAGCGCCCGTGCCGCTTCGCGATAGGAGAGGCCCAGGACATCCACAGCCACGAGCGCCAAGCGGAAGTCCTCCGAGAGCTCCGCGATCGTCGCATACAGCTCCTGCACTTCGATCGCCTGCTCCGGCCGGCTCGTCGGCTTGGGGTCGGCCGCGACCACATCCTCGAGCGCAGCCCCCGTCACCGGTCGGCGTGAGGCGGTGCGCAGGCCGGTCAGAAACGTGTTGCGCAATACCCGCATCAGGTAGTACAGCTCGTCGTCTCCTTTCAATACACGTGGCCTTGCAAGCACGCGGCTGAAGGTCTCCTGGACGAGATCCTCAGCGTCCTCGCGCGAGCCGCACAACGCCCACGCGGCGCGATAAAGGCGGTCCACGTGCTTGGGGAGAGACTGCGGATCCAGGGTGCGCATGGGCGTTGGCAGCGCGTCACACGCCCGTGCGGGCCGGCGCCTGCCACCGCCGACTGTAGCGCCGGCGGCCATCTGCTGAGCAGGCGGGAAGGAATCCCCACACGCCGGCGTCCTTGCAAGGTGGTCGCGCCAGTACGCCCAGAGCGTGGGCGTCGATCAGGCCGCTGACCGGACATCGATTACGAGGAAGGTGGATTGACCGTGAGACCACACAGGCTGTTGCTCTTCCCGTTGGCCGCTCTGCTGGGGGCGGCGGTCGTCGTTCTGCCAGCCCTCGCCGCATCCGCGGAAGCGAAGCTCGAAGTGGCGGAAAACTGCAACAGCTACCCCAACTGGCAGTGCTGGACAGCGCCCGCGGCCAGCCCAACACCGGCGGTGATCAAGCTCGCTGCCGGCGGTGTCGTCACGTTCGCCGACAAGACGAGCTTTCCAGCCAACATCACATGGAAGGGCGCCGCGCCCACCTGCTCCGCGACCGTTCCTGTGAGTCCCACGGCCGCAAGCACCGGCTGGGAAGGCACGTGCACGTTCGGAGCCCCGGGCACATACCAGCTCGAAACCCCGAGCATGTACTACCCCAAAGCCACCATCGAAGTGAGCGCTCCGACCACCGGCACAACCGGCACCACCACCGGCTCGACCTCCTCAGGCTCCTCTGGCTCGAGCAGCACGGGCTCCGGCTCGCCCACGCCAACGCCAACGCCAGGCGGTGCACCGGCCGCTACGAACACGCCGCTCGGCGCGCTGCTCGTCGGTAGCGAGTCCTCTGCGGTCGTGCTCGGTACGACTCAGCACGGCCGCTCGATCCACGGCTCGATCGACCTCTCGCCGGCCGCTGTCGCAGGACGCCTGGAAGTGACGCTGCTGGCGAGAGGCGCATCGCTGGCCGGCGCCGGCCATTCGGGGCGGGTGCGCGTCGGCCGTGTCGTGCGCTCCTCGCTGCACGCCGGCACCGTCAGCTTCGCGGTCGCGCTGGACGCCGCGGCCGCCCACACGCTGCGCATCCATGGGCATCTGACGCTGGCTGTGAAGATCGTGCTGACGCCCCCGAACGGCTCTGCACTGGCGATCACCCGAAGCGTTCTCTTGCGGGGCTGATGCTCTGAGAACGTACTTCTACGCGCCGGCGGGGAATGCCAGCCACTCGGCCGGCAGGACCCCCGCCGGGACCTCGCCCGCCATCGGCGGGAAATAACGCGTCAGCTGCGCTGCCGGGCGCTCTTCGATCAGTGGCCGCACGTCGCCGATGCTCTCAAGGATGCGGATCGTGCTGCCGATCTGCAGGTCGGCGGCGTTCGGCTGATCACTGCCGAGCAACCCCTCGGCGATCCAGCCATCGATGCGCTCGAGCTGACTCGGCAGTGCCGCCAAGTCCGCGCGAGCGACGTCGTCGCGCGCATGGTTCTTCAGCGCCATCAGCCTCGCGCTCAACGGCAGCGCCGGGCGTAGCAGCGCACGCGGCAGCGGCAGCTTGGCGTTAGCGGCATAGCTCTCCATCGCGGCCGGTCGGCGCAGGAACGCCACGTCGATCAGCCGACGGGGCACGCTCTGGAACACCTCATCGCCCCAACGCTCGGCCTCGAGCACGCGTGCGTAGGCGGAGCTGCCGGGAACCGGCACCAGCGGCGGTTCGGGGGCCAGCTCGTCCAGACGCCGCATGATCCGGCGCGAGCCCACCAGCCGTTCGCCGTCGACGCGCATCCCCGGCACGGTCCTGCCGCCGTAGAGCAGCGGGCCGAGCAGGACCTCCCCGCCCGGCAGCAGGTCGATGCGCTTGTAGGGGATCGCCTTCAGCCGCAGCGCCGCCTCCACGGCCGCGCACGGATGCGACCCCGGCAGCGCATATAGCTTGGCTTCTCGTCCTCCCATCGCGCTGCCGAGCATAATGGTCGCCCATGCTGCTCGTCGTCGACGTCGGAAACACGCAGACCCATTTCGGCGTCTACCAGGGCGAGCAGCTGCTCGAGCACTGGCGCTTTGCCACCGTGCGCCAATCCACAGCTGATGAGCTCGGTGCCGCGCTGCGAAACCTGCTCGAGCTGCGCGGCTACGGCTTCGCCGACATCGATGCCTCGATTGTCTCTTCCACCGTTCCCCAACTCGAGCCCGAGTGGACCGCCATGGCTGGCCGCTACCTCGGTCACGAGATGCACGCCGTCGGCCCCGGAACCAAGACGGGGATGGCGATCCGCTACGACAACCCTCGCGAGATCGGCGCCGACCGGCTCGTCAACGCGGTCGCGATCCGCGAGCGCTTCGGCGGCCTGGCGGTATGTGTGGACTTCGGCACCGCCACCACCTTCGATGTCGTCTCACGCGATGGCGAGTACGTCGGCGGCGCGCTCATGACCGGCATCGAGATCTCGCTGGAAGCGCTCTCCGAACGCGGCGCCCGGCTGCCCAAGGTGGACCTCGCGCCGCCTCGCAGCGTGATCGGCAAGAACACCATCGATGCCATCCGCTCCGGTGTCGTATTCGGCTACGCAGGCGCCATCGACGCGATCCTCCGTCGCCTCTACGGCGAGCTCGGCGAGCGTACCGACGTGATCGCCACCGGCGGCCTCGCCCGCCTGGTCGTTCCATACACCGAGGAGATCGAGCAGATCGACGACCTGCTGACGCTCACCGGGCTGCGGCTGTTGCACGAGCGCAACGGCTGAGGCGCTGGCCGGGAGCGCTCCGCCGCGAGCTTCTAGCCGCGGTGCTTCACACGCGGCTTGAAGTACCTCACCGTGATCGTCTGCTCATGGGTGGTGGGCAGCTCTCCCGTAGCGGTGAACGTGATCGACAGTCGTACCTGCAGGTGCTTGCGTCGTGCAAGCAGTGCGAGCGCGCGTTTGGTGGGCTTCAGCTCGATCCTCACGTCCCCGGGAGAGAGCACCGTGTAGCTCGCGCGGCCGTAAAGGACCGTTTCCGGCTGTTTCACGTGCCGGCGCCGTCCTTTGACGCGCCTGAGCACCGTCCTCGTGATCTCGAACGTCCCCAGTGCCTGCACACGCCCAGCTGCCAGGTTGGTGAACGAGAGTGCCAGCAGGCCGCTCCTGTGCACGGCGAGGGAGGGGAAGGAGAACACCGACGCGGATATTCCGGGAGCGTAGTGCCCCGGCGGTGGACAGGCGGGAACCGGTATATCGGCCGGGATGGCCGGTGGGTACTCGTCCGCGCCCATGTCAACGAACGGGGAGTAGGTCGCCGATCCGCCCAATCCGCAGGTCGCCACATTGGTGCGCACCATGTCGATGCGAGGTTCGCCGTAGAAGTCGGTCGTGAGGCCGCTCGGCACGAGCGCGGTGGAGCCCGCGTCGATCGTCGGGCTGGACGCGGTCTCGTGTGCGTCAAAGGAGGCCGTGTTGCCTTCGTCTTCGAGCTTCGGCGCCGCGCAGATGTTGCCTTCGCCTGCGAGCGGCGCGGTGCCGGCTTCATCGCAGACGTCGCTGAAGGCGCTGCTCAGCGAGCCGCCCCCACCGTTGAAGCCGCCGATCTCCGGCCCGCCGTTGTTCACCGCGACGATCGAGTTCTCGATCACGAGCTGATCGCTGGAGTGGCCGTCGATACCAGCGATGCCGCCGGCGGTGGCGACGCTGTTCTCGGTAACCGTAGAGTCCAGCAGGCGCAGGTGGTTGGGATATGCCGGTTCCGGCGGGCAGCCGACGTACGCGCCGGCGCCCCCGAGGTCTGCCGCGGCTCCCGCGCCGATCGAGTTGCCCGCGATCACATCGTCCTCGAGCGTGCTTTCAGTCGGAGCTTCTTTGTCGCAGTAGCTGTTGATGATGCCCAGGCCGCCGCCCCAGCTCCAGTGGCCGCCCGTCGCACCGGGGATCGTGTTGCGCGAGAAGCGGTCGGCGATGCTCGTCAGGCTGGCACCCTGCAGCCACTCACCGCCACCGCCACGATTGCCGCTGCTGCCTTTCGCGAGGATCTGGTTGGAGTCGAACACGTCGTGTTCCTGCAGCACTGGAAACCTTCCTTCGCCGACACCGGCGAACTCCGATGCGCCGCCAAGGAGCTGCGCGGAGGCTCGAGCCTTCCAGCGTGTCGCCTTCGAAGCTGTCGCCGTCGAGCACCGACGTCGAGCCGATGCAGCCGTTGCCGATATACAGTGCCCCGCCGCCGTCGAAGCCCGTCAGCTCGAGCCTGTCGCCGGTGAAGCTCGAGCCGGTGACCGTGACTACGGGGACGCTCGGCGGTTGGGCGCACGAGTTGGTTTCGATCAGGGCGCCAGCGCCGCCTTCGCCTTCGAGGCTGTCTTGCTGGAAGATGTCATCGCGCAAGGTGGCCCGCTGCGCGTCCAGCTTCACCGCCGGTGATGTGGTCGACCTTGCGTTCTCGAACGTCAGATCAGCCAGCGTCACCGCGCCGACGTCGCCACTGGAGACGAACGCACCGCTCACGCCTTCCCCGTCGAACCCCGAGGTGGTGCCCGGGGTGCCTTCGAGCGCGATGTTCGATTCGGATGGGATCGTCACGCCCGCTTTGCACAATCCGTCGAGCACGACCACCTGGCCTTCGCCGTGGTGTTCCTTGTTGGAGGCCGCTTCGATCTGTGCCTGCAGGTTGGAGCAGCTCGCGGGGAAGGTTTCCGCGTTTGCCGCCGCCGCACCGAGCGCGAACGCCGTCACAGCCAGCGCCAGTGCCACGGCGCCACGAGCCGTCATCCCGGCCGCGCCGTCGCGCTGCTGTCCCCGGGCGGCCCCCCGGCTCGCGATGTCCAACACAACGCCACCCTACCCGGCGCCGGAGGCGCCCTCTTTAAACCCCATAATGGCCGCATGTCCGCAACCCCGCGACTGGACGAAAGCTGGCAGCTGGGTCCCCTGACGGTGCCCAACCGCTTGATGCTCGCGCCGCTGGCCGGCATCGGCAACTGGTTCGTGCGCCTGCAGGCCAAGCGCTATGGGGCGGGCATGGCCGTCTCGGAGATGGTCTCCTCGCACGCCATCCACCACCGCAACGAGAAGACCTGCAAGGAGATGCTGCGGATCGACCCGCGCGAGCGCGAGCCCGGTCCGCTCGGGCCCGGCGGGCCGGTATCGATTCAGCTGTTCGGCGAAAACCCGGCGGTGATGCGCGAGGCAGCCGCCGTGGTGGTGCAACGCGGCGCCGACGCGATCGACATCAACATGGGCTGTCCCGTGCCCAAGGTGAGAAAGACCGGTGCCGGCGCCGCACTGCTGGACAATCCCGATCTGGCCGTCGCCGTTGCACGGGCGACCGTCGAAGGCGGCGGAGGGCTACCGGTTACGGTCAAGCTTCGCTCCGGGCTGCGCCCGGGCGATGAGAGCGGCTTCGAGCTCGCTCATCGTCTCGTGGCTGAAGCCGGCGTTGCCGCGATCGGCTTTCATCCGCGTTCGGCAGCGGTGCACCACAAAGGCACGCCCGACTACGAGCTCGCCGCGCGTCTGGTCGCGTCGCTGCCCGCGCCTGTGATCCTCACCGGCGGCATGAGCGACGCAGACTCGGTCCGCGAGGCGTTCGCCCGCACCGGCGCCGCCGCGGTGATGCTCGCTCGCGGCGCGCTCGGCAACCCGTGGCTGTTCACAGAGCTTCTCGACAGCGCCCATCCTGGCGATCTCGAGCCCACCCGCGAGCAGGTTCTGGTGGAGCTCGAATGGACCATCGAGCGCGCCGTCGAGCACCTCGGCGAGCCGCGCGCAACGCGCTATCTACGCAAGTTCTACCCCTGGTATGTGCCGCGCCTGCAGCTCGACGCGAGCGCCACCAAGAGCTTGCAGGAATCCCTGCAAAGCGCGCCCACCCTGGCGCACGTGGGCGAGCTGCTAGGACTGTCGAGCAGTACTCCCACGCTGCTCGTCTGAGCACCTTGTGGAGAGCCGCCGCCCCGCTATACTGCTGCGCTCGCCGAAGCCCTCGGCCGGCGCCGTCCCCGCCCACAGCGGGGTTTTGTGTGTCGCGGACGGGGAACATCAAACCGCGATCGAGAGTCCATGCCCAAGGACGTCATCCTTACACCAGAAGGCCTGCAAAAGCTCAACGATGAGCTCGAGCTGCTGTCAACCGAGAAGCGCCGCGAGATTGCCGAGCGCATCAAGGAGGCACGCGAATTCGGGGACATCTCCGAGAACTCCGAGTACGACGACGCCAAGAACGAGCAGGCGATGGTCGAGAGCCGCATCGCCCAGCTGCAGGAGAAGCTGCGCATGGCGACCGTCATCCAGGCCAAGGACCTCTCAACCGACGTCGTGCAGGTCGGCTCCGTCGTGCACGTCAAGGACGAAAAGACGGGCAAGTCGGTCAAGTACACGATCGTCGGCTCCGCCGAGGCCAAGCCCAACGAGCACAAGCTCTCCAACGAGTCGCCCGTCGGTCGCGCGCTACTCGGTCATAAGCGCAACGACACCGTCGCCGTGAAGGTGCCGCGCGGCCCCGCCCGCAAGCTCAAGATCACCAAGATCGACGTCGGCCTAGAGTAGGCTCGCCGCCAATGAGCGGAAGCGAGCAGCACCCGGCGGGATCGCAGGAGTCGGGTGAGTCGAGCAGGCACGGCCTGGATGAGCTGATCGCCGAGCGCAGGGACAAGCGCGAACGGCTCGGCGCCGCGGACCCGAGCGCCTATCCGCACTCCTTCCCGGGCGTGGAGCCCATTGCGCGGATCCTCGCCGCCTACGAGCACCTGCAGACCGGCGAGGAAACCAACGAGCGCCACCGCGTCGCCGGACGGCTGGCGGCGCGGCGTGGCAAGGGCAAGGCCGCCTTCCTCGACATCGTCGACCGCACCGGCAAGATTCAGCTGCACGCCCGCGCGGACGTGCTTGGCGAAGAGCGCCTGAAGCAGCTCACCTCGCTCGATCTCGGCGATCTGATCGGCGTCGACGGCACCGCGATGCGCAGCCGGCACGGTGAGGTCTCGCTGGGTGTCCAGAGCTTCCAGCTGCTGTCGAAGGCGCTGCGCCCACCACCCGACAAATACCACGGGCTCAGCGACGTCGAGACCCGCTACCGCCACCGTGAGCTCGATCTGATCTCAAGCGCTGACTCGCGCCGCCTGTTCCTCGACCGCGCACGCATCGTCTCGGCGGTTCGCGCCGCACTCGACGGCGATGGCTTCGTCGAGGTCGAGACACCCGTGTTGCAGCCGCTCTACGGCGGTGCGCTGGCGCGTCCCTTCACCACGCATCACAATGCGCTCGACCGCGACCTCTACCTACGGATAGCCACCGAGCTGTACCTCAAGCGGCTCATCGTCGGCGGTCTCGAGCGCGTGTACGAGCTCGGTAAGGACTTCCGCAACGAGGGCGTCTCCCACAAGCACAACCCCGAGTTCACGATGGTCGAGTGGTACGAGGCATACGCCGACTACGAGGGTGCGATGGCGCGCACCGAAGCGATCGTCCGTGCGGCCGCGGCGGCGAGCGGGTATGCCGGCGAGCTGGACTTCTCGGCGCCGTGGAAGCAGGTTCGCTTCGTCGATGCGATCAGGGACGCGGCGGGCATCGACCTGGCCGAGAGCACCACCGCCGAGGCACTGGCCGCTGACATCGGACGAGTTGGCATCGAGCTGAAGACAGAGGGGGTCGCCTGGTCTCAAATGGCTGACGACCTGCTCTCCAAGTGCGTCGAGCCCAACCTCGAGCAGCCGACGTTCGTCGTCGACTACCCCGAGGAGCTCTCGCCGCTCGCGCGCCGGCGTCCTGACGATCCCAACGTCGTCGAGCGCTTCGAGGCGTTCGCGGCAGGGATGGAGATCGCCAACGGCTTCAGCGAGCTGATCGACCCCGACGAGCAGCGCATGCGCTTCATCGAGCAGGACCGGATCGACACGCTGACCGAAGGCGAGGCTGAGACGATGCCCTACGACGAGGCGTTCGTGCAGGCGCTGGAGCAGGGGATGCCGCCCACCGCCGGCGTCGGCCTCGGCATCGACCGGCTCGTGATGCTGCTCACCGGCCGTGACTCGATCCGCGAGGTCGTGCTGTTCCCAGCGATGCGGGACTGATCCAGCCGGGTGCCCGGTACGTAGCAATCCACGATCAAGCCGCGACCATCCTCTGCCGATGACCCCGTTAGTGCAGGGTGGTCGGTTGGTAGACTGATTCGCAAGGCGTCAGTTGGGCGTCGTTTAGGGTCCGAAAGCTCTGAGGTACCGTCCCAGCAGGAAGGAATCACACCATGTTCGAGCGATTTACAGAACGGGCCCGGCAGGTCGTCGTTCTCGCGCAGGAGGAGGCGCGAACGCTCAAGCACAATTACATCGGCACAGAGCACATCCTTCTCGGGTTGTTGCGCGAGGAGGAGGGTCTTGCAGCGCGTGTGCTGGAGAGCTTGGACATCACCGTCGAGCGTGTCCGCGCCCAGGTGGTGCGGATCGTCGGCTCCGGCGAGGAGGTCACCTCCGGGCAGATCCCGTTCACGCCGCGTGCCAAGAAGGTGCTCGAGCTGGCCCTGCGCGAGGCGCTGAGCCTGGGACACAACTACATCGGCACCGAGCACATCCTGCTGGGCCTCGTCCGCGAGAACGAGGGTGTGGCCGCACGCATCCTGCTCGACTTCGACGCCGACTCCGAGAAGATCCGCAACGAGGTCATCCGCATGCTCTCCGGTCCGGGCGGACGCCGTCAGGGTCAGTCCGGTGGCGCCGCCGCCGGAGCGGGCGCCGGCGCATCCGGTGAGGGCAAGAAGTCCTCCAAGCTGCTCGACCAGTTCGGCCGCAACCTGACCAAGCTGGCAGCCGAGGGCAAGCTCGACCCGTGCGTGGGGCGCGAGACGGAGATCGAGCGGATCATGCAGATCCTCTCGCGGCGGACCAAGAACAACCCAGTGCTCGTGGGCGAGCCGGGCGTGGGCAAGACCGCCGTGGTCGAGGGCCTGGCCCAGCGGATCACGAGCTCCGAGGTTCCCGAGCTGCTCAAGAACAAGCAGATCTACACGCTCGACCTGGCGGCCCTGGTGGCCGGCTCCAAGTACCGCGGCGAGTTCGAGGAGCGCCTGAAGAAGGTGATGAAGGAGATCACCCAGCGCGGCGACATCATCCTGTTCATCGACGAGCTCCACAACCTCGTCGGCGCGGGCGCCGCCGAGGGCGCGATCGACGCCGCCTCGATCCTCAAGCCGGCGCTCGCCCGAGGCGAGCTGCAGACGATCGGCGCGACCACGCTCGACGAGTACCGCAAGTACCTCGAGCGCGACTCGGCGCTCGAGCGCCGCTTCCAGCAGATCCGCGTGGAGGAGCCGACGATCGACCAGACCGTCGAGATCCTCACGAGGTCTACGCGACCGCTACGAGCAGCACCACAAGGTGCAGATCACCGACGAGGCGCTGCGCGCCGCCGGCGAACTCGCCAGCCGCTACATCTCCGACCGCTTCCTGCCCGACAAGGCGATCGACCTGATCGACGAGGCCGCCTCGCGGATGCGGATCAAGTCGATGACCTCGCCGCCGGCCAACCGCGAGCTCGAGGGCGAAGTCGAGATCCACGCGCCGCGAGAAGGAGGCCGCGATCGAGGCTCAGGAGTTCGAGAAGGCGGCGGCGCTGCGCGACAAGGAGCGCAAGCTGACGAATAAGAAACGCGAGCTCGAGCAGGCGTGGGAATCGGGCGAGTCCGGCGAGCGCCCGTCGATCGGCGAAGAGGAGATCGCCGACATCGTCTCGATGTGGACCGGCATCCCCGTGTTCAAGCTGACCGAGGCCGAGACGCAGAAGCTGATGCGCATGGAGGACGAACTGCACAAGCGCGTGATCGGCCAGCACCCCGCGATCGAGGTCATCTCCAAGGCTATCCGTCGCTCGCGCGCCGGCCTGAAGGACCCCAAGCGCCCCACCGGCTCGTTCATCTTCCTCGGCCCCTCGGGCGTGGGCAAGACCGAGCTCGCGCGCACGCTCGCGGAGTTCCTGTTCGGCGACGACGAGGCGCTGATCCGGATCGACATGTCCGAGTACATGGAGAAGCACGCCGTCTCCAGGCTCGTCGGCTCGCCCCCCGGCTACATCGGCTACGACGAGGGCGGACAGCTGACCGAGGCGATCAGGCGCAAGCCCTACAGCGTGCTGCTGCTCGACGAGATCGAGAAGGCGCACCCGGACGTGTTCAACATCCTGCTGCAGATCCTCGAGGACGGCCGCCTGACCGACGCGCAAGGGCGCACGGTCGACTTCCGCCACGCGATCGTGATCATGACCTCCAACATCGGCGCCGCCGAGATCGCGCGCAACACGCCGCTCGGCTTCGCGGTCTCCGACGACGAGACGGGCATCACCTACGACGACATGAAGAACCGCATCATGGGCGAGCTGAAGAAGGTCTTCCGGCCCGAGTTCCTCAACCGCATCGACGACGTGATCGTCTTCCACAAGCTGCAGAAGGAGGAGATCAAGCAGATCGTCGAGCTGCTGCTCCTGCGGATCCGCGAGTCGATGGCCGAACGCGAGCTGCAGCTGGAGCTGACCGAGCCCGCCAAGGACCTGCTCGTCGACAAGGGCTGGGACCCGGCGATGGGCGCACGACCGCTGCGCCGCGCGATCCAGCGCTACATCGAGGACCCGCTCGCTGACTTCGTGCTGCGCGAGCAGCTGATGCCCGGTGCGACCGTCGTGGTCGACCCGGCCGAGGGCGATGAAGAGGGCGAGGTGCGCCTGTCGATCGTCAAGCCCAAGAAGCAGAAGACGCCTGTCGGCGTCGGCGCTGAAGGAGCCAGCGGCGAGGACATCGCCGACGGTGAGGGTCAAGCCGACAGCGATGCATCGGAGCTTGGCGAGCCCGACGAGCAGTAGCGCGGGCAGTGAGCTGAGCACCGCGCGGCCGGCACTCGAGCAGATTCTCCTGGCGCCGCTGGGCGCTGAGGAATGGGACGCGGCCGCCCGCGTGTACGAGGCTGGAATCGCCGGTGGCAACGCGACCTTCGAGTCCGAGGCCCCCGCCTGGGAGCACTGGGCACCCGCGCGCGCCGGCTATCCCGCGATCGCCGCCCACAGCAGCGACGGTCAGATGCTCGGGTGGGCGGCGCTCAGCCCGACATCCAGCCGAGCCGTGTATCGAGGGGTCGGCGAGGTGAGCATCTATGTGGACCCGGCGTGCGCTCGTCAAGGCGTCGGGCGCAAGCTGTTGGATGCCCTGATCGACACCTCCGAGCGCGAGGGCTTCTGGACGCTCAGAGCTGGCATCTTCCCTGAGAACACCGCCTCCATCGCCCTGCACGAAAGCGCCGGCTTCGAGCCGTCGGGTACCACCAAGCGGATCGGCCAGATGCCCGACGGGCGCTGGCGCGACGTGGTGCTGTATGAGCGTCGTAGCGCCAACGTCGGCCAAGACTGAGCCCCGAGCGCTTCGTCGCGCCACAGAAGCGTCCCCACCGGGGCATACCCTCCTGTCATGGCCAGGACGACCGTCCACGTGTGCTCCCAATGCGGCTTTCAGTCGGCGCAGTGGCACGGGCAGTGCCCGGGATGCGAGGCGTGGAACACGCTCGTTGAGGAGCGTGTGCGCCCCGCCGCCAAGGGGGATTCGCGTCAGGGCGTGGGCCGCGGCTCACGGCGCTCGGGTGGCGAGAGCGCAGCGGCGCCAAGACCGCGCCCGGTGGCTCTGAGAGAGGTCGGAGCGACCGCCGTCAAGCGCATGTCCACGGGTATCGGCGAGCTCGACCGCGTGCTCGGCGGCGGCCTGGTTCCCGGCTCGCTCGTGCTGCTGGGAGGCTCGCCCGGGATCGGCAAGTCGACGTTGACGAACATGGTGCTCGGACACCTGCAGCAGGCCGGCCAGCGGACGCTGTATGTCAGCGGCGAGGAGTCGGCAGAGCAGGTCAGGCTGCGCGCCGAGAGGCTTGGATCGGGTCCCAGTCGCCCGGCGCTCGACGTTCCGATCCTCGCCGAGACCGACCTTGACATCGTCCTCGATACGCTCGCCGAGCAGGCACCGCAGGCGTGTGTGATCGACTCGGTGCAGACGCTGCGCGCGGCCGACCTGTCCGGTGCGCCGGGCTCTGTCGGACAGGTGCGGGAGGTCGCAGCGAGGATCATGGAGCTGGCGAAGGCGCGCGGCATAGCGGTCATCCTGGTCGGGCACGTGACCAAGGACGGCGCGCTGGCGGGGCCACGAGTGCTCGAGCATCTCGTCGACTGTGTGCTCCAGTTCGAGGGCGAGCGCGAGCGGCCATATCGTGAGCTGAGAGTGCTCAAGAACCGCTTCGGGTCGACCAACGAGGCGGGGCTGTTCGAGATGCGCCAGGGTGGCCTCGTCGAGGTGCTGGATGCCTCCGCGAGGTTCGTTGCCGAGGCCACACGTGCTCCCGGCAGTGTTGTGCTGGCGGCAATGGAGGGCTCGCGTCCGCTGCTCGTGGAGGTACAGGCGCTCGTGGCGCCCTCCGAGCTCGAGCAGCCGCGCAGGGTCGTCTCGGGCCTCGATCGCAACCGTCTGGCGCTGGTGCTCGCGATTCTCGCCCGCCACGGCCACGTCCGCACTGGCGGCGCAGACGTGTTCGTGAACGTCGTTGGCGGTGTGCGCGTGGACGAGCCCGGTTGCGATCTGGCGGTCGCGCTGGCGGTCGCAAGCGCGAGCCGCGGCGTGCCTTTGCGCGGTACGCCACGGGCATGTTTTGGCGAGCTGGGCCTGACCGGCGAGCTGCGCTGGGTGGGGCACCCAGAGCGTCGCCTGGAAGAGGCCGCCAAGCACGGTCTGCGGGACGTGATCGCCCCGGCCGAGAGCGGACGCTCGGCATGCGAGGTGCCGACGCTACGCGCCGCGCTGGCGGCGGCGCTGCCATCCGGGCCACACGATGATCGTCCGCGGACGATCCCGGAGCCCGTCGGAGCCGCGCTTGCCAGTGTCGAGGATCGAAGGCCGGCGAGCGCCAAGCGGGCTCTGCAGCCAGCTCCCGAGCCGGCCGCACGCGCCGGCTGAGCGCTCGCAACTGGCGCAGAATCCCCGGATCTTTAGGCGCTGGAACGGTGTGCGTGCAGTGTACGAGCCGCTAACGGATTGCTAAATGCCCTAGAATGGGGGATTGTGGCTCCAAGATCCGGCGAAGACCTAGACAATGAGCTAAGACCGGATCCGGGTTTGATGAGGGCGCTGGAGATGATCGCGCCCGGTACCGCCCTTCGCGAGGGCATCGAGAGCATCCTGCACGCGCGTACGGGCGGTCTGATCGTGATCGGCGAGCCCGAAGACCTGAGCTTCCTGAACTCGGGCGGCATCAAGCTCGAGATCGACTACACGCCTGCGTTTCTCTACCAGATCGCGAAGATGGACGGCGCGATCATTCTCAACGCGAACGCCACCAAGATCACGATGGCGAACGTCCAGCTGATGCCCGATCCGACGATCCTCTCGCACGAGACAGGCACCCGTCATCGCACCGCCGAGCGCGTCTCCAAGCAGACGGAGGCGCTCGTGATCGCCATCTCTCAGCGCCGTGAGGTCGTATCGGTGTACGTCGATGGCATGAAGTACATCCTCGAGGACATCCCCGTGGTGCTCGCCAAGGCAAACCAGGCGCTCGCCACGCTGGACAAGTTCCGCACACGTCTGGACCAGGTCTCCACGCGCCTGACGGCGCTCGAGTTCGAGGGCGGCACGACGCTGCACGACGTGCTCACCGTGCTGCAGCGCTCCGAGCTGGTCACGCGCATGGCCGTCGAGATCGAGCGCTACATCGTCGAGCTCGGAAGCGAGGGGCGGCTGATCGAGATGCAGCTGGAGGAGACGATGGTCGGAGCCGCGGCCGAGAAGGCGGCGCTCGTGCGCGACTACCTCTCCAGCTACTCCGACGAGGCCTTCGCCGGAGCCCTCGAGGAGATCGGACGACTCGCTCATCAGGATCTGCTCGACTTTGGCCGGCTGGCGGAGCTGCTCGGCTACGACCGCAAGCTGAACACGCTCGACTACCCCGTCTCGCCGCGCGGCTACCGCGTCCTCGGTCGCATTCCCAGGCTGCCAAAGCTCGTCGTCACGCAGATCGTCACCGAGTTCGGTGGCCTGGACGAGCTGCTGGCCGCGTCTGACGCGGAGCTCGAGGCGGTCGACGGGGTGGGGGAGATTCGGGCGAAGGACATTCGCGAGGGCCTGCGTCGCTTGCAGGAGCTGAACCTCGTGGATCGCTACCTACAGACTTGAACAAGGGCCGCCATCAGGCCGGTCGCAACAAAGGAGGACACCATTCCCGCACAAGCAACTGAAGAAGCAACGCTCACGGAGGAGCTCGAGGTCACCCGCGAAGTCGAGTACATCGAGTTCGAGCTCGGAGACCACGTCGTATATCCCCATCATGGCGCGGGGAAGGTCCTCAAGAAGGAGGAGATGGAGATCCTCGGCGAACGCCGCGAGTATCTGACCATCAAGATCCTCCACAACGACATGACCGTCCGTGTTCCCACCGAGAACGCGGCCCTTGCGGGCCTACGCAGGGTCATCGACGAGGAAACCGTCAAGAAGGTCCTGGACGTCCTGCGCGACGACGTCTCGGAGATGCCCAAGAACTGGAACCGCCGGTTCAAGCACAACCGCGACAAGATCAAGACGGGCGACATCTACGAGCTGGCCGAGGTCGTACGCAACCTCTCGCTGCGTGAGAACGAGAAGGGCCTCTCGACCGGCGAGAAGCAGATGTTCACGCGCACCAAGAAGATCCTCGCCTCCGAGCTGATGTATGCGCTCGACAAGGACGAGGACGAGGCCGAGAGCTACCTCGACGAGCTGCTCTCAGACTCGGCCGACCACCAGATGGCGGCCGCGGGAGCCAAGTAGCGAGGCTTTCGCGCACGCGGCACAGCCGTTGCCGCGTGCGCGAGCGCCCCAGACGATGATCGTTGCACTGATCGTGGCCGCCGGCAGCGGCGAGCGCCTGGGCGCGGATCGCCCCAAGGCACTCGTCGAGCTGGCCGGCCGCCCGCTGGTGCAGTGGAGCATCGACGCGCTGGCTGGAGTGAGCGCGATCGAGCAGATCGTCGTCGCGATGCCACCCGGCGCATATCCGGCACCCGGCTTGGCGCCAGCCGATCGCTTGCTGTTCGTCGACGGCGGGGCGTCGCGCTCGCAATCTGTGGGCATGGCGCTCGCCGCCGCTCGAGAGCACGCTGGAGAGGCGGATCTCGTGCTGGTGCACGACGCCGCACGGCCAATGGTCACGGCCGCTTTGGCTGAGACGGTGATCGCTGCCTTGGAGCAAGACCCTGCCGCCCACGCGGCGATCGCGGCGATGCCCGTCACGGACACCGTCAAGCGGGTGGACCCCGTCGGCGCTGTGCACGAGACGCTCGACCGTAGCGAGCTGTGGGCGGTGCAGACCCCCCAGGTGTTCCGCCGCGAAGATCTCGAGCGCGCTCTTGACGTCGCCCCGGAGGAGCTCGCGCGGGCGACCGACGACGCGTGGCTGATCGAGCGTGGGGGAGGCAAGGTGATCGTGGTCAAAGCCAGCGACGAGAACCTCAAGGTGACCACCCCTCTGGACCTGCGCCTCGCGGAGCTGCTGCTCGCCGAGCGCAGCTCGTTCACATCCGCGCAGCGGAAGTCCACGTGAATCCTGCTTGAATCGCAGCCGCATCCGATGCTCACCGACTACCACCTCCACCTACGACCAGACGGCGGCAACTCCACCGTCGCCGAGTACCACACCTCCGCGAACTTCGAGCGCTACCGCACCGCCGCCGAAGAGCGCGGCATCGCCGAGCTGGGCGTCTCAGAACACGTGTATCGCTTCGTGCAGGCGCTCGACGTCTGGCGCCACCCCTTCTGGGAGAGCTTCGCCCACGACGACATCGACGAGTACTGCGCGTTCGTCCGCGAGGACACCGATCTGCGCTTGGGTATCGAGGCGGACTTCGTCCCCGGCGCCGAGGATCGCCTGGCCAACCTGCTCGAAGCGCGTGACTTCGACTACGTGGTGGGCTCTGTGCACTTCATGCGCGAGGGAGCGGTGGACATGGACGAATACAGCGTGTGGAGCTCGCGCGGCGCCGGCGTGGAGGAGGTGTGGAAGCGCTACTTCCAGGCGATCGGCGACGCCGCGCGCAGCGGCCTGTTCGACATCGCCGCTCACCCCGACCTCGTGAAGTACTGGGGGGACGCAAGCAGAACCCCCACAGGGGATCTGAGGCGCTACTACGAGCCCGCCGTCGAAGGCATCGCCGAAGGCGGCATCGCCGTGGAGATGTCCACAGCGGGGCTGCGCAAGCCCGCCGGCGAGCTGTATCCGGCACGGGCGTTCCTCGAGATGTGTGTTGAAGCTGGAGTGCCCGTGGCGCTCTCCAGCGACGCCCACCGGCCAGAGGACGTGGGCGCCGACTACGACCGGGCTCTGGAGGAGCTGGACGCTGTGGGTGTGCGCGAGCTGTGCGTGTTCGAGGGCCGTCAGCGGCGCCTCGAGCCGATCGGCGCCGGCGCCCGCGCGAGCGAGTCGCCGGCCGCCTCCAGCGACGCCGGCGCGCGATGAGCCTCGTCGGGATCGGCTTTGACTCCCATCGCCTTGCCGCCGGGCGCAGGCTCGTGATCGGCGGCGTGGAGATCCCCTACGAGCTTGGCCTCGACGGCCACTCCGATTCCGACGTGCTCGCCCACGCGGTGATCGACGCGCTGCTCGGCGCCGCCGGCATCGGCGACATCGGCGAGCACTTCCCCGACACCGACGAGCGCTGGCGCGACGCCGACTCGATGCAGCTGCTCGAGAGCGTCGTCGAGCGGGTGCATGCGGATGGGCTCGAGGTGGTGAACGTCGACTGCACCGTTGTCATGGAGGCACCGAAGCTGCTGCCCTACAAGGCGGCGATCCGGGAGCGGCTCGCCGCGGCGCTGGGGATCGAGCTCGCGCGCGCGAACGTCAAGGCAAGCACCGGCGAGGGCATGGGGTTCGTCGGGCGTGGCGAGGGCGTTGCGACCTTGGCGGTTGCCGGGTTGCGGCGTGTGGCTGGCTGACGTTTCCGGGCCGGCAGGCTGGTTAGGCTAGGCCTCTGGTCGACCGGAGAGCTGCCAGCGTTCGATCGCCGAGCCGAGCTGCAGGCTGTGAACGGGCTTTGCGAGGAAGTCGTTCATCCCGGCCATCAGGCAACGCTCGCGGTTGTCGTCTGCGATCAGGCCGGTCATCGCGATGATCGGGACGTGGAGATCTCGCTCAGCGGCGCGAATGCGGCGCGTTGCCTCCCAGCCATCGAGCTGCGGCATCTCGCAGTCCATCAGGATCGCCGCATAGGACTTGTTGACCGCCATTCGCCATGCGCGCAGGCCGTCGGGCGCGACTTCGGCCCTGAGCCCACGTCTCGCGAGCAGCGCGATGACGATCTCACGGCTGATCTCGCTGTCATCGGCGACGAGGACGAGCGGGCCCAGGTCGGAGGGGTGCCAGTTGGGAGGCAGCAGGTTGCCAACTTTTGCCGGCATATTGATTCAATTCGACAAATTGGAAGATAGCTTGAGCTTGGCCAGCGGGCGTACGACGGTTGCGTGCCAGGTGGGCTGAGCTAGGAAGCGGTGGAGCAGCTCTTCAATGCGTCGGCGTCGGTCTCGATCGTCGTGCCCGGCTGTCCGTCCGTGGGATCCCCTCCAGGGATGCAACCCGGCGCACCCTTACCCTCGAACCAGCCATCTTCGCACGAAGTCACATACTCGATCGCTGTGATCGCGCCCGCGCCCAGGTGGTCGCAGCTGGCGTCCGCCGTGTCGCCCGCGAGCGCGTCTTGATAGCCCTGCTCGCAGGCTGCGGGGGAGCCGTCGCTCGCGCCTTCGGTGACGGAGGCGCATACGGACACGGCCTTCGCTGTGGGCGTTGGGGCGCTCGAAGTCGGTCCGCCGGCAAAGACGAACCCGAACTTGCAGTCGCGTTGGCTCTCGGAGAGTGTGACCAAGTTAACGCCGAGCGCGCAGCTTGCTTCCAGCGTCGCGCCGCTGCCGGCGTCGGTGTATCCCTGCGCACATGCCGCGACCGCGTTGTCGCTCGAGCCTTCGGAGATCGCCGTGCACGCTTTTGTTGCGGCGGGCGACGGTTCGGTCGCGGCCGATGACGAACTCGACGCGATCAGCAGCAACAGCGCTGTTGCTAGGATTGACGAGAGCCACCTGGACTTCATCGCGAAGACCTCCCCTTTTGCCGGCTCCGTAGTCGCCGGCAGTTCCCAAACGGGATCAGTAGACGGGTTAACCATCACTGCTCTCCGGATCATCGGGCTAGGGACGAGTGGCCAAAGCCCCGTCGCCCACTGTGCGACAAGTGGCCAAATCCCGCCAGTGGGGATTTGGGTCTCTACGCTGCGCCGATGGCGATCGACAAGCCCGCTAGGATCGCGCAGCCATGCGCGAGATCCTGATCCACGACACGCTAAGCGGCGAGCTAAAGCCGCTACGCCCCCGCGATCCCGGTAAGGCAGGCATCTACGCCTGCGGCCCGACCGTGTACAGCCGCATCCACATCGGTAACGCCCGTCCGTTTGTCGTCTTCAGCCTGCTCAAGCGCTTCTTGGAGCACGAGGGCTATGCGACGACGCTCGTGATCAACGTCACCGACGTCAACGACAAGATCTACGACGCCGCACGTCAATCGAATCCCGCCCAACCGCGCTCGAGCGCCGAGCTGGCAGAGGAGATGACAGCGCACTATCGCGCCGACACCGACGGCCTGGGCCTCGGCCGCCCCGATCACGAGCCGCTCGCATCTGAGACGATCGGCCCGATCGTCGAGTACATCCAGACGCTGATCGTCCGCGAGCACGCATATGCAGTCGACGGCGACGTGTATTTCCGCGTGCGCTCAGACCCCGGCTACGGCACGCTCTCCCACCGCCAGCTCGAGAACATGGACCAGGGTGAAGACGCGGCAGCCGATCCCTTGACCGAGCGCAAGGAGGATCCGCTCGACTTCGCGCTGTGGAAGGCGCACAAGCCGGGCGAGGACACCTGCTGGCAGGCGCCCTGGGGGACGGGCCGGCCGGGTTGGCATATCGAGTGCTCGGCGATGGCCGAGGAGCTCCTCGGCGTCGGCTTCGACATCCACGGCGGCGGCTCTGACCTGGTGTTCCCCCACCACGAGAACGAGGCGGCGCAAACCAGAGCCGCCCGCAGCGAGGAGCTCGCGAGACTGTGGATGCACAACGGCATGATCCAGTTCACCGGCGAGAAGATGGCCAAGTCGGTGGGCAACATCGCGCTGCTGCACGAGGTGCTCGGGGAATACGGCGCTGAGGCGGTCGTCATGTATCTCATCTCCGGGCATTACCGCCAGCCGCTCGCTTTCTCCGAGGCCGCGCTCGAGCAGGCACAGGCGAACGTCAAGCGCATCCGCGAGGTGGGACGCCGACTGTCAGATGGCGACTCGCCTGAGGATCTGGGCGGTCTGCGCGACAGGTTCTTCGATGCGCTTGCCCGCGACTTCAACACCGCCGAGGCGCTTGCGGTGCTCAATGAGTGGATTGGTGCGGCCACCAGCGGTGCGGGCGACGCACCGGGTAACTCGCACCTGCGCGAGATGCTCGCAGTCCTCGGGCTCGAGTCCCTGCTCGCAGCGGACGAGCAGGCACCCGAGCACGTGCAGGAGCTGGCCGAGCAGCGAGAGCAGGCCCGCCGCGACCGCGACTTCGCGGCTGCCGATCGTCTGCGTGACGAGATCGCCGCGCACGGCTGGGAGGTCCGCGACGGGCCCGGTGGCTTTGAGCTGATCCCGCTGTGATCCTCTACGGCCGCAACCCCATCAGGGAGGCGTTGCGGGGGCGGCGGGCGAGCAGCGTGGGGGAGGTGTGGGCAACGGGCGGCGCCGCGCGTGAGCCGTGGCTCGCCGGCGTCAAGGTGCGGACCGTCGCGGCCGAGGAGATCGAGCGTCGCTGTGGCTCGAGCGCTCACCAGGGGCTGTGTGCTGAGGCAGGGCCCTACCACTACGCCGGCGCCGACGAGCTGCTCGCCGGCGAGAACCCTCTGCTGGTGGCGCTCGATCAGATCCAGGACCCTCAGAACCTCGGCTCGATCTGCCGCACGGCCGAGTGCGCGGGCGCCGCCGGTGTGGTCATCCCCGAGCGCCGCGCCGCGGAGGTCACGCCCGCCGTGTGCAAGGCCTCCGCCGGGGCAGTGGAGCATCTACCGGTCGCGCGGGTGCGCAACCTCGCCGACTTCCTCGCGGATGCGCGCAAGGCCGGCTGCTGGTGCTACGGCGCAAGCGCTGACGGTCTGCCCGGGGAGAGCGCGCCGGTGGCATACGACACGCTCGACTACAGCGGCTCAGGTGTCGTCCTGGTGCTCGGCAGCGAGGGCAGCGGCCTACGGCCAAGGGTGGCCAAGGCGTGCGATCAGCTGATCTCACTGCCGCTGCTGGGGCGGATCGAGTCGCTTGGGGTCAGTGCCGCCGCGGCGGTGGCTATGTACGAGATCTTGCAGAGTCGCCAACCCCGCCCTTGACAAGGTTCCATAACTGTGTAAGGCTGCGCCGACATAACGCTGAACCTAAGGTTGAGAAAAGCTTAGGTAAAGCGATCTTTTATAGGTTGGCGCCAGGGGAGGAGTGCGCCACTGAGCACGTTTTCGGGTCCACCATGGAGGTGGTCCCCTAAGAAAGGATTGCTCGTGGCTAGAATCTCCCATAACCCTAACTCTGAACCTAAGGTCGAGGATTCGTTCCTGATCGCGCTTGCGAAGCAGGGGGACCGCAATGCCTATGAGCGCCTGGTGAGGCGCTACCACGGCTTTGTGCGACTGAAGGCGTCGTCTTACTTCCTCGCAGGCGGTGACTCCGAAGACCTGATTCAGGAGGGTCTCGTCGGCCTGTACAAGGCGATTCGCGACTTCCGCACGGACCGCGAGTCGAGCTTCCGCAACTTTGCCGAGCTCTGCATCACGCGACAGATCATCACCGCTGTGAAGACGGCCACGCGCAACAAGCACACGCCGTTGAACCAGTACGTGTCGTTCTCCTCGACTCCAGCAGGCGCTGGTGACGATGTGCCAACGCTCGACCAGATGCTGCCCGGGCCAACCGTGCAGGATCCGGTCAACCAGGTGATCTCCTCAGAGGAGCTGCGTTCGCTCGTGGGCTGCCTGTCGACGGCGCTATCCGAGCTGGAGAGCCGCGTGCTCTCGCTGTATCTCGACGGCTACTCCTACGAGCAGGTCGGTGGCAGGCTCGCCTGCGACACCAAGACCGTCGACAACGCGCTGCAGAGAGTCAAGCGCAAGGTCGGCGCACACCTGCAGTCACGCGCCGTCGCCGCCTGAGAATCGCTTACGACCCCGGCGCCACTGTGGCCACCCTTGATCGGGGCAGCCACAGGGCGCGTGGAGGCGTCCCCCGGACTAGACCTGGCCTTGAGGAGGCAGCGTGGTGTTACCCGGCGTCTCAGGTGGTAGCGCTGCAGCTGACGACGCCGGTGTGATCTGGATCGTGAACGTCTGGCTGATGCCACCGCCGTTCTGCGGGTCACCCGGGATACGCACCCGGAAGACGCTCGTGCCCGCTTCATAGACGGTGTGTTCGATCAAGAACACAGAGCCTGACTGGATCGTCGAGACCTGTTCGACGTGGAAGGCCGTGCCGAGGGCATTCTCTCGTTCGAGGTAGATCACGTGTTCGGCCCTTTCAGGGCTGACGCTGCCCGAGAACTTGAGCGTCTGGCCGACTTCCACCGAAAGGCCCGGCGGCAAGACCGAGGCGGTGATCACGTTCCTCACAGCCTCGTAGAGCACGGCTGATGTGCGGCCGTTGCCCTTGACCTCGTAGAAGGTGTTGTCGATAGGCGACTGGGCGGGGAATTCGTAGCCGCCCGTTCCGTTGGTCTTGACTTCGGCGACCGGCGCGAAGCCGACCTGGTGGGCGGTGCGAGCCAGCAGCGTGACAGGCATGTTGGCGGCGCCCGCCGCCACGCCGCTGATCGTCACGGGCTGACCGAACGTGATCGGATCGGCAGAGCTCTTGACCGTCAGCGACGCGTTCTGTGCCTGTGAGATCTCATAGGTGAGGAAGTTGGACGGGGTCGGCGCGTTGCGGAACGGCGAGCGCAGGAGCACCCGGATGTCCGCATCGCCGGGGACGAGGAACCGGTGGGTGATCGAGAAAACTCCCACCGACGAGCTCGGCCCGGCGGTCACGACACCAGAGCCGATGCGGTGCCATTCGTTGCCTGTCAACGCGTCCTGGCGCTGCAGGATCACCAGTGCACCGACATCCGCCGGGCTGACTGTGCCCGTGAACGTGACGCGATTGCGACGGCCCGTGCGCAGGCCCGCCTGCAGTTGCACGTTTTCGGCGGGGCCTTTCAGTTCGACCAGGGCGGCCACTTTGACCGACCTGTAGTCGCTCTGAGCGCCGTCCGCGACTGCGTAGAAGCGGCTGTTCGCCGTGAGCGGGGTTGTGGTTTCGATCTGATAGGCGCCGGTCTTTTCAGTTTTTGCGGTCCCGGCGGCGCTGTACCCGGGTGTCACAACTGAGCCTTGGTAGAGCGTTACGGTCTGGCCTTCCACTGCGCCTGTGCCCGGGCAGGAAAGACGGCCTGAGGCGGTCACCTTGCCGCCTGAGTAGAGGAGGCGCGGGGCCACCTGGAGGGTCACGCGGCAACCTTCCGCTGAGCGCCTCGAAGGCTTTTTGTCGGCGTGCCCATGACTGGCCGACGCGGCGGCCGGAGCCAGCGCCAGCAAAGCGCTCGCGGCCACGAGGACCGTTGTGAGCTTGATTGAACGCATCTGTGCCTTCTCCTTGTAGGTGCGGATCATTTGTACTGAGGCTGTCCCCAGTCCTCTAACCCACTATTGGGGGATTCGATGCGGTCGCGCTGTGCTGGCGCTACCTGCGCGCCACCGTGAGGGCTGAGAGCGATCGGATCGGATACTGGTAATGCTTGCTACCCACGGAGTGTTTGGTGTAACGGATGCCGGATCCGGGTACGTTGCTAGTGAACGGCGCTGTCTACTGGACCTCCGGCTACGCGTCAAACGCCGTCACCGAGGCGCCTGTGGCCGTAGCTGACGCCAGACTCGCTTTCTGTGAGGAACGCGTGCAGCAGCTCGTTGTAGGGCGCACCCGCGGACGGGATCGTGTGGCCCCGGCCGCTCACCACGGCCCGCCGCGCACCGATTCGGGCCGCAACACGGTCGCACACGGCGTCGAACAGCGGCGAGTGCCCGCCTGAGATCACAAGCTTTGGGAACGCTGTGCTCGCGAGCGCGTCGAGTGGCGGGTCGGCCTGCCATGGCGGTCGCTCGTGCATCAACAGGCGCGCGCCGTGTAGCAGCTCGCCGCTGAGCTCTGCCGGCGTAGCATGAGTCGAGCCGACGCCGCCGCGAAACGCTTGCAGGAACTCCAGTGGCTCGAGCGTGCCCGCGAGCTCATACAGCCGCTCGCCGTTCGCGATCTGTGCGTCGACCAGCTCCATCCCAGCGGCCACCTGCAGACAGCCCGGCTCTGAAATCGTCAGCGAGCGCATCGCATGTGGCCTCAGCGCCGCCGCGTACAACGCGATCACGGCCCCATATGAGTGACCCACGAGATGCGCGCCGTCCCTGAGCAGCTCGGCGATCAGCGGCGCCTCGAGCTCGAAATCGCCGTGCGCCAGCGGAGGGCTTGCGGCGAAGCCGGGGCGATTGGGGATACACAGTCTCCAGTGCTCGGCGAGCGGCAGCTGGTGGCGCCAGGTGCGCGCGGCGCCCACCACGCTGCCGTGGATGAGCACCACCGGTGGCCCGTCGCCGACCCACCTGACGTCCAGGTCGGACGCGTTCATTGTGTGGCGGGCTTGGCCTCGATCACGTTCTCCGGGTTGGGTTGCTCGGCCGCCGGGGCCTGGCTGTAATCCCCGAACGGGCCATCGCGTTGTGCGACCGCCCCACCCACGCCCTCGCGTTCGGCGAGCTCGATGAAGCCGTGCGCGTCGGGCGTGTTGCGCATCAGCCCGTCCAGGATCGGGCCAAGCGTCTGCGTGGAGGCAAGGCCCATGTTCTCGTATGCCTGGTTGACCACAAGCTTCATCGCGGCCAGCTGTGAGGCGGGGATGCGCGCCAGTTGCTCGGCGCGCTCGCGCACCTCCGCCTCCAGGCGCGCGAACGGTACCGCGGCGTTGATCAAACCCGCTTGCACTGCCTCTGTGCCGGAGAGCGGCCGTCCGGTCAGGGCGTATTCCTTGGCCCTCGTCAATCCGAGCCGGTACAGCCACATGCCCGTCAGATAACAACCCCACATGCGCGAGTAGGAGGTGCCGATACGTGCATCCTCGCTTGCGATCACCAGATCCGCGCACAGCGCCATGTCGCTGCCGCCACCCACACACCATCCGTGTACCTGGGCGATCACCGGCTTGGGCGAGCGCCACAGGCTCATGAGCTTCGGCACCGCGCCCGCGTCGGAGCTCGCCAGCGCGAAGTCCTTGCCCGGGTCCCACCTTCCGTCTGTCGTGAGCGCGTCGTCCCAGTGGTGAAAGCCCCCGCCGAAGTCAAAGCCCGCACAGAACGATCGTCCCGCGCCACGCAGGACGATCACCTTCACCTGTGAATCGGCGAGTGCGTGGTGCACTGCGTCCTGTAGCTCGTCGGGCATCGGCGGCACGATCGTGTTCAACCGCTCGGGCCGGTTCAGGGTGATCGTGGCGGTCGCCGCGTCGGTGTCGTAGAGCAGCGTCTCGTATGGCATCAGGGCCTCCTCGGATTTACGGGTGCACAGCGGGCGAGCGCCTCACGCGCCAGATGTGCTCCATCGGCCAGCGCCTTGCCCACGCGAGGTCCTGCTGGTTTCGATAGCTGCTTGTCGCGTTAGCCGCAGGGCGTAGCTCGATCAGGTCCTCGACGACGAAGCCGCTCTCGCGGAAGAGCGCGATCCAGGCGCCGTAGGGGAGTTGAAAGACGACAGGTTCGCCCGGTGCTTCGAGCGCGTGGAGACCCCAGTAATCAAATATCAGACGCTCGCCCGGGTGCTCGGCGTCCATCGGCCAGACGAGGTCGATTATCGGCGTGTTCATCGAGAACGCCAAGAGCCCGCCTGGGTGCAACAGCCGCGCCGCCTCCGGAACCGTTCGGTAGGGATCCGCGAACGCCATCGCCCCGTGGTCGCAGAAGACGATGTCAAACGACGCGTCTGCGAACGGCGTCGCTTCAGCGCTCGCGTGCACGAGCGGGAAGTCCGCGCCGGCCTCTGCCATCAGCGCGCGGGCGTGCTCGAGCTGCACGGAGGAGTTGTCGAGCCCGGTCACACGTGCCCCCATCGCCTGCAGCGCGATCGACCACTGTGCCGCCCCACAGCCGAGCTCCAGGACGTCCTTCCCACGCACGTCCCCAAGAGCCTGCAGCTCCGACTCCGGCAGTTGCCACACGCCCCACGCGGTACCTCCGGAAGCCGCCAGCTGCGACCCGTGCGTGGCTTGGTATTTGGCCGACTGCTCGTCCCACGTCCGTCGGTTGTGGGCCGCGTAGCTGGACAGGTGGGGCTCGTCGCTCACGCTGACAGTCTCCCAGAGCTCGAACTGCCGATCGCTTCGAGCTGCATTCACATCCGCCCGGACACTGCATCCACGAGCCTGCCCAGGCGCGAGGGGCGCTGCGTGCGCTGCTCGATGCGATCGGCGCGGCGATACAGCGAGTAGATCGTGCGGATCGCCCCCCAGCGCATAGGCTCCGGCTCCCAGCGACGCGCCCGATGGCCGACCCACGGCAGCGTCGTGAGCTCGCTTGGCTCATCAAGAATCAGGTCGCGCAGCGTGCGTCCCGCGAGGTTCGCCGCAGCCACGCCCTCACCCACATACCCGCCCGCCCATGCGAGTCCCGACTCGGGGTCCGCGTCGACCGATACGCACCAGTCTCGAGGTACGCCGAGCACCCCCGACCAGGCGTGATCGAGGCCGACGCCGGCGGTGGACGGGAACATCGCCTGGAGCTTCGCGCGCAGGCTCGCGACCGTCGCGGCGGCTGTCTCACCGCGGCCGTCTGTGCGCGAGGCGAAGCGGTAGGGGACACCACGGCCGCCGATCGCGATGCGTCCGTCCTCGGTGCGCTGCAGGTACACGTACACGTGCGCGCTGTCGCTGAGCACCTCACGCCCGTTCCAGCCGATCTCATCCCACGCCGCCGAGCTGAGCGGCTCGGTGACGATCATCGAGCTGTTCATCGGCACGAGTGCTCGCCTGAGGCCCTCCAGGTCGGCCGTGTATCCCTCGGTCGCGCGCACGATCCAGCGCGCCTGCACGCTCCCGCCAGCCGTCAACGCCTCGTGCGGGCGGATCGCGCTCACCGTGGTCGCCTCGTAGATCTGCACGCCAAGACGCTCCACCGTCGCGGCCAGGCCGGCGAGCAGCTTGACGGGATGCACACGCGCCACGTGCGGCGAGAAGGTCGCGCCCTGTGCCCCCGCGACACGTATCCGGGCTTGCAGCTCGGCGGCTGTCAGCTCGCGCAGATCCCCAGTGCCGAGGCCGTGCGCGCGGCTGCTCGCGAGCTCGTTGTGCATGTGCGCCGCCTGGGCACCACCGAGCGCCAGCGCCAGATGCCCACCCTTGACGAAGTCAGCATCGATCTTGTGCTCGGCTAGAAATGCCCCGATCCGATCGACGGTGTCGAACATCTCGCGCTGCAGCGCCGCGTAGCCCGCGCGTCCGCCCGCACGTTCATAAACGCGCGCTGGACCTGAGAAGAAGCCCGAGACCCAGCCACCGTTGCGACCCGATGCGCCGAAGCCAGCGTGCTCGCGCTCGAGCACCACGATCTTCAGCGACGGCCGCGAGCGCTTGAGGTAGTAGGCGGTCCAAAGACCCGTGTAGCCGGCGCCCACGATTGCGACGTCTGCCCGCTCCGGTCCGCTCAGCGGCGGGCGCGGCGCCGGCGGCCCGCCGAGCGAGCGCCACCAGTAGCCCAACTCGCCGGTGCGCATTCACTTGAGAGTAGACAGCCGAAGGGTATGATCGATGTCGACCCAAAAAGGGGTCGGCAGGGATCGATCCCATGGGGATGGGGCAAAGCCGCAAGGCACGAGGAGGGAGCGCGCGATGGAGGCCGAACTCACGGAGACAATGACGCACGAGCGGGCGGCCCTCGGAGCCGCCACGATCGCAGAGGCATTTCGCATCACCGCAGCTGAGCGCGCCGATGAGGTCGCTATCCGCACCAAGCAGGACGCGTTCTCGATCACGTGGGGTGAGCTGCGCGAGCGCGTAGATGCGTTGGCTGGCGGTCTGGCGAAGCTCGGCGTCAATCGCGGTGACAGCGTCGCGCTGATGATGACCAACCGTCCCGAGTTTCACCTCTGCGACCTGGCCGCGATGATGCTCGGCGCCACCCCGTTCTCCATCTACAACACCTACACGGCCGAGCAGATTCGCTACGTTGTCGCTGACGCGGACGCCAAGCTGTTGATCTGCGAGCAACAGTACCTGCCGCAGGTGCGCGAGGCGCGCCAGGAGCTGCCCCAACTTGGAGTACGTGATCGTGGTCGACGGCGAGGCGCCGCTGGGAACGCTCGCGCTGTCGGAGGTCGAGGGGTCCAACCCGGACTTCGACGTCGATGCGGCGGTCGCGCAGGTGAAGCCCACGGATGTGCTGACGCTGATCTACACCTCCGGGACCACCGGCCCGCCGAAGGGCGTGCAGCTGGTCCACCGCAACCTGCTGGCGACGGTGGAAGGCATCGAGGATCTGATCGAGTTCCCGCGTGACGGCCGCGTGTTCTCCTGGCTGCCAGCCGCCCACGTTGCCGAGCGCAACGCGCACCATTACCTGCCAATCGTCTTCGGTCTGCAGATCACCTGCTGTGACGATCCCCGGGAAGTGCTCTCATACCTCCCGGAAGTCCGTCCGAGCTGGTTCTTCGCGGTGCCGCGTATCTGGGAGAAGCTGAAGGCGGGTCTTGAGACGATGGTTGCCGGTCAGCCCGAGGAGGGCCGCGAGCGGTTGCAGGGAGCGCTCGACGCGGCCGTGCGCAAGGTGCGCATGGAGCAGGCCGGCGAAGCAGTCCCGCCGGAGCTCGCCGAGCAGGTCGCCGTCGCGGACGCTGAGATCTTCTCCGGGTTGCGCACGATGCTTGGGCTCGACCAGGTCGTCGCGATCAACGTCGGCGCTGCGCCCACACCGGTGGAGGTGCTCGAGTTCTTCCACGCGATCGGGTTGCCCCTGGCGGAGCTATGGGGGATGAGCGAGACGTGCGGCGCCGGAAGTGTCAACCCACCCGGCAAGATCAAGCTGGGAACGGTCGGGCCGCCCGCGCCGGGGATCGAAATCAAGCTCGACACCGACGGCGAGGTGCTGGTCAAATCTGAAGTGGTGATGCTCGGCTACCGCAACTTGCCTGAGAAGACGGCAGAGGCGTTCACCGAGGACGGCTGGCTGCGGACCGGTGACATCGGCGCCTTCGACGAGGACGGCTATCTGTCGATCATCGACCGCAAGAAGGAGCTGATCATCAGCGCCGCCGGCAAGAACATGTCGCCGGCGAACATCGAGGCGACGATCAAGAGCAGCTCGCCGCTGATCGGCCAGGCTTGCTGCATCGGCGACCGGCGTCCTTACAACACCGCGCTAATCGTGCTCGACGCTGACTTCGCACCTGCGTGGGCCGCCCAGCAAGGCATCGAGGACACCTCACTCGAGGCGCTCGCCCGCGACGAGCGTGTACGCGCCGCGGTCCAGGCAGCTGTGGACGCGGGCAACGAGAAGCTGGCGAAAGTCGAACAGGTCAAGAAGTTCGAGATCGTCCAGGGCGACTGGCTGCCCGGTGGCGATGAGCTGACACCCACAATGAAGCTCAAGCGCAAGCCGATCGCCGCGAAGTACGAGAGGGCGATCGAGGAGCTGTACTCAGCCTGACCCGCCACATTCCGCTCTCTTAGGGAATGTTTATGTAGTCTACGGTCGTAGTGAGTTTTGCCCGCGGCAAGGATGCAGCTCCAGGGCTCGCGCAGGAGGCGCCAATTGCCCCTGAGCAGGTTGGGCCGCCCAGGATCATCAAGCGCGCCGATCGAGCGCCCGCGCCACGAAACTGGGTGTACAAGCCGGAGCTCGACGGGCTGAGGGCGCTTGCGATGCTCGCTGTTGTCGCGTTTCACTACGAGCACCGCATCAAAGGCGGCTATCTCGGCGTGACCGTGTTTTTCGTCCTTTCCGGATATCTGATCACGGGACTGCTGAGGACAGAGCGTGAAAATCGTGGCTCCGTAGATCTTCCGGCTTTCTACGCAAGGCGTGCGCTCAGGCTCTTTCCGGCGCTGATCGTCGTAGTGATTGGAACGCTGATCTTGGCCACGGTCACGGGCCATGAGGAAGTGAGCACCTTGCGCCTATACGAGGGTGCCGGCGCCTCGTTGCTGTACATCAACGATTTCGTTCTTGCGACTGGCCACCCAACCGTCTGGCTTGACCCGACGTGGTCGCTTGGGTTGGAGGAGCAGTTTTATCTAATTTGGCCGATCCTGCTGATCGTGGCACTGCGGCAGCTGCCCGCGGCGATGATCGGGAGGCTCTGCATCGGGCTCGCCTGCGCAGCTGGTGTCCTCTATGTGGTAATCCGCCCGGGGCTTGGGTTCGGCTGGACCTACTTCAGTCCAGTTGGCAGCGTCATGCCGTTGCTACTGGGGTGCGGGCTCTCGTTCGTGGCGCCTCGTGTTCCGCGATGGCTGGCGGCAGGCGCGGGAGCTCTGTTGGTGATTCTCGTATTTGCCGCGCCGGCAGGAGAGAGTGTTGCCTCGTGGCGCGGTCCGCAGCAGCTCGCCGCGATCGCTGCTGCCGCCGTGATCGCCTATCTCGCTGGGCCAGGGATGAAGCTGATGCGTTCTCGGAGGCTGGTCTGGCTCGGGCGCCGTAGCTATGGGATCTATCTGATTCACGTGGTCGTGCTCGAGGCGCTGATCAACGGTGTCCCCGGCATCCCGAGTGCAGCGCACAACCTCATTGGCCTCCCGGTCACGCTTGTGCTGGCGGGGCTTTCCTACCGCTACGTCGAGCAGCCGTTCCTGCGGCGCAAGACCCGTTTCTCGCGGATGCCCGCCACCACCGGTTAGAGGCCATCCGCCGGGCGTCTCATCGCGCCAGGAGCTCGCGCAGATGCGTCGCCAGCTCATGCGGCTGATCCTCGGGAATCAGCGTGCGGGAGTCGGCGATCTCGACCAGCTGTCCCTGCGGCAGCAGCTCGGCGAGCCGCGGTCCGTGCTCGTGAGGCATCAGGCGATCTTCGCTCGCCCAGGCGACCAGGACGGGACGGTCGAACGAGCGCAGCGCCTCGGCTGCACCGAGCAGTTCGCGCCGCCCCTGCGCGGCGCTAAGCACGTACTTGCGCAGATCTCGGCGTATCTCGGACTGCTCGCAGATGGGACCAAACCAGCGGTCCATGATCCCGCGCGGAACCGGGCGCTTGCTCAACGGCCCATAGGTCAACGGCAGTCTGCGCAGGCGGTCAAAGCGGAACGGCAGCAACGCCACGGTCAGGCCACCGGGCACGCGCGCGACGTATGGCAGCAGCTTCGCCGCGCCCTTCGGTGGCACGTTGTCGAACGCCTCGCACGAGCACAGCGCGAGCCGGGCGATCCGCCCGTCGTGCGCGCCGCCTACCAGCAGCTGTGGACCACCCCAATCATTTGTCGCGAGCGTGATGTCCCGCAGATCCAGACGCTCGATGAGCTCACCGAGAATCTCTACGACGCCACGCATAGATAGATCCGCATCCGCGTGCATCGGGTGGCGGTGACCGCCGAGCGGGAGGGTGGGGGCGACACAGCGAAAGTCCAAGCGCAGATCCTCGATCACGTGGCGCCACAGTGAGCGGTCCATCATCAGTCCGTGCACGAACACGAGCACCGGCCCGCTCCCGCCGGTGTCCTCGTAGTCGATCGTCCCTGCCGCCAGCTCAACTTCGGGCATCGCCAACCTCCAGTTTCCGGTTCCGCAACGACTAGATAGATCGCTCTAGTGAACGAGCCTATCATTGGCGATGTAAATCTGAAGCGAGGAGGAGTGGGAATGGCTGCGACAAAGGATCGGATCATGGACTCGACCGCCGAGCTGTTCCGGCGCCAGGGCTACACCGGCACGGGCATCAAGCAGATCCTGGCCGCCGCCAACGCCCCGTTTGGGTCGCTTTACCACTTCTTCCCTGGTGGGAAGGAGCAGCTGGGGGCAGAGACGATCCGGTCCTCCGGGCAGCTGTACATGGAGCTCTTCGCCACGACCGCCGTCCGGGCGCCCGATGTTCTCAGCGCGGTCGGTGACTTCTTCACGGGTGCGGCGCAGACCTTGGAAGAGACCGACTACGCGGATGCCTGCCCGATCGCGACGGTGGCGCTCGAGGTCGCGAGCACCAACGAGCCGCTGCGCGAGGCTTGCGCCGAGGTGTTCGACGCCTGGATCAGCGGCGCGAGCGCGTACTTCGCCGCGGCCGGGATTGCACCCGAGAAGGCACGAGGGCTCGCGCTGTCGATGCTGTGCCTGCTGGAGGGGGCGTTCATCTTCTGTCGCGCAATGCGGAGCACCGAGTCGCTGCACGTGGCCGGGGCGAGTGCCGTGGCCGCGGTCAGCGAGGCGCTGGAGTCAGCTGCATAGGTGCCGCGTACACCCCGCGGCGAGGGCGTGTTCTCCGGGGCTGGTGCTAGCCGCCGGATGCCTCGTAGCGAGCCTGCTCCTCGGCGGTCCGCTCGGCCCACGGGATCGCCTGCAGGCGGCCATCTGGGATCGGCTGACCGCCCTCGATGGAGATGCCATAGGTGCCGTCGGCCAGACGCTGCTCGGCCCGCTCGATTGCCTGGAGCTCTTCGTTCAGGCGCTCGGCTCGGCCCTCCCCGATCTCCGCGTCGAGTAGGTCGCCGCCTACGTCGGCGGCCTCGAACGGATCGGTGACGTCTTCCACGTCTGAAGGTGCCAGGTCCTCGAGTGCGCTCTCGATGCGCTCGCGCGCCTGCGCCAGTAGCTCACGTGCCTCGTCTGTGTCCATGTCGGTAAGTATGAAGGCAGCGCGTCTGACGCGCCCCTTGGGGGCATTGCGTCAGTGCCGGGCCGCTGATCGCTGCGGTGCGGTGAGTTCCGGAACTTCCGAGAGCCGCCATTGGCCGTGGATGTAGAGGGCCGTTTCCGGCTTGGCGCCGTCATAGACGAGCGCTTGGTCGCCGGACAGGACGATGCGGGTCTCCGTGCGCACCTTCGAGAGCCGGATCTTTTCGGCCCAGCGTTCCAGGTGCGAGCTTGCGTTCGCCGTGGTGCAGTCGTTGTTGGAGCGGCTGACCTCACTGCTCAGCGGTCCGTCCATATAGGAACGGCAGATGTCGGTGAAGTCGCCGGCGCCCGCGTCGAGGCCGATGGACCTGTACATGGCTCGCACGCTCGCCACGTTCTGCGGGGAGCTTGCTCCGCTGCAGCCTGCGAGCAAGGCCCCGGAAACGCACAGGATCGCTGCGCGGCGATATGACCGTGCCATGCGCGAGAGCTTGGCGCCTATGAGTCAGCTGGCATTGGGTTGCTCCTAGAGAGCCGACGGCCGGGATCGAACCGGCGACATCCGCTTTACAAGAGCGGTGCTCTACCAGCTGAGCTACGTCGGCATTGCGTTTGCATCCTACCGTTGCAACGAGCCGCTGTTGCCCTGTCTGGCTGGTGTTTCGGTGCTGTGGCGGTTGGGCTCACTGTGGCGCGATCGGGTTGAGGCTGTGGGCTTTGGGATCGACCCATAAAAGTGATCGCTTCAATAGCCCTCACTCTAATAAGAGTTATGACGGTATCGTTTACTAAGCTTAGGCAGTGGTAAACGATCGCAGACCAAGCTTTCCCCCTGCGCCATCTCAGGCGAGCGCTCGGGCCGGCGAGTTTCGTCTCGCGCAAGACGGCCCCGATGGCTTCTGGGCCTTTCATCCAAGGCCGCTGCCGCCCGACCCGCGGCTACACGTCGATGTAGCGATGCAGACGCTGCTGGACCGCGCGAACCAGGCATTGGGCCGGCTCGACGGCATCACGCTCCTGCTTCCCGACCCAGATCAGTTCATCTACACGTTCGTGCGCAAGGAGGCGGTGCTGTCCTCGCAGATCGAGGGCACCCAGTCCTCATTGTCGGATTTGCTGCTGTTTGAGCACGACGCCGCGCCTGGGGTGCTTCGCGAGGATGCCCGGGAAACCGCCAACTACATTGCCGCGCTGAACTATGGCCTCGACCAAATCGCGAGGCCCGGCGCACCGCCGCTCAGCGCACGGCTGCTGCGCGAAGTGCATGCCCGGCTGATGCACAGCGGCCGCGGCTCCCAGCAGGCTCCCGGCGAGTTTCGCCGGACGCAAAACTGGCTCGGCGGGAGCCGACCAGGTCTTGCTCGCTTCGTCCCGCCGCCTGCTCAGGAGGTTGCTGCCGCGATCGCCGTGCTCGAGCGGTTCATCCACGACGAGCCCGAGGCCACACCGATCCTGGTCAAGGCGGCGCTCGCTCATGTCCAGTTCGAGAGCATCCACCCTTTCCTTGACGGTAACGGTCGCGTGGGCCGTCTTCTGATCACGCTGCTGCTCTGCGCGGAGGGCGTGCTGCGCAGCCCTCTGCTGTACCTCAGCCTCTACTTCAAGCGCCACCGCGCGGTCTACTACGAGCATCTTCGGCGCGTGCGGACCGACGGCGATTGGGAGGGCTGGCTGACGTTCTTCCTGCAGGGAGTGATCGAGGTTGCCGAGTCGACTACGAGTACGACGCAGCATCTCGTGGCGATGATCGAGTCCGACCGACAGGCGATCCACGAGTTCGGCCGCGGCGCAGCGACGGCCCACCGCGTGCACGATCTCGCCGCGCGGTACGTTCTCGTGGGAGCATCGTCAGTCGCCGAGCAGCTTGGTCTATCGGCCCCGCCTGTCTACGCAGCGCTCGATCGGCTCGAGCGCGCTGGCATTTTGCGTGAGGCCACCGGGCGACGACGCGGCAAGCTCTACGTGTATGACCAGTACCTCGCGATCCTTAACGAGGGGACCGAGCGCGAGTAGGCGGCCTTACGGCTCCGAGAGCTCTCTCCTCCTCGAAGGTCAACAGAGCCGGGAGGAAGCCTGAAGCCAGGTAGTTGAGGGCCGCGGTCGTCTCCTCGTCAACGTTCTGCGCAAGAACCATCTCCACAACTAGATCGAGTATCTCGTCGTCGACGCCATAGGCGCGCAGAAGCACCAAATTCGCTACAAGCGCCTCTTGGCTGGACCGGCCAGCGTTGGCCTTGGATAGGTCGCGGAGCTGCGTGATCGCGGCTTTCAATGACGGTGCGTGTACCACTGGCTCTGGCCGGCGCCAGACTTCACGTCCTCGGCGTTCTTGGCTAGCAGACCCTCGTACGCGTCGCCCTTGACATCGACATCGAGAGTCATCCACAGCAACCACCGCTCGGTCGAGCTGTGTGGCGGTGTATTCGATCGGTTCGTCCACCGCTTCCCAGCGCAGCTTTCGCGTCATCCGGTCGCGATAGCCGGCGAACTCGCCCGTCTCGATCCTCGATCCGCCCTCGGTGATCGCGGTCTTGATGATGTAGACAGCCTGTTCGCCGAGACTCGAGCGATCGACCAGAAACAGGATCCGCTTCGCGCCCGCGTGGCGGATCAGTCGGTAGGAGATGTTGGCTGCGGTGAACGTCTTCCCCGAGCCGGTCGCCATTTGAACCAGCGCACGTGGGCGATCGTCGCGCAACGACTTCTCCAGGTTGGAGATCGCTGTCGCCTGAACCTCCCACAGCCTTCTCGAGTCGAGCTCCGGCAGCGACTTTAGCCCGCGCGCGAAAGCTCGGCGCATCGGGGTTCTCGCGAATCTGCCGAGCCCACTCGGCGAGTGTCTGAACGACCCACCCCGCTGCCACCAGTTGCCTGTCGATGGCTTTGCGCGCCTTGGCCTCGCGGGGGAAATAGGCGTCCTCCGAGTCCTCCATGCACCGAGATCCTATCTATCGGACCAGTGTGGCCAATAGGAGCCTGTGCAGGGGGCGCGGGATTTGCACTCGCGGCAGCGTGGCTTTCCGCACCGGCCCTTGAACTCAATAGACGGCCGCACCCATGATCACGAGTGGGTCTATCTTCCATAGTCGTGGCAACTCTGTCGATGTCCTCAACCCCCGGCATCGCGGCTCCCGCGGACAGTGAGGTGGCGCTCGCCATCGGCGGGATGACGTGCGGGGCGTGCGTCGCGCGGGTGGAGCGAGCGCTTAACCGCCTCGACGGGGTGGTGGCGCACGTCAACTACGCCACCGAGCGCGCCACCGTAACGCTGCCAAGCGATCTACCGGTGCAAAGTCTGCTCGACCGGGTCACCGCTGCGGGCTACACGGCAGAGCTCGTCGGCGCGGACCTGCACGCCGCGAGCGCCGGCGCCGAGGATCTCGACCGCCGCGTGCGCTCGCTGCGGCGACGACTGTTCCTCGCGGCAGCGCTGTTCATGCCGCTGTGCGACCTGTCGATCGCGTTCTCCGTCTTCCCGATCCTGCGCTTCCCTGGGTGGCAGTGGCTGATGGTCGCTCTGGCCACGCCTGTCGTCAGCTGGGCCGCCTGGCCGTTCTATAAGGCTGCCGTCCGCAACGCTCGCCACGGCACCACCACGATGGACACGCTCGTATCGCTGGGGATCCTCGCGGCCACCAGCTGGTCGCTGTACGCAATGTTTGCCGTCGACTCGAGCGCCCACACGTCGCTTCTGTTCGGGCTCGGCCGCGGCTCCGGCGGCGGCATCTACCTCGATGTCCCCGCGGGGGTCACCACGTTCCTGCTCGCCGGTCGCTACTTCGAGGCGTGGTCCAAGCGCCGCAGCGGCGATGCGCTCCGTGCGCTGGCAGCTGTGGCCGCGCGCGATGTGGCAGTGCTGGATACAGCTGGCCGCGAGCAGCGGCGCCCGGTCGCGGAGCTCACTGTGGGCGAGCGCTTCGTCGTGCGCCCGGGGGAGACCGTCGCAACTGACGGCGTGCTCGTGAGCGGGCAGTCGGCGCTCGACCGCAGCGTCATGACCGGCGAGTCCCAGCCCGTTGACGTGGGTCCCGGCGACACCGTGCTCGGCGGCACCGTCTCGCTCACCGGACGCATGGTGGTGCAGGCGCAGAAGGTCGGGCGAGAGACACAGCTCGGCCAGATGCTGAGCCTGGTCGAGCACGCCCAGAACGAGAAGGCCGCGGTCCAGCAGCTGGCAGACCGCGTATCGAGCGTGTTCGTGCCCACCGTGCTGCTCCTCGCGCTCGGCACGCTGATCGCGTGGCGGCTGACCGGTAATCCCGCCAGCGCCGCCATCAGCGCCGGCCTATCCGTGTTGATCGTCGCCTGCCCCTGCGCTCTCGGCCTCGCAACCCCGGCAGCGCTGCTCGTCGCCTCTTGGGCGGGGGCCCGCCAGGGCATCTTCTTCAAGGGCTACACCGCGCTCGAGGCCTCCCGTGACATCGACACGGTTGTGCTCGACAAGACCGGCACGCTCACCGAGGGGCAGATGACGCTGTCCGACCTACAGGCGGTCTCGGGGGTGGACCAGAGCGAGCTGATGCGCCTCGCGGGCGCGCTCGAGCGGGCCTCCGAGCACCCCGTCGCACGCGCGATCGCCGCCGCCGCCGAGCACTGGGTGAAGGCGCTCCCCGAGGTGGACGCGTTCGCCGCCCTGCCGGGGATCGGCGCCCGCGGCAGTGTGGAAGGGCACGAGCTGTATATCGGCCGTGCCGGGGTAGACCCCAGCCAGCTGCCCTGCGGCCAGGCCCCGGGCGAGGAGGCCCAGTCCGGCCAGCTCGACGCGCTGCCCCCGGATCTGGCAGAGCGCTGCAGCGAATGGGAGGGTCTCGGGCGCACGGTCGTGGCTGTACGCCGCGACGGGGTAGTGATCGGTGCGCTGGCCCTCGCGGATACGATCCGTGCCTCCGCCGCGCCGGCGGTCGGCCAGCTGCAGGAGCTTGGGCTGCGCTGCATCTTGTTGACGGGCGATAACGGCACCACCGCCAGGGCCGTTGGCGAGTCGGTCGGAGTCGACGAGGTGATCGCCGGAGCGCTGCCAGCGGAGAAGGTCGCCGTCATCCGCCGCCTGCAGCGCGAAGGCCACTGCGTGGCGATGGTGGGCGATGGCGTCAACGACGCACCCGCGCTCGCCGCCGCGGATCTCGGGCTGGCGGTTGGCTCCGGTACCGATGCCGCGATCAACGCCGCCGAGGTGATCGTCGTACGCGACGACCTGTGCGTTGTGGCAGCTGCGATCAAGCTCGCGCGCAGGACGCTGAAGACGATCAAGGGCAACCTCGCGTGGGCGTTTCTGTACAACCTCGCGGCGATCCCCATTGCTGCGCTGGGACTGCTCGATCCTCTGGTTGCCGGAGCGGCGATGGGCCTGTCCTCGAGCTTCGTCGTCTGGAACAGCTCCCGCCTACGCCGTGGGACTCCTGACGTGGCACTCACCCGGGCGCGTGGCGGGCGGCCACAGGTAGCGATCCCGCAGCCAGGAGTGACCGCGTGAATTCGCTGTTTCACCACTGGTCAAACCCGGCGGTTGTGGTCCTCGTCGTCGTACTTGCTTTCTGGCACGAGCGCGGCCTGCAACGGCTGCTCCGCCACACCCGCCACGACCGCCGCCGCGGCCGGCGCTTGCGCTCGCTGTGCTTCTACGGCGGCCTCGTAACGCTGCTGATTGCAGTCGTCTCGCCAATCGAATACCACGGCTACGACTACTTCTATCTACACATGATCCAGCACCTGCTGCTGCTGCTAGCGGTGCCTTCGCTGCTCGTCGCCGGCGCCCCCTGGCAGCCGCTGCTGTTGGCCCCGCCGCTGGCTCTGCGCCGCCGCGCCTACAGGGCGATCGTGCACGAGCGCTGGGCGCGGCCGCTACGCGCAGGCGCTCGCATGCTCCTCAGTGCGCCGGTGGCCGTCGCGGCTTTCAACATCGTGATGGTCGCGTGGCAGATCCCCGGGCCGTTCGACCTGTCGGAGACGAGCGGCACCGTGCACTCGCTGATGAACGCCAGCATGCTCCTCGTGGGAGTCCTCTTCTGGCTGAAGATCCTCGCCTCGCCACCGCTACACGTGCGCATGAGCCCCGCCGGTCAGGCGATCTCACTGGTTGTCACGAACTTCGTGATGTTCATCCTCGCCATGTCCATGAGCCTGTTCACCCACCACTCGTGGTACTCCGTGTATGACCACGTCCCCGGCGTTGGGATCCCTGCGTTCGGCGACCAGCAGGTTGGCGCAGGACTGCTGTGGGTGTGCGGCGACTTCTGGGCTGTGCCCGCGTTCGTGTTCGCCATGCGCCGGCTGATCGCGCGCGAAGAGGGGGCCGTGGTCGCGGCGATCGAGCGGATCCTCGGCCAGGGCCCCGCGGCGGGGAGCCCGGGCCCGTAGCCCGGCCCTATAGCCCGTCCCCATAGCCAGGAACCCATAGGCGAGGCGTCGTGGGGAATCGTGGCGCATGTCACAACCGGAGACTTCTGTCTAACCCTGTAACACAGCGCTCGCCGGCGGTGTACTTGGGGTATGGAGAAAACGCTCCCCCAGCACAGCCAGAACGCGCTGCAGGAGCAGCCGCACGAGCTGGTCAAGCGCGAGCCGACGACAGACCACGCGTCGGTCGACCTCAACAGCTTCCGCCAGCGCTCGCTGAGCAAGGGCGTGAACCCCGTCTTCTACTGGTTCATCCGCGCGCTGTTCGTGCCGTTCTTCCTCGTGTACTTCCGCATGCAGCGCGTGGGACGCGAGCACCTGCCGCGCAGCGGCCCGCTGCTATTGGCGTCCAACCACCGCAGCTTCCTGGACCCGTTCGTGATCGGCACGCTCGTGCGGCGTCCCGTCTACTACATGGCCAAGCGGGAGCTGTTCGAGAAGCGCTGGCAGGCATGGGCGTTGAATGCCCTCGGCGCGTTCCCAGTCGACCGTGGCGCGGGCGACGGCGACGCGATGGCGACCGCTCGCGAGATCCTCGCGCGGGGCGACTGCGTGGTGGTGTTCCCCGAGGGCACGCGGATGCGCCGTCGTCCGCTGGGCGAGCCGCGACGCGGCATCGGGCGCCTGGCGCTGGAAACAGGCGCGCCGGTGGTGCCCGTGGCGGTGATCGGTAGCGACGAGGTCCGTCGTGGCTGGCGCATACGCCCCCGCAAGGTGCGCCTGCGCGTGGGGGCGCCACTGAGCTACCCCACCGTGGAGAGCTGCTCGCCGGCGCTTGCGGCAGCCGTGACCGAGCGCATCTGGGCGTGCGTGAGCCTGCAGTGGGACTGGCTCGGAGGCATCCAGCCCACTGGCTCCGCGCAGATCGGCGAGGCTCCCGGGCGCGAGATCTCCTCGCGTGCGGCCTAGAGCGCGCACCCGGAATTCGAGCGAGCGCAGGATAGGGTGCGATGAGTGAGCGAGCAAGCCAGCCCGAAGCCCAAGGCGCAACTGGACGCGGAGTTCTCAGATCTCTACCGGGCGCATCTGCGCGACGTGTACAGCTACGCGTACTACCGCGTGGGCGATCACCACGACGCGGAGGATCTGACCGAGCAGACGTTCCTGCAGGCCTACCGACACTTCGAGCGCGCCCAGCGCGAATCGGCCGGCCGGCCGCTGCGGCCGTGGCTGATCCGCATAGCGCACAACCTCGCCGCGAACCTGTACCGCGACCGCTCACGCAAGCCGGTGACGCCGATCGACGACACGACGGCGCTGGCGGCGGTGCACACGACCGAGCAGCTGGTGGAGGGGCGCGACGAGCTCAGCCGCGTGCTCGACGGTGTGCGACTGCTCCCCGACGACCGGCGCGAGGCTTTGATCATGCGTTTCGCCCTCGGCATGGACAACCGCGAGATCGCACGTGCGCTCGGGCGCTCGGACGGTGCCACGAAGGTGTTGATCCATCGCGCGATCAAGCAGCTGGAGGAGATCGTCAATGAGTGAGGCCGTGTCCAACCTCGAGGGCCTGTTGCGCGAAGCGCTCGCGCCCGTCGAGCCGCCCGCCGATCTGGCCGACCGCTTGGAGAGCACGCTAACGAGCATCACCGAGATGGCAGCCGACGAGCTCGAGGCTTGGGAGCTCTCAGCGATGCGCGATCCGCGCAACTGGGCGCGCCCGGCGGCCGCGGTGGTGGTTGGCGGCGCCGCCGGGGCCGGGCTCGTGCTGCTACGGGCACGCCGGCGTGCGCACGGGTCCGCGAGCGCCATCGGCGCAGTAGGAAGCCTGGAAGGAGTACGCGAGGCGGCAGAGCGCGCGGTTCGCGACGTCGGCCGTGAGACACGCAAGCTGTTTGGCGATCGTTAGAGCGCGAGCCAACGCGCGCTCGGTGCCGCAGCGCATCGCCCGCCGGCGCGCCCGCGCCGTGCGCACGCTCATGATCGACGTCGAGTTGCCAGCTAGGCTCTGAGCCTCCACATGGCCACCTGCTATCGCCACCCCTCGCGTGAGACGGGGGTCTCCTGCTCGAACTGCGGGCGGCCGATCTGCCCCGACTGCATGACCCCAACGCAGGTGGGCATGCGCTGCCCGGAGTGCGCCAGTCAGCGCACGAAGGTGGTGCGCATGCGCGACGCGAGCCGGATCCCGCAGGTCACATACGCGCTGATCGTCATCAACGTGATCGCGTTCCTCGCCGAGGGCCACGGCGCGTGGAGCCTGTCCGGCGAAGCTTCCGGGACGCTCCTCAACAAAGGCGCACTGCTCGGTAGTACTGCAGACCCTCAATTCATCGGGCAGGGGGTAGCCCACGGGCAGTGGTGGCGGATCGTGACCAGCGGCTTCCTGCACGAGAACCTGCTGCACATCGGCTTCAACATGTACGTGCTGTACATCCTCGGCATGCAGCTGGAGCCGGTGCTCGGTCGCTTCAAGTTCGGGCTGATCTATGGCGTGGCGCTGCTCACCGGCTCGCTGGGTGCGCTGCTGGTCTCGCCCCACGCGGTCACGGTTGGCGCCTCGGGAGCCGTGTTCGGCATCATGGGCGCGTTCGCCGTGGAGCTGCGCGCGCGCAAGCTGCCGATCATGGCCGGCGGGCTCGGCGGTATCGGGGGCCTGATCATGATCAACCTGGTCATCAGCTTCACCATCCCCGGGATCTCCTGGGGCGGCCACGTCGGCGGGCTGATCGGCGGTGCGCTCGTCGCTGTGGTGATCCAGCTCGGCGACCGCTACCGGGCGCAGGCGGTCGCGCTCGCAGCCTGCGCGGTGATCGCCGTCGTTGCGGTCGCCGGCTCGATCGCCACGGCGAAGTCCAGCGAAGCGGAAAGCTCGCCGGCCACGCTCATCACCCCCGAATGAAACGCATCACGGACTGGTCAGTTTTCTAGACTAGTTCGATTTATTTGGATTTGGGCTCAAGACCCATTTCGGGCCTGCCGATGCTGACGGTGCATTTATCCATCGGCTTTGGCCACTACACGAGGTCCGCCCATGTCACTCGTCGGAAGGCTCGCACCGCAGTTTCGGATGGCGAGCACCAAGGATCTCGACAGCCTCGATCAGGACGTCGTCCTCGATGACTATCGCGGACGCTGGGTCTTGCTGCTCTTCTACCCCGGGGATTTCACCACCGTCTGTCCGACTGAGATGGTCGCGTTCAGCGGCCGTGTCGAGGAGTTCGCCGCCGAGGATGCCGATCTGATCGCGATCAGCACCGACAGCGTGCACTGCCATCAGGCCTGGCAGGAGTTCGCTCTCGGCCCGTTGGCGATGCCGCTGGCCTCTGACCCGACGCTCGAGGTCAGCCGCGACTACGGTGTTCTGACCGAGTCCGACTGCGTGGCTCAGCGCGCGTCGTTCATCGTAGATCCGAGCGGAGTCATCCGCTACGAGGTCATCCACGACGGTGATGTGGGGCGCAGCGTCGATGAGTCGCTGCGCGTGCTTCAGGCGCTGCGCATGGAGACCTTCGTGCCGGTGGATTGGCAGCCTGGCCAAGCGTCGCTCGCGAACGCGGGATGAGCATGGAGCGCCACCCCGTCGTGATCGTCGGCGGCGGTCCGGCCGCCTACGCGGCGGCCATCTACGCCGGGCGTGCGAAGCTCGAGCCGCTGTGCTTGGAGGGCTACGCCGCCGGCGGCTTGCTGATGACCGCGGACAGAGTCGAGAACTATCCGGGGTTCAACGCTGACGCCAGCGGGCCGGAGCTCATGGGTGCGATGCGCGCGCAGGCTGAGAGCTTTGGCACACGGCTGATCGCCAAGGACGTCACCGAGCTCGACCTCGGTACGTGGCCCTTCCGCGTCGGCATGTTCGGCGAGACGGTCGAGGCGGAAGCGCTGATCGTGGCGACGGGGGCGCGCGCCAAGCGGCTGGGCCTCCCTTCGGAGGACGCTCTGGAGGGTTACGGCGTGGCGTATTGCGCAACCTGTGACGGCTTCATGTTCGAGGGCAAGCGGGTCGCGATCGTCGGCGGCGGCGACTCGGCGCTCGACCAGGCGATGTCGCTGGCCAAGATCGCAACGGAGGTCACGATCGTTCACCGGCGCGAGCGATTCCGCGCCAGCGAGATCATGGTCGACTACGCGCGCGAACACGAGAACATCTCGTTCCTGCAGCCGTTTACGGTGCAAGAGATCCTGGGCGCAGAGGAGGGCCATCGCGTCACCGGCGTTCGGCTCCGCAACGAGCGCACGCAGACCGAGCACGTGCGGGAGCTCGACGGCGTGTTCGTCTCGATCGGCCACGATCCAGCGTCTGAGCTGCTCGCACCGTTCCTCGACCGCGACGATCACGGCTACATCAGCGTGCAACCGGGCACCTCGATCACCAACATCGAGGGCGTGTTCGCGGCGGGCGACGTCCACGAGCGCGTCTACCGCCAGGCCGTGACAGCCGCGGCGTCGGGCTGCATGGCGGCTCTCGACGCCGAGCGCTGGTTGGCCCGTCGCGGCGCCTGGAGCACCGCTCACGCGGTAGCCGCTGAAGTATCCACGCCTCGGCCGGGCGTGCCATCCCTACTCGGTGAGAGCGGGCAGCGATGAAGCCGGTCATCCTCTACGCGGTCACCGGCTGTCCGCTGTGCGCGCGCTACCGCGCCCTGTTCGACGAGCGGGGGCAGACCTACGAGGAGCGCAACGTCACCGAGAACCCTGCCTACCGCGAGGAGGTCAACAAGCTGGGCACGATGGTCATGCCGGTGGTGGTCGTGGGCGAGCGCGCCATACCTGGGTTTCGTCCCAACACGGTCATCGAGCTGCTCAACGCCTGAGCACGGCCGACGTGCTCAGGCTCGCGAACATGCGCTCCCCTTGGATGTAGAGGAACGCTCCGGCACCCGCCGCGCCGCCGAGGAAATCGGCCAGCAGGTAAATCCAGAGGTGCGCCCACTTGAATGCTCCCAGCACGGTCGCGCCGAGGGCGATCGCCGGATTGAACGCCGCGCCTGAGATCCAGCCGACCGAGATGGCGCCGACGACCACCACGAATCCGATTGCGAGCCCGTAGAAGGAGTTTCCCTCGCTGTCCTTCGATGTGGCCACGTTCAGCATGATGTAGGCGAGGGCGAACGTGAACAGGAACTCCACCACGAGCATCTTGCCCACGGAGGCGGTGGCGCCGGCGGACTCCTTTCCGCCGACGACGGTCACCAGCAGGCCGGCGACAGCGGCGGCAGCGAATTGCGTGGCTATGTAGCTGAGGTACTCGTGGGCTTTGAGCTTTCCCCGGATGAAGACGGCGGTGCTCACCGCGGGGTTGTAGTGGCCTCCGGAGACGTGGCCGCCGGCGAACACGAGCACCATCAGCACCGAGCCGATCGCGATTGGCGCGAGCATTGCCCCAGACTTGTTCGCCGACTCGGTCGCCATGCCGACCGTGAACACAAATAGGAACATTCCGATGAACTCGACCGCGAGCTTCCGCTTCAAGGGGTAACCCATGTCGCTCCTTTACATGTGAGAAGTCGCTCGATCTCGTTGTCGCATCCGTGCGATCTCGGTCCAGGAGCCCCTTCGTTGCAGATTGCGAAAGACGCTACTAGTCGCACAGGCGGAACTTCGGCACTACGGATGCAGCACGCGCGCGAGTAGCTCCAGGCCGTCGATCAGGCGCGGGCCGGGCCGTGAGAAGTACGCGGAGGCGTTGACCGCCACGACCTGCTTGGCGTTCACGTCTGCCAGCTCCCGCGCATATGTGACGGCCTCGGCCCGCGCGCGCTGCTCGTCGTATCCGCACGGCATCACCACCACCACATCCGGTTGCGCTGCCGCCAGCTCCTCCCAGGAGATGGTCTGTGACGGTTCGCCGGGCAGTCCCAGCACGTCCTCGCCGCCCGCCAGCTCGATCAGCTGCGGCGTCCAGTGCCCAGCCACGAACACCGGGTCGAGCCACTCGAGCGCCGCCACCCGCGGGCGCGGCTGTGCCCGCACCGCCAGCTTCACGCGGTCGATCCTCGCGGCCACGTCCGTCACGAGCGCTTCGCCCTGCTCACGCCGGTCGGTGGCCCGCGCCAGCGTGCGTACGTCGCCGAGCGTCTCGCCAAGCGTCTTCGGGTCGAGCGCGATCACCTGTGGCTTGGACGGCAGCGTCTTTGCGACCTTCGCCACCTCGTCGTAGGAGACCGCGCATACGGGGCACAGCGCCTGCGTGACGATCAGCTCCGGCTCGAGCCTCGCCAGCTCCTCGCGGTCGAGCTCGTAGATGGCCTCGCCCTCCTGCGTGCGCTCGCGCACCGCCGCGTCGATCTCCGCCGCGTTCAAGCCGGCGGGCAGAACGTCTCGTGTGACGTGGGGGAGCCCGGCGGCGGCCGGTGGGAAGTCGCACTCGTGCGTGACGCCCACCACCTCCGGGCCGGCCCCGAGCGCGAACAGCAGCTCGGTGGCGTGGGGTACGAGGCTCACGATCCGCATGCGCTGACTGTAGGGAATGCCGAATCGGCGATCCACACCGTCTAAGCTCGCAGCCGATGAGCCTGCTCGGCGATTCCGACATACAGCAGCGGCTGGCCGGCGTCCCCGAGTGGCGCACCGGCGCCCGGAGCGAGATCGTGCGCGACCTCGCGTTTGCCGACTTCGCCGCGGCGATCGCGTTCGTCGACCGCGTCGCGGAGCTCGCAGAGGCTGCCAACCACCACCCCGACATCCTCGTGCACGGCTGGAACAAGGTCCGCCTGACGCTCTCCACGCATTCCCAGGGCGGTCTCACCGACAACGACTTCCAGCTCGCCACACAGATCGACGGTCTCGCATAAACACACGCTGCCCAGTGAGTCACCGCTCCGGCGGGTGCTCGCTTCCGACCATCTGCCTTGCTACCTTTGGCTGGTCGACAGCACGATGAACGACGACGAAGAAGATCTTCCCCGAAGTAGCCCGGCCCTCAGGGGCCACGTATGTCGCGGTCGCGTTGGTCTGGCCGGGCGACATAGGCTGCCGGCACGCGTCGGGGATCGCCGGTAGCGCGTGAACGGCCTGAAGCTCATCTTTGCGGCGCTTCTGGTCGCCATCAACGCCTTCTTCGTGATCGCCGAGTACGCGCTCGTGCGCTCGCGCAAAGCGCGTCTGGAACTGCTCCGCGAGGAGGGCGCCAAGGGCGCCGCGCTCGCGCTCACGCAGCTGGAGAACGTCAACGAGTACATCTCCGCCGTGCAGATCGGCGTGACGATGACCTCGATCGGCATCGGAGCTCTCGGCGAGCCCGCGCTCGCCGCGATCCTCAAGAGCGCCCTCGGCGACACCATCAGCCACGGCGTCGCGGTCGCCGTGGCGGTGATCGTCGCCTTCGCGATCATCTCCTCCGCCCAGCTGATCGCGGGCGAGATGGTGCCGAAGTTCTATGCCATCGATCGCGCCGAGGCGGTCGCCCGGCGGGTAGCCCGACCGCTACAGGCATTCAGCGCGCTGTTCCACCCATTCATCGTCTCGCTGACAGCCGTCGCCGATCGCATCCTGCGGCTGCTCGGCGTGGACATGAGCCAGGAGCGCCGTGGCGGCTCCTCGGACGAGCTCAAGCGCCTGATCGCCGAGTCCCACGAGGGCGGCCAGATCGACCAGGGCGAGGCGGGCATGCTCACCGGCGTCTTTCATCTCCACGAGCAGGAGGCACGCCAGGTGATGACGCCCGCGCCCGCGGTCGTCACCGTCGACGTCTCCCAGGACGTGGAGACCGCGCTCGGCCTGTGCGTCTCAAGCGGCCACACACGCCTGCTCGTCACCGAGGAGGAAGACCGCGATCGCATACGCGGGCTCGTGCACGTCTCGGAGCTCGTGCGCCTGCTGATGCAGGAGGGACCCCACACGCCGCTCGAGCCGGTCGTCCACGACGCGTTGATTGTGCCCGAGACGAAGCCGCTCGACGATCTGCTCGCCGATCTGCAGCGCCAGCGCACGTCGATGGCGGTGGTCGTGGACGAGTATGGGCGAGTTGTCGGCGTCGTCACCGTCGAGGACATCATCGAGGAGGTCGTGGGGGAGATCGCCGACGAGACCGACCCCGCCGCCGGGGAGGTCCGCCGGCTCGCCGACGGCGACTGGTTCGTGCGCGGGCATGTCGCCGTCACCGATCTCGCCGACTACGGCCTGCACCTGCCCGTCGACTCCGACGCCTACAACTCCGTCGGCGGCTTCGTGTTCGCCCAGCTCGGACGCCTGCCCAAGCGCGGCGACACCGTGCCCGCCAACGGCTACTCGATCCGCGTGGAGTCCGTGCGCGACAACCGCATCGAGGCGGTGCGCATCCGCGAGCGCCGCCAGGTCGCTTAAACACGTCCGGCCCGCGGGGGGAGCGGACCGGATCGTGTGCACTGGGAGGAGGCGGGTGTGCGTGCGACTTGACGTCGCATCAACCAGTATTGCGAAGTTGATGAACGAGACCTAAAAGCCAGCCGCCGACTGTCTAAATTCTGACGAAGAACGCCCTCGGCGTTTCGCTCTCGCCGTCAGTAGGTGTGCAGGCCGCGCCCGCTCTTACGTCCCAGCGAGCCTTCCGCGACCAGCTCCTGCACGCGCGGCGGAACCGGCGCGCCGATCGTTTCGCCGATCGCGCTGGAGACATCGAGGCCCACCAGGTCGAGTAGCGCGAGCGGGCCCATCGGGTGTCCCGCGCCAAGACGCATGCACGTATCGATGTCCGTCGGATCCATATCCGTCTCTTCCATCAGACGCACCGCGCTGAACAGGTACGGGAACAGCAGCCGGTTGACGACGAAGCCCGGCACATCCGGAACCTCAACCGGCGTCTTCTCGAGTTTCTCGCACAGCTCGAGCGCACGCTTGCGTGTCTGCTCGCTGGCCTGCTTGGGGAAGATCAGCTCGACCAACTCCATCTTTGTGACCGGGTTGAAGACGTGCAGGCCGAGGAAGTTGTGCGGGCGCCCACTCTCCTGCGCCAAGCGCTCGATCGACAGCGAGGACGTCGTGCTCGCGAGGATCGCGTCGGCGTCGAGAACATCGTTGAGCTCTGTCAGCAGCGCCGCCTTGGCATCGCGATCCTCGATCACCGCCTCGACCACGAATGTCGCCTCTGCGAGGGCCGCGGAGTCGGTGACGATTTCCACGTGCTCCGGGTCGACCTCCGCCTTCAGGCGACTCAGCGTCTTCTCCACGGTCGCTCGCGCACGGTCGGCGGAGCTCTCCGAGCGCGCCAGAAGCAGCACCGGCCCATGGTGGGCGGCGGTCGCGGCCAGGCCGCATGCGATGGCGCCGCTTCCGGCTATCCCCAGGCGTTTGCTCAAGGTCTTCCTTGTCCTCTCTCGGTGTCCACGACCCCTGGCTGACTGACCAGTCAATCAGTGAGCGCGGTAGAATACGGATGTAGGGTCCGGCATCTTATTCAGACGCGAATTGAAGGCCCGCCCACACAGGTCTTCAATCCGGTGGGGTTGAGGGTAAGCGAGCTCCTCAGCATCTCCGAACCAGCGCTCAACACTCCTTAGGAGGACTGCAGACATGAGGCAACCAGAGGGACGCGAAGTCGTGATCGTCGAGGCCGTGCGCACACCGATCGGCCGCGGTCACAAGGAGAAGGGCTACTACAAGGACACCCACCCGAACGAGCTGCTCGGGGCCGTGTACTCCGAGGTGATCAACCGCGCCGGCATCGACGCCGCCCAGGTTGAAGACGTGATCGCAGGCTGCGTCTCGCAGTTCGGTGAGCAGGGCCTGAACGTCGCGCGCAACGCGTGGCTGCAGGAGGGCCTGCCGATCGAGACCCCCGGCACGACCGTCGACCGCCAGTGTGGCTCCGCCCAGCAAGCAGTGAACTTCGCCGCCGGTCTGATCGCCGCGGGCGTGCACGACGCGATGATCGGCTCAGGCGTGGAGCACATGGGCCACCTGCCGTTCTCCGCCGTGGCGCAGACCCAGGGCGAGTTCGGCCTGGCGTTCCCGCCGGAGCTGATGGCCAAGCACAACATCGTCGGCCAGGGCCTCGGCGCGGAGATGATCGCCGACCAGTGGGAGATCCCCCGCTCAGAGCTCGACGAGCTGGCCGTGCGCTCGCACCGGCTCGCCAATCAGGCCACCCAGGAGGGTCGCTTCGAGCGGGAGATGGTGCCGATGACCGTGGACGGCAACACCTACGTCACCGACCAGGGCATCCGCCCCGACACGAACCTCGAGTCGCTCTCGCAGCTGAAGCCCGCGTTCAAGCCCGACGGCAAGATCACGGCGGGCAACGCCTCCCAGATCTCAGACGGCGCCGCCGCGGTGCTGTTGATGTCCGCCGATAAGGCCAAGGAGCTCGGTCTCACGCCGCGCGCGCGAATCGTCGACCAGACGACCGTCGGCTGTGACCCCGTGAAAATGCTCGAGGGCCCGATTCCCGCCACGCGCAAGATCCTCTCCCGCAACGGCATGGTGATCGACGACATCGACCTGATCGAGATCAACGAGGCGTTCGCTCCCGTCGTCGCCGCGTGGAAGCGCGAGCTCTCGCCTGACATGGACCGCGTCAACGTCAACGGCGGCGCGATGGCGCTCGGGCACCCGCTCGGCTCCACCGGTGCGCGGCTCATCACCACGCTCTTGCACGAGCTCGAGCGCTCCGACAAGGAGATCGGGTTCGTCACCATGTGCTGTGGTGGGGGGCTAGGGACCGGCACCCTGATCCAGCGCGTCTGACCTGACGCGCGAGGGCCGGCGCGGGGTGGCTCTGATCGAGCGCCCCGCGATCGGCCTTGCAGCTACAGCGAAGGTGTAGCGCGCGCGGCGAAGTTGGCGCGCAGGCGCCCGATGACGAGGATCGTCAGCCACACGAGTGGAATCTCGGCGATTGCTCGCGTCAGTCCCCAGATGCGCCTGCCTGGCACCCTCCTCAAGGAAGTTGGACATCAGTAATGATGCGTAAAGTCGGCGTTTGCTTTTTTGCGCATCATTATCGATGTATCTGATCTGTTATGCTTTACATCGGATTAGATGTCTAGCAACCAAAGTTCCTGCTAAAGCATCATTACTGATGAATCTTGAAGAGCTATTGACTGACTCCGCAGTTCTCGCCGAGCTCGGCCGCAGGCTGGCCAAGCACCGGCTCGAACGTAACTGGACTCAGGCTGAGATGGCCGCTGAGGCTGGACTCGGCCAGGCCACCGTCCAGCGCGCCGAGCGGGGGGAGTCGGTGCAGATGACATCCATGATCAAGTTGCTGAGGACACTGGGGCTGCTCGGGGCCTTCGATGCTGCGGTGCCTGAGTCGATCACGCTTCCGATCGCGCAGCTGGAGCGCGAGCAGCGCAAGACACGCAGACGCGCGAGCGGTGGGCAGCGACCGACTGTCGAGCCGGGCGACACACAGTGGACGTGGGGCGATGAGCCAGGTGCGAGCTGATGACGGTCGCGGCGGTGACACTCTGGGGTGTACGCATCGCAGCTGTCTCGATTGACGCCCCCACGCGCTACGCGACGTTCCAGTACGACCCCGCGTTCGTTCGCAGCGGCATCCAGATAGCGCCCGTCCGGATGCCGCTCCGCACGCAGCCCTACAGCTTCCCGGGCCTGCCGCAGGACGCTTTCAGCGGTCTTCCGGGGCTGTTGGCCGATTCGCTGCCCGACCGTTGGGGAACGGCGTTGATCAACGCGTGGCTGGCCTCGCAGGGACGGGAGGAGTCGAGCTTCGACGTGGTTCAGCGGCTCTGCTACGTCGGTACGCGCGGCGTCGGCGCGCTGGAGTTCGAGCCCGCACATGAGCCGTCGCTACCCCCGGGCGAGGACATCCAGGTGGACGCGCTCGTGCGTCTCGCGAGCGAGGTGCTTGCCGAACGCGAGCAGTTCGTCACAGAGATGAGCGAGCATCCTGACGAGGAGGCGATGAAGGCGATTCTCGCGGTTGGTAGCTCCGCTGGCGGCGCCCGTCCGAAGGCGTTCATCGCCTACAACGACGCCACCGGGCAGGTCCGCTCCGGGCAGGTACAGGCGGGGGAGGGCTTCAGGTACTGGCTGTTGAAGTTCGACGGCGTATCGCGCTCGGGTGACCACGGGCTAACCGATCCCCAAGGCTGGGGTGCGATCGAGTACGCGTACTCGATCATGGCCCGCGCGGCAGGTATCCAGATGACCGAGTGCCGGCTATTGGAGGAGCACGGCCGCAGGCACTTCATGACCCGCCGCTTCGACAGGCCAGACGCGGGCGGCAAGCTGCACATGCAGACGGTGGCTGCGCTGGAGCACGTCAGTTACAACGAGCCCGGAACCTACAGCTATGAGCAGGCTCTGTTGTTGATCCGTCGGCTGGGGCTCGGCACGCCGGATGTCGAGCAGCAGTTCCGACGCATGGTCTTCAACGTGGTCGCCCGCAACCAGGACGACCATGTCAAGAACATCGCCTTCCTCATGGACCGTGCAGGTGCGTGGTCGCTGTCTCCCGCATACGACGTCGTCTGGGCCTGGCAGCCCGGCAACCTCTGGCTCGACAGCCACCAGATGTCGATCAACGGCAAGCGCAATGGCTTCACCGTCGCCGATCTGCGCGCGGTTGCCGCAGTCGGTGGCTTGAAGCGCGGACGCGCCGAGACGATCCTCGCGGAGGTGGTCGCCGTCGTCGCGCGCTGGAGTGAGATCGCCGCAGAGGTTGGGATCGACGAGGGGATGGTGGAGCAGATCGCCCGCTCGCACCGGTTGCGGCTGCCGTCGGGCTGACACGGCGTAGCTGGACTGAAATCGCGATATATGGGACAGTTCGTTGATGTCTCGGCTCAGGGCGACACAGCTCTCCGCGCGTACGCTCTGGGTGCCTGGGCTAGTAGCTCGCGTGCTGCTCCCTGCGCAGCGCTTGCCTAACCATGCGTTGATGAACCTCCATCCCGAACCCTGGTGGGGGGTATTGACGAAGGCCACAGTGGTGCTCATCGGCTTCGATCTCTTGCTTGCCTACATTCGGGATCCCGAGCGATTCCGTCGCCCCACCCGTGCCGAAATCCTGCCCTCATTCCTCGGAGCTGTGGCTATGGCAAGTGTGATCCTCGTTGCGATCATCCTTGCCACGCTTCTTATTTGAGTGGACTTCGTCCGGCAGGGGTGGCAGGGCTGCCTCTACCGATCAGAACAGGCGGGTGCTGACCGCAATTAGTGCGAACAGCGCCTCCCGTTCACGATCAGGCCGCCGCCGCCAGTGTTTCGGTGGCCTTTTCGGCGACCTCGACGTGAGCTAGTGCAACTTCCTTCGAAAACAGCGCGAGATGGTCATAGTCGGCTCGGTGGCGGGCCTCTTGTAAATCGCAGAAGGAGTCGGCGACCCGCGCGGTTGGTGTGCCAGCAAGGCTCTGCACAAGGGGCTTCATGTGGCGGTTTGGTTTCCCGTGCCGTCCTGCTACCTGTTCGCACACTTCCTTCATGTTCTGGTGACGGAAAGTTCGCGCGACGCGCAGTTGGTGCTGCGGCGTGTCGTGGGGCAGCAGGTGGACCGCGGCCTGCCGCGTCAGGTCATGGAAGAGCGCGTAGTACGCACTGGAGACGGCACGTCGTAGCCAAACAGGGCGAGGTCTGCCCCTTCCGCCCGTCTGATTCGCGAAGTCGCGTGCCGCTTCTAGCAGCTTCTGTGGATCGATCGGGACGGCCCGAGCCACCGCTAGTCGGCATCCAGTGATTCGTCAATGTCTTCCCAGTCGAGCAGCTCGTCCCGGGTGGACTCAAACTCGACGAACCAGGGAAGATCGGGCGGCTCGGTGTTGTGCTCCTCGCGAAAGCGCTGCTCGACCTGACGCTTGGCCTCGGCAGCGGCCTCTTTGAGCTCCCAAAGATCCTCGACCGGCCACGTGTCTCCGTGCGCAGGCGGGTCGAGGACGAGGACAATCGACAACGCAGGACGCTCTGACGAGTCTTCGCGGGACTCGACACGAACGCTCCGGACCACGGTGTTCCCGACGTGCCTGCCCCTCAGCTCGTTAGGTAGCTGCTCTGCGACGACCATAGTTGAGACTTTACTCGTCCGTGGACGATGATCCTGCAATCTTGCGGCCCCTGGCTGCAGCCCACCAGGCCAGATTCCAGCTAGGACGATGAGCTAAGCAAGCGGCTGGCGCCACCCCAACTACCGAGAGCCCTTGACGGTTTCAGTCGCTCGGCCCGGACCCCGTCCACACCACCGCCACCGGCGCGAGCGCCAGCAGCGCGGTCCAAGTAGCCGCTTCGACGACGCCGCTTGCGGCGATGCTGTGCGCGGTCTGGAACGCCTCGACGTTGGCGAGCGTCTCAGCGCCGAACACGCCGGTGATTTCCTGTGTGGGGATGGCCGTGGCGAGGTGCTCCTGCATCCACAGCACCAGATCGTCCTTGTTGCCGCTCTTCAGTTCGGGGTATTCGGTGTTCGGCGTGACGCTGGTGAGCGGCGCGAGCGGTGCCGCCAGCGTGGTCCAATCGGTTGTTCCGCTTTCCTGCCAGTCCCAGTAGGAGGTGCCGGTGGCGCCGTAGTCGACGGCCTCCTCGCGGAAGCGCAGCAGTTCCGCCGCGGACACACCGCCGTAGGTTTGCCCCAGCGGGAAGATCGGGCGGCCATAGACGCGGTTGGCGATCCACGTGTTGGCGTAGACGGTGTCGACCGACTGGCCGATGTCTTTCCAGTACATCTGTGGCGCGTTGTACTGCGCGCCGTTCGGCCCCAGGAAGACCGAGTAGGGGAAGGACGGGTGGTCGAAGACGTATGGGAAGGAGGCAAGCCCCAACGGGTAGGTGGGGCCGACCTTCGCTCGCAGATCGTCGATGTAGGTCTGCGCGGCCGCGTAATGGCCTTCGTATTCGCCCTCGGCGTCGATCACCAGGCAGTCGGCTCCGTCGGCCACCGCCTCAGCGCCGAGGTTCGCCTCACCGACGGGTTCGCTCCCGTACACGAACTGCCAGGCACACACTTTCAGGCCGTTGGCGTGCAGTTCTGCCACGAGCTGCGGCGAGAACTGGCTCCAGTAATTGCTCGAGCCGTCTGAGCTCTTGATGAACAGCGTCGTCACGTCCGCCGCGTGGGCCTGGGCGACGAGCGCCGCGATATTGCCACCGTCGGACTTGCTCAAGTACCAGATCCACATGCCCTGACCTTCGAACGCGGTGCCGGTTGTGGCGGTGCTCGCGACACTTGGCGCGGCGGGGGGCGGGTCTACGGGGGCGGGCGGGTGCAGGGCATGGTTATAGACGTAGATCGGCCCGTAGGAGCTCGTGTAGCGCCCGCCGCTCAGCAGGATCATGATGTGCCCCGAGTGGGCGTTCTTGGGGACGGTCACGATCAGGCCAGCGCTGGGCTTTGACGGGATCGCGTAACGCAGGTGCGCCGTCGGCTGCGTCCGCGAGGACACACTGCTGATGCGCGCGCCGGGGGATTTGGGGAAGCCCACGACCATGCCGGGCTTCAGTCCAAGGCCGCTGAGCATCAACGTGCCGTGGGTGGAGACCTGATGGGGGTTACCACTGCAGTGAGCCGTGGGCGTGCAGCTGACGGTTTCGATGCGCACGCTCAGGACATGTGGGGAGGATGCTTTGGCCTTCGTGGTGGTTGCGCCGCCCGCTTTGGTTGGGGTGGAGCCGCTGCTCTTGGTGGTCGAGGTGGCGCCCGCTTGTGTTCCCCCCGCGTCGTTTGCAATCGCGGAGAACGGGAGCGCGAACAGCACAGCCACCGTGAATACGCTGGCTGCGAAAGCAATGAACTTCGATCGCTTGTGCGCGCCTGTGCTCGCCAAGACTGCCACTCCTTCGCGCAGAACCAACCCGGCCGAGTAGGGAAAATCGGCGCCCCGACCGGCGGCCCCCGACGTTATCGGCTATGGCCTCGCAAACCGCATACTGGCACGGAAGTTGCGCCCGAGGGGTTGGTTGAGAGGTTTCTCAGCCCCAGCGAAAGCCGGTCGCGCTGGGCGCGGGGGCCAGCGGGCTGGAGGGCAGATCGGCCGGCGGGGTGGGCAGATTGAAGCCGCTGGGCGCCACGTCGTTGGGGGCGTCCGCGTGAAACAGCGACGCCAGATACTGGTTCTGGCCGCGGCCCACGCCCAGCTCGAACTGGCCGCCCCCGTAGTTGCCGATGTGGCGCTCCGCGCAATAGTCATAGGCGTCGAGCAGGTTGCGCAGCCCGCCCAGTCGAGACGGCTTGATGTTGACCATCCGCGGTGGGTAGGTGAGCGCCTCGATGTCCGCGATCGAGTGAATTGGGGCATCCCAGGAGAAGCGCTCACGGTGCGGCGCGAGCACCGCATCGGTCTCGGGCGTGAGCGCGGGATCCTCGATCCACGCCCGTGGGAATGCCTCCACCACCCGGTGGTACAAGACTGGGTCGGCGGGCTGATCGACAATCGAGCCAACGTAGAGGCCCTTGAAGTCGACCGAGTCGACCGCGCCCGTGGCAACGAGCTCCGCGATCAGCTGCTCGTTCCACGAGCTCGTGGGGTCGAGCTTGAAGCGCAGCCCCGGGTAGTGCTCGAGTCGCTCGCGCAGCGGCTCGAGCGTCGGCGGCTCGCCGAGGCGGAGCGACACCACGAAGCGCACCGGCTGGGGCTCGCGCCCGAGCGCCCGATGCAGCGCCACACCCGCCTGACGCAATGCCAGATCCAGCGCGGCCGACTCGTACGCCCACGTGCGGTAGCGGCTCGAGACCTCGCGCTGCGGGGGCTCTGGGAAGAGCTGCAGCTCGGCCAGGTGCGCGCTGAAGGACGCGATTGTGAAGCGCCCCGCGAGCGGGAGGGTTGGGCCGGCCGCCTGCAGGATGTCGTGGTCGACGGCGTCATAGGTGACGTCCTCGCCGAGACCCTCCTCGCCGGCGCCCCGCAGTCGAATGACGGTGCTCTTGCGCTCGAAATCGCTGGACACCGTCGCCTGCAGGGGCTCGAGCGCATAGTCCTCGATCTCCAGCTCGAGCCCGGCGAGCTTCTCCCATGTGCTCATCTGTTGCACCACTGTCCGTTGGTGCGCCGGCGCGGAGTCATCCGCCGGCCTCGTGTTCCAGCCGGCTGACGAGCTCGTCCAAGCGCAGCTCCTCGAGCGCGTTGCCCACCGCTGCCAGTCGGGTGGCGCACAGCTCGATCAGGGTCTTGCCCTCGCTGACCAGCGCGAGCGTCTCGTCCAGGCTCGCCTCACCCGAGTCGAGACGGCGGATGATCTCCTCCACGCGTGCTGCGGCGGCCTCGTAGCTCTGCTGCTGTCCGGCACTGCTCGAGGGCCCGGCGCTGCTCAAGGTGTCATTGGAAGGCTCGCTCATTGATCGAGGATCCTCGCAGGCAGCGATCCGTCGGCGAATCGCAGGCGCAGCTCCCCGGCCTCGCGAGCATCGGCCGCGGTAACGAGCGGCTCGCCGCTCGTCGACTGGGCCAGCGCGTAACCGCGCTCGAGCGTGCGCTGGGGATCGTGACCGGCGAGCACCAACGCCAGCTGCGCCAGCTCTCGCGGTCGTCGCTCGCGGCAATCCAAAACCGAGGAGGCGGCCTTGCGCTGCAGCACCACCGCCCGGCGCTTTGTCAGCTGCCGCTCGGCCTCCACCCGCCTACGTGACCCCGCACGGATCTCACGCAGCTGCTGGTGTAGACGCGTGCGCTGGCGCTCCAGGTGCGTTGCCGGTGCACGTGAGAGCGACGCCAGCAGTCGCGCGCGCGAGAGCACAGCTCGTCGGCCGTGATCGCGCAGGCGCGCTGCCGCGGAAGACAGGGTTGCCCGCGGCTGCATCGCTCGGCGGCTGTGATCGACGAGCCGTCGCGCGGCGGCTGCCTGCTCGGCGCGCGCGAGCCCGCAATCCACGCGCACGGCTGCCTCCGCGGCGTGTGTGGGGGTCGAGCAGCTCACCGCTGCCACGTCGTCGAGCAGCGTGCGATCGGTGTGATGGCCGACGGAGGCGATCACCGGCACGCCGAGCAGGGCCACCGTGCGGCAGAGCGTCTCGTCGCAGAAGCACAACAGGTCCGCCAGCGAGCCGCCGCCGCGGGCGACGATCGCCACCTCCACCTCAGCTACCGCCGCGAGATCGCCCAGCGCCTGCACGATCGCGGGCGCGGCGTGGCGGTCCTGCACGGGCGCAAAGCCCCACACCAGCCGTCCTGCCCAGCCACGGCGGGCGAGTGCCGCAAGCACGTCGTCTCGCGCCTTGCCGCCCTCGCCGGTGATCACGCCGATCGTGCGTGGCAGCACCGGTCTGGCCAGGCGCTTCTGCAGCTCGAGCAGGCCCTCCGCGTCGAGCTGCTTACGCAGACGCTCGATCCGCGCCAACAGGTCGCCGTCGCCGGCCAAGCGCAGATCGAGCACCCCGAAGGAGAACCCGGGGGAGGATGTGGAGCTGCCCGGGTAGTAGTCACAGCCACCCGCCACCACCACCTGCATTCCCTCCTGCGGTGCGCCCACACGGGCGATCATCCGATCCCAGTCCTGGCGCCATGCCGCGCACGGGATCGCGCCGCTCGACGTCACGCAACTCGAAATACACCCGCGCCCTGGACACACGCAGGTTCACGAGCTCGCCCATCAGCTGTACATGGGCGAACGAGCGCAGCTGCGAGCGCAGCGCCGCCGCATACTCGCCCACCGGGAAAGGGCCTGGCAGTCGACTGTCGGGGATGCCCGCGCGAGGCGGAGCAGGCGTGGACTCGCCGGCTGCGGATGGCGTCGTTGACACCCGACGCAGCATAGGCGCTACGATCGACGGCGATGCGGCGCAGCGAACTCCAGTCTCGCTCCTAACGCCGTGGCAAAGCACAACAGCGCTCGGCACGGGCGCTCGCGCAAGCGCAGACCCGCCGCTGCCGGTGCGCGCAGAGCCGCGAAGCCTCCCGTCTCGACGAGCACGGTCGCCAGCGCCAAGCGGCCGCCCGCGGCGAACGAGCGCCCGCAGGCGCCATGGCATCCGTTGCCTCTGTCCGAGCTATTGATTTTCGTTGGCGCGATCGCCGTGGTCGTCGGCCTGTACCGCTCGAAACACGGCTTTGCCGCGGGTGGCCCCACATTGCTGGCTGGGATCGGCGCCGCAATGATCGGCACGATCGAGGTGACGCTACGCGAGCATCGTGGCGGCTACCGCTCACACGCGCTGATGCTTGCGGTGCTGCCGGTGATCCTGTTCCACTCCGCCGTGATCCTGATCGTGGCGGCGTTCACGCCGGTGCCACAGGCGCTGACTATCGGCTTGCTGCCGGTTGACGTAGCGCTGTTCGCAGTCCTGTTCAAACTCCTGCGTGCGCGCTACGCGGACGCCCAGCGCGAGCGCAGGTTCGCGAGCCGGCGCTGAGCGCCAATCAGTGCTCGCCGGGTGTGGCGGCGGCGAGGTTCAGCGACGGCAACGGGCGCTCACCCTCAGCGGCGCCCTCACCGCGTGTCTCGCCCTCAAAGCCAAGCCTCTGCAGGCGTGCGATCTCGCGTTCGCCTTCAACCCGAGCGGGATGCTCCGCGGGCAGGCCAGCAATCAGTTTGGCGATGCGATTGCGCAGCTGCAGCGCAAAATGGGGGGTCGAGGCACCCATCAGCTGGCGTACGTCCTCGACTGTGACCTCTTGTGTGCTCGCCTTGCGGATGACGCGGCGGGGATCCTCTGCCTGGCTCAAGTTCGCCTCTATTCGACTTGCGAAACCGAATTTTCTTCGGAGTTCTGGGTGCGCGGGCTGATCTCGAGAATGGAGTCGATTTCGGCCTGCGTTACGGCTGAGATCGCCTGTTCGTCGCCGATCAGCCAGCCGTGATTGTAGACGCCGCGCACCGGCTGGAACTGCGGGGCACTCGTGTATGCCGGCTGGATGTCCGACAGGTAGTCCACCAGCCCCGGCGGGACCCGGGTCGCAACGCTCAACAGCAGCAGTGGCCCGTAGTCGCCGGTCGCCGACAGCAGCGCTGCCGCGGGCGCGTCGAGCGGGCGTCCTTCGTTGGCGAACACCAGGCCATGGCCGGGTTCTTTCACCCCCCATCCGAATGCTCCGTCGGTGAAGCGCGCAACTTCGATCGCGTTCTGCACGGCCACATGGCCGGCCGTCGGCAGGTGTGCACCGGTGATCGACCTGACGGTTCCGTAGTGACGGAGCGCGTGCAGCGTGCGCGCGCCGATGGTGGAGGGGGCGATCACGTAGATCGCCGGATGGCTCAACGCTGTGAGGACCGAAGCAGTGGGCGCCGATACTCGCGTGGGCGTCACGAACAGGATCGGGGCGCCGCTCTCCGCGGCGAGACCCGCCGCCGGCATCGCCAGCGCCGACGCGGCGTTGGCCGCCAGCACGATCGCTTGGTGCGGCACGCTGCCGTGGTCGAGAGTGCTCAGCATGCGCTCGAGGTCCGCAGCGGTGCTCGAGGGGACTCTGGCGCTGATCGTTCGTGCCAGTAGGCCCTTGGGTACCGCCGCTTCGGTGCCAATCCGAATTACCTGTGTGCCGCCAAGCGTGGGCGCTCCCAGCGGATGTATCGCTTCAAGCGTTTCGCGGGTCACGGCGGGGAGGGTTTCGCCTTCGCTGAAGAGGATGGGAGCGCTCGTCGGTGCGCTCGAGAGCACGGAGGCGGCGAGTGCGGGCAGCCAGTCGCGGTCGTTGACAAGCACCACCACCTGTGGGCGTGTGGCCGGCGTCAGGCCGGGGTACACGGCCCGAGCGACCGCCGCTGCGTCGGCGGCCGTATCGACGCCTCCAAGGCGGGTGGTGTTGCGCGTGGCCACGCTCACCGCTCCCTGGGCGGCTACCGGCGCGAGCTTGCGGGCGGGGCCGCTGCCAGAGGACTGTTCGGTGCTCCCCTTGCCGCAGCCATAGAGGCCCGCGGCAACAAGCATCAGCACGACGACGAGCTGTCTCCGCGAGGCGGTGCGCATGGGCGCACACTACTGTGCGCACCGGAGCGCGATTCTGGGCCGCGCGGCGTCGCCGAGCGCTTGAACGGCCACCAACGCGCTCGCCGGCGCACTTCGAGCGGTCGCGGCGAGACCACTGCACAAAACCTCGGCATTTGCGGGAAAACCAGCGAAAAGGCATGCAACCCATGCAAGCGTCGTTGCACTCTGCTAGCCTGCGGCGCGAAATGCCGAGTCCCTGATCAGGTGTCAGGGAACGGGGGACCCAAGTTGTTGGGGCGAATCCCGCGGTAGAACCGTGAGAAGCGCAGGCTCTTTCAGCGCTAGCCCGTCAGCTAACCCCGCAGGCCTACGAAAGAGGTTGTTGTTTTGCGGGTTCGTACCTTTGCTGTGTTGCTGTGCAGCCTGATCGCGTCGATGGTGAGCGCAGCAGCTGCCTTGGCCAACGGCCCCGGTGGGGTGACGGCGGTAGAACCGGCCTCCAGCAAGACGACGACGACCGTTCCGGCGGTGCACGCGCCAGTAACCGCCAAGACCTCGAAGATCACCTACAAAGGCCTCGTCTACGAGAAAACGACGACGGGCGAAATCGTCCCGTTCGTGGCGCCCACGCCTGCCGGATCCACAATCGGCACGGCCGCCAGCAGCACTCCCGCCACCCCCAGCACCGGCGGTATCGCCGCGGTCACGCCCGAAACGGCGGGCCTGCCGGACACCATCCCCGCCGAACTGACGATCGGCGACGGCATGACCACAGCGACCGGGCCGACCGTGCGTCCGGAGCTTTTGGTTCCTGGCACCACCGCCCGCTTCGTCGATGGTCTCGCCGCTGCCCCCGAGGGCGCCCCGGCCGCCATCCAGGAGATGATCTGGGCCGGGAACGAGGTAATCGGGCTGCCCTACATCTACGGCGGCGGCCACGGCTCATTCATCTCTCCCGGCTATGACTGCTCGGGCACAGTGTCCTTTGCGCTGCATGGCGCCGACCTCTTGGCCTCGCCCGAGGACTCCTCCGAAATGGAGAGCTTGGGCGCGAGGGGAGACGGACGCTGGGTGACGATCTTCGCCAACGCAGGCCACGCCTACATGACGGTGGCGGGGCTGCGTCTCGACACGAGCCCAGCGGAAGACCCCGCCAACCTCGAGGGTCCGCGCTGGCGCCCACTGCGCCAGACGAACGCGGGATTCGTAGTTCGCCACCCCGTCGGGCTCTGACTCAACCCTTCTTGCGTCGCCGCTGGCGGCGCCCAGTCGGCTACGCTTGAGGCTGTTGGCCGAGCTCAAGCCGGTCGCCTCTAAGAACTGCAATGGGAGGATCAGATGGCCGGCCTGACAGGGCGTATGTCTACCGTGATGAAGGCGAAGGTCTCGAAACTGCTCGATCGGGCCGAAGACCCCGCCGAGACCCTCGACTACAGCTATCAGAAGCAGGTCGAACAGCTGCAGAACGTGAAGAAGGGCATCGCCGATGTGGTGACCGCCAAGAAGCGCCTGCAGATGCAGGAGAGCTCGCTGCAGCAGAGCGTCGTCAAGCTCGACACCCAGGCGCGCCAGGCGCTCGCCGCCGGCAACGAAGCGCTCGCGAAGACGGCGCTCGAACGCAAGAACGTCGCCCAGACGGAGTTGCAGGGGCTCGACACCCAGGTAGCCGAACTGGAAGATCAGCAGCAGAAGCTGACGGACTCCGAGCAGAAACTGCGCGCGAAGATCGAATCGTTCCGCACCAAGAAGGAGGTCATCAAGGCCCAGTACTCGGCCGCCGAGGCCCAGGTGCGGATCTCCGAGGCGGCGACCGGCGTCGGCGAGCAGATGGCCGACGTGGGGCTGGCCATGCAGCGCGCGGTCGACAAGACCGAAAACATGAAAGCCCGTGCCGATGCCGTATCCGAGCTGGAAGCCGCCGGTACGTTCGACGACATCACCCAGCTGGGAGGCGGCGAAGACGACATCGACCGTCAGCTCAAGCAGCTCTCCAGCCAGCCAGCGGTCGACAACGAGCTGGAGAAGATGAAGGCCGAACTTGGCCAGGGAGATGCTCCGGCAGCACCACAGATCGCGGCTCCCGGCGCAGAGGCTGCCCAGCCTGAGCCCCAGCCGAGCGAGAGCGGTGAGCAGGGATGATCGTCCGAATCTCCGGTGAGGGGCAGTATCGCCTCGACGACAGCGAGGCCGAGCGCGTGGATGAGCTGCGCGGCAAAGCGCTGGCGATCGTTGACAGCGGCAACGAGGACGGCTTTACGGATGCCTTCGCCGCGCTGCTCGACTACGTGCGTGCACAGGGCGAGCTGCTCGGCGACGACGAGCTCGAGGGCTCGACCGTGATCCTCCCGCCCGCCGACTTCAGCTTTGATGAGGCCGGTCGGGAGTTCACGGGCGAGGGGCTGATCCCGGACTGAAGGCAGTCGGCCGCTCGTGAGCGAGCAGTCGGGACTCGGACGAGAACGTAAGGTATGGCGGTCCGACGTGGGGCGATTTCGACATTACGGCATAGTCGAAAAAGCGGTACGCTCCACGGCGACCACATTGTGTGGGCGTCGGTGCCCGGACAGAATGAGGCTTGCTGAGCTGGACGGACTCCCACGCTCGATCCACTGGCGCGACGCGCGCTGCGGAGAGCAATGCATCGCAAGCTCAAAAAGGGGGCGGACGTGGCTCGGCACCATAAGCACCTGGATACTCCGTATCACCAGCAGGACACGAACTATTACTGCGGAGCTGCATGTGCGCAGATGGTGCTCGATACGCTTGGCGTCGGACTGATCGAACAAGACGAGCTGTACGCCGACAACCACTCTCACAGCACGATCGAAGGCGGCTGGTACACAGCTCCCGACGGCCTTCAATGGACGCTGAACAACTACCAATCCCACAGGTACTTCGCGCTCGACGCGCTTGACAGTGAGGACGCCATCTCCCGCAAGATCGTCTGGACGATCCATCACTACGAGGTCGCTCCTGTGGCGATGGTGTTTGGCTCGGCGCATTGGATAGCTGTGCGTGGCTACACCACCACCGGCGAGCCCAGGAGCTCGGACGACACGCACTACACGATCCACAGCCTGGACGTCAACAATCCTTGGCCCCCGACGCCTTCGCCGGGCCAGCCACCGCCTCACGCCCATCACGACGGTTGTGGCTCGGGGGGAGTACGCGGAGTCGCCAACGAACATCTCTCTTACGCGGCCTGGCGTGCGGACTACATGACGGGCATCAACTTCGGATATTGGAACGGCAAGTTCGTCGCGATCTGCGACCCCTCGCCTCCACCGGAGCGGCTCCCCGAAGAGCCCCCTCCGGCGCCTGCCAGGCACGCGGCAAGGAGTCTGCTCAGTGACGAAGCTGCCGCCAAGCACGCCAGGGAAGCGCTGCGCAATGAGGGGCTGGATAGGCGAGAGGATTGGTCGTATGCGCTCAAGAGTGCGCGGGCCGGGCAGCCCATATTGGTCCAACGCCTCGATCGCTTGGACAGCTTCTACTGGATCGTTCCGCTGACCAGACAGCGCCGCCCAGCGGCGGCGGTGAGCGTCGACGCGCGATCCGGTGGCTACAGGCAAGCCATGCATACGCCCGAGCCGAGTGCCGGCATGTTCGGCTATGCAGAGGACTCTGATGTGCTCAAACGCGTTGTAAACGGTCGGTTTGAGCTGCCTGACGGCGAAGGACGACTCGTGGTGCGCAGGGAGGCAGCGTCGGTCTATCCTCACTATGTCTGGAGTCCATGCTTGGAGTCGCTTTCCCCCTTCTATCCGTTTCGAATGGTCACCGTTGGACAGCGCCAGCTGTTCGTCAGGGGCGATGGCGAGGTCTTCACAGCACTGACGCTAGGGATACACGGCGCCTGAGTGGGACATGGATCGGTCGACCGAGCCCTCGAGATAGCGAGGGAAGCGACCGGCGTCAGCTCGACGGACGGCGCCGAAATTTTCCCTGTGCATCGCCTGGATCGAGGGGACTCCGACTACTATCTCGTGCTGCTCGATGGGGCATGTGCCGCTGTCGACGTTGCTCGGGATACGGTGCTCTCGTGGGCGAGCACAACCACTCCGCAGCTCGTCGTCCGCGAGCTCACGGCGCGTCGCTTGGCGCAACTCGGTCAGAGTGCCGGCGTGCAGCTCGTTTGGCAGAGCTGCACGGCGAGTCGTTCACCGCTCTATCCCCTTTGGCGGGTGCGACGGAACGACGATGTCGTCTACGTCGACCAGCAGCAAGGCGTATGGAACGACCTCGAGCCTGGCGCTCGCGGTGGCTAGGGACGTACTCGCCCCCAGACTAGATCGGAATTCCCCAAAGCGGGAACCAACGCTCCAGTTCGGGCTCGATCGGCAGTTCGGAGGCCATCTGCGCCTTGAGCTGCAGCTCCCGCTCAGTGGAGCGTTCGCCGGGGTGATCGGCGTCGCCGGCGCCGAGCGGCACGAACGGGTACCAGTAGCCGCGCTTGTAGTTGTAGATGAAGTACACCCGTCGTTTCTGTGCGTCGGTGAACGCGAATACGGCGCACAGCAGCCGCTCGCCGTAGCCGGCGGTCTCGATCGAGCCGGAGACCGCGTTGATGCCCACAGCGAGGTCTTCCACGCTGGGTGCGCCGTCGGGGTTGTGCAGCACCATCCAGCGGTAGCCGTAGCTGTCGTTCTGGCTTGCGACCTTCGTGCCGCTCTCGCCGCCGGTGGCGGTGACCACTTCTTCCATTTCCTTGAGCGTCGTTTCGAACTCGCTCGTGGCGAGCGCCTGGAAGACGATGGCGGCCTTGCCGGCAGGGTCGATCTGATGCTCTGACTGCAGCGTGATGTAGGCGGTGGAGATCGCGAACAGGCGGTCCGGGGCGGGTCCCTGGACGGTGTGGCGCCCAGTGAGGATGTCGCGTAGGCCCACTGTGATCAGGCGGCGGTCTGGAGCTGTGACTCCAGGCGCTCGAGGGCTGCCAGGCGCTGCTCGAGTGGCGGGTGGTCGGCGAAGATGTTCATCAGCGACTTCTTCGTCCTCGCGGGGAGGATGAAGAACGCGCTCATGCTCTCGGCCTTGCGCAGATCCTGTGTGGGAACGCGCTCCATCGTGCCGCTGATCTTCAGCAGCGCCGAGGCGAGCGCGCTGGGGCGGCCGGTGAGCACGGCTGAGCCGCGGTCAGCGGCGAACTCGCGGTAGCGAGAGAGTGCGCGCAGCAGCAGGAAGGAGATCGCGTACACGATCGCCGAGACGAGCAGGACCACCATGACCTCCTCCTCCTCATTTTGGTTGCGACCGTATCCGCCCCCGAAGCCTCCGCCGAAGAACAGCGCGAACTGCGCGATCATCGATGCGAGCGTGGCGAAGAAGCTAGCGAGCGTCATCACCATCACGTCGCGGTTGATCACATGTGTGAGCTCGTGCGCCATCACGCCTTCGAGCTCAGCCGGAGTGAGCAGGTCGAGAATCCCGCGGGTGGCGCACACGGTCGTGTTCTTCTTGGATTTGCCCATTGCGCACGCATTTGGCATCGAGGTCTCGATCACAGCCACTTTTGGCTTCGGCAGGTTGGCCTGCACGCACAGCCGTTCGACGATTGCGTGCAGCTCGGGCTCCTGGGCTGGGGAGACCTCTTTCACTCCCATGGTCGCCATCGCGATCTTGTCCGAGCCGAAGAACTGCAGCAGCAGCAGCACCAGCGCGACGGCCACGATCAAGCCGGCGCCCGCACCGGCTGCGAACAGCACGCCGATGAACACCACGTACACCAGGCCCAGCAGGAACATCGTCAGTAGCATCCGAGCCTGTAGGCCGGTGTCCTTGCCGAAGTTGGAGCGTGAGGGTGCCATGGTGCTGATTGTCGCAGAAGCACCTAGCGGTGGCCTAAAGTTCAGCCGCGAACGATGCGCCCAGCTCGCACCTCATGAAGCCCGAAGTCGAAGTCCTGGGCATCTCGATCAAGACGTTCGGGGTGATGTTCGCTTTGGGCTTCCTTGCGTGCGGATGCGTGCTCGCACGCCGCCTGCGAGAGCTGGACGAGCCGGTCGACTGGTCATACGAGCTCATATTCGCGGCCTTGCTCGGCGGCGTGATCGGCGCGCGTGCGTACTACGTGATCCAGAACTACGGCGAAGTCAAGCACGACCTGTTCAAGAGCATGTTCTCCGGCTCAGGCCTGGTCTGGTACGGCGGCGTGATCGGCGGCGCGATCGCGGTGCTCGTGTGGATGCGCTGGCGCGACGTGCTACAGCTGCGGATGTTCGACATGTGTGCCACTGCGCTGGCGCTCGGCTATGCGATCGGGCGCATCGGCTGTCAGGTCTCCGGCGACGGCGACTACGGGATCCGCTCGAGCCTGCCGTGGGCGATGGGCTATCCGCACGGGACGCTGCCGACGCCACCCGGCGTGCGCGTGCAGCCGACACCGATCTACGAGACGGTCTCGATGTGCCTGCTCGCGTATCTGCTGTGGCATCTGCGTGACCGCGTGCGCCCGGGCGTGGTGTTCGCGCTGTATCTGGTGGGCAGTGGGCTGGAGCGGTTCCTGGTGGAGTTCATCCGCCGCAACAAGGAGGTGCTGGTGGGGCTGACAGCGCCGCAGCTGGAGAGCCTTGTGCTGTTGGCGATCGGGTTGGCGTGGATTGGGCTGATGGTGCGCGGGCGCGGCGTCGCTGGGTTGCGGGCCGCGAGGACTTGAGAGCCGCTGGCGGTGCGTCAACGGACCGCACCCCCGACAGACGAGCTGGCAGGGGTGCGGCCGCGACTTGGATCGTGGCTGTAGATCAGTGGGTGAAGAAATCCACTCCAAGGACGCCAGCCATCACGCCGTAGCCGAGCGTGGTGGGGTGGATGTCGGCGTTGGGGCTCGTCGGGTTGTACGTGCCGCCCGGACACATCGCCGTGAACGCGCAGATCGTCGGCAGGTCTGTCGTTTCCGGCGCGCCCGTGAGGATCGACGGGTTGAACGGTGGCTCGGGGTTGGCGAAGCTCGTGTCCGGCACGGCCGCGGCCACGCTAGCGAGCGCCGTGTTCAACGCCGCGGTGGTCTTGTCGCCGCCTGGCGCGGGCAGCACCGTCGGATACGGGTTGTAGAGCCCGATCAGCACGATCTGCGCTTTCGGCGCGGCGGCATGCAGCTGCGCAAGGATCGAGTAGACGTTGGCTGCGATGTGCCCGAACTCGGCTTCGATTTGGGCGGGGGTGCAGGTGAACGTCGCCGGGAAGCCGCATTTGCTGCCCAGGAACTGGAGTACGTCGTTGGCTCCGATGTCCAGCGTGATCGGACTGACGTTGGGGTTTTCTTTGAGGATCGCGAGCGCGTCAGCGAGCTGCGATGTGTAGGGGGTGTAGGAGTGATGCAGGAACGCGTATGGGAACGGGGTTCCGGTCGGGCCGCCGGCACAGTACCCGGGGATGCCGGAGCCGTTGACGAGCGTTTCGGTGGTCTCTCCGGGGCAGCCGTCGTCGATGAGTTTTAGTTTGGGGTTGACAATTTTCAGGGCCGCAGCGAAGTCGTTGACGTAGCCTTCGTCGAACGTTTCCGGTTCTACATACCCTTTGCTTTCGAGCTCGCTTTTGAACTGGGCCGCGTGGTAGCCGTACGCGAGCGAGTCGCCCAGTGCCAGGTAGGTGTTTCCAACTGTGGCGGCACCTGCGCTTGCGGTGAACACGAGTGCGCCAAGCGCGGCAACGCAGCACACCAGCACACGCGTGTGGGCTCGCTGAAAGACAGACATAGACCCTCCTCAGGGGTTAGAAGGTATGCCTGGGCACGGCTGCTCCTAGCGCCTGCGTCCAGGCTGGGACAGCCAGCCTAGCCAAGCCGGCGTGTTCCAGCAAGCTGACCATTTTCTATGAAGCGGCAAAAGCACCCTCGGCGCTTGGCGGCAGGTCGCGCCCGCCACTGGGGCGCGGCTGCCCGCGCCTCGTGGCTGCGCCCCGTGGCGGCGTCCATCTGTGGTCAAGCCAGACACGGATTTGACCGATCAGTACCCAAATGTCAAGCATCGCTTCCGGATTTGGCGCCCTTGGCGCTGTGGGGTCTGCGCGTCGTGGCGGGCGTGCTGTGTGGTTCGCGTACGGGACGATCGCGATCCTGCTCGCGGCATACCTGTCGTTCCTGATCGATCACCCCGACCATCAGTACTCGACGTGGCTCGACGGCTGGTGCGTCGACGGGGTTGAGCTGCTCGCGAGCTCGTTGTGCCTGCTCAGGGGCTTCACCATCCGCCATGGCCGCGCCGTGCCGCTGGTGCTCGGTGCCTCGCTGATGTCGTGGTCGCTGGGCGACGTCGTGTTGACGATCGAGTCCCTGGGGGGAGCCACACCGCCGACACCGTCGCTGGCTGACGCGTTCTATCTCGGGTTCTTCCCGCTCGCGTATGTCGCGGTCGTGCTGTTCATGCGCGGAGAGGTGCGCCGAATCAACAGCCCAAGCTGGCTGGACAGCGCCGTCGCCGGTCTCGGCGCGGCGTCCGTTTGCGCCGCGTTCGCCTTCAGCAGCGTGGTGTCCGCGACAGGTCAAGGCACGCTGGCTGTCGTTACCAACCTCGCCTATCCGGTCGGGGATCTGCTGCTGCTGGTGCTTGTCATCGGGAGCACCGCGATGCTTTCCGGTCGCAAAAAGACACCGTGGGTGCTACTCGCCTCGGGCATGGCTCTGAACGTGGCCGGCGATACCTTCAACCTCCTCGGGTCCGCCTCGGGTGCCGCTCACGTCGGCGCCGTGGTCAACGGGATCGCGTGGCCAGTGTCGATCCTGCTGATGTCGATGGCGGTGTGGGTGTCGAGCGGCTACTCCGATCCGCGGGCGCTGCCGAAGCCGACGGGCTTCCTGCTGCCGGGGCTGGCGGCCTTGGCTGGGCTGGTGGTGCTCGTGGTGAGCGCCCTCGGAGATGTGAACCATGTGGCGGTCGGGCTTGCAGCCGCGACGCTGGCAGCTGTCGGTATCCGTCTGGCAGTCTCGGTACGCAGCCTGCGGACGCTCACGCACCGTCATGAGCGCCATTCCGTGACCGATTTCCTGACCGGCCTCGGCAACCGCCGCTACCTGTTTCATGTCCTCAGCTCGTTCTTCGCCGAGGAGGCAGTCGCCGGCGAGCCCCGGCACCTGGCCTTCCTGTTCATCGACCTGAACCGCTTCAAGGAGCTCAACGACTCCTTTGGCCACCAGGCTGGCGATGAAATCCTCAGGCACATGGGCGAGCGCTTCAGTGGAGCGCTGCGGCCGAGCGATGCGCTTGTACGTTTGGGTGGTGATGAGTTCGCGGCTGTGCTGGTGGACGCTGACCGCGAGTGCGCCGAGGCGATCGCCGGGCGTCTCACGGACAGCTTGAAGGAGCCTTTCGCGGTTGACTCGGTGAGCGCGAAGATCGAGGCGAGCATCGGTATCGCGCTGGCGCCAGAGCACGCCTCGGCCGCACAGGAGCTGGTCTCGTGCGCGGACATGGCGATGTATCGAGCGAAGTCCTCGGGGCTGCCGTTTGCCATGTACGAGCAGGACTTCGAGGACAGCGGCAACCTGCTGCGCCTCGCGGAGGAGTTGCGCGACGCGCTGGAGAACGGTGAGCTCCGCCTCCACTACCAACCCCAACTCGACCTGCGCACGGGGGAGATGCTGGCGAGCGAGGTGTTGATCCGCTGGCCTCACCCCAAGCTCGGCTTGATCCCGCCGCTGAAGTTCCTACCCCTCGCCGAGCAGGCCGGCCTGATGGGAGATCTGACGCGATGGGTGCTCGAACAAGCGTTGGCGCAGTGCGCTGAGTGGCGGGCGGGAGGCACGCAATCGGCCGTTTCCGTGAACATCTCGCCGTCGAACCTGCTGGAACCGGGCTTCACGGAGCTCGTGAAGGGTCAGCTGGCGAGCAACGAGCTCCCGGCCGGGGCGCTGGTGCTCGAGATCACCGAGACGAGCATCATCACCGACTTCGAGCGGGCCAAAGAGATCATCGACGAGCTCTCGCAGCTCGGCGTGGTTGTGTCGGTCGACGACTTCGGCACAGGCTTCACCTCGCTGGCATACCTGAGCAGTCTGGCCGTCCGCGAGCTGAAGCTCGACCGGACGTTCACCACGCATGTGGCCGAGCGCGATCTGCAGCTCGTCCGCTCCACGATCCAGCTGGGGCATGCGCTGGGTCTGCGGGTGGTGGCCGAGGGAGTGGAAGACAACGAGACGCTCGCGTTGCTGACAGAGCTTGGCTGCGACGTCGGTCAGGGATATTTCATCGGCATGCCAGAGCCGCCCGAGCACGCATTGCCCGATTCGCTGACGGTGGCGCCGGCGCCGGCCCCGGCGCCAGCACCTCCGCCGTCGACGTAGGCGCCCGCGCCCCCCGTCACGTAGTTTTCCCGCCGGCAAGCGATAATCAGCGGCCATGGTCACAGGGACAAGCCTGTCCGCCGTCTTCCCCATCGGCAGCCGCGTCAACGAGCGCGGTCGTCTGGAGGTGGGCGGCTGCGACACGATCGAGTTGGCGCGCGAGTTCGGCACGCCCGCGTACGTGGTTGCCGAGGAGGACCTGCGCTCGCGTGCCCGGGCGTTCATCCAGGCCGGTCAGGACACTGGCCATCCTGACTTCCAGGTTGTATTCGCCTCCAAGGCGTTTCCCTGCACCGCCGTGCTGGCGTTGTTTGCAAGCGAGGGGCTGTGGTGCGATGTGGCCTCCGGAGGCGAGCTGCACCTTGCCCTGCAGGCGGGCTTTCTGCCGGAGCGGATCGTGCTCCACGGCAACGCCAAGTCTGAGGCGGAGCTGCGCATGGCGCTAGGCCACCGTGTGGGCGCGATCGTGATCGACAACCTCGACGAGATCGACCGACTCGAGCGGCTGGTAGCCGAGGGCGAGCTCGCCGATCGCGGTGAGGGGCAGCCCGTGCTCGTGCGCGTGACGCCAGATGTCAAGGGAGAGACACACGAGAAGATCTCGACCGGACAGGCGAACTCGAAGTTCGGCTTTGGGATGGCGCAGGCGCAGGAGGCGATCACGCGATTGCAGGGTGTGGCAGGGCTGTCGCTGCGTGGCGTGCACGCGCACATTGGCTCGCAGCTCCTCAGCCTGGAGCCCTTTCGTCGCGAGGTGGCGGAGCTCACGAAGCTGGGCGAGCGGGTGGGCGGTTTTTCGATCTATGACCTGGGCGGCGGTCTCGGCGTGCAGTACGTCGAGGAGCAGCCTTTGCCGCCATCTATAGAGGAGTTCGTAGTGGCGCTTGTCGACGCTGCGCACGCCAACGGCATCGGTGCGGACACGCGCCTTTTGATCGAGCCCGGTCGCGCGCTGTGCGCTAACGCGGGGGTGACGCTGTACACGGTCGAGAGCGTCAAGCAGAACGTCTCGCGTTGGGTGGCCGTCGACGGTGGTATGTCCGACAACATGCGCCCGATGCTCTACGGCGCGCCGTATGAGGCCCACGTCGCCGACCGTCTCGGCGGCACGACCGAGTGCGTGCTCGCGGGCAAGCACTGCGAGTCCGGGGATGTGATCCTGCGGGAGGCGCGGCTGGCGGACCCCGGGCCGGGCGATGTGATCGTGACCCCCGCCACTGGTGCGTATGGCTATGCGATGGCCAACAACTACAACGGCGTGCCGCGTGCGCCGGTGATCTTCTGCAAGGACGGCGACGCGCGTGTGGTGGTCAGGCGCGAGCGCTTCGAGGACCTGACCGCTCGCGATGTCCGCTGGCGCTGAGGCCGTGCCCGCCGGCGAGGGCCAAGCGGGGGCTGGCGGTGGGGCTCCATTCCGTGTCGGCCTACTGGGTCACGGCACCGTCGGTGGCGCGTTCGCGGTGCTGCTGGAGGAACGCGCGGATGAGATCGAGCGCTTCAACGGCCGTAGGCCGGTGGTGAGCGGCATCTTGACACGCTCGCAGGGCAGCTTCGGGGAGATCATGGCGGGCGCCGACCTGCTGGTCGAGGTGATGGGTGGGATCGAGCCTGCGCGTGAATACCTGCTGACGGCGATGCGCGCGGGCATGGACGTGGTCAGCGCCAACAAGCAGCTGCTCTCCCAGCACGGCGAGGAGCTGTTCGAGACGGCGCGCGAATATGGGGTGCGCCTGCGCTTCGAGGCGGCTGTGGCGGGCGTGGTCCCGGTCGTGCGCGTGCTCGAGGAGTCGCTGTCGGCGACACCGATCGAGCGCATCCACGGGATCGTCAATGGCACGACGAACTTCATCCTCACGGAGATGACCGCCGGCTCGAGCTACGCGGAGGCGCTTGCGGAGGCGCAGCGCATCGGCTACGCCGAGGCCGACCCCAGCGACGATGTCAGCGGCCGCGACGCGGCGGCGAAGATGGCGATCCTCGCGCGGCTGGCGTTCGGCACGCCGGTGCATCTGAACGACGTGCACTACGAAGGCATCGAGCATCTGCACGCTGACGACATGGAGTTCGCGCGCGAGCTCGGCCTGGGACTGAAGCTGATCGGGACCGCGGAGCGTCGTCACGGCGGCCTGTCTGTGCGCGTGCATCCCGCATTTCTCTATGCGGGGCATCCGCTGGCGGGCGTCTCAGGGCCGTTCAACGCGGTCACGCTGGAGTCCGAGGCGATCACGGAGATCACGCTGTCGGGGCCCGGTGCGGGCGGCCGCCAGACGGCCAGCGCGGTGCTGGGGGATGTCGTCAGCGTGATGACCGGCGGCGCGCGGCCGCCTGCTCCGCCGCTGGCGCTGCCGTTGATCGAGGACGTGGAGAGCGCCTTCTACCTGCATCTGGATGTGGCCGATCGTCCGGGAGTGCTCGCATCGGTGACTAAGGTTCTCGGTGAGCACGGTGTATCGATCAAGTCAGTTGTGCAGCGCGGCATGGGTGAGCGCGCGCGTCTGGTGATGATCACCCATCCCGTGCTCGAGTCGGGCTTGGGCGAGGCGCTCGAGCAACTCGGCGAGTTCGAGTTCATGCGCTCGACCCCACGCACAATCCGCGTGATCGAAGAGGAGTTTGTATGAGCGAAGTGCGCATAGACATCCCCAAGGTCAAGCTTCCGCGGGTTGAAGGCACGCCGAAGACGGCCGCTCACGTGCCGCTGATCGAACGCTATCTCGAGCGCCTTCCGTTCGCTGCGGGCGACCCGCTGGTCAGCCTGCAGGAGGGCTCGACACCGCTGCTGCGCGCGCCGGTGCTCTCCGAGATGGTTGGCGCAACCGTGCGCTTGAAGCTCGAGGGCGCCAACCCGACCGGCTCGTTCAAGGACCGCGGTATGACGTGCGCGGTCTCCGCCGCCGTGCGCGATGGTGCGAAGGCGGTGATCTGCGCCTCCACGGGAAATACCGCCGCCAGTGCTGCCGCCTACGCCGCCCGCGCGGGCATCACCTGTGCGGTGATCGTGCCCGAGGGCAAGATCGCTCAGGGCAAGATGGCCCAGACGCTCGTGCACGGTGCGCGTGTGATCTCGCTGAAGGGCAACTTCGACCAGGCGCTGACGCTCGTGCGCGAGCTCACCGACTCGCACCCGATCGTGCTCGTCAACTCCGTCAACAACTTCCGCATCGAAGGCCAGAAGACCGCCGCGTTCGAGATCCACGAGGGCCTCGAAGGCGGTCTGGAAGCGCTGTGCATACCGGTTGGCAACGCAGGCAACATAACCTCCTACTGGCGTGGCTTTCGCGAGATGGGCGCCGCCCCGAAACTGTTCGGCTTCCAGGCTGAGGGTGCGGCACCGCTGGTACTTGGGCATCAGGTCGAGCATCCGGAAACGGTGGCCAGCGCGATCAGGATCGGCAATCCGGTGCGCTGGGAGGACGCGATGGCGGCGGCGACCGACTCGCGCGGCGCGATCCGTGTGGTCAGCGACGCGGAGATCCTGAACGCCTACAGGCTGCTCGCATCCAGGGAAGGGATGTTCTGCGAGCCCGCTTCCGCGGCGTCGGTGGCGGGGCTGCTCAAGTACGGCGCCGATGGCGCCGAGTCGGTTGCGTGTGTGCTCACGGGCCGCGGTCTGAAGGACCCGGAGACGGCGATCGCCAACAACGACGGCAGGGTCATCACCTGTGCGGCGGAGACCGCGGCGATCGAGGAAGCTGTGCTCGGTGATCCCTAGAGGGTGGGGAAGTCGGCCAGGGGCCGGGGCTATTGAGGAAGCGGTGTTGGGTGATCCGTAGGAGGGTGGTGCGCGTGCCGGCGTCCTCGGCCAACCTGGGCCCCGGGTTCGATTGCATGGCGGCTGCAGTGGCGTTGACGCTGGAGGTCGAGGTGGAGGAGACGGGGGAGTTCGCGGTCGAGACCGAGCTGCCTGTCGCGAGGGGACGCGAGAACCTGTGCGTGCGAGCGTTCGAGCGGCTGCACCCGGCGGATGGCTTCACTTTCAGGATCCACTCGCAGATACCACTGTCAGGCGGGCTGGGCTCGAGTGCCGCCGCGACAGTCGCTGGATTGATGGCAGCTGACCATCTGTTCGAGCTGGACGCCGACCTGCTGGCGCATGCGAGCGAGATGGAGGGTCACCCCGACAACGCCGCCGCGGCCTTGCATGGCGGTTTCGTCGTGTGCGCAGACGGCCAGGCGACACGCTTCGAGCCACCGACGGGGCTGGAGGCGCTGGCCGTAGTACCCGAGCAGGCGGTGCACACGCGGGCGGCGAGGGAGGCGCTGCCGGCGCAGGTGCCGATGCAGGACGCGGTCTTCAACGTCGCCCACGCGGCGCTGCTCACGCTCGGCTTGGCGCAGGCCGATTGGGATCTGCTCGCGCGTGGCCTGCAGGACCGGCTTCACCAGCAGCAGCGGGCCGGCCTTTTTCCGCGCTCCTTCGAGCTGGCCTCTCGTGCACGCGATCTCGGTGCGCTCGGCGCAACCATCTCGGGTGCGGGACCGACGGTGCTGGTGTGGTGCTTCTACGAGCAAACCGGCGCCGTTGCCGAGGCGCTGCGCGCGGAGATCGATGGCTGGGCGACCTTGCTGCGGGCTCCGTTCGAGCCCCAGGGGGCCTACGTGGTGGCGCTCTGAGAGAGCTTGGCGAGGCGCTTACCCGCGCTGTCGAAGCCATTTAGACGCTTGAGCAGTTCGCCCGTGAGGGCCAGGTAGTCGCTACCGAGGTCGGGGCGATGGTCGAGGATCGATCGTGCCCGCTCGGCGGACTCCGCGTAGGCGATCGAAGCTCGGATCACCGAGTCGAAGACCTGCTCGCCGAAGCGCTCCTTCAGCGACGCCAGCGCCTCGCGCGAGTGGACGGTACGCATGTCGGCGAGATTGAGAAGCACCCCCAGCAGCGACAGCTCCGGGTTGAGGCTGTCTCGTGCCAGCTCCACCACCTCCATCGCCTGCTCGACCCCTTGCAGGGCGAAATACTGGGCCTCAGCGGTGATCAGCGCACGGTCGGCCGCCACCAGTGCGTTGACCGTCAACAGCCCCAGCGATGGCGGGCAGTCGATCAGGATCACCTCGTAGTCGCCATCCACGCCGGCGAGCGCCCGCCTCAGCGTCAGCTCGCGGCCCATTTTGCCGCCGAGCATCAGCTCCGCCTCGGCGAGGCTGAGATTGGCGGGGATGATGTCCTCGTGGATCGCATCGGCCGCCTTGCAACGGCCGGTGAGCACATCCGCGATTGTCGGCTCCACGTCCGTGGGCAGGTCGAAGTAGTCGGACAGATTGCCCTGCGGGTCGAGGTCGACCGCGAGCGTGCGAACGCCTGCGCGACGCAGGACGTCGGTGAGTGTGCGCACGGTGGTCGTCTTGCCCGTGCCGCCCTTCTGTGAGAGCACAGCGATCTTCTGAGCCATTGCCAGCCGATACTACGACGGGCGCACGCCGCGCGCCGTCCGCTCCACAGATGCCGCCCCGGTCGCTCAGCCGATGCTGTGCAGCGAAGTCGTCTCGGTGCCCGTGCCCTCTGCGCCCGGACCTGCCGGCACGTTCAGGAACGCGAGGCGATAGCGCCCGACGATGATCTCATCGCCGTCCTGCAATGTCCTGCCGTCGACCCGAGCGCCGTTGACGAACACGCCGTTGAGGCTGCGATCGTCGAGCAGGCGCACGCCGTCTGCGTGGCGCACGATCAACGCGTGCCGACGCGAGACCGTCGGATCGTCGAAGCGCACGTCGGCGGCCAGGCTGCGTCCCACACGGGTCCACTCGCGTGTCAGCGCGATCGTGCGCTGCTCGCCGCCCTCTTCGTAGCAGAGGTACTCGCCGGGCTGCTTGATGCGCTGGCGTACGAGCGCCAGTCGCACAGCCCGATCCGGGGCGGGCGGCTGCACGAGCTCCCCGTCGTTGTTGTGGACGACGGTGGTGCCGGCGGCTGGGTCGATCTGCTCGTGGCTGAACAGCGACGCGCGCACGAAATCACGGCCTCCGCAGCCAGGGCACGCGGTCAGCGTGTCGGAGCCGAGGAGCGTGAGCGTGTAGCCACAGCTGTCGCAGCTGAACGAGCCGGCGCCTACATCTGTGCCCGAAGTGACTGAGGTCATGATGTGCTCCTCCCTCTGTGTTGCTGCTGGGTGTCGCCGGCGGGGGCGTGGTCCCTCGGGTCGGGGGGAAAGTGTGATTTTAGGTTGACTCGTGGCGATCATAACAAGACTGTCAAGCCTTCCCGGATTCTGAATAATGGTATGTGGGCCGGTCCTAATGCGGTGGATCGGAGGTACCTCTCACGCCGCTTGAACTACCCACCCGGGCGCCGTCTGAAACCACGACCACGCCTGCCTTTCAGCGGTTGGTGGGAAGGATCTTGTAGTGGCAGGAGCCGGCGCAGAGGCGACGAATTCGAGAGCATCGTGTCTTCGTCTGCGACTTATGTGCAACTGCTCGAGCGGATCCTCTTGCGCCGTGGCCTCGGCGCACTGGAGGCCGCCCGAGATTGCTGCGTGGACTGCGGGCGTACCCCGTTGACCGGCGAGCAGATCCACGTTTACGCAGGCGGTGAGCAGCGGATCGTCTGCGAGCTGTGTCGCCCGGCCCGCCGCGAGTCGCCGCTTGCCAGCGAGATCGTCAGGCACTTCGAGCGCGGTCACGCCGTTCGTCTCACCGCACGCGCCGCGTAGCGTCGCGCTGCCCGGCGGGCCAATAGACTTCCGGCTCGCCATGGATCCAGTGACCGTATCGATCATCGTCTCGGCTCCGCGCGAGCGGATCTTCGACTACCTGCAGGACATAGCCAACCACCCGCAGTTCACCGACCACTACCTGGTCGACTGGCACCTGACGCGGATCGATTCGGTCGGCAGGGGTGCGGGGGCGCGCTTCCGCGTGGACGCTCCGCGTAACCGCTTCGGCTGGGGGGACGTGACCTTCGCGGAGGTCGAGCGCCCGCACCGTATCGTCGAGGTGGGGCGTACAGGGAAGAACAACCGCATCCGCACGCTCGGCGTATACGAGCTGGACCCAGCCGCCGCGGGCTCGACGCGCGTGCGCTTCACGCTGGAGACGGTGCCGGTGACGCTGTCGGACAAGCTGATGGAGGGCCTCGGCGGACGCAGCTGGCTGCGGCGAAAGAACCAGAAGGCGATGCGTCGTCTGCGGGCGATCTTGGAGGGCGGCGATGGCGTGGTCGCGGGCGAGAACGGTGTTGGCCGGCGCGTCACGGTCGCCGGTGGGTAGACTGCCGCGTCGCATGTCCAGCCGCCTGCGCAAGCTCCCGCCAATCGTGCTCGCTCTGTTCGTCGTTCTCGGCGTAAGCGCATGTGGCGATTCGCACACAAAGGTCACGACCGGCACGTACGCCGGTGAAGCTGGCAAGGCGGCGCCGTATCTGAACGTGGGCCCGCTGCTCTACCAGGTGCAGGTCTCGCGCCAGCTGAACCCGGCCAACGAGGAAGACGCGAGCTACCTGCAGGGCCTGAGCGCGACCGAGCGTCAGCTCGGGCCGGGCGAAGAGTGGTTCGCGATGTTCATCCAGGTCTACAACAACAACAGCAAGCCATACACGGACTCCGACAGCTTCACGATCACCGACACCCAGGAAAACTCCTATACACCGGTCAGCCTCGGCGAAGCCAACCTGTACGCCTACCGCCCCGGGACGGTCCCAGCGAAAAGCCAGATTCCAAGGCCGGGCACGGTCCCCGCCGACTTCGGGCCGCAGGGCGCACTGCTGCTGTTCAAGATCAAAATCGTCTCGCTGGACAACCGGCCGATGGAAGTGAAGATCACGAACCCGGAAAACCCGGCGGAATCAGCCTCAGCGATCCTCGACGTCTGATCTGACGGTCGCCGCCCGTCTCAGTGTTCCGCCTGCAGCGCCGCTTCGATGACTTCGCGTGCGGCGGGGGCGGCGGTGGCGCCGCCGGCGCCGTCTTTGACGAGCATCACACAGACGACGATTCGCGGGTGTAGCGCGGGGGCGAAGGCGGCAAACCAGGCGTCGGTGTTGGCGGCTTCGTCTTCGTCGCCCTGACAGCCTTCCTTGCTCGCGTTTGAGGTCCCGCTGGAGCTAGCTTCGGAGGCGGCTGAGGAGCAGCTGCTCTTGAGTTCGGCGGTGCTCTTCAGTTCGGCGGTGCCGGTCTTGCCGGCGACGGTGACCCCGGGGATGGCAGCCGCGGTGCCGGTGCCCTCACGCACGACCGCGATCATCAACCGGCGCATGGTGTGCGCGACGGACTCGCTCATGGCGGATGTGCCGGCGCTGGCCTTGCTCAGGCTGAAGGTGGGGCTCGGCCGGTGACCGCCGTCGGCGATGGTGGCAGCGATGGTGCCCATCTCGAGCGGTGAGGCGAGTACCTCCCCCTGGCCGATGGCGGTGGACCCGAGGTCGAGTTCGCCCTGGATTTCGCTGGCTGCGGGCAGCGTGCTCTCGGCGGCGCCGGCGACGGTTGGCTCGTGGTTGAAGCCGAGGCTTTCGGCGGTGGCGACGAGGCGGGTGGCGCCGAGCTTGACACCGAGCGGAGAGAAGACGGAGTTGCAGGAGACGGCGAATGCGAGTTCCAGCGAGCCGCCGCATTCCTCGCCGTTGGCGTTTGAGAGCTTGACGCCGTCGAGCGTGGCGAAGGTGGCGTAGGGGAAGACGGTGTGCGGGGTGGCCAGTTTGGCGCTCAGCACGCCCGTGGTGGTGACCATCTTGAAGGTGGAGCCAGGCGGCTGAAGCCCGTCGAGGCCGAGGCCGGCTACAGCGAGGATCTGCCCGCTCGAGGGCTGCATGGCGACGACCCCACCGAGCTGGCCGCCGAGCGCGCTGACGGCTGCGCGTTGGATCGCGGGGGAGACGCTCGTGCGCAGCGGCGGCTCGGCGTGCGGCGCGGCATAGGCGAGCAGGCGGTTCCCCGCGAGCAGCTCTCCGCCGGGTGTGCCACGCAAGCGCGCGTCGAAGGCGAGCTCCAGACCGCTCAGCCCGACGCTTGCTTCGGGTGGAACGCCCTGTTCTTCGAGCGCCTGGCGCTGTGATGCGGGCGCTGGCCCGACGGCGCCGACGACGGCGTCGGCGACGACACCCAGGGGGGAGGTGCGGGTGCTTTCGCCGACGCCCACGGGGTCGGCGCCCGACGGGCTTTCGGCCAGCACGCTGCCGTCGCGAGCCAGCAGCGTGGCGCGCCGTGGCAGGCTGGTGTGGCGGCTCAGTAGCTCGCCGGGATGCAGGCCGGGAAAGGTCAGCGAGCGCGACCAGACGATGCGCGTTTCACTAGAGGCGTCCTGCACGGTCTTGAAGGTGAAGGCAAGCGACAGATCTCCGAACAGGCGTGTGTGGACGCGCACGGGCACTGTCACCTCGCCGTCCTTGCCGGTGACCTTGCCGGTGACCTTGGAATGTGTGGCTGTTGCGGTGCTGAAAGCTTCCTTGTAGTAGGCCGTGAAGGCGCCTAACCGGGTAGCGTGCTGCGAGGAGGGGGAGATGTCCGAGTACATCTCTGCGTAGTTGTCATGTGTCCAGGCGCTGACGAACTGGTCGGCGAGTGCATATGAGGGAGGCGTGGAGTGCCGCGCGCCGAGGATGGCGCCGACTGCGAAGGCGACCACGGCCAGCACGAGAACGGGGCGCGCGCGTTGCAGGCGCTGGTTGCGGCTTCCAGTCACAGAGCATGTAGAACATGACAGGTGACTCAGCTGGACTGGATAATCGTCGCGTTCGCGTTGATCCTGGCGTTCTTCGGATTCCGGCAGGGGTTCGTCGTCGGCGTGCTCTCGTTCGGCGGTTTCGCGCTGGGGGCGTTCCTGGGGACACGGCTGGGACCGCTACTGCTTCCGAAAGGATCCGCCTCCCCGTATGCGCCGGCATTCGGGCTGCTGGGTGCGCTTGTTGGCGGTGCGATCCTGGCGAGCGGTCTCGAGGGCGTGGGCTTCAGGTTGCGCCGCTTCATGATCATCCCGGGCATGGGGCTGATCGACGGGATGCTGGGTGCACTGTTGGGAGTGGCATTGGCGCTGGGGATCGTGTGGATCGTGGCGGCGGTGGCGGGCCAGACGTCGAGCCAGTCGCAGTTGCGCGCGGACATCCAGCGATCGGCGATCCTGCAGAGACTGAACGAGGTGCTGCCGCCGTCGGGAGCGATCCTGAACGCGCTCGCGCGACTGGACCCGATCCCGTCGATCACGGGCCCCTCGCCGGATGTGTCCGCGCCCGAGCCCGCGGTCGCGCATGCGCCGGGCGTACGGAGCGCGTCGCGCAGCGTCGTGCGGGTGGACGGCACGGCGTGTGGCCTTGCGATCGAGGGCTCGGGGTGGGTGGCAGAGCCGGACACGGTGGTGACCAACGCGCATGTGGTGGCGGGCGAGCAGGACACGAGCGTGGAGGTCGACGGCCAGCAGCCGAGCCTGCCGGCGACACCTATTGCGTTCGACCCAACTGATGATCTGGCGGTGCTGAGCGTGCCGGGACTGGACCTGCCGGCGCTGACGCTTGCCGGCAGTCCCGAATTGGGCACGGCTGGAGCGATTCTCGGCTATCCGGAGAACGGTCCGTTCGACGTGCAGCCGGGCCGGATCGGGCGCACGCAGGACGTGGTTACGCAGAACGCGTATGGCGAAGGCCCGGTCACGCGCCTTTTGACGCCGCTGCGCGGGCTGGTGCGGCCGGGAAACTCGGGCGGCCCGCTGGTGGGTGTGGACGGGAGGGTGCTGACGACGGTGTTCGCGGCGACGGTCGGCAGCTCGCCTCGCGGCGGCTATGGGGTGGCGAACGAAACAGTGGCGACGGTGCTACGGGAAGCTGACGCGCACGAGCGTATCGGTGCTCACGTGGGCACTGGGCAGTGCACCAGCGGATGACGTCCAAAACGTCGGCTGTTGTATCGCCCGCTACGCTGACCGCCATGTCCAAGACGCTGCTTGTCGCCGAGAAGCCCTCCGTGGGGCAGGACCTCGCGCGTGTGCTGCCGGGTCCGTTCAAGAAGGGCGAGGGTTTCTTGGAGGGTCCGGACCACGTGGTCACGTGGGCGGTTGGGCATCTGGTCCAGCTGGCCGAACCGGAAGCGTATGACGCGAAATACAAGAGCTGGAAGATGGCGGACCTGCCGATCGTGCCCGAGCGCTTCAAGCTGGAGGTGCGCGACGAGCGCTCGCGCAAGCAGATGTCGGTGGTCACCAAACAGCTCGGCCGCGAGGACGTGGACGAGGTCGTCAACGCCTGTGACGCCGGGCGCGAGGGCGAGCTGATCTTCGCCTACCTGTTTGAGAAGGCCAAAGGCAAGAAGCCGGTGAAACGACTGTGGCTGAGCTCGATGACCAACCAGGCGATGAAGGCGGCGCTCGAGTCGTTGCGCCCGAGCGAGGAGTTCGTCAAGCTCGAAGAAGCGGCCAGGTCGCGCTCGGAGGCCGACTGGATCGTCGGCATGAACGCCACACGCGCGGCGACCATCCGCCTGCGCAGCTCGTTCGACGGCGCCGTGTCGCTCGGCCGTGTGCAGACGCCGACACTGGCGATCGTGGCACGCCGCGAGGAGGAGATCAGAGCTTTCAAGCCCGAGCCCTACTGGCTGGTTGACGCGACGTTCGCGGCCACCGGTCCTTTGCCAAACGGTGACTCGCAAACCGGCGAGCGCACGTATCTGGGCCACTTCCAGGCGCCGCCGGGCGGGCGGGCGGGTTCCGGATCAACCAAGGGCCCCCGCGTAGGCACGGAGGAGGAGGCCCGGGCGATTGTCAGCGCGTGCGAGGGCAGGCCGGGGACGATCACGAAGCTCGAGAAGAAAGAGCAGCGCGAGAAAGCGCCGATGCTCTACGACCTGACGACGCTGCAGCGAGAGGCCAACAACCGCTTCGGGTTCACCGCCAAACGCACCCTCGCCGCCGCGCAGCGCCTGTACGAGGAGCACAAGGCGCTCACCTACCCGAGGACCAACTCGCGCTACCTCACGACCGACATGGTCGAGGAGATCAAGCCGATCGCCGAGCTGGTTGGCTCGCACTCCGAGTACGCCAAGGGGGCTGCTTACGTCGTTGGTCTCGACGTGCTTCCTCTGGGCCGTGTGGTCAACGACGAGAAGGTCTCAGACCACCACGCGATCATCCCCACGCGCTCCGAGCACAATCTCGAGAAAATGGGCTCGGACGATCGCCGTATCTACGACATGGCTGTCAGGCGCTTCCTCGCGGTGTTCCACCCGGAGGCTGTATTCGAGAACACGCGCGTCGAGACCACCGTCGAGACGGGCGACGGCGGCAACGGCCATGTGTTCCGCACACGCGGCAAGCTCCTGATCGTGCCCGGCTGGCGCGGGGTCTACGACGAGATCTCAGCCGATGCGAAAGCCGCCGAAGCCGAGGCGCGCGGAGATGACGAGGAGGAGACCGACCAGCAGCTGCCGCGTCTGATCGAGGACGAGCCGGTGCAGACGCGCTCGATCGAGAGCTTGCGCAAGGAAACGAAACCGCCGCGGCGCTACAGCGACGCGTCGCTGCTGGGAGCGATGGAGACGGCGGGCAAGCTGGTGGACGACGACGAGCTGCGTGAGGCGATGAAGGACTCTGGGATCGGCACGCCAGCCACGCGGGCGGCGATCATCGAGCGTCTGATCACGGTGGGTTACATCGAGCGCGACGGCCGCGCGCTGGTGGCAACGGAGAAGGGTCTGAACGTGATCAGGCTGCTGAACGAGCACGCGCTCACCTCGCCCGGGCTGACGGGCAGCTGGGAGCAGCGCCTCGGGCAGATCGAGCGCGGCGAGGAGTCACGCAAGAAGTTCATGAGCGACATCGCCGGCTTCGCTCAGGAGACGGTCAAAGAGCTGGATGAGACGCTCAAAGACGTGCGCATTCCGCGGGCGCGGCTCGGCCCATGCCCCGTGTGCGGTCACGACATCGTGGAGAACCGCAAGGGCTACTCGTGCTGGGCGCGCGAGGACCCGGGCTGCGGTTTTGTGATCTGGAAGGCGAAAGCAGGCAAGACGCTGCCGCTGGCGATCGCCAAGGAGCTGATCAAAAAGGGCTTCACCGAGCAGGCGGTGACGGGCTTCCGCGGACGCAGCGGGCGTAGCTTCCGCGCGCACCTGGCGCTGAGCCAGACGGAGGAGGGCAAATGGCGCGTGGAGTTCGACGAGCTGTGGGCCAAGGAGGGGGCGAAGCCTCCCGAGGCGGAGGGTGAGGGCGAGACGGGCGCAGCCGCGACGGTCGAGGCCCGCAGCGCCGCTTAGAGCCTACAGAGAGGTTCTCTGGGCGCGATGCCGATCACGCTGATCACAGGGCCGGCGAACGCGGGCAAGGCGGAGCTGGTGATGGATGCGGTGCGCCGTCATCTGGCGCACGGTGCGGAGCCGTTGTTGGTGGTGCCGACGCGTGCAGATGCCGATCACTACCTGCGCGAGCTGGCGGGCGAGGGTGCGGCGATGGGCGTGCGGGTGGAGCGCTTCGCGGGCCTGATCGGCGAGGCGGTCACGCGCGCGGGCGTGCGTGAGCCGCTCCTTGGCGGCGTCGCGTGCGAGCGTGTGCTGGAGGTGCTGGCGGCACGTGTTGGCGTGGCACAGACGCCGGGTGTGGTGCATGCGCTGGTGGAGCTGCTGGCGGAGCTGCAGGTGCGGCGGGTGACCCCAGCGGCACTTTCGCAGGCGCTTTCGCGCTGGGCCGGCGCGGATGGCGCGGGCGCCTCGCGAGCTGAGTTGGGACGACTGTTCGCCGAGTACCGCACGACGCTTGAGCGGTTGGGCCGCCTGGATGTGGAGCAACGCGCGGTGCACGCCCTGGATGAGCTACGGCGGCGTCCGGCGCTATGGGGCGGCACGCCTGTGTTGGTGTATGGGTTCGACGACCTCACGCGACTACAGCTGGATGCAATCGAGACGCTGGGCAGGGTGGTGGACGCGCCGGTGACGGTGTCGCTGTCGTATGAGCCGGGGCGCACGGCGTTCGGGGGCAGAGCGGCGAGCTTCCACGCACTCGAGCCGCTGGCGGCCGAGCATCGCGTGCTGCAGGCGCGCGCGGAGTACTACGCGCCCCGGGCACGCGCTGCGCTCAGCCATCTCGAGCGCTCGCTGTTCGAGGAGCCCGATGGCCCGCGGATCGAGCCCGGGACAGCGGTGCACCTGCTGGAGGGGGGCGGCGAACGCGCGGAGCTGGAGCTGGTGGCGAGCGAGATCGCACGGCTGCTGGGTGAGGGCGTGCCAGCGGAGGAGGTCGCGGTGCTGGTACGCACTCCGGGGGTGGCGCTGGATCTGCTGGAAGAGGTCTTCTCGGCGGCGGTGGTCCCGTTTGCGCTCGAGCGGCGCAGGCCGTTTGGGGACACGGCGATCGGCGGGGCGCTCGTGGGCTTGTTGCGCTGCGTGCCCACCGCGGTGGGCACGCCCAGCGGTGAGCTTTCAGATCTGCTGGCTTGGCTGCGAGCCCCGGGCCTGTTGGAGAGGCCGGCCTTGGCTGACAGGCTGGAGCTGACCGCGCGGAGAGCGGGCGCTGTGGACGCTGAGCGGGCGCGGAGCTTGTGGGAGGAGCGCCACTGGCGCTTGGAGCCGATCGACCGCGTGGCGGAGGCACAGGAGCGAGGCTCGCTGGCGCTCGTGGAGCGCGCGGAACGTGAGCTCCACTGGCTGTTCTGCGCTCCCCGGCGCGCGGGCGCGCAGCGTGTTGGGGGCGCAGGAGCGCGAGGATGCTGGTGCGCTGGCGGCTGGCCTGCGCGCGCTGAAAGAGCTGCGCGAGCTGGCGCGGATCGCGCCCGAGCTGGCGCCTTCGGCGGCGGGGGAGCTGCGCGCGCTCGCTGGCGCGCGTGGAGGTGGCCAGCGGCGAGGGCGCGCTCGCGGGCGCGGTGTCGGTGCTCGATCCGCTGGCACTGCGGGCAAGAAGGGTCAGGGCGGTGTTTGTGTGCGGCCTGCAGGAGGGGGTCTTCCCGGCGCGCGCACGGCCGCAGCCGTTCCTTGCAGAGGAGGAGCGCCGGCGGCTGGCGGAGGTCTCGGGGCTGAGGCTGGGCGAGCAGGTGGATCCGCTGGCGGCGGAGCGCTACCTGCTGTATGCGGCCGTCTCGCGCCCGCAGGAGCAGCTGTTCCTCAGCTGGCATGTGGCGGATGACGACGGCCAGGCAAGCTCGCGATCGCTGTTCGTGGACGACGTGTGCGACCTATTCGCCGAGAGCCTGTCGCGGCTGCGGTCGCGCAGGCCGCTGGGGGCGGTGGACGGCATGCCGGCTGATAGCTCGCTCAGCGCACCCGTGCCGGTGGACCGTTGGCTACACGACGAGCGGTTGCTGGCAAAGCTGCGAGCGCGGCCGTGGTCGGCATCGTCGCTCGAGAAGTGGATTGGCTGCCCCACGGCATGGTTCGTGGAGCGGATGCTGAGCCCGGGAGCGCTGGAGCCCGATCCGGAGCCGCTCGCACGTGGCGGTCTCGCGCACGCGGCCCTGCGGGACACACTCGAGGCTCTGCGCAGGGAGAGCGGCAGCGCACGTCTGACGCTCGCCAACGTTGCCCGTGCGCGGGAGCTGCTGGCGACGGCGCTGGCGGACAACGAGGCGGACTACCCGCTGTCGGTGGCGCCCGAGCGGCGCATGGCCGTGCGTCGGCGCCTGCAGGTGGACCTGGAGCGCTACCTGGAGCACGCGGCCGCGGCGGACAGCCCGCTGGAGCCAACCGCCCTCGAGCTCGGGTTTGGCTTTACGCAGGAGGACGAGCACGGCCAGGCTGGCGATCTGCCGGCACTCGACCTCGGCGGCGGGATGCGGCTGCGGGGACGGATCGACCGTGTCGATGTGAGCGCGAGCGGCGATGCCGTTGTTTACGACTACAAGGGCAGCCGCGCGCCCGCGGGCGCGCGCTGGATCAAGGACGGCAACCTGCAGGTGGCGCTGTACATGCGCGCGGTCGAGGAGCTGCTGGGTCGACGGGTGGTGGGGGGCTTCTACCAGCCGCTGACCGGGCAGGACCTGCGCGCTCGCGGGGTACTCGACGGGGACGCGGGGCTGGAGCTCGACTGCGTGGGGCCGGATGTGCTCGAGCGCACGGAGCTGCACGATCTGCTGGAGGAAGCTGTGGCGGCCGCGCATGGGGTCGCACATGAGGCGGGCCGGGGTGAGCTGCAGGCGCGGCCGCAGAGCTGCGCTTACCGCGGCGGCTGTATGTACCCGACCATATGCCGGTGTGAGCGATGACAGTCGTGCTGACCGACGAGCAGGGCCACGCGGTCGCTCGTCGCTCCGAGCCGATTTTGTTGTCGGCGGCGGCCGGTAGTGGCAAGACATCGGTGCTGGTAGAGCGTTTCGTTGCGGCTGTGCGCGAGGACGGGATCGCTCCGGGGAAGATCCTCGCGATCACGTTCACGGAGCGCGCTGCCGGTGAGCTGCGCGCGCGTGTGCGGGCGCGTCTGCTCGAGCTGGGCGACCGTGAGGCGGCGCGCGATACGGAGGCTGCGTTCGTGGGCACCTTCCACGGCTTCTGTGCGCGGGTGTTGCGCGCGCATCCCCTCGCGGCGGGGCTCGATCCGGAGTTCTCGATCATCGACGAGGGGCTCGCCGGACGCCTGCGCGAGCTGGCCTTCAAAGCCGCGCTGCGGGCCTTCCTTGCCGGCGAGCACACGGCCGCCGTGGACTTGCTTGCGGCCTACGGTGTCGACCGTGTACGCACGATGGTCGAGCAGGTATATGGGGAGCTGCGCAGCCGCGGGCAGCGCCTGCCCACCTTGCCCGTGCCGCGTCGCGTGGAGATGGCTCGCGATCTGGCCGCGGATGGGGATGGCCTGCACGAGCCGGATCGCGCCCCCGACCCACAGGCGCAGGAGGACGCGATCGCCGCGTGTGATCTGCTGAACGAGCTGCTGAAGGCCTATGGCGGGGCATACGAAGAGCTCAAGCGCAGCCGCGGCGCGGTGGACTTCGACGATCTGGAGCTGCTCGCGCGGGAGCTGCTGCGCGAGCGCGAGAGCGTGCGCGGCGCGTGGTCGGATCGTTTTGAGCTGCTGATGGTGGACGAGTTCCAGGACACGAACGCCCGCCAGCTGGGCATCCTGGAGGCGTTGGACCGCGGCAACCTGTTCACGGTGGGAGACGAGCTGCAGTCGATCTACGGGTTCAGGCACGCGGACGTGAGCCTGTTCAGGGAGCGGCGGGCGATGCTCGAGGAGCGGGGCGGGAGTCTTTTGCTGACGCGCAACTTCCGCAGTCGCGAGCCGCTGCTGGACGTGGTCAACGCGGTGTTCGCTGAGCGCTTCTCCACGTACACGCCGCTGGTGGCCGGTCGTGTCGATGAGCCCCGGCGGAGCCGGAGGTCGAGCTGCAGCTGACGAATGTCCGTGGCTGGGAGGAGCAGGCGGAGCTCGCGCAGGCAATCGCTGCCGGTCTGCCGGAGGCACAGCTCTGGCGCCAGGCGGAGGCACGGCTATTGGCGCAGCGGGTAGCGGAGCTGGTGGAGCAGGGTCACACGCGCGCGGGTGATGTGGTGGTGCTGCTGCGGGCGTCTGGAGACCTGGAGGTATTCGAGCGGGCGCTGCAGCTGTGTGGCCTGCGCACGCTGGCAGCGGTGGGCGCCTTCTGGCGCCACCAGCAGATCGGCGACTTGATCTCCTACCTGCGGGCGCTGGCGAACCCGCTGGACGAGGAAGCGCTGTATTCGGCGCTGGCCTCACCGCTTGGCGGCTGCTCAAAGGATTGTCTGGCGCTGCTCGCGGATGCGGCACGGAGCGCTCGCGGCGGGGCTTGGGAGACGGCGCTCGCGGCAGTCGCGCAAGGCGGCGATGGCGGCGAGGCGGGGCTGCCGCTCGGTCTCGTGCCCGGCGATCGCGAGGCGCTGACGGTCTTCTGCACGCGCCTGCAGGCCGAGCGCGCGAGCGCTTCGCGGCACACGATCTCCGAGCTGATCGAGCGGGCGATCGACGCCAGCGGCTATCGCGAGCACGTGCTGGGTCTCGACTGGGGCGAGCGGCGGCTGGCAAACGTCCACAAGCTGCTGCGCCTGGCGCGACGCTTCGAGGCGAGCGAAGGACGCGATCTGCGGGCGTTCCTCGATCATGTCGGCCTATCTGCAGGACGCCGTCGAAGGTCGAGCCGGATGCGCCCGTCGAAGGGGTGGAGCCCGACGCGGTGCGACTGATGACGATCCACGCGGCCAAGGGCCTGGAGTTCCCGGTGGTGTGCCTGGCCGACCTGGGTCGCCAACCGAACACGCAGACCCCCGATCTGCTTGTCGACGGCGAGAGGGTGGGCCTGCGGCTCGTGCGTCTCGACGGCGAGGGATCGAAAGCGACGCTCGAATATGAGCGATCTCTGCAGCGAGCGCCGCGAGCGCGAAGCGCAAGAGGAAGACAGGATCTTGTATGTGGCGATGACGCGGGCGCGCGAGCGCCTTTTGCTGAGCGGCGCGGTGGACTTCGAGCGCTGGCCTGTGTCGCGCCAGGCCCCGACAGCGATCTCGTGGCTTGGGCCGGCGCTGGCTGCCGATCTGCCTGCTTTGGTGCAGTCGGGCGAGGCGGCGGAGCACGATCTGCCGATCGCCGGTGCCGCAGGTCCGGTCAGCGTGCGCCTGCGGTTGAGCACTGCCGCAACCGTGGGGACGGTTCTGCGACCTGAAAGCTTCGCGCGGGCACCAGCTGAGCCAACATCGGCGGCTGAGCAGGTCCCTGGTGAGCCCGCTCACGGTGAGCAGCTGTCCTTTTCTATCGAGGGTGCGCCATCGTCTATACCAGCACCTTCCCCTGCGATGGCTACCAAAGTGCCGGCTGAGCGACACTCGCACTCGGAGCAACTCACGCGCCGCGGGGATGTGGCTCTCGCGTCGCTCAGCTACACGTCGCTGAGCGAGTTGGAGCGCTGCGGCTACCGCTACTACCTGGAACGCGTGCTCGGCTTGAGCGAGGATCGCTCGGTGGCGAGATCGGACCCGGAGCACAGGGGTCTGCAGGCGCGAGCGCGGGGCACGCTGATCCATCGGCTGATGGAGACGATCGACTTCGCCAGGCCGAGCGCGCCGTCGCCGCAGCAGGTGGCGAAGCTGGCGCGCGAGCTGGGCATGCGCTTGGCCGGCGGCGAGCGCGAGGAGATCGCTGCGGTGATCGACACAGCGATCAGGGCTGAGCCCGCGACGCGCGTCGCGGGCGCTCGGACGGTGCGCCGCGAGTATCCGTTCGCGTTCTCGCTAGCCGCTGGGGAGCCGTTGATCAGCGGTGTGATCGACCTGCTCGCGCAGGAGAGCGACGGTGGGATGGTGGTGCTGGACTACAAGAGCGACAGGGTCGCCGCGACGGTCGATCTGGACGCCCTGGTGCAGCGTGAGTACGGCATCCAGCGCCTGCTGTATGCGCTCGCGGCTCTACGTGATGGGGCGCCGAAGGTGGATGTCGTCCACTGGTTCCTGGGGCGAGCTGACGAAGCGGTCGTCGCGAGCTTCCACGCTGGCGAGCGGGCCGCGCTCGAGCGGCTTTTGGCCGAGCACGTGGCGCGCGCCCGCCAGCGGGGCTTCACGGTTAGCGCCAGTCCCCACCGTGGCCTGTGCCTGACGTGCCCAGGAAGGGCGGGTCTGTGCTCGTGGGATGAGCGCGAGACTATGCGCGAGGTGCCTGAGCTCGACGCGACACTCGATACGACGAGTGCCGGCGCTGGCAGCTTGCGGTCCTGAGTCGGCTTCACAGCCCGGTTTCCTTCCCCGAAGAATTAGCGCAAGGGACTGGTTCTGAGCTTCCCTGCGCTGCTACGCTTTTGGGCTCCGCCTCAGGTGCCCGCCTGCCTGCGCCACGGTGGGCATTCCCGCAAGAGTGGTCTGCCCACCACCTGCGCGGGATGCACCGCCCCAAGGGAGCACTTCCATGACTTCGCACAACAAGCAGCCGCCAAAGGCCGTCGGACTCTACGACCCCCGCTTCGAGCATGACGCGTGCGGCGTGGGCATGGTCGCGCGCCTGGACAACCAGGCAACCCATGAGGTGGTTGCGCGCGCGCTGACGGCGCTGGAGAACCTGGAGCACCGCGGTGCCACTGGCGCGGACCCGTGTACGGGCGACGGCGCAGGGATCCTGATGCAGCTACCGGATGAGCTGCTGCGCGCGGCGGTCGACTTCGAGCTGCCGCCGGCCGGCGAATACGGCGTGCTGATGTGCTTCCTGCCGACCGACGACGGAGTGCGCGGACGGCTGGAGGCTTTGCTCGAGGGCATCGTCGCGAGACGTGGGTCAGCGGCTGCTCGGCTGGCGCGACGTGCCGATCGACGAGTCGCAGACCGGAGAGGTCGCGGCGGCGTGCCGGCCGGTGATCCGCCAGCTGTTCGTGGGCGCAGGTGCGGCACAAGCCGGTGACTACCCAGAGGGCACGCGGCAAGACGCGTTCGAGCGCAAGCTGTATGTGATCCGCCGGATCAGCGACCTGACGGCTGAGGAGCCGGGGCTGTACGTGACGTCGAGCTCCTCGCGCACGATCAACTACAAGGGCATGCTGATCAGCAATCAGCTGGGCAAGTTCTACAGGGACCTCAGCGACGAGCGCTGCAAGAGCGCGCTGGCGCTCGTGCACTCGCGCTTCTCGACGAACACCTTCCCCAGCTGGGAGCTCGCGCACCCCTACCGGGTGATCTGCCACAACGGCGAGATCAACACGGTGATGGGCAACGTCAACTGGATGCGCGCGCGCGAGTCCGAGCTGCACAGCGAGCTGTTCGGCGATGACCTGGAGAAGATCCTGCCGGTCGTCACGGCGGGCAACTCCGACTCGGCGACGTTCGACAACGTGCTCGAGCTGCTGATGCTCGGCGGGCGCTCACTGACGCACGCGGCGATGATGATGATCCCCGAGGCCTATCGTAAGCGCGATGACCTGCCGGACTACCTGAAGGGCTTCTACGCTTACCACTCGTGTCTGATGGAGCCATGGGATGGGCCCGCGTCGGTGGCGTTCACCGACGGCCGTGTGGTCGGTGCGACGCTCGACCGCAACGGCCTGCGCCCGGGCCGCTGGGTGGAGACAACCGACGGGTATGTGGTGCTGGGCTCGGAGTCGGGCCTGTTGGACGTCCCACCAGAGCAGATTCGGCGCCTCGGACGTCTGCAACCGGGAAAGCTGTTCCTGGTCGATCTCGAGCGCGGGCGGATCGTGGAGGACGAGGAGGTCAAGCGCGAGGTTGCCACGCGCAAGCCGTATGGCGAGTGGTTCGCACGCAACGCTGTGCCGTTCGCTGAGCTGCCGCCTTCAGAACAGGTGACGCTCTCCAACCAGCCACTGCCTCTGCGCCAGCGCGCGTTCGGCTACTCCCAGGAGGACCTGCGGGTGCTGCTCGCACCGATGGCGATCGACGGCGCCGAGCCGATCGGCTCGATGGGCAACGACATCTCGCTGGCGGTGCTCTCCGACCAGGCGCCGCCGCTGTTCTCCTACTTCAAGCAGCTGTTCGCGCAGGTGACCAACCCGCCGATCGACCCGATCCGCGAGGAAATCGTGATGAGCCTTGCGACCAGCCTGGGCAACGAGCGCAACCTCTTCGAGGAGACCCCCGAGCACGCCCACAAGCTGCTGCTGGACCAGCCGATCCTGCTCAACCGGGAGCTCGAGACGCTCCGCCACGTCGAGCACGACGTGTATGCGGCGCGCACGATCGACATCACCTGGCCGACAGCCGAGGGGCCGGACGGGATGAGCGCTGCGATCGAGCGCATCTGCCGTCAGGCGCGCGAGGCGATCGCTGAAGACGTCAACATCATCATCCTCTCCGACCGCCAGCTCGGGCCGCGGCGAGCGCCGATCCCGTCGCTGCTTGCGGTTGCGGCCGTGCACCACCACCTGGTGCTTCAGGGCACCCGCCTGCGCGCGGGGATCATCGTCGAGTCCGGCGAGCCGCGCGAGGTCCACCACTTCGCCACGCTGATCGGCTACGGCGCGAGCGCGATCAATCCCGTATCTACTGCTCGAGACGCTCGACACGCTGGTCCTGGAAGGGCAGATCGCGCGTAGCGTCGAGACGGGAACCCAGCCCGCCCAGACGGTGCTGATCGGCGCGGAGGAGGCAGCGCAGAACGTCGTCAAAGCGATCGGCAAAGGGCTGCTGAAGACGATCTCGAAGATGGGCATCTCCACGATCCAGTCCTACCGCGCGGCGCAGATCTTCGAGGCGGTGGGCCTGGAGAAGGGAGCTGATCGACACTCACTTCACCTACACCGCTTCGCGCATCGGCGGGATCGGCATCGACGTGCTCGCGGCCGAGGCGCTCGAGCGCCACGCACGGGCCTATCCAGCGCCGGCGGACTCGCTGCTGCCCGTCGGCGGCGTGTATGCGTGGCGCCGCGACGGCGAGCACCACATGTGGAACCCCGAGACGATCGCGCTCGTGCAGCAGGCGGTGCGTGCTGCCAACGGCGATATTGGAGCGGCTTTGAAGGGAGATCGCGAGGCCTACGAGGCGGTGCGGGAGAGCCCGGCGTTCGCGACCTACAGGGAATACGCACAGGCGGTCAACGAGGACGCGGCTCGCAAGGCGACGCTGCGCGGCCTCTTGAGGATCGGCGGCACGAGCAATGCCGGTGCCGCGATCCCGCTCGACGAAGTCGAGTCGGCGAGCGAGATCGTCAAGCGCTTCTGTACCGGCGCGATGAGCCTCGGGTCGATCTCCCGCGAGGCGCACGAGACGCTTGCGATCGCGATGAACCGGCTGGGCGGGCGCTCGAACACGGGCGAGGGCGGCGAGGACCCGGTGCGCTTCCAGCCCGACGCAAACGGCGATCGTCGCCGCTCGGCGATCAAGCAGGTCGCCTCCGGTCGCTTCGGCGTAACGATCCACTACCTCGTAAACGGGGACGAGCTGCAGATCAAGATGGCCCAGGGCGCGAAGCCCGGCGAGGGTGGTCAGCTGCCGGGGCACAAGGTGGACGCCTACATCGGCTCGATCCGCCACACGACCCCTGGCGTCGGTCTGATCTCGCCGCCGCCGCACCACGACATCTACTCGATCGAGGACCTCAAGCAGCTGATCTATGACCTGCGCTGCGCCAACCCGCAGGCGCAGGTGTCGGTCAAGCTCGTCTCCGAGGTGGGCGTCGGCACGGTGGCGGCAGGCGTCTCCAAGGCCAACGCCGACCGCGTACTGATCGCGGGCCACGACGGCGGCACGGGCGCCTCGCCGCTGTCCTCGATCCAGGCGGCGGGCATTCCGTGGGAGATCGGCTTGGCTGAGACCCAGCAGACGCTGCTGCTCAACAACCTGCGCTCGCGCATCATCGTGCAGACCGACGGGCAGTTGAAGACCGGTCGCGACGTGGTGGTCGCGGCGATGCTGGGCGCGGATGAGATGGGCTTCTCGACGGCGCCGCTGATTGCCACCGGCTGCATCATGATGCGCGCCTGCCACTTGAACACCTGCCCGGTGGGCATCGCCACTCAGGATCCGGAGCTGCGCAAGCGCTTCAAGGGCACCCCCGAGCACGTGGTCAACTTCTTCTTCTTCGTCGCGGAGGAAGTGCGCGAGATCCTCGCGTCGCTGGGTCTGCGCTCGCTGGATGAGGCGACCGGTCGGGTCGATCTGCTGGGCGCGGGTGAGGCGATCGAGCATTGGAAGGCACGCGGCGTCGACCTCACGCACCTGCTCACCCACATCGAGCTGCCGAAGGACTCGCCGCGGCGGCGGGTGACCTCGCCGCCGCAGGTGCTCGACGACGCACTCGACTGGGAGCTGATCGAGCGCTCGAAGGCGGCGTTGACGGAGCGCAGCGGGCCGTCGGTCACCGGCGGGCGCGTCAAGCTCGAGCTGCCGATCCGCAACCGCAACCGCTGCGTGGGCGGCATCCTCTCGAGCCACATCGCCCGCGAGTTTGGCGCGGAGGGCCTGGGCGAGGAGGACTCGATCGTGGTCGACTTCGAGGGCTCCGCGGGGCAGAGCTTCGCCGGCTGGCTGGCTCCGGGCGTGACGTTCACGCTGCACGGCGACGCGCAGGACTACGCCGGCAAGGGTCTTTCCGGTGGCGTCTTCGCGATCCGCCCGCGCGCGGGCATGGGCGAGCACTTCAAGGCGGAGGAGAACGTGATCGTGGGTAACACGGTGCTCTACGGCGCCACCGCCGGTCGCGCCTTCTTCCGCGGGCTCGCGGGCGAGCGCTTCGCGGTGCGCAACTCGGGTGCGTCTACGGTCGTGGAGGGCATCGGCGATCACGGCTGCGAGTACATGACCGGCGGACGGGTGGTCGTGCTCGGGCCGACGGGCCGCAACTTCGCGGCTGGTATGAGCGGAGGCGTCGCCTACGTGCTGGACGAGGAGGGCATGTTCCACACCCGCTGCAACATGGGAATGGTCGGTTTCGAAGCGCCGTCCGAGGCGGATGCGCTGGAGCTGCGGGCGATGATCGAAGAGCACCTGCGGCGTACCGACTCGCCGGTGGCCGCTCGTGTGCTCGCGCAGTGGGGCGAGCTGCTCGGCAGGGGCGCGTTCGTGAAGGTGATGCCGCACGACTACAAGCGGGTGCTGCGGGAGCTGGCAGAGGAAGAGGCGCTGGCGGCCAAGGCATCCGAAAATGGTCGTCCGGAGTCTTCGCGGCCGCTGGACGCGGTGGGGGAGACCGGTAGCTGATGGGCAAGGTGGGGGGCTTCCTGCAGATCGAGCGTCACGGCGTTCCGCAGCGCGATCCGCACGAGCGGGCGCACGACTTCAACGAGTTCCTGCTTCCGCGCCCGGTCGAGGAGCTGCGTGCGCAGGGTGCGCGCTGCATGGACTGCGGCGTGCCGTTCTGCCACAACGGCTGTCCCCTTGGCAACCTGATCCCCGACTGGAACGACCTCGTCTACCACGACCGCTTTCAGGACGCGATCGCGCAACTGCATGCCACGAACAACTTCCCCGAGTTCACCGGGCGGCTGTGCCCAGCTCCGTGTGAGGCGGCATGCGTGCTCGAGATCCGCGAGGGCGATGCGGTCACGATCAAACAGATCGAGAACTCGATCGTCAACCGCGCGTGGGAGGAGGGCTGGATCGTTCCCCAGCCGCCGCGCCGCGATCGCGAAACCGGCCAGTCGGTCGCTGTCGTCGGCTCGGGGCCGGCGGGCATGGCGGCCGCGCAGCAGCTGCGCCGAGCCGGCCACCGCGTGACGCTGTTCGAGCGCGACGAGGCCATTGGCGGGCTGGTGCGCTTTGGTGTGCCCGACTTCAAGATCGAGAAGGCAGTGGTCGAGCGCCGTGTGGAGCAGCTGATCGCCGAGGGCGTTGACATCCGCTGTGGGGTTGATGTCGGCAGCGACGTCAGTGCCCAGGAGCTGAGCGAGGGCTTTGACGCGGTGGTGTTGGCCACAGGATCGCGTGTGCCGCGCGATCTGCCGGTGCCCGGTAGGGACCTCACGGGGGTGCACTTCGCGATGGAGTACCTCTACCAGCGCAACCGCTGGGTCGCGAGTGCCCACGGCCCCCAACCCACAATCGCGCAGCCGCCGATCGAGCAGGTGATCAGCGCCGCCGGCAAGGACGTGGTGGTGATCGGTGGTGGCGACACGGGCGCGGACTGCGTGGGTAACGCGCTGCGCGAGGGCGCTCGCTCGATCGTCCAGCTGGAGCTCCTGTCCGAGCCGCCGGCGCATCGGCGCGATGACCTGACGCCATGGCCGCAGTGGCCGCTGAAGTATCGCCGCAGCTACGCGATGGAGGAGGCACTCGAGCTGGGCTTGGGCGAGCAGGACTTCTCAGCGGCTACCACCACCTTCCGCGACGATGGCAGCGGGGCGGTGGCCGGCATTCGCATCGCACAGGCCGAGCCGAAGCCGCCGTTCAAGTCGGTCCCGGGCACCGAGCGCGAGATGCCGGCGCAGCTGGTGCTGCTGGCGATGGGCTTCCTCGGACCCGAACGGGAGCTGCTCGACCAGCTCGGTGTGGAGCGCGAAGATCGCGGCAACGTCAGGGCGGTGAAGCCGTACACGACCTCTGTCGACAGCGTGTTTGCCGCCGGTGATGCACGTCGCGGGCAGTCGCTGATCGTGTGGGCGATCAACGAGGGTCGTCAATGCGCGCGGATGGTCGACCGCTATCTGGCGGGGCGCCGCGGTGGCGCACACGGCTCTGGAGCATTTGCGCTGGAAGACGGCGCCCTGGCTGGCCACGCTGACGCGGACGGTGGTCGGGAGGGACCGCCGCAGCACGTCGGTCCCGGCATCGGCACGCCGGACAGCTAGGCTTGAGCACAATGAACGGGCTGCACGCAAACGGACATACAGCTTCCGTTGGCGAGGCACGGCGAGATCTGGCGAACGTCTGCGTGATCGGTGCGGGCTCCTCCGGCATCACCGCCGTCAAGGCCCTGCACGAGCGGGGAATTCCGTTCGACTGTTTCGAGAAGTCCGATCGCGTCGGCGGCAACTGGGTGTTCGAAAACAGCAACGGCATGTCCGCCGCGTACCGCGACCTGTTCATCAACACCTCGCGTCCGCGCATGGAGTACTCGGACTTCCCGATGCCGGGCTCCTACCCGGACTTCGCCCATCACACGCAGATTGCGGCGTACTTCGATGAATACATAGACCACTTTGGGCTACGCGAGCTGATCACATTCGAGACCGGCGTGCAGCACGCCGCACGCGACGAGCACGGCGTGTGGACAGTTGAGCTCGACACGGGCGAGACCCGTCGTTACGACGCGCTGGTGGTCGCCAACGGGCATCACTGGAACACCCGCTGGCCCGAACCGGCGTTCCCGGGAACGGACACATTCACGGGCGCACAGATGCACGCCCACTCCTACATCGACAACTCGATCTTCGCGGGCAAGCGCGTGGTTGTGCTTGGCATGGGGAATTCTGCGATGGATATCGCGGTCGAGGCTCATACGTCGCCGAGCACACGTACCTGGCGGCGCGTAGGGGCGTGTGGATCGTCCCCAAGTACATCTTCGGCAAACCGGTGGATCAGATACGCAACGACCCGCGCATCCCGTTCAAGATCCGCCAGCGGATCACCCAGCAGCTGATTCGTAGCTACGCCGGGCCACCGGAGCGCTATGGCCTACCCAAGCCCGACCACCGGCTGGGCGACGCGCATCCGACGATCTCCGGGCGCATCCTCGACCGCATCCAGCACGGCACGATCACGCCAAAGCCGAACATCGATCGCTTCGAAGGCTCGCGCGTGCGCTTCACGGACGGCAGCGAGGTGGAGGCGGACGTGGTCGTGTACTGCACCGGCTACAAGATCACGTTCCCGTTCTTCGACGAGGACTTCATCTCCGCTCCGGAGAATCACATCGAGCTGTTCCGGCGGGTGTTCCACCCCGATATCCCGAACTTGTTCTTCATCGGCCTGCTGCAGCCCTTGGGGGCGATCATGCCGCTGGCAGAGGCGCAGGGGGCGTGGGTGGGCGACTACCTGGTGGGCGACTACGCGCTGCCCACCACGGCTGAGATGCGCGCCGACATCGAGGCCGACCAGGCGGCGATGCGTGCGCGCTACGTCGCCTCCAAGCGTCACACGATCCAGGTGGACTTCGATGACTACCTCCACGACTTGGCCAAGGAGCGTCGCGCCGGTAGCGCACGGGCGCGCGCAAACAGGTATATCCCAGCGGCATCATGCCGACCTTCTGTCGCCACAACCGCTTCGTAGAGCGCTGCCCGATCTGCAGCAAGACGCTGCCAGGTCGAACACCGAGCGGAGCCTCATCCTCCCGCGCGAAGACGCCCGGGCCGGCACGCGCCGGTGGTGGCAGCGCACAGCGCAAACACGGACACAGCGGTGCGCTACGCATTCGCCGCGAGGGCCGAGCTGAGGAGGACGGCTACCGCTCGGATCTCGTGCCGGGTCTGCGTGCCTCCGCCGACGCAAGTCGGCTCGCGCAGGAGATCGCCTTCTCGAGTGGGCGGCTGCTCGCGCTCGCCGCCGAGCCTCCCGGTCTGTATGGCGAGGCGCACGCGCTCGCGGGGGAGAGCCTCGAGCGAGCGACGTGGACGTGCTTCTTGATCGCCTACCTGAGCCCGCTGGAGTCCGACGATCCCTTCGCTGGCATCCGTCTCGCGCTCACCGATGGGCCTGGGGAGCTTCCAGATCTCGATGACATACCGCTCGGCCCGCGCACCTCACACGACCGTGCCCGGGGCACGGAGACCCTGGTTGCCTACGACCAATGGGTACAGCGTGGCGGCACCGCTGGCGCTGCCCCGCAATCGGCGAGCGTAGAGGGAGGGCAGGCAGTCGCGTTCACAGGCGATCCGGCGTGGAGTCCCGGGCGGCGCTTCGAGCGGGTATTCGAGCGGCTCGCGCTCCCGGGCCTCACCCGCATGGCCCGCTATGACCTACTCGTCACGCTGGGGCGTCTGGGGCTGTACGAGCTCACCCCCGACTCGCTACACCTGTCAGGCGCGGGCGGGCTCTCGGCGGATGACCCGACGACGCTGGCAGCCAAGCGCGTGTTCGGCATCGGCGATCCGCTCCTGCTGGAGCGCCGCGCGGCCGCACTCGCCGGGGAAGCCTCGATCCCGATCGAGACGCTTGACCTGGCACTTGCCAACTGGCTCTCCCCGCAGCGGGCAAGCATGGGATGCCCGCCGGAGACCCACGATGACGCCGCATTCGAGCGGGCCGGCGACGTGCTGGGCGTCTGAGCTCCTCAGCACACGCCATACCCCGCTAGGGAATGCATAGGGCAGCTGACCAAGGCCTGAGAAATGCCGTCCACACGGCCGCTTACAGTCCTTGTTGTCAGTGTTCCTAACTCCACGGGAGAGTTGCGATGCCACTCTGTTTCATCGAGCCGCAGGATGCGATCCGCGTCATTGCCGAGTCGGTCGGCCGCGAGGCGCGCCGCCAGCTTGTGGGCGAGGTGGTGCGCGCATGGGTCGACGACATTCCCGACCAGGAACTGTCAGTCCACTACGCGAAGGCGATTGCCGACCTGGACGAGGACGACCTGCATCTGCTCGCCGCCTGGCACGCCTCCCTGGAGGTCGGCCAGCCAATCCCAAACACCGATTTCCTCGTCGGTGTGTTCCCCAGCCTCGGCGAGAACCGCCGCGAGGCGCTGAAGATCGCAGCTGGCTTCCGCGGCGAGGAAGCCTTCCAGGCCGGCGTCGCCGAGGACCAAGCGCTCGACACGGTGCTCCCGCGCCTCTCCCGCGAGCGCGCGATCGAGCTCGCCAACGAGTGCATACAGCTGTACATGTGGGACCGCCTCGGCTGCGATAACTAGCGTCCTGCCAATTGTTGAGAGCCGGAACCTGATGGGATCCGGGTGGCTGACATCGGTCGCAGCCACGTACGGACAAAGTGCGCAACGATCCGTGCGACGCTGCGCAAAGGCCCAAAAACCTCTACAGTTCCGAAAATTGCGATTGTGCTAATTGTGGAGGACCGGCCTGATCGTGTTGATCCAGCGTGACGCGCACGAGGGGGGATTGAAGGTGACGAGGGTGGCGAGCAACGTGCGACTGGTCGACCGCGGGCGAGCCCTCGGTTTCTCGACTCCGGCGCGAGGCGCTGCGAACCAGACGAGACCAGCGAGCGGGTGGGCGCAAGGTCGCCCGCCCGGTCTTGAATCACTCTTTGCTCGCCCTCGAGGCGAGGTGGCGCTCACACTGATTGGAGGACAGCGTCTGCTGCGAGAGGCTACCGGGAACCTCCTGGCGCATGAAGACGGCCTACGGGTGCTCACGACCTTCGAGTCCGTCGCCGACTACCGGGCGGCGCGCTTGGAGATCCCGCCCACGGTGGTGCTGCTCGACTGTGAGGAGAACGATCAAGCCAGATGGCAGAGCGCCATCGGCGAGCTGTGCTCGCCGTGTGCCGAGAGCAGCATCGTGGTGCTCTGTTCGGAGATGCGCGAGGACTTGATTCGCTGTGCGATCGAGCACGGCGTAAGCGGGATTATCCTCAAGAGCTATACGACCAAGCAGACGCGGGACGCCATCGCCTACATCGCGACAGGGAGGACGGTCATGCCCGCTGGCTGGCAGCGGGTACTTGCGGGTGAAGCGTACAAGCCCCTCGGTCTGAGTCCGCGCCAGCGTCAGATTCTCGCCCTGATCGCGCAAGGCCGGGGAAACGAGGAGATCGCCGCCGAGCTCGAGCTGAGCCCCAACACCGTCAAGTTTCACATCCGAGCGCTCTACTCACGGCTCGGCGTGCGCAATCGAGTAGAGGCGGCCAACCAGTACGCGCAGATGACCCGTGGCGGCGGTTGAGGCCGGCGTCGCGATCGTCGGCGGGGCCGGGGCGTTCGTCACCGACGCCCTCACGTGGTTGCTCACAGAGAGCGGCAGCCGTGTGGTTGGCTCCTATCCGAACTTCAGCACCCTCGAGACAGCGTTGCGCGATGGTGCTCAAGCGCCGCATGTCGCTGTCGTCGACGCCGAGGATCCGGGAGCGGGTCCGCCGGCCGTGTCGGCGCTCAGGCAGGCCTATCCAGATCTGAAAATCCTTCTGCTCTGCGAGGGCGCGTCCCCGGCGTTGGTCGGGTGTGTGATTGAGGAGCACGTGGATGGCGTCGTGTTGAAGGCCGACGCCCCGGCGGAGATGATCCTGGCGCTCCGCCACGTGCTCGAGGGTCGCGCGGTCATGCCGTCCGGCTGGCATAAGGCTTCACTCGAACGTGAGGCTGTCGTGCGTGTGCTGAGCACGCGCGAGCGTGAGGTGCTCGAGCTGGCCGCCGCGGGGCTCAGTAACAAGGAGATCGCCGAGCGTCTCGTGATCTCCATCAACACCGTCAAGTTCCACCTACGGGGGATCTATGGCAGTCTCGGCGTCCACAACCGCGTGCAGGCGAGCCGGGCGATGAGCCCGGGATCATGAGCGTCGGGCGGCGCTTGAGCGGCAGACCGAGCTTCACGCCTGAGCCGCCGGTCGAGCTTCACGGTACTGCTCAGGGGTAGGTATCAACCTACCCGCTGGCAGGAGGGCAAGACTACCCTTGGTGACTATTGTGGCGGGTCGCCGCTGGACGTACTGTACCCGGCCTCAGTCGTTCTAAACGTCTGAACTGACCGTGCCTCAGCAACTTGGCACACGAACCGTGGCACATAAGTCCACTCACCAAGGAGGAGGCCGCTCAGAATGCGACCAATAGATAAACGGAAATTGCTCGCGGGATTTGTCTCCGCGGCTGGAGCGGCGGTGCTGGCCTTGGCTTCGCTCACGGCAGTCGCCGTCGCCGCGCCAAACCCTGACAGCCTCTACGGCGCCCAGGGCACGAACGTCCCGTACGTGGCGTGGGTCGGGGAGCATGTGCGTCTGGTGGCATGCGAATCGAGCTTCACGGAAGACATCAGACTGGAGTCCATCAAGCACGACGCCGACCCCAATTCCATCCTCGGCGAGTTCTATAACGACAACTTCGAAGTCGAGGACTGGTCGGGCTATCAGTTCCAGCCGCCGACACCCGACGGGAGCGCGGGCAGCGAACTCGGACAACCGTTCGACCCGGGGCCGTCATCCTTCTTCCTATCCTCGGAAGGCAAGGGGTGCATCGCGACCGACTACAAGTCGCTGAACCCGGGCCTGACGCGCATCCGCGCGGTCGTGAAGAACGACGAAGACGGCGAAATCGTCTTCTCGCACCAGTTCCTGGTGATCTGGCTGACGGCGAACAAGCCGGTGCTGCACGAGGCCGGAACGAGCGCGTCAGGGACCGAAACCTTCCAGAGCCAGCTGAACGGCGCCGGCCAGAGCAATCTGTCCAACTTCCTGGGCGATCCGGAAGGCAACGGCCAGTTCATCCCCTCGCCGTTCTCGGGGGAAGAAACAGACAAAGGTCTGGTGCAGATCAAAGTGACGGGTAGCTTCCCGGTCCTGAAAGAAGCCCCACTGCACAACATCCTGGAAGAAGAAACGTATACCCTGCCGGAAGCCTGGCCGACGTTGGCAAAAGTGCTGGCGAGCTCGTCGGAAGAAACAGAACCGCCGGGCACCAACCCGGGGCTGTGGGACATCCACGGCACGCCGAGCAACGACAACGTATCCAACCGCAGTTCGACGTCACCGCTGTTCGCCTCGTTCTCTAGTAGCGCGTTGGGCGGCGGCTTCACATCGGGTGAAACCGCGACCGTAGGGCCGTACGACCCGCAGTCCGCCAACGAAACGTTGATCAGCGATGGTGAACTCAACGAATACGATGCGCCGATGCCCGCGATGCGTATCGACGTGTCGATCGCGGCGAATGAACCCGGCGGTCTCGGTGGCGTGGGCCAGATCTCGGGTGCCAGCAAGGCCCTGGTCTACAGCCACAACTTCAATGGAGACGCCGAAGAAGAAGGCAACTTGTACAACCCCTACTACGGCGCGTACATTCCGGCCACCGACCGTGGTCTACCTCAGTCCTCGGGCGTGACTGGACCGAGCCCCGGCGGAGACTTCCCCGGGTTCCTGAACAGCCACCCAGAACCGTACACGTTCTGGACTTCGGTCAAGAGCGCCAACGAACGCTCCTCGCACGCGACCGGATGTCTGCGGCGTGAAGGCGCGGAGCCGAGCGAATACGAAACTCCCAGTGGTCCGTTGACGGAAACGTTCTACACGGATGAGCACGGCGAAGCGTATGTCACGTACACACCGGGCGACGGGTTCTTCCTCGAAAACCTGCCTGAGTTGCAGGAAGGCGAAGAAGAAAAAGCGGGCGAGATCATCAAGAACGGTGACGGCGGCTGCGATCTGAAGCTCCTGAAGGGTCAGGAAATCGGCAACTCGTCGATCACGGCTCGAGCCGTGTATCCATACGAGCCCGTTGACTATCCGGCCCTCACCTCGGAACCGATCGTCAAGACGGTCACGTCCGACTGGGAAAAGGAATGGTTCCAGTTCCCCAAGGGCCCGGGTACCAATGAAAACACAGTCAAGATCATTGTCGCCAAGGCTCAGGACATCGACGGTAAGCCCTTCGCCGATGAGACGGTCTGCTTCGTCACCCCGAATGGTGGGACCGTGTCCCACTTCCCGGTCGGCACGGTGGACGACGTAGGCAATGTGTTCGGGTTTGGCGCGGGCAACGTAGAGGTCGGGCCGTCGACCGTCGTAAGCACTGCCGGTACCAACGAGATCTGCGAGAAGACGAATGAAAAAGGTCTCGCGGCGATCGAGGTGACGAACAGCACGCTCGAGAAGGTCGACCTCAACGTCCAGTACGTCGAAGAGAACATCATCCGCGATCACGAAGTGAACTTCGAGACGCCGGCGGAAGAAAAAGCAGAAAAAGAAGCGGCTGAAAAAGCAGCTAAAGAAAAAGCAGCGAAAGAAGCCGCTGAAAAGGCGGCCGCTGAAAAAACCGCGAACGAAGCAGCAGAAAAAGCGGCTAACGAACAGCGTGCGAAAGAAGTGGCGGAAAACAAGATCACAGAAGCAGAAGCCACTACGAAAGCAGCTGAAGAAAAAGCCGCGAACGAAGCTAAAGAGACAGCGGCTAACGAACAGCGTGAAAAAGAAGTAGCGGAAGCGGCAGTCAAGAAGGCAGCCGTCACCCCGGCCGCGGTGACGACGACCACGACCACGACGGGTGGGGCCACGCCGCTGGTCACGCCGATCGGGGGTGTCTTGGGCGTGAGCAGCAGCGCCAAGCCCCTGACGGCGGCACAGAAGCTCGCGAAAGCCCTGAAGGCATGCAAGAAGCTGCCGAAGAGCAAGCGCGCGGCGTGCGAAGCGAAAGCCAGGCACGCGTATGCGGCGAAGAGGAGGAAGTAGGACATAGAGCAAGGGAATGACACCGAGGGCCCGCATGGTGCGGGCCCTCGGTCCTTGTGCACCGGAATGCCATGGGCCGATCACTCAGCACTTTTGCGATGGATCGCGCGTTGATTGATCGAATGGCGCCGTCCGCTGGAGCCGTAATCCGGTGGCGCTCGGTCGCGGCGTCCGCGCTGCTTTCGATGCTGGTCGGGTTGGCGCTCGCCGGCAACGCGCACGCCACGCTGGCTCCAGACGGGCTCCTCGCCGGTGAAAGCGGCGCGGGCCGCTTCGGCGAGAGCGTTGCGCTCTCGGCAGGTGGCGATACCGCGCTGATCGGCGCTCCCACCGTCGACGGCGAAGCGGGCACGGTGCGGGTGTTCATGCGGACAGGCTCGACCTGGACAGAGCAGGCCGAGCTCGCGCCGAAGAGCGGCGAAGAGATCGGCAACGGCGAACTCGGCTCGAGCGTCGCGCTATCCGCTGAAGGGAGCACGGCGGTGATCGGCGACCCCGGCGACAACGGAGGCGCCGGCGCGGCGTGGGTGTTCACGCGCTCGGAAGGTGGCGCCTGGACCCAGCAGGGTGGAAAGCTCACGGGCGGGGAAGAGGAAGGCGAAGGCCGGTTCGGCACGAGCGTGGCGCTGAGCGCCGAAGGCAACGCTGCGGTGATCGGCGCCCCGGGCGACGCCGGCAAAGTGGGGGCAGCGTGGGTGTTTACGCTTTCGGGCGAAACCTGGTCCCAGCAGGGAACGAAGCTCACGGGCTCTGGCGAGAGCGGCGCAGGCGAATTCGGTCGGAGCGTCGCGCTGTCCAAACAGGGCACCATCGCGCTGATCGGTGCTCCCGGCGACAGCAGCCAAGTTGGCGCGGCGTGGGCGTTCGCGGCCTCATCGGAAGGCGCCTGGAGTCAGCTGGGCGAAAAGCTCACCGGCAGTGGGGAGAGCGGTGCGGGCGAATTGGGCCGGAGCGTGGCGCTGTCCTCCGACGGCAGCACGGCGCTCCTCGGCGGCCCCGCGGACAATGCCAACACCGGGGCGGCGTGGGTGTTCGCGCGCTCGGAAGCGGCAGCCTGGAGCCAGCAGGGCGGAAAGCTCACGGGCGGGGAAGAGGAAGGCGAAGGCCAGTTCGGCTCGAGCGTGGCGCTGTCCTCCGACGGCAACACCGTGCTCCTCGGCGGCCCCGCGGACAATGCCAACACCGGGGCGGCGTGGGTGTTCGCGCGCTCGGAAGCGGCAGCCTGGAGCCAGCAGGGCGGAAAGCTCACGGGCGGGGAAGAGGAAGGCGAAGGCCAGTTCGGCTCGAGCGTGGCGCTGTCCTCCGACGGCAACACCGTGCTCCTCGGCGGCCCCGCGGACAACACCAACACCGGGGCCGCATGGGCGTTTGTGAATCCTCCGACCGTCAGCAACGTGACCTCCAACGAGGGTCCGGAAGCCGGTGGGACCTCGGTGACCATCACCGGAGCCAACTTCAACGAAGCCGCAGCGGTTGAGTTCGGCTCGATCGGCGCGACGAGCTTCGAAGTCATCTCGGCGACCTCGATAAGGGCGGTCGCCCCGGCGGGTGCGGGCACCGTTGATGTGAGCGTGACCACTTCCGGGGGCACCAGCGCGACCAGCTCGGCCGACAAGTTCAGCTATGTGCCGGTGCCGACGGTCGTGACCAAAGCGGCGTCGTCGACCACGCAAACCACGGCAACGCTGAACGCGACCGTCAACCCCAACGGTGGCGAAACTAGCAGTTGCTATTTTGAATACGGCGAAGAGGTTTCCTATGGAGACCGAGTTCCGTGCACTGTGTCGCCGGGATCGGGCGCGAGCCCGGTGGCGGTGTCCGCATCGGTCACGGGCCTGATCAAGGACACGACTTATCACTTCCGGATCGTGGCCACCAATACAGGTGGCACGAGTCCGGGCGCCGACCAGACGCTCGAAACGGCGCCGGGTCCGCCGACGGTCATCGCCGGGGCACCGTCAGCCATCGGACAGACATCTGCGGTATTGAACGCGGAAATAAACCCCAATGGCGGAGTGGTGACACAGTGCTACTTCCACTATGAAAGATTGACTGCGAAGCCCGAGGTGATCGTTACGCCCTGTGTGGGGTTGCCGCTGTCCGGCAAGAGCCCGGTGAAGGTCTCGGCGCTGGCGGAAGGTCTCAGTGCGAACGCTCGCTATAGCTTTTCGCTCGAAGTCATCAACTCCTTGGGCGAAGATTCCTTTGGCGAAGGAGGAGCGCCGTTTGAAACACTACCGGGCCCCGAAGTCGTGACAGGCGCGGCGTCGTTGGTCACGCAGACCTCGGCAACACTTAACGCGATGGTGAATCCCAACGGTGGTGAAGTGAGCGTCTGCGAGTTCGAATACGGCACGTCGGAATCGTACGGGTCCAAGCCAATTCCTTGCGAATCACAGCCGGGAGCGGGCAAAGAGAAGGTGCCGGTATCGGCCAAGCTGCAGGGTCTCAGCGCCAACACGAAGTACTTCTTCCGTATCGTCGCGACCAATCCGGGTGGTATGAGCAAGGACGCCCTCGGCCAGACGTTGACCACGCTGCCGATCGCACCTGCGGTGGTGACCGGCGAAGCGTCGTCGGTGACGCAGACGTCGGTGAGCGTGAACGCGACTGTGAACGAGAACGGTGGACGGGCGAGCGACTGCCACTTCGAATACGGTCCGACGACTTCCTACGGGACCAGCGTGCCCTGCACGCCCTCCCCGGGATCCGGCACCGACCCGGCGGCGGTATCCGCGGTGCTGGCGAGCCTCACCCCGAACACCACGTACCACGTGCGAATCGTGGCCGCCAATCCCGGTGGCACGGGCACGGGCGAGGACCAGACGTTTACGACGGTGCCGGACGCCCCGACCGTCCTGACGGGCGCCGTGTCGTCGGTCACGCAGACCTCTGCGACGCTGGGCGCGACCGTCAACCCCGTGGGCGGGCAGGTGAGCGCCTGCCAGTTCGAATATGGCACCTCGATGTCCTACGGATCGAGCGTGCCATGCTCCGTGCTGCCGGGAAAGGGGGACAGCCCGGTGGCGGTGTCGGCCCCGGTGGGGAGCCTGAGCGCCGGCACGATCTACCACTTCCGGATCGTCGCGGTCAACCCGGGCGGGGCCAGCGCAGGCGCCGACCAGAGGTTCACGACCGCAACCGCGACACCGGCGGTCACGACGGCACCGTCGATCACGACGCCCACAACAACCACGCCTGTGGCACCGCTCGAAACCCGGGCAGCGAGCTGTAGGACGGCACTCGCGAGCCTGACCGTCGCGGTCTGGAGTGAAGGCACGGCCGCGGTCAAGCTCGGTTGGATCGAGACAGGCACCGATACGTGCAGCGGGAAGCTGATGCTTCGGGCGAAGGTCAAGGACCGCAACCAGCGACCCAAGACGATGCTCATCGGCACTGGTGGCTTCTCGCTCCCGGTTGAGGGGACGAAGATCGTCAGACTCAAGCTCGACAGTGTCGGGCGCGCGCTTTTGAGTGCGGCTCACGGACGGCTCAGCGCCAGCCTGTCGATTGTCAGGCTGTTTCCCGGACCGTCGGCGGCGCAGACAGAAGCCGTCCAGCTCACGCGAGCGACGCGCTCCTCGAGCACGAGCGGACGATCACCACTGGGGGCGCACGGCCGGGCAGCCAGCTAGACTCGAGACATGCCCACCGAGGAAGACGTGATGGACGCGCTCTCGAACGTGATCGACCCCGAGCTTGGGTTGGACTTCGTCGAACTGGGGCTGATCTACGGGGTGGAGGTGGCGGACGGCAACGTGCGGGTGACGTTCACGCTGACCACGCCGGGCTGCCCGATTGGCCCTCAGGTCAACGAACAGATCGAAGAGTTCGTCGGCGAACTGGACGGCGTCAAGACGGTGGAATCCGACATGGTCTTCACGCCGCCGTGGTCGCCCGAGATGATGAGCGAAGACGCCAAGTTCGCGCTCGGCTACTGAGCTACATCACCCACGTTTGATCTCACGGAACCGGGGTATAGTCCTGGTGTCAATTGGGGCGTGCCGACGCCCCTGAGGTCAGGCACCGAGGGAGGGTTCTCATGTCACGCAGGATGTGGCGTATCGCGGCTGTGGCCGCCCCGCTGGCAGTCATTGGGGCGATGTCCCTGGCGGCCGCACCGGCCTGGGCCGGATTCTCGACGTCGTTTGTCAACTGGGCGGTATCGGGATCGCTGACGCCGAAGAAGCTGAACGAACCGGTTACGCTGCCCAAAGGCTCCACCTTCAACGGCGTCGCCGACATTGAGACGTTGTCCCCCACCGAACTGTCGGGGACCGTCAAGGGCAAGCTGTACGTGCCGCCGTTCAAAGCCACGCTCAAGCTCGCCGGCCTGATCCCGAGCGAAGTGGGCGTCAAGTTCACCGAAGCTGGAGCCTCCGAAGGCACTCTGTCCTTCGCGCCGGCGTCGGCATGCGCGGGCTCTCCGTACGCGGGCCAATGCGCGACGATGAGCGTCACGTCGAAGGCGATCATCGGGATCACCGTGATTGGCCTACTGGGAATCGACGTTCCCACCCAGTGCCAGACAACCGAACCGGTGACGTTCAACTTGAAAACGACGCTCACGCTCGGCGAACTGCTCGACGTTGGGCCGCATTTCACGGGCACCACCACGATCCCAACCATCAGCTGCGGAGGGCTCTCGGGACTGGTGCTCGGCACGCTCATCACCGGCCTGATGTCCGGCCCGGAAAACCCGTACGCGCTGTATATCGCGCCGCGCGAACCCGCTGCGCCGACTGTCACGACCGATGAAGCGACATCGATCTCCCAGGTCTCGGCGAGGCTGCACGGCGACGTCGACCCGAACGGTGCCAAACCGAGCGAATGCAAGTTCGAATACGGCACCTCGACGTCGTATGAATCGAGCGTCCCGTGTCAGTCGCCGCCGGAATCGGTGTACTTCCCGTTTGCCGGCAACCTGGAGACGGCGCAGGCGGCGGGGCTTGGCGAAGGCACCGTCTACCACTATCGGATGGTCGTCACGAACTCGCTCGGCACCAGCTATGGCGGCGATCAGATGTTCACCACGCTGGGCTCTGCCGGTGCTCCGGAATACGGCCAGTGTGTGGCTCAGAAGGACGGCAACTACGCCGAAGGGAACTGCGACACGGTTGCCGAGAAGAAAGGTCAGCCCGATCACAAAGGCAAGTACGAATGGGTGCCCGGGCCGGCGGCCACGTGCGTGGCCCAGAAGAAGGGCGACTACACGGACTCGAGCTGCACCGTGAAGTCGGCGAAGGCAAAGAAGGGCACCTACGAAAAGGCGCCTGGCGCCGGATACATCTCCACGACCGGTGCCGTCACGCTGGAAACGGCGGGCCTTGGCCGGACGGTCACGTGCGGAGCGAGCACCGCCACGGGTGAAGTCACAGGCACGAGCACGGGCACAGAGCGGATCACGTTCAGCGGCTGCGAATTGGCCGGCAAGAAATGCACGAGCGAAGGCGCCAACGGCACCGCGGCGACCAAAACCGGCGAGATCGTCACGAACCTGCTTGACACGAGGCTGCTTGGGCCGGTGTCGGGGCAGGTGTGGACTGAGCTCGTGAGCGCAGAACACGCGCCGTACCTGGCCGAATTCAGCTGCGAAGGCCCGCGGCTGAGAGTGTCAGGCTCGCTCAGCGGGGTGCAAAGCGAAGACGTCAACACCTCGAGCGTGACCAGCACCACTACGTTCGCGGTCGAAGAAGGCGAACAGGCTCTTTACACTTCGCTCTCCGAAAACGGCGGTAAAAGCTGGGCTGGACCCGACGTTGCAAACGCGGTGACGGTAGCCACGAACACAGCGGCATCAGCGATCGAGATCAGACCGTAGTCCCGCAACGTGGCACTATTCCTCTCGCGCGGACGACGCTTGGATCGTCCGCGCTCGACACAGGGGGGTTGCTGCCATGCAGCTGCTGTGCACGCGTCGTGGTCAGATCGATGTCGCCGGCGCGCTGGTTTCTGCGCTGATCGTGGCGACGCTGGCGTCGTTCGGGACGCTCGCGCAGGCTGCGTCGTGGCACCTGGACAGCTCGTTTGGCAAGCACGGCGTCGCCGGACTGCCCGTTAGAGAGGGTGGCTACGACCAGCTCTACGGCCCCGGGCCGGGCGACCAAGGGGTGCTGCTCGCAGCGGGTCCGCAGGGGTCGGTGTTCGTCGGCGGCTACGCACACAGCAAACCAGGCACATTTCTGGTTGCTCGCATGTCCGCTCAGGGCAAGCTCGTAAGGAGCTTTGGCCATGGTGGGCTGATGACCGTGCCAGCGATCTACTCGCTCCCCGAACAGCCGCCGCGGATGCTCGCGCTCGGCAGCGGTGGCCTTTTGATCGTAGGTCTCGACCGGGCCCGCCAGCTCGTTGTCGTTCGCTTGAGCAGCCGCGGTCAGCCAGATCATGCGTTTGGCCACGACGGCGTGGCACAGTACACGCTTGCTGGCACGCACGGCCATGCAATCCTCGCCGGGGCGTCAGTCGAGCCGGGAGGGGACATCCTCGTGGGCTACTTCCGCAGCGAAGTCCCGCAGCCGGAAAATCAGCCGATGATCACCCACGGCCTTGGCGTTGGCTCGCTCCAGCTCGTGCGGCTGCTGCCACCTGGCAGCCTCGACTCGTCGTTCGGTCACGCCGGCTTTCTCACCGTCACCGGCCCGTCGCCAGCAACCGGAGAAGGGGTGGCCTGCGAGGTGACGATCACCGCGGATGGCTCTGCTCTGCTCGCCTATGAACAGGCGTATGCGCCCAGCGGGTCGGCGCTTCCGGCGATACAGGAGGTCGGGCCCTCGGGTGTGACCACATCAGGCTTCGGCGATGACGGCGTTGCCTACCTGCCGCTCGTGCCCGTGTTCGAAGGCGTGGACACGTTTGTGTGCGACGGCTTGTTCGCACTCGCGAGCGGTGAAGTGGAGGCCAGTTTCGGCGGTGGCGGCCAGCTGTTCCGCTTCACCTCCGCCGGCGCTCCCAACCTCGCGTTTGGCACCGCTGGGCACACGGGCGTGGGCCCTCGCGCGTTGGACCTGGCAGTGGCAGGGGACGGCGAGACGTTTGCGCTGGACTCGGCTGGCACGCTGACAGTGAGTGGCACGCTCTCGAGCGGCGCGCCCGACCCGGCCCTCGGCGGGAAGATGGGCATGCGCTTCCCGGTCAAGCTCCCGCGAGTGAGACCGGAAGACCAGGGGCAGGTCGTTGAAGTGCTTCCCGCCAGCGGCGGCCTCTACGTTCTCGTCGCCGAAACGATCATGCGCCTGGAGGAATAGCCAGTCAGACGCGCGCTGACCGCTGTTCCAGTTGGTCGGAGGCAGATGCGCGTCGGCGGCCAGCGCGTGTGAACATGGCGGGCACTACGACTCGGTGTACAAGCTCCGTGAGCCTCCAGATCGGTAGGGCCATCCTCCGCTCGTAGTGCACGAGCGTGATCCAGAACACGCTTGTGTCCTGCACGAATACGATGTTCTGAGCGGTCACCAGGCCGGATGCCGCGTCCAGCGTTGCCACGTGGGGGAGATCCTCGGTCAGCCGCCACCCGAGTACCGACCAGGCAGAGCCCCTTTTGCTCAGGCGAAGCCCGAGGACGGTTCGCCAGCCAAGCACGAGAAAGCTCCTCACGATCGGTGAAGCGCCCTCGAACGTCGCCCTCGCCCACTGCTGAGCAGTGATTGATGCTGCGCTCTGAACTTGCAGCTCGTAGGTGATCACGCGGTGGGCCCTGGCCAGAGACTCCCGCGCCCGGAGCGCGTCGGGAACATCCGCCAACCGCGCTCGTGGCTTGCCCATCAAGACGATCCGATCTGGGAGGATGTGTGAGAGGTTCGGGTTGGCATGACATTGCCCGCATGACGGCCGGCAAACACGAATCTAAACGAGGATGCAGTGGTTGTCTTGAACGTTGCGGCTGACTTACGCAGGCCAGCCCTTCGGCTCCGGGACTAGGCGCATCTGCAAGATCGCGGCTGGAGTAACGCCGAAGGTGCTCCTGCAGACGCGGGTGAGATGCGGCAGGTCGCTAAACCCAGCGGCGATGGCGGCCTCCGTGAGCGAGCTTCCAGCCGATACGTGCTCGGCGGCCCGACGCAGCCGGAGCCACAGCACGAACCGCCGGAATGGAATACCGACCTGCCGTGAGAACAAGTGCGTCAGTCGCGACGGCGAGATGCCAGCGGCGCGTGCCGCCTCTTGCAGGCGCGGGCGGTCCTGCAGCGCGGAGTCGAGATATGCGAGCGCCGAGATGACATGCGGCGATAGCGGCGGCGTCAGGCACGGCGCCGTCAAAGAACAAATCAGCCTGTCGGCATATCTAACGAGCGAGCCTGGCTCGGGCGCTGGCTCGGGCGCTATCGGAATCAGATCGGCGAGGTCACGGCCGAGTAGTTCACGCGCGCGCTGCGCGAGATCAGTTCCGCGGCTTCCGAGCGGCTCGACCAGCGCATAGAGGATTCGCCGATCGCTCGTCTCAAATGCGTGCGGCTCCCGGCTTGGAATCAGCGCGGCCCGGGCAACGACCCGCCGGTCATTCAGCGTGAGGTTGAACGGGCCGTCGAACGCGACAGCCAGCTGGATCGCGTGGTGGGAGTGACGTGCCGAAGAGCCGCCCGGGCCGAGATACAACAACAGACCCGGCTGCCACAGCAGCCAGCCCGCCCAGCGCTCCGCACTCCCATGAACGACCGAATGTGCTTCGGATCCTGCCGCCATCACCAGCCACCATAACGGGGGCGGGATGAAGGCGGATATCCCCGATCGCCGCCCGGCGGGGGCGTCGAGGAGCGTGCCACCGCGGGCCTTGCCCATCGGTTCGTGGAGCTTCGCCAGTTGCCCTGAACCGTAGTCGACGCAACTGCCTGTGCATGTTTGCATCCAGACGTTTATGGCGTAGCATTGTGTCGCTATGTGTGCTCAGCTGCAAACGTCACGACCAGTGCCATCTCGCCTCGCGCCCGTCGTCGAGGAGCTGGAGCTGCGCCAGCCGGCGGTGGTTACCATAGCGCTCCTGACGGAGATCCTGGCGCAGACGCAAGTGCCCCTTCCGCCAGAGGCGGCAGCTGAGCGGTTGGTCCGCCTCGGCTGGCTCCTTCCCCTCCGCACGCGGGGCGCGTGGGAGTTCGCGCCGGCCGCCCGAGCCGGCCGCTACAGGGCGGGTGACCCGTGGATCGAGCTGCGCGCGCTGCTCGCGCACGATCCGGACGTTCCCGTTGCGGTCGCATTCGAGTCAGCGATCTGGGAGCTCGGCCACTCATCCCACCAACCGGACCGCCCCGTGCTCGCGCACCGTCGGGGCTGGCGCACGCCGTCGTCGCTGGGCGTCCGCGCGGTGACCTTCGACTGGCGCGTGCCGGCGAAGACCGTGCGGGGACTGCCCGTATGGACGCAGGCAACCATCCTCGTCGCTGCCGCCGAGCGTCCCGCGGCCCAGGGCAATTGGGGCAATGCTGACGATTGGCTACCAGGCATGTTCCGAGCCGCTACCGCCGAGGGTCTGCTGCGAGAGGCAGGATGGCGGCGCATCTCCACCCTCGCGCGGCTCGGGTTCCTCGCCGAGTGGGCAGGCAGCGACGACATCGCGGAGGAGATCGAGGCGCTGCTGCCCTCCCGGCTTCCCGTCACGTTCCTGGGGCCTCGCGATCGCCGCGCCCAGTGGAGCAGGCGCTGGCACGTCTATGACTCGTTGCTCCCACGGCGATGATCACGCAGGGCTATCTCGCGCGCCACTTCCAGGGTCGCAGCGGCATGCGCGATCCCGCTTTGCTCGACGTCGCCCAGGACTACGCGCTCAAGCACCTCCACGACCAGGGCGCATTCGAGCTTGGCATCGTTCTCAAGGGCGGCACCTCGCTGCGCAAGCTGCGCGCCGGCAACGCGGGCCGCTTCTCCACGGACCTGGACTTCGTCACACCGGACATGGAGACCGCCGAGTTCCTCCTCGACACTCTCGACGGCGCTGAGCTGTTCGACGTCCGGTTCAGTCTCGAGGAGCGCGAGGCCACGCGCGCGAAGCTGATCGTCGACACGCCGCTCGGCCGTCCGGCCATCCCCGCCCGCGTCGAGATCTCACCCCGGAAGCTGTGGCTGCCCACCGAACTATCCACGCCGGTCGAGCTCGCCGTGCACGCCGGCTACGAGTTCACCTCTCCGGCGATTCCGGCGCCGGCACTGGAGGAGTCGCTCGCCGAGAAGCTCGCCGCGTGGCGCCGGCGACGCAAGTTGAGGGACCTCTATGACCTCGACCTCTTCGGTCGAGGCGCTCTGGAGGAGGCGCAGATACGCAGACTGCTCGTCCTGAAGGTCTGGCACGACGTCGTTGACGACGGCCTCGGCCAGCGGCCCTTCGATCCCTCGGAGATCGTCGCGGACCTGGACGCGAAGTCGCTGCCGCCGGAGGACATCGGACTCCTGACACGGCCCGTCGAACCGGAGATATGGCTCAGCAAAGTCCGCTCGCGCTATGCGTTCGTTACCGCACTCGATGACGCCGAGCAGCGCGTGGCCCGGTGCAATCTAGGTGACCGATACGAGGTCTCGCAGCTCGTGCTCGCTCTCAGCGTTTGAAGCCGATTAGCTAAACCGGCGCAGTAGCGGACTCGCGCGCCAGCGCGACCAAAGTGGCGAGTTCCGCAGCGATGCTCTCACCGATCGAGCCGATGTCCGGGAGCGCGTCGAAGTCGCCGAGCAGGCCGAAGTTCATCTGTCCGTTGTAGGACATGATGGCGATCGCCAGCGCGTGGTTCTCCGGCAGGAATGCAACTGGAATCGCGTGCAGCATCTCGCGCCCGAGCACATACAGCGGGAACTGTGGCCCCGGCACGTTGGTGACGATCAGGTTGAACAGCCGCGTGGAGAAGTTCAGTCGTGAGGCCTGCGCGAGGATCGTCGGCGGGGCGAAGTTCTGAGCGCCAGCGATCACCTCCGCGCCGAGCGCCTGCTTTGACTCCTTCAGGCCGTCCATCGCGCTTGAGACGAAGCGCAGCCGGTTGAGAGGATCGCTGATGTAGATCGGTAGCGGCCCGCGCATCACGACGATGCGGTTGCCGCCCTCGTTGTGCTCGCCCTCGGTGCGTACCGATACCGGTACCAGTGCGCGCATCTCCACGCCGGCTGTGTGCCTGCCGCGGGAGATCAAAAAAGAGCGCAGCGCACCGGCGACAACGGCGAGAACGACGTCGTTGACGGTCGCGCCAAAGGCGTTCTTTACGGTCTTGAAATCGTCCAGCTGGCTGGTCACCCCGACGAACCGGCGGTGCGGCCCGATGGGAACGTTCAGCGGTGTCTCTGGAGCTGGATTCAGGCCCGCCCACACGATCTCGCCAACGCCCTCCGCAGCCTCGCGTGCATGCGAAAGCGCCCGCTCGGGATGCGCGAGCGCGTCGATTGCGCCCTCCGCGAGAGCTACACCGGCGCGCATCGCGCCCACGAGACCGGCAGCGAGCAGGTGTGCTGTTCCCGGTTCTGGATGTGGCTGCCAGGGACGCCCGGTGTAGGCAATCGGCGGTGGATCGGGGGAAAGGTCGAACAACACCGTCGCCAGGTCCACGCCGGCGATGCCGTCGATCAGGGAGTGGTGCGTCTTGGTGATCAGCGCAAAGCGATCGTCCTCGAGGCCCTCGATCAGCCACATCTCCCACAGTGGCTTTGAGCGATCTAGCTGCTGGGAGAAGATCCGCGCGGTCAGGTCCTGCAGCTGCTCCCAGGAGCCTGGGGCCGGAAGGGCGGTGTGGCGCACGTGATAGTCCAGGTTGAAGCTCGGGTCATCGATCCAAACGGGTCGCCCGCTGTCGATCGCCGTGTGGGCGAGCTTGTGGCGATAGCGGGGGACCAGGTGCAGCCGCCGGCGGATCTGTTCGAGGAACTCCTCCATCCCCGGCGGGGGGCCTTCGATGATCGTGAGACCACCGATGTGCATGTGGGAGACGCCGCTCTCCTGATGCAGAAACGAGGCGTCTACCGGGGTCAGCCTGTCGAGGTGGCGTTGGCTCATTGTGAAGGACTTAGCGTAGCGAGCAGGCCCCTACAATGACATGCGTGGCCAACACTGTCGAGAAGTTGTTGCTGGCGGCACCGCGCGGCTACTGCGCGGGGGTCGATCGCGCGGTGCAGACCGTCCAGCGTGCGATCGCGATCCACGGTGCGCCTGTGTACGTGCGCAAGGAGATCGTGCACAACAAGCATGTCGTTGCCAAGCTGACCGAGCAGGGCGCGATCTTCGTCGACGAGCAGACGGAAGTGCCGGAGGGCGCGGTATGCGTGTTCTCCGCGCACGGCGTTGCCCCCAGCGTTCGCGCGGGCGCGGAGGAACGTAGCCTGCGGACAATCGACGCGACCTGCCCGCTCGTGACGAAGGTCCACCGTGAGGCGGTGCGCTTCGCAGAGGACGGCTACACGATCGTGCTCGTCGGCCACGACGGCCACGAGGAGGTGGAAGGGACGATGGGCGAGGCGCCCGACCAGATCGTGCTCGTCCAGAGCGAGCAGGACGTCGATGAGCTGGAGCTCGCCGACCCCGACCGGGTCGCCTACGTCACCCAGACAACGCTTGCGGTCGACGAAACCAGCTCGATCCTCGCGCGCCTGCGCGAGCGGTTCCCAAACATCGTCGGTCCCCGCACGGATGACATCTGTTACGCCACCACCAACCGCCAGGCAGCCGTCAAGCAGATGGCTGGCAGCTGTGACCTGATGCTGGTGATTGGCTCACGCAACTCCTCCAACTCCGTACGCCTGGTGGAGGTCGCTCGCGATTGCGGCACCGAGGCGCATCTGATCGACGCTGCGCGCGAGGTCAAGGAGGAGTGGCTCACCGACAGGCGCGTGGTCGGCATCTCCTCGGGAGCCAGCGCACCTGAGGAGCTGGTGATCGAGCTCGTCGAGTTCTTCCGTGCTCGTGGGGTCACAGACATCTCGGAGTTCGACGTGGTCCGCGAGGACGTGCGCTTCATGCTCCCCAAGCAGATCCGTGAAGCCGTCGTGGCCGGCGAGGCCGGCTGATCCTCATCAGTGAGGCGTACCGTCGGCGCTCGAGCGCACGAGCCAGCGTGAGCGTGCGCATTCAGCCATGCGCACGCTGATCGTCTCCGACCTGCACCTCGGCAGCGTTTCTGGCAGCGACCTGCTGCGCCAAGTGGAGCTACGCGCCGCGCTGCTCGAGGCGGTGGCAGACGTTGATCGGGTGGTGCTGCTGGGAGATGTAGTCGAGCTGCGCCACGGGCCGATGCGCGAGGTGATGCTGGCCTCGCGCCCGTTCTTCGAGGATCTCGGGCGTGCGCTCGCCGGAGGCGAGCTGGTGATGGTCTCCGGCAACCACGACCACGCGCTCGTGGAACCGTGGCTCGCCGGGCGCGGATCAGAGCACGAGCCACCCCCGCTCACAGTCGAGCAGCTGCTTGAGCCCGCGGAGGTCTCGCCCGCGCTTGCGCAGATTGCGGGCTGGGCTGCGCCCGCGCGAGTGCGTGTGGCCTACCCCGGCCTGTGGGTACGCCCAGACGTTTACGCCACCCACGGCCATTACCTGGACTGTCATCTCACCGTCCCCACGCTCGAGCGCCTGAGCCTTGGCGCAATGACGCGACTGCTGGGCCGGCCGGCCAGCACGTTCGACTGCGTGAATGACTACGAGGCGACCGTGGCGCCGGTGTTCGCTTGGCGGGACGCGATAGCACGGGACGCCCATACGGGGCCCGCGCTGAATGGCGCGGCGACCGTGAGCGCCTGGCAGTCGCTCAGAGGTGAAAATGGACGGCGCTCACGCGGCTACAGGAAGGCCCTGCAGCTACTGCGCGGCGCGGCGATCGCAGGAGCATTCCCCGTCGCCATCGCTGCCCTCAATCGCGCCGGTGTGGGTCCGTTGCGTGCCGATATCTCCACGAGCGAGCTCCGCCGCGCTGGGCTGAGCGCGATGGGGGAGGTAGCCGCGCGCCTTCACCTCGGCGACGCGTACGTTGTCTTTGGCCACACCCACCGCGCCGGCCCGCTCCCGGGCGACGAGCAGCATGAGTGGCGCGGGCGCGACGGTGCGCGCCTGGTGAACACTGGCAGCTGGACATATTCACCGATCTTCCTTACTGCCAAGCCTGGTGAGAGCCCTTACTGGCCGGGAGTGTGCGTGGTGGTCGACGACGACGGGCCGCCCACGGTCAAGCGGCTTCTGCAGGATTACACCCACGCGCAGATCGCCTCGTCGGTGGCCTGACCCGATCCGTAGCCAACCCGGCTTTCCGTCGGTCTTGACAGCAGGGAAGCCGGGTGATCGGTTATTGTACCCGTCGTCCATGGGGGGAAGAAGACCGTCACCATCGGTAACGCGTCGGTCACGCTCAGCGGCGGGCAGTCAAAGAACGTGACCGTCTCGCTCAACGGCGCTGGGCGGGCGCTGCTCAAGCTCGAGCACAAGCTTCACGTCAAGCTCCTGGTCACCCAGACGAGCTCAGGCAGGATCATTTCGGTGAAAGGCCAGACGCTGACCTTCACCGCCCCAAAGCACCACTAACGCCGGTTACGGCGCCATCGGGCCCGTGGCGATGGTCTCGCCCGTCAGCCCAGGCATGAAGCACGTGGCGAGACAGCGCACGCCTGTGCCGATCTTGAGCTCGAGATCCCCGATTGTGTGCAGTTTGTGCTCGATCAGGGGGTACGCGCCGGGATGTTCGATGGGCAGCTCGCAGCCGCCGCTCGACGCCCCGCCGTTGACCGTCACCGTGCCCACGCCGTCCAGCACCGCCCACACGCCGCCTGCCTCATAAGGCCCCGAGTAGGCGCCCTCCTGGTCAGCCGTCTGCGCCGCAAGCGTCGCCCCGAGTGCATCCTCGGGGCGTAGCGGCGTGAGCGGCTCCCGCTCCACCTCCAGTAGCTCCTGGATGGCCAGCTCCGTTTCCGTATAAGCGCCCTCGCCGTAGTGGTAGTCGAACAGGCGCGCACGACCGTCGAACAAGTAGCGAGCGGGCCAGCCCGCGTTCTCATACTCCTGCCACACCTCCAGCTCGCTGTCGACCAGCACAGGGTGGGAGATAGCCAGGCGCGCGACAGCGTCCCTCACCGCCTGCTCGTCGCGCGAGGCATCGAAGCCGGGACAGTGCACGCCCACCACCCGCAGGCCGTCGGCGCTATAGCGCTCATGCCACGCCTTCACATACGGCAGCGTCCGCATCGAGTTCGGCCGGCAGAAGTCCCAGAACTCCACCAGCATTGGCTTGCCACGCTGCAGCGTGCTCACCCCAGCAGATGGAGCGTTCACCCACGGCAGCCCCGTTGGGAACAGCGGCGCGGCGATCGTGTCTACAGGCGCCCGCAACCGGGGCTCCTAGCCAATACTGCCGACCATCTCTAGCTGAATCAGGCGGTTGAGCTCCACCGCGTACTCCATCGGTAGCTCCTTCGTCACCGGCTCGATGAAGCCGTTTACGATCATCGCCGCCGCCTCGTCCTCGGTGAAGCCGCGCGAGCCCATGTAGAAGAGCTGGTCGTCGGAGATGCGTCCCACGGTTGCCTCGTGTGCGACCGTCACGTTCGGGTTCTGGATCTGGATGTCGGGCCACGTGTCCGATTTCGATTCGCCGTCCATCATCAGCCCATCGCACTGCACGCGCGATTTCGAGCCAGCCGAGTTGTGGCCCATCTTGACCAGGCCGCGGTAGCCCATGATCCCGCCGTCCTTGGAGATCGACTTGGCGAGGATGTTCGACGTCGTGTTAGGCGCCAGGTGCACGACCTTCGCGCCCGTGTCCTTGTGCACGCCTTTGCCCGCCACGCCCACGTTCAGGTGATCCGCGCGCGCGCCCTCACCCATCAGGTACGAGCCCGGGTACAGCATCACGTACTTGGCGCCCATCGAGCCGCCGACCCACTCGACCGTCCCGTTCGCGTCGACGATCGCGCGCTTGGTGTTGAGGTTGTACACGTCCTTCGACCAGTTCTGCACGGTCGTGTACCGCGCCTTCGCGCCCTCGTGCACGAAGATCTCAACGACCGCCGAGTGCATCGAGTTGACGCTGTACGTCTGTGCCGTGCAGCCCTCGATGTAGTTCACCTCGGAGCCCTCGTCCGCGATGATCAGCGTGTGCTCGAAGGTGCCCTCACCGGCGCCCTCCATGCGGAAGTAGGACTGCAGCGGCAGGTCGCACTTGACGCCCTTCGGGATGTAGCAGAAGGCTCCACCGGACCACACCGCGCCGTGTAGCGCCGAGAACTTGTTGTCCTGGGCCGGCACACACTTGGTCATGAAGTATTTCTGCACCAGCTCCGGGTACTCGGTGATCGCCGTGTCCATCGAGCAGAACAGGATCCCCTGCTTGGCGTACTCCTCCTTCAGGCCCTCGTACACGGGCTCCTGGCGCCATACGCCGACCACACCCGCGAGGTGCTCGCGCTCGGCCTGGGGGATGCCCAGGTCCTCGTAGGTCTGCTTCATGTCCGCCGGCACGTCGTCCCAGCTGTTGAAGCGCCCCGCCGTTGGAGGCGAGTACAGGACGAGGTCGTCGAGGTTCAGGCCGCCCAGGTCCGGACCCCACGTGGGAATCGGCTTACGTTCGAAGATCTCCAGTGATTTGAGCCGTTTCTCGGCCATCCAGTCGGGCTCGCCCTTGATCTTCGATAGCTCTGTCACGACCTCGCGCGAGATGCCCTGGCGGGCACGCAACTGACCCTGCTCGTCCTCAACTATCGGGCTGGGCTTGTCGATCTTCGTGCGGTCAATCGTGGCCATGAGGCTCCTCGCTTGCTGTGGCTTGGCAATCCTGTGCGCTGCAGTAGGAATTGTATCGAGCCCGGCGCGCGGATCCGTGGCATGCGGTAGCCCGGCACGCGGGTTCGCGGCATCGCGGGAGTCACGTACCCTGGCAGGCCATGCGCCGCCGCTCGCCCCAGCCAACCCCCGATCGCTCGCCGTCGTTCCCCGTACGACTCGGAATCTCCTGGCTCACCAACGCGCTCGTCCTGGCCATCGTCGCCGGGCTGCTCGGCGGTGTACGGGTCCACGACGTCGCCGATCTGCTCGAGGCAGCGGCCATATTCGGCGTCCTCAACACGATGCTCAAGCCGCTGCTACGGCTCATCACGCTGCCACTGGCGATCGTCTCCTTCGGGATCGCCTGGTTCTTCGTGTCGCTGCTGATGCTGCTGCTGACCAGGGCCATCGTCAGCGGCTTCTACATCCATGGCTTCTGGGCCCTTGTGGAGGCCACGTTGATCGTGTGGCTCGTCAACGTCCTGCTCGACCTCATGCCCGGGCCATGGCAGCTGACGGGCAAGCGCCGGCGGCGCTGGCGACGCGAAGGGGAGTGAGAGGCCCGGCCTGTTCGTAGATATCTATGTATGCCACGTGGGCGCCGGTCCGAGACCGCCTTCCCACAGAGCCTGTAGCGATGCCGCGATCGCCTGTCCCCGGTTCTCCACGCCCAGCCGGGCATAGATCGCCTCGAGATGCTTCTCCACCGTCCGCGTGCTCAGCACCAGCGCCTGCGCGACCTGGGCGCTGGTGCGCCCCTCGAGTACCAGCGCCAGCACATCGGCCTGACGCTTGGTGAGGCCAAGCCCACGTAGCGCTTGCGGGCCTGGAAGCTCCGCCATCGGCGTGAGCCACAGCCCGTCGAGCTGAGGGTAGGCATCCGGCACCAGCTGCGCGCGCAGTCGCAGGCCCTCGTGGTCGAGGATCGTGGACGGCGTGCCGCGCATGGGACCCACCTGGCTTACCTGCCTCCTGGCCTCATCGATCCAGCCGGTGATATTGGCCGCGAGCGGCTGTCCGACCGCCGCGCCGATGCCGTCGACGGCCATCCGGTTGGCCCACGCAACCGTTCCGTCGGCGGCGATCAGCACGAGCCAGCGCGACCCATCGGACTGCGCCGCATCGCCGATCGCACGCAGCAGCGCAAGCTCGTGCAGACGTGCGAGCGTCGCCGTGAAGTGGGGGCGCACGAAGTCCAGCAGCATCCGCTCGGACTCGCTGAAGTCGCGACGGGTGCGGCTCAGCGTCAGGCCGACCAGCTCACCCGGTCTGCCAAGACCACGTCGGGGCGAGGGGATGGCGATTGCCATCTGGTACTCGACGTCGATCAGGCGGTACACATGGTCGTAGAGATCGGTGTTGTGAAACTGGCGGCGGCTGACGAAGTCGGAGATCCGCAACGCCTGGCCGTCCCCCGTACTCGCATAATGTGAAATCAAGGGATTTTGGTGAGCGAAACCAGCCAGTATCTCCGCGCCGCCGTCGAACAGGCACTCCGCTGGGTCAACCACCACGCTCGCGGTGGCGGCAACCGGGTCCACAGCGTTATATGAGGCGATATCGCAGGGGATCAGACCGTGCAGGAGTGAGACGGCGCGCGCCGGGTAATCCTCCAACCGCCGCACCTCAGCGAGCTCGCTCGTCACGCTCAGCGCGCGGCGCAGCTGTCCGCCGGTCGGCTGTTCCCCCACATTTGTGACGATTTCCAAAGCTACGTAATTCTACCCCTGTGACTCAGCTCGGCCACGCGTGATCGCCGGTGATCGCGCCGCGGACCACCTTCAGGTTAAGCAGCGCGCACTTGCGGCGTGTGGCCGACACCGGAATGCCGAGCAGGTCGATCATCCAGTTCGCGTCCAGCGCCCCCACCTCCTCGAGCGTCATGCCCTTCAGCTCCTCTGACGCGATCGACGCCGACGCCTGCGAGATCGCGCAGCCGTGGCCGTGGAAGCGGATGTCCTCGATGCGGTCATCCGCCACGCGGATGTGCACGCCCAGCTCATCGCCACACAGTGGGTTGTGCTCCATCGCCTCCAGGTCGTGCGGCTCGAGCTCGCCGAAGTTCCGCGGGCTCTTGTAGTGATCGAGGATGTAGTCGCGGTACAGGTCGTCCATGCTCAGCAGCTCACTGGAGAGACGGCGGTGGTGGTCGGCAGCGTCATAGGCCGAACACCTCGCGGCCGGCCTGCAGCGCGTCGATCAGCGCGTCGATGTCCGAGGTGTCGTTGTAAACGCCCACGCTCGCCCGTGCCGTTGCGCTCACGCCCAGGCAGCGCATCAGCGGCTGCGCGCAGTGGTGGCCCGCGCGGATGCACACCCCGCCGCGGTCGCACAGCTCCGCCACATCATGCGGGTGGATGCCCTCGATCGTGAACGACGCGAGACCGCCGCGTCGGTCGGCCGTGGGGGGGCCCACCACGCGCAGGCCCGGCACCTCCGCCAGGCGCTCCAGCATGTACCCCGTCAGCGAGCGCTCGTGCGTGCGCACGCGCTGCATCCCCAGCCCGTCCAAGTACTCGACCGCCGCGCCCAAGCCCACCGCCTCCGCGATCGGCGGCGTGCCCGCCTCGAACTTGAAAGGCAGCGCGTTCCACGTCGTCTGCTGGAAGTCCACCGACGCGATCATGTCCCCACCCGTCAGGAACGGCTCCATCGCCTCCAGCAGCTCGCGACGGCCGTGCAGCACGCCGATTCCCGTCGGCCCGAGCGCCTTGTGGCCCGTCCACGCGTAGAAATCCGCGCCCAGCTCATCCACGTCCACCGGCATCTGTGGCACCGCCTGCGCGCCGTCCACCAACGACACCACGCCAGCCGCACGAGCCCGTGCCGTCATCTCCGCCACCGGGTTGATCGTGCCAAGCACATTCGATACGTGCGCAAACGCCAACAGCCGCACGTTGCCGCGCGCGAGCTCCGCGTCCAGAGCCTCCAGCGATAGCTCGCCGTGCTCGTCCACCTCCAGGTAGCGGAGCTCCGCGCCCTGCGCGCGGCACAGGACCTGCCACGGCACAAGGTTCGCGTGGTGCTCCATCTGCGTGATCAGCACCGCGTCGCCAGGCCCCACGTTCGCCCGGCCCCACGAGTACGCCACCAGGTTGATCGCCTCCGTCGCGTTCTTCGTGAAGATCGTCGTCTCAGGCTTTCCACCCACGAACGCAGCCACCCGCTTACGGGCACCGTCATACGCGGCATCCGCCTCCTGCGCCAGCGCGTACACGCCTCGGTGCACGTTCGCGTTGTGGTTGCTCAGGTGGTCCGCCAGCGCATCGATCACCACCTGTGGCTTCTGCGAGCTCGCGCCAGAGTCCAGATAGATCAGAGGACGTCCGCCGAAGCTCCGGGCGAAGATCGGAAAATCACTACGAACGCCACCCCGACCCCCGGAGGGGGTCCCCATAAAAACGTCGTTCTCAGCGACTGGTGGCATACGCCTCGATGTCCTCGCGTGCCGCCGCGAGCTTCCTGTCGACCGTCGCGCGTACGAGCTCTTCCAGCGCCTCGTCCTGCAGCTCCGCCACGAGCGGCTCGAAGAAGCCCTCGACGATCACCCGCACCGCCGCCGGGCGGTCCAGGCCGCGCGTCTGCATGTAGAAGATCGCCGTCTCGTCCAGCTCGCCCACCGTGCCACCGTGCGACGCCGACACATCGTCCGCCGACACCAGCACCGACGGGATCGCGTCCACGCGCGCCTTCGGCGAGAGCATCATCGTGTGGATCTGCAGGTAGGTGTGCGTCTGCTGCGCGCCCGGGTCGATCTGGATCAGGCCCTCGAAGCTCGCCCGACTCTCACCAGTGGCCGCCCCGCGCCAGTGCACGTCGCCGCCTGACGGCCCCGTCTCGTGCAGGTCCACCGCGAACACGTCCAGGTGCTCCTGCTCCTCCGCGAAGAACAGCCCGCGGAAGGCCATGTCGCCGCCCTTCTCCATCACCGCAAGCTCCAGGTGCTGGCGCACCAGATGCCCGCCCAACAGCGCCGGCAGCCAGTGGCAGTAAGCGTCGCGGCCCACACCCACAAAGCGCGTCGAGGTGTCATACACCTCGCCCGAGCCCCAATCCTGGAACTGCGCCAAGCGGCAGCGCGCGCCGTCCTGCAGATACAGCTCGAACGCACCCGCGTGCAGCGCCTGCCCCTCGAAGTCCTCCGCCAAGTCGTACTCGTGCACGCGGAAATCGCTCATCGGATCACCCAACACCAGCGTGCGCCCATACTGCGCCACGCCCGGGCGGTCGATCGCGTACACGATCTCAAACGGCTGCTCCACCGTCACGCCCTGCGGCACATGCAGGAACGCGCCGCCCGTCCAGAACGCCGCGTTCGCCGCCTCCAGCTTGTGGCGGTCGATCGGCAGGCGCTTGGAGAACCACTCCGACACAAGCTCCGTGTGCTGCTCGAACGCCTGCTCCAGCGAGCACAGGATCACGCCGCGCTCCGCCAGCCCCTCGTCCAGCTCCACCTGCACCACCGCGCCCGCGCTCTGCACGATCCGCCCCGCCCGCGGACGGTCGGGAAGCGTGCGGCTCACCACATCCGGCACGCCGCTCTCCGACACGCTCGTCTGGAGCGCCTCGAGGTCCACGCTCGCCAGGCTCGTGCTCCAAAAGCCCGAGCGCCGCCACACCGGCAGCTCTGCCAGCTCATACGCTTTCAGTGCCGCCTCACGCAGCTGTGCCAGTGTGCGTCCGTCGCCCGCACCCGCGCCGTGTAGCGCGTGGTAAAGCGTCGCCTCGCGGTGGCGGCCCGCCTTCATCTGCGCCGGCGCCGCACCGTTCGTCACCGCGCCGTTACCCGCGCCCACGCCCACGCCGTTGTCTGTAGCGCCGTTTGGCTCAGACACCGCTGTCACCGGCCGCGACCGCACCGGCGCCAACCTCCTGGCGGATCTGGTCATAGCCCTCGCGCTCCAGGCGTTCCACCAGCTCCACGCCGCCCTCCAGCACGATCTTCCCGTCCATCAGGATGTGCACGAACTCCGGCTTCACGTAATGCAGGATCCGCTGGTAGTGGGTGATGATCAGCGCGCCCAGGCCCTGCTCGTCGTGCAGCTTCTGCACGCCCTCCGCCACCGTGCGCAGCGCGTCGATGTCAAGGCCCGAGTCCGTCTCGTCCAGGATCGCCACGTCCGGCTGGAGCATCGCCATCTGCAGGATCTCCGCGCGCTTCTTCTCGCCGCCGGAGAAGCCGTCGTTGAGGTGGCGCGAGGTGAACGCTTTGTCCACGTCCAGCAGCTCGATCGCGTGCTGCAGCTGCGTGCGGAACTCCTTCACATTGATTGGATCCCCACCCGCCCCGTCGCGCTTGGCGTTGATCGCCATGCGCAGGAAGTTCGCCACCGACACGCCCGGAATCGACACCGGGTACTGGAACGCCAGGAACAGGCCCGCCTTCGCGCGATCGTGCGGCGCGGCCTCTGTCAGGTCCTCGCCCTTGAACACGATCGAGCCCTGCGTGACCTCATATGAGGGATGGCCGAGCAGCGTGTTCGCCAGCGTCGACTTGCCCGAGCCGTTGGGCCCCATCAGCGCGTGGATCTCGCCACGGTTGATCTCCAGGTCAACGCCTCGGAGGATCTCGCGCTCCTCGATGCGCACGTGCAGGTCTGTGATCTCTAGGTCAGCCATGTCTTTTGGTCAGGCTCCGGTCGTCAGGGGTTGTATTTGCAGGGGTGGCAGCGTTGCCGCAACCGGCATCGCCGGCGCCAGCAGGTCCGCCAGCGTCGTCTCGCGCAGCGTGTTCACGATCGAGAAGCGCACGCGCGTCCACAGCAGCTTCGTTGGGCAGGTGTGATCCTGACTGGCCTCCCGCGAGCACACGATCGAGCCGTCGGAGGCCTGCGAGATGCACTCGATCGGTGCGATCGAGCCCTCCAGCGCCTCCACCACCTCTGCCATCGTGATCTCGCTCGACGGCCTCGCCAACATGTAGCCGCCGCGTGAGCCTCGCCGCGAGTCCACCAGCCCCGCCTTGCGCAGGCGTGCCACCAGGTGCTCCAGGTAGGCCAGCGGCAGGCCGTCGTGGGCGGCGATCTCCGCCAGCGGTATGGGCTCACCGCCGGCGCGTCGCGCCAGCTCCACCATCACACGTACGCCGTACTCGGCCTTTGTCGAGAACATCATCTTGATTTCCTACCTCGCAGCTAGGGTATCAGGGGGTCGGCGAGATCCAGGAGATCCAGGGGTGGGGCGGATCCAGGGACGGGCGGCAGCTAGGGGTGGGCGGGATCTCCCGTCCAATCTGCCCACGTCGTGGCTGATGCCTTCCGGCGTCAGCTCTTCGGACTCGAACAGCTCCCGCTTGTCGCCTGAGGGGTCGATCAGCAGTACCGGCGCGTACTCGTCGAACAGCGTCGGCCCGTCGCTCGCCGGCTTGATCTCATACGCCCGCCAAACCGTGCGTAGCTGGGCAGGCGTGCCGGTCAGGTACTGAACACGCCCCGTCAACGACACTTCCGCCAGGAACTTCCGTAAGTTCGCAGGCGTGTCCGCCGCTGGATCGGCGCTCACGATCAGCACCGCCGGCAGGCGCACATGTTCCTCTTCCAATTCGTTCAGCGCACCGCGGATCTGCTGGCCGAACACCACACACGTGTCCCCGCACGTCGAATACAGAAACGTCAACACCACCACCCGGCCCCGGTACTGGCCAAGCGAGACCCGATCGCCGTACTGGTTGGTCAGAGTGAACGGCGGTGCGGTGATGTTGCTCGGAAACGGCGCGCCGCTGAGCTGCAGCTTGCTGCTCGTCGCCGACTGCGAGGAGACGCCCTTGGTCGAGTTGGACGACCCTGACAGGAGCAGCACAACGACCACCGCCAGCAGCGCTAATACCACCGCGACCAGCGCTAACACGGGTAGGGCAGGGGCCGTCCGAGGTCGCATGGGCATGTCGGTGAGAGTACGCCAGCACGCCTCAAATCTGGAGAATCGAGTAATTCGACCGCCGGCTCGCGTACCTTGTGGCGATGCTCGCAAGGCGCAGGCGTTTGACGGCGGTGGTTAGCGTCGCGGGATTGTCTCTCGCGGTCGTGCTCGCCGTCGCGATGCTGCTTGTAGCAAGCGCCTCAGGCGAAGTCACCACCACCGCTCCGCCCGCGCCGGCCAACGACGCGCTGGCCAATGCTCAGCCCATCCCCGTGCACAGCCTGCCCGCCACCATCAGCGGCACCGTCGTCGGCGCAACCACCGAAGCCAATGAACGCCAATCGGCCTGCAATGCATCCACCACCAACTCCGTTTGGTACAGCCTGCGCGTCACAAATGCCCAGCGGGTGGGCATCGATGTGGCCGCCGCCGGCGCGCTCGATGCCACCGTCGATGTGTTCCACGCGGTGCGCTCGCAGCTCAGCTCCGTCGAGTGCCAGGAAACCGAAGGCGAAGGCAAGGCCTCGCTCTCTTTCCAGGCGACCAAGAACGGCCTCTACTACATCCGGGTCGCCGCCATGCAGGGCTCCCAGCTCGCCGGCTTCAGGCTCGAAGTCTTCACACCCACGCCCGCCATCAGCCCGCCGGGGCCGCCGCTGCCCGCCGCCGGCGTCAGCGGCCAGGTCGACCGCGTGCAGAACATCAACGCCGCCTACTCCATCGTCATGCACGCCGGCGTCAGCTATCTCATCGACCTCGCCAACGAGACCAAAGGCGCATGTGTCAGGGGTGCTCTGTTTGCTCCCGGCACGAGCTCCTTCGGGATCGAAGAAGGCGAAGAAGGGGGATCCAGCGCCGGGTTGCTGCACATCCAGTGCAGCGGCTATCGACTGTTCACGCCCGGCCCCGGCCAGGGCGGCGTCTACAGCTTCGACATCACCCCACAGCAGTCGCGCAGCGGCGTGCAGCGCTTCCACCTGCAGGTCGCGCCCGCCGGACCAGCCGAAACCGCTCCCGGGCTGACACTCGGCAACTACGAGCATGCGCATGGCTATCTCAGCGGACGCAGCGTGCACGTGCTGCGCCTCTACCGCATGGAAGTCACCAGCCACTCCAACCTCACGCTCAAGCTCACCGCGCCTGAATCGGCCGACTTCAAGCTGCAGCTGCGCAACGCGAGCGGTGACGTGATCGAATGCGACTGCGAAGGCAGTGGCTCACAGACGCTCCAACATCAGCTGCAGCCGGGCACCTACTACGCCGTCGTGTCCGTCCGCGACAAGACCTCCGGCAGCTTCACGCTCGAGCGCGAGTCGCGCACCATCACGTCAACCACCATCTCCTTCGGCACCACCAAGGCCACACCCGGTCAGGGACTCGGGATCGAGGTCAAGGTCTCACCCGCCGAGTCCGGGCCCGTCACCGTCGACATCGAACGCTTCGACCCCGTCTTCGGCTGGCAGTTCTATCGCCAGGAACGCGCTTCTGCCAGTGGCGGTCTCGCCACCGTCTCCTTCGTCCCGCCAGCCGTCGGCCAGTGGCGCGCCGACGCCAAGTACGAAGGCTCCGGCACCGCCAGCCCCAGCTCCGTCGGCTTCACGTATCTGCTCGTCTCCTGAGCGCCGACGACTTCGCCGCATCGGGTCGGCAAAGGGCCAAAGTGTCGCTACACTTTATGAAGTCCCTGAATCCCTACCCCGGTTTAGGAGTTTTCAGAATGAGCCCGTCAGGCGCGGAGCTTCTCCGCAGAGTAAAGAGCCAGATAGAAGAGGTCGACCCCTCCGAGGTCAATGAGCTGATCAGCGAGGGCGTCACGATCGTGGACGTACGCGGCTCGGAAGAGTTCGCCACCGGGCATCTGCCTGGTGCCAAGAGCATCCCACGCGGCCATCTCGAGGCACGCATCGAGAGCGCCGCCCCCGATCGCTCCGCCGAGCTGATCCTCTACTGCCAGTCGGGCAACCGCTCCGCCTACGCCGCACGCACGCTCCAGGAGGACCTCGGCTACGAGCACGTGCGCTCGATGACCGGTGGGATCACGCTTTGGAAGGACCGGGGCTACGAGGTCGAGGTGCCGCGCTCGCTCAACCCCGAACAACGCGAGCGCTACTCCCGCCACCTGTTGATCCCCGAGATCGGCGTCGAGGGCCAGCAGAAGCTGCTCGACGCCAAGGTGCTGCTGCTTGGCGCCGGCGGCCTGGGCTCGCCCACCGCGCTGTATCTCGCCGCGGCCGGTGTGGGCACTTCGGGCATCGTCGATGACGACGTCGTCGACCTGTCCAACCTGCAGCGCCAGGTGATCCACGACACCGACGGCATCGGTACCCCCAAGGTCGAGTCCGCCGAGCAGGCGATTCACGCGCTCAACCCCGACGTCAAGGTCGTCAAGTACCAGACCCGCATCGACGCCTCCAACATCATGGAGATCATCGACGGCTACGACGTGATCGTCGACGGGGTCGATAACTTCCCCACCCGCTACCTGCTCAACGACGCCACCGTGCGCCTGAGGATCCCGGTGGTCTCCGCCTCCATCCTCGGCTTCGACGGCCAGCTTTCAGTGTTCAAACCGTACGACGGGCCTTGCTACCGCTGCCTGTTCCGCGAGCCGCCGCCGGCAGAGCTCGCGCCCTCCTGCGGCGCCAACGGCGTGCTCGGGGTGCTCCCCGGCACGATGGGCCTGCTGCAGGCCACCGAGGTCGTCAAGCTGATCCTCGAGATCGGCGAACCGGCGATCGGGCGCCTGCTGCTGTACGACGCGCTGGGCGCGACGCTCACCGAGGTGAAAGTCCACCGCGACCCCGACTGCCCGATCTGCTCACGCGAGCCAGACGAGATCGCCGACGAGGAGATGGGCGTTTTCCCGGACTACGAGGCGTTCTGCGCCGCTGCCGGGTAATCTGCGCGCTCGCATATGGCAACGATCAAGATCCCACCCGTGCTGCGCAACTCCGTCGGCGGCGAGAAGCAGGTCGACGCCTCCGGCGAGAACGTCGGCGACGTGCTGCGCGATCTCGCTGCCAACCACCCGGCGACCCAGGATCAGCTGTTCTCCGCCGACGGCGAGCTCAACCGCTACGTCAACGTCTATCTCAATGACGAGGACGTGCGTGTGCTCGACGGTCTGGACACCACCGTCGGCGACGCTGACACGCTGGTGATCCTGCCGGCAATGGCCGGCGGGCGCATCTAGACAGCCAGCGCGACGCAGCTGGCCTTTGTGTTGGGATTCGGCGCCCAAAGCTAAACACGCGCCCAACGCCGCACGATGGGGCCGTGTCATGAGAACCGACAGTGTCTTCGTGCGCGCTCCCAGAGCTATCAGGCGAGCCAGCTTGGTTGTCTGCATGACAGCGCTGGCGACCTGCGCCCTTGCAGCGCCCGCGTGGGCTAAGACGTCGCCTCCCAAGTACTCGCTGTCGATCGTCGAGGGCGAGACCACGCAGCCGGAAGACAGCGTCGTCTCAACCAGCGGTCACGTCGAACACGCCAATGCCTCTGTTCGCATATCGATCGTCCGCGGCGGCCTCACCGTGTTCCAAAGCTCCGGCAACAACGGCGCCTGGATGTCCCAGGTGCCGCAGGTCGGCGACGTCGTAACGCTCGAATCGCCAGTCGGCACGACGGTGGGGTCGGTCGTCTATGACGGGCTGCCGTCGACTGAAGCGACCGTGTGCGCCGGCTCGGCCAACTTCTCAGGACAGCGCTCCTCAGGCGAGACTGTCGAAGGTGGCTACTTCACAGAGGCGGCTCACGGCACGCCATATGGCACGGAATTCGAACGCGTCGGTGGTGGCCAGGCGCAGATCACGCTTCTCTCCGGCTCGACATTCGGCGGCAGCTTCCTCACGCCGCTGGCGCTCGGCGAGACGGTATATGCGAACGAGTCGCTTGAAACGCCGTTGGCCGGCGGTGCTGTGTTCACCTACTCCAGCGAAAACATTCGCCCCGTTGGCGCGTGCCCGCTGCCGCCGGCGCCACCTCCGCCGCCACCGCCACCACCGGCGTTGCAAGGCTCGGTCTTCAAGCTGCTGAAGGCGTCGATCAAGTCGCTGTTGAAGTCCGGTATGCGCGATGAGGTAACGATCAACCTGCCGGGCACCGTCGTTCAGGACCTCTACCTCGAGGCTGGCAACGTGCCGGCATACGCAGCCAGCGCGAAGGGGCATCACAAGAAGAAGACTCCTCCGGCGTTGCTGCTCGCGCGAGGTGCCGCCACGACCACCAGCGCCGGCACCGTGACGGTCCTACTGAAGCTCACCGCCAAGGGGCGCCACGAGCTCAAGTCGGCAAACAACTTGAAGGTGGTGCTGGTCACCACGCTGCACAGCAGCTCCGGTGCCACGCTGAACCTGGAACGTCGCACGGTCTCGCTCCATCGCTAGGGGCGTTGCCGGTGCTCAGGCACGCGCTCGGGGTTGCGCTGAGTGCGCTTGTGTGGCTGCAGCCGCCCGCGGTACTGCCGCTCCCGTCGCGTAACGGACCCGAAGGATCGCCGCGCCCGTACGGCTTCGAGCCGCCGCCCGGTGCGCAGGCGCCGCACACCAACCTCGCACTGGCACGGGCGCAAACCAAAGCAATGCTGTACGGGCCGTTCCCTACAGGTGGACTCACTCGCGGCGTCTCCGAAGGCACGCTGTTTCTGGATGAACAGGCCGATGTTCGCGAGCTTGCCATGGCGCGAGTCCGCGAAGCGGGCGCCAGCGTCGTGCGCATCCCCGTCGACTGGCGCTCCACCGTCGCCAAAGATCCACCACCAGGCTTTCAGGCGGACGATCCCGCGAGCCCGGGCTACCGGTTCGCGCCGATCGACGCAGCAGTGCTCAGCACCGTGTCCGCCGGCCTGACTCCACTGCTGGTCGTCTCGCACGCGCCTACGTTTGCCGAAGCCTCACCGCGCTGGCCCTACGCCTATCCCGGCAGCTGGGCGCCCAGCCCGACTGCGCTCGAGGAATTCGCCACCGCGCTTGCGCGTCGCTACGACGGGTCGTTCCCCGATGCTGGGGCTCCAGGCGGAGTGCTGCCGCGCGTAAAGCTATTCCAGGCGTGGAACGAGCCCAACCTCACGCGCTATCTCGAGCCTCAATGGGTCGTCGAGGAAGGGCACTGGGCCTCATTCTCGCCGCTGCTCTATCGAGAAATGCTCAACGGCTTCTTCAGCGGCGTGAAGTCGGTCGAGCCCAGCGACGTGGTGATCGCCGCGGGTGTCGCGCCCAACGGCGATCGCGAAGGCGTAGGGCGTATGCAGCCGGTCCGCTTCCTGCAGGAACTGCTGTGCTTGGGAGACGGCGGCGGCCGTGACGCCAAACGGATCGGCGCAAAGCGCTCTCGGGTCAACTGCCCAGATCCGGCCCATTTCGATGTGATGGACTATCACCCGCTCTCCGTGGGGGATCCCGACCTGCCGGCAGTCTCCTCTCTCGACGTATCGATCTCCGACGCCGCCAAGGTCACGGGGCTTTTGAGGCGGGCCGAGCGCCTGCACACGGTTGCGCCCGGTACCGCCAAGCCCGTCTGGGTGACCGAGCTCAACTGGGAAAGCGCACCCCAATCATCACAGGGTGTGCCCGCGAGCCTGCAGGCGCAGGTGGCCTCCCGCGCGCTTCATCGGCTGTGGATCGCCGGGGTCAGCCTCGTCGCATGGCAGTTCCTGGTCGACCCCTACCCGGGCGTTCGAGCTGCCACGCCGGCCGGAGGCACCATCGAATACCCACGGCCCGCCGGCCTCTACAGCGCCGGCATCGGCGGCAACCCCGAAAGCGCCCAGCCCAAGCCGTTTCTGAAGGGTTTCAGCTTCCCCTTCGATCCGCTGCGTGTGAACGCCAAGCAGGTGCGCGTATGGGCGCTGCTGATGCATCCGCGCCAGCTGGTTCTGCTCCAGCGCGAGCGGCGTGGTGGGGGGTGGGGGACCGTTGCGCGCCTGCGCGCCAATCGCAGCGGTGTGCTCAACGTGCTGGTCTCGTCGCGAGGGGCGCTCCGGCTGCGGCTGCGGAGCGGCGGGGTTGAGTCTGCGGTGGCGTTTGTGCCGGTGGGCAACAGTTGGCGTTGAAAGTCTGCGAGTAGGGGGTCGATGACAGTCGCGGAATCGCTCATCTTGGCGAACGGTCGATATACTTATCTATATCATGACACCTGGATCGCTCATCCGAGAGCAGCGTGAACAGCTGGGTATCAGTCAGCGTTCGCTCGCGCGTCGGGCAGGGACAACACAGGCCGCGGTCAGCCGGATAGAGCGCGGTTTGACATCGCCCAACTGGGAGACGGTACGCGCCCTGATGCTGGCAATGGGATATGAGCCGGATCTGCAAGCACGCCGACTACGCGGCCGATGGGACCCCGGACACCTAGCTGCGCTGAGTCGGCGCTCTCCTGTCGAACGACTCGAACTCGCCATCTCGGCAAACCGTCTTGCCGGGCGTATGCGGCAGGCCGGAGTGCAGGCTCGCCATGGGGGCTGAAACACCGCTCGACGCCGAGAGAATCCTCGCAGTGCTGGCGAAGCACGGTGTCGACTACGTGATCGTCGGTGGGCTCGCTGTCCAGACCCACGGGCACGTGCGTACAACCGTCGACATCGACATCTATCCACGCCCCGACCCGAAGAACCTGGCGCTATTGGCCGACGCCCTGAACGAGCTCAACGCTGAGAGTCTCAACCCGGGAAGCGAGGGTCTGAAAATCGATGCCAAGACACTGCCGCGGGCAACTCTCTGGCAGTTCGCGACACGCCATGGGGCGATCGACGTGCTATTCGACGCACCCGGCACGCCACCCTACGACCAGCTCCGAGCCCGCGCGCTTGAGATCTCACTCGGGGACTTGAAGCTCGCGGTCGCGGGCCGCGATGATCTGATCGGCATGAAGCGCGCGAGCGCACGTCCGGTTGACCTGGAAGACCTCGCGGCGCTGACCGAGTTCGGTGCTGAGGAGTAATCCCTGCTGAGCGCTACGCGGCCGCCGCAGCGCTCTCAGACGGTGCCGCCGCGGCGCCTTCGCCGGCCACCGTGGCAACCGCCGGAATATGGCTCATCGCATGCTCAGCGAGCGCAGTAATCGTCAGCGAAGGGTTCACACCAACATTGGCCGGCACCGCCGAGCCGTCGCACACGAGCAGGTTCTCGTAGCCGAACACGCGCTGGTGGGCGTCCACGACACCCCGCTCGGGGTCGGGCGCGATCACAGCGCCGCCGAGGATGTGCGCGGTGGTGGGGATGTTGAACAGCGCCTCGCTCACAGCGCTCTGGGCGATTCCGCCGGTGCGCTTGGCGAACCATTCCGCGGCCTGGTTGGCGATGGGGATGAAGGTCGGCATCGGGCGCTCGGGGTCCTGTTCGGTCTTCAGCCAGAACGTGCCAAACGGTCCTTTGTGGGGGCGTAGCGCGATTGCGTTGTCGAGCGTCTGCATCACCAGGATGATGATCGTCCGCCGTGACCAGTGTTTGGGGAACATCACCTTCACCAGGCGCTTGGGGTGCATCAACACCTGTGCCAGCAGCTTCAACGGGCGCGTGACACGCGTGCCGTCGCCCACCAGCAGCGTGTTCAGGCGGTGCATAGAGTCGCCGTCGTTGCCGTAGGTGACAGTCTCGATGTGGGTGTGCGGGTCGGGGTAGATCGAGGAGGTGATCGCCACGCGTTTGATCAGATCGTCGGGGTAGTCCTCGGGCACCGTCACCGCGAGGATCGACTCCGAGTTCGTCCGCACCAGCTCGCCCAGGCGCGAGGAGATGCGCGGCAGCGAGCCTTTCGTGCGGCACAGCTGCAGCAGCCGGTTCGTTCCCAGCGGGCCCGCCGAGACGACCACGCCACGGGCGCGCTGCACGCGGCGTTCCTTGCGCAGCCACGCGCCCGAGCGGACGCTTTCGACCTCATAGCCGTCGCTTCCGTCAGCCGCGCCCAGTGGGCGGATGTCGACGACGGTGCGTTCCGGCATCACCTGCGCGCCGCGCTTCTCCGCGAAGTACAGATAGTTCTTCACGAGCGTGTTCTTCGCCCCGTGGGGGCAGCCAACCATGCAGCGCCCGCACAGCTGACAGCCGGTCCGCTCGGGTCCCTCGCCGTCGAAGAACGGGTCGGGCACGGTCTTGCCCGACTCGCCCTCCTTGCCGAAGAAGATGCCCACCGGTGTGCGCTGGTAGGTGTCGCCCACGCCGAGCTCTTCGCCCAGCTCGCGCAGCAGCTGGTCGGCGGGATCCTCGTGTGGGTTTTCCACCACGCCAAGCATCCGCTGGGCTTCCGTGTAGTGGGGGGCGAGCGCGCTTGCCCAGTCGGTCATGTCCGCCCACTGGCGGTCTTCGAAGAACGCGTTCGGCGGCACGTAAAGCGTGTTCGCATAGCCCAGGCTGCCGCCGCCCACGCCGCAGCCGGAGACAACCGAGACGTCCTTGAACGTGGTCAGGCGGAAGATGCCCTTCATGCCCAGCCGCGGGTTCCAGAAGTAGCGTTTGAGGTCGTTTGTGGATTTCGCGAAGTCGTGGTCCGCGAAGCGCCTGCCGCACTCGAGCACGCCCACCGAGTAGCCCTTCTCGCGCAGCCGCAGCGCTGAGACGCTGCCGCCGAAGCCCGAGCCGATGACCAGCCAGTCGAAGTCGAAGTTGTCCTCGCGCGCAGACATCGCCAGTGGATACTAGCCCTCTGCCGCCTCTACTGGCTGCGCAGCCAAACCGGTGTTGGTGCTCAGGCCATCCCCGGCGCGTCAGCTATGTGAATGTGCGATGCGCGCCGACCATCGAGTACCCCGCTATATTCCGTGAAGTAATGGCGGCGGAGCGGCTCAGGAACAGGCCCTGTGGGGGCCGGTACGCGGACATCGTGCAGTCGATCGGGCACACGCCTCTGGTCGAGCTGCCGAACCTGTCGCCCAAGCCCGGAGTGCGCATCTGGGCCAAGCTCGAGTCGCGCAACCCGACGGGATCGGTCAAGGACCGGGTCGCACGCGCGCTGATCGAGGACGCCGAGGAGAAGGGCGCGATCGGCCCCGGACAGACAATCCTCGAACCGACCTCCGGGAACACGGGGATCTCGCTGGCGATGATCTGCTCGCGCAAGGGCTACCGCCTGAAGGTGGTGATGCCGGAGAACGTCACGCAGGAGCGCACCCAGCTGCTGCGCATGTACGGCGCGGAGATCGTCTACTCGCCCGGCGACCAGGGCTCCAACGGCGCGGTCGCGATGGCGCTGGAGATGGCGGCGGAAGACTCCTCCTACTACATGCCCTACCAGTACGGCAACCCCGCCAACCCCAACGCCCACTACAACGGCACCGCGATCGAGATCCTGGAAGAGCTCGACGAGGTCACCGCGTTCGTCGCCGGCCTCGGCACGGGGGGCACGCTGATGGGTAACGGCAGGCGGTTGAAGGAGGAGCTGGGCGACGCCGTGAAGATCGTCGCCGCCGAGCCGATGCAGGGCGAGCCTGTGCAGGGCCTGCGCTCACTCGACGACGGCTTCATCCCGCCGATCATCGACATCTCGCTGCTCGACCGCAAGATCTTCGTCACCAACCACGACGCGATCGTGTGGACGCGCAAGCTGCTCGACGAGGAGGGGGTGTTCGCGGGGGTCTCGAGCGGCGCGATCGCAAGCATCGCCGTGCGCATCGCGGGCGAGCTGGACGAGGGCAACGTCGTGTTCGTCGTCGCCGACGACGGCTGGAAGTACCTCTCCAGCGGCATCTACACGCTGCCGGTGGATGAGGTCGCGAACCTCGAGTCCACCGTGTGGTGGTAGGGCCAGCCAGCGCTCGAGCGCGCGCCGGGCACCGCGAACAGGAGTCCTCGCCATGGTGATCAGCCAAGAGCTGCTGGACGACGTGATCGCTCACGCGCGCGAGGAGTTCGACGCCGAGTGCTGCGGCACGATCGCGTACACGGGCGAGTCCTCCGATAGCTCATCGAGCGCCGTCGCGGTACGCCGCGCCACCAACATCTTCGCCTCGCCCAAGCGCTTTGAGATCGACGGCAAGGAGCTCTTGCGGACGCTCAATGAGCTCGACGAGCAGGGCTGGGAGCTCGGTGCGATCTACCACTCCCACACCCACACCGCTCCGTATCCCTCCCAGACGGACATCAACTTCGCCGCCAACTGGCCGGGTCTGGAGTGGGTGATCGTCGGGCTCGGCGGCGATGAGCCCGAGGTCCGCTGCTACTTCATCGACGGCGCCGCCGTCAGGGAGGTCCCGCTCGAGGTGCGCTGATGGGGGAGGAGCCAATCGTCTGCCCCAAGTGCGGGCGCGCGCACGCGCCCAGCGAGCGCTTCTGTGAGGCGTGCGGCATGCCGCTCGTGCACACCCCCGGGGCTGAGAGCGACGCCAGCGAGCGACAGCGCAAGGCGCGCAAAATCAAGCCCCAGTATGCCAATGGGCCGCTCGTGAAGGTCGCCTACGCCAAGGGTCAACCCGAAGCGGAGTTCATCGCCGGCCTGCTGCTGGAGGAGGGCATCCCCTGCCTGCTGCGCAACTCGATCGCCGGCTACTCGCCGACCATCAACCGCTGCGACGTGATGGTCCCCGAGTCAGGAGCCGACGCCGCCCGCGAAGCCCTGAAGTGGGAGCGGCCCGCCTAGCGACCGAGGACGCAGCCCCGCGCCGTGTCCACGGCTCTCTAGACGAGGACGGGCTGGCCCGCGGCTTCTGAGGTGATCGCTCGGATCTCCTCGGAAGCGCGCTCGAACTCGGCGTCTGAGAGCACGGGGGTGCCCTCGAAGGGGAGTTCGCGGGCGAGCTCGATCCAGGCGTTGGGCCCGGTGTACTCGTCCTTGACCTTCACAGTGACCGGCCGGGGGATGCGGTAGGTGCGCAGCAACAGCACGTGTAGCGGCTGACGTCCGCGCCACCCGAGGCGCTTTTCGGCGTAGTCGGGGGTCCACACGTAGAACGGCGAGAGTGCGTCCACACATCGTGGGTCGACGATCGTGAAGTGGTCGGTGACTTCGGCCCACGCACGGATGCGCACGCGGTCGGGCTGCTGCAGGGGAGCGCCCGACACGAAGGTGTGCAGCGGCGGCTCGCCCTCGCTCCAGACGCCCTCCTCGAGGGCGCGGCGCAGCTCCGGCTGGTGGGACTCGCGTACGAGGTCCCCCGGCTGGTGGTCGAACGTGGGGTACAGGAAGAAGCGCTCGTGGGCGAGCTTGAGGGGCTTGTCGGATGCCGACAGGCCCTTGCGGAGGGTTAGGAGCTGCTCGCCTTCCGCCAGCGCGCGGACGGTGACAGCCCATTCTTTGAAAGCAATTGGCATAGGAAAAGAGCGAACGGGATGAGGGGGAACGACAGATATAAACAGCGCAGGTCGCCCAGAGGGAAACACGGCGCGATGCATTAACCATACGAAACCTGGGCGGAAATCCCAAATCCCCTGCAAATAGCGGCCTTTTTTGGCCGCACGGCCAATTTGGCGCCGCTGGCGTGCTACAAGCGCCGGTCCGCAAACCCCTCCGCGGCCTCGATCATCGCCGCGTAGTCGTCGTCGGCGTGGCCGCGGCCCATCGTCGCGGTGAGCACGTCCCGTGCGTGGCCGGCGGCTGGGAACGGCACGCCCGCCTTCTGCGCCTCCTCGAGGCACAGGCGCACGTCCTTGAGCAGGTGTGCGGTCTTGAACAGCGTTGTGTAGTCGTGCTCGCGCATCGGCCCGGACTTCATCGTCAGCTGTGCCGATGCTCCAGAGCCGGCGGTGCTCACGTCCACGAGCGCGTCCAGGTCGACCCCCGTCGCGTGTGCGAGCAGCAGCGCCTCCGCGACGGCCGCTGCGTTGGCGGCGCCGAGCGAGTTGTTGATCAGCTTGAGCATCTGCCCCTGTCCGAGCTCGCCGACGTAGACGATCAGCTTGCCCATGCTCTCGAGCAGCGAACGCACACGCTCGAAGCTCTCGCGCTCGCCGCCGACCATGATCGTCAGCGTGCCGTCTTCCGCTCGGGGGGAGGATCCGGTGACGGGGGCATCGAGCATCCCAACCTCACGCTCGCCCAGGGCAGCGCCGATCGTGCGGGTATCGGCTGGGCCGATGGTGGACATGTCCACGCACAGAAGTCCCGGGCGAGCAGCGTCGATGACGCCGTTCTCGCCGAGCAGCACCGAGGTGACCTGCTCGCCGTCGACGACCATGCTCACGACCACGTCGCTGTGCTCGGCGACCTCCGCGGGGGTGGACAGCGCCGTGGCGCCGTGCTCGGCGGCCCACGCGTCAGCCTTGCCGGGGGTGTGGGTCCAGACGTGCAGGGGGAAGCCGGCGCGGGCGACGTTTGCGGCCATCCGCGAGCCCATGATCCCGAGGCCGAGGAAGCCGACCGTTCCCAGCTCCGACGGCGTGGTGCTCTCGTTCTCAGGCATGTCCAAATCCTCCTCCGCCGGGGGTTTCAACGCGCAGCCGCTGACCTGCGTGCAGGGTTCCGGTGATCTTAGATCGCAACGGATGGCCGTCCAGTAGATCTACCCCGGGCATGCCCGGCTCCCCACCTGCGACGCCGTGGGGAGCATGGCGTCGGCGCTCGGCGATCAGCGAGAAGGTCATCTCGGTGAGCGCTTCCAGCTCGCGCACGACCCCGTCGCCGCCGCGATGGAGCCCCGCACCGCCGGAGCCACGGCGCAGCGCGTATTCGACCACGCGTAGCGGGAATTCCCGCTCGAGCGCCTCGATGGGGGTGTTGAGCGTGTTGCTCATCGCCACGTGCACGCCGCTTGGGCCGTCCGCGTCCGCACACGCGCCCTGGCCACCGCCGAGCGTCTCGTAGTAGGAAAAGCCGGCGTCGCCAGAGGATGCGCTCGCTGTGGTGCCCAGCGTGAGGTTGTTCATCGTGCCCTGTCCCTGCGCGTGTCCGAACGCGCTGAGCACGAGGTCGGCCACGCGCGATGAGGTCTCCACGTTGCCCGCTGCCACCGCCGCGCCGGGGCGGGCGTTGAGGATCGTGCCGAGCGGCGCGCGTACCTCGATCGGGCGGTACGCGCCGGCAGTAGAGGGGATGTCGGGGTCGGTGAGTACACGCACGGCAAACAGGCAGGCCGAGTGCGTTACCGCCAGTGGGCAGTTGAGGTTGCCGTCGTGCTGGGGCGCGCTTCCGGAGAAATCGAGGAGCAGGCGCTCGCCGTCGAGCACCGCGCGCAGGCGCAGCACGAGATCCCCGTCCTGCCCCTCGAGCACGTCCTCGGCGTGCAGCTGGCCGTCGGGCAGCGCTGCCAGGCAGGCGCGGGTGCGCCGCTCGGAGTAGTCGAGCACTGCGTCAGTGGCCTCACGGAGCCCATCCGTGCCGAGCCGCGCGGCGAGCTCCGCCAGACGCCCCGCGCCGGTGCGGTTGGCGGCGAGCTGGGCACGCAGGTCGGCGCGACGCTCCCGCGGCTGGCGCATGCGCTGCACGAGCGCGGAGATCGTCTCATCGTCAAGGCGCGTGGGGGAGATCACCACGCCCTCCTCCTCCAGGCTGTGGCTGTTGGCGGGCATCGAGCCTGGCACCGCTGCGCCGACGTCGGCGTGGTGCGCACGGCTGGCCGCGAAGCCGATTAGCTTGGAGTTCGTCGTGTCGAACGTGGGCGTGATGACGGTGATATCGGGGAGGTGGGTGCCTCCCGCGTAGGGATCGTTGAGCACCCAGGAGACCCCCGGCGCGTGGTGCTCGCCGAGCACGGCTGCCACCGCCGCCGGCATTGCCCCGAGGTGCACGGGGATGTGCTCGGCCTGCATGATCATCTGGCCGTCAGCGTCGAACAGCGCGGTTGAGGCGTCGCGGCGCTCCTTGATGTTGGAGGAGTGCGCGGAGCGGATCAGCACCACGCCCATCTCCTCGCACGCGGCGCGCAGCGCGCCTGTGACGATCCGTAGCTCGATCGGGTCCAGTGTGCTCATGCGCCTGAGTCGAGCAGGTGGATGGTTCCGTGCTCATCGACGCTGCCCGACCAGCCGGGCGCGATCAGCAGTGTGGCCTCGGGCATCGCGCACAGGCTCGGGCCGGAGAGGGTCGTCCCGGGGGCGAGCTCGCCACGGAGGATGGTCGTGGCGGTGGGCGCGCCGTCGAAGATCACATTCCTGATCTCGCTCACGGGCGGCTCGCTCGCGGCCATCGTCGGTCGCAGCGCCGAGGACCGACCCCAAGCGGACACGCGGATGTTGACCAGCTCGACGTCGGCGTCCTCGTCGCGATAGCCGTAGCGCAGCTCGTGCGCCGCGGCAAATGCTGCGCGCAGGCCCTCGGGGTCGAGTCCGTCCGTGCGGCCGGCGCCGCCTGGGGCGCGCGGCTTGGCCCCGCCGTCCGAGGCAAGCGGCTCGATGCCGTGCACGCGGCTGGCGTCATCTGTGGAGCGCGTCGGGAGCTCCTCCTCGACAGGGAGCTCGAAGGACTGCCCGCGGTAGCGCAGCTCATAGCGCACGCGCACACGTGCGGGTGGTTTCGCGGGCGCCGCGCCGGGTAGCGCCGTGCCGGCGAGCACCATACCCGTGAGCGAGGTGCTTGCGGCGTCGATGAGCGCGTCACGCTGTTCGGCCAGCAGCTCCGCCGACAGCGCTGGGGCGCCTGGCGCGCCGAGCATGACCGTGCGGGCGACGTCGCGCCTGGGTGCCGCGGCGGCGAGGCCGAGCGCGGAGAGCACGCCGGAAGCGCGCGGGCAGAGCACCCGCGAGATGCCGAGCGAGCGCGCCAGCGCGAGCGCGTGCAGCGGACCGGCACCGCCGAATGGCATCAGCGCAAAGCCACGCGGGTCGATGCCGCGCTCGACGCTCATCACCCGCAGCGCCCCCAGCATCTCCGCCTCGGCGACACGCACGATGCCTTCCGCACACGCGAGCGGCTCCAGCTCTAGCTCGCCCACCAGGCGCGCGACCGCATCCTCGGCGGCCTGCCGGTCGAGCGACAGGCCGCCGGCCAGGGGCGAGTCCTCGAGCAGCCGCCCGAGCAGGAGGTTGGCGTCGGTGACGGTCGCTCGAGTACCGCCGCGCCCATAGCAGGCAGGCCCCGGGTTGGCTCCCGCCGATGCCGGTCCGACACGCAGCGCGCCACCGCCGTCGCGCCACGCGATCGACCCGCCGCCGGCGCCCACCGTGTGGATGTCGAGCGCCGGCAGCGACAGCGGTCGCCCGGCGATCGTGCGCTCGGCAGTCTCGGGAACCTGGCCGCCGTCGATCAGGCACACGTCGCAGGAGGTGCCGCCCATGTCGAAGCACAGCACCTGTGGCTCGCCGGCGAGCTCGCTCAGCGCCAGCGCTCCGCCCACGCCGCCGGCAGGTCCCGAGAGCACCGTTAGCGCCGCGTGCGCGCCGGCGTGCTCGGGCTCGGTGAGGCCACCGGAGGACTGCATGATCTGCGGCTCGCACACGCCCAGCGCGCGGGCGTCTGCGGACAGCCGGGCCAGGTAGGAGGAAAGCAGGGGGGAGAGGGCAGCATCCAGCGCGGTTGTGGCGGTGCGCTCGTACTCGCGAAACGTGCCCACGAGATCGCACGACAGCGACACGTGCACGTCTGGAAGCAGCTCGGAGATCAGCGCGCCGAGCAGCCGCTCGTGGCTGGGGTCGGCGTAGGAGTGAAGCAGCGACACCGCGATCGCCCGCGGCTCGACTCGCGCGAGCGCTTCGACCAGCGCACGCGCTGCTCCTGGGTCCAGCGCCAGCAGCGGGCCGTCGACTCCCATGCGCTCGGGCACGCCAAAGCGCAGCTCCGCGGGCACCAGCGGTGCCGGCATCGACTCGCAGAGCCTGTACAGGTGCGCGCGGTTCTGGCGGGCGAGCTCGATCACGTCGGTGAAGCCAGCGGTGGCGAGCAGGGCGGTGCGCGCGGTGCGTCCCTCCAGCAGCGCGTTTGTGGCGACGGTCATGCCGTGGGCGAAGCGCTCCACATCCCGCGGGCGCGCCCCGGCGCGGTCGAGCACGAGGCGCACGGCCTCGAGTACGGCGATCGACTCCTCGGAGGGAGTGGATGGGACCTTGGCGGTGTGGACGACAGCGCGCTCGTCGAGCAGGACCGCGTCGGTGAAGGTGCCGCCGACGTCCACGCCCAGGAGCATGCCCGGGAGGTTAAACGGTCGATTGCCTGGCCCTGCGGCTTTGGCGCGCCCTCACGCCGCGGCCAGCTCGCGGTCCTCGGTGTCGGCGAGATGCTGATGCGACGGGCAGTAGCCGTTGTGCGGTAGCGGCGTGCGCTGACAGGCGGCGCCCTTGCGGGTCGTGGCGCGGCACTGTGGCGGCGCGCCGCTGACGGCGGTGTAGCCCTCGTGCGGGTGTTCGGCGAGGAACGCCTCCGCGTAGCCCATGTAGCGGCTGACCACGTGATGGACGTGTGCCTGGGCGCACATCGGGAAGTAGCTGCGGATGTCGAGGAACAGGGTGCGCGCGGGGCGGGCGAAGTAATGACGATCGGTGGCCAGGCGCGTGATCACCTCCTCGCACGCATGCAAGACGGCGGCGTGGTTGGCGCTCGGCGGCGCCCCCGGCTGTGGCGGCGCGATCTCGGAAGCTAGCTCCCGGTAGATCGCTCGACTGAACTGGTACATGGTGACTACTCCTCACCCTCTCTCTTGCTCGGGTCTTGTCTGGAGCACACCCGCCATTCCTCAAAGACACCGATCGTTCGGAAACCTTCCGTCCCAGAACGAACAACACGCGTTCCATTAGAAAGGATCGACCTAAAGCGCAGAGAACGATTTTCTTATGTAGCTGTCCCCGGCAGTGCCGAAAGCGGCCAGCGTCAGCCGGTGACGCTGGTTATCTCGAGCTTTGTGGCACAGGCCCAACTACGCCCAGTTTTGCCAGGAGATCTCATCCTCATCACAAACGACAACGTGGCGATAGTCGAAGGAGGGGTCGCGCTCGGGGTACTCCGCGCGCAGGTGCGCGCCGCGGCTCTCCGTGCGCTCCAGCGCGCAGCGGGCGATCAGGCGTGCAAGAGGGTGACGATCTTCCAGCAGTCGGGTGAGGCCCTCGCTGCTGCGCACGACCCCCGCGTCCTGCCACAGAGCGGCCCTGGTGGAAGGCTCGGCGACAGCCGGTGCGGGGGAGCTCTCGCAGCGCTTGCAGGTCGTGCTCACCGGGCGCCGCGAAGCTGGGCGCCTCGGCCGACAGCGCGTCGGCGACGGCGCGACGGGCGAATACGAAGCACTCGCTGAGCGAGTTCGACGCGAGCCGGTTGGCTCCGTGCAGTCCCGTACAGGCACACTCTCCCACCGCATACAGGCCCGGCACCGTCGAGCGGGCGTGCAGGTCGGTGACGATGCCGCCCATCATGTAGTGGGCGGCCGGCGCCACCGGAATCAGCTCGCGTGTGGGGTCAAGCCCGGCATCGCGCAGCGAGGCGACCACGTTGGGGAAGTGCGCGGGGTCGATCGCGCGCATGTCAAGGCCCACCGACTGCCCTCCAGACTCCTGTAGCAGCGCCTGGATCGCCCGCGAGACCTCATCGCGGGGGGCGAGCTCCTCGACGAAGCGCTCCCCGTTTGCGTCGTGCAGGGTCGCGCCCTCGCCGCGGATCGCCTCGGTCACGAGGAAGCCCTCGCGTCCGCGCACGCCGATCACCGCCGTGGGATGGAACTGCAACAGCTCCAGATCCGCAAGCGCCGCCCCCACGGCGTGGGCGAGCAGCAGGCCCACCCCCTGGGACCCGGGTGGGTTGGTTGTTCGCGACCACAACGCCGCCGCGCCACCGGTCGCGATCACCACCGCCCGTGCGGCGATCACGCGGCCGTCGTCGCACACGAGCCCGCGGCAGCGTGCCTCAGCGGACTCCCCATCGGTCCACAGCGCCTGCGCACGCGCCCGCTCGAGCACCTTGATGCGGGGCTCCTCCGCCGCGAGCGCCGACAGCTGGCGCACCACCCGCCTACCGGTGGCGCTGCCGCCGGCGTGGACCACACGCCTGACAGAGTGGCCGCCCTCCAGCCCAAGCGCCAGCTGCCCGAAGCGGTCAGCGTCGAAGCGCACGCCCAGGGCCTGCAGGTCGCGCACGCGATCGGGGGCCTCGCGCACCAGTGCTTCCGCGGCCGAGCGTCGTACGAGCTCGCGTCCCGCCACCTCGGTATCCCGCAGATGCAGCTCGAAGCTGTCGTCGGCCGCGAGTGCTGCCGCGAGCCCGCCCTGGGCCCAGTAGCTGGCCGTCTGCGCCAGCGGCGTGGCCGAGATGAGCACCACGTTCGCGTGCTCGCGCGCGGCACACAGCGCGGCATATAGGCCAGCCGCGCCGGCGCCCACCACTGCGATATCGGCGTCGTGGATCCTCGCCGAGGAAGGGTCTGCCATCGCGGGAACCGTATCTGTCCGGGCTCACCGCCCCGCTTGCGGGTGGGTTTCCGGCACAGTCGGCCTAGCCGGTCGACCCCGCGCCGGGGAAGAGTTTTTCGGTACGGGATTTGTGCAGCGCTTCTTCGATCCCTTTGCTGATCGCGCTTTTGGTTTTGTGGTTGAGCTTGGGTGCGCTCGAGGATTTCGGGGCGGTGGTCGTCGAGGTGCCGGTCGTGCCGGGGGTTGTGGTGGCCGGCGTCGAGGTAGTTTTGGCCGTGCTGGGCGTCGTGGCGGTCGAGCTGGTCTTGCCCGTTGCGGTGCTGCCAGGCGTGGTGGTCGCAGGCGGAGTGGTCGCAGCGGTGTGAGTGGTTGCTGGGTTTGGCGTTGCCGCAGCTGCGGGCGTCGTCACGGTTGTGGTGGTCGCGGGCACCGGCGTCGAGCCTCCCGCGAGGTCCACGAGGGCGGCCGCGAGGACCCCGAGCGCGAGCACCACCACGACCGCGACCACTCCGATCGGCCGCTTCCACCCGGGGGCGGGCGCCAAGCGTGTGCGAGCGGCAGCGCCGCAGCTCAGACACCACGATTGCTCGGGATGTAGCGGCGCACCACACACCGGACAGGCCTCACCGCTCGTCGCTGGCGTGGGCGGGGCCACGGGCGTGGCCCCGCCGGGCGGCTGTGAGGTGGCGGTGCTCACGAGCCCGGCAGGGGCGGGTGGATGATTTCGGTGGGCCCGTCCTCGTCGCTCGGTGGGGGCTCTTGGGCCGGCGTTGACGCCTGCGTGATGGACGGGGCAGTGGTGGGGACGGGCGCAGCCATTGGGGCGGGCGCAGACGTTGGGGCGGGTGCAGACGTTGGGGCTGGTGCAGCCGTTGGAGTCGCGGCAATCGGGAGATCGGCCTGGTGGCTGATCGAGAAACCGCAGTTGGGGCAGAAGTTGTCTTCGCTCGAGTGGATCGCCGCGCAGCGGGGACAGGCGGTGATGCCCGCCTCGCGCAGGATCGTCACCGACTGACGTTCTCCCAACATGCCTTCGAGTGCACGCAGCTCGGTATCGATGTGGGCGAGCGTCGTCAGCTTGGCGAGGACCAGCGCGTCGTTGCGCTGGCCGAAGCGGTGCAGGTTGAAGACCAGGCCGCCGAGATCGCGATAGCCGAGCTCGCGCGCTTTGCGCAGGAAACGTGCGCGACGTCGCGCGCTGCCACGCGAGCGAAAGCCCGTGGGCTCGGAAGCAGGGGCGGCGCCCGCCGGCGGCTCCCCCTGCGGGGGCTGCGCTGGAGCGTCTGAGGTGGTTGTGCCAGATGTCTGATCCACGGCCAAATCCATGCTATCCGGAGCGCCGGTCCGTGAACCCCATATCCAGGTGCGGCTAGGTGCGGCGCTCCAGAGCCTGCCGCCAGGCGTCCGCCACGCGCGCGGCCATCGCCGCGGCCGAGAAGCGCTCGGCGCGTGCGCGGCCATCGATGCGCGGGTCCTCGCTGCGCAGGTGGGGCTCGAGCGCAGCCCGCCAGCTCGCAAGCTCGAATGGTGCGCACAGCGTGCCGTCGAGCTGATCGAGGGCCTCGCTGTGTATTCCCACGGGCGTGGCCAGCACCGGTACATCACAGGCGAGCGCCTCCAGCACGGCAAGGCCGAACCCCTCTCGCTCGGATGGCACCAGCACGGCGTTGGCGGCGTTCACCCACAGCGGTACCTGGTCGGGATCGACCCCACCCAGCGTCAGCAGCTCCACCCCCTCGCTGTTCGTAAGCTCGAGTGCGCGATCGTGGCGCTTCTCCGGGCGGGCGGGATCGGCAGGGAACAGCACGTATGTCTTGGCGGGGTCGAGCCCCAACACTGAGCGAGCTAGCGACCGCGGCAGCGGATGGAAGCGCTCCATGTCCACGCCGCACGGCAACACCAGCGCGCGTCGCCGCGCCGAACGGCCGGGTAGTTCCTGCGCGAGCGGCGCAGACGCCGCGCCGAGCACGTCCATCAACGGCAGTACCGCCGCGGTGGCGAGCCGCGTGCGAGGGTGGCGCACGTCGGTGCCGTGGACGGTGAGCGCCCGCACGCGGGTGGCAATCGCAAGCGCTGGCCAGGCGGTTAGCCCGAAATGCGCGTGCACCACGTCGAAACGCGGCGCCGGTCCTCCGCGAACAGACAGCGCACGCGCGCCATAGCGCCGCGGCAGCTCGATTGCGGCAGCGGCGAGCGCCTTCCCGCCCGGCGCGAACTCGTGCAGCTCGACCTCCAAGCCGTCGAGCTCTCGCAGCGCTGCCACCTGGTCGCGCACAAAGCGACCACGCTCGGGATGGGCTGCGTTCGGCAGCATGTTGGAGACCACCAGCGCACGCAAGATGCCCCGACCGTAGCGCTCTGGAATGATGGCCGGCGTGCACAGCGAGCAAACAGAGCGAAGCTACGGTCGCGCGGCGGACGGGCTGCGCCCAACCACGATCGAGCCGGGGTTCGTGCGCACGGCCACCGGCTCGGCGCTGATCTCCGTCGGCGAGACACGGGTGATCTGCACCGCCTCCGCACAGGACGGCGTTCCCCGCTGGATGAAGGGCAAGGGGCGCGGCTGGGTGACGGCCGAGTACGGGATGCTGCCCGCCTCAACCGGCGATCGCAAGCAGCGCGACGCCACCCGCGGACGTCAGGACGGACGCACGATCGAGATCCAGCGCCTGATCGGCCGCGCGCTGCGTGTGGTTGTCGACTTCGAGGCGCTCGGCGAACACACCATCTATCTCGACTGCGACGTGTTGCAAGCCGACGGTGGCACCCGCTGTGCGTCGATCACCGGGGCCTATGTCGCACTGTCGCTCGCATGCGCTCGCCTACAAGCCGATGGGCAGCTCGAGCGCTCGCCCTTGAGCGAGTCCGTCGCCGCGGTCTCCTGCGGGATGATCGCCGGGGTGCCCCTGCTCGACCTCGACTACCCCGAGGACTCCACCGCGGAGGTGGACGCGAACGTGGTCATGACCGGCGCCGGCGGCCTCGTGGAGGTTCAAGCCACTGCCGAGCGCACACCGCTCTCGCGGGCCCATCTCGACGAGCTGCTCGTGCTTGCAGCGGCGGGCATCGAGCAGTTGCGCGCGATCCAGGAACAGGCGATCAGCTCCGGATCTTGACGCTGCTGCTGGCCACCCACAACGAGCACAAGCGCCGCGAGTTCGCGCGCCTGCTCGCAGCCTCCGGCGGCGGCGCCCGGGAGATCGAGGCGCTACCCGACACAGTGGAGTTGCCGCCCGAGGACGGCGAGACGTTCGCCGAGAACGCGTTCGGCAAGGCCCGCGTTGCAGCCAAGGCGACGGGCCAGGTGAGCATCGCCGACGACTCCGGTATCGCCGCCGCGGCCCTCGGCGGTGCGCCAGGTGTGCGCTCCGCGCGCTACGCGGGCGAGCACGCAAGCGACGAGCAGAACCTCGAGAAGCTGTTGCGCGAGGCGCCGGCGGACAGCCCGCTGGAGTACGTATGCGCGATCGCCTACGTGGACCCCGGCAGCGGCGTCGAGCGCCTGTTCGAAGGGCGCTGCAGCGGCCGTCTGGCGGCGCAGCCGCGCGGCGATGGTGGCTTTGGCTATGACCCCGCCTTCCTACCCGACGACGGCCCACTCGGCCTGACGATGGCGGAGCTCAGCGATGAGCAGAAGGACTCGATCAGCCACCGCGGCCGCGCCGCGCGGGCGCTGCTGGAGTGGCTGCAGTGACCCGCGCAATATCTACCCGGCCGGAGATACACGCCCTGCCCTGATTCGGGCAAAGGAACTTCGACGAAGTGCCCAGGGCTGGGCGTGTTCGCGGGCGTAGGCAGACAGGAGGGGATCGGCGATGGCCCAAGTGCGCTCGGCTGGTTGCCACGCCATGCCTACGTCGCGTAGTCGGTTGAGCGCGTCGTCGACCGTCTTGCTCGCGGCTGGAGCGTTGTGCGGCTTGAGCCCAACGCTGATCGCGCCGACGATGGTCTGTGCTGCGGGGTGAACGCGGCGCAGCAGTTCCCACTCTCGTCGTACGGAAACCGCCGTTGAGCGCCGCAGCGCTTCCCATCCCGATAGCGCGCGCGCCGGGTTCTCACCCTCGCTGGGTGCCATGGCTATTGCTTGCCAGGTGAGGGCGGGCACGCCACCGGCAAGTTCTGCCGCGCCACGAAGCAGTGCCGCTGGTGCTTTGACGAGAGGTCTTGTGATCACTAGATCCTCGACGATGCGGGTCGGGGTGGGGCGGCGCATGCGCAGGCGCTCGCCGGCGCGGTATAGGGGGTGCTGCTGGTCACTGAGCGCGTGGCTGATCGGACCGTCTGGATGGTCGACGAGCAGGAGGTCGAGATTGCTGGTTTGCTGGCGTGCCGTCCGGAACGCGCCGAGGATTTCTCTGCCGGCGGTGCCGCGGAGGTTCGCGAGCATGTACCCGAGGTGGTCGATCGCGAGTGTCACGGGACCGTCTGCAAGAACAGCGGTGAGCTCGAGCGCCTCGAGGAGTCTGCTGAGGTCTTGTCCTTCGCCCGAGCGGAGGGCGTATGGGTCGATGCCACGTTTGTTTAGTAGTCGCGAGACGCGAAGCCCCGCGGTGCCGCTCGGCGGTGCTGATCCCATCCACCAGGCGGTCGCGTCCGGTGCGAGGGCCGAGATCGCGCTGTCTGCGATCGCCATCGCCAGGTCCAGCGGGTTAGCGCAGCGGCGGGTGTCGACAAGCACGTATGGCGGGATGTTCTGTTCTAGCGCAGCGGCTAGCAGTGCGCTGGTGCCGCTAAGCGGGTCTGCGACGATGACTGTCAGCCCGCGACGCTCCTCGAGTAGAAGTAGAAGCTCGCTCCACTCGGCCACATGCCCGGTAAGGAGTTGGCCGTCGGGGACACGCTGACTTGATTGATTACGCGCCATCGTCGTGAAGGTGTCGTTCTGCTTCGTCGATGCCCATTTGCACGTCGAACTCTGTCGCGGTGTTCGAGCTCGTGCGACGGGCGCTCTGCGCGGTGTACCGCGCGGCGGCCATCGTCGCGTAGGGACGTCCGTCGCCCCACTTCAGGAGATCTTCTCGTGGAGTGTCCTCGATCACGAGCCCAGCCCGGGAGAAGCGCTCGGTCAGTGGCTCGCGCCAGTTTGTGAGCGGAATCCGCGCGCTGAGCTCGATCCGCCCGACTAGCTTGCCGAAGTGCACCGGCTCGCCAAACATGCCGTCCAGTGCGCGCGCGTTGCTTCCGTCAACGAGTACCACGGCGTCGTCCGAGGTGCCGTAGAGGTCGACCAGGTCACACAAGACTGTCTCGCCGTCGGCGTAGTCCACGACACGCTGGAGCTCATCGAGGAAAAGCAGGGCTCGCTTGCCCTCTCGTCGGGCGAGCTCGGCTGGCAGGGACAGCACCTTTCGCGCCGGCAGCTCCTCCGGTTCGCGACCGAGCGCACTGAGGTCTAGCGGCACTCCGTATTCGGACAGGAGCTTCTCGACCGTTGGGCGGGCGAAGCGCAGAGCAGCTCGTCCGGCGTGCGCGTGGGAGACCCGGCTACAGGCGTCGATGATCAGCTGCAACAGCGCCCGCGAGTCTGCCCGCTCGGGGACATCCACTTCGATGACGAGCGCGCCCTGGCTCTTCAGCTCCCCGCAGACTGCAGAACAGACAGTCGTCTTTCCGATTCGCCGTTCGCCGGCGAGCATGGTGCTCATACCCTCCCGTAGTCGTCCACTGATCTCGTCGATCTCGCCGCGACGTCCGATGATCAGATCGGAAGGCACTGGCCCGCCGACGGGAAACAGCGAGCCGATCGGCTCAGGATGTCTGCTCATGACCCGCCATGATACTACGCTTTGGTAATAAAAACATCACCCTTTGGTGTTAAGCAGGGCCATCGAAGCTTGGCTTGACGAGCCCGAGGCCCAAGATCGCACGCCACCACCGGTCGCCATCCCCAACGAAAACGACCGTCCCGGGGGACGGTCGCAGATTAACGGCATAGCGGTGGCGCTACAGCAAATTGATCGCGGCGGACGCGGCCACGGCGACGCCGAGCCCGGCATAGCCGTCGTAGCCCGATAGGAGTAGGAGTAGCGCGGTGATCAGTGCCACGAGCACGGTCACCATCCACGCGATGCGAGCGATCGCCACAGGCGTATTCTTGCGGATACGCTCGTCCGCACGCAGTGTTAGCTTCGATTGCAACGGTTTCACGAACGAGGAGGGCGAAGTGACAAAGTCCGAGCTGGTCGACCAGGTGGCCGATCGCGCCGATCTGACCAAGCAGGATGCCTCGCGGGCCGTGGACGCGGTGCTCGCCACGGTGGAGGATGCGCTGCGCCGTGGCAGCGAGGTGACAGTGTCGGGATTCGGCAAGTTCCACGTCAGCGAGCGCGGGGCGCGGATGGGGGTTAACCCGCGCACAGGGGAGCGCATCCAGATCGCGGCGTCGCGGGTACCCCGTTTCACGGCGGGCAGTGGTCTCAAGAGCGCGGTGAAGGCTCGCTGAGCGCGGCGTCTTCCTTCGGTGACACGCTGGCCGCTCGGGTGGCCGAGCGCGAGTCGCAGATCGTGCTCGGCCTCGACCCCGACCCGAGTTCGCTATGGCCGGGTGCAGGAGCAAACCTGGCCGGGGGCCTCCCCCCTGCGCAGGCTGCTGCGGCAGCGGTTCTGGAGCACTGTCGGGCGCTGATCGACGCGGCTGGGCAGGCGTGTGTGGCCGTCAAGCCGCAGCTGGCCCGCTTCGAGCTGCTGGGCGCCGCTGGGTGGGCGGCACTGGAAGCGGTTGTGGCCCACGCTCGCGGCGCGGGCCTGCTGGTGATCGCGGACGCCAAGCGCGGCGACATCGACGTGACAGCGACAGCGTATGCGGGCGCGCTGTTTGGCGGCGCCGACAGCCCGTTTGGACGGATCGAGGGGTTGCGAGCGGATCTGGCGACGGTCAACCCGCTGATGGGCAGGGATGCGATCGAGCCGTTCGTGAGCGCTGCGCGCGCCGTGGGCAGCGGCGTGCTGGTGCTCGTGCGCACGTCCAACCCGGGCGCCACGGACATCGAGGATCTGGCGCTGGCGGGGTCGGAAACAGTGTGGGAACGGCTGGCGGCGCTCGTCGAGGAGTTGGGTGCGCCAGGTGTGGGCGAGGCAGGTCTCAGTGACGTTGGCGCGGTGGTCGGCGCGACGGAGCCAGGTCATCTGCGGCGGGCACGTGAGCTGATGCCACAAACTCCGTTCCTGCTACCGGGAGTGGGCGTACAGGGCGGTCGCGTGGAGGACCTGGCGCCGGCGTTCGCGCCCGGGCAGGCGGGCGGTCTCGTGTCGGCTTCGCGCAGCATCGCGGGCGCTCATCGCGTGGCGGGCGGAGAGCCCGCGGCGGCAGCCCGCGCGGAGGCCGAGCGTCTACGCGAGGTGGCGTGGGGGCTCTACGACCGGGTCCGCTAGCCTTTGGGTCGTGGACGCTGGGGCATCTCTTTGCCGTTCAGGCGTGCCGGAAGGTGGGTAGGCAGCCAGGATGATCATCACGGTCACGCTCAACGCGGCCATCGACAAGTCGCTCGCGGTTCCCAACTTCAGGCTCGGGCGGCGCCATCGCACCGTCGATCAGCGGACGATGGCCGGCGGCAAGGGCGTGAACATCGCGCGCACGTTGAAGGCCCTCGGACAGCCTGTGATCGCCACCGGGTTCGCCGGCGGCGCGACCGGAACACACCTGGTCGAGCAGCTGACCGAGGAGTCGATCCTCAACGACTTCGTTCGCATTCGTGAGGAGTCGCGCACGAACACCTCCGTGCTGGATCCGACAACGGGAGAACAGACGGAGATCAACGAACGCGGCCCGTCGGTGTCGGCGCGCGAGGTCGAGCTGTTTGCCAACAAGCTGCTGTACCTGGCGCGTGGTGCCGCGATCGTCGTGTTCGCGGGCTCGCTGCCGCGTGGCGTCGAACCCGACATCTACGCGTCGCTGATCAGGGATCTCGAGCGTCTCGACGTGATCACCGTGGTGGACACGGATGGGGAGCCGCTGCGACAGGCGGTGCGCGCGGAACCGGACGTGGTCTCGCCCAACGTGCTCGAGGCGGAGGAGCTCGTGGGCCACGAGTTCTCCGGCGAGGAAGAGCGTGCGCTGGTGGTGGCTGAGATCGCCGCGCTGGGACCGCGCGAAGCGATCATGACGCTCCCGGACGGCTGCTTCGCACAGGTGGTGGTGGATGGCCAGAAGCGACTGAAGCGCGCCCGCATCGAGCCGCGCGAGCCCGTCGCCAGGAGCGGTTCGGGGGATGCCTTCCTCGCCGGCTATCTGGCAGCTCGCTATGAAGGTCGTGCGCCCGACCAGTGCCTGCGCTTCGGTGTGGCCTGCGGAGCCGAGTCCACCGCGCGGCTGGGCGCGGGGCTGATCGATCCGCGCGAGGCGCGTCGACTGATGGGCGGCGTCGAGCTGACCGTGATCGAGCAGCCCGCCGAGGTCAGCTAGCGCGGGCTAGTTGGCCTCTGTTCGGTAGTTGGTGCCGGGCCATTCTGCCCGTCGTCCTAGGACCTGAAAGCTTCGGATAGCGATCCGGGCGGCGCCTCGTTCTGCGTCTGGCTCACGGATCTCGCCGCGGAGCAGGTTTTCGACTATGCGCCATCCTGGTGCGCTGATTAGGGCTGCGAGCGTGAGTCGGGGGAAGCGGTCCAGTGCGGCTTTTGCGTCCCATGAGAAGGCGACCATCAGCCCGAGCTCGGAGAGGATCGACTGCGCGTAGGGCTTGAGGTCTGTGATGCGGCCGGCGAGGAGGTCTAGCGCGGCTACGGAGGCGAGCTTGGAGCTGGCGAGTGCAGCGTATATCCCGTCGCCCCACAGGGGGTCGACGAGCCCTGCCGCGTCACCGATCAGTAGCGCCCTTCCGCGGGAGAGTGCAGCGTCCGGTCGTCGTGCTGGCAGCCGATAGCCCCGCGTGTTTTGGAGCTTGGAGTAGTCGAATCCTCGCCGGTTGCAGAATTCTTCTAGGTGTTTGCGCAGTGTGGGGCCTGTGTTTTCCCAGCCACCGACGCCGATGTTGATGTGGTTGCCCTTGGGGAAGATCCAGCAGTAGCCGCCGGGGATTGTGCCGAGCTCGATCACTACGGTGCTTTGCCAGCGTTCCGGGTTTGTGAGGCGATGCGCGAGGTTGCCCTCGAGCGCGACGCCGTATATGCGTTTGTCGGCGAGGTCTAGTGAGCGTGCTGTGGACCCATTGGCGCCGTCGGCGCCGATTAGGATCTCGCTGTCGATCCATTTGCCGTCGACGCGTGCACCGTGCTCAGAGATGTCAGTCACCGTCGCGTCGTCGCGGAAGTTGGTGCCGGCGTTGATTGCTTGCTCGATGAGGAAGTGGTCGAGTCGTCGTCGTTGGGTCATGTATGCCAGTCGGGTGTGTCTGCCGCGTACGAATGGTCGGCCGCCGCGGTAGCTCAGCTCCATGCGGTCTATGACGTGCTCTACGACTGGCTGTGGGTCGAATGGCAGCTCGCGTGCGGCTCGTGTGGAGATGGCGCCCCCGCATGGCTTCTCGCGGGGGAATCGCGCCTTGTCGAGGAGCAGCACTCGGGCACCCTCGCGCGCCAGACGGTAGGCTGCGGTCGATCCGGCGGGGCCGGCGCCCACAACGATAGCCTCGAACTGTTCCACCAAATCTCTCCTGGCTTCGCAGTCTACGGAGTGGCTGATAGGGGCTGACGATCTGGGAAAGCCGCAGGGGGTGTAGTCGGAGACGCCCCGTTACGGCCCGTCGGAATCTGACTAGTATTTCGCACTCATGGCAGCAGGGGGTAAGAAGACGGAGCGCTCGTTTCCGATGCGCTCGCCGGTCAATTGGACCGTCTTGGGTCTTGTGATGGAACGCTCAAGTTATGGTTATGAGCTGTGGAAGCGCTATGAGCGGTTGTATGGGGATGTGGTACCGATCGGCAGCGAGTCCAATATCTATGGGGCGCTCAACGCGCTGAAGGACAAGGGGCTTATCGAGGAGGTGGAGGGGTCTAGGACGGTAGTCGTTGGTGCGAGCCGCCAGCCCAAGCCGCACTATCGCGTGACCGAAGAGGGTGTGCGTGCGTATGAGGAGTGGGTGATAGCGCAGGCGCGTGAACATTCCCGTCGCTCGCTTCAGTTCGCGCGCCAGCTCGGGGCGTTCGCGCAGCAGCCGCATATGGCGTTGGCGATCCTTGAGCGCTATGAGCGGGCGTGCTTGGATGATAAAGGCGCGCGGATACCCACCACCGTCGAGTTTCCTTCTCGTGTAGTCCCGGGGCTCGGGGACCGTTTGGCGTCCGCGTATGGCCGCAATGTCATGTCGGCAACGCTTGGGTGGATTGAGTACGCTCGCCGCGAGTTTGCGGCTCTCGCTCATAAGGACCCCGCATGAGTCTGCTTGAGCTGAGGCGTGTCAGCAAGTCGCATCTGCACCGATCGCGTCGCGTCGAGGTGCTGCGGGAGGTCTCGTTTGAGATCGATGCGGGCGAACTCGTGGCAGTTTGGGGTTTGCGGCGCTCTGGGCGTTCGACCCTGCTCGCGGTGGCTGCCGGGGTCGACCAGCCAGACGCTGGCGAAGTGCTGTTCGATGGTGTCGATCTGAATGGCCGGGGCGCGGCGGCGCTGGGAAATGGTGTGGGCTATTGCCGGCAGGGCGTGGGTGCGCCTAATGGGCGAACGGTTCTCGACAACGTACGCGCGGGGCTGCTCGCGCACGGTGGTGTGCCTGACGCACACTTGCGCGCCCACAGAGCACTCGAGCGGGTCGGCGTCCAGCGGTGCGGCGATCTCATGCTGGCAGACCTTGATGGGGCCGAGGCGGTACGGGTCTCGATCGCGTGCGCGCTTGTCCTTGGGCCGCGTTTGCTGGTGGTCGATGAGCCTACGAAGGGTGTCGATCTCCTTCAGCGGGATGAGATCGTGCTGCTGTTGCGCTCGCTGGCGGACGAGGGCATTGCGGTCCTGGTCAGCGATGGTGATGGCAGTGGCCTCTCGGACGCTGACCGGTCGTTGTCTTTGGCGGGTGGCGAGTTGCGCGGCAAGACGATCCCCGAAGTTGGCGCTCTGCTTTCGCTGGAGCGCGCGAGGGGCAGGAGCAGCGCCGCGTGAGGACCCCCGAATGTCGGGGCACAGGAGGAGGGGTGCGGCGTGCTTGAGCTTGAGGAGGTAGTCAAGCACTACCGTGGTGTTGGCGAGGAGGTGCGCGCCATCGACGGCGTGAGCATGAGCGTCTCGCAGGGTGAGATGGTCTCGTTGCTGGGGCCAAGCGGCTCGGGCAAGACGACGCTCTTGTTGCTGATGGCGGCATTGCTCCGCGCCGAAGCGGGGGCTGTCCGATACCAAAAGCGCGATCTCGCCTCACTATCGGAGAGCGAGGTTTCCGGGTATCTGATGAACGAGGTGGGGTTCATCTTCCAGCGCAGCCACCTCTGGCCCCGCAGCTCGACGATCAGAAACGCATCCGAGAAGCTGATCGTCACGGGTGTGGGGGTAAGTGAGGCACGAGAGCGCGTGATTCCATGGCTTGAGCGAGTCGGTCTCGGTGATCGCCTGGAGCATGCCGCGGGTCAGCTCTCCGGCGGGGAGCGTCAGCGCGTGGCGGTCGCGCGTGTGCTCGCGTGCGAACCCGGGTTGATCCTTGCTGATGAGCCGACGGGCAGTCTCGATAGCGCGCGCAGCACACAGATCGTGGAGCTGTTGCGGTCGATCTCCCGGGATCGTGGCGCGATGGTAGTGATTGTCACCCACGATCCAGCGGTAGCCGCGCTGGCGGACAGGCGCTACACGCTGCGCGACGGCGTCGTGGTTGAGGGCGAGGCCCCCGGCGAGCCGCAGAGCTCATCAGTAGCACGGGAGTGAACGTGACGCGCTTTGAGAGCGTCCCCGCGAAAGCCTTTATGAGTCTTTCTGGGCTGCGGTTCTTCTATCGGGAGAGGCTCCGCCAACAAGCTATCCAGGAGCTGCTTGCGGGGTTGGGGATCGCGGTCGCGGTGGCGCTCCTGTTCGCCGTAACGGTCGCCAGTCAGAGCGTCACTAGCTCTGCCGAAGAAGTCAATCGCGCACTGATCGGGCCAGCCAACCTTCAGCTGCGCTCGCGTGGCCCTGAAGGTCTTCCCGAAGGCATGCTCGGTCGCGTCGAAAGTCTGCAGGGCGTGCAGCATGCCGCACCGCTTCTGGAACAGACGGCGACGATCGTGGCGCGCAGTGGCGCGAGCGTGGCTGTGAACGTCGCGGGTACCGAGATCAGCCTGGCGGTCCTTGATGGGCTGGTCCACACGCTGCCTATCGCGACTCTCGAAAAGGGAGGCATAGGTCTAACCAAGGCAAGCGGCGAAGCACTGGGGATCCGCCGCATCGCTGTGCAGTCGACCGGGCCGATTGTTTCGCTTGAGCTAGGCGGCCGTGCGACCCTGCTGAGGGTCAACGCCGTACTCGGACCTGAAACGGCCGGGGCGCTTTCGCAAGCCCGGGTCGCGGTGATGCCCCTTGAACGTCTGCAGCTCCTCGCTGGCCTGCCTCATCGTTTGACGCGTATCCTCGTGCAGGCAGCACCGGGCCAGCAAGCCCGCGTACGCTCAGAGCTCACCCGTCTCGCAGGAGGGCGACTGACGGTAGCCCCGGCCAACCAAGACGTCTCACTCCTGCATGAGGCGCTACGCCCGTTTGAACAGGCAAGCCTGTTCTTCGCTGCGATCAGCGTACTGCTCGGGTTCCTGCTCACGTTCAACGCGTTTCTTCTGACCGTACCGGAGCGCCGCAAGGAGATCGCGGACCTGCGACTGCGCGGCGTCACCTCCACAGCAGTCGTGCAAATGGTCTTCTTCCAGGCGGTGTGCCTCGGCGTCACAGCCACCGCGGTCGGCCTCTTGGTCGGCTATGGCCTCTCGGTCGAGGTGTTCGCGCAGAGCCCGAGCTACCTCGCGAAAAGCTTCACGCTCGGAGCCAGCACGTCGATAGGAGTGGTACCGCTCCTGGTAGCCGGCGTCGGAGGCGTACTTGCAACATGTCTAGCTTCGATCGTCCCGCTGCTGGACCTACGCCGTGGCCGGGCAATGAACGCCATATACCTCGAGGACGGCGAGCCCGGCAACGCACTTAGCGACCGGATAGCACTAATACTCGCCCTCGCGGCCGGGGGACTCGTAGTAGCACGTATCGCTGCGAACGCTGCATTGCCGTCGCTTGCACTGGCTTGGTCTGCCCTGTTGGCGATAGCGGCCGTCATGTGCGTCCCGCTGCTACTTGTGGGCGTGTTGCGCCTCGGGGATGTGATCGCGCGGCGTGCCCGTGCACACTTGACCCTACTGCCGCTGGCGCTCGAATCGCTGAGGGAAACCACGCTTCGCTCGCTTGCGCTCATAGCGACCGGGGCCGCTGCCCTATTCGGAGCCGTCGCGCTGGGAGGCGCTCGCGACGACCTGTTGCGAGGGACTGGCGGATTCGTAGCCAACTACTCAGGAGAAGCAAACCTCTGGGTCGTCAAACCTGGAGACAGTCCGTCACAGACCACGTTCTCGCCAGGAAACCGCCTGCGACGTCTTGCCGGCCTGCCCGGCGTTGAGGGCGTAACAGACCTTGACGGGGGTCTCCTCGACGTGGGAAACCGCCGTGTATGGGTGCTGGCATGGCCGTCAAATAGCCCGGTGGCGATGCTTGATGGTCAGACCATCAAGGGCAGTCCGGCCGTAGCGGTCGCGAGGCTGCGTGAAGGTGGCTGGGCCACCGTCTCACAGCAGTTCGCCTCGGAACACGACATTGGCGTCGGCGGCACCCTGACACTCCCGACGCCTACAGGCGCGGTTCCGCTGAGGGTCGCCGCGCTGACAACGAACTTCGGCTGGACACCGGGAGCCGTGGTGATGACCGCTGCCGACTATTCGCACGCCTGGGACACCACACAGGTAACGGCGCTACTCGTCAAGACCCAGGCTGGGAGCAACCCGCAACTGATGCGCGGGGAGGTAGAGCGCGCGCTCAACCCCAACAACGGGCTGGAAGTCCTCTCTACACGCGAGAGAGAAACAAAGATCAATGGGGTGGCGCACGAAGGGCTGGCACAGCTCGCGACCATCTCCACGCTTCTCATCCTCGCCTCGATCCTTGCGATGGCTGCGGCCCTCGCGTCGGCGATCTGGCAGCGGCGTAGCGCCCTCGCCGCGCTTAAGCTCTCGGGCGCAAGGCCACAGAGACTACGAAGGCTCTTGCTGCTCGAATCCGCGCTCACGCTCGGTGTCGGCGCCATTACGGGAGCAGCATGGGGAATCTACGGCCAAGTCGCACTCGACGGCTATCTGACGAACACGACAGGATTCCCCGTCATGCGGCTCGGAGCGAGCTGGCGACCGGCCGAGATCGTGGTCTTTGTGATCGTTGTCTCGCTCGCGATCTCTGCTGCTCCAACCTGGCTTGCCTCACGCGTGCCAGTTCGTCTCGCGCTCGAGGAATAGGGCCTCGTTCGACCCTCGAATCCTGCTGGTCTGAGCATCGGCTTGGCAGGGTTATGCTCACGCGTTGGTGTCCGGCGTTGGTGATCGGGGGTTCGTCGCACGCGCCGCGCTGGCGCTCGCGCTCGCCCACGCCCGGTACATGTCGAGCGTCGCCCCGCTAGTGCGTAGCCAGCTTCGTCGCTGGGATGCGCGCGCCGCGGAAATACCCGACCCGCGACTCCAGGCCCTCGCGCTCGGAAAGCTACGAAACGAACGTTTTGACTTCGAGGCCGTCGCGATGATCGCGACGATCGCCCCCGCTCGGCATCGCGAGCGTGCCGTAGAGGCGATCATGGCGCTCCAGGTGATGTTCGCCTACCTCGACGCGCTGACCGAGCAGCCAACGGCTAACCCAATCCGCGATGGCCTGCAGTACTCAAGGGCACTTGTCGATGCGGTCACCGTCACCACGCATCCCCGCGGTAACTACTACGCCTACTATCGAGGCGACGGGGATGGGAACTATCTCAGCGACCTAGCCGACACCGCCCGAGGAGCACTGTTGGGCCTCCCCGCGGTGGATTCCGTCGCCGAGGTCATCTCCAGGGCTGCGGCTCGCTGTGCAGAGGCACAGGTTCGAGTACACGCCACCGCTCAAGCAGGCAATGAGCAACTGCAACGGTGGGCCACGCGCGAAGCGAGCGGCACCGGACTTCAGTGGCGGGAGTGGCTCTTTGGCGCGATGGGCTCAGTCATCGCCGCCCACGCACTTATCGCATCAGCGGCAAACGCTCACACAACGCCAAAGCAGGCGAAGGAAATCGACTCCACATACCTTTTGCTATGCGTTGTGACAACGGCGCTCGATCAGGTCGTAGACCATGAAGGCGACTTGCTCGCTGGCGAGCAGAGTTATCTAGATTTCTACGAGAACCCCCAGATCCTCGCCCAGCAGATCGCAGCCGTCGCGCGTCTAGTGATAGCGCGCGCCCGCACGATTCCCAACGGGCCTCACCACGCAATGATCCTTTCCGGCGTGGTTGGCTACTACACTTCCGAGCCCGATGCGATGGGTGAGTACGCCCGCCCGATTACCGAACACGTCCAGCGCCAACTGAGACCGCTCATCACACCAACCCTCGCGACGATACAAGTGTGGCGTCTAGCGAAGCGAATGCGCCACCGTGGCTAACAGCACCAATGCCAAGAAAAGACCGATGACCTATATCTGCCAACAAAGGTCAGGGGGAGGCGCCTCATCCGTGGATGGCGTTGCGCCGCGGGGCGAAGTGGCTGGCACGCGGACATGGCACGGTAGTCCGGGCAGTCGCAGTCGTTCCGTCCTGGAACACAAATTGCGCCTCGAACGGAAAGCCTCCGCGAGGGCACACCGGGGGTAGCAGCAGCCCCTTTGGGGTGTAGGCGACACGCCGCCCCCGTACCGACTTGTAGTACATGAAATGGTCGAGGCCACGAGCGGTTGTACCGAGCGCCATGCGAAATCGCGTGACCGCTACATCTGGGGCGCCAGGGAATGTGGGAATGAGTGGAATAGTGGCGTCGATGGCCTCACCATAGGGCGGCGGGGCGGAAACCACGGCGGCAGGAAAGACGGGTTCGGCACTAACTGGGGTATGTCCGTCCACGAACACCCACAACGCCAGACGCCCTTCTCGCACAGGAGCCGAAAAGACTTCGATCTGTGCACTCTCAGCTATCGATTCACCCCCGATCGGGATTTCAGCTGTTGCGGTGCCGCGCCCCATCAGCGCATCGACTGGGCAATCCCATGGGCCACGTTCTTCGAGCGTATCGAGACGACAGTTTTCGAGGCCGAGGTCGCTCGTGGCAAGACCCATTTCAGCCGGCAGCAGCACGCTGACATTCGTCAAAGGCGACTGGTTCGCGGGCGGGACGCTCGAAATCCTGAACCCAAGGAAGATCGTGGAATGCGCCCCGAGATGATCGGGACTAAAGGACGCATAGAGGCGAGCGGTCTGTGCCGCCCGAGCACTCCCACAGAAGCACGTCGAGAGGCAGGCCGCGACACAGGCGGCAAGAAAAACGCTTGGGAGCCTCAATCTCGATCCCGCCTGCGCTAGTAGGAGAGGCTGCCGGTCGTCTGTATGGTCAAGGCGAGGGTGCGGCGGTTATAGACCCCATACAGTCCACCACCGCCATGAGCATGCACGTAGCGGCCGGTCCCGCCAGTGATCGTCACGGTGCCGCCAAAGCTGACGTACGTCCCAGATTCGTGGAGCTTAGCCGAGCCATAGCCACTGATCGAACCACCATGCGGGTAGAACTCAAACGAGCCCGAGATATCCGCCGTGAACCGGACACGCGCCTTCACGATGCCCGCAAGCGGCCCAGAAGCCGACCCTTCCTCAAGCAAGTAAGCGCCCCTCGCCGTGAGATAACGCAGGTGCGCGGTCATCGTAAGGCGTTCCGTTCGCGCCATCCTCGCCGCCGCCAGAACACCGGCGCTCTGGGTGCAGAGCACAGCCGCCGCCAACGCGACCAAAACAGACCCGTGGGCGAGCCGCCGCCAGCCCACGGAAAGGCTCCTAACCCGCCTCACCATCCGAAGAATCCTACCCCTTCGTGCCCGTCGCCGCACGGGTTTGGTTCCGATGGTCCGCACACCTCAAGAACTTAAGCCCTCAAGAACTACGTTGTTTGGCCAGCAGGGCCGTGCCACGCTGGTCGCGTGATCACGGCAACGTCAAAGAGCGACAGCACGCCGACGCGCGAGGGCGGTCCGCCACGCGCTGATCTCGCTGCTGCTGGAGCTTCGGCTGCTCGCATCGCTCGAAGGCAGGGCAAAACTTGGCCGAGCCCAGTAGCACATCGACGGCTGGCCCGATCGAGCGCCTGCAGGGTGCGGTTGTACCTGCCGCGCTTCGGATGCTACGCACGGACTCCGGTCGCAATTTCTGAGCTAGCGGAAAAGCTCGTGCTTTACCTATATCCGGGCTCGGTCTGCTCGCCAGAAGACGGCTATGAGAGTCCATTGCGAGACTCCGTTCAGCATCGCTCGTTCGCGGATCGTCGCGAAGAGTTGGGGGCGCTGGGCTGCAGCGCGGTAGGGCTCAGTAGTCAGTCAGTCGATGCGCAGCGGCGTGTCGTTGCTGCTACCGGGGTGAGTCACGCACTTCTGTCGGACCCAGATTTGGTGTTGGCGGGTGCGTTAGGGCTGCCGACTTTCAACCTGGATCATGCTGACTGGTATTGCCGTTTCACGGTCATGATCCATCGGGGGAGGATCGCCGCGGCGTTCTCTCCGACCAGTGCAGCGCGAAGTGCCGGGGAAGCCGCAGCGTGGATTCGCGAACAGGGGGAGCAGGTCGCCGCTAATGACTCTTGAAGGCACCCTAGATCGCGATGTCGCGCACTTGTATGTGCTCGACAAGACTCATATCGAGATCCGCAGAACACTCAAGCTCACGAAGGCGCAGCTCCTTCACATCCTCGCTGACCTATTCGCCGCAGGCATGCCCAAGCGCCAAGGTCACGTAATGACAGAGGCGCAGGTTCGTGACATTCACCGTAAATATCTTTCTGGCACTGGATCAATTGACGCGCTTTCGGAGGGGATGGGGTTCACCGGCGATACAGCCCGGCGATGGATGCGGCGAATGGAACTGTCGCTCTCACGAGCGCCGACGGAGCATGTAGCGCCCGTGACATCGCCAGCTCGCGCGGAGCAGCGCGAGATCACTGCCCTGCTAGTTGCCAGAGTTGACAGCCTTCGAGTGGCCCGAGGGTGGAGTGTCGAGTGGCTCGCGGGTGTGTCGAACCTGTCAATTTGGACACTGATCAGCCTGCGGAGGCATCTGGCCGATCCGCGCCTCAGCACGCTTCTTCGTTTGTGCAACGGACTCGGTGTGACATCAGGCGAGCTGCTTGGTGACCTGCCGCTCCCGGTGGAGCCCCGCACCAGCAGAGCGAGAACGGCACCAGCGGCGGTCGCCGCATGATCGCTCCTGGGACAACGCAAACGATCGAAGCGAGAGTCGTGCCCGTCGTCCGCAAAGGCGTCTTGCACGCCGTAAACGTAGGTGCTGAGGACATCGCTGACAAAACGCAGCTACCCATCGATCCGCCAGCGCTGCTCTCGGCGTTCGCGCGCTCTCGCGAATCCCAGTCGCTGTTCGAATTTGTCGGGTTCGTTGACGAGGCCGAGCAGGCGGACCTCCTGGCTGATCTCTCCAGGTGGCCCATGCTCCTGGAGGTCCTCGAATCACAGCGCGACCGGGAGGTACGCCGCCTTCAAGATCTGGCCGTCGATAGCCGCATCGCTCCACTAGAGGATCTACGTCTCTTCGACGCGCTGATTAGTTCCATCCAAGAGAAGACGGGGGCGCCCCGAAAGGCACGAGACGACGAGGGCTCCGAATCAGTGACTCGACCCGCACCTGAGGGCAAGCGGAGGAGTCGCGGTGACGGGTAATCCTGCCAAGCGGCCGACCGGGAAGCGGCTCGCTGGACTGTGTAAGCGGCCGCCCGACATCCGGGTGACACTCGCCGGAGTTCCACGCGCTTCACCGAACTCGGTGCTCTACCTCTACGGTGCGAGATGGCTACTACTAGAGAGCGAGGGCCTTAACGGCGAGCGGGTGCCGACGCGGGAGTGGTTCGCGGCGATCAACGAAACAGTCTTCATCCGAACCGAAGCTGGCTCTGGGAAGTTGAGGAGGATCGAACGGCGCCCGATCGTCAAGGTCGCGGCCTGCGACTTCAGAGGCATACCGATCAACGACTACATCGAATGTATGGCACGGATCGTGGCGCCCGAGCACGAGCCGGAAGCCGAGGTAGCACTGTGTCGACAGTACGGCCTGGCTAGGCGGTTGTTCAGCGCGCTGGCGCGTAACGAGCACACATATCTCGAACTAACGCCGCTGACAGCTGCCGATCCCGTTCCTGAAGATGAGGTGCAGGATGCGGCGGTCAGAGCAATCCACCAAGCCCGCCACGAGCCGCCGCCCGGTGCAGCATGAGAGCCACCGTAGCCACACGCGTGTCCGTGTATCTGCTCAGCGCAGAACAGGGAGGCCGAACGGCCCCAGGACAAGGGTTCGAGCGGGATTCCCCGATTAGGCTGATGGGGTGTCGGCCAGCCCGCACAGGATGACGAGTGCCGAGGCGAGCGAGAGTATGGAGTGCCGCTCTGACGGAGCGGCTGATAGATCTTCGTGCGGACGGGATCAGCAACGCCGAGATCGCCGCGACGCTCAAACGGCCCCTCGAGCAGGTGGAGCGCGAGATCAGCAAGCTGATCCAGGCTGGGGTCATCGCTTCTCGTCATGGTCTGCTGTGGTCGCACCTGGACTCCTATGTGCAGGGCCGCGAGCGTGCCCGCGTCGATGTTGCCGCGGATGTCGGTCGCCTCTACATGAATGGGAAGTCATACAAGGAGATCGCAGGCGCCCTCGCGCTGACCGTAGCGCAAGTCCACAACATCTTGAGCGAGCTGTTCGCGGAAGGGATGCCGAAGCTCAAACGGCACGCTCTTACCGATCGCCAAGCGCGAGCCATTCGCGCCGTGTACCTCAAAGGCGAAGGGTCTCTCGACGGGCTGGCGTCGGAGATCGGCTTCTCGGGAGGCGCGGTCCGAAAGCGGCTGCGCAAGCTGAACCTTCTAATCGAACGCGAGTGACTGAGGGTGGGGCTGGATGGATGCTGAACCTGCCGAAGCCGACGCTGACTATGCCGACCGGAGGAAGCACAAGTGGCTAAAGCACTAACCATCCCGCCCAATCTGGTCGGCCGCGTACGTGAAGGCACATACGGGGTACTGGCAGTCGCAGCGGAAGCCATCGTGCAATCGGCGCACGCTCACGAACAGCCCGAGCCAACGAGTCGCACTAACCAAAAGCACGCCGAGGCCATGCTCGATCGGCTTGGCTGGATTAGCGGCCAGGACCCCCAGCAAGCTATCGAGCTGGAGCCCGAGCATCGGCAGACGCTGTATGCCGCTATTGAGGCTCAGCTTCCGCTACTTGCAGAATGGCTAGGCGACCTCGTCCCGGACGATACGAGCCGTCCCGACCGCGCCGAGGAGCTGCGCCTAATCCGGCAATTCGCTGACGGGCTCGAAGGAGACCGTGGTGGACCCCAATAAGCGACGGCTGCGTGGTGCTCACAGGCGACGCCCTCAGCTCGTTCGAGGCCGTCCTCCGGCGACGCGAGGACCACTGAGGGCTATGCGATCTCCCCTCGAGCTGCGGCCGGGTTCGCATCAGATTTATCCCGTGCGCCCTGAACGGCGTCCACCGCGTACGCGTGTAGGCAAGGGTTCTCGCGCGGTGGTCGACCGAGACGCCTAACAGAGGATGTCTAGCGATGATGCCGAGATAATCACGGTCGTTGTCGGCTGTCTGGAGCCGCTGCTGGCACGCGGAATACTCGATGCGCTACGCACAGATCGACGCCTGCGCGTGGCTGTGAGTGGGTTGATGGGCTCCGCGTTCGAGGATGAGGTTCGTACGCAAACGCCGCGGCTGTTGGTCCTCGGAGAGAAAGTCGCGTATTCGCAGCTGGCACGTGTACGATCTGCTGAGCTGCCGCCGGAGATCCTCATCGTGGCGCAAGACCGGGCGGAGCTGGTCGGGCCTTTGTTGCTCGGGGAGGGGGTGTCGTGTCTGGCATCTGGTGCCAGCACGGGGGATCTTCAAAAGGCCGTGCATCTCGCAGCGAGTGGCCAGCCGACGTTCTCGCGCGTAAACGAGGTGCAGCGAGCTGAGCGGGGCTATCCCATGGATGTGGCTCATCTCACCGAGCGCGAGCGGGAGATCCTTGGCCGCTTGAGTGAGGGGTACACGAATCGGGAAATCGCCGAGGCGCTGCAAATCGGCGTCGGGACGGTTCGCACACACGTCTCGCGGATCTTTCAAAAGCTCGACGTAAAGAGCAGACGCGACCTACTCGGTATGCGCGTGAGGCGAGTCCCACTGGCGTATGAATAGATAGTTACCTCGACGGGGGGAGTCATATCGTCATATGTTGCTACCCCCAAAATATATGTCACTTCGACAGATGGTCATCCGCCTCCACGTCGAGTACGGTCTCTCGCAACTGTTCTAGTCGATGGTCGGGGACTGACCCCGGTCACTACTGCTGGGGGCGGGACGAGTATGCGGATTGTGGCGTGTCAACCGATTTCAGATGTGCTGCCCGGAGCGAGTTCCTGGGCGCATCGTCCTTCACGCCGCGCAGTCGCTGTGCGCTTGTCAGTACTGGCAGCGGGCGCGTGGAGTCTCGTGGGCAGCGATTGGGCGCCTATCGCGTATCGCCATAGAACGATCGACTGCTCAACTTCTCGGTATGCGAGCACGCCCGACGCACACGTCCCGTGCCCACCCTCAGAACGCGGGGCGTGGCTGCTCGCGCTTGTCCTATGCGCGCTGGGCGTGGCTGTCCTCGTTGCGGTACTCACGGGCACGGTAGGCCGCACGGCGCGCACCATAGTGGTGCCCCTGCCGCCCACAGTGCACGTGGCGCAAGCGGCTGCTGTCCCTCGGGCGGCATCGGGGAGAATCGCGGAGGGGCGGCCTACTGGGTTGGGGTACGGGCTTGGGAGGAGCTACTCGCCCGCGGCGCATCGCGCAGAGCACCGCGGGCGCTCTCGTGTGGCGATCCTCGCGCGTCCGTCGGCGGTGCAGCAGCGCGCCGAGGAACGGGGCTTGATGGACGCGACGCAGACGCACATCTCCAGGGCCTGGATGGAAGGTTTCTATCCGATCTATGCGACGGCGCAGAGCACGTTCGGCGTGAATTGGCTTTTGCTCGCCTCGATCCATCGCCAGGAGTCCGCGTTCTCGACCGCTCCAGGCATCTACCACGGCCTGAACTTCGCCGGTTGCTGCGGCGGGCCGATGCAGTTCAACATCACGAACGGCCCGGTAAGCACGTGGGATCTCGTGGCGGACTCCTACAAGTACGGCAAGCGCCCCGCGTACTACGACCACATGACGGCCACGCACCCGTCGATCTATGACGACTTCGACGCGATCATGGCCGCCGCGCACCTGCTGTCAGCTGACGGTGCGGAATACGCGTTGAACGAATCGGCGTGGGACGCGGCGTATGACTACTACGGCCACGACGCGGCCGGGGTCACGTACGCCGATCAGGTGCTGGCGCGGGCAATCAGCTGGTCGCAGCACGGATTTTGCATCAACTGCGGGTTGGAACCGACGATGGTGGAAGCCGTCCAGGCCGCCTACGGCGCGCCGGTGCGCCATCTGCTTAGTCCAGACGCAACCACCTCAATCTCACACACAAAGGGGCAAGGATGAAAGCGGGTCTGCTGTCGCTGGTCGCGTGCTTGGCGTGCTGTGTTGCGGGACTGGCCGCATCGCCGGTGAGCGCGCTGGCGGAAAACTCGCCGCCCGCCGAAGGGACTGGTGCGTCCTCATCACTGAGCGGCTCGCTCGTGACCTCGGGCTCCCCGGCACAGGGGGAAGAGGCACAGGCGGCTGAAGAAGCAAAGCGCGAGAGCCCTGAAGCCGTGGTCGCGCGGGAAGAATCCCTCACAAAGTTCGAGCAGCTGAACTCAGAACACGCGCTCGAGGTCGCCGACGAAGCGTTCCCGCAGCTGGTCGACGAACCAGCCGGTGGGCCGCCTAAGCTGCCGGCCGGGCAAAGCATCACTGGCTATCTGAGCGATAACGCGGCGTCGGTGGCTATCGGCGGCGGCAAGCACGCGGTGCTCGAATCGTTCGAGCCGATTGCGATGGAAACCTCGCCGGGGCAGCACACACCAATCGACCTGGGCTTGACCGAGAAAGGGAGCTTGTTCCAGCCGACTACGCCCGCTGTGGAAGTGTCGATTCCCAAACGATTGAGCGATGGCGTTCAGCTGCCAAACGTCGGCGTGTCCTTGACACCGGTCAACGAAGCCGGCTCGGGGCTGAATGGTTCGGAAGGAGTAGTCGACGGCGCCACCGTGATTTACGCCAATACGCAGACGGATATGGACACTCTGATCAAGCCCACGACGGCTGGGTTTGAGGCCGATACATTGCTGCGCTCGGTGGAAAGCCCGCAGCAGCTCTTCTTCCGGGTCGGACTGCCGGCGGGGGCGAGCCTGGTGGCGGCGAAGGATGGGTCGGGGGGTGTGGAAGTGGTCAAGGGAGGCGAGACGATCGCGGCTGTCCTACCCCCAGGCGCACAAGACGCCGCGGGCACGGCGGTCCCGGTGTCGATGTCCGTCTCGGGGGACACGCTTGTGTTGAGCGTCGCTGATCACGCGGCGGAATACCAGTACCCGGTCGAGGTCGATCCGGAAGTCTCAGGCAAAGACGTGCAGTTGACCAAGGAAGGCAGCAAGCGTTCGAATTGGGAATTCTATACGGGCAAGGGAAACGGTAAAAAAGAACCGAGCACAAACTTCTCGTCCTCAGAAGAAGGCGGTATTCTGAAGACATACGGGTTCCATGAATACGCAGAAAAAGAAGAGGCGTTCTGGGTCTACCAGACTCGCGGGGTCTCCAAAATCTACGAGTTCGAAGGCGAAACGGAAGCGAGCAACAAGGAAGACCGCATCGAAAGCATCATAGAACTGCAGTATGGCGAAGTGAAGACCGAAAGCGGCATCACCGAAGCAAAAGAGGTCCTTTCGACAGAAACCGGAGGCACAAGCGAATACAAACGGAAAGCTCTTCCTAAAGTGTTGTGTCCATCAGGTGAAGTATCGTGCCCCTCGTCGGCTGGTCACGAAGGAAACGCGGTGCACTTCCAGCAGTCCGTAGTCAACGGACCGACCGGCAAATATTCGTTCTCTGATGAGCTTGACAAGGGCACGGTCTACATCTCCGAGCCGGAAATCGAAAACAGCAAAAAAGAAAAAGAAAAAATACACTCCACCACAAGCGAGAACACGACGTCGTCAGAACTCGAAGTTGAAGTAGAAAACGCCAAAAAAGAAAAAGAAAAACAGAAACGCAAAAACGCGCTGAATGGGTCCAGCAACTGGCTGAGCGAATACGACGGAGCGATCCAGTTCATCTCGAAAGACCCGGGAATTGGAGTAGCCAAATCACGGCTGGAATACGATAACTCCGGTAAATGGGAAGTGGTGTCCGGGTCCGAACACAACTATCTGGAAGAGGGCCTGTGTAAGGGCGTGCAGTGCGAAGCCGAACAAAAAGAATACTGGACACTGAATCCACACTTGCCTAACGGCGAAGACAAGATCCGCTATCGCGCCGAAGAGGCGTTTGGCGATGCGACGCATGAAACGGAGTCGCTCGAAACGGAAGGTGTCGGTACGGTCAAAGTCGATACATCCAAGCCGTACAGCATCTATCTGGGCGGCTTGCCTTTCGCTAATGAACTGAGCGAAAAATCCTACAAATTCACGGCGTACGCGACCGATGGCGAAGGGTCGACAGTACCAAGCTCGGGTATCGCGTCGCTGGCGGTGTTCATCGAAAACAGCAAAGGAGAAAAGAAGGAAATTGCCAGGACGGGTGGGAGCGGCGAATGCTTGGTCGCGATAGGCGAATGCACCGCGAGCGCTGAATATACGATCAACGGTGCGGAACTCGGTGCCGGCTACCATGGGATCGTGATCGTGGCCAAGGACCGTGCTGGCAACGAAGGGCGGGAAGAAGAAGAGGTCTCCGTTCGCCATTCGACGCCTGTGCCGCTGGGGCCGGGGGACGTCGATTTGGAGTCTGGCGACTTTACGCTGGGCCCCACTGATGTCGCGTTGGGTGGAGGGCTGTCTGTGTCGCGGGTCTACAGTTCGCGGGATCTGACGGCGGGCGTGGAAGGAGGGTCGTTGTTGGGGCCTCAGTGGGGCCTCACTGCGGGGAGTGAGGAGTCGCTTTTCGAAATGGTCGACAAGAGCGTGCTTGTGACCAGCGGCAACGGCGGTCAGACGGTCTTCGCGGCAGTGTTCAATAGCAAAGGCGAACCGACGGGGAAGTTTGAAGCGCCGCCCGGCGACTCGAATCTGACGATGACGCTCGAAGAAAACGAAAAAAAAGAAAAGGTCGCATATTACCTGAAGGATGCGGCGGCGGGCACGTCCACGAAGTTCTCGCTGAGCAGCACCGCGAAAGTCTGGGTGCCGACGGTGCAGGAAGGCCCGGTGTCAACTGACACCGTCAGCTATTTCTACGAAACGGTCGAAGTGGGGGGCAAAAACGTCACGCGGCCCAAGGAAGAGCGTGGGGCGACACCGGCGAAAGTCTCCTGCGCTCCGAAAATGGAACCCGGGTGCAGAGCCCTGAAGTTCACGTACGCGACCAAAACTAAGAGCGAAATCGGCGAAGGCCCGACGGAATGGGGCGAATACGAAGGCCGGCTCGCCAAAGTCTCCTACGAAGGTTACAACCCGGCCACAAAAACAATGACCGAAACGCCGATCCCGGTCGCGGAATACTCCTACGACAAAGAGGGCCGGCTGCGCGCGGAGTGGGACCCGCGTCTCGCCCCACACGAACTCAAGACGGAGTACGGCTATGACGCCGAAGGGCATGTTACGGCGCTGACGCCGCCCGGCCAGGAGTCGTGGGCCTTTACGTATGGCACGATTGCGGGGGACGCGGGAACGGGACGCATGCTGAAGATCAGACGAGCCGCTGCTTCTACCGGGCTATGGAACGGAAAAGCGCCGGTTAATACCACAGCGCCGAAACTCGTGGCCGCCAGCACGGTCGTCGGCGCGAGGATCGGTGTGTCTTCAGTCGGCGTCTGGAGCAATAGCCCTGTTGCGTACACTTATCAGTGGGAGGATTGCAACGCGAAAGGTGAAAGCTGTACGCCCATCGTTGGCGCCACAAATGCGAACTACACGCTCACTCCGACCGATGTTGGCCATACCATCCTCGCGCAAGTCAGCGCGATCAATGGCGGAGGGTCCGTGGTGGCATTGACCACTGCGAGCGCCGAAGTAAAAGCGATCGAAGCAGAATACGCCCTCGGAGAACGGAGCTGGCCAGAGGGGATCGCAGCGGGTCCCGACGGCAATCTATGGGTCGCGGACGACGATGACAGTATCAGCAAGGTCACGGTCAAAGGCGGCGTAACGGCGTATAAACCGGCGAAATCTTCTTGTCCAACACATATTGCGGCAGCGCCGTCGAAAGAAAACTACCTCTGGTTCACAGAATATTGCCCTAGCTACGAAGAACAGCTTGGAACGATCAGCACCGCTGGGAGCTTCACAATCTACAAGAAGTTTACTCTCGATACACGAGTGGAAGGCATAACCGCTGGTCCGGAAGGGAATATGTGGTTTGCCATGGGCGGAGCTGGCAAGATAGGCGAGGTCACGCCTTCTGGCACGGTCACCGAATACAGCATGCCGGTTAAAAGCTTTCCAAAAGGAATTACCCTCGGCCCGGACGGAAATCTGTGGTACACAAATTTGGTTGAAGGCGAGAATGCCGCAATCGGTAAGATAAACCCGACCTCGCACGAAATTACTGAATACCCTTTGCCTTCGGGAAGCAACACTTGGGCGATTACAGCAGGCCCAGCAAAAGAAAAAGCATTGTGGTTCGTGAACCTGAACACAGAAAAGATCGGTAAGATTACGACCTCGGGCGAAGTTACTGAATACCCACCTTTGCCTTCTGGGAGCAGACCGTGCGCTATCACCGCGGCGCCAGATGGTAACCTCTGGTTTGTCGACTGCGGCAGTAGCCGTATAGGGAAGATCACCACCTCCGGTACGGTCACTGAATACGCTGCGCCATCTATCGGCTTTCCGACGGCGGGCATTACGGCTGGCCCAGGAGGTGAAGATGCTGTCTGGTTTACGGAGGAAGGATCGGGTAAGGTGGGAAAGGTCAACCTGGCTCCGCCTCAGGGCGAAACGTATGCGCCGCAACCCGGTACGACGATCGACTACAACGTTCCAGTCTCGGGTACCGGTGCGCCACATAACATGAGCGCGACGGAAGTGGCGAAATGGGGGCAGAAGGCTGAAGAGGCTCCGGAAGAAGCGACCGCGATCTTCCCTGCTGACTCACCGCAGGGATGGCCGGCGTCGAGCTATACACGGGCGAGTGTGTACTATCTCGACTGGCAGGGCCGGGTGGTGAATACCGCTGCTCCGAGCAACGGCACATACGGGTCTATTTACACGTCGGAATACAACGGAGCCAACGACGTCGTCCGCACACTGACTCCGGACAACCGCGCAAAGGCGCTCGAAGCAGGCGAAAAATCCGCAGAAGTAGCTAAGCTGCTGAGTACGGAAGACACCTACAACGGCGAAGGCGAAAAAGAAGCGGAAATGCCAGAACCGGGTACGCGCCTCGTCGTCTCCCGTGGCCCTGAGCACATGGTCAAGTACGTGGCCGGTGAAGAACACTACGAAGCCGGCGAAAAACCGAAGGAAGGGATGGCGCGCAGTCTCACCAAGTACTTCTACAACGAAGAAGCGCCCATCGAAAACCCCAGGACGAAAAAGAAGGAAGCCTACGACCTTGTCACGGCTACGCAGAGCTTTGCCGAACTGATAAACGGAGAAGGCAAAGGAAGCGAAACGGTGGATGTAAGCGAGACGAAGACCGGCTACTCGGGCCAGGACGACCTTGGTTGGGAGTTGCGAGCGGCCACATCTGTCACGGCTGCCCCGGGAAGTCAGGATCTGACAAGTACGACGGAATACTACGAATCCGGCGAAGCGATGGGTAAAGTCAAGGAAACGAGGACGCCGAAAGGTTCCGGTGGCAAATCGGCGCACGACAAGAAGATCGGCTATTACGGCTTGGAAGAAGACAAAGAATATCCCAACTGCGAAAAACACCCGGAATGGGCCGGTCTGGTGTGCGAAACGGAGCCCGCCAAACAGCCGGAAACGACCGGTATGCCGAATCTGCCAGTGACGAAAACCAGCTACAACATCTGGAATGAGCCTGAAACGACCATCGAAACCTTTCCCAAATCAGGCAGCTTCGCCGAACACACGCGTACGACGAAAGAGGAATACGATGCCGCCGGTCGGTTGAAAAGCAGCGAAGAGACGTCCACCGCGACCACGGAAACCGCCGACAAGGCGCTGCCGAAGGTCACCGAGGAATACAACACGGCGACGGGAACGCTTGAAAAGCAGAGTATGACCGTCGGAACGAAAACAAAGGCGATCACTAGCGTCTACAACACGCTTGGGCAGCTCGAAAGCTATACCGACGAGGACGGTAACGTCGCGAAATTCAAGTACGGCGGTCCTGAAAAAGATGGTGTGCTGGAAGAAATGAGTGACAGCAGCGACGAAGGTACTAGCAATCAGAAGTACACCTACAGCTCGACCACCAAGCAGCTGGAAAAGCTGGTGGATTCCGCCGCTGGCACGTTCACGGCGTTCTACGACACCGAAGGCAAGCTTTCGAGCGAGGTATATCCGAACGGGATGTGCGCGAACTATGCTGACAACTCGGTCGGCGAAGCCACAAGCATCGAATACGTCAAGAGCGCGACCTGTTCGGAAAAAAGCGCTGGCGTTTGGTTCAGCGAAACAAAGGTCCCGTCGATACGTGGCGAAGTGATGAGCAAGACGAGCACCCTCGCCAACGAGGAATACGCCTACGACACGCTGGGGCGGCTGACCGAAGTGCACGAAACGCCGGTTGGCGAATACTGCAAAACGCGGCTCTACGAATATGAAGCGGAATCGAACCGCACGAAGCAGACCAAGCGCGAACCGAACAGCAAAAAAGAATGCGCCACCGAAGGCGGCACAGAAGAAAAACACACCTACGACGAAGCGAATCGCCTTACCGACAGCGGGATCACGTATGATCCGCTGGGTAACGTCATGAAGCTCCCGTCCGGCGACGCTGAAGGGCATGTGCTGGAAAGCACCTTCTACGTCGACAACGCGGTCGCGGCGCAGACCCAGAACGGCGTGGCCAACGACTACTACATGGACCCCGCCGGCAGGGTACGCGAAACTATCACCGGCGCCAAAAAAGTCATCGCCCACTACGACGGCTCCGGCGAAGCCGTCGCGTGGACCTGCGAAGGCTCAGAAAAAGCCGAAACTTGCGAAAGCGGCGGAAAATGGACGCGCAATATCCCGGGTATCGACGGTACGCTTGCCGCGACCGTCGCGGGCACGGGGGCAGTCGGCGAAACACCGGTCCTGCAACTCCACGACCTTGAGGGCGACGTCGTGGCGACGATCAAGGACAAAACCGGCGAAACCAAACTCGAATCGACGTACAACCCCACCGAGTTCGGCGTCCCCAACGGCGGCAAAGAACCCCCGAAGTTCGCCTGGCTAGGAGCTGGCGACATTGAAAAGTCACTCGCCTCCGGCGTGATCACCGAGGGCGCGACCTCCTACGTCCCGCAAACTGGGCGCGCACTGCAAAGCGAAGAGGTGGCGCCTCCCGGACTGCCGGACGGGTCAGGCGGCCAAGCCGCCACCTTTGTGTGTTCCCCTTGGAACCTTCAGGGCGCCGAACGAGTCGGGGCGGAAGCGCCAGGGCAGGAAGCGGGACGGGAACGCGAAGCGGCGGAAGAAGCGAGGCGCCAGGCCGAAGCTGCCGGCGTAGACCCCGAAGGACTCTACCAGCCCGAAGCCGCGGAATGGCTTGCAGAACACCTAAAGAACACGGTGTCAAATCCAGACACGTCGCTCCTCGAACCGTACGAGGAAGGAAGAGGTGCCTTCGGTCTGGAAATCTACATTGAAAACATCGTTCACCAGGAAAACTTTGAGGGTGAACTGAGGGGTTGTGCGCGTACGGTGAGAGGTTTCGCAAAACACGGCGGGCATGTCGGTGCCTGCTTCGCCAGCTATAAGGACCCGACAACCCATGAACTCTATGACATAGTTGGAGACTTCACATGGATATTCAAGGCACACGTACAGCAGTGCACTTTCGCAACGACCGGGATATACAATTACGTATACATTTGCCCGCAGACGCCCAAGTACTACTACAAGCTTCCACGATTCCCGAGCGCGGGTGCGGCCTAGTGCCTCGTAGAACACCGAACGTGACGATTCTGATTGCTCGTCGCCTTTCCGTGGCCTCGCTGGTGTCCGGGCTAGTCGCGGTTTCTATGGCTGGGTGCGGGGCAAGCAGTGTGGGTATCATCAAACTCGGCGGGCGTGTTAGCGAATCGCACGCCATCGCGTATGCCAGCGCAATCAACCTGCGTTCGTCTGATGTGCATGGACTTGTAGGATCAACCGTGGCAGTGCGTCGCGAGACGAAATATGGGCCGCTTGGCAGCCTTGGAGAACGGTGTGCCGGCGGCGTGGACGCGCCTGGGGAGGTGTTTGGTGTTCTTTCCCAGAGGTTTGTGCGCAGCCAGGAACACCAAAGTAGTTTCCTCCCGATAGAAAGCGTGTTCTCTGCCGTCTACCTGCTTCGTAGCGATGCGATGGCCTCACGAGAGGTCTCGGTGTTCGCGAGTGCTCGCGCGCGCTCATGCCTCAAGCGTGACAACTACGACCAGGTGAGTACCACGGGAACGAAAAGTGAACCATTGTTTACTGACGTCAAAATAGTCCCCCTGTCTTTGCCGGCGGGAAGTGTGTCTGCGCACGGGGACCGCGTCACTGCGGTGGAGGCAGCCTTCCTTGAAGCGCCGCATGTGAGGGGGCGTCCCAATTACTACGAAGATTTCGTGGGCTTCTCGGTGGGTCCGGCCGTGATCACGCTTCACGCGACGGGGTCGACGCATCCCTTCCCAGCTGCAACCGAGCAGCGTCTGCTGTCGTTGCTCTACCGACGAGCCGAGGAAAGGAGCAGCATTTTGAGCAGTTGAGTCGGGCAGCTAGCGGCTGCCGATCGTTGGCAGCTCCTAGACTCGGGGACTCCGAAAGCTTGAGAGAGGTGACATATCATGGAACATGCCGGGAGTGGAGGAAGGGTACAGTGTGGTGAGGCGGAAAACGAGAACCGTCTTCGGGGGCCTCGCAAGATCCAGCAGACGGACGGTGCTGGTCGATCAAATGGGTACTGATGGAGGGGGGCAGGAGGTGAGCGCAGGAAAGAGCAATAGAGCTTGGGTAGCCGGAGCGGGCGTGCTCGTGGTCATCGCCTGCGCCGGGTGTGCTTCTGGGGCCTCGCACGATCCTGCGACGCACGCTCAGATAGCTGACCGTGCCGCAACGGGCGCATATCTCCGCGCGCGCGGACCAGCCGGGGGAAAGACCATATATGTTAACGGCAGAACGGCGGCCTGTGTACGTGGAGAGGGGTTAACGGTTCTGAGTAGTGGCGAGTTGCAAGTGTCAAAGACTTTGCCTGCGGCCAAGCTTAGGGCTGCCGAGAACATATGCGGCATCCAAGTGGAAAAAATCGCGAAGCCCAACGGCAATGCGACGATAATACCCCAGCCAAAACGCCAGTCGTTTCGCAGTCTCGCGGTCGCAAAGGTCGTGGCATGTCTGCACAAGGCTGAGGTCCAGATACCTCCCTCCGACTTTGACCTGTTGTCCAGCACCAGCGGGATCAAGACGCGCAGTCCGCGGGTCAAGGCAGCCATTCGCAGGTGCCGAAGCGAATCTCTGACCGCTGCTTCTCGATAGGAGACGAATGGTTGCGCTCACTCGATACCACGCGACTAGTATGATCAGGAGTATGTCTCTCAGGCTCACTCGGGTCCTGTGTGGGGCGTTTGTGCTCAGCTTGCTGGCGGTTCCCTCCGCGGTCGCTGCGCCTGGGTGGCTCGCTCCGACTAACTTCGTCAAGGAAACGGGCGGTGTCGGCCAGCCGCGGATCGCGGTTGATGGGCAGGTTTGGCAACCAAACGAAAATTCCCGCCGCAGATGCAGGTGAACACGAAATCACCGCGAGCTTCTACGTCGACAACCAGATCACCGTCCAAAAACAGGACGGTGAGACGACCAGCTACACCTACGACCCGTCAGGCCGCACCGAAAAGACCGTCTCGGAAGGGACAACCAAAGCGACCATGGTCAACCACTACGCAGGACCCGGCGACGCGGTCTCCTTGACCGAAGAAGAAGAAGGCAAAGGCTGGACTCGCGATATTCCGGGTATCGACGGTGCGTTGGCCGCTACTCAGCACAACAGCGAAGCAGCTGTCCTACAGGTGCACGATCTCGAGGGCGACATTATCGGCACGGCTGCGGTCAGCGAAACGGAAACGAAACTTCGTACGACGTATAACCCGACCGAGTTCGGGGTACCCGTCAACGGCGCGCCACCGACGGAGTTCTCGTGGCTAGGAGCAGGCGGCCTGGCGACGGAACAGGCCTCGGGTGCCGCCAACCTGGGTGGAGGGTCGTATGTACCTCAGCTCGGCGCGGTGCTGCAGACTGCGCCGATTACGCCGCCAGGCGACTTTGGTCACGGATCGTACAACGGCGCGGTGTTCACCCCGGCTCCATCGAGCGAAGCCCTTGCTCAATTAGACAGTTACGGCGCTGGGGCACCGGTGCGCGAGGCCGAACGACTGCAGGCCCAGCGAGAAGAAGCCGAAAAACACGCATACGAAGCCGAATGCCACTTGGGCAGCTGTCAGGTGTACGGGCCGGAAGGAGGCGATCCAGAGTGCTATCTGAAGGTCGTCGTGGGAGCCACTGTCAGCAGTACCGGCACGGAATGGGTGTACGCTCGAGGATGGGGGTGGTGTCAGAGTACGAACTTGCCGAAGACATCGTGGCTCAAGGTGTGCCTTGGGATTGAAGGAGAACTAGGCTACGGGGAAAGCTTCTGCGAGCAAGTCAACCTAGGAGGCTCAGTCCCTGCTGGACACGGAGAAGCGAATCCGAGCCAACTGTATGCCCACGAACACGTTCAGTGTGAGAAGGGTTCACGTATAGTGCGGCGGCGTTTTTCTGGGCGCCTGGTTTCAAAGAAGCCCTCAGCGCTTCTGCGGTAGGCTGGAGGTGCACAGGATCTACGTTGGATCAGGTGGTAGCGATCGGCACGAGCATCACGGAAGCTATTCCAGAATACTGGGGTAAGGGTGAGGGCCGCGAGTAACAGATATGCCGAGGTGGCAATAATGAGCCTGAGCGTCCTATGTGGACAGGAGTACTCCATATATAACGAGAGCCCGTCGGACGAGAGCCCGTCGGGTCGGTGCTCGAAAGCGGCACGACTTCGTCGTGGTGCCTGGTCTCTCACGTCGTTGCTCGCGGTTTCGGCGATGGTAGCTGGCTGTGGAGCATCGCGTCGTGGTGAACCTCTACCCAGATTGACAGGGGCGAAGGCAGAGCTACTGGCCAGTGAGCGGGTGCCTGGTGGGTATGACGCGATATTTGGCGACGACAGAGAGCGCCAAGGCCAGAGTTATTTGTCGCTGTTTGCGGTGAGTGAACGTACGGGTGGCCGTGGGCTCAGGGCGGGCAGGCCGGGGATGGTCGTGACGGGGGAAAGCGGCGGCGTAGTAGTAGGTCCGCACGAACATAGGCCGTTGGTCTTGGCGACTGAGGGAGAATGTAATCGAAGTGGACTACTGGCGTACGGCATTGTGACTGATCCGCGCGATGTCGTCAGCGCAGTTGACGGTAGCGTTTCAATTGTGCTCAAAAAGGCTGCGATCCAGGCTAATCTGCATGCAAGCGGCATGCTCGTATATGCGGTTGTACCAGCTAAGTCATCGTACGTAGTGACTGTCTCACCTAATGGGCGCGTGGCGGCGACTGAACCTTCTCGGGCTGCTGGATGTCGTAGTAAAGAAACTATGCGATAACGCGCGGCTGCGTCGAGGCACGCCCAACGATCGCTCGTGAGTAAGGTATGATGATTTTATGGGGCTCGTGGTTAACATCGTTCTAGCTGTAATTCTTGTACCGATCCTGAGTCTCGTTGCGCTCGATCAGCTCACTCGCTTTGAGCACACGCGCCCTTGGGCTGATCGTCAGTTGGCCCGCATCATGGCGCGCGTACGAGGTAGAAAGGGGTGTGACTGATGCGGAAGGCAGAGCGTGCATGGATCACCTGGGTCGGCGGAGCGTCAAAGCTGGCTGTGCTTGTTGTCGCGGCCGTCTCGCTTGGCTTCGCGCCGGGCGCGCTGGCTGCTGGCAGTGGGCAGATCACGGGCACGGTGACGAGTGCTTCGACCGCTGAACCAATCAATGGCATCGAAGTCTGTGCGTATCAGGAGTATCTGGGGGGCTACGGTTGCACGAAAACCGAACCGGACGGGGAATACACCATCGCGGCATTGAAGCCCGGCGAATACAAGGTCGAATTCTCTGATCGCGACGGCGATTTTCTTTCTCAGTTCTATGACGGCAAGCCGGCTTCCTCGGAAGCGCAGCTCGTGACGGTCAGTGCAGGGCAGGCCACTTCCGGTATCGACGCCGACATGCAGGAAGGCGCCCGGATCACGGGCAAGGTTACGGACGCGTCGACGCAGGAAGCGATCGATGGCATAGAAGCGTGTGCGATCTCGGTGAGCACGGGAGATGCATGGTGCGGAACGAGCGTCGGGTTGAGCGGCGGATACGAAATCGCTCAGATCCCGACCGGGGAATACAGGATCAAGTTTTCACCGCCCTTTGAGAGCGGGCTGAATTACTTTCCTCAGTTCTACAACGGTGGGTCCTCGTCATCTGAAACTCAGGTGCTGTCGATTATGGCCGGGAGCCTTACGCCGGGGGTCGACGCTGCGCTCAAGGAAGGTGGGCGTGTCAACGGTGTCGTGAGGGATGCGGCGACGCAGGTTGGCCTCGAAGGCATTGAGGTCTGCGCGCATGAAGCGGGCGGTGAAGACGGACCGTGTACGAAAACCAACTGGGCAGGGGAATACTCCGTACCGGGGCTCGCGAGCGGCGAGTACAAGCTTGTGTTCTATCCACTCAATCGCAACTATCTCGTCGGGGAAACGGCCGCTTCGGTCACAGCCGGCAGCACGACGTACGAAATCGATGTGGGGCTGGTGAAGGGCGGACAGGTCACAGGCAGGGTCACAGACGCCGCGACACAACAGGCGATTTCGAACGTCCAGGTATGCGCGCTCGAGGTCGGGAGCGAGCCGGGGGCGGAGGGGGACTGTGCGACGAGTGGCCCAGGTGGCGAATACACCATCTCGCAGATCGCGAGCGGGGAATACGAAATCGCGTTCTCTCCGTCTGTCTTTGAAGATCTCGACTATTTCTTTTACGACGGGCCAACCGTCCTGGTCACCGCGGGCGAGACAACATCGGGCGTCGACGCGGCCCTCACTGAAGGAGGGCGGATCACCGGCAGGATCACGAGCGCTTCCACGGGCGAACCGATCGAAGGCGCTGAAGCCTGCGCGCGTGAAGTAGGGGGAGACGGAGAACAATGCGGAACGGCGAACGCCAACGGCGAATACACCATTCTCCGGTTGAACGGCCAGTACAGGCTCGAATTCCGCTCTCGCGGCGGCGGTTATCTGGCGCAGCTCTATGGTGGCGAGCCTCCACTCGAACACACCCGGCTCGTGTTCTCTCCAGCCCAGGAACTGTCGGTCACCGCTCCAGGCACGGTGTCGGAGATCGACGCTGCGCTGCAACCCGGGACCTTCGTGGAACCAGTCAACACCACCCCGCCCGCGATCTCCGGCACGGCTGCCGTAGGGAGCGTCCTGTCGTGCTCGCCTGGGTCGTGGACTGGGGATCCCGCGCCGACGGCGTTCACGTACAGGTGGTTGCGGGACGGCGCCCCGATCACGGGGCCGACGGCCGCGGAAAGCAGCTATACGGCGCAAAGCGCCGATGAAGGGCACGGCGTCGCCTGCGAGGTCTACGCGACGAATGCCGCGGGCAGAGAGATCGGCACGGGCTACGCCCTCAGCGCGAGCGTGACGATCGGCCCGGCCGTCTCGACCAACTCATCGCCGGGTGGACAGGGCGGTGCAGGCGGGACGACGCCTCCGGCGGAAACGATGACCGGCGCACTCAGTTCGGCGCCACTGTCAGAGGCGATCCCACTCATCACGGTAATGACCTCGAGCCTCACCGTGTCGGGCAACACGGCGCCAGTGAGCGTCGAGTGCCAAGCCGCTGCGTGCCGGGGGTCGATCGAGCTGACCGTGCAGGGTCCGGTGAAGAACGGCCATGGCAAGACGGCAGCTGACCACAAGACGACGATCGTCCTCGCCACGGGCTTCTTCTCGCTCGTGGAGGGCAATCACGGTACTGTCGTCTTGCACCTGACGGCTGCGGGCAGGAAGAGGCTGGCGCACGCTAGCAAGTACCATCCCATCGCAGCGAAGCTCACCCTGTCCATACGGGGCGGGAAGACGGCGACCAGGTCAGTGCTGGCCGTCTGACGAAGCCAAAGCCGGCCCTCCGCCAGCGTCGATGTGGGACTGTCAGGTTTTTTGTGTGAATGACTTGTCGGTTGTGGGATGTCAGTCGAAGACGTCCACGTGAGCGTATGCTGGGGTAAGGGCGCGAAGCACCCAGGTTACGAATGGTGGTGTGGAGGGGGTGTTGGAGATGGTCGACGGTGGTGGCATTGGAGTGAACGGGGCATTCATGGGAACTGTACACAGGGCCTCCGTAGGGGCCACGAGGGAGTCCACGCGCCGTCTGGCACCGGCCAGTCCGAACGGAACACTTGAAAGGTCAAGCTATGGGTATAGGCAAGATGACAGGATGGCGGGATGCAGTGGAAAGGACCGTGCCGGCTCTCTTTGCTGCTCTCGTGCTCGGCGGGTGTGGTGTCATCGCCGCAAACCAGTTGGATGGGACTGCATCTACAGTCATCATTGCTGGCGGGCTGTTGGTGGCGCTGGTGCGCCGCCGACGATGGGCGTGGGTCTTGTGGGTTGTCTGGTTTGGATTGAGCAGCATCTGGCTTGTCTTGGCCCTCGTCGGCCTCTTCGCGTTTCCCGAGGGGCTTGTTGGCATAGGGATACTGGGCTATTGCCTAGGCGGGGCGGCGATCCTGGTATCGCCGCCCATGCGGCATTACGTTCATAGCCCATCCGCTCACGACCGGCATCATCTCGGCGCTTGAACGCGCGATTTCGATGATTGCTGCGGGCACAACGACGATCTTTCTCTTCTTGCTCGGCTCGGCGATTGCCGGCGGTCTCCTAATCGCAGCCGCGCAGTCGCAAAGGTCGTGGCGTGTCTGCACAGGGCCAGGGTCGGGATACCTAGCTCCGATTCCGACCTGTTGTCCACCACCAGCGAAATTGAGACGCGCAGTCCGCAGGTCAAGGCGGCTATTGGCAAGTGCCGGAGCGAATCTATGGCCGATGCTTCCCGATAGGAGACGAACCGTGAGCTCACTCGATGGATGGTCCGCGCGATCAACCGCTACGATTGTAGACATGTGTCTTAGGTCGGGCCTGATATTCGGCGCGTTGTTCCTACTCGCGCTGGTGGTGGCTCCTAGTGCGGACGCGGCGCCGGGGTGGCTCGCTCCAGCCAACTTCGTTGTAGGGGCGGGCAGCGTCGGCCATCTGCGGATCGCGGTTGACGGGCAGGGTGACGCGATGGCGGTGTGGCAGAGCGAAGACGGCAAGCTGGAAGGTGGCGTCTCGAGTTATGAAGCGCGGACTGCCTTTAGGCTGGCGGGTGGTGCTTGGCAGGCTCCTGAAAGGCTTTCTCTGTATGGCCAGAGTGCCGACGAAGCGAATGTCGCGTTCGATGCGCACGGTGATGCATTCGCGGTGTGGGAAGCCTACAGCAGCAGTGTTCCCGAAGGCGACGCTCATTTCAGCATTCAGGCCGCATTCAGGCCGGCCGGTGGCGCGTGGCAGGCTCCGGTCGACCTCTCGCCGGTTGAAGCGCCCGGGTCGGTTCATCCATCTCTCGCTGTCGATGTGCAGGGCGACGCGATCGTGACGTGGAACCGAGCGGAAGGTCCCGGGGGTGGCTCCGTACAGGAGGCGTTCAGACCGGCGGGAGGTGCGTGGCAGGCTCCGGTCGACGTGACTCAGGGCAACGCATGGGGAGACTATTCGCAGGTCGCATTCGACAGGCAGGGGGATGCGCTGGCGATGTGGCAAGACCCGTTGCAGTCGGCGTTTATGCCGGCTGGTGGCACATGGCAGCCACCTTCGATCGTTGGCTCTGAGCTTGTAGCGCGGCCAGGGTCGGATTTCGCTGTCGATGGACGGGGCGACGCGGTCGCCGTGTGGGATAGTTGGACGGAAGGGTTTCTGTCGCATCGCGTTGTGCAGGCGGCGTTCAGGCCGGCTGGCGGCGAATGGCAGGCACCGGTCGATCTCTCTGAAGAAGACCCTTTGGAGGAACCGTATGAACCGCGGGTCGCCATCGATGAACAGGGTGACGCGGTCGTCGTGTGGTCCAGCGGATACGGTGAAAGCGGCGGTGTAATGTCGGCGTTCAAGCCAAGCCGCGCTGCTTGGCAGGCGCCCGTCGAACTCTCGCTGCCCGGCACGACCGGTGGATATCCGCAGGTCGCCTTTGATGGGCATGGTGACGCGATCGCCGTGTGGGGCGATAGCGTCACCGTTCAGTCTGCGCTCAAGCCGGCTGGTGGGAATTGGCAGTCATCGGCGGATCTCGCCGGTGAAGGAAGCGGAAACACGTATGACTCCCCGCAGGTCGCCTTCGATGGGCTGGGTGACGCGCTCGTCGTCTGGGGGAACGACAGAAACATCATTCGAGGCTCGGCCTACGTCGTCGCCGGACCTGCTCTGAACAACGTCTCGATCCCGGCCGAAGGCACCGGCGGTCAACCGCTGACGTTCTCGGTTTCGCCGTTTGACGTGTGGTCGAGTCCCGTGGAAACGAGCTGGAGCTTCGGCGATGGTGCCTCCGCGAGCGGCACGAGCGTCACCCATACCTATACGGCCGCAGGTACTTATGAAGTGACGCTTCACACTGCCGACACGCTCGGTAACGTCACCAGCACGTCCGGCAAGGTCACGATCGCTCCCGCACCAGCGACGACCACACCGTCTCCCGCTGCGCCGACGCCCGCAGGTCCAGATACGTCCACCGTGACCACGCCGCTCGTCACCCTAATGGCGTCAGAGTTCGTGGTGGCGGGAAGCTCAGCTCCGGTGGGTGTCGAGTGTCAGGCGGCCGCATGTCGGGGATCGATCGAGCTGACCGTGCAGGTTCCGGAGAACGGCAAGGGCAAGACGGCGGCTGACCACAAGGCGACGCTCATCCTCGCCACGGGCTCGTTCTCGCTCACGGAGGGTAAGCGCGGGACCGTCGTCTTGCACCTGACCGCTGCAGGCAGGAAGAGGTTCGCTCATGCCAGCATGCGCCACCCGATCGCAGCAAAGCTCACCCTGTCCGTACAGGGCGGGAAGACGGCGACCAGGTTGGTCTTTGTCGGCTGAAGGAGTCGGAGGCGGACGAGGCCGTGGGTGCTGGTGCCACGATTGCAGCCGGGATCGCTCCGCCGCCGAGCAGAGCTGACATGCCGCTGGTCGCGGTGGAACCAGCCACCGTGGTCCCTGCTGCCGTCGAGCCCTGGAGCATAACTGAGGTGCGGCTGGTCGCTGCTTGGGCTAGACGATCTCTGCGAACAGCGTCAGCTCGCCGGAGAGCTGTTCGTAGAGACGCTGGCGAAGTCGCGTGTGGATCTGGGAGACGCGGCTCTCTGACACGCCGAGGCGCTCGCCGATCTCGCGCAGCTTGAGGTTCTCCACGTACAGCAGGACTGCCACTTCGCGCTCCTGCTTTGACAGCCGCGCGAAGGCCTTGCGGAAATGCGCCTTGGCTTCCTGGCGTTCGGACTGCATCACAGGGTCGCACTCCCGGTCGGGGCTCACCAGCGTGTCAATCCGCTCGATCGCGAGGTCGCCTTCGGATTGCACCGCACGGTTCAGCGAGCTGACTTCCGCGAGTGCCACCTGGTCGAGCCGGCCGGCGAGCTCGCCTGGCGTGATTCCCATATGCGCTGCGAGCTCCTGACGGCTGGGCTGGCGCTCATGGGTGCAGGCAAAGCGCTCGCGCGCGGCATCGATTGCCCGCTCATCGCGGCGTACGGAACGGGGCGCCCAGTCGTGGCGACGCAGCTCATCCAGCACAGCACCGTGAATACGCGTCCATGCGTACTGTTCGAGCGTGGCGCCCTTGTCGGGGTCGTAGCGCTCGATCGAGCGGATCAGTGCCTCCAGGCCGCAGGACAGAAAGTCCTCGACCTCGCCATGTGCAGGCGTGCCGTTGACCTTGCGCAGGACGATGTGACGGACCATCGGCATGAACGCGAAGATCAGCCGGTCACGCAGCTGGCGGTCTCCCGTTCGTCGATATTCATCCCATGTCGAGCGCACCTCAGCTGCCGATGGCCTGACCGTTTGCTTCGCGATTATGTGCATTACCTGCTCCAATTTCGAGGGAACAGGACCCCCATCGACGCACTGTGCGCATGCACTTGAGGGCTGCAAGGCGGACCGCATGAATGCGCCCGGCTGGTGGCGGCAGTCAGCCCCCGGCGACGTCGCGGCGCAGCAGCGTGAGGTAACCGGCAAACAGCGCCGGCACTCCGTACAACGCGCACACCCAGGCCGAGTGCGCGATCGGCGCCCAGTCGGTCGGCGTGCGCAGCAGGCCCTGCCAGGCCTCGAACTGCTCGGTTAGCAGGTAGGGCTGGATGCCTTCCAGGCCCGGGATCCCAGAGATGATGTCAAGCAGGATCACCAGCCCGATCGTGCCCACGACCGCCGCCGCGCTGTTGCGGGTGGCAGCCGACAGCAGCACGCCCAGGCCGACGACTGCGAACAGGGGGATCAGGTAGATGGCGTCCGCTGCGAACACCAGCAGCAATGCTTCGGGCGCCGAGACGACCGTCCCCGACAGGCTCGTCAGGGGGTGAAATCCCCACGACGCGATGCCGGCGACAACGCCGACGACACTCGACAGCAACACGGCGATCGTCGCGTAGGTCATTGCCGCAAGGCTCTTCGCGACGAACACCGGGCCGCGGTCCACCGAACGCGTCAGGATCGTCTTGAGCGTGCCGTTGCCGTCCTCGTTGGCGACGATGTCGCCGGCGACGAGCGCGGCGACCAGCGGGAGCATGAACAGGGCCAGGAACGTGAGCATCAGCACGGGCGTCGCCAGGCCCGACTGTGTGATCTCCGCGGCAAAGACGCTCTCGCCGCCATGGCGTCCACGCTGATGGAGGTTTTCCACGAGCACGAACACCAGCGGCAGCACGACGACCAGCGCGAGTCCCAGGTAGGTGCGCTTCTGCGCGACCAGCTTGCGCAGCTCCCAGCGGTAGACGGTCAGCGTCGACGGTCGTCTCCGCGCCACGCGTGCCGGTGCGATGGAGGTCGGAGTGGCTGCAGTTGTGCCAGCTGCGCTGCTCATCCGACCGGTACCGCCTTGGGCTCTGCTCCGTTGCTGGCATCGGTCGCACCATTGCCCTCGGTAAGCCTGAAGAAGAGATCCTCGAGCGTGGCCAGCTCTGGCGTCAGCGCGAGAATGGCGATGCCCGCTTGGGCCAGTGCGAGCGAAAGCTCACCTACGTGTTGCTCGTCGGCCTGGAGGCTGAGGCCGTGCTCGCTGCTGGAGACCTGCTCGATCCCTGCCTGTGCGCGCGCGACCTGAAGCGCACGGGCGTCATCGCTCGTGCGTAGCCGGTAGCTGGCGCCGCCCTGACGGCGCAGATCAGCCAGCGCTCCCTCGTAGACGACACGTCCGGACTCGACGATCGCCACACGGTCACACAGTTCCTGAACCTCTGGCAGCTGGTGGCTCGAGAGCAGCACGGTGATGCCTTCCTCGGCGAGGCGCCGGATCAGCGCGCGCATATCGCGCATCCCCGCGGGATCGAGGCCTGTGGCGGGCTCGTCCAGGATCAGCAGGCGGGGCCTGCGCAACAGGGCCGCGGCGATGCCCAGGCGCTGGCGCATCCCGTGTGAGTAGCCGCCAACTTTGTGCCCCGCGCGGGGGGAGAGCTCGACGACGTCGAGCACCTCGTCGATCCGCGATGCGGCGTCGTCGCCGTCGAGGGCGGCGAGTAGCTGCAGGTTCTTGCGTGCGGTCAGGTATGGATAGAAGCGCGGCGCCTCGACAAAGCCGGCAACGCCCTCCAGGGCGCGTGCGCCGTAGCGCATCGGGTCGCGCCCGAACAACTCCACCGTTCCCTCGGTCGGCGTGATCAGGCCCAGCGCCATGCGCAGCGTGGTGGTCTTGCCGGCGCCGTTGGGGCCGAGGAAGCCATATACGTCGCCGTGGCGGACGTTCAGGTCGATGTGGTCGACCGCGAGCACGTCCTTGTAGCGCTTCACAAGGCCGCGTGCCCTAACGGGCTGGGCCTCCTCGCCGCCCTGGGGCGACGCGTGCTCACTCACGCTAGAGCCCTCGTGCGACCGCTTCGATTGCGGCGGGGGTGACCGAGCCCGCGAGCAGGTAGCGCACGCCGGAGCGCTCGAACGTCAGTAGCGTGCCTAGCTCGGTGCGCAGCTCGCTTGCGCTCGTGCCGTCGATCGTGACCTTGGGCAGCCCTTCGAGCGCTTCGGTTGGGCTCTTGGCGCCGGCCTTGGTCTTGGCTTTCCCGTTCCGGGACTCCGCGAGGATGGCGATCGTGGCCGGTCCGTGTCCCTGCGTGGTGAGGTTTGGCTTTTCTGTCGTGGTGGGCTCGTGTTCTGGCTGCGTGCCACCCGACGGGAAGGTGATTTCCTCGACCTTGGCGTTGGCGGGCGGGTTGACTTCGAATACAGAGTTGGAAACCGGGCCGTAGGAGATTTCCGTGGCGGCGAGTTCGATCACCGGGGCGGAGCTGGTGGAGGAGTAGACGGCGGCCCGCAGCGGCACACCGTGGTTTGCGTCGAACGACAGCTCCACGCCGCCGAAGAGGCTGCCGCTTTCCTTGGGCGAGACACGAACGGTGTAGGCCGGCTGGCCGCCAACGTTGGTGGGGGTCGCGCCGGAGACGTCCGCGTGCTTGCTCAGGTGCGCGATCGCTTCTTCGATCTTGGCCACGCTGGGGACTTCGTGGGAGCCGTTGTCCGGTGTGGTGGAGCTCGAGCTACCTTCGCCCTTGGGCGTGTAGCGGTACTCGGTGTTGGTGGCGGCGTCGTAGATCAAGATCGTGTGTCCGTCGTAGAGGATCTGGGTGTCGCCCTGCTGGGACTGCAACTCGAGGCGCACACGACCGTCCTTGGCGACCCACAGTCGTCCGGAGCCGCCCGTGACGAGGGGATTGGAGGTCAGTTCGCCAGAGTGCCCGCCGCCGGCAAGGCTGGCGCCTTCCAGAAGGTTGTCCGTGAGCGTGATGTTGGCGTTCGCTCCTTCCAGCTGTCCCCCGCCGAGTGCATCGTGGATCGCCTGCGCGAGGGGCTTGGGCGGTGGGGTGGGCCCGGAGCCGAGCGCGAAGGCGATTGCGGTGGCGGACACGCCGATCGCGACCACCAATACGCACAGGAGCAGCAGGCGCGAGAGGGGGAGGCGACGAAGAGCATTCACGACCGAATCACGTCCTTTGAATTACGAAACCACATCCAGAGTAGCGCGGGGGCTTTGGCGCTCCTAAAGGTGGGAGGGCTCTCATCTTGTGCTGGAAGAGCTTCGTGCCGTCGCTCCAGAGGCCGTAACGGCGGGCGTTCGACACGGCCGGGGTGCGTCTATGGGCCGTTCTGAGGCGCCACCCGATATCTTCCCGGCCTCATGCTTATCGCGTTCATCATCTTCTGGATACTCGTCGCCCTCGCGGTCTTCTTCGTCGCTATCCGAGGCGGCTCCCGCGGCTCGGGCGAAACCGCCGGGTCTGAATCGCGCCTCGCCCAGCGCGCAGTCACGATCACGATCATGATCGTGTGTGCTGCTGGCCTTGCCATACCCGCGCTCGTGCTCGTATCCAACGCGGAACACAAGGCGAGCGCGGCCATCGGCGGCGTGCACCTGAACGGCCAGGAGCAAAAGGGACGCGAACTATTCGCGCATACCTGTGTCGTCTGCCACACGCTCGCGGCGGTCAAGTCGGTGGGGCAGATTGGCCCCAACCTGGACATACGCGTCGGCGATGACATCCCCACCGTCGAAGGCCGCAGGGCGCTCGTGCTCAGCGCGATCACCGAAGGCCGGGCGCGCGGCCTCGGCAACATGCCGGCCGGGCTGTACGTCGGCAAGGAAGCTGAAGACGTCGCAGACTTTGTCGCTGCGGTCGCCGGCCATTAGCGATTTGGCCAGACGTCTATACCGGCGGGCGCCGGCCATGGGTTAAGGTCGGTCGAGATGCCGGACCAGCCGAAGACTGCGGAGGACGTGAAGGCGTTCGTCGCCGAGCGCGACATTCGCTTCATCCGCTTCTGGTTCACGGACATCCTGGGGCAGCTGAAGTCGTTCTCGATCAACGCGGCGGAGTTGGACGACGCGTTCGAGGCGGGGATGGGCTTCGACGGCTCGTCAATCACGGGCTTCAACGCGATCGAGGAGTCGGACATGATCGCGATGCCCGACCCGAGCACGTTCAGGGTGCTGCCGTGGCGCCCTGAGGAGCAGGGCGTGGGGCGGATGTTCTGCGATGTGATCACGCCGGAGAAAACCCCGTACGAGGGCGATCCGCGCCATGTGCTGCGCCGCGCGGTGCAGCGCGCGAAGGACATGGGCTTCGACACGTTCAACGTGGGCCCGGAGCTCGAGTACTTCCTGTTCAAAGACTCGAAGTCGACGGAAGTGCTCGACGAAGGCGGCTACTTCGATCTGACGACGCTGGACGCGGGCTCGGACGTGCGCCGCGAGACGGTGCTGGCGCTCGAGCAGCTGGGGATCCACGTCGAGTACACGCACCACGAGGTGGGCCCGTCGCAGCACGAGATCGACATGCGCTATGCGGACGCGATGAAGATGGCGGATGACTGCATGACGTACCGGATCACGGTCAAGGAGTACGCGATGAAGTACGGCTGGCACGCGACGTTCATGCCAAAGCCGCTGTTCGGCGAGAACGGCTCAGGCATGCACACGCATCAGTCGCTGTTCGCGAACGGCAAAAACGCTTTTTACGACCCGGACGACCAGTACTTCCTGTCAGACGTGGGCAAGGCGTTCATCGCCGGCCAGCTCAAGCACGCGCGGGAGATCTGCTCGATCTTCGCGCAGTGGGTCAACTCCTACAAGCGCCTTGTTCCCGGCTTTGAGGCGCCTGTGTACGTGGCGTGGTCGCGCCGCAACCGCTCGGCGCTGGTGCGGGTGCCGCTGTATCACCCGGGCAACGAGAAGGCGACGCGCATGGAGCTGCGCTGCCCCGACCCGGCGTGCAATCCCTACCTGACGTTCGCGGCGCTGCTGCAGGCGGGCTTGGAGGGGATCGAGAAGGGCTACGAGCTGCCGGAGCCGATGGAGAAGAACCTGTACCACCTACCCGGCGAGGAACGCCGGCGGCTGGGCGTCGAGCAGCTGCCGGAGAGCCTCGGCGAGGCGATAGAGCTGACGGCTGAGTCCGAGCTGGTGCTACGGACGCTGGGCGAGCACATGTTCAACCGCTACGTCGAGATCAAGCGCCAGGAGTGGGACGACTACCGCGTGAACGTCACGCAGTGGGAGCTCGACCGCTACCTGTCGATCCTGTAGGAGGCTCATCGCCAGGAGCGATGGTCTTGCCGTGCACGCAGATCGCGTTGTGGAGGTCGGCGGTGAGCTGGGCGACCTGGCGGGTGAGCTCGGTGTTCTGCTGGAGCATCTGCGAGTGCTGCTCGGCCAGCGCCTTGTCGTCGGTGAGGATCCGTGCCTGGCTCGCCTCGTATTCGCTCGCGCGCTTGGCCTCAGCCTCGCGGTGGGCCTGGAGGAGCGCGTCGCGTGCCTTGTCGCGGTCGGCCTGCCGGGTCTGTGCGAGCAGGATCAGCGGCGCGGCGTAGGCAGCCTGCAGGGAGAAGGCGAGGTTGAGCGCAATGAACGGGTACTTGTCCCACGCGATCGCGTTGGTGATGGCAAGCGCGTTGAGCAGGATCCAAAGCGCGACCAATCCCGTCTGGCCGAGAATGAAGGTCGGCGTTCCGAAGAAGCGCGCGAAGCGCTCAGCCTGGACGCCGAATGTGTCGCCGCCGAACGGACGATGATGGTCGGCCGGCAGCTGGCCTGCAGCCGTCTGTGTATTGGTCTCCATGTCGCACGCATTCGGCTCTGGTGCTGGATGTCCTGCCGGCCCCGCCCCGGCCGTGCATCGTGGGGCGCTCAGTGCTTGGCGGGCACGGCGCATGCGATTGGCCGGGCAGGTGCCAGATGCCAGTGCAGTGCCTGCAGCATGTGCCCGAACGCACTTGGATGGCGCGGCGCGATCTCGGCGACGAGCGCGAGGGCGCCGAGGGCCTGACGCTCGTATTGCCCGTTGCCGGTGAGCTGGGCCAAGCGCAGCAGGCCAACGGCGGCACTCGAGGAGCCGGAGGGGATGGGGGAGTCGTCGAGGTCCTTGCGCCTGACGATCAGCGCTTCTCCATCCGATGCGGTTGAGAAGAAGCCGCCCTTGTCGGGGTCGGCGAAGCGGGCGATGATCTCATCGGCGAGCGCGATGGCCTGATGGAACCAGCGCTCTTGGCAGGTGGCTTCGAAGAGCGCGATCAGCGCCTCCAGTAGGAAGGCGTGGTCCTCGAGATAGGCATCGATCTTGGCCTGGCCATGGTTGTAGGTACGCAGCAGGCGGCCACGGTCATCGCGCATGTCGTTCTGGAGAAACTCGGCGCAGGCAACAGCTGCATCCGTGTAGCGACTGGCCTCGGCGCCGCCGAGTGCTGCGCCCGCCTCCGCGAGCGCGGTGATCGTCAGCGCGTTCCAGCTGGTCAGGCGCTTGTCGTCCAGGGCGGGATGCACTCGCTGTTCGCGTGCTGCAAGCAGCGCTGTGCGGATGTGCTCAGCGGTCGCCTCCGGCGGGCGCGGCCCGCGATCGCTCAGCACGCTCGAGCCCGGTTCGGAGGATTGAATCCCACCCGCCCCATCCTCGAAGTTCCCCTGTTCGGTGACGCCCAGCCATGCGCTCGCTGCGCCTGCATCCTCGCCGAGTGTCTCTCTCAGCTGGGCGACGCTCCACACATAGAAGCGTCCCTCGACGCCCTCGGAGTCGGCGTCGAGCGCGCTGTAGAAGCCACCCTCGGGGCCGCGCATCTCACGCAGGACCCACTCCAGGGTGTCGATGCATACGTCTCGCAGGCGCGCATCGCCTGACGCCTGCCAGCCATGCAGATACGTGCGCGCGAGCAGGGCGTTGTCATAGAGCATCTTCTCGAAGTGGGGCACTGTCCAGGTGGCGTCGACGCTGTAGCGCGCGAAGCCGCCCCCGAGCTGATCGTGGATGCCGCCGGCGGCCATCGCGTGCAGTGTCGTGAGCGCCATCGTGCGCCCAGCCTCATCCAGCAGCAGGAGCTCGAGCACGGGCGCCTGGGGGAACTTCGGTGCCGGGCCGAAGCCGCCGTTTCGAGCGTCGAAGCTCTTGGCCAGCTCCGTCACCGCTTGCTCGAGCGAGCTCTGCTGCAGTGGCCGGCTGGATGGCGTGAGCGATCCGCCGCCGGAGAGGCGCTCGCGCAGGCGCTCACCACCGGCACGGATCTCCTCGCGGCTCTGCTCCCAGGACTCGGCGATCGCCTGCAGCACCTGTGTCCAGGCGGGCATGCCGTGGCGAGCGTCCGGCGGGAAGTAGGTGCCGCCGTAGAACGGGAGCTGCTCGGGCGTGAGGAACACGTTCAGCGGCCAGCCGCCGTGTCCGGTCATGCCCTGGACGGCCTCCATGTAGATGGCATCGATGTCCGGACGCTCCTCGCGGTCGACCTTGACGCAGACGAAGCTCTCGTTCATCAGCTCCGCCGTGAGGGGATCCTCGAATGACTCCCGCTCCATCACATGGCACCAGTGACACGCGGAGTAGCCGATCGAGACCAGCAGCGGCTTGTCCTCGGCCCGCGCCCGCTCGAGCGCGACCGCGCCCCACGGAAGCCAGTCGACCGGGTTGGAAGCGTGCTGGCGCAGGTACGGCGAGGTCTCCTGCGCTAGGGCGTTGGGCACCTGCTCAGGGTAGCCACGCGGACCCGGGCGCCCCGCGGCGCCCGCCTACGGAGCGGATGTCGTCCAGCGGTGAGCGACGAGCTGATCGACGGCGTTGAGCGCAGGCCATTCATCGGGGCCGACGCGCGAGAGCTTGACCTTGGCGAGGCTGACGCTGAAGTGCCTGCCGGAGAGCGTGCCGGTGACGTGCCCGGAGCCGGCGCCGAAGCGCACCGAGCCGGGCGAGGCTTCCTTGCCGGAGATCTGGATGTTGGTCGCCTGCAGCTCGCCATTGTGGACAGGGAACGTGGCCGTCAACTGCACGCCCGGGACGAAGGAGAAGTCCTTGAGGGTCGCCGAGGAGCTCGTCAGCTTGGCGTAGCCGCCGCGCAGGCCGCCGAAGCTCGAGCCGCTGGGGAGCTTCTCGTTGGCTTGCAGCGTTGCGGCGATCACCTGACGGTTCAGGTCCACGAGCGTGTCGAGCACGGCCACGAGCGTGCGTCCGGGCCTGCCGCCGAGCGTCGCCGGCGGATGCACATAGGCGAGCTTTGTGGGTGTCACTGGCGTGGGCGCGAACTCGTTGGCGGTGGCCGCGCACGGCTGCACGGCGTTACCCGCGAAGAAGGCGGTGAGGGCCAGCGAGGCGCAGTCGCTGAGATCGCTGCCGACGACCGAGTGCCCGGTGAAGGGGACGAGCAGCAGCTGCGCATCCGGGATCTGCGCGGCGACGCTGCGGGCATTGGACGTCGGCGTTCTCAGATCCTGCTCGCCGGAGAAGATCAGCGTTGGCACGTTCGGCAGGGCGCTTGCGGGTCCCGGTGCCGGAGCTGCGTCAGGCCAGCTGGCGCAAGCGGGGACGAGGCTGTTGGTATAGGCGGTTGTCGCGTCAAACGGGTAGAAGTCGCTTGCCGGCTGGGCGTTGAGGTAGCCGCTGGCTTCAGCGAGCCGGGTACTGGGCGAGGCCGCGCGTTGCCAGGGGAAGGGCTCCTCTTCGCATGATGTGGTCACGAACAGCGCTTCGTCGATCTCCTCGGAGGTTTCGCCGGTGTTGCCTTCTGTGGGCACATTGGGAATCAGACCCTCGGAGAGCAGGTGCAGCCGCAGCAAGGGGTCTGGATCGTGGCGTAGCGCGGACTGCACCGCGGCGGGCAGCAGCGCCCGCAGGGCCGGGTTCAGATCGCCGGCCTCGAGGATGTCGAGCAGGCCGTTCTCGTCGAGCGTGCTCGCGTGGCGCTTGCCGGAGCCGTCATAAACCGAGCCGCTCAAAGGCCGCTTGCGCAACTGGGCGGCGAGATTGGCGATGTCGGTGACCGGGTTGGAGGTGATTCCCGTGCAGGCATCGTTTGTGCACAGCTCATCGAGCACGCCGGCGATCGCCTCGAACGTGGGGATCGCATACGGTTCCGGTCCGTCGCTGGGCACGACCGAGTCGAGTACGAGTGCTTCGACGTTCTGGGGGTAGCGTTCGGCGTACTCCAGCGCGACCTTCGTGCCGTAGGAGGTGCCGTAGAGGACAAGCTTTTCATAGCCGCCAGCCTGCCGCAGCGCCTCGATGTCCTGGACGGATTCCTCAGTCGTGAAGCCGGCACGCGCGGGTCCGATCTGCGAGGCGCATTCTTCGAATATCTGGCTCTCCGATTTGAGGCTGAAGCCTTCGAAAGCCGGACAGGCCAAAGGATCGGAGGAGCCGGTGCCGCGCTGGTCGAACACCAGCAGATCACGCGAGCCGAGCGCGGGAGCGATCGCTTGCGCGATGAATTCTCTGAGCGGGAGAGCTGGCTGACCGGGGCCGCCGGCCAGCGCCACCACCGCGTCACGGCTGGGGCTCGAGCCGGCGAGCTTGCGCTCGATGCTCAGCGAGATCGTGCCTGGGACCGCTCCAGCGCGATCGATCGGGACGGGCAGCGAGGCACACGCGAACCCCGCCGATCCGGGGCACGGTATGAAGCTAAGGCTGGAGGCCGCCGAGGAGCTTGGCCAGCTGGCGAGCGCCAGCACGGGCACCAGCGCCAGCGCCAAAGTGGTAGCTCGCCTGCGCATCGCCGCCGACAATAGCTGCAGTGGCAGTTGCATTCGCCGGTAGCAGCACGTGCAGGCCTCCCAGGGTTCCCACGAGCGCGTGGTGCGCCCCGAGTCGCAGCGTGCCATGCGCCGCGGCCGCTCCGCCAACGTGTAGATCCACGGATCCTGACTTGATCGAGCCGGAGATGGTCATCCCTGGCACGTAGGAGTAGTCGTGCAGGCTGAAGGTGCCGCCGGCAAGCTCGGCCCATCCGGCGCGCAGGCCACCGATGCGCAGCGTGGGCAGCGCGACGATGCTTTCCGAGGAGTCGCTCAGCGTCAGTCGCAGCACGAGCTGTAGTACGAAGTCTTCGACGGTCAGCTTGACGGCGTGCAGTGTGCGACCGGGAAGGCCGCTGTAGCCCTTGGTGGGGGAGACGAGCGCGAGTCGCTGCGGCGGCAGCGGTGGCGGGCGGAGGTCGGACGGAGGGGGCGCTGGGCGGCATGGCTCGATCGCGCTTGGCGCGAACAGCGCCTGCAGCGCTTCGCTGGCGCACCGCGTCTGCTCGTCGGTGAGCACCGAGTGGCCGGTATAGGGCACCACCAGCAGGTGGGAGTCGGGGATCTGCGCCGCGACTTCACGGGCATTGGCGGTTGGTGTACGCAGGTCATCCGCGCCGCTGAGTATCAGCGTTGGCACGTTGGGAAGCGGGGCGTTCTCGGCGGCGGGGGCGGTGCTTGTGAACGGCCAGTAGGCGCACGCCTGCACATCGCTCAGCTCGAGCGCGGTCGCGGCTGTGAAGGGGGCAAATGCGCTTGCCGGCAATGCTCTCGCGGCGGCGCTCGCTTCGGCGACACGTGCCTTGGGGTCGGCTGTGCGGCTCCACGGGAAGTCCTGCTCTTCGCAGCTCGTGGCGTAGTAGAGCGGCGTGTCGAAGTCTTCCGGTTCGCCTTCCGCCTGCCCAGCGGTGGTGAGTAGGCGGGCAAGTGGTGCCGTATCGTCTTGCGCGGCGGCCGCGATCGCCGTGAGGAACTGGGCACGCAGGGGTGGGGAGAAGTCGCCGGCAAGCAGGATTTCGACCAGCTCGCCGGCCGATAGGAAGATGTGGTGAGCCTTGCCGTTTTCGTCGACCACCTGTGCGCGCAGTGGCGAGCGTTCCATGCGTGTGACGACACGGCGGAGGTCAGCGACGGGGTTGGAGGTGATGTGGGCGCAGAGGTGGTCGACGCATAGCTGGCGCAGAATGCGTGGGACAGCGGCGAACGTCGAGCGGCTGAGTGTTTCGGGCCCGTTGGGTGGGACGACCGAGTCGAGCACCAGCGCTTCGACGCGGCTCGGGTACCGCTGGGCGTACTCCTCTGCCACCTTCGTGCCGTAGCTGGTGCCGTACAGGACGAGCTTTTCATAGCCTCCGGCCTGCCTGATCGCCTCGATGTCGGCGACGGTGTCGGCGGTCGTGTAGAAGGCGCGGTTGCTGCCGAGTTGATCGGCGCACGCTTCTATCAGCGGGCCGATGGAGTGATACAGCCGCGGCACTTCAAAAGCGTGGCAAGACAGTGGATCGGAGAGGCCGATGCCGCGTTGGTCGAAGACGATCAGATCGCGCGTCGAGGCGATCGGGCCCAGCAGTTCGGCAAACGTTTCCGCGAACGGCAGCGCGGACTGGCCGGGCCCGCCGGCGAGGGCGATGATCGCGGTATGCGCTTCTCCCACCACTGCGCGGTGGCGGCGCAGCGCGAGGGTGATCGTGCCAGGGACGCTGCCACCCGGGTCAAGCGGCACCGTGAGATGGCCGCAGGCGAAGTTGTTGTTATCGCCGCACGGCGTGAACGCGATCTGCGCTCCCGCGGACGCAACGAGTTGAGAGCCTCCCAGCACGAAGATCCACGCGCAAGCGGTCAACAGGACGGCCGCCAGCCTGTTTGCGCGAGGTTGCATTCATTGGAATCTATTGGTTACGGCCATGTCGAGGTGCCGATCGCCTCGCTCCGTGCGCGCTAGTGTCTCGCCGATGTCGCCCGCACGTGAGACCGTCGATGCGCCCGCGGCACCGCCCGCGATCGGGCCCTACAGCCACGCTGTACGCGCCGGTGATCTGCTGTTTTGCTCAGGGCAGATACCGCTTGACCCAGAGACCGGAGAGCTGGTCGGCGACAGCGCCGCGCAGCAGGCACGGCGGTGCCTGGAGAACTTGCAGGCGGTATGCGAGGCGGCCGGCACCACGCTCGCACGCGCGGTGCGCATGACGATTTACATGACCGACCTGTCGGCGTTTGCCGCGGTCAACGACGTGTACGGCTCGTTCTTCGTCAAGGATCCTCCGGCGCGCGTGACCGTGGGGGTCGCGCAGCTGCCCAAGGGCGCCTACGTGGAGATCGACGCGACCGTTGCGCTGTAGGCGTCGGTCGGCTCCACGCTGCGCAGTGCGCGATTGAGCAGCTCACGCAGGGTCCTGCGCTCATCGACGTCGAGCGCCGCGAGCACGTCGTCCTCGAGTTCCACCTGAGCCCGTTCGGCGATGCTCAGGGCCTCACGGCCAGAGGGCGTGATCTCGACCAGATGCCGGCGTCGATCGCTGGGATCGCGCACACGCGTGGTGTAGCCCTGCTGCTCGAGCTCGTTCAGCAGCAGCACGACGTTGTTGGCGTCCATGCAGAACGCATCCGCGAGGTCCTGCTGGGGGCATCCGTCGTGGTCTGAGACGTAGCTGAGCGCGACCAGATGGCGCAGATGCATGCCGAGCTGCTCCTCGTTGGAGCGCCGGTAGACCTGCTTTGCCAAGCGACTCAGCAGCACCGCCGAGCCGGGGGCACAGTCACGCTGGTTGGCCACGTCTTGAAGTCTATACATCCTCTAAGCACCAATCATCACATTAGCAGCGATCACCAATTTTTCACAGATCATCCCTATTCTATGGATGATAGATGTTATGGTGTGTTCCACGCAACCTTGGAGGACACCAATGACCGCTTTGCTCAACCAACTCAAAACCCCCACGCAGGCCGCCAATGCGGATCGCCGGCGCTGGATCGCCCTCGCCGTGCTGTGCCTCGGCCAGCTGATGATGGTGCTCGATGCGACGATCGTGAATGTCGCGCTGCCGTCGATCCAACGCGATCTGCACTTCACCCAATCGAACCTCACGTGGGTGATAGACGGATACATGATCACCTTCGGCGGGTTCCTGCTGCTTGCGGGCCGCTTCGGTGACCTCGTGGGTCGCAAGCGGGTGTTCCTCAGTGGGCTCGTTCTGTTCGTGGCGTCCTCGATCCTCTGTGGCGTATCCGACAGCCAGGCGATGCTGATCGGTGCACGCCTGCTGCAGGGCGTGGGCGGGGCCGTGGCCTCGAGCGTGATCCTCGCGATCATCGTCACCGAGTTCCCGGAGCGAGTGGAGCAGGCGAAGGCGATGGGTATGTACGCGTTCGTGTCCGCCGGAGGCGGCTCGATCGGCCTGCTCGCCGGCGGCGCGCTCACGCAGTCGCTGAACTGGCACTGGATCTTCTTCGTGAACGTGCCGATCGGCATCGTTGCATTCGCACTCGGGTGGATGCTGATCGAGGAGAACGAGGGCATCGGCCTCGCCGGGGGCGTTGATGTGCTCGGCTCGGCTCTGATCACGCTGGCGACGATGTTCGGAGCGTTCGCGATCGTCAAGTCCGGCGACTACGGGCTGCTCTCGGCACGCACGCTGGGAGCGGCGGGCACCTCGCTGGTCCTGTTGGCCGGGTTCTTCACGGTGGAGTCACGGGTGGCGAATCCGATCATGCCGCTGCGCATCCTGCGGCTGCGGACGCTGATGGGCTCGAGCCTCGTCCGGGGGCTGCTCGTGACTGGCATGTACTCGTCCTTCTTCCTCGGTGCGCTGTACCTCGAGCGTGTGCTCGGCTACGACGCGATCGACACGGGGCTCGCGTTCATGCCGCTGACGATCGCAATCGCGACCATGTCGATGGGGCTCTCAGCTCGCGCGGTGGGGCGCTTCGGCGCGGTGCCGACGCTCGCCGCGGGACTCTCGGGAATCATCGTCGGCCTGCTGTTGCTGGCGGTTCAGGGAGTGCACGCGAGCTACTTCCCCGGGCTGTTCTTCGCGTTCCTCGTCCTCGGCTTCGGCGCGGGCGCCTCGTTCCTACCGCTGCTCACGATCGGGATGGCCGACGCACCCGCGCGGGACGCGGGCCTGGCCTCGGGCATCATCAATGTCTCGGTGCAGCTGTTCGGGGCGATCGGCCTGGCCGCGCTCGGCACGATTGCCACGGACCACACAAAAGCGCTGAGCGCTGCCGGGCACCCGCTGCTGGCGTCGCTGACCGGCGGCTACCACCTCGCGTATGTAGTCGCCTCGGTGTGCGTCGGAGTGGGTGTGCTCGCGGCATTCCTGGTGCTGCGCCCGCCCGCCTCGAGGCCGCAGGAGATCGTCGACCAGGACGAGGCCGTGGCCGATATGGAGTTGATCGCCGCCTAGCTTCACTCCTCGCCTGGTCTCGGCGGGCGCAGCTGCACTACCCCCGCAGCTGCGCCCGCTTGACCTTGCCGCTGGCGGTCTTTGGCAGCTCCTGCGCGAACTCGACGATGCGGGGGTACTTGTAAGGGGCGGTCTCGCGCTTGACGTGGTCCTGCAGCTCGCGCACGAGCTCTGGGGAGGGCACGTAATCGCCGCGCAGCACCACCACGGCGCGCACGACGGCCCCGCGTTCCTCGTCCGGGGCGGCCACGGCGGCAGCCTCGGCGACCGCAGGGTGGGCGACGAGCGCGGACTCGACCTCGAACGGCCCGATGCGGTAGCCGGCGGAGACGATCACGTCGTCGGCGCGGCCCTCGAAATGCAGCCAGCCGCCGTCGTCTTCGGTGACCTTGTCGCCGGTGTGCCAGGGGCCGCCACCGCGTCGATCGTCAACGCTCCAAGCGCCGTCGGCGCCTCGCGTGACGTGCTCGCCGAGATAGCCAAGGAAGAACGTGGGTACGCTCGCCGGGTCGACCGTCAGCTCGCCTTCGACGATCTCGAGGCCCATGCCCGGTAGCGCCCTGCCCATCGAGCCGGGGCGTGCGTCGATGCCTATGGGTGTGCCGGTCGTCTGCCCGGTCTCCGTCTGGCCGTAGCCGTCGCGGATCTCGAGGCCCGTCGCCTCCTTCCATGCACGCAGCACCTCGGGGTTGAGCGCCTCGCCGGCGGCCACCATCCCACGCAGATCCGCCAGCGGGCGCAGCGTTGCTCGCTTGGCGATCACCCGATACTCGGTGGGCGCCATGCACAGCAGGCTCACCCGCTCGCGCTCCAGCAGCTCCAGGCGCTCGTGAGGATCGAAGCGGGCATCGTGCAGCAGCGCCGCCGCGCCCGACAGCCAAGGCGCGATGAAGACGTTACGCGCCGACTTCGACCAGCCGCTGGCAGCCGTGCACCAAACGAGATCATCAGGCCGGGCACCAAGCCAATGCTCTGCCTGCACTCGCTGGCCGTCGAGGTAGCGCTGTGCGTGAACGACAGCCTTCGGCTCGCCGGCGGTGCCGCTCGTGAACGTGATCAGGCACGGGTCCTCGCTGTCGAGCTCAACCGCGGGCGCCGGTGTGGCTGCGAACAGGCGCTCGTCGGGGACGTACGCGATCGGTATCGATGCGCTTGCGCCTGCGAGAGCTGTCTCGAGCTCCTGACGATTGCGCTCGTCAGAGACGATCAGCGCCGGGTCTACGGCGTCGATGCGCAGCCGCAAGTCTTTCGCGCGTAGTTGCTCAGTGCACGGCAGCACGATCGCGCCGATTCGAAAACACGCGAGCATCGTGAGCACCCACTCGGGACGGTTGCCGATCAGCGTCATTACCACGTCGCCTCGATCCACGCCCAGGCCGCGCAGCGCGCCGGCCATGCGTGCCGAGCGATCACTGACCTCGCCAAAGCTCCACTCGCGGCGGACGCCGTCGCGCGCGAGCTCGACCAGGGCAAGTCGCTCAGGCGCCGTTGCGTCGACGATCTCGCGTGCGAAGTTCACGCCCGCATTCTCGCCCACCGGCGCTTGTTACGAGCTTATTCGAGGTATTGACATTTAGATCATGGCATGGGTAAGCTCGCGACAAGTGGGCACGCACGCCTGCACTGGCGGGCCTTCGCCCTCTTGAGCCAACAAGCTGGGAGGGGAGAGGAACATGAGCAAAAGTCGCTTCAAGGGCCTAGTTGCGGTGCTGGCGATCTTCGCATTCGCGGCGATGCCCGCCGTTGCGCAGGCGACCGCGAGTCATTGGTACAGCCGCGGCACAGAACTGCGCAGAGGTGCGCCGCCGACGCCGATAAACGGCAAAGGCAGCGCTTCGATCAAACTCCTGACGGGCAGCCAGGCGGGGCAGTCGGTTACGTGCACCGTCAAATACAAAGGCGAAGTCTGGAACCCAGCCCCCAAAGGCGCTGGTGAAGACAACCTCAACAGCATCAGTTTCTCCAAGTGCAAATCGACGCCCGTTGCACGCTGCACGATCGCGGGGCTGGCACTGCCGTGGCACTCGGCACTCGTCAGGGAATACCCCGAAGAAGACGACAGCATCGAAGCGGTGCGGCTGGAAGTCAGTTGCCCGTCAATCGGGAGCAGCCTGATCGAAGGCGGGCTCCAGGGGCGTGTGGGCACCGGGGTGACAGAACAGGAAGGCCTGTTCGAAAGTGGGCCCTCGGCCGTCGAAGCCAAAGTCGAGATGGTCCTTCACATCCAGGGTAAGGGGCACGGTCTCCACGTTGGCCCCTGACGGGCGTCGAGCCGGGGACTAACCCGATCGCCGTCCGGTCGCGATACAGGCGGCCGGACTGGCGATTGGTGCCGCCGGGCTGGGTAGTGAGTGCTGGCAGGCTGAGAGGGACCGGTATCCTGCGAGGCTAGACGCGACAGCCCGACAACCGACCCTGGAGCGCAGATCAGAATGGCCGTAGCCGCCTCCCAGTACACCGAGAAGACCGACGAGCAGCAGGCGATCACCGAGATGGTCCACCAGTTCGCCGACGAGCAGATCCTGCCCAACGCCGAGCACTACGACCACGAGGACGAGTTCCCCACGCCGATCGTCGAGCAGATGAAGGAGCTGGGCCTGTTCGGGGTGACGATCCCCGAGGAGTACGGCGGCATGGGCCTGGATCTGACGACCTACGCGATGATCGTCGAGGAGCTCTCGCGCGGCTGGATCTCGATCTCGGGCGTGATCAACACGCATTTCATCGGCTCCTACCTGCTGATGAAGTTCGGTAGCGAGGAGCAGAAGCAGAAGTACCTGCCCCGGATGGCAACCGGCGAGATCCGTGCTGCGTTCTCCCTCTCAGAGCCAGAGCTGGGCTCCGATGTGCAGGCCATCAAAACCTCGGCCAAGAAGACCGACGATGGCAGCTATGAGATCAACGGCCAGAAGATGTGGGTGACCAACGGCCTGCGCTCGGACCTCGTGTTCGTGCTCGTCAAGACTGACCCGAGCGCCGAGAAGGCATACAAGGGCATGACCTGCTTCATCGCCGAGAAGGAGGGCGGCGTCAAAGAGAACACCGGTGCATACGCCGGCCTGTTGGTACCGGATCAGCTCAAAAAGATGGGCTACAAGGGCGTTGAGTCGACGGAGCTCGTGTTCGACGGCTATCGCTGTCCAGCCGAGAACATCCTCGGCGGCGAGGACGCGGGCCTGAACAAGGGCTTCCCGCAGATGATGGACGCGTTGGAGGTCGGGCGCGTGAACGTGGCGGCTCGTGGTGTCGGCATCGCGCAACGCGCGCTGGAGCTGGCGCTGCGCTACTCCCAGGAGCGCAAGACGTTCGGCAAGCCGATCTCAGAGCACCAGGCGATCCAGTTCAAGCTGGCCGACATGGCCACGCAGGTTGAAGCGGCGCGTCTGCTGACGCTGCGCGCGGCGCGCCTGAAGGATGCGGGCGATCGCTCGGACCTGGAGGCGGGGATGGCCAAGCTGTTCGCATCGGAGGCCGGACGCTTCTGCGTGGAGGAGTCTTTCCGCATCCACGGAGGCTATGGCTACTCGAAGGAGTACGAGATCGAGCGTCTCTATCGCGATGCCCCGCTACTACTGATCGGCGAGGGTACGTCGGAGATACAGCGCATGGTGATCGGGCGCAAGCTGCTGCAGCGTCATAAGATCTGACGGACAGTCACGGACCGCCACAAGGTCCAGGAGGAGGCAAGCAGACATATGGCCGATGACGCCAAGGCTCTGATCGAACTCGCAACCCGTAGGTTCGTCGGTGAAGTGCCGGCGCTGGAGCCGATCAAGCTGGTGGTCGGCGTCGAACTGCGCGGTCGTGGAGACGTCCAGCACTTCCGCCTGGAGATGCCCGACGTCAAGGTCACGAAGGGGCCGGCCGCGGACGCGCGTGTGCGCGTGGACATGCGGCGCGAGTTCTTCAACGTGATGGCCCGCGAAGGCAAGGTCGCCGACTGGGTCGAGGCGTTCGCCTACGGGCAGGCCAAGGCCTCGGGGCCGGAGCAGTTCATCCGCCTGATCGTCAACGTCGTCGAGCGCCAGCAGGAGCGCGAACGCACGCCGAAGGCACGCAAGCACGCATAGGCGCCGGGACCGGCGCGTGGGCGATCAGTGGTATGCGGAGAGCTGCTCTGCCAGGAACGCCAGCGAGCCCAGCAGGCAGATGCACATCACGACGAGTGACAGGTTTTCGTTCATCAGCTCTTCCCGAGACGATACCTGACTAAGCAGGCGCCCGGGTCGGCTTGCTAGGCCAGCACGGCGCCGTTGTCGTAGAGCTTGATGATCTTGACTGCTCCATCGGCGCCCGCGGCGGCCGCGGCGTCGAGGCACAGGCGGCAGAGCACGCACTCATCGAGGTTCTTCTCGACGATCTCGAGCCTGCCGCTGTCGTCCTGCGCGAAGATGTCGACGGGGCAGGCCTCGGTGAGCTTGCGTGCGAGCGCCGTGTCGGCGGCGGCGGCGTCATCGACCTCGACCGCGATGAACAGGCCGTCGTTCCTCACGCTTGGCTCCTCTCGGCGAGCTTGGCCTTGACGAGGTCGGGGATCTCGTCGATCCGCTGCACGACGGGGATGCCGGCCGCTTCCAGCCGGGCGATCTTCTCCGTGGCGCTGTCCTCCTTGCCCTCGACGATCGTGCCGGCGTGCCCGAAGGACATCCCCTGCATCTCCTCGTCGTCCATGAACTTGCCGGCCATGAAGGCGATGATCGGCAGGCGCGAGTTGTTGTCTTTGACCCACTGCGCCAACTGCGCCTCCATCCGCCCGCCGGGCTCGGTGTAGATCACGATCGCCTGGGTCTGCTCGTCGGCCTCGAAGTAGGGCATCAGCTCGGCGTAGGTCGAGCCGATGATCGCGTCGCCTCCGATCGAGACTGCCGTGGAAACCCCCAGCCCGGCGGCTGTTAGCGTCGAGGAGATCTCCGTGGTCATGCCGCCGGAGCGGCTCATTACGCCGACAGCGCCTGGCTGATAGGCCACAGCTGCGTTGCGTGCAGGGCCGCCGATGCCGCCCATCTTGGCGACGCCGGGGACGATGACGCCAAGGCAGTTGGGGCCGATGATGCGCGCGCCCTTGGCGTCGGCGAGCTCGACCATCATCGCGACGTCGCGGCGCGGTATCCGCTCGGTGACGATCACGATCGTCTTGATGCCGGCGTGCAGGGCCTCGAAGACGGCGTCTCGCGTGCCGGCTGGCGGGACGGTGACGACCGAGCCGTCAGGCACGACGCCGCCATTGTGCTCGACGACCTGCTCGACAGTGTCGAACACGGGAACGCCGTGGACCTCACGGCCCTTGCGCCCGGGCGTCACGCCGCCGACGATCTTCGAGCCGTAGTCCAGGCACTCGCGGGTGAGGTTGACGGCCTCGCGCCCCGTGATGCCCTGGATGATGAACGTCGTGTCCTGGTCGATCAGGATCGACATCGCTACGCAGCCTCGGGTGGGTGGGATTCAATTCTTGCGACCGCGCGGCCGGCGGCCTCCCACAGGGACACCGAGCGGTCGCAGTACTCGATCCCGTATCGGTCGAGGATCTTGAAGCCCTCCTCCTCCCAGGCGCCCGGGATGCGGAAGATGGCGATCGTCTCGCCGGGGTCCTTGCCGAGCTCCAGACAGGCCTTGATCACGCCGCGGGCGACGATGTCGACGCGAGTGTTGGAGACGATCGACATCATCACGGCGATCTTCTCGACGCCGTCTTTCCGGAGGACCTGCTTGGCCAGGCCGCAGGCCTTGGCGACGGAGGGGTTGCCGCCGATCTCGGAGTAGTTGGCGGGCTTGCCTCCCTGCTGGCGCACGGCGTCGGTCAGCGTCAGCGAGCCGCCGCCGGCTCCGATCACCAGACCGATGTTGCCGTTGAAGCCGGTGTCCTTGCCCTGGATGACGCCGCGGTGATCGGCGGCGTCGATCGCCTTGACCGCCTCTTCGAACGCGGTCGGCGTGTGATCCTCGCGGGTGCCCTCGTCCTCGCCGATGCCCAGCGCCCTGAGCAGGCCCTTCTGCCGCGGCATGCCCTCGTTCTCCATCTCCATGTGCGCGTCGAGTGCGACGAACGAGCCGTCCTTCAGCTCGGCCAGTGGGTTGATCTCGGCGAGCGTCATGTCGTTGTCGAGGAACAGCTGGGCCAGCCGAGCGAGTACTGGGGTGGCACGCTGCAGGGCCCTGCCGGTGACGCCGGCGGCGGCGATGACCTGCTTGGCCTGGAAGTCGGAGAAGGGCTCGAGCGTGGAGAAGTGGCCGCGACCGACGTGGTCGGGGTGCTCCTCGGCGACCTGCTCGATGTCGATGCCGCCCATGTCGCTGAAGAGCATCAGCGGTTTCTTGGCGGTGCCGTCCCAGACGACGCCGGCGTAGTACTCCTGCGCGACCTCCGCCTTGGGGTCGACGAGCACGCCGCGCGGCATGTGGCCGTTGATCTCCAGCGCCAGGATGTCCCTTGCGTAGGACTCGGCTTCGGCCGGTGTGTCGGCGAACTTGACGCCGCCCGCCTTCATCCGCCCGCCGGTGAGCACCTGCGACTTGATCACCGTCGGCCCCCCGATCCGCTCGGCGATCTGCGCCGCCTCGGCCGGATCGGTCGTAAAGCCGTAGTCGGTTACCGGTATGCCGGCACGCTTGACGATCTCGCGCGCCTCGAACTCGAAGAATCTCATGCGGCGCGGAAGCCTATACGGAGATGGGCGACGGTGGGGGAGAGCCCCGCGAGGCGCTCCCGCTCAGCAGTCGGCAAGCGCTCGCAGTGCGCCGCACAGCTCGGGCGCGCGGATGCCCAGCTCGCCAGTGCGCTCGGTGAGCATCGAGCGACGGACGCGCTGCAGGTTGTCGAATGACGCGGCGCACTCGACTGCCAGACCCTCGTTGGGCCCAAGCGCAATCTCGGTTGAGATGCGGCGCACGGTGCGCGTGATTGGTGCAACCACGATCCCGGTCAAAACCTCGACGGCCTCAGAGCGCGTCACGACGAGCACCGGGCGGCGGGCGTCTTCAGCCTCCGCCCACCAAATCTCCCCCTGTCGGGGGATGCTCACCAGGGTTCCTCCGCGACCAAAGCGCGTGTGGCGGCATCGAGGCCGGCAAGCTCTTCGTCGGTCTGGGGCTGACGTTCATACCCTGCGACGATTTCCTCTCCTATCCGGCGCCTTCGATGTTCCTCCACAAGCCTCTCGAGGCCCATGCGCATGGCCTCGGAGCGATTGCCTACCACCCCGCTGTCCACGAGCTCGTCAACCGCTGCCACGAGTTTGTCGTCAAGCCTAGCCACCACCTGTGCCATGCAATTAGCATAGCGTTTCGCTATACGCTATGTGTAGCCGGTCTTCTTCAAGAACCGCTCGAGCTGTGCGACAAACGCTTGTCCACTCGGGCCGAAGCCTTCGGCGTTGCGCAAGTTGTGCAGCCGCGCTTCCCTGTTCAGCGTCCGCGTCACCAGGGCGCCATGTCCGAGCAGCTCCTCGTCGCCGGCCCACGCGGCGATTGCGCCGAGGCCGTGGCCGTGGCGCCGGTCGACGCGGAACGCCCCGAGATAGCCCGCCGCGTTGGTGGCTATGGCGGCTGGGAATTCCTTGGTGGCGTTCACGAAGCGACCTTCCTGGAACCGCCAGATCTGTAGTGGCAGGCCCGAGTAAGCGTAGGAGGAGAAGGCGTACGCAAAGCGGTCGTCAGCGGACTCGAGCTCAAGTCGCCCGTCGCCGGCCAGGTCGGTGATGAGCGCGCCGGGATCGCCGAAGTTGTGTTCAACGGAGCGGTAGGCCATCACGCCCGGGTCGAAGCTGAAGACCTGGATAATCGTGCAGCAGTGGGCGCCGCCCGTATTGATCTCGAGCACGACGTTCGGCTGGTGGTTGCCTTCGAGGTCGTCGACCGATACGGAGCTCGGGTTGCCCGATTCGCCACTGAGCTGCTCGGGTATGCAACCCGCGGAGCAGTAGCGGGAGCTGACGGGCTGTTCGTAGAAGCTTGTTCCCGAGCTTGAGATGGAGAGCTTTAGGTCGAAGTAGGGAAGCGGACCGCCAGGGCCTTCCTTGTAAGTGAGCACGGCGCTGATGCCGTCTTCCGAGGCCGTCTGTGAGCGACTCACGGCCGCTTCGGCGCCCAGCGCCGAGGCTGCCCAGCCGGACCCGAGCGCCAGCGCCGCCGCGCAGGCCAGCGTTGCGAGTACTCGGGGCAGAGGTCCTCGGCGCGCCGCCCACATGCCTACAGCCCGTACGCCTCAGCCAGCTCGGGGTCCTTCTTGGCGAGCATTTCGGCGAGGTTGACCATCACCTTGCACTGCTTCCACGTGGCGTCGTCCTGCATCTTGCCGTCGATCATGTGCACGCCGCGCCCGTCTGGGATCGCGGCGATCACCTTTTTGGCGAACGCCACCTCGTCGGGGTCGGGCGAGTAGACCTTCTTGGCGATGGCGATCTGGCTGGGGTGTAGCGACCAGGCGCCGACGCATCCGAGCAGAAAAGAGGCACGGAACTGTGTCTCGCAGCCCTGTTCGTCTGAGATATCGCCGTAGGGGCCGTAGAACGGCAGTGCGCCAACCGCGGTGCAAGCGTCGACCATGCGCGCGATCGAGTAGTGCCACGGGTCCTGCTGGTAGCTGGCCCGGGGCGCGTCCGGGTGCTCGGGGTCGGGGTCGGCGATCGTGCGGTAGCCGGGGTGTCCGCCGCCGACGCGCGTGGTCTTCATCCGGCGCGACGCCGCGAGGTCGGCCGGACCGAAGCTCATCCCCTGGATGCGGGGGCTGGCGGAGGCGATCTCCTCGAGGTTGGCGACGCCCTGGGAGGTCTCGAGTACGCAATGGATCAGGATCGGACGCTCGAGCCCCGCTTTCGCCTCGAGCTGCGCGAGCAGGCGGTCGGCGTAGTGGATGTCCCACGGACCCTCGACCTTCGGGATCATGATCACCTCCAGCTTGTGTCCGATCTCGGCGACGAGCTGCGTGATGTCGTCGAGGAAGTAGGGCGAGGCGAGCTCGTTGACGCGCGTCCACAAGGCAGTGTCGCCCAGGTCCATCTCGCGTCCCACGCGAATCAGGCCGGCGCGTGCGGCCTCCTTCTTTTCCAACGGCACGGCGTCCTCGAGGTTGCCGAGCAGGATGTCCACCTTGGGTGCGAGGTCTGGCGTCTTCTCGACCATTTTCGGGTTCGAGAAGTCCATGAAGTGGATCATCCGGGACGGCTTGAAGGGGATCTCGCGCGCCGGCTCGGGTGCGTCGATGGCGAGGGGCTTGAGGAAGTCGCGGGGGTTGCGCAAGGGCTCTCCTGGGTTGGTTCGGGTGACGGCGCTACGATCGCTGCAAGGGAAGTATCGATGATGCGCCGTCCTCTGACCAGGCTGATACTGCTCGTCACATGCGGAGTGCTGGTGCTCGGCGGGGGTCTGTTCGCAGCTATCGAGGCCAGCGCCGGGGCCGCCGTGAAGCGTGGTGTGGAGGCTTCCCTCGGGCGCAGCTGGCTCCTGAGGATGTCTGCGGCGCCGAATGACCTGACGCTTGTCGAGGTCAGTTTCCGCGAGCCCTGGCGGGGGCGGCGAATCCCGGGCAGCTCGTTGCGGGTGAGCGTGGGGTCGCCGTTCGGCGATGACTACCTGGCTGCGGCCGCGCTGCGATTGCCAACACGGGGGATCTTGCGTGTGCTGGTGGTGCTCGTCAATCGCCCCTCGCCACTGCTCGACCCGGTATCCGTGAGGGTCGGCTTGACTGCTCCGCGCGAGCTCGGAGCACCGCTGGTCCTCGAGAGCGTCGATCCGCTCTCGCGGCCGGCCGGCGCTCGCACACCGGCCCTGTGCGATCTGGCTCTGCACGGATCTGCGCTCAGTGCGCCGGAGCTACTGACATTGCGCTCGCGTGGGCAGGCGCTCGCGGGGTTCAGCGGGGCGAGTGCGGTTGCGCAGGCCTATGACCTGGGGTGTGGTCTGCCGCACTCGAGCTCCTTTACCGAGGCTGTCGCCAGCTCGCCAGGGTCCGTATCGCCGACGCCGCCCGAATCGAATCCGCCGGTGCCGTCTCCGGTACCGTCGCCGACACCGCCTGTCGGCAAACTACCTGGCGAAGGCTGCGTGCCGACCCCGGGTTACGCGTGCCCGGCGGCCTTCGACGGCAGACCGCGAGCGGCGGTCGTCGCGGGCTAGCGGCGAATGGCACTGGGCGCCCACTAGAGTTTGTGCTCCAGGTGCCGCGACTGAGAATGTCCGATGCGGCGCCGGCTCGGCGCCACGGTGGGCGCCAGCCCGCGGCGGCATCTGCTGCCGCGAATCGATCCATTCCCCTGCCACAGGAGACCCACGACCTACATGAGCGCAACTGACACCGCCCAGACCTTCGAGACCGAGCAGGCCGCCCGCGAGGCGAGCGGCGCCCACCCTTATGGCCGCTACCTGGAGGAGTTCGAGGTCGGTGCCGTGTACAAGCACTGGCCCGCCAAGACCGTGACCGAGTCGGACGATCATCTGTTCTGCCTGATCACGATGAACCATCACCCGCTGCACCTCAACGACGTCTACGCGGCCAAATCCCAGCAAGGTCGCAATGTCGTGGTGGGACCGCTCGTGTACTCGCTGGCACTGGGTATGTCCGTGAGCGATGTCAGCGGCAAGGCGATCGCCAACCTCGCGACCGAAGAGCTCAAGCACCCGGCGCCCGTGTTCCACGGCGACACGCTGTACTGCGAGTCGGAGGTGCTCGAGAAGAAAGAGTCGCAGTCAAAGCCCGACCGCGGCACCGTCAAGGTGCACACGCGTGTGCTCAATCAGGACGGCGTGCTCGTCGCCGAGTTCAAGCGCCTGGTGCTTGTTCCGCGTAGGAGCCCCGGAACAGCCGCCGTCGAGGCGATCGTCGACTAGCGGGCAAGTTGTCGGGGCACCGATCGTGCGATACGCTTTGCCTCTCGCCCAGGGATGGGCGTTTTCTGTTTACCGGAGCCAGCCGTGGCCCGGCAGCAGCGCCGCACGGCGCGTGCCCATCTTGCCCGCCAACCTAGGAGTCGTTTGGACCCCATGAACACCACCGTTCCCGCCCCCACCACGAACGAGCGCCTCCTGACCTGGGTAGACGAGGTAGCCGCGCTAACCGAGCCCGACGCCATCTACTGGTGTGACGGATCCGCGGAGGAGTACGACCGCCTCTGCCAGGAGCTCGTCGACGCCGGCACATTCGAGCGCCTGTCCGACGCCAAGCGACCGAACTCCTACCTCGCGCTTTCCGATCCCGGCGACGTGGCAAGGGTGGAGGACCGAACGTACATCTGCTCTGCCACCGAGGCGGAGGCCGGCCCAACGAACAACTGGCGTGACCCGGGTGAGATGCGCGAGATGCTCAGCGGGCTGTTTGCGGGCTCGATGCACGGCAGGACGATGTACGTGGTGCCGTTCTCGATGGGGCCGCTGGGCTCGGACAAGAGCCACGTGGGCGTACAGCTGACCGACTCGATCTACGTCGCCGTGAACATGCGGATCATGACCCGCATGGGCCAGGGTGCGCTCGACGCGCTCGGCAACGGCGAGTTCGTTCCGTGCCTGCATTCGGTGGGCATGCCGCTGGATGACGGCAGCGAGGACGTGCCATGGCCGTGCAACGCGGAGAACAAGTACATCGTGCACTTCCCCGACACCCGCGAGATCTGGTCCTTCGGCTCGGGCTACGGCGGCAACGCCCTGCTGGGCAAGAAGTGCTTCGCGCTGCGTATCGCCTCCGTGATGGCGCGCGACGAGGGCTGGATGGCCGAGCACATGCTGATCCTGAAGCTGACCTCACCGGAGGGGGAGGTCAAGTACATCACCGGCGCCTTCCCCAGCGCGTGCGGCAAGACCAACTTGGCGATGCTGATTCCCACGCTCGAGGGCTGGACGGTGGAGACGATCGGCGATGACATCGCGTGGATGAAGTTCGGGCGGGACGGGCGGCTGTACGCGATCAACCCGGAGGCTGGCTTCTTCGGCGTCGCTCCGGGCACGGGCGTGGACACCAACCCGAACGCGATCCACACAATCGAGAGCAACACGATCTTCACCAACTGCGCAAAGACCGATGACGGAGACATTTGGTGGGAGGGTCTGACCAAGGAGTCGCCCGCACACCTGATCGACTGGCACGGCAACGACTGGACGCCCGAGTCAGGAACGCCGTCGGCGCATCCGAACGCGCGTTTCACGACGCCGGCGTCGCAGGACCCGGCGATCGCGCCCGAGTGGGAGGACCCGGCGGGCGTGCCGATCGATGCGATGCTGTTCGGCGGGCGCCGCTCTACGGTCGTGCCGCTCGTGACCGAGGCGCTCGACTGGGAGCACGGCGTGTTCCTCGGCGCGGTGATGAGCTCGGAGAAGACCGCGGCGGCGGCGGGCACGGTCGGCGAGCTGCGCTTCGACCCATTCGCGATGCTGCCGTTCTGTGGCTACAACATGGCCGACTACTTCGCCCATTGGCTCGAGATCGGACGCCGCGAGGGTGCGGTGCTGCCGAAGATCTTCTATGTCAACTGGTTTCGCAAGGACGAGAGCGGGCGCTTTCTGTGGCCCGGGTATGGCGAGAACTCGCGTGTGCTCTCGTGGGTGTTCGCGCGCTGCGCCGGACACGGCGCGGCGACAGAGACACCGATCGGCTGGATGCCGCCGGTGGGTCCCGAGGGGATCGACACCCGCGGCGTCGACGTCACCGACGATGCCATGGCGCAGCTGCTGCGCGTTGACACCGCCGAGTGGAAGGCCCAGCTGCCGCAGTTCCGCGAGTACCTCGCCAAATTCGAGAGCCTGCCGGCGGAGCTGACGGCGCAGCTCGACGCGCTCGAAGAGCGCCTGGGCTGAACACCGTGGCCGGGGCGATCCCAAGGGTCGATCCCGCGAAGACAGCCAACTCGGAGCTGAAGCGACGCGTAACCGCGTTCGCGCTGACCAAGGCCGGTACCTGGTACTCCTCGCGGGTAGGCGCGCGGATCGATCCGTGGCTGGTGCGGATGACGCGGGGGCGTGTGGACTCCACCTTCGGCGTGATCCCAGTCGTCGTGGTCACCGTCCGCGGCGCTCGCACTGGTGCGGAGCGCAAGGTGCCGCTGCTCTACTTCAGCGACAAAGACGACGTGATTCTGATCGCCTCCAGCTACGGCAAAGCAAAGTTCCCGGCCTGGTACTACAACATCAAGGCCCACCCGGAGGTCACGCTCGAAGCTATGGGTCGCTCGGGCAGGTACGTGGCGCACGAGACCGAGGGCGAGGATCGCGACCGGCTGTTCGAGCTGGCGAAGCTCGTCTACAGCGGCTACAACCAGTACGAACAGCGCACCGCAGGCATCAGGCGCATCCCCGTGATGCGTCTTACGTCAGTCTGAGAGCTGGCGAATCGGGCGGCCTTCTAGTCGTGGCCGTGGGTCTCGCCGCCTGCTGCCGGCGGCCGTGACTCCTCTGCCAGCGAGGTGATCGTCAGCGCGCCGCGCGCGGATGACTCGAGCACGTCGGTGGCCTCCTCGAGCGAGCGCGCGTACAGCTCGACGAGCAGGTGCACGATGATGCGGGCGTCGTCTTCGTGCTTGTGAAAGCGAACATGGGTGAAGAACTCGCGCACTCCATGCTCGCCGAAGGCCGCGTATGAGAGCGCGTCACCTGCCTCCGGGCCAGAGCAGCTCTCGACGTCTTCGGAGTCGACCGTCACGGTGCAGGAGGCGACCCAGGGGGTGCCGGCGATCATCCGTTCCCAGCGATCCTCGATTGGCTCTACGCGTCCGTTGTTGAAGCCCAGGTGGGGCTGGTCGTGCATGCAGTCCAGGCACTGCACCACTGCCTCCTGGAGCTCGTCGACCACTTCCGCGCGCTCTCCAGTGTCGGGGTCGATCTTGTGGATGCCCTCGTAGTGGACCTGAACCTCCAGATCCTGGGACCAGCAGCGGTAGCAACGCAGCCAGCTGCGCGCGCTCGTCTCTGCCATCGAGCCCTCCATCGGGCTTATTGTAGGCGCCCCGCTGCTTTGCCCCGGTCGCGCGGTCCTGGAGTCGGCCCAGAGGTAGCCGAACTGTCCAACCTTTTTGGGTCGTGGATGAAAAATTCCGCTCCAGCGTGTAGATTCACGGCCAATGTGGGTCGGTCGCCGGGGGCGCCCGACCGAGGCGATAGCTAAGCGGGGGGTTGCATATGCGTCGGGTCGGAGCTCTATTGGTCGTCATCACGGCGGTATGTGTCGCGTGGTTGGCGCCCTCATCGGCGAGTGCTGCGTACTCGCAGTGCCCACCGGTCTACAAAGACACCGGTTGCCAGTTCTTGGTCACGGTGACGAACGGCGGCGAGGCGATCGCCGAAGACCCGACTCAAGGACCGTACGAGGGATCCGACGATGCGCTCGTGGGCGTGCAGAACAACTCGTCCAGTCCGATCACCTCGATCCACATCTCGGCTGAAGACGAACTCTTTGGGTTCGACGAGGATGGGATCTGCGAGCCCGGCGGCGGACCGATCCCCGAAGGCTGCAAGATCCAGCCCTACAGCAACTACGCCGAAAAGACAGAAAACACCAACAAAGGTGAGGAATGTGCCTTCGAAGGCGAAACGAAGAACGGCGTTGTAGCCAAAGAAACGACCGACGAGGTGGGGTGTGCTTTCAATCCTCCGGCGGGCGAGCCCACTAGTGTGACCTTTCCCGAAGGCATCGAGCCTGTGGCCTTCGCGGCGAACGGCATTCCCGTGAGCGGCTACGAGGGGCCGACGTCGTGGTACACGGGCATCGGGGCACTGGGCTCCAACGCGACCGGCTCCGGCACGATCAACTTCTCGCCCGCGATCCCGCCTGGAGGCTCCACGTACTTCGGCCTGGAGTCCCCGCCTGCCGGCGGATTCGGTAGCGCCTCGACCCTGACCACCACGCTCAGCGGGGGCGGCCAGGCGGGGGCATCGATCACGGTGTTGCAGGGCACACTGGTGACAGATGGTGCGACGCTCGGCGGCGCCAACGCGACGACCGCCACGGGTGCTGTCGCATACAAGGTCTACAGCAACTCCACCTGCACGCAGCTCGTTGCCGCGGCGGGAGAAGGGGTACTCGCCGGTAGCTCGGCTGCCGCCTCGTCCGCGGTCAACCTTGCGCCGGGTGTGTATTACTGGCAGGCAACGTATGGCGGCGACATCAACAACAAAGCCATCGCCAGCGAATGCGGCTCTGAGGTGCTCACCGTCGAGGCGCCCACGACGACCACCACGATCCAGAGCGGTGGCGGCGTGATCGGCGCCTCGATCCCGGTACTAAAGGGCTCGGCGGTAACCGATACAGCTCACATCGCCGGTACTGAGGCCGCTAGCGCGACCGGCACGGTGACCTACACGCTGTACAAGGATGCAGCGTGTAAAACAGTGCTCACGTCGAGCGTCGCCAGCGTCACCGGTGGCGTGGCATTGCCGTCAGCGCCCGTCAGTCCCGCTGTTGGCACCTACTACTGGACAGCGACATACAGTGGTGGTGGGCTCAACGCGCCGTCCTCCAGTGCGTGTGGCAGCGAGAAGCTGATCGTCTCGACGAAAACGAATCTCGGCCTGTCGAGTACCGGTAAGAAGTGCTTCAGCAAACGGGCATTCACGATCCACCCGCGCTTCCCCAAGGGCGCGAAGATCGTCTCCTACCAGGAGTTCATCAACGGCAACCTCGTCAAGCAGGGCAAACTCAACAAAAACGCCACCTCGGTCAGCTTGATCGGCCTACCGAAGGGTGCCTACAAAGTCGAGCTGGTCACGTTTACCGCCAGCGGTGCCAGCTACGAGGACACGCGCACGTTCCACACCTGCGTGCCCAAAAAACACAAACACCACCACTGATCGATTGGTGACGGCGCTCGCCTCGTATGGGGTGAGCGCCGCACCTCGTCCATGCCATGCCCCTGCGATCAGTGTTCGTCAGCGACTTCTGTAAGCGGATGCAGCGTCCCTGACCTGGTGGTGAGCGACCTTCGTCAACCCCCTACCCAAACGTGAAGTCGTAGGCGACCACCCCGTCTTGGAAGCGCAGAGCCAGTTCGTGGCTCTGATCGTCAGGCAACGACACCAGCCAGTAGAGACGCTGGCGGCGGACCGTGACGACGCCGTCGTGAACATCGGCTCCGGACTGCGCTGCGGGGATCTTGTGCCCGTCGAGCAGCACCTGCACCTGCATCGGGCGTTCGTCTTGTGAGCTCAGCACCAGATACACGTTCTTGGCCTTGAAGTGCAGGTTCAGGCCTGCCTCGGAGATCGCTTCCGCCGGTTGCGCGTCGATGTCCCACGTGCCCGAGTACGCGAGTTGGTTGAGTTCTAGTTCGTGCGAAGGCGCCGGCCCGTAGTCGTGGGTACCGGTGACCGGCTGCTTGACGAACCCTTCCGCGCGCGCGGTTCCCGTGTAGGACTCAGGCGTTGCGACTTCCGAGGGCTTTACCACGTCCGTCGGGTGGCTCTTGCCACCCACCTGGTAGCCCGCTTCAGCGAGCAGCGCCCTGATCGCCGTTTCCGTCTTTCCGTAGGAGCCCTCGCCTGTGGTCGCATAGCGGACCTGGCCCTTGGCGTCGATCAGGTAGTCGGCGGGCCAGTACTCGTTGCCGTACGCGTTCCACGTCCCCATGTTGTTGTCCTGGACCACCGGGTAGCGCAGGCCGAACTGGTCGATCGCGTTCGCGACGTTGGCTGCGTTCTTCTCGAACTCGAACTCCGGCGCCTCGACGCCGACGATCGTCAGGCCATCCTTCGCGTACGCGGCGTTCCATGCCTTCAGGTAGGGCAGCGTGCGGATGCAGTTGATGCACGTGTACGTCCAGAAGTCGACCAGCACGACGCGCCCGCGCAACGACGCGAGCGTCAGCGGCTTGTTCCCCGGCGTGTTGAACCAATCCTCGGTTTCCGTGAATTCCGGCGCTGTGCCCAACACCGGCAGCTTGTGTGCGGCCGCCAGCAGCGTCGCCTGGCTCGCGTTGTGCGCAACCGGGTCGACCTTCGACGTGCCCGAGCCTTCGCAGTCCGAGGAGCCATTGGCTGCGACGAACTTCGCTTTGTGGCCGGTGATCTCATCCAGGCGGCTGGTCACCGTTTTCGAGCACTCGAGCGACGCGGTGAGGTTCACGTCGGGGATCTTTTCCGCGACGAACTGGTCGAAGTTCACGTCGAGGTTGGTGATGATCGCCACCGCCGTGAGGATCATGATCACGCCCAGCACACGTTGCAGCATTGGCCCGCGCCCCGCCCTGCGCACGCGGTCGAACACCCGCCGGCCGCCGAGTGCCAGGGCGAGCAGCACCACAGCTGAGCCGGCAGCGTAGGCCAGGCCGATGGCGATCGTTTTCCCCGACGCGGCGCTGACCGAGATCACCGCCGCGAGGATCGGGCTGGCGCAAGGGGTGTACACGAAGCCGAGCGCCCCACCCACGAGCAGGCCCGAGCCAAAGCCATCGCCGGTGGTGCGGGGCCCAAAACGCGCCAGCCGCGACAGCGGCGCCTCGATCCGCGCGGCCACATCGGGCATCAGTAGCGCCAAACCGAAAACGATCAGGACGACCACCGCCACGTCGCGCAGCGGATCGTCGCCCAGGCCGACTCCATCGACCACGTTCGCGAGCCCCACCACCGTCACCGTGAAGGTGATCGACAATCCCAGCACGATGCCAAGCGGCCGGCGCCTGCCACCGACGCCGCCAGCCGACAGCAGCGCCGGTAGCACCGGCAGCGCGCACGGCGAAAGCGCCGTGCCGGCCCCGGCGAGCACTGCGAAGGTCAAGAGAACGAGCATCTGCTTGTCCTACAGTCTGGCGCGCGTGGGTTTCGTTACACGCCGATTCCCGCGCGCAGCGTCGCCTCGAAGTCCGTGCCAGGGATCGGGCCGATGCAGGGTGAGCTCGTGCCCGCCGCGCGGTAGCGCTCGATGCCGGCCGTGAGCATCTGTGCATCCCCAACCGCGGTCAGCTCCTCGAGGAACCCGTCGGAGATCGCGTTCTGCATCGCCTCGAGGTCGCCCGCAGCGTGGTCATAGCGCTCGATGTCCTGCGCGAAGCCGGTGCGCTCGATCATCGCTCGGTAGAAAGGTAGGCCGAAGTAGGGAATCAGGTCTTTGCGCATCGCGCGGTAGGCGCTCTCGCGATCCTCGCTCAGCGCCGCCGGCACCGCCGCCACGACGTCGAAGCCCTCCAGCGTTAGCCCGGCGCGTTCGCGCCCCGCGCGCACCTCCGGGATCACCACATCACGGATGTAGCTCGGGTTGCACAGCCACAGGATCACGCCGTCCGCGACCTCGCCGGCCAGGCGCAGCATCGCGGGGGAGAGCGCCGCCACATATATCGGGAGCCGCGGGCAGTGATCCACGCCGAACAGGCGAAAGCCTGTCTGCCACTTCTCGCCAGCCGGCGGGTCCTCGCCACGGAGGATCGCCCGCACGATCGACACGTATTCGCGCATCTCCGTCACCGGGCGGTCGATCGTCTGCCCGTGCCAGCCCTCCACCACCGGTCGGTGCGAGACGCCCAGGCCGAGCGTCAGGCGTCCGCCCGAGAGATCGTCGATCGTGGCCGCCGTCTGGGCCATCGTCGCCGGGGTGCGCGTATAGATCGGCACCACGCCCGTGCCCAACCGGATGCGGCTCGTGGCAAGCGCATACGCCGTCACCACCGTCAGCGACTCGCGCCCCGCGATGTGTGTCACATACACCGAGTCGTAGCCGAGCGACTCCGCGAGCTTGACCCGCTCGATCGCCGACTCCAGCGAGCGTCCGGTCGATATGAAGCACCCGGTCCCCACGCGCAGGAGCATACGGGACCCAGGCTATGCCCGGCGACGACCCGGCTGGGGGCCGGGCGGTCGCAGGTTCAAATCCTGTCTCCCCGATAACCAAACGGCCCGTGTTCACGGGCCGTTTGTGCGTTTAGGCGACGGTCGGCAGGTCCCCCGGGGTCCAATTTGGGGTCCAATGTTGTCTCGGCACGCCACGTGCGGCGTCGGGACTCCCCTCCTGGCTCGCCACCTGAGGCGCAAGCCGCTCACGCTCATCGCTTTGGGCGCAGCCTCGTCCGAGGACGGCATACGCGTCCAGATGTTGAGGCGAAATCTCGCCTCGTGTATGGCAAGCTTGCGAAGCCAGCTTGCCGGAAGGATTGAGGCCACGCCGCCCGGCCCATACGCTAAACCGTGGGAATGGCGTGCGAGCAGGCATCCACCACTGAGGTCAGCGAGACGATCGCGACCATGCTGGTCCGTCGAGCGGCTGCGCCGATCGACGACGTCGCTGCCGCCATGTTCGTGAGCCGTAGCACGCTACAGCGGCGGCTCGCCGCGGACGGGATGAGCTTTACGGAGGTGCGCAGGCAGGCCACCGTCCGCCTCGCGGTGGCGCGCCTCACTTCGGGGGCCTCATGCGCTTGCGCGGCCAGGGCAGTCGGTCTCAGTGGCGATCACCTCTGCCGGCTCGTCACGGACCGCACTGGCCTGCGGCCGCGCGATATCGCTCGTGCCCACGAACTGGGCGAGCGCGCTCGGCGCTGGAAGCTTTCGCCACCACCACGTTCTGGAACCCGCCTCTACGCACAGCGCGTGCATCGCTGGCGGGCGCTCGAGATCGAACTCGCAGCGCTACTCGCACCTATTCCTGCCTCTGGTCATCTTCTTTCAGGCTGGGCGGCCCGTCTCGCGCGCTCTTCCCGTCGACCCGACTACCGAGCTGGCCAGTACCGACGTAGGGTTCGCGCAGCCCGCAGCCGCGAAAGGGCGGCCCGCGCCGCGGAGGCGCGTCGCATGGACGCATGGTGGGCCGAGTTTCAGCGCACCACGCTCGGTACCCCAGCCGACGACATCGTCTCGCTGGAGAGCCTCGACCTCTACATCGCCAGAGCGCTCACCCCCCCTGGCGACGCTGCCGCCTCCAACCACCGGCTCGTGTTCGTGTGAGCTTGCAAGACGACATATTCGCTTGGGTCCGCAAGGCACCGCCATGGACGCAGGAGCTGTACCTCCGCGCCGCCGTCTCGCCTCAGCTCGGTCCCGACGACGTACGCGCCGTCACGGCGATGCTGCTCGGCGACTCCGCGACCACACCGGAACCACGACTGGTGTCCCGCGAGGATCTCCCTGGCGCCGACGGAGCCGGCGACCCGATGTGCATTGTCTCGCTTTCCGATGTCCGCCGTGTGAATCTACTCGTGGAAGGCGAGACGCTTGCGTTCGAGCCCACTGGTTTGAACACGGTTTACGGCAAGAACGGCGCTGGCAAGACTGGCTACGCCCGGATCATCAAGCACGCCGGGCGAACACTGCGCCGTGAGACCGTCCTGTCGAACCCAGCTGACCCCGACGGCCCACCGCCCAGCGCCACGATCACAGTCTCGATTGGAGACGTCGAACACCCCTTGCCTCTCGACCTCGAGGCGCCAGCTCCGGCGCTGCTCGCGCGCATCTGCGTCGCCGACGGTCTCGCCGGCGAGCAGTACCTCACCGCCGACACCGAGGTCGACTACGCACCCGCCGCGCTCGCGAGCCTGACGCGTCTTGCGAGCGGACTCAAGGCCGTCGGGGCAGAGCTCGATTCGCGGCTTGCCGCGGCCCAGCCAAGCCCGCTGGACGTGAGACCGTACGGGGAGAACACGCACGTTTCACGTATCGTCGCCGCCCTTTCGGCATCCACGACCGACGAGTCGATCGTCGCCATCGCGACCTTGAGCCCAGAGGAGCTCGAGCAGATGGCCAACCTGCGCCGCAAGTCCGGCGAGATCGACGCGATGCAGGCTCCGGCGCTCCGCAAGGTCGCCGAACGCTCAGCCGCAGGCGCCGAGCAGCTCACAGCGGACTTGAGGATCGTTGAGGCGGCGTTGGGCGCTGCGGCTCTCAAGGACGCATGCGCCCGCCGCGATGCACTACTGAGCGCGAGGGAGGCGGCCGCGATCGCCGCGGCGACCTTCTCGGCTGAGCCGTTCCCTGGGGTCGGGTCTGACGCATGGCGGCGGCTGTGGGACGCCGCGACCAGCTTCGCCGAGCACCAGGGCCAGAAGATGCCGCCGACACATGAGCACGCGTCTTGCCCGCTGTGCATGCAGGATCTGGCGCCGGACGCCCGCGCAAGGCTGGCACGTTTCGATGAGTTCGTACAAGCCGAGATCAGCCTTCAGGTCGCTGACGCTGAGAAGGCGATCATTCTCGCCGGAGAGGCTCTACCGGACCTCGTCGCAATGCGGGCACGTAACAGCGACGTACTGAAGGCGCTCGCAGACACGGTTGACGGTATAGGCGACGGAGTCGAGACGTGGCTCCAAGCAGCAGAGAGCGCACTCGCTCAGCTTCGCGCTGGCGATCTCGATGCACTCGACCCGGTCAAGCCGGCTCCCGTGACAGGCGTGGAAACCTGGCGCGCCGCTCGCACAGCGGAGGCGGTCGCTCACGCCGCTCTCGAGGATGCGAGCGAGCGTGGGCGCATACAGGCTGCGCTCGGCGAGCTTGTAGCGCGCGAGGAACTCCGGCACCGGCAGGGCGACGTGCTGGTCTACATCGCCGGGCTGCGAGAGGTAGAGCGTCTGAGGACCGCGAAACGCAAGATCGGCACGACCGTCCTGAGCACGCTCATCACGGCCTTGTCCCGGCAGCTTGTCGAGGCAGACCTCCAGGGGTCATTGAACCGCCATCTCCAGGCGCTGAACTTCCAAGGGCTCGAGGTCGTGGTCAAGTCCAAGACTGTGAGGGGCAAGCCGATGGTCTCGCTGCGCTTCAAGACTGTGGCAGATGTCCCGTTGAACAGCGTCCTCAGCCAGGGCGAGCAGCGCCGCCTGGCGCTCGCCATGTTCCTCGCCGAGATGGATGTCCTCGGCGAGGCTAGCCCGGTCGTGCTCGACGATCCCGTCAGCTCCATCGACCAGGAGGGCCGGCGTCATATCGCTCGCGCACTTTGCGAGCTCGCTCGCACTCGACAGGTCATCGTCTTCACTCATGAGATGTCGTTCGTGCACGAGTTGCGCCGCCACGCACGGCGTGGCGTCCCGCTGTGTTTCCAGCACGTCTGCCGGGACGGCCACCGGGTAGGACATGTGCGCGACGGGTTGCCGTGGGAGGGCCAGACGACCAAGCAGCGCCGACAGACGCTTCACGACCGCCTCGGAGAGCTGCGCGCGCATCACGCTGAGGGCCGCCTGGACGTCTACCGACGCGATGTGACTGAGTTCTGTTGGATGCTGCGCTCCTCTTTCGAGCGCGCAGTTGAAGAAGACGTGCTTGGGGAGACAGTCACCCGCCGCGACGACACGATTCACACGAAGAACTTGAAGAACGTGATGCTCGACGAGGAGATCGCTGCGCTTGTCGACCGTGGCGTAGACGACTGCTCGCCTTGGGCGCACGATCAGCCGCTTTCTGACGGCACGGATCCTCCGACTCCGGATGAGCTTCGACAGGGTCTCGATCTCTTTGGCGAGCTGCTCGACCGGGTAAAGGCCCTGCGCCGCCTGGCCAGCCAGCCCGCCGCACCAAAGCTCAAGGCGCTCGACCCGGCAGATGGGGTGAGCGCGTCCCGCGGGTCCGGGCTCACCGCCGTCCCCGACGAGTCCGATACGCGCGCTGACCAAGGACCTCCGTCGGCGTCACGCTCGGGCCTCTAAGGCCGAAGCACGATATAGGGTCACCCACCTCCAGCATGCCTGTCGCCGGCCGGGCGCTGCAGTCGCGCTCTGACGAGGTCGGCGAGCCGACGCATGGCACATCAGGGCGTACGCTTCCAGCATGTCGTTTTTCATCCGTCCACAGAAGCCCGATCCGCCCGACTCTCCAGAGGCGCTCTTTCGCGAACTGCGACCCCGCGACTCCAGCGTCCGCGACCTACTCCTACGTCAAGGCGACGCACTCCGCGCCTACCACCAGCTGGGTGCGTCCGCGCACGACGTCGCGATCGAGCTGCCGACGGGCGCCGGCAAGACGCTGGTCGGGCTGCTCGCCGGAGAGTGGCGGCGCGTGGCGCTCGACCAGCGCGTCGCTTATCTGTGTCCCACCGTTCAGCTCGCCAACCAGGCGGTAGCGAAGGCAGGCGAGTACGGGCTAGACGTCGTCAACCTCACTGGTACTCATCGCCTCTGGGACAAAGCCGACGTCACGAAGTACACCCGCCACCAAGCGATAGCGATCGCTGCCTACAACGCTGTCTTCAACTCCGATCCAAAACTCGAGAACCCGCAAACGCTGATCCTCGACGACGCTCACGCGGGCGAGGGCCCGGTCTCCTCAACGTGGTCTATCTCCGCGAAGCGAGACGGAGGCCCGCTCTACGCGCAGCTCCTTGCTGCGGTAGTCGACGATCTGCCCACCGCCACCGCCGAGCACCTTCGGGACGACTCACTCGACCCCTATCTCCGATGGGACGTCGAGCTGGTTCCGCCCACGGTCGTGAATAGGCAGGCCCGCCCGATCGACGAGGCACTCAAAGCCCACGCGGCCGGTAACAAAGACCCGAATTTCTACGCAAGGCGGGCAATCGGAAACGCTGTCGATCGCTGCCTCATGTACGTCAGCTGGAACGAGATCCTGATGCGCCCACTGATCCCGCCGACACTCGCGCACCCCGCGTTCTCGAGCGCACAGCAGCGGGTCTATATGTCGGCCACCCTCGGTGGGGAGGGCGAGCTCGAGCGGGCCTTCGGCATCCCAGCCGTCGACCGGATCCAGGTGCCGGCAGGCACCGACGAGGGCGGATTCGGGCGTCGGTTCTTCGCTCTGCCAAACGCGTCGCATCCGCCGGCAGTCGCCGACGCGATCATTCGTGAGGCGGTCGAGATGGCCGGTCGCGTCGCCGTAGTCGGTCCCTCCTTCGTGGAGCTCGAGACCTTCTCCGCGACCTGTCTGCCAGAGGACATGACCGCTCTCGACGCAGACGACGTCGAGGAGAGCCTGGACCCTTTCACCACGCAAGCGCGCGCGGCGCTCCTGCTTGCTAACCGCTACGACGGAATCGATCTCCCAGACGATGACTGCAGGTTGGTAGTGCTCACCGGCCTCCCCGCAAACACGCATCTACAAGAGCGCTTCCTGATGGAGACCGTAGGCGCTCGCCGCATCCTGAGCGAGCGCATCCGCACTCGCCTCGTGCAGGGGGCCGGGCGAGCCACGAGGGGTTCACGCGACTTCGCCGCCGTCATCATCCGCGGCGATCGGCTGACCGACTTCTGCTCGCGGGAGGAGGAGATCGAGGCGATGCCCCCCCAGGTGCAGGCTGAGCTGCGCTTTGGGCTGGACAACTCCGAGAATCCCGACGCGGACCCACTCGAGTTGCTGCGGCGTTTCTGGGAGCAAGGCGACGATTGGAATTCCGCCGAGGCGCACCTGAAATCCGCAACGCAGAACGCCACGAGACGCGAACCACCTGGCTCCAGCGCGCTAGGTCAGGCCGCACCCGTCGAGGTCGAATGCTGGCGAGCCCTCTGGGGAGGCGACCTAGAACGCGCCGTCAAACTCGCGCAACAAGTCACCGATCAGCTCAGTGGCGGCGATGAGCTGCGGCCCTACCGTGCGCTTTGGTTCTATCTCGCCGCCGCGTGGGCTCAGCAGCTCGCCGCGTCGACCTCCGAGCAAGCCCACGTCACAACCGCCGAGACGCTCCTGAGCGAGGCGGTGGGCTGTGCGAGAACGACTCTCTGGCATCCCTCGCTCCCGGGCCTCGCTCTCACTGCCGAGACCGTTGAGCCGTCCCTGAATACCCGGGCGACCGCCGCCGCCGCCACCATGCGCCGCCTTGGCATACGAGGGATCAAGTTCGCCCGCCAAGTCGAGGAGATCGAACAACAGGTCGCAAGCGACGCAAGCAGTCAGTTCGAGGAGGGGCTACGAGGCCTCGGACTACTACTCGGCTTCGACGCGGTCCGCCCCGATGGCAACGCTGACCCCGACGGCGTATGGCGCGACGGGAACGCCACCTGGATCATTCTCGAGGCCAAGACCGAAGAGCAGGCCGACGCTCCACTCTCCGTCGAAACGGTGCGCCAAGCTGAGTCTCATCATCGCTGGGTCGCCCAGAACCTAGGATGGCCAGAGCCACAAGAGACGCTCACCGTCATCGTTTCACCGCGCGTAACGATCGATCCTGACGCCGCAAAGCTCGCCGTCGACCAAGCCTTGGTCACACCTGAGGTCATCCGGGATATCGCAAAGCGCTGTATCGCCGCACACAACGAGGTACGCGCGCGAGCGCGCGGCCTAGACAACGAGCCGCTCGCCGTCGACCTCGGCGCCCGGTTCGGGCGCGAACACCTAGACACCGCGTCGTTGCTCAGCGAGCTGGGAGCGCGAGCCGTGCACCTCGGCTAGTGGGTCGTCCATGAACGTTGTGCTCGTAACTTCCTGGTTCAGGCGGCGATGAGTAGGCGGCGCTCGGCTTGGATCAGTCGGCGGTCGCGGTGGGGGCCGTTGCGGTAGCGGATGTGCTCGGCCATCGCTTTGGCGAGGGTGTCCCAGTTGGGGTAGTCGGCGTTCTTGACGACGAACTCGCCGATCGCCCAGAAGTGGCACTCGATGCGGTTCAGGAAGCTCGCGTAGGTGGGGGTGAACACGAGCTCCACGTTGGCTTTCTCGGCCCATTCGTGGATCGCGTCGGTCTTGTGGGTGGAGAGGTTGTCCATCACGAGGTAGATCCGCAGCTTCGGGGGGTAGCGCATCCTGATCTGCTTGAAGAACGCGAGGACCTCTCCGGCGTTCTTGTGCTCACGCAGACGGCCGTGCAGCCGGTCTGAGTGCACGTCGTAGGCCGCGAACAGGTAGCGCACGCCGTGTGGGCGCTTATAGGTCGCCCGCAGCCGGCCAGCTCGCTTCCGCACCGCCCAGCCAGAGCCGTGGTGGGGGATCAGCTGGATCGGCCCCATCTCGTCGAAACACACGACGACGCCGTCCTCGGGTTTGGCTCTGTAGAGCCCAAGGACACGCTCAGCCTTCTCCTTGAAGTCCGGGTCCGGGCTCCACTTCCACGAGCGGGTCCGCTGATGAGACAGGCCCGCATCGATCAGCAGCAGCCGCAGCGCCTCTCTGCTCAACAGCATGCCCATCCCAGCCAGGTGCGGCGCGAGCTTCGACAGCGACCAGCGTGTCAGCGGGACGCCCTGCGTGTCGGGGCGGGCGCGCGCGACCGCGATGATCCGGTCGCGCTCACGGGGCGTCGTCTTCTTGGGGCGCCCGCCCCGATAGTCAGGGTCCAGCGAGCTGAACCCCTCCTCGTTGAAGGCATGGATCACCTTGCGCACATGCGACTCATCGGTGCGCATCAACCTTGCGATCTCCGGCGCGCTCATCATGGTCGCCGAGGCCAGCACGATCATCGCCCTTTGACGCTTGGCCTGATACTTCGCGCGCTTGGAAACCTGCTTCAGCCGCGCACCCTCCTCGGGGGAAAGCTCACGCACGAACACCTCCGGCGGACGCATCACCACCTCCTGGCTCGGGAACATAGATCCCTGTTCGCCAACAGCAGCGAGTTTCCGGTCAAACAATCATGGACGACCCACTAGACGGCGTTCGGCGGCCAGAGGTAGGCGGTCAGCGATTCGCGCTGCAATCGATTGCGCGCGGGGAGCCCCGCTCGCTCGAGCTGACAGCAGCTGCATGACCCAGCCCTGGGGCTAGGGCAGCAGGTCGCCCAGATCACGCAGAAGCGTCGCGCGGGCCCCGTGGTAGGAAGGGGCCTCTGGGTCAAGACCGGGCAGCGTCTCGGCATATTCCACGGCCAGCGCATCCACGGTCTCTTCGATGCGCCCGCGGTAGTTCCCTTGCTTGACGAGCGCGAACTTCACGACAGCGAGCTCTCTGACGCGCGTGCGGTTCAGCTCGTCGCCGTAGTTATCGAGGATCAGTGCGATATCCGACAGGTCCGTCGGCCGGCGGCGCTGCAGCAGAGTCCGCAGCTTCTCGGCCGTCCCCTCCTCAAGCGTTAGGACCGGAATCTCAAACGGGTCGTAGTAGGGAGGGCCGACCATCACCAGATCCGGCTTATCCACGACCTCCTCGCGGTAGGACACCTCGACCGCGAGTCTTCCTTTCTCGCGCTCGGTGAAGTACTCGACCCCATCGAAGTCCAAGCTCTGCTTGCTATCGGTCTCCGGCGCGCCTGGGTCAAAGCGCAGCAGCGGCTCATCGCTCGCGCGTCGGATCGCCTCCGCGACCTCCTGGGCGTCGAGCTTGTGCTTGCCCGGGTTCGTCCGTGTCGCGTCGATGTCGCCTGAAAGGCGCCCCGAGCCGCGGACATGACGAAGGACGAAGCCGCCCTTAAAGCACAGCTGGTCGGGGAATTGGTCAGTCAGGTGGGCGGCGAGCGTAACGAGCGCGAAGTCACGCTCCACGAGCTCGATCGGGCGTCCCGAACTCTCTGCGATGTCTTGCAGGTCGAACTCGTTGTGGACGAGCCTGCGAGGGAGAGTCATCCGGTGATCCGGTGGGCCAGCAGAAGCTCGGGCTCGATGTTCACGTGAACCCGCCATGTCGAGTCCGCAGGGCCCTTCGCGGGTTGAAACGGCGACAGCGGCACGTACTTGTTGCTGGCGCCTCGCAGTCTGAGGAAAGGAGCGGCGGCGTCCGCGCCGACGAGAAGTTCGACCAGGAAGCCCAGCCGTCGCGAGACCGCGGCCGTCTCGTAACGCCTCGTTGCTTTCACGAGTCGCGACAGCGGCATACCGATCCTCATCGCACGGTCAATCGCCTCTGCCGTCTGCGGGAGGCTGACGCCGAAACGGCGGTCCGCAAGGCAGTCGAGAATCGCTCGCTCCGGACGCGCGATCGCCGGCCCAGTAGGACCAAGCTCGCCCCAAATCCGGTCAGGGGCCGATTCGACGTAGTAGACCTGCTCGCCTTGCCAGCTCCATTCGGCCAAGCGGCCCGCCGCCAGGACGACGACACGGAAGAAATGCTGATCGCTCAGGCCGGTCTCGGCGAGCGCCCGCCCAGCGGTAACGAGATAGGGGCGAGGGGTGACCGCGTCGAGAATGGCCAGCAGCCGCGCATCGCTCCCGCCCGTCGGGGCACCCAAAACATACGCGCCGCGCCGCACCTGCCGCAAACGCCCGTCGGCCGTCAACTGCCGCAAGGCGTCGTGGCTTCTGCGCCTGCTGCCAGTCGAGTCGTCGAGCGCTTCCATGTCCTCGTCGAGCAGGACGACCGGGTAGCGTCGCTGAGCGTTGGCGCGCCGGTTCAGCGCTATGAACGCTCGCTCAGCCAAAGGCCGGTCTGATAGTGGGATCACAGTCGAAGCCATATCCTCTTTCCCCGCACGATCTTACAATAATCTTGATATATCGCTCCGTAAAGGGGGAAAGCTCGTCTTCTGCATCGGCCTCCGCTCCGCCGGCCTTTAGAACGAGCGTCTGCGGCCCGTGGCGGCTAAGTGTGCTCGTCACCGTGGCCTCGTGATCGAGATTGGCCCGCACAGGGGTCACCGAGTGCGCGGCCCTAGGAGCCTTCGCTTGGCTACTCCGACCCAGAGGTGTGCGGGTCGCTGCCGCTAGCCCACGGCAAGATGTTCAGTCAGCTCGCGCGGGTCGGCGTCGAGCACCGCGGCATTGCGAGCGCGGTGTCGGCGTGTAGTGGAGGCCGGTAGCCTCGACATCTGTGCTCCTGACCGTCACGACCAGCCATCGCCCCGCCACGGATCTCGGGTTCCTGCTGCACAAGCATCCCGATCGAGTCCAGACGTTCGAGGTCCCGTTCGGGGAGGCGCACGTGTTCTATCCCGAGGCCGCCGAGGATAGGTGCACCGCGGCACTTCTTCTCGATATCGACCCTGTGGGGCTGGTCAGGCGCGGGCGCGGTCCAAACAGCTTTGCGCTAGCTCAGTACGTAAACGATCGTCCCTATGTCGCGTCGTCGTTTCTGTCGGTCGCCCTGCTGACGGTCTTCAAGAGCGCGATGGCCGGTGTGTGTAAGGGGTATGAGGACTTGGCGGCCACGGCGATCCCGCTGGAGGCGGCGCTTCCGGTCGTCCCGGCTCGTGGCGGCGAGTCCCTCGTACGCGCGCTCTTCGAGCCGCTCGGTTACGAGGTCGATGCTGAGGCGATTGAGCTCGACCCGATGTTCCCCGAGTGGGGGAGCCGCCACGTCTCGCTTCGGATCAGGGGGGAGGTGCGGCTCGCCGATCTGCTGACGCATCTCTATGTGCTGATTCCGGTGCTCGACGATGACAAGCATTACTGGGTGGACGAGGCAGAGGTTGAGAAGCTCATGCGTCGCGGCGAGGGGTGGCTGCCCGCTCACCCCGAGCGTGACCTGATCGTCCGTCGCTACCTGAAGAAGCAAGCCCGCCTTTACGCTCCGGTGTTGCTGGCGATGGATGAGGCAGCGCCTCCGTCCGAGGACCCGGACGCGCCCGATCGGGAGGAGAATCTGGAGGAGCGCGTTTCCCTGCGAGATCAGCGCCTCGGAAGTGTCCAGTCCGTTCTCAAGGCGTCCGGAGCGCGGCGGGTGCTGGACCTTGGCTGCGGCGCAGGCGCCCTGCTCACTCGCCTGATCAAGGAGGACTACGACCTGGTTGTGGGTGTCGACGTCAGCGTCCGGTCATTGGAAGAGGCCGCCCGCCGACTGAGGCTCGACACCATGCACGACGCGCAGCGTCAGAAGATCAGCCTTCTTCACAGCGCGCTGACTTACCGGGACAAGCGGCTGAAAGGGTTCGACGCCGCCGCTCTCGTGGAGGTGATCGAGCATCTCGATCCACCCCGGCTCGCTGCGTTCGAGCAGAGCATCTTCGGCTCGGCCCGGCCGACGACGATTGTTGTCACGACACCCAACGTTGAGTACAACGTGCGCTGGGAGACTCTCCAGGCCGGGGAGCGTCGCCATTCCGATCATCGCTTCGAATGGACCCGCGAGGAGTTTGCGGCGTGGGCCGAGGGGGTCTCGTCGCGACACGGCTATGGAGTTCGCTATCTGCCTGTGGGCCCCGTCGATGATGAGGTCGGGTCGCCGACGCAGATGGCCGTGTTCAGCCGATGAGAATTGCGCTCCCGGACCCGAGCCTCGTTGTGCTCGTTGGCGCGTCTGGTTCGGGCAAGAGCACCTTCGCCCGTGAGCACTTCGCGCCGACCGAGGTCATCTCCTCTGACTTCTGCCGTGGCCTGGTCTCGGATGACGAAAACGATCAGGCGGCTACTTCCGACGCGTTCGCTGTCCTGCACTTCATCGCGGGGCGGCGCCTGGCTCAGCCCCGGTTTACGGTCGTCGACGCGACGAACGTCCAGCGCGAGGCACGGAAGCCACTGGTGGAGCTCGCCAAGGCGCACGACCTGTTTCCCGTCGCGATCGTGCTTGATCCACCCGAGTCGGTGTGTCTGGAGCGCAACAGCTCACGGGCCGACCGTGCCTTCGGTGCTCATGTCGTCCGTAGGCAGCGCACGCAGCTTCATCGTTCGATCAAGCACCTCAAGCGCGAGGGGTTTCGCAACGTGTGGGTGCTCGACTCGCTTGAGGAGATCTCGGCGGTCGAGGTCACCCGGGCCCCTCTTTGGACGGACCGTCGCGCCGAGCATGGGCCGTTCGACGTCATCGGAGACATCCACGGTTGTTACGCCGAGCTCGTGGCTCTGCTTGCGCAGCTCGGCTACGTCGTCGGCCCGGATGGGGTCACTATCACGCCGCCGGACGGACGGCGCGCCGTGTTCGTGGGCGACTACGGCGACCGCGGGCCCGACACCCCGGCGGTCCTGCGGCTGGTCATGGGTATGGCGGCCGCCGGCACCGCGATCTGCCTGCCCGGGAACCACGACGTCAAGCTCGCACGCAAGCTCAAAGGACGAGATGTCAAGGTCGCCCACGGGCTCGCAGAGACGCTCGAGCAGCTCGAGACAGAGAGCGACGAGTTCCGCGAGCAGACCCGCGATTTCCTTGATCGGCTGGTCAGCCATGCGATCCTCGACGATGGGGCTCTCGTTGTGGCGCACGCCGGGATGAAGCAGGCCTACCAGGGCCGCTCCTCCGCGCGGGTCAGGGATTTCGCGCTCTACGGAGAAACAACAGGCGAGACGGACGAGTTCGGTCTGCCCGTGCGCGGTCAATGGGCGGCCGACTATCGCGGTAGCGCGGTCGTCGTCTACGGCCATACCCCGGTGGCCGATCCTGAGTGGCTGAACAACACGATCAACATCGACACGGGCTGTGTGTTCGGCGGCAAGCTCACGGCACTCCGATGGCCCGAGCGGGAGCTCGTGTCCGTCCCGGCCGAGCGCGTCTACTACGAGCCCGCCAAGCCGTTCCTCCCGCCGGATGAGATAGCCGCCGGTGAAGACGAGCCCCGGCCGGCCCTGCTGCTCGACATTGACGATGTCGCCGGCAAGCGGATCATTCAGACGAGGCTGACACGGTCGGTGACGGTCCGTGAGGAGAACGCGGCAGCCGCCCTGGAGGTCATGAGCCGCTGGGCGATGGACCCCAGGTGGATCGTCTACCTGCCGCCGACGATGGCGCCAACCGCAACGTCCACTCGGCCTGACCTGCTGGAGCATCCCGCCAGTGCATTTGCCGAATACCGCTCCGACGGGGTGCCGCAGGTCATCTGCGAGGAGAAGCACATGGGCTCGCGGGCGATCGTGATCGTCTGCCGAGATGCGGACGTGGCTCAAGCGCGGTTCGGTGTCGACAGCGGCGAGACCGGCGCGATCTACACCCGCACAGGACGACCGTTTCTCGCAGGCCAAGCAGACACCGAGGACGCGCTTTCTCGCGTCCGGGCATCAATCGACGCGGCCGGCCTTTGGGGAGAGCTAGACACAGACTGGCTCGTGCTCGACTGCGAGCTGATGCCCTGGTCAGCCAAGGCGATCGAACTAATCAGGCGCCAGTACGCTGCCGTGGGAGCCGCGGCTCACGCCGGCCTCGCGGCCACTGTCGTAACGCTCGAAACCGCGCAGAGCCGAGGCCTGGATGTCGCGTCGCTGCTGGAGAAGCAACGCGGCAGGATCTCAAGCATCGACCACTACGTGGATGCCTACCGTCAGTACGTGTGGCCCGTGAGCGGCGTCGCTGACCTGCGCTTGGCTCCGTTCCACATTCTGGCCGGGCAGACCGGGGTCTACTCTGACCGCGACCACGGCTGGCACTTGGAGCGCTGCGATCGACTCGTCGCCGCGGACCCCGGGTGGCTGCAGAGCACCGGTCGGCTCCTGGTCAACGTGACGGACGCTGAGCAGGAGGCGCTAGGCGTCGCGTGGTGGGAGGAGCTCACGGGCCGTGGCGGCGAGGGCATGGTCGTCAAGCCGATGAGCTTCGTGGCGCGAGGACGCAAAGGACTGGTCCAGCCGGGCATCAAGTGCCGAGGCCGTGAGTACCTGCGGATCATTTACGGCCCCGAGTACACCGACCCGAACCAGATCGAGAGGCTGAGATCACGGAACCTCGGTCGCAAGCGCGCACTCGCCGTCCGCGAGTTCGGGCTCGGGATAGAGGCGCTCGACCGGTTCGTCAGGCGCGAGCCGCTCTACCGGGTCCATGAATGCGTCTTCGGGGTGCTCGCGATGGAGAGCGAGCCCGTTGACCCGCGTCTGTAGATCGTGGGTACCGTGGTTGAGCCCTAAATGCCCGTTCGCGCTCAGCCGGGCGCCAGCAGGGGCGACACGGGCGGCGGAGTTCACCCGGAGAGGCTCGTGAAGAGCACACCTTCCTGCGCAGCCCGGCGGCTCTTGAGGTCTAGCGCCTCAGGCAGTGTGATCTGCCCTTCGAGGATGAGCGCGAGGTCACGCCCATCCATCACGAGCACGCAGCGCGTCTGCCGCGAGACGTGATCAAGGATCTCAGGGCTCGGAGGGACCATCGATACGACAAGGCCGAGCGTGCCCTCGAGCTTGCCCGAAACCTTCATCGCGAAGTCGAACAGGTCGTTGGCATCCGGCGGAAGCTTTTGCCACTTGGCCTCCACTAGGTAGTCGCGTCCCCCGTGGTGAAACGCACCGTCGATCTGCTCGACACCAGTTCGGTAGGACGCGCGGTACTCGATGTCGAAGGCGCGAAACAGCTCAACGAGGAAGCGCTCGAACTCGTATCCGCGCTTCTGCGCGTTACGCTCATTCTCAAGCGCGGCGAAGCGCGCATGCAGTGCCGCGATCTGTTCGCCTTGGCGCTTTTGTGCTGCCGCCTGCATCTCGGTCCGGCGGCGACGGGCCAGCGCCTCCGCGTCGCCGCCTGCGCCGGGTGCCGATGCGCGCGGGCCTGCCGCCTTGCGCAGCGCGGCCAACGCGCTTCGCGCCTCGCCCATATTTGCGTCGTTGTCGGCAGCTCCGTCGAGTTCGAGCATCGACTGCACGATCTGCCACTGCACACGGTGGCCAGCGGCGCCCCGCGCGTCGAGATCCTCCAATACGGCACGCGCGATCTTGAACTTCGCGAGACCTTGGTCGACGTAGCGAGTCACCGCGACCTCCGGGACGCCCGACGCGACGAACAACTGCACGAGCCCGCTCTTCCAGTGAAAGACAGTGCCGCAAGCCTGGATCAGCGCCTGCCGAACGGCGAACGACAGCGGCTGAGCCTCAAAACTCGTCATCGGTCCATCGTAGGTGCGCCCGCGGCCAAATAATGGGCTACTCGTCTCGCATGGCTCCGTTTGCGATTGCTCGCAAGGGTGAGGAGCTCGTCCGCCCTGAGCAAAACGCTCAACACTCGGCGGTGCGTCTAGTCGCTCGCCTCGAGCGGGCCTCTCTCTTGCCGGGGGCGCGGCGCTCTACATTGCCGCTTCTCGCGGTTCCTTGTCTTCGAGGGGGTCGGTGCCCATCTGTCGGAGTCGAGCCGCAGCGATCGGTTTCGCGCGGTTTACGTGTTTGGCGGCTGTGGCGCGGACGGCGGGCTCGCAGTCCCAGAGGCAGTCGATCGCGAGCTTGTGGGGAAATTGCGGATCGGTCGCGGCGATGGCATTGACGACGTACCCCCGTCCAAACGAGTACGGCATGTCATCAAATGCGCGGGCGAGCTCCGGGTATGGCCCATACTCCTGGTGCCGGCCCAAGGCCTCGGCGAGGGAGCAGACGACGTACTGGTCGCCACTCAGTCCTTGATCGAGCTCTCGAGACAGCTCGGCCGCGACGAGCCGGACATCGTCGGCGATCGCGTGCGCGCCCATCGCATTGGCAGCAGCACCGCGACGTGTTCGATCGCCTCCAGTCAGCCACTCTGTGGCGGTGGCTCGCGTCGCCGCGTAGGGCAGCGCCACGAAAGCTCGGTACAGAAGTGCCCGCGTTATGCCGCGGCCGGTCTCGTCGGAGAGCCTCAGCACGGCAGGTAGTACCTCGGTGTGCTGTTGGGCGGCGAGGGCGCTGACGGCGGCGGCGTGCATCGCCAGCGAGGGGTCCTCGGACGCGCGAAGCATCAGCTGGACGTCCTCGTCCTTGGTCTTGCAAGCCAACGCGCTTGCAACCCGCCGAGCGAGCGTCGCCTTCTCGATCGCGAGGAGCTTCCCAAGTCGTTGCTTCCGCGTACTGATCGCGCGCGGCGAGGTGCTGGTGGCCCGTTGTGGCGGCCTCGAGCGCGGCCCCGATCAATGGGTACGCCGTCCGCCACTCATCCCACGGCGCGTCCGTGGCTGTCACCGTCCAGGCGTCCGTAAGCGCCTCGCTCATCCGTTCGGCGGTTGGGAACCGTTCGCACAACAGCGGCGCGAGCCCGTCGACCCATTCCGGCCATCCTGGCGAAGCCCGCGTGGGCCGGCCCTCGGGCAGGAGCCAGGGGATCACCCACTCCCAGTAGCGCCCAGTTGCGACGTAGCGTCGTATCGCACTGATCGCCTCCGTGTTTCGGCGTGCGGCCATCCGCGCGAGCACGTTCAGCACCGACGATGGCCCCCGGTCGGCACCATCGCCGCGCGGAGGGTCGCGGGCAAGCGCCTCCAGGACCGCAACATCAACGCCGGCCGAGATCGCAAGCAGGGCGTAGTAGTCCGCGCGATGGTCGAGGTCGGTGTCCCAGCGCGGATCGGCCTCCAAGCACGACTGCACCAATTCGCGCGTGTCGCCGGGGGGACCGTCTAGCACCTCGCGAGCCGCTGAGCCCAGCCCGCGCTGCAAACGGCCAAGCAGCGAGTCAGCAGCCTCTAGATGCGGGGGCCACGACGAACCGCCTGTCACCCATTTCCTCGCTGACACACGCGGGCCACACACCCAGGGTGCCAGATCCCGCACGTAGCGCCACACCCGGCGGGGCGTCTCAACACCGAGCCCGAATTTCCTGAACGAGCCAGCGACCTCGTCACGTCGCCCGATCCTCCTCGAGATCTAAGGCACTCAAGATCGCTCGTCGCCGCAAGCAAGGCTCGTCCCGCGCTCAACCAGACTCGCCGTCAAGCCCGACCTTCCTCGCTCCGCGCAGCACGGCAACAGCCCATCCACACAATATGCACAGGAGTGCGATCGCGGTGTGATCGCTGTGCTGTTCGTTGGCCGGTTTGGGGTGTTGGGGGTCTTGTACCTGTGGATGATGAGCGCTTCGAGCATCGGTGCCGGCAAGGGTGGGGGTTATGCCCGCTATCTGGAGGGCAAGACGGTCGCCCCTGAGCGCGGGGACTACTACCTAACCCCAGGTGGCGAGCTGGCGGAGGCGCCCGGCAACTGGCTCTCGGCCCCGGATACGTTGGCCCGTCTCGGCGTCGACGCGGGCGCGCCGGTCGATGGCGGGGATTTCATCGCGTTGATGGAGGGCCGGCATCCCGGGACTGGTCGGTGGCTGCGCAGGGCGGGTGCGGATGGTTCGCGGGGTGGCGGGATCGATGTGACGTTCAGCGCCCCGAAGTCGGTGTCGGTCGTCTGGGCGCTGGGTGACCCGTGGCAGCGTGAGCAGATCGAGGCAGCGCACGCGAGGGCGGTCGAGCGCTCGGTCGGTTATCTACGTGAGCGGGTGCCGGTTGTTCGCCGCCGCTATGGCGCCGAGGTCATCGAGGAGCCCGCCAAGGATCTGATCGCGGCCGCCTACCGTCACACGACCGCTCGGGGTGTCTCGGGCGCCGAGGCACCGGACCCGCAGCTGCATACGCATGTCGTGATCTCGGGGGCCGTCCGTGAGGACGAGCGCATCGTCGCGGTCGCTTCGCGGCCGGTGTTCCGTGGTGCGCGGGAGGTGGGGGCGTTTTACCGCTCCGCGCTGGCCGAAGAGCTGACGGGGGAGGGGTATGCGATCGAGCAGGGCACGGGCCGCGACGGCCGGTACTTCGAGATCGCCGGGGTCCCGAAGGAGCTGCGCGATGCGTTCTCCGGGCGCCACCGTGAGATCGCAAAGGCCGCGGAGCGGTTCCGTGCCAAGCACGGCCGCGCCCCGGAACGCGGGGAGCTGCGCGACCTGGCGCTCGAGAACCGCCGCGCCAAGGAGCTCACGACCCGCGGGGATCTCCAGCGCGTTTGGGCACGGACGGGTGAGCGTCACGGGTTCGGAGCTGACGAGGCGGTGCATCTGATCGGCAGCCCCGTCCAAACGCCGCCCGAGAGGCCGTTGGAGGACCGCATCGAGGCAAAGCTGACCGAGCAGGACGCGGTCTTCGACGCGGGTGCGCTGCGGACGGTCGCGCTGGAGCAGACAGCCGGGGAGATGAGCCCCGATGAGGCCCTGGCGGTCACGCGCCAAATGGTCTGCCGACCGTCGGATCCTGACGTTGGAGGGTGGGCGGATGACGACCCTGGCTGTGCGTGCGCAGGAGGAGGCGATCGAGCGACGCTCAGGCCTGCTCGCCCAGCCCGCCGGCCGAGATGTCGGCGAGCCCGCAAGGACGAGCGCGAGCAGAGAGGTCGCGGAGCGCATCGCCGCACCCCTATCCCGCGAGCAGGAGCAGGCCCTGCGTACCGTCACCGGCCCCGAGCGCTTGGCGGTGCTCATCGGCCCTGCGGGCACCGGGAAGGGTGTCGTGATCGACGCCGCCGCCCGCGCCGAGCAGACAGCCGGCCGGGAGATGCTCGGCATCGCCGTGTCGGGGTCCACAGCCGAGCGGCTCGGCGCGGACAGCCCCGCTCTCGAAGGGCGCACGCTCACCCTCGACGCCCTGACCGCGCGGGCGGACACGGGCAGGGCCCAGATCGGGGCCGACACGACGGTGATCCTTGATGAGGCGGGGATGGTCGACCACAAACGCATGGACGCCCTCACCGAGCTGGTCGAGCGCTCCGGGGCGAAGCTGATCGCGGTCGGCGACGGCAAGCAGCTCCCATCGATCGGACCCGGCGGCATGTTCGACCGGATCGCCGGCCGCGCGCCCACCGCCGAGCTCGCAGACGTCCGCCGCACCAGCGACCCCGAGGAGCGCAAAGCATGGGCGGCGCTGCGAGCCGGGGAGCCCGAGCGGGCGATGGCGCACTACCAGTCCCGCGGACAGCTGTTCTTCAACGACACCCGCGACCAGGCGGGAGAGGCCGCGGTGCAGCGCTGGGCCGAACTGACCGAGACCCGCGACATCCGCGACGTCGCGCTGATCGCCGACGCGTCGAACGTGGAGATCGACCGGCTCAACGCCCGCGCCCAGCACCTCCGCGCCGAACGCGGCGAACTCGGGCCGCGCGAGGTCCCGCTGCCGCACCAGCACTACGGGCTGCGCGAAGGAGACCTGATCGCGTTCACCAAACAGCACCGGACCCCAGGAGAGCCCAGGGTCGAGAACGGCACCCGCGGACAGGTCACCGAGCGTCCACGACGACGCGGCCTGACCGTGGCGCTCGACGGGTCCGACCGCGCCAGTCAGCCTCGCCGGCGAGGACCTTGAGTCCCTGCGTCTCGGCTACGCCCAGCACGTCTACCGTCAGCAGGGAGCGACCGTCGAGCGCTCGGTCGTCGTGACCGGCGGCTGGCAGACCAGCAAGGAGTCCGCCTACGTCCAGGCCAGCCGCGCACGGCAGGGAACCGAGTGGTTCCTCGCCCGCGACGAGCTCGGCCTCGAGGGCCAAGACGACCGGCGAGTCAGGAGCCTCGCCAACAAGATGAGAAACAGCCGCGCCCAAACACCATCCCTCGCGCACCCCGAACTACCAGACCCAGAATGGGGCCTGGGCTTCAAACGGACGCTCGCGCCGAGCCGCAGCCGCCTCCCAGGGACTCGCGCGCACCATCCACCGCATCACCCAACCCGACCGATCACCAGACCGCGGACGATGACGCGAGCCCAGGGGCACCGGCCGCTCGCGCGGCCGCCAGAAGCAACAGTCGGGGCCCGGTCGGTCGCCGACCTTGCCGTGGCAGACTCCCCTCCACGAGTTTGATCGGCTAGCTGAAGAGCGGGCAGCTTGAGCCGTTGACACCTGCTGCCGATGCTTGATCGTGTCGCCCAGCGATGAGGCATTTGATCGCGCCATGGCCTTGAGCGAGGAGGGGAGATTCGCTGAGGCCAGCGAGATCCTGCAGCAGATCGTCGCCGACCAGCCGGGCAACGTCGATGCGTGGGTTCAACTCGCGCGAGCGCAAGTCGGCGCCGGGCAACCTGGGCCAGCCTTGGCTTCCGCCGACAAGGCCGCCGAGCTCGCGCCTACCTCGAGCACACCGCACGTAATTGCATCGCTCGCGCTGCTCCACCTCGGCGACAAAGATCGAGCTGTAGCCCGCGCTCGCGATGCCGTTCAGGTCGACCCATTCGACTGGAGGGCCCTGAGCGTGCTCGCACACCTCCTCGCCGGCGATAGAAAGACAGCGCAGGAGGCGCGCGCGCTCGTCGACCGCGGCGTTCAACTTGTTCCCGACGAACCCGCGGCGCACCTGAACCGCGGCCAAGTATTCGCTGTGGTCGGCGACAGAGAGGCGGCCAAGGGCGCTTTTCGCCGAGTCCTCGATCTCGATCCGGCGAGCAGTCAGGCTCAGCACGAGCTCGCGCAGCTCCGACTGCGCCGACGAGCAAACGCCCCATCCGTTCTAGCGGAAGCCGCCGCCGGCTTCGCAAGAGCTACCAGGGCAGACGCTCCAACGGAGCGAAGCCGGCTAAAACTAGAGCTGATTCTCCGGGTGTTCTTCTCAAAAGTCGCCTACCTTATGTTCATCGACGCGTACGTCGTCGACCGGGCTAACTCGCCATCGAGCAGCAGCGCAGCGAGGCTCCTGCCTCTCCTGTTTCTGGCGATACCCGGTTACTACGCCTGGCGCTTCCTCGCGCGATCGACGCACCCTGTCCGCCAGCGCGTCCGTGAGCTTCTCTTTCACGCGGGGACGATACGGAGGGCCGCCGTATCGGAGGCTCTCGCGGGGATTGCGATCATCGCGGCGTCAATCGCACCGCCCGGAGCGCGAACGAGCCTCGCCATCACCGGTGCGTTGGCGGCGCTGGTAGGCCGGGCCGTGCTCTACCAGCAGGCCGAACATGCGTCGCGCGCTGCGATCGGCCAGGCCCCAAGACCCCTCATCCGCCCATCACTGATGTGGGTTATCGCGGTCCTCTTGGCCCTGACTGCCGCCGCGCTCCTGGTAGCCGCGGCCAAAGACAAAGCAGGACCGGGGGCGCTTGTGGGCGCTCTCATCTTCGCAGCCGGCGCTGTAGCGACCGCACGAGCCGCGGGCCGCGGCAGCATCCGCGCGTAAGACTGCCCCTCAACACGGACCATCCCCGGTGCGCTGCCGCATTCTCGCCGAACGAGCTTAGGAGGCGAGTCGCCCCGAGCCTTTCGGCTTGAACGAGGTGCTCCTCGCCCCACGCGCTTTGAGAGCCCAAATTTCATGGCCGGTTTGAGCCGTTCGGGGTCATATACGGGAATGGATGAAGCCGACTCGTCAAACCCAAGGATGAAGGCGGCGTCGTATTCCGCAGCCTCGACGCAAAAGACGCCCGACCCTGTCGGGGATCTGCTGACGGCCGAGGAGGTCGCATCGCTCCTACGCATGACGCCAGCATGGGTCTACGCTCAGACTCGGCGACGGCGGATTCCGCATCTGAGACTGGGTCGCTACGTTCGTTACCGGCGCGAGGCGCTGGACGAGTGGATCGAGCAGGTCGAGAGTTCCTCGTCATTGCCGCCAAGCCGGCGTCGAGACGGCAATCGCAGTGCGCTGCGATGACACAATTGCGGCTCCGCCGGCTGAAAAAAGCAGCCGCGGCGAGCCCTAGCATGATCCTCATGGCGAAGCGGAGCTACGGAACGGGTCAGCTCTACACCAAGCAGGGCGCGTGGTACGGGCGCTGGCGTACAAGCGACGGACGCCGGCTGAACCGTCGCCTGGGACTTGCACGTGAGCCGGGGAGTGCGACGGGGCTCACCCGCCGCGAGGTCGAGCGGGTCTTCCGGAAAGCGCGAGAGGCCGAGGAGGCCACGCCGCGCCCCTTGGTCGCGAGCAGAGTCACGATTGACCAGGCCGCCGACTCCCTGCGGCGCAAGCTCGCGATGCAGGGCTCGCGCAAGTCCTACCTGGAGGGTTGCGAGTCGATGCAGCGCGTTCACATCGTGCCGGGTCTCGACGGAGCGCCCATCGCAGTGGTCGAGCGGACGGATGTCGAAGCCCTCGCTGAAGCCATGTTGAAGGCCGGCAGGAGCGGAAAGACGGTCCGCAACGTGCTCACGTTCCTACACAGCATCTTTGAGCACTCCATCGACGAAGGCTGGTGCCAGGAGAACCCGGTCCGCCGGGCAACGCGTCCAAGACGCCAGCGCGCCGGGGACGCCGAGCCAGACCTTCAGTTCCTTACGGTGGACGAGCTCGAGGCCGTTATCCGGGCGATACCCGACGAGACGGTCATCCGCAAACCCGCGCCCACGCGACGGGGCCGGCCCGGCCCGGCGCCGCCACCACCGCCGGACGTGCTCGGGCCCGTCCTGCGCGTGCTCGTCCTCACGGCCGCGATGACGGGTCTACGCCAGTCCGAGCTGCTCGGGTTGCGTTGGCGCGACGTCGACTGGACTGCCCAGCGCATCCGGGTCCGCAACGCCTTCACGCGCGGCGAGCACTCCTCTCGCGGCAAGTCAGACCTGTCGACCCGCCGCTCAGTGCCGATGGCCGATCGCGTTCTCGCCGAGCTGGACCGCTGGTCCAAGCGCTCCCCCTACACGGGCGAGACAAACCTCGTCTTCGCGCATCCACAGACCGGTAACCCGCTTGACCGCACGAAGGTCACGCGACGTTTCCAGGAAGCGTGCACGGACGCCAGCGTGACGGTCATCACGTTTCACGAGCTACGACACACGTTTGCGACTCGTATGGCCGCTCAGGGAGTGCCGCTGCGCAAGCTCCAGGAGTGGCTCGGGCACGCGGACATCAAGACGACCCAGATCTACATGCACTACTCGCCCGACGAGCACGAGGTCGAGATGGTCAACGCGGGCTTCTCCGGCGAGGGTCTGGGGTCCAATTTGGGGTCCAAAGTGAGAGCAACTCAGGAGCACTCAGACGCGCCGGAACCCAGTAAACACGGGGCCTGAGCAGCAGCAGCCACCGTATCCCTCGGGCTGGGGGCCGGGCGGTCGCAGGTTCAAATCCTGTCTCCCCGACTTTCGTTGGAACTGCGAACAGCCGTGAACAGGCGGGAAATCCCGCGAAAACACTGGGGCTTGCGGTCGGCTGTTCTCGCGTGTTCCCGGCTGTTCCCGGCACGCGGGACCGCAAGAGGACCGCAGGGAGTCTCGCTGCGGTCCCTCTGTCAGCGGCTGCACGTTACGGCACAAGCCCGCCGTCCGGAACAGGGCGCTGCCCGTCGCGTAGTCCCATCCGATCGGTGACAAGTTCGGCGTGACTGTCCTCGTACCCGAGTACGGCGGCCTCCATCAGGACGACAGCGCCCGAAGCGTCTAGCACGCGGACCCTGTTTGTGCGGTGGGGACGGGCTCCAGACGTAGCTTGAATACGATGGTGCGACTGTCTTCCGACGACACCCCCAGTGGGCCGACAGTGACGCCGCCGTCAATGATTCCGTCGGGGAGCGACCGCAAGACCGCACCTGTAAGCGTTCGTTCAATTGCAGAGCCGGGGACGTATCGCAAGCAGACCGCTGACCTGTCTGCAACCTCGATGCCCGCTGTGTCGGTGATCGGGCTTGGATTGGCTTCGCTTGATGCGGCCTGCATGGTCTCGCCGCGGATACTGGCGAAGCGGCGAAAATACTGGGGCTTCTGGGTCAGGCGTTCTCGTCTGTTCCCGGCTGTTCTTGGCACACGGGACTGCAAAAGGACCGCAGCGGGAGCAACAAGGGACCGCAAAGGATCGCGGGGCGCGCTCGCGCGAAGCGGCCGAGTGCGGCAGTAGGCTGAGCGTCATGGTCGACGTGAAGCCATTGATGCCCCGGCAAGCGTGACGCTGCCGGACGAGTTGCCTGCAGTCGGCCTTCTCGTCCTGCCGAGGGAGGTCAGCGATGGGGCGGCTTCTGTGACGACGCCGTGGTGATGCTGGCAAAGCAGGTTTGCGTTGCCGGCGTGACTGCCGACTACCAGCACGACGCCAGCTCGCGCACATGGATCTGTGAGAGGTGACTCGGTCATTGTGGCTCCGTCGGGCGAGGGTTTGAGCGCCAGCGACCATTTTCGATCTCATCGAGTCCGGGGGCGCCCGCGAGTCTGCTGCCGAGGCGCTCCATGATGAGGTCCGCTGCCAGCTTGGTGTTGTAGCGCTCGGGTGCGTTCGTCGTCAGCAGGTCAAGATCGGCGGTGAACTCCGGGTGCTCGAGCTTGGCGGCGAGGTTGGTAGAGAGCTCGCGGTATCCGAACTCGTCAGTACCCATGTAGTGGGCGAGACCATCGGTGATGAGCGCGTCATCGACGTGCATGTCGTTGAGCACGTGCCAGAGGTCGAAGAGGTCGCGGCCCTTGCGGCGTTGGTATAGGGCGCGGAGCTTGGTGGACATCAGCTCCTCGATCCTGAACGTGCTGACGTTGGCTTGGCCGGACCACCAGCGCGACTCGACGGCGTAGGGGAGTGTGATGCGGGGGAGGAAGGACTCGGTCTCGGCGATGTTGGTCTCGATCTTCACCCGGATTGGTACCTGGGCGTTTGTGGCCGCGGCATCGAAGGCGATGTGAACCATGTGCCCACTCTGAGCGGTGCCGTGCTCGACCAGCCCGACGGCGCCGGCGACCTCGCGCAGTGCGCTGAGGTAGGGCTTGATGCCAGAGTGGGTGCTGCGAACGTAGTCGAGGTCTTCGGAGTAGCGCAGCTGCTTCGGCAGGTGGAGCTTGTGCAGGCAGGTGCCTCCGCGGAAGGCGAGCTCTGCGCCGAGTAGCTCGTGCCGTGCGATCTCGACGATCAGGCGCGAGAGCACGAGGTCCTGCTCGACCTGGTGCTGTTGGGGCCAGGGAGCGCGGGTTGCCCACTGGTTCAGATACGCCTGTGGGATCACAGGTCGGGTTCCACGATGGTATTGATGCGTACCCGCCAGTCGGGGTCGGTGGGGCCGCGTCGTGGGCCTGATGCGCTGAGGGTCGCGGGCTCTCCGAGATCCAGTCTGGCGGCGAGGCGCAGCGGCCCGAGGTCCTGGCAGGAGCCATAGTGCTCGACCATCCATCCGGTGCGGCGTGCGAGTGTCCGTCCGTGACGTGCCGCGAGGGTCGCGAGGGCTGACCCGTCGAGCTCGCCGATCTCGATGAGGATCGTCGCGATGTTGTTGAGGCTGCCACTCGCGCGGGGCTCGCGTATGAGGTCTACGACGGTGGCCTCCCGCGTGGAGACATGGATATAGCCCGTGTGTACGGAGCGCTTGTCGATTGGCGTGTCAGCGGTGTGCTCGTTGACGTAGAAGCGCAGGCGTACCCGCTCGATCGCTCGGTCGAGTACGCGCCCGTCGCTCATCACCTGAAAGACCTGCGGGGCCTGATGGGATGCCCCGTGGTAGGCGGCGGCTGACAGCAGGGCGACGTAGTAGTGGCGCCCCAGATGGCGCATGAGGTCATCGATGAACCAGTCCGCGGGAGTTACTCCCCAGGAGCGATACTCCGGTGGGATCACGGCATACAGCCCGCGGGTGGGCGAGAAGACGCGACGTGCCTGACGCAGGCGCTGCAGGCCGCTCGTGACTGCGGCGTAGCTCAGGCCCGTCAGTTCGCGGATCTCCTCGAGGGATGCGCTGTAGCGCCCCTGCGAGATCAGGAGGTCCGGCAGCTCATGGATCGGGACGCTCCGCGTAGTCTGCATCTGCATCAATATAGCGCATTGCACTGATTAGATGCAGTCATATACATGTTTCTCGACTATTCGCTTAGGCAAGTTATCGAAGAACGCGGTATTGGTGCAGATCTATCAATGCTCGCGCCTGCGGCTGCGTGCCCCAACCCGTCGACCGCCCCGAGCCCGAGTCGGTGGCTCAGAAAAGGGACCGCAAAAAGACCGCAGAGCCCCCGAAAACCGCATGAGAAAGCCAACCCGACCCTTTCTCCCCGATGCAGTCCAGCTCTGCGGACAGATCCGGACATCCCCCGCCACGACGGGGGATCCGCAGTTCTGAGGCCGGACATGCCAGGACACGAGCGGATGGTGTTGCAGGAACTTCTCGACTCGCGTGCTGCTGATAGGGGGATTCTCGGGGGAAAGCCTCGACTGCATAGAGGGATGAGAGCGCTCACCGAGCCGATCGTGCGGACGACGCTCGCGCCGATCCTTCGAGGCCTGCGAGCGACGAGTTGATCGTCAGGTTTGCCGAGCGCTTCTGGGGGACGGACTGGCCGGGCGCGAGACAGCCGGATGTGTTCTACGACCCGCGCTCCTTGGGCCCCAGAGGTGCCGAGGGTGTACTCCACGCAAAGGCCGTCGTGGCTGACGAAGAGTCGGCGTTCGTGACGTCGGCAAACCTGACCGAGGCCGCGTTTGACAGGAACATCGAGGTTGGTGTGCTCTCGCGGGACCGAGCCCTCGCCTCAAGCCTTGTGAGGCATTTCCAGGTCCTTATTGACCGGAACCTCTTGTGGCCGCTGCCGTCTGGGCACACACCCTCTCGGGCCGGCGACTCCTGACCGAACGCATCGGTAGAACTGCGGCATGCCCAGCACGCAAGCCATCTACTACCGCGCACCGGATGGGTCCGAGCCGGTCAGCGACTTCGTTGCCGGGCTCGACGAGCGCAAGCAGCCGACGATCGACCTCCAGATCGATCGACTGAACGATCAGCCAACCACAGCACCGCCGCCGCCATTCCCGCACTCGAGCCAGCTCCGGCAACCTGATCGTCTTGCTTCACATGCTGCGCAAGGACACGGCCTCGATCCCGGAGGCGGACATCGCGGTCGCGGAGGCGCGCTGGGACGACTTCAAGCGGAGAATGGATGCGCCTCGACGGCGACCGCCACGCGCTGCGGGACACGACGCTCCATAGCGTGATCCGTTTCGCAATAATGCTAAAGTCATTCTGCCCCGCTCGATCGTGATCGATGGGAAGGACGTCGTGCCGAAGACCAAGCCAGTATCCGAGAAGACTGCCCCCGGCGCGAGCGTCTCACCGGTCGGCTCGACCCACCGCGCCGCGAGCCGGCGCCGCGCCCAGCGAAGCGCTGCGTACCGTGAGGAGCTCGCCCGGATCGCTCCCTACGAGGGGATCGCCCGAATCGTGATCGCTCGTCGCCAGGCCCTCGGTCTGACCCAGCAGCAGCTTGCTGAGCGTGTCGGCACAAGCCACTCGGTGATCTCCCGCATTGAGAGCGGTCAGCATCCAACGAGTGTGACGACTCTCCGACGACTGGCGGAGGCGTTTGGAACCCATCTGGTCGTCGGATTCGAGGATCAGCCTGAGAATGCCTCAGCGCTGCAGCTCGTCGCCGTCTCGTAGCGTAGTAGCGCGCCGTTCGCTGCAATCCAGCAGGTCTTGATCCCCGGTTCGGGGGATCAAGAGCGCCGGCGACAAGCGCAATCGGGGGATTCTCGGGGGATATGCGTGGCGAAAACGCCCGTCAACACGAGGATGTCCGCGACTTTGAACCTGTCTCCCCGTTAGCAGGTGGTTGGATGCTGTGGACAGCTGGAGGCGTCTCAAGCCGTGCGATTTGGCTTTGGATACGTATGGAACTTGGCGGACTGCTGCGAACCATTCCACCGGATGTGATCCCACGGGGTAGACCTAGCTGACCTTGGAGGCTAGAGCTTGGCTCGCTTGAACAGCTCGGCGGCCGATACCTTGAGCCCGGCGGCTATCGCCATGAGCGTGTCGACCGTGACGTTGAACTCGCCGCGCTCGATCGCGCCGTAGTAGCTCCGGTCAAGGCCGGCATGGAGCGCAAAGGATTCCTGGGTGTAGCCCTTCTGCTGGCGGACGGCTCGGATGACCTCTCCGAGCGCCTGATTGGCTGGCGACTTCTTGGACGGCACGATGCGATGTTGTCCTACTGACGCGCGCTATTCCACCGGATAAACTTCCACCGCTTACAATTCTCAAGAGGTGGCGGGATCGAAGCCCCTAATGGCTCGACAAACACCTCGCACAGACAGGGGACGGCTTCGGTGGATGGTCGACAAAGATGCTCGGAGAGGAAGTTGGCATGAAGGCTGCCGACAACGAAGCGCCGTCGTATGAAGGTGCCGACGAGGTTCTTTAGCTACTTCCAGTCTCAACACTGCTCGCGCTCGCTCTGGCGTTGCCGGGCGCTGCGTATGGGGCGGGGACTGAAGCTGAAGGGATAACGACGGCAATCGAACATGCCGTAGGCAACGGCTCACCGGCTCCCTGACGATCCAGAGCAGCGGACCAGTCTCACGCGCACGGGCGCATGCGGTCCTCCACGACCAGCCGGTGTCCCCCAAACTCTCTCGGTCACGGCGTTCCCATTCGTGCTAAGCAGTGGCTCGCCGTTTTCCCCGAACGTGCCGTTGCCCCCCAAAGTGAGTATGGGGCAGGTGAAGTATCTCGCCGTGACTATCTCGCCCGGCTGGGTCGAAGAAACGTTTAGCTCGAACCCCATTTCCATCGCGTCGCTCGGAACGGTCGTCACAGTCGATCTCGCAACTCCGCGGGCCGTAGCGTCCGCCAAGGGGTCGTGTGAGGTGAATGATCTGCTGGTGAAGGCACTCGGGCGTAAGCATCTGCACGCTCGACTGGCTAGTGCGCAGCACTCGCTTAAGAAGTGCCAGGCAAAGCATCCGTAGCGGCTCGTGCCGGGGCCCGCTGTAAATCCTGAGCACGTTGTTCATCCGGTCATCCGGGAGGCTGGTGGTTGTCGAGTCCCCCCAACGCCCGACGGTATCCCTCAGCGCCTGAGGATCACATACACGGTCGTGGCCGCGAACGCCATCTGCCCAAACGCCAGCGCCGTGCCCAGGTTGACCGCGCCGAGCGCTCCCGCGAGTGTGCTCGCGAGCACGAACGCGCCGAACATGTACAGCAGGTTGCGCTTCATCCCATGCGCTGTTCCAGCACTGCAACGAGCACCGGCACATCCGCCCCGGGGTCCTGCTCGGCTAGCAGCGCCTCCGCCGCGCGGCGGCCGCCCAGCGCGCGCATGCCCCGTTCCCCGTGCTCCACGAGGAAGTCGTTCACCGCTCCCGCTCGCCGGGCGCGTACCCGGCGCTCGCCGATGTCCAGGCCCCCTCGGTGCTCGTCCAGCGCATCGATCAGCTCATCGATCCCGCTGGGGGGCGCCAGCGCCGATACCGCCAGCACCTGTGCGCGCGAGGACCCCAGCGAGCGCAGCGCCGCGCTCAAGTCGCGCCGGGCGCGCATCGCGATCTGGCCCAGGTCCGCCTTCGTCACCACCAGCACGTCCGGCGTTTCCATGATCCCCGACTTCAGGAACTGCAGCACGTCGCCGCTGCCCGGCTGTACCACCAGCGCCACCGTGTCCACCACATCCGCCACATCCGTCTCCGACTGGCCTACCCCAACCGTCTCGATCACCACCACATCGAACGCCGCCGCCAGCGCTTCCGCGGAGACACGCGTGGCACGTGCGAGGCCGCCCAGGCGCTGTTCGGCGGCCATCGAGCGAATCAGCGTGCCACGGTCCGCCGGGTCGAACTCGATCCGTGCGCGGTCGCCCAGCAGCGAGCCGCCCGAGCGGCGCGAGCTCGGATCCACCGCCAGCACTGCCGCCGTGCGTCCGCCCGCCCGCCAGGCGTGCAGCAGCGCCGAGAGCAGCGTCGACTTGCCCGCGCCCGGTGGGCCCGTCACGCCGATCACATGCCCGGACGCCTCGCCGCCCAGTGCGGCGGGGGAGAGCTCGTGCAGCAGCGCCGTCGCCTGCTCGAGGTCGGCAGGCGCGGTGCTCTCCAGCAGGTTCAACGCCCCCGGCGCGGCGCTCAGGTCTCTCTCGCGCAGGCGCGCGCCCAGCGCAGCGCCGTCAGCGCTCACGCCGAGCCGTTGGCCGACGCGCCGTTCGCGCTCGCGCCAACCAGTGCCACGATGTCGCGCATGATGCGCGTGATGTCGAAGTCCTTCGGCGTGTACACAGCTGCCACGCCAGCCTCGCGCAGCGCCGCCACATCCTGTTCGGGGATGATCCCGCCCACCACCACCGGTGCCGTCACGCCCGCACTGTGCAGCGCGTCGATCACCGCTGGGATCAGCTCGCGGTGCGAGCCCGACAGGATCGACAGCCCGATCACGTGCACGCCCTCCTGCAGCGCCGACGCCGCAATCTGCGCGGGCGTCAATCGAATCCCTTCATACACCACGTCCATGCCCGAGTCGCGAGCGCGCACCGCGATCTGCTCCGCGCCATTGGAGTGCCCGTCAAGGCCCGGCTTACCCACCAGGATCTTCGGCCGGCGCCCAAGCTTCTCCTGCAGATGAGCGACCTCTTCCTGCAGCTCGCTCAGATCGGCATCCGCCGTCGCCGCGGCTGCCTCGCCAACGCCCGTCGGGCCGTGGTAGCTACCGAACACCTCACGTAGCGTCCGCGACCACTCCCCGGTCGTCGCGCCCGCCCGTGCGGCCGCGATCGTCGGCACCATCAGGTTCTCCTCGGCGTTGACGTCACCGGCAGCAGCGGCCAGAGCTGCGAGCGCCTCATCAACAGCTGTTTGATCGCGCTCGGAACGCCAACGGCGCACGTCCTCGACCTGCTGCGCTTCAACCGCGGGATCGACCACCAGGATGCCGCCCTCCGCGTCTGCCGTCAGCGGCGAGACCGCCGTCTCGGTGTAGCGGTTCTGTCCCACCACAATTTGCTCACCCGTCTCGATCCGGCGGATGCGCTCGCGGTGAGAGTCCACCAGCGCCGCCTTCATGTACGGGACGGCCTCCACCGCGCCGCCGTGCTCGGACACCAACGCCATCTCCCCCCGCGCGCCCTCCAGCAGCTCGTCCACGAGCGCTTCCATCACCTTCGAGCCCTCGAAGATGTCCGGGTACTCGAGGATGTCCGTTTCATACGCCAGCACCTGCTGGATGCGCAGCGACCACTGCTGATCCCACGGTCGCGGCAGCCCCAGCGCCTCGTTCCACGCCGGCAGCTGGATCGCCCGTGCGCGCGCGTCGCGTCCCAGCGTCACCGCCAGCGCCTCCAGCACGATCCGCTGCACGTTGTTCTCCGGCTGGGCCTCCGTCAGCCCCAAAGAGTTGACCTGCACGCCGTAGCGGAAGCGCAGATGGCGCTCGTCTTCCACCCCGTAGCGCTCACGGCCGAGCTCTTCCCACAGGATCGACATCGCCCGCAGCTTCGCGTGCTCCTCGATGAAGCGCACCCCCGCGTTCACAAAGAACGAGATCCGCCCGAACACCTTTTCCAGGCTCTCCTCCGGGACACGCTCGCGGGCGGCGTCAAGCACCGCGATCGCGTTGCTCATCGCAAACGCGATCTCCTGCACCGGCGTCGCGCCCGCCTCCTGCAGGTGATACGAGCAGATGTTGATCGGGTTCCACTTCGGCACGTGCTCCACCGTGTAGGCGATCATGTCCGCGATCAGCCGCATCGAGGGGGCGGGGGGGAAGGCATAGGTCCCGCGCGCCAGGAACTCCTTGATGATGTCGTTCTGGGTCGTGCCCTGGAGCTTGTCCTCGGGGACTCCCTGCTCCTCGGCCGCCACGATGTAGAGCGCCAAAAGCCACGCCGCGGTCGCGTTGATCGTCATCGACGTGTTCATCGCGTCAAGCGGGATGCCGTCCATCAGCGCCGCCATGTCGCCGCGATGGGAGATCGGCACCCCCACCTTGCCCACCTCGCCGCGCGCCAGCTCGTCGTCTGGGTCGTACCCAGTCTGCGTCGGCAGGTCGAACGCCACCGACAGGCCCGTCTGGCCCTTCGCCAGGTTGCCCCTGTAAAGCTCGTTCGATGCCTTCGCCGTGGAGTGCCCCGCGTACGTGCGCATCATCCACGGCCGGTCGCGCTCGGGCAGGCGTGCGTTCAGTTCGTCGCTCATGCTCCTAATTGTACGGTCGCGCCGAGGGCTTTATCCTGCCGGCATGGATCAGACAATCGAGAAGCCGCGCTTCGGTGGACCGGGGACCGGCATGGGCGGCGAGTGGAGAGTGATCGTGCGCAACGACGATCACAACACCTTCGAGCACGTCGCCAGCACGCTCGCACGGTTCATCCCCGGCATCACCCTCAAGCGCGGCATGGAGATCGCCAACGTGATCCACGCCTCCGGCAAGGCAATCGTCTACACGGGGCCGCAGGAGCCAGCTGAGCATTACTGGGAGCAGCTGAAGGGCGCGGGGCTGACGATGGCGCCCCTCGAGCACGGCTGAGAGGTCAGTCGATCTCGCTGACCGCGTGGCCGTTGCTGTGGCCATTGCTCGCCACTAGAGCCGTGTCGCTGACCGCGCCATGGGCGGTGTGGTCCCACCAGCCGTACAGCACCGGCACCTGGTACCAGCTGGAGTGAGCTGCGCGGAAGTACGTCATCTCCGGGCCGCCCCAATAGCGTTCCCAGTCGAGGTACTCCTCGAAGGCGGCCACCTGCTGGAAGCGGTATTTGTCCTCGCGCGAGCGATATACGTCGTATGAGCTCGCGCCATAGCGGAGCGCCGTCGCCGCTGCCTCGTTCAGCGCCTGCTCGAAGGCGTCGTGGCGGAAGCCCGTCGCGTACCAGGGGATCATCACCGAGCCGGCCATCAGGCACCCACCTCCGCGTGGATCGCGCCGGGTCCGTCGGCGGTCTTGCCCTGACCCTCGGAGTCGGCCCCCACGAGGATCGAGATCTTGCCCAGATGCTTGTTTTCCAGCATCAGCTGGTGCGCTTCAGCGACGCCCTCGAAGCCCAGCGTCCGCCACAGCACCGGTCGGATCTGACCGGACTCGATCAGCTCGTTGGCCTTCGTGCACTCGTATGCGTTCGCGAAGTGTGAGCCGAGGATCTCCTTCTGGCGCATCCACAGGTAGGCCACGTTGAAGTCGAGGTCGATGCCGGTGGTGCCGGCGCAGATGACGACTTTGCCGAACGTCTTGGCGACGAACACCGAGGTCGGGAAGGTCGCTTTGCCGACGTGCTCGAAGACGATCTCGGGAGAGTCGCCGAGGATCTCCTTCACGCGCTTGCCGAACGCACGGGAGACCTTGAAACGCGCGGCCTCCTCCTCCTCTGACTCGCCGCCCTTGCGCATCATCCCCGCGAACTCGTCGCGGTTGATGTAGTCCACCGCACCGAGACGCTTGACCAGCTCACCCTTCTCCTCGGAGGAGACGACGCCTACGCAGTGGGCGCCGGCGGCCTTGCACAGTTGGATCGCGAATACCCCCAGCCCTCCGGCGGCGCCCCAAATCAGCACCTTCTGTCCGGCCTGGAGCTTGCAGCGGGTGATCAGCATGCGGTAGGCGGTGAAGTACACGAGGCCGTAGGAGGCGGCCTCCTCCCAGGTCAGCGCTGCGGGCTTCGGCAGCAGCTGCTGGGCCTGCACCTTCGTGAACTGCGCAAACGAGCCCCACGTTGTCTCATATCCCCAGATCTTCTGGGAGGGAGCAGCCATCGGGTCCAGGCCATGCACCTCGGGATCCTCGTAGGATGCCTGGTTGCAGTGCACCACCACCTCGTCGCCCACCTTCCAGCGGGTGACTCCGGCGCCGACCTTCCAAACGACGCCTGATGCGTCCGAGCCGCCGATGTGGTGGCCGAACTCCGGGTGGTCGCCGTAGCGCATCACCGACACCGGCTTACCCAGCGCCGCCCACACGTTGTTGTAGTTGACGCCCGCTGCCATCACGCGCACGATCACCTCGAACGCGCCCGGCTCCGGCACCTCGATCTCCTCGATCTGGAAGGCGTCCTTCGGTTCGCCGAAGCGCTCCTCGCGGATGACCCATGCGGCCATCGTCTTCGGCAGCTCGCCGGGCTCGGTGTCTACGGCTGAGACTTGTTGGAGATCGATCGCCACGTGCTCTAAAACCTCGTCAGTCGGGGAACAGGATGGGAAGCAATCCTACCCCGAGCGGCCTGTCAGGTGTGGCTGGCTGCCGTTCTGTGCGCAAAGCGTCGATGAGTGCGCTATGCGATTGACGATATCGATAGGCTGTGTTTGGTGGGACTCAAGGGCCTGGAGGGAAGGGTGACGCTCGTCACCGGCGGCGCCGGTGGCATCGGCCTGGCCGTGGCCGGGCGGCTCCTCGACGAGGGCGGCCGCGTGGCGTTGCTGGATTTGGACTTGGACGCTTGCGAGCGCGCTGCCGCGGGGCTGGGGGAGGATCGGGCGATCGCGATCGGCGCCGATGTCTCCTCCGAGCAGGAGGTCGCGCAGGCGTTCGCCCGGGCGCGCGAGCGTCTTGGTCGTATCGACTCGCTGCACAACTGCGCCGGCATCGAGGGTCACGCCTGCCCGATCGTCGACAGCGAGGTCGAGCAGCTCGACTCGCTGATGCGCATCAACCTGCGCGGCACCTACCTGTGCCTGCGCGAGATGCTTCGTCTCGCTGTCTCCCAAGGGACGCCCGCGACGATCGTCAACACCGCGTCCGGGACGGCTTTGCACGCGGTGCCGGGCATGGGCTTGTATGCCTGCACCAAGGCCGCCGTGCTGATGCTCACCCGCAATGCCGCCGTCGAGGCCGCCGCCAGCGGCACGCGCGTCAACGCCGTCGTGCCCGGTCCAGTCGACACGCCGCTGTTCGACCGGCTGCCCGATGAGCTCAAGAGCGGTGTCGCGGCGATGCTGCCGGTCGGCAGGGTGGGGCAGCCCGAGGAGATCGCTTCGCTCGTTGCCTGGCTGCTCAGCGATGAGAGCCCCTATGTAACAGGGGCCATCTATACGGCTGACGGCGGCGAGACGGCCTAGAAGCGCACAACGGTCCGGCGCGGTAGCTACCTTGCGCTTGTGCTGAGTGCGATCAGCGAGCTGAGCGACGTGGAGCTGTCCACGGTTGAGGCGACCATCGGGGCGCGGTCCTTCAAGCGCGGGCGCGACTATGCCCGCGGAAACAGGGTGATGGCGATCAAGTGGGACGCGGACTCGGCGACGTTGACCGGCTCGGTGGTCGGCCAGGGTGCGCTCTATGAGACCGCTGCGTTCTTCGCCTCCGATGGTGGCGGGTTGCTCGCGTTCGACGATGGCGAGTGCACCTGCCCGGTTGGATACAACTGCAAGCACGTCGCGGCGATCGTCGTTGCGGCGACCGATGGGCGTGGCGCCCGTCAGCTGCGAGGCGATCAGCGCCCGCCGCTCCGGATTGCGCCGGTGGTGGAGCCACAGACGTGGGAGACGTCCCTGCGCGCGCTGATCGACGCGCCGGAGGCGCGGGCGACGGGCAACCCTCTGGCAATCGAGCTGGCGCTGCACGCGAGCGGCGCGGCCGGTGGCGGCCCTCCGCGGCTGCTGGCGAGGTTGATGCGCCCTGGCGCGCGCGGCGGCTGGGTCAACGGCTCCCTGACGTGGAATACGCTCGACTCCTGGCGTGTCAGTGGCAGTGAGTACCACCCCGCTCACCTGGCGCTGGTCCGCGAGTTGTACGCAGTCCATGGCGCGAGCGAGAGACGGGCCGCCTACTACTACAGCTACGGTGCCGAGAAGACGCTTGATCTCGGCGGCTGCGACAGCGTGCAGCTGTGGGCGCTGCTGGAGCAGGCGCACCGTCTCGGACTGAAGCTCGTGCACGCGCGGCCCGGTCTCGGCGAGGTGCGGTGCCATGGGCAGGGCGAGTTGCTCATCGACGTGACCCGGCAGGGCGAGTGGGGATCGACAGTTGGCACCGTCCTCCGGGTTGACGGTGAGGAGACGGAGGGCTTGGAGCCGCTGCTGTTCATCGGTTCCAGCGGACATGGCGTCGTGTGCGCCGAGCGTGAGGACGGCGAGTCCAGCCAGGAGCCCGAGAGCCGCCGGTTGCGGCTCGTGCGTCTCGTCAAGCCGGCACCGGCGCCGCTGCAGCGGATGGTTCTGGGCAAAGAACGGCTGGAGATCCCGGTGGGCGAGCTCGAGCGCTTCGCCGAAGAGCTGTGCCCCGCGCTTCGCAGCGTCGCCACGGTGGTGTCCTCGGACGGCTCCTTCACGCCACCGGAGATCTCCTCGCCCAAGCTGGTGCTGCGCGCAAGCTACGGTGCCGACCACGCCGTCGATGTCGGATGGGAGTGGGCCTACCGGGTCGGCGCCGCCACGCGGCACGCAGCGCTCGTCAGCAACGAGGCCGGGCCCGGGTTCCGCGACCCCGACGCCGAGCGTTCGATCCTCGCGTCCGCCGACTTCACCGGGACAGGCCTCGAGCGCCTCGGCCTGCTCGACGGCGCCGGGCGGCCAGCCGACGCGAACGCGGTCGCGCTGAGGGGCATCGACAGCATGCGCCTCACGACGGACATGCTGCCGCGACTCGCGGAGCTGGGCGGATTGGTCGTGGAGGTCGTCGGAGAGCCGGCCGACTATCGCGACGTCGGCGAGTCGCTCACGATCGGGCTCTCCACCGTTGACATCGCGGGAGAGCGCGACTGGTTCGACCTGGGGGTAACGATCAGCATTGACGGCCGTGAGCTGCCGTTCGCCGAGGTGTTCGTAGCACTCGCCGCCGGCGAGTCGCACATGCTGCTCGACGACGGCGCTCACTTCTCGCTGCTCGAGCCGGGCCTGCAGGAGCTGCGGCGGCTGATCGAGGAGGCCAGGACGCTGTCGGACTCGCAATCGGCGCCGCTGCGGATCAGCCGCTACCAGGCCGGGCTCTGGGCCGAGCTCGCGGCGCTCGGCGTGGTGACCGAGCAGGCGCAGACGTGGCAGCGTCAGGTCGGCGCGCTGCTCGGGATCGACGCGATCGCCGAGCACGAGGTGCCGGCGACACTTGAGGCACAACTGCGCCCTTACCAGCGCGACGGGTTCGGCTGGCTGGCGACGCTGTGGGAGCTCGAGCTCGGTGGGATCCTCGCCGACGACATGGGGCTCGGCAAGACGCTGCAGGCGCTCGCGTTGATCTGCCACGCACGCGTCCGTGATCCGGGCGTCGGCCCATTCCTGGTGGTCGCCCCGACGAGCGTCGTGTCGAGCTGGGTGACAGAGGCGGGTCGCTTCGCCCCCGGACTCGAGGTCGATGCGATCACCGACACGCTGGCGCGATCCGGCCGCACGATCGAGGAGGTCGCTGCCGCGGACGTCGTCGTCACGACGTACACGCTGTTCCGGCTCGAGGCAGACGCCTACCACAAGATGCCCTGGGCGGGACTGATCCTCGACGAGGCGCAGTACGTCAAGAACCACCAGGCGAAGACCTACCGCTGCGTCCGCGAGCTGGCCGCGCCATTCAAGCTGGCGATCACCGGAACCCCGATGGAGAACAACCTGATGGAGCTGTGGTCACTCTTGTCGATCACAGCTCCCGGGCTGTTTCCCGACCCGAGCCGATTTGCCGAACAGTACGTGCGACCGATCGAGCGAAACGGCGATGTGGAGCAGCTCGCACGCCTGCGACGCCGGATCAAGCCGCTCGTCAAGCGCCGCACAAAGGAGCTGGTGGCCGCGGATCTCCCCGCAAAGCAGGAACAGACCCTCGACGTGGACCTGCATCCGCGCCATCGCAAGCTCTATGACACCCAACTGCAGCGCGAGCGTCAGAAGGTCCTCGGGCTGATCGACGACTTCAACCGCAACCGCTTCGTGATCCTGCGCTCGATCACGCTGCTGCGCCAGCTCAGCCTACATCCGGGCCTCGTCGACGACGACCACGACGCCGTGCCCTGCACCAAGCTCGGCGCGCTCGTGGAGCAGTTGGGGGAGGTCGTCGGCGGCGGACACCGGGCGCTCGTGTTCAGCCAGTTCACGGGATTCCTCGCCAAGGCCCGCGAGCGCCTGGACGCCGAGGGCATCGGCTACTGCTACCTCGACGGTCGCACCCGCCGACGCGATCGCGTGCTCGAGCGCTTCAAGGACGGCGATGACCCAGTCTTCCTGATCAGCCTCAAGGCGGGCGGGTTTGGCTTGAATCTCACCGAGGCCGACTACTGCTTCCTGCTCGACCCGTGGTGGAACCCCGCCACCGAGGCTCAAGCGATCGACCGCACCCACCGCATCGGCCAGACTCGCCCGGTAATGGCCTACAGGATGATCGCGCGCGACACGATCGAGGAGAAGGTCGCCGCCCTTGCGCGCCGCAAGGCCGCGCTGTTCAGTGGGGTCATGGACGAGGGCGACCTGTTCGCCGGCAGCGTCACCGCGGAGGATGTCCGCGGGCTGCTCAGCTGAGGGGGCGCTTCGAGCGGGGGAGTGAGAGACGCTGGTGATCGGGAGTACAACACCTCCGTCGTGTTAGGTACAATCCCGCCGTCATGTCGGGTACAATCCCTTCGTCAGGACACAGCGAGCGGATCGTCGAGAAGCTCGTGCAGGCACGCTTGCGTACTCACGGGGGCGTCCTGCTCAATGGTCCAAAGGCAGTCGGCAAGACGACCACCGCGCGCTGCTTTGCGGTCTCGGAGGTACGCCTCGACCAGGATCGCGCAGCGCTCACCGCGGCCCAGATCGATCCGCGCCTCGTACTGGACGGTGAGCCTCCGAGGCTGATCGACGAGTATCAGCTTGCCAGCGGGATTTGGAACGCCGTGCGGGGGCGGATCGACGACCTCGGCGGCAAGGGCCTGTTCCTGCTCACCGGCTCATCAACTCCCGAGCTCGAGGAGCAAAGTCACACCGGTGCACGCAGGATCGCCGCGGTGCACATGCGGACGATGACGTTGCTGGAGCGCGGCGTTTCAAGCGGCGCTGTCTCGGTGGGCGGGCTCCTGAACCGCTCTGTCCCTGACGCTACGTCACACAGGATCACCGTAGTCGAGGCAATCGAGGCACTTTCGACCGGAGGCTGGCCAGACAACCTCACCCTCACGCCGGCTGATGCCCTCGAAGCGAACGCCGACTATCTCGACATGATCGTCCACACGGACGTCCCTCGAGTCGACGGAGTCCGACGCGATCCCGACGGAATCCGACGCCTGCTCGCCTCCTACGCCCGCAACGTCGCGACCAATGCGAGCCTGCGGACGATCGCTCGCACAGCAGAGCAGCCACTCGGCGAGACGGTCCTGCACGACTATCTGCGCGTACTCGGACGACTCTTCTTGATTGAGGATCAGCCGAGCTGGAAGCCACAGCTGCGTTCGCGAGTACGGCTTGCTGCGACACCAAAGCGACACCTCGCCGATCCCTCGCTCGCAGTCGCTGCCCTCGGCGCCACGCCTCAGCGGCTACTCGGCCCTGAGATCGAGCTCGCCGGCTTCCTCTTTGAGTCACAGGCCATCCATGACCTGCGCATCTATGCCCAACCACATCGCGCGGAGGTCCGCTTCTACCACGACAACAAGGGACTCGAGATCGACGCGATCGTCGAGGCAGCAGACGGACGCTGGCTCGCAGCCGAGATCAAGCTCGGACACAATCGTGTAGATGAGGCGGCCCGCAACCTGCTCGCGCTCAAGGAGAAGCTTTCCCCCGCCGCAAACGCCGCATGCGGCGCTCTACTCGTCGTTGTCGCGGACACCCCCACCTACACACGACCCGACGGCGTCCTCGTCACCTCAATCGCCTCCCTCGGCCCATGAGAAGCCAGGCGGATGCACCGTGTCTACAAACCCAACGAGCCCTATGCCCCCTCCGCAATAACCTCCTGCGCAATCGCAAACGCCGCATTGGCCGCCGGCACCCCCGCATACACGGCGGTGTGCAGGATCACCTCCTTGATCTCATCCGCGCTCAGACCATTGCCAAGCGCCGCCCGCACGTGCATCGCGATCTCGCCCTCCGCACGTAGCGCCACCAGCACCGCGAGGGTGGCGACGCTGCGAGAGCGCCGGTCGAGCCCCGGGCGTGCCCACACCTCACCCCACGCGTAGCGCGTGATGAGCTCCTGGAAGTCCGCCGTGAACTCGTCCTTGCCCGCCTCGGCGCGGTCGACGTGCGCGTCGCCCAGCACTTCGCGGCGGATCTTCATGCCCCGCTCGAAATCGCTCAACTCGTCTCCTTCGCTTGCGTAGGGGTGTGGCGCTCGCTGGCGGCCGCTGCTTGATCGAGGTGCTCCAGCAGCAACTCGTTGAACTGGGCGGCGCGCTCGACATTGCCGAGATGCGCCGCACCGGCCAGTTCCACAAAGCGCGCCCCGGAGATGGCCGCAGCGATGTGCCGGCCGTTCTCGGGTGGCGTCGCAGGGTCCTCGCTGCCGGAGACGACGAGCGTCGGCGCGGTGATCTCGCCGAGCTGCTCGCGCAGGTCGATCGCCGCCATCGCCTCGCAGCAGGCCGCGTACCCCTCGGCGGACGTCGCCAGGAACATCGCGCGCATCGGAGCGATGAGCTGCGGTTGCTCACGTCCGGCGGCGTCCGTGAGCCAGCGTCCGACGACAGCGTCAACGATCGCCTCGAGACCCTGTGTGCGCACGATCTCAGCACGCTCCAGCCAGCCCCCGGGCGGTCCGAACCACGCCGCGCTGAAGCACACCGCCAGCCTCTCCACGCGCTCGGGCGCATGAAGCGCGGTCCACATTGAGATTGCGCCGCCCATCGACACGCCACAGATAGACGCGCGCTCGAGCCCCAGCTCATCGAGCAGTCCCAGCAGATCGCCACCGAGGTCTGCGAGCGAATACGGGCCGGGGGGGACAGGTGAGCGACCGTGGCCGCGGGCGTCGAAGCGCACCACGCGAAACCGCTCGCGCAGCGCGCTCGCCTGGGCGTCCCACATGCGCAGGTCGCTGCCGAGGGAGTTCACGAGCACGACCGCCGGAGCATCCGCCGGGCCTTCGACGAGCCGGTGCACCTCGCAGAGCGCCAACTAAGGCTCCTGTGGGCTCGCGCGCTGATCCACGAGCACGCCGTGGGCGGCGAGCGCGCGGTAGATCAGTTCGTCGCTTGAGCCAAGGTAGTCCGCCGGCTCGAGCGCCGCGTCGATCCCGTCCTCGCCCAGCGCCGCCGTGATCTCGGGCACGCCCGTGACGATCTCGCGAAAGGATGCACCCTGCGCGAGCGCGTCCCGTGCTGCCTGCTGGACGAGCTCGTGCGCCTGCGTGCGCCCGAGGCTCTCCGTCAGCGCCGTGGTGAGCGCCTCGCCCATTACCAGGCCGCCCGTCAACTCCAGGTTTACCCGCATCCGCTCCGGCTTTACCTCGAGGCCCTCCAGCAGCGAGCGCACGGCAGCGACCGCCGAGCCGGTCAGCCCCAACAGCTCCGACAGCGTCTGTGCCTCAGCCTGCCAGCCGCCGGCCGCGCGCTGGTGCTCGATGTTCATCGCCGCGAGCATCGTCGCCACGAGGCCTGGAGCGCGATCGGCGCACGCGCGCGCGGCGATCGCCGCGACGGGGTTGCGCTTGTGGGGGAGCGTCGAGGATCCCCCGCCACCGCCGCCTTCGGCGACCTCCGCGACCTCCGTCTGTGCGAGCAGCACGACATCCGTGGCGATCTTCCCGGCGACCCCGCAGCAGACGCCGAGCGCTCCCGCGAGCAGCGCCGGTCGCGTGCGATTGGCATGCCACGGCAGCGTCGGCTCGGCCAGCTCCAGACGCTGCGCGACCCCGGCTATGACCGCCACGCCGTATTCGCCGAGCGAGGCCAGCGTTCCCACCGCGCCCCCGAGCTGCACGGCCAGCGTGCGCTCGCGGATCTCCCGCATCCGTGTGGCCGACTCGTCCAGCGCCACGAGCCAGCCGGCGGCGGTCAGGCCGAACGTCGTCGGAGCGGCCTGCTGTAGCAGTGTGCGCCCGATCTGCAGCGTCTCGCGGTGGCGCTCGGCCAGCGTCGCGCAAGCGTCCGCGGCGCCGTCGAGCTCTTCGAGCAACGGCACGAGCGCCCGGCGCGTGACGAGCATCGCGGCCGTGTCCACCACGTCCTGGCTGGTCGCGCCGCGGTGCAGGTGGGCGCTGGCCTCCGCGGACAGGTTCGCGCGTAGCGCCGCGAGCAGTGCCGGCACGGGTGTGCCCTGGCTCCCGCTCCCTTCACCGAGCGTCGCCGGGTTCGGCGCCGCGCTCGCGCACAGGCTCTCGATCTCGCGTGCGGCCTCCGCCGGCACGATGCCAACCTCCGCACCGGCCGCGGCCAACGCCGCCTCGAAGTCGAGCATCGCGCGAATCCACGCGCGGTCATCGAGCTGGGCGCTGACCGCGCCACGGGCGAACAGGCCGCTAAAGATTTCGGGACACACGGGGCCAGGCCTCCGTCCGGGGTCGCTCAGATAGCGAAGAAGACAGTCTCATCCTGCCCCTGCAGGCGGACGTCGAAGCGGTAGCCCCCCTCGATCGGCTCCGCCGTCAGCGTGCGCCGCATCTCCTCCTCGCCCCGCAGGCTGCACAGCACGGGGTCGACGCTGTTGCGCTGGAGCTCGTCGGCGAAATACACCCGCGTGACCAGACGCTGCAGCATTCCGCGCGCGAACACCGACATCGTGATGTGAGGTGCCTGCTCGGTGCTCCCCGGTCCCGGCACCGGTCCCGGCTTGACCGTGAGGATCGAGTAACGGCCCTCAGCGTCCGTGGCACAGCGCCCGAAGCCGCGAAAGCCAGACCACTTGACCGCGCCGCGTGGGTCGTCCGGGTGCGCGAAGCGCCCGTCGCCGTCCGCCTGCCAGGTCTCGATCATCCCGTCCGGGATCGGCTCGCCCGCGCCGTCGAGCAGCACGCCCTCGAGGCGGATCGCTCCCGCGGTGCCCTCCGCCACGACGAATGGGCCATCGGCCCACGGCAGCGCGAAGCCGAAGTACGGGCCAACCGTCTGCGACGGGGTCGGCGTCAGTGCGCCGGGATATTCCTGCTCGTGGTCGATCGTGGGCCTCATCGGTGGCCCTCCTGGAACGGTGTCTGTTCGCGCCCGCGCAGGACGATGTCGTAGCGGAACCCGAGCGCCCATTCGGGCGTCGTCGCGTCCATGTCGAACTCGCAGATCAGCCGCTTGCGGTCGCGCTCGTCGCGCACCGAGTTGAAGATCGGGTCATACGCGAACAGCGGGTCGTCGGGGAAGTACATCTGTGTGACCAGCCGCTGGGTGAACGCCCGCCCGAACAGCGAGAAGTGGATGTGGGCCGGGCGCCAGGCGTTGAAGTGGTTCTCCCACGGGTAGGAGCCGGGGCGGATCGTGACGAAGCGGTAGCGGCCCTCCGAGTCGGTCAGGCAGCGTCCCACACCAGTGAAGTTGGGGTCCAGGGGAGCGGGGTGGGTGTCGACCTTGTGCCAGTAGCGCCCGGCGGCGTTCGCCTGCCAGATCTCGAGCAGCGTGTCCGGCACGGGATGCCCGTTGCCGTCGAGCACGCGGCCGTGGAGCACCATCTTCTGGCCCTGCGGCTCACCGCTGTGGCCGGCGGTGAGGTCGAAGTCGAGCTCGCCGAGACGATCCTCGCCGAACAGCGGGCCGGTGACGTCGCTGAGCGTGTTCGCGATCGGCACGAGCGGGCGCTTGGGGTGGCGCAGGATCGTGCCTCGATACCACGGCCAGTCGTGGGGGGGATCGACCAGCTCGTGGTCGCGCCGATATCCGGGTATGACCAGGCCGCGTCCCGGGCCAGCCCACAGCGGCGAGCCCCCTCCCAGCTCCGCCTTGCGCTCAACCTCCATCGGCATCTCCTTTCGTGGCCTGGGTGGCCAGCAGTTCGCGCAGCGCAACCAGCTCCTCCCGCGTGGGGGAGGGAGTCACTGCCAAGTCATCCGCGACCGCCAGCGGCCAGCCGGTCGCCGCGCGTGCCTGCTCGAGCTCGACGCCCTCGTGCACGCTCGTGAGCGTCAGCTCACACGTCTCGGGGTCCGGCTCGAGCACACCGAGATCGGTGATCACCTTGACCGGTCCCCGCCCGGAGAAGCCGAGGCGTTCGCGGTCGCCGGCCGCCGCGCCGAAGCCGACGGAGGTGACGAAGTCGACCCGCTCGACGAAGCTACGACGGCTCTGGCGCACGATCACGATCACTTCCCCACACGAGGCCGCGATCTCGGGGGCGCCGCCGGCTCCCGGCAGGCGCACTGTCGGCTTGTCGTAGTCAGCGCCGATCACCGTCGTGTTGATGTTGGCGAAGCGGTCGATCTGCGCGGCCCCGAGGAAGCCCACGTCGATTCGTCCCGGCTGCAGCCAGTAGTTGAAGATCTCGGGCACGCTCACGACCGAGTCGGCGGTGATCGCAAGCTCGCCGTCGCCGATCGATAGCGGCAGGGTCGTCGGCTTCGCGCCGATCGTCCCGGACTCGTAGATCAGGACCAGGTCGGGAGCGTGCGTGCGGCGGGCGAGGTTGGCAGCGGTACTGGGCAGGCCGATGCCGACGAAGCAGATGGCGCCGTCGCCCAACGCGCGCGCTGCCGTCACCGTCATCCGCTCGTCCGCGGACAGCGCGCCGCCCAATTCGCTCATGCCGTTGTGCTCTCCGCCTGGAGGATCTCGCGCTCGAGCCATTCGCGGAACCGCTCGCGGTCGCGGGCGATCGCGTCCCAGCGGCGGTAGTCCTCGTTGTCGCGGTCGTAGTAGCCCTGCGCGTAGGATGGGCGTGCGCCTCCGGGGACCTCCGCGACGGCGGTGACGACCCAGTTGGGCAGCACCACCGCGCCGGGGTGCGGGTCGAGCTCGTCGACGATCTCCTCGACCGTCACGAGGCTGCGGCGGGCCGCGAGCACGGCCTCCTTCTGTACGCCGACGATGCCCCACAGCTGGACGTTGCCATCGCGATCTGCGCGCTGAGCGTGGATCACCGCGACGTCTGGGCGTAGCGCGCTGACCGCGGTCAGCTCCTCGCCGGTGAACGGACACGTGATCGTCGCGATGCCGTTCGTGTGCGCGGCGAGGTCGGTGCCGACATAGCCGCGCAGGACCGCGAACGGCAGACCGGAAGCGCCGGCGACGAGCCTGTTTGCCATCCCCGCATGGCTGTGCTCCTCGAGCTCGAGCGGTGCCGGCCAGTTGTTCTCGACAGCGTCGCGGAAGCGATGCAGGGAGCCCACGCCGGGGTTGCCGCCCCAGGAGAACACGAGCTTGCGGGCGCAGCCGGCGCCGATCATACGGTCGAGGATGATGTCCGGCGTCAGCCGGATCAGCGTCAGCTCGCGACGGCGCTGGCGGATGATCTCGTGCGCCGCGGCGAACGGGATCAGGTGCGTGAAGCCCTCCAGCGCGACCGCATCGCCGTCGGCGATGACCAGCTCGACGGCGTCCGCCAGCGGCAGGATCTCCGTCACCGGCACGTCGTTTCCCCCGACCGCATGTCGTCGATGAAGCTGATCTCTACCCCTCCGCGACCCTTGACATTAGTCCGCAATGAGAACAGACGGACACAGTACGAACCATATCGCAAGGCCCGCGGTACGCCAAATCTTCTTCCCCCGGGTATGGCAATCAGCACGCAGGGTGCATTAGTGTTCGCATCACGAACCCACGCGTTCCGCACCGTCATCCCGCACCACGAGCCGACAGAGCCAATGCCCGCCCCCAGAGCCAGCCGATCAGATTTCGTCCAGTCGCTCGAGCGCGGCCTGGCGGTGATCCGCGCCTTCGACGCCGAGCACCGCGACCTGCGTCTCTCCGATGTCGCCGCGTCCACCGGTCTGACGAGGGCCGCCGCGCGTCGCTTCCTGCTGACGCTTGTGGAGCTCGGCTATGTGCGCCTGGAGGACGGGCGCTTCTCGCTGCGCCCGCGTGTGCTCGACCTCGGCTACGCCTACCTGTCGAGCCTCAGCTTCGCCGAGATCGCCCAGCCGCACATGGAGGCGCTCGTGCACGAGCTGAACGAGTCCTCCTCGGTCTCGGTGCTCGACGACACCGACATCGTCTACGTCGTGCGCGTCCCTACACGGCGGATCATGACGATCACGCTCGCGGTTGGCACGCGGCTGCCCGCTTTCGTCACCTCGATGGGTCGCGTGCTGCTCGCCGCGCTGCCACCGGAACAGCTCGAGGAGCGCTTGGCGGAGATCGAGCTGCACAAATACACGCATCACACAATCACCAGCAAGGAGGCACTGCGCGCGGAGCTGCAGCGGGTGGCCCGCGATGGCTTCGCGATGGTCGACCAGGAGCTCGAGGAGGGTCTGCGCTCGATCGCTGTGCCGATCCGCGATTCCGCCGGCAGCGTGGCGGCGCTGAACGTCTCGGTGCATGCCAGTCGCACGGACCTCCGTACGCTGCGCAAACGCTTCGTGCCGCGGGTGCTGGCAGCTGCGGCGGCGATCGAGAACGACATCCGCGGCGCCGGCGGCAGCGTCGGCTGAGCCGGCGACTTGACAAGTTCCCAGCGTCGCTCGAAACTAGTCGCTAAGCGAATCTTTGTGCGCATAGCGCATCCACGAGCATTCAAGGGGAGAGGCGATGGCAACTGCTCGAGCAGAGCAACAGGAACTGCTGATCGGGGGAGACTGGACCGTTGGTGTCTCTCCTCACAGCTTCGAGAACCGTCATCCCTACACCGGCGAGGTGGTCGGCTCGGCGGTCGCCGCGAGCGTCGAGGACGCACGCGCGGCGGTTGACGCCGCCGCGGAGGCGTTCCCCGCGTGGTCCGCCACGCCGCCCGCGCGCCGGCGCGAGCTGCTCGCCAAGGCGGCCGAGCTGCTGTCCGGGCGCGGCGGTGAGATCGCGGGCGTGATGACCGAGGAGACCGGCTCGACGTTCGGCTGGGGGATGTTCAACGTCAGCCTCGCCACCGGGATGTTGCGCGAGGCGGCTGCCCAGGCATACGCGCTCGTCGGCGAGGTGATCCCCTCCGACGTGCCCGGCAAGACGGCGATGGCGGTGCGCCAGCCGGCCGGCGTGGTCGTCGGCATCGCCCCGTGGAACGGGCCCGTGATCCTCGCCACACGGGCGGTCGCAACACCGCTGGCGTTTGGGAACACGGTCGTTTTGAAGGCCTCCGAGCAGTGCCCGCGCACGCACGCCTGTGTGGCCCGTGCGCTCGCCGACGCGGGGCTGCCGGCGGGCGTCGTCAACTTCATCACCAATGCGCCCGAGGACGCCGGCGATGTGGTCGAGGCGCTGATCGCCCACCGCCAGACTCGTCGCATCAACTTCACCGGCTCGACGAAGGTCGGGCGCATCATCGCCGAAAAGGCCGGCAGGCACCTCAAGCGCGTGCTGCTCGAGCTCGGCGGCAAGGCGCCATTCCTTGTGCTCGCCGACGCCGACATCGAGCGCGCGGTCGCGGCGGCGAAGTTCGGTGCGTTCATGCACCAGGGCCAGATCTGCATGTCGACCGAGCGCATCGTCGTCGATGACACCGTCGCCGAGGACTTCGCCACGCAGCTGGCCCAGCGTGCGTCGCTGCTCAAGGTCGGCGACCCGCGCGAGCCCGACACGCAGATCGGCCCGCTGATCAACGCCGCCGCGATCGACCGGGTGGCGGAGCTGGTCGAGGACGCCGCCGCCAAGGGCGCGAGGGTTCTGAGCGGCGGCGAGGCCGACGGCCCGTGCTATCGGCCGACGGTGCTGATGGGCGTGACGCCGGAGATGCGCATCTACAGCGAGGAGTCCTTCGGCCCGGTCGTCTCGGTGATCCCAGTCGCGGACGAGGAGGAGGCCGTGCGCACCGCCAACGACAGCGAGTACGGGCTCTCCGCGGCCGTATTCAGCCGCGACGTTCCCCGCGCGCTCGCACTCGCGGGACGGATCGAGAGCGGCATCTGCCACATCAACGACGCCACCGTCCACGACGAGCCGCAGATGCCGTTCGGCGGCGTCAAGGACAGCGGCTGGGGTCGCTTCGGCGGCAGCGCCGCGGTCGAGGAGTTCTCAGAGCTGCGCTGGATCACCGTCCAGGGGCTGCCCCGCGAGTACCCGATCTAGCGTCGTGGGTCACCACGGCGCCCTACAGCTGCGCGACCACCTGCGGGGTGATCCGCATGAACGCCTCTGCGTAGCGGACCTCCTGGTTGCCGGAGCAGCGCCGCGCGTGGTTGCCGCGATGCCCAGCCCGCTCTTCGTAGTAGCTCTGCAGGTAGGCCTGCGCCTTCATCTCGCCCATCGCCTTGCGCTTGCGATCGATCACGTGGGTGATGTCGAGGAACGTGGTCGGCGTGAAGTTGCACAGCTCCGGCTGGTGGGGCTCGAACAGCAGCAGTCGTGGCGGCTTGATCGTCGGGAAGGCGCTCGCCACGCCCGCGCCGGCGGCCAGCGCCCGGGCGCGTTCGACCGCGTGGAAGGCGACGGGATGGTCGGGGTTGAAGGGGTCGCGGTCGGTGTGCGTGACGATCACATCGGGGGCGAGCTCGCGGATCGCATCGACCAGGCGCTCCAAGCCGTCGCCCGCGACCTCGAGCGGGTAGTCGCCGAGATCCAGGCAGCGGAAGTCGGCGCCGAGGATCGCCGCGGCGCGCTCGGCCTCGCCGTGGCGGATCTCCTTGACGCGCTCGATCGTTTGGCCCTGCTCTTTCCACAGCTCGCCGGACTCGCCACGCTCGCCGTAGGAGAGCGCCAGCACGTGCGCCTTGCCGCCCGCCGCCGCGGTCGCGGCGAGCGCGCCGCCCGCGCGCCACAGGAAGTCGGCCGCGTGGGCGCCGATCGCGAGCAGTGTGGGTGCTCCGTCTTCGCTCATACGCCCGCCACCCGCTCCGTGTTGGTCACGGCCATCGTCTGTACCTCCTGGTCGTTGAAGCCCGCGTCGAGCAGGCGATCGACCATCAGCGCCATGCCGTCGGCGACGGGCGGGTTGAATACCTGTCCGAGGTCGGTCGACAGCACCGAGTGCTCGGGCCCGCTCGCGCGGATCGCCTCGAGCCAGCGCTCCCAGCTGATCTTGCCGGTGTGCGGGGTGGTGAAGCAGCGCTCCAAAAGGACGTTGCCGCCCGCGACGAGCGCGAGCTGGTCGGAGACGCTCAGGTCCTGCGAGGGGAACTCCGGATGGGTGACGACCGTCAGCGCCACGTTCTCCTCACGCGCGGCCGCCACGATCTTGAAGATCTCCTCGCGGCCGAGGTGCCCGGTCGCGAGCGTCATTCCGTGCTGGGCGACCACGCTGAGCACGTCGCGTATCTGGGGTGTTGGTTGGCCGTCGCCGTCGAGCACGGCGATCGGCTCGATCTCGATGCCGCGCTCGAGCAGTTCGCGCTGCAGGCTCACCCACACGGGCACCTTCGCGCCCGGGGGAGCCTCGCGCTCGTGCGCCTCGTTGAGCGCGTCGACCGTCGGCAGCCAGACGATGCGGGCGCCCTCGCGCGCGGCGATCTCGACCGCCAGCGGGTTGATGCCCCCGACGGCGCGATTGAGCACGATCGAGCCGAGCGCCTGGATCGGGGGGACCGCGGCGCGGACCACGCTCGCGCGCTCGGCGGTGGAGGTGTAGTGGGACTTCATCACGAAGCCGGCCAGGCCCAGCTCGAGGAAGCGCTTTGCCAGCGAGAGGTCGTCGATGCTGCGCTCGACCACGTCCGGGTCGATGTGCACGTGCGTGTCGAGCGCGCCGCGCAGCAGCTCTCTCGCACGCTCGGACGGGACCGGATCGCTCATCGCCTCGCCTTCCCCTCTTGCTTTTCGGTAGTGGATCCGAATATTGTTGACAATATTGTTGTAAGTATGTCATCGAATCAAGGGGATGGGGACGAGGATGCTTGAGTCGGGTCAGGGCGCGCCCCGCGCGCAGAGCGCTGCGCCGAGCCATGGCGTGGGTGCCGCGCGGAGCGTTCGTGAGGCCGTGCTCGATGTGCTGCGCGAGTACGGGATGACGAGGATCTTCGGCAATCCCGGCTCGACGGAGATCCCTTTCCTCACGGATCTACCCGCCGATTTCGACTACGTGCTCGGCTTGCACGAGGGGTCGCTGGTGGGGATCGCAAGCGGCTACGCGATCGGCGCCGGCACGCCCGCGTTCGTCAACCTGCACACCGCACCGGGTCTTGGCAACGCGGTCAACGCGATCGCCGGCGCGCGCGATAACCGCGCCCCGCTGGTGATCCTCGTCGGCCAGCAGGACCGCCGCCAGCTCGCGCTCGCGCCGTTCCTCACGGGGCGCTCGCTCGAGCGGCTCGCGGGCGACTACCCGGTGTGGACGGAGACGCCCTCGCGGGCACAGGATCTGCCGGGGGCGATCGCACGCGCCTGGCACGAGGCAAGCCAGGCGCGCGGCCCGGCGCTGGTGGTCGCGCCGATGGGCGACTGGGAGGAGCCGGCGGAAGCCGAGGGCGCCGCGGGCGCGCCCGCGAGGGTGCTCCAGGCGCCGAGCTTCTCAGCGGAGGCGATCGCCGAGCTGGCGGCGCTCGTCGAGCACTCTTCCTCGCCGGCGCTGGTCGTCGGCGCGGGCATCGACACGCGCGCGGGCTGGGACGGCGCCGTGGCGCTTGCCGAGCGTTTGAACGCACCGGTGTGGGGGCAGGAGTTCGGCTCGCGCGCCGGCTTCCCCCAGGACCACCCTCTGTTCGCCGGTCATCTGCACTGGAGCCGGCGGCGGATGCGCGAGTCGCTCGCCGCGCACGACCTCGTGATCGCTATCGGCACTGCCGCCTTCCTGCTCTACATCTACGACCCCGGGTCGATGGTCGCGCCGGCGGCGAGCGTGATCGTGATCAGCGACGTGCCCGAGGAGGTCAACCGCTCCAGCGCCGAGCTTGCGCTGCTTGGGCCCCCGGCGCTCGCCTGCGCGATGCTCGCCGAGGAGCTCACCCAGCGTGACGGGCCGGCGCCCGCGCCACGCCAGCTTCTGCCCGACCCGCCGGCGCCGGCACCGGGAGAGCCACTGCAGCCGGGCCACTTGTTCGTGGCGCTGCGCGAGCGGCTGCCGGAGAACGTGGTGCTGATGGAGGAGAGCCCCTCCAGCCGGCCGGAGCTGATGGCACGGATCCCCGCGCGCCAGCCGCTCGGCTTCATCAGCGGCGCCAACGGCGCGCTCGGCTTCGGCATCTCAGCTGCCACTGGGCTGGCGATGGCCCTCGACGATCGCCCGGTGGTCGCCGTGCTCGGCGACGGCGCCTCGCTGTATTCGATTCAGGCGCTGTGGAGCGCGGCCCGCTACGGCGCGCCGCTGCTGGCGATCGTGATGGCCAACCATCGCTACGCGGTGATGGATGGTCTCGCCGCGCGCGCCGGTGGACGGGGCGCCTGGCCGGACTTCGCCGCGGTCGACATCGCGCTGCTCGCCGAGGGGCTCGGTTGTCCGGCGCGGCGGATCTCAGAGCACGCCGAGCTGTTGGCCGCGCTCGATGAGCTGCTCCCGGGACTCGAGCGCCGCGACGGCCCGATGCTGCTCGTCGTCGAGCTGGGGGCGGGCTCGTGAGGTCCTGTGAGCCCCGCGGAAGTGGGACAAGTCTGGAGAGGGAACAACTGGCACTTGACATTTACTCCGTGGTCTATGAGAGTATCTAGTGCGGATCGTGGATGGACGTGCGCAATCCGCACAAAACGGGGAAGGGCAGAAGCGTGTTAGTGGGGAAGGAGAGATATGAGGTGCAGTAGCGAGGGGAGCGGGGCATGAGCAACGTTCCCGAGATCCAGCAGACGAAAGCGCCGATCCTGGAGATGGCAGGCGCCGGCAACGGCGTGGCCGGGTCCGGTGAGGTCACCGTTTCCACCGGCACAGAGGGTGGGTCCTCGGGCCAGGGCGCGGCGAAGCGTCCCGTCCACTCGACGGCCCTCTCCCTGATCCTGCGCGTTCTGCGCTTCGAGTCGACGAGCGTGCTGCTGGCGACGCTCGCGCTCGGCGCGGTGATCGGCATCCTTCACCCCGAATTCCTCTCCTCCTCGCAGATCCGCGACGTCCTGCAGGAGTCCGTGTACGTGGCGATCATCGCCGGCGGCATGGCGTTCCTGATCGCGATGCGCGAGATCGACCTGTCGTCCGGCTCGGTCTTCGGCCTGACGCTGATCATCGCCGCGCTGTTCATGCAGGGCGGGATGAACCCCTACGTCGCGTGCGTGATCGGCGTCGTGCTCGCGGGTTGCATGGGTTTCGTCAACGCGATCCTCGTGCAGGCGATCAAGATCCCGGCGATCGTGGCGACGCTCGCGACGCTGTCGATGTTCCGTGGCCTCGCGCTCGCGCTGAGTAACGGCCAGCAGGTCAACCACCTGCCGTTCAACAGCTCGTTCTTCACCTTCTTCGGCGGCAACAAGCTCGGCCTGCCGGTCAGCGTGTGGGTGCTTTTGATCGTCGCGATCATGCTCACCGCGGTGCTGCGGCTGACGCCGTTTGGGCACCGCGTGCGCGCGATCGGCTCAAACCCCGAGGCGGCGAGCTTCTCGGGCATCTCGATCCCGCGCGTGCGCATCCAGGCGCTCGTGCTGATGGGCGTGCTCTCGGGGATCGCCGGCATCCTTGGGCTCGCGTTCTTCGCCTCCGGCGAACCGAACATCGGCGCCGGATTTGAACTACAGGCGATCGCCGCGGCGATCATCGGCGGCACGTCGCTCGCGGGCGGCAGTGCCACGGTGATCGGAGCGATGTTCGGCGCCGTGCTGCTCACCGAGGTGAGCGCCGGGCTTGTGTACTTCAACGTGCCCCAGAACTGGAGCGCGTTTGCAACCGGTGCGGTGATTCTGGCCGCGGTCGCGCTCGACAGCATCGTCCGACGTCGAGGTAAAGGACGTGCCGCGGGAGGTCTCGGGCTATGAGCATCAAGCCGAGTGGCCGGCACGTCGTTTTCACATTGGGTTGTTCCCTAGAGAGGAGACAGAAGGTAATGCCAACACGGCAATCTGGAAGTACAAGGAGGCGACGGAGCGGCATCCTGGGCGTCACGGCAGCTGTCGTGACGGCACTGGTGCTGAGCGCCTGCGGCTCGAGCAATAGCAGCACTACCAACAGCAGTAGCTCGAGCACGACAGCCACAACCAGCGCCAGCAGCATCAAGCTCGCGGTCGTCACCGCGTCGACTACGCAGAACGCCTTCCAGGAGATGGCCGATGGCGCTGAGGCTGCCGCTGAACACGAAGGTGTCAGCATCTCTTCCTCAGCTCCCAACGGGGTCAACCCAACGCAGGAGGTGAGCCAGTTCCTCGCGGCTACTCACACCGCCAAGAACGGGGTCGCGATCATGACCACGGCGCCGGAAGACTTCGTGCGCGCATACAACCAGGCGGTTGAAGAAAAGGTCCCGGTTGTGACGATGGACGCACCGCCGCCAACCGGCAGCAAGGTCACCACCTACGTTGGCAACAACAACGTGGCTGTGGGTGAAGGGCTCGCCACTTATATGCTCAAAAAGCTGCCGAAGACGGGTGAAGTCGTGATCGGCAACGACATCCCCGGCCTGATCCTGCTGGAACTGAGGATCAAAGGCATGGAGGCAGTGCTCAAAAAGGAACGGCCCGGTCTGAAGATCGCTGGACCGTACGCCGTTGGCTCAGAGCCGGCGGAAAACTATGACCACTGGAGCAACCTGGTCAAAGCGCACCCCAACGCCGTCGCCTACCTGGCGCCGGGCGACCAGGACGCCGTCTCGCTTTACCGGATTCAGAAGCAGAACAGCGTTCACTATCTGGTTGGGGCATGCGACGTCGACCCGATCGCGCTTGAAGCGGTCAAGGACGGCTACGTGTACGCGCTCGGTGATCCCTACCACTACATGAAGGGCTACATCGCCGGGACGCTGCTGGCTCAGCACGCCAAAGGCAAGGCGCTGCCGGAAGGCTGGTGGAACCCCGGTCAGGGCATCGTCACGTCTGAAAACATCAACGAAATCATCAAGCGGGAGAGCAGCGCGGCGAACAAGTACGCGTTCTTCAAGCCGCTGATCGAAAAAGAGCTCGCGGACCCGAGCGCCTACCTCAAGCCGCTGTCGGCACTCGGCTAGTAGCAATGCTGGAAGCAAAGGACATCCGCAAGGCATATGGCGGTGTTCAGGCACTGAGCGGCGCGGGCCTCACGGTCCGCGCCGGCTCGGTGCACGCTTTGCTCGGTGAGAACGGGGCGGGCAAGTCGACGCTCGTGAAGGTGATCGTCGGCGCGGTGCGCCCGGACAGCGGTGTGCTGCGGCTGAACGGCGAGGAGGTCTCCTTCTCGAGCACCGCGGAGGCCGGCAAGCACGGCGTGGCAGCGGTCTCGCAGGAGCTCAGCCTGTTCCCCGACCTGGATGTGCTCTCGAACCTGTTTCCGATGCGGGAGATCAAACGCGGGCCGTTCATCGACCGCAAGGCGATGGAGCGCAAGGCGCGTCCCGTGCTCGCGGACCTCGGCCTGGAACTGGAGATGCGCCAGCCGGTCAGCACGCTGACGCTGGCTGAACGCCAGCTGGTGGAGATCGCCAAGGCGCTCGTGACAGAGCCGCGGGTGCTGATCCTCGATGAGCCCACCTCGGCCCTCGAGGCCTCGAGCGTGGAGATCCTGATCAACGTCTTGAAGGTATTGCGCGAGCGCGACGTCGCGGTTGTGTTCGTGTCGCACATCCTCGAGGAGGTAATGCAGCTGTGTGACGAGATCACCGTGCTGCGCGACGGCTTTCCGGTCCTCGAGGGGGAGCCGCGTGTGCAGCTCTCCATGCCCGCGATCGTCGACGCGATGCTCGGTGAAAAGGGCTCGCACGAGCGCGTCACGAGCGGCGCCGAGCGCACCGCCGCCGCGCCGACGAGCGTCCCGGCCAATGGCTCCGTCGCTGCCGGTAACGGCACGAGCGCGACCGCGGCCGCCGGCGTTGCCGGGGCGGGTGCTGGCCTGCGACTGAAAGGCGTGAGCGTGAAGGGCAAGCTCGATGGCATCGACCTGCAGGCGCAGGCGGGTGAGATCGTTGGCGTAGCGGGAATCGCGGGCTCAGGCCATCTGACGGTGCTCGAGCTGATCAGCGGCCAGGTTGGCATCAGCGGCGGCGAGGCGATCCTGCCGAGTGGGCGCAAGCTGCGCCGCTCGATGCACCGCGCGGTCGGCTCGGGTGTGGCGATGGTGACGGGCGACCGTCGTCGTTATGGATTGATGCTGGACAAGCCGATCTGGGAGAACGTCGCGCAGGTCCGCTCGGTGGCGCTGGCGCGTGAAGGCATGATCGTGAGCAAGCGCAAAATGCGTCGCCGCGCGGAGGAGATGGTCGAGCGCTTGCAGGTGAAGGCGGCGTCGATCGATGAAAACGCGGGGCAGCTCTCGGGCGGTAACCAGCAGAAGCTGGTGTTCGCGAAGTGGCTCGACGCGGAACCGAGTGTGCTGCTGCTGGACGACCCGACGAGGGGTGTGGACATCGGCGCGAAGGCGGAGATGCACCGGTTGATCCGTGGTGCGGCGGGCGGGGATACGGTCGTGTTGCTTGCCTCGACGGACCTCGATGAGATTGTGGCTGTGTGTGACCGCGTGGCGGTGTTCTTCGAGGGGCGGATCTGCGCGGAGCTGAGCGGCGAGACGCTCTCCCAGCACGCACTGCTCGAGACGATGAACACCGGCCGCTTGCCGGTCGCCGCCTGACGGCCCGTTACGGCGACTCCAGGCGCCGATCTACGAGTCTGACCACTCCTTCTACATGGTCAGCGAAGCCAAGGTTGCGCTCATCGATACGGTCAACCAGGCTGTAGGCGACGTAGCCTGTTCCAACGAAGAAGACGCCGCAGAGGACCGGGACACTCACCCCGGGCGCCATCAGGTGTCCGAGTATTGGCCCACCACGCCCCAGCCATCGTGCGGAGCGGCCAGCCCACTTCATCTGAGTCTTGTAGTCGCCCTCTAGCTTTCTGAGTTCGCCTTCGAGCGACTCGATCGCCGGTGAACTCAGGCCTTCCTTCGCAAGGATGCTCTGGCTGGCGTGGAATCTGGCGCCGTCGGTATTGGCTATGCGCGTGAGGAGGAACACCACTCGACTGGCATTCGCGAGATCCTCGGCGAGTTGGTCGACGGCTGCTTCTTCGGCGGCGCCGCTCAGCTCGCGACCTACAGTGTCGACGACTCCCCCCTCGGCGCGCAGCGTAACGATCTTGCTCACGTACTCTCGAAGAAACCTAGGCGAATGCCAGCGAGCGAGCTTTGTGGCAACTCGCTCGAGGGCAAGCGTCACCTCGATGTGCGCGACCGAGGTCACGAAGTGAAGGACCGGGCCGCCCGCCGCGTTGACGAGTCCCGCGATCGAGTCACGCGCGGGTCCGAGCGCTAGTTGTGTAAGCGCATCGATCGAGCCCTCGACCTCATTGATCAAGCCTTCTGGCGTGCCACCCCCTTGTGCTCCCCCAAGTGGTTGGGCCTGCCCACGAAACAGGGTGTTTGTGTCATCGAGGACCTCGTTGCGGTCACGATCGAGACGCTCTATGCCCTCTACTTCAGCTAGTCGGTATACGTATCCCAGCTCCTGAAGCTGTGGATCTGGGTCGAGTGTGGCGAGGTCGGTCGCCAGCATCGCGTCGACGGTTGCCGCTGCTAGCAGCATCGTAGAGGCAAGTTCGTACTCTGCTCCTCGTGCGTCTCTGAGTTCCGCATCTGCCTCGTGCCGAATCTGTTCCGAGAGCGTCAGCACAAGGTCGAGCATGGGTGAGACCTGCTCGTAGTCGTCATCATTGAAAGGCGTGACCTCGAGCAACCGTGGCCTGGCGTATTCGTAGAAGCGTGCGAGCTCTTCACTCAGAGGCACCCACGTTCTCTGCATATCCTCGATCGACACGACGTGCCCCCTTGTCGATGCCTAACGCAGCGACGCTGCGTCGACGTGTGATTAGCCTTCTGCTGGACCGCTTCGCCGCGAGCTGCTCATGCTTCCGGCCTACGAAGCATAACTGCAATCACATTGTTAGATGACTTCTAGCTGGCGGATCTAGTTCGAGTCGGGCCTAGCCGCTCGATCGCGAGCGAGCCCAAGCCGCACACAGCGATGACGATGGCCATCGGCAGGGCGTCGTGGGAGCCGGCGAGGCCAACGATCGGGGCAGTGATCGCGCCGCCGCCGAACTGCCCGAGCCCGAACAGCGCGGAGGCGCTGCCGGCGGCGTGCTGCTGCTCTGCCATCGCGAGGGCTGTCGCGTTGGGGAGGATCAGGCCGATGCTCGAGATCGTCAAGACGAGCGCGACGAGCACGGCGGCGAGCCCCGTGCCGAAGGCGACGGCGAGCAACAGCAGGACGCAGCCGGTGGCCATCGCGAGGTTGCCTGCGGTCAACAGCGCGCGCGGTCCGACACGCTCGACGAGGCGGCGGCTCACCTGCGAGAGGATCACGATCCCGGCGGAGTTGACGCCAAAGACGACTCCATAGATTTGAGGGGAGAGCTTGTAGATGTTCTCGAGCACGAATGGGGAGCCTGAGATGTAGGCGAACATGGCAGCGAACGCGAGGCTCCCCGAGGTTGCGTAGGGGACGAAGCGGCGGTCGACGAGCAGGCCCTTGAAGATGTGGATCTTGGCGGCGAGACCGGGCTCGTGGCGCAGGTGGGCGGGCAGCGTCTCGCGCAGGCGTAGCGTGGAGACGGCGAGCATGCTGGCGCTGAAGACGACGAGCACGACGAAGATCCCGCGCCAGCTCGTGAGCAGCAGGACTTGACCGCCGAGCAAGGGGGCGAGCACAGGTGCGACGCCGCTGATCAGGACCAGCAGGGCGAAGATCCGGGCGGCCTCGTTGCCGCTGTAGATGTCGCGGACGATCGCGCGGGCGACGACGAAGCCGATGCCGCAGGCAGCGCCTTGGATCAGGCGAAAAGCGATCAGCATCCAGATACTCGACGCGACGGCGCACAGCAGCGAGGCGGCCATGTAGGCGAGCAGGCCGACGAGCACGAGCCGGCGGCGCCCGAGGGTGTCTGAGAGCGAGCCGGCGAAGATCTGGCTGACGGCGATCCCGAGCAGGCAGGCGGTGAGCGTGAGCTGCCCGGTGGAGGCGCTTGCGCCGAGGTCGGCGGTCAGATGCGGCAGGCCGGGTAGGTAGAAGTCGATCGACAGCGGCGCAAGGCCGGACAGCGAGCCGACGATCAACAGCGTCGTCAGGCGCCCGCGATCCCTCCGCGGCGAGGCCCCCGTGGCCGCGGACTCCGGGGCCGGCGGTTCCGCGGCCGGCGATTGGGTGCCCTGCGCCAACCGCTGTCCTACATGCCCTGCTTGGCGGCGCGCACGACGACCTCGCTGACGCTGACGTTGGCGGGCTGTTCGAGCGCGTACAGCACGGCCCTGGCGATGTCGTCGGCTTCGAGTGGCGTGACGCCGGCGAACCCCGGAAGGATCTTCTCGAGCACCTCGGGGCGGGTGTGGCTGCGAAGCTCGGTGGCTGTGGAGCCGGGGACGATGGAGGTCACGCGGATGTTGTCATCGAGCGACTCCTTGCGGAGCGCTTCGGTGAAGGCGCCGATGCCGAACTTGGTGAGGCTGTAGACGCCGGAGTAGGTGCCGAGCACCTTGCCGCCGACGGAGCTGACGTTGAGGATGTGCCCGTCTTTCTGCGGGCGCATGTACTCGAGCGCGGCGTGGGTGCAGTAGAGGACGCCGAAGATGTTGACGGCAACCATCCGCCGCCACTCATCGGTGGGGGCGCCGGCGATCGGCCCGAGCTGCATGACGCCGGCGTTGTTGACGAGCGCGTCCAGGCGGCCGAAGCGCTCGTGGGTGGCATAGATGAAGTGCCGCGCCTGCGCCTCGTCGCTGACGTCCGTGGGGATCGCGAGCGCCTCGCCGCCCTCCGCCTCGATCCGCTTTGCGAGTGCTTGGATCTGCTCCCCGCGGCGCGCGGCGAGCGACACCCGCGCGCCGGCCTGTGCGCAAGCGAGCGCTGTTGCCTCGCCGATCCCGGAGGAGGCGCCGGTGATCGCAACGACCTTGCCCTGCAGTGCTCCTTCTGCCATGTCTATCCTCTCGCCGCGTTTGCGCTACCTGGGTAGCCAAGGGTGTTGACGCGCACGTCCACGACGACGGCCGCTCCGGCGAGGGCCTCTGCGACGCCCTCGGAAAGTGCGCCGGCGAGGTCTGCGGGGTCGGTGATGGGGCCGTGGCCGCGCAGCCCGAGCGAGCGGGCGAGCTCGCCGAGGTCGGGATCGGGGTCGCCGACGCCGATGGCAACGCTGCGGTTCTCGACCGGTCGCTGGCGCGCTCGCGCGACGCGCGTCTGGTGGACCTCGTCGTTGAAGAACGAGCGGTTGTTGGCGACGACGACGAGCAGGCGCAGCCCATAGCGGGCGGCGCTCCAGAGCGCCTGGCAGCCCATCAGGAAGTCGCCGTCACCGAGCACAGCGATGGCGAGCCGGTCGCTGTTGGCGAGCGCGAGCGCGGCGCCGACAGCCATGCCGGGCCCGGAGCCGAGGCCGGCGCCGCCATCCTGGCCGAGGTAGTCGAGCGGACCCTGCACGTGCAGGTCGGCGCCGTGCCAGCTGAGGGGCAGGCGCACGAGGCAGGCTTCGTGGTCGGCGAGCGCCCCGCGCAGGGCGCCGGCGAGCATGCGGATGTCGATCTCGCGGGAGGTTGGCTCGGAGTCGGCGCCAGTGGTGGGCTCGCGCTCGGTGGATGGCGCCGGAGGGGGCCATCCGGCTGGCTTCGGCGTCGCGCCCGAGTCCGCGGCGGCGAGCCGCTCCCCGAGCGCGCTGACGAGCAGGTCGGGGTCGCAGGCGATGGCGAGGTCGACCGTCGGCAGCTCGAAGTGGTCCTTGCTCCAGCCGTTGTGCAGGACGTGGTCCTGGGTGGCGGAGATGATCTTGGCGTCCACTGGATCTTGGCCGTAGGCCTGTTTGAGGGATCCGCCGAGGTCGACCCAGTCGAGGCTGAGGACGACGTCGGCTGTGGCTAGCAGTTCGCGGCCGGAGTCGGTGAGGAAGGTGCCGGGCACGGCGGCGTTGAGCGGGTGCGGGGCGGGGAAGGCGGCGCCGACCTTCAGGTCGGTGAGGACGGCGGCGCCGAGCGACTCGGCGAGCGAGACCCGACGTGCCCAATCCTCAGGGTCGCGGCTGACGCGGCCCATCAGGATCAAAGGCCGCTCGGCGAGTGTGAGCAGCTCGAGCGCCTGCTCGGCCTGCTCGGGCAGGGGGCCGGCGGGCGCGGGCGCTGGGTGTCGGGCTGGGTCGGGTAGCTCGATGCCGTCGGCGGGCAGCTCGGTCTCCTGGACGGCGGCGTCGAGGCACACATACACGGGCGCGCTGGGCTTGGTGCGGGTGATGGCGTTGGCGCGGGTGAGCGCTTCGAGGCTGGCGGGGCCGGAGCTCGGCTGGTCGTCCCACTTGACGAACGGGCGGATCAGGGCGCCCTGGTCGGCGGTGGTGTGGATCCACTCGATCCACGGCCGGCGGCGGTCGGCGTCGAACGGGCCGGTGGCGCCGATGACGAGCATGGGGACGCGGTCGCAGAAGGCGTTGAAGAGGGCCATGGTGGCGTGCATGAGCCCGACGTTGGTGTGCAGCGCGACGGCCATGGGCCGCTCGGTGACCTTGGCGTAGCCGTGGGCGAGCGCGACGGCGTGCTCCTCGTGCAGGCAGAGGACGAGGTCGGGGCGCTGGTTGCCGAGGTGGTTGACGATGCTGTCGTGCAGCCCGCGGAAGCTGGCGCCGGGGTTGAGGCTGACGTGGTCGATGTCGAAGCTGCGCAGCAGCTCGGCGACGGCGTCGCTCCACCACGCCATGGGCGCATCGGCGGCGGCGGGCACGGGCGGCTGCTCGGCGTGGGTGTGGGTTGTTTCGGTCAGGGTGGATCTCCCGCCGCGGGCTCTCGGCACGGGCGCTTTGCGGCTCGTTCGCGGGCAGCTGACACGTCCCGCGTAAACAAGTAATGATTATGCCTTATTAGCTCGGCGCGAGGGACGCCACAGGGATTGGGGATCAAGGGTGAGTAGCGAGCAAGGACAGCCACAGGCAGGGGAGCGGGTCGCGGTGATCACGGGCGCGGCGGCGGGGATCGGTCAGGCCCTGGCGCAGCGCTTGGCGAGCGACGGCATGCGGATCGCGATCGCGGACATCGCCCCGGCGGAGGAGACGGTCGAGCTGGTGCAGGCGGCGGGCTCGCAGGCGCTGGCGGAGCGCTGCGACGTGGCCTCTGCGGTGAGCGTGGGCGCGTTCGCACGGGCGGTGCGCGACCGTTTCGGACGGTGCGATGTGCTGATCGCGAACGCGGGCATCTACCCGATGGCCAGCTTCGATGACTACACGTGGGAGCAGTGGCGGGCGGTGATGTCGATCAACGTGGACTCGCTGTTTCATCTGACGAAGGCGTTCCTGCCGGGGATGCGGGCGGCGGGCTGGGGGAGGATCGTGGCGGCGGCGAGCAACGGCGTCTACAGCGGCCTGCCAAACCTGACGCCGTACGTGGCGAGCAAGGGCGCGGTGGTGGGCTTCGTGCGCTCGCTGTCGCGCGAAGTGGGTGTGGACGGCGTGACGGTGAACGCGTACGCCCCGAGCCTGACGAGGACGAAAGGCACGCACGAGGGCCCGCACGAGGAGCTGGGGCTGTTCGAGCTAGTGGCGCAGGAGCAGGCGATCAAGCGCACGCAGGTGCCGGATGACGTGGCTGGGTTGGTGTCGTTCCTGGTGTCGGGCGCGGCGGGGTTCATCACCGGCCAGACGATCCCTGTGGATGGCGGTGCGGTTCATGCTTGAAGAGGAGATCGCGATGCTCAAGCAGGCGATGTGTATGCCTATGGGTGGGGTGGCCTGACATGGCGAAGATCGTGGGCGCGTTCGGCGTTCCCCACAACCCGCACTTCCCGTCGTGGTCGCAGGAGGGCCACCCGCTGGGCGAGGAGATCGACCGCTACTACGGCCGCGTGGCGGAGCAGCTACGGGCGGTGGAGCCGGACGCGATCGTGTACTTCACGTCTGACCACTACAACCTGTTCTTCGAGAGCGTGCCGATCTTCTCGATCGCGGTGGCGCCGTCGGCGACGGGCCCGAGCGACTACCCGACGATCGCGCGGCGGGAGCTGCCGATCGCGTCGGAGCTGGCGCGGGCGGTGCAGCGGCACGTGATGGCGTGCAATTTCGACGTGGGCATGCTGCAGGAGCTGGAGTTCGACCACACGGTGATCGCGCCGCTGCACTTCCTGCTGCCGGACCGGGACATCCCGCTGGTGCCCGTGTTCATCAGCGCGTTCCTGCGGCCGATTCCCTCGGCGCAGCGCTGCTACGCGCTGGGGCAGGCTATCCGGGAGGCGATCGAGGGGGCCGATGGGCCTGGGTTCCCCGAGCGCGTGGCGGTGATTGCGAGCGGGAGCTTCTCTGTGGAGATCGGCGGTCCGCGCCTGGCGCCTGACTCCCATGTGGGGGTTCCTGACCCGACGTGGACGCAGCGCGTGGTGGAACTGCTGGAGGCGGGGGACTTCGCTCGGCTGGTAGAGGAGGCTACGGACGAGCAGATGGGGGAGGCTGGCAACGCGGCCGGGGAGCTACTCGACTGGATCGCGATGCTGGGGATGATCGACCCTGCGGCGCCGGCGTTTGTGGAGACGCAGGCGCAGTTCGGGCACTCGTTTGCTGCTTGGCCGGTTGAGCCGGTCGCTGGGGTCGGTCATACCGAGGCCAGTACCGCCGAGGCCCATCGCACCGAGGCCAGTGCCACGGAGGCCAGCCCATGAGCGTGTACGCGGTAAACAAGTTCTGCCGGCGCGTGGTGCACGAGCCAGCGTTGCGCGCGGCTCTGAATGGGTCACGCGCGACGGCTGAGGCGGCGATTCGTGCGGCGGAGCCCCCGCTTAGCAAAGAGGAGGTACTGCTAGTACTCGATGGCGGGGTGGGAGAGCTGGGGCTCCGGGGGTGTAACTATTTCTTGTTGCACCAGCTCGGGCGTTGGGAAGTCCTTGGGATGACGCTGAAGATCCATGGCGAGCGCGTTCGCGCGGCGCAGGGGCGAGCAGGGTAGCTCACGGGAGGCGCCGACGGCTAAGCCCAGTACGTGTGCGGAAGTCGTATATCTGGTATTTTCGCGCAGATGGCCGTCGGAGATGAGGTGGCGCGGTGGGTGGTCGAGCCTTGACGATTTTTGATGCGGAGCCGCGTCGCTTGTGTGATTGCGCGCTGTGGATGCTCGCTGCGCTTGTTGTGGCGCTTATCTTCGCTCCGAGCGCTCTGGCTATGGAATCGCACATCGCGGGAGTGGTGACCAGTTCCGCGACGAAGGCACCCATCGAAGGAGTTGAAGTCTGCGCCTACAGCGACGTCACGGGGGATTGCGCGAAGACCAATTCGAGCGGCGCGTACACGATCTTGGTCTACTACGGGGGCAACTTCACGGTAGAATTCAAGGCTCCCTCCGAAAGCAGTTATATCCGCCGCACTTACTATGGCGAGAAGTACTCATACACCGAAGCGGCTGTCGTGTCGGTGCCCGAAGGAGGCACCGCGTCGGGAATTCAAGCAGAACTTGCCGAAGGTGGGCGGATCAGTGGCACAGTGATCGGCGCATCACCGAAGGTACCGCTCGAGGGGCTAAAAGTGTGCGCCCGCGAACCGGAACATCCCCGCGATCTGAATGACCCCGAAAAGAACTCGGGCTGCACCACGACCAACTCGAGCGGCGAATACGCAATCGGCGGTCTTCCAAGCGGAGCTTACGAAGTCGAATTCGAAGTCCCGTACTCGAGTCAGCTTAACTTCTTCACCCAGTTCTATGACGACGAGCCCGCGTGGCCCGAAGCCAACCTGGTGTCGGTCACGGCTGGCAGTACCACTTCAGGAATTGACGGGGAACTGCCGGATGGCGGGCAGATCACAGGCAGGGTGACAAGCGCTGCCATGGGAGTTCCGATCGAAAACGCCAGTGTCTGCGCGAGCGGTAAGAGTGAAGACGGGTACGAAGGCAGATGCGCCCCCACGAACGCCAATGGCGAATACACGATCACGCGGCTGCGAAGTGCCGAGTACGCGGTCACATTCGATGCCTCCGGCTACGTCTCCGAACATTTGGGTGGTCCATGGGGACTTACCGAAGTCGAAGATGACGTGTCGGTCACGACTGGAAGTGTGACCTCGGGCGTTGACATGGCGCTCAAGGAGCTTCCGCGGATCACCGGTAAGGTCACAAATCTCTCGAGCAAGGCTCCGATCGAGGGAATAAAAGCCTGTGTCACGCATGTTGGCTCTACATCCGAAGGGCCTTGCGCGACCACCGATGCCAGCGGTGAATACTCGATCTCAGATCTTGAAGTCGGCGAATACACGGTTGAGTTCTCCGCTGGTGCCTTCAATTACCTAACTCAATATTACGACGGCACGACATTTTCCTACGACGCCACGCGGATCTCTGCCCTAGCTGGAACGGATGCGACCGGTATCGATGCGGAACTCGAAGAACCCGGGACGATCAGCGGTAAGGTCACGAGTGCTGCAACCAAGGCTCCTCTGGAAGGGATATACGTGTGCGCGGGTGAACCACCGGAAGGAAACCGGACGTGCACGACAACTAACGCGCAGGGCGATTATACGATCTCGGGGCTGCCCGGGCGGACGTACTACGTCGAATTCGATGCCGGCCTCGTCAACTATCTCACTCAGTTCTACACGGACAAGTACTCGCGGGCAGAAGCTCAGTCGGTGACGGTCTCCGCAGGGGGCACGGTCTCGGGAATTGACGCTGAACTAGTCAAGATCGAAGGCGGTGGCTTCACGGGCACGGTGGTGAGCTCGGAAACGGAAAGGCCGATTGAAGGTATCGAAGTCTGTGCCTACGAAGCAGGCGGCGAAGGCCTGTTCGGAGCGTGCGCAAAGACCGAATCGCGCGGCGAATACACGATCACAGGGCTGCCAGCCGGCGAATACCATGTCGAATTCTCCTCACCTGAGAATAGTGGGCTCGACTACGTGACGCAGTACTACAACGGCCAGTCATTGGCGTCGGAAGCCGCGAGTGTCAGGGTTAGCACGGGCAATCTTGACCCATCGATCGACGCTCGCCTCAGAGAGGGTGGGAGAATTGCAGGAAACGCGCTGGACGCGTCGAGCGAGCGGGCGCTCGCGGGTATTGAAGTTTGTGCATTCGCGGCTACAAGCGAAACCGTCGGGTGCGCCACCACCAAAGCCGGCGGCGCATATGTAATCGAGGGGCTGGCGCACGGTGAATATCTCGTAGAATTCTATTCACCTAGCGGCAGTGGCCTGGACTATGTCACCCAGTACTACGACGACAAGACTGCATTTTCTGAAGCAACCCCCGTGTCGGTTGAAGAGGGAGGTACCAAATCCGGTATTGACGCGGCGCTCGATGAGGGAGGACAAATCGCCGGTGTGGTGACGAGCGTGTCCACGGGTGCGCCACTGGGGGACGTGTTGGTGTGTGCGCTGGCTAAGTCAGCCGAAGCCGTGGCGTGTTCTGTCACAAACGCAAGCGGGGAATACACGATCCTGTCATTGCCGGTCGGCCAGTACAGGGTCGGGTTCGATGCTGGGAAGAAGTACATCGTCCAGTACTACGACAACCGCCTGCTCTTGTCTGAAGCCCAGGCGGTGTCGGTCACTGCTGGTGGGACTTTGACGGGCATCGATGCCGCGCTGGGCTCCAGCGAAGTCATCCCGCCCGTGAACACGAAGCTGCCGGTGATCTCTGGCATCCCGAGCGTCGGCGAAACACTGCTGTGCGCCGGCGGCCTGTGGACTGGTAGCCCAACGCCCAGCCTCACCGACAAGTGGCTGCGTGACGGCGTACCGATCCAGGGTGCGAACCGGAGCAGCTACGTGATCCAGGCCGCTGATGAAGGACACACCCTCGCATGCGAAGTCACAGCCAAGAGCAGCGCCGGGGAAAGAAGTGCGGTCAGCGCCGGGGCGGCGATCCCCGCAGGCCCGACGGCGCCCGCCGTCCCCGGCGATGATCTCTCTGGCCCCGCACCAACGGCGACACCGGTACCGGCAGCAGGTCTGGAGGCCTCGGCTCTGCCTGTCACGATCACAGCCGCGACGATCGTCGTGACCGGAGGCTCGGTCGAGGTACACGTGCGGTGCGGCGGTGACATCTGCGCCGGATCGGTGGAGTTGGTGATGAGACTCGTGACGAAGCTCCGTGAGGGGGGCAAGACGGTCTTGCACAAGACGACGCTCGTGATTGCCAAGGGTTCGCTTTCCACCGCGGGTAGTGACGAGCAGGCAGGTAGTGCCTTGCTTGAGCTCACGTCCGCGGGCAGGCGGCGGCTCGCTCATACCGACAAGCGCCATCCCGTAGTGGTTGAGCTGACCGTGTCCTCGCCGGGTGTCAAGACGACTATTAGGTCGGTGCTAGTCACTTGACCCCTTGCCGCACCGCTCTTCGATCATGTGTGGTGTTCGCGCTGGCGACCGCATGGTCGGCGCTTGCGCCGGTAGCGGCAGGGGCTGCGAGGCCGGCGATCGTCGGGGGCAGTCAGATAGCCATCGGGCAGGTTCCATGGCAGGTCGCGGTGGAAGCAGTGATTCCTGAAGAAAAAGGCTTCGTCGAGATCCTTTGCGGAGGATCGATCCTCGACGCCTCGCACATCGTGACAGCGGCGCACTGTGTGTTCGACTCCAAAACCGGCAATGTGACACCGGCTGAAGACTTCATCGTTCGCGCGGGCACGTCCGACCTTACGTCGCACGCTGAACCGGAAGAACAGGAACGCGTCGTCACGAATGTTCGCCCGCACCCGTACTACGTCTATACCCCCAACAGCGGTCTCGTCCTGCCGGACGACATCGCTGTGCTGACTCTCCAGGAGCCACTCGTCCTCGGCTCGGGAGCAGCCGCGATCCCACTGATGTCCGCCGGAGTGAGCCCAGCGGAAGGCACGCCGGTCAATCTCACGGGGTTTGGGGAAGAGAACCCGATCACCAGTGAAATCAACGGCAAACTGTACTCGCTGGGGATGACCGTCGGATGGCCACGCGAATGCGGTGGTGAAAACGATGCGGTCCTGCTCTGCGCGAGCTTCTCCTTCTGGCACGCCCTGCAGCGGTGACAGTGGCGGGGCGTTGACGCTGGAATCGCCGGCGATGCTGGCAGGAGTCGAGGACGACGGCATCCTTGTCTCGGGGAAACGATGCGTCGCGGGTGCGGAAAACGCCTTCGCGGATGTCGCGGCGCCCGAGATCCAGGATTTCCTGGACGGCAGCGAAGAACCCCCGCGGGCACCTAGGGGCGGGCGTGCGGTGATACGCGAAGCGCCTATAAATGATGGTGTGATGAGTTGCGAATCGGGTGCCTGGAGCGGGAGCCCGACATTTACCTATACGTTCCTGGAGAAGCTCGACTGGTCAGATTCTGCAACAGGGTGCCTCGACCGCCTACGCGGTGCCCGCGGCGGAGCTGGGCCATGGAATCCTCTGCGAGGTGCAGGCGAGCAACGCGGGTGGAACGGGCGTAGGCCGAACGCCGCCGTTGCAGGCGATCGCGGCCGCGCCTGTGCCCCCACCGGCGCCGCAGCCAGCCACTCCGGAAGCGGCTGCCAACACGACGCCATCCGGGCCGCGGCCAGCGGGCCACGCGTCGTTTGCCGACACGACCATTGCGGTCCAGGGCGGTGGAGTAGCGCTCGTCAAGCTCGAATGCGTGGGGTCAGCGAGCTGCCGCGGCACGCTCACTCTCACAGCGAAGAGCACAGTCAAGGTGAAGGGTCAGAGCAAGACAACCAGACGCACGGTGAGGGTGGGAACGGTGAGCTTCTTGATCGCGGGTAATAAAGTGAGTACGGTGAAGATCAGTCTTGACGCTGCAGGGCACGCTGCGCTAAGTGCCGATCACGGGCGTCTGTCCGCTCGGCTGGCGCTTCTCGAACTCGCACCTGGTCACGAGGGTGCGGAGACAAAGGCTGTGCAGCTCGTGCGGGAGCAGGTTCGTGGTGGCTCAAGGAGATCAATGCAGTAACCAGGGGCCCATGCGGCGTCGCGAAAAGCGTTCGAGACGCTGGCAGGGTCAAGCCGGTGCAAGCGGAAGGGTTTGAGAGAAACGGTGCGCTCTGGCGCGAAATCCGCGCCCCTTCAGCTACCCGAGGAGTTCCAAGGTCAACGTCCTCGCCTCATCAACCGTAGTCTGAGGAACACAAGCTGGGAGCGCGCACCCTCGTCGGGCAATCGTCCGCCGGCGCCTGATTGCCTCTCATGATCGATCCGGTGCGTGCCGATCCTTCCTCATGCCGCTCGACGAGACGGGCATACTGGCGCGCGCCGGTGATCTCTGTACGGATGGGCAGTTCGCGGAGGCGAGCGATCTCCTGCGGCCGGTTGCTGAACGCGAACCTGGGAATCTCGACGTGTGGCGTTTGCTGGCACGAGCGGAGCTTGCTGCGGAGCGCTATGAACGCGCGCTCCAGACCGCCGAGCACACCCACGTCCTGGCGCCGGCCGAAGCGCTTTCGGACGTGATCGCGAGCGTCGTGCTCTGGAAGCTCGGGCGGACAGAGGAGGAATTGGAACGCGCTCGCAGAGCGGTCACGACCGATCCACACGATTTCGCTGCCGTCTCGCTCCTGGCTCGCATCCTCAGCGTCGCTGGCTTTCACGACGATGCCCGGGCCGTCGCGGCTGACGCAGCCGATCTCGCTCCTGACCTGCCGGTGGCGCACCTGACCGTGGGTATTGTCGCCGCGGCGGCTGGGGGGCGCGACGCTGCTAGGGCTTCGTTCAGGGAGGTGCTGTCGCTTGATCCGGCCAACGGAGCGGCGAGGTGGGGGAGCTGGGACTCAGGGGGTGCAACTACTTTCTGCTGCACCAGCTTGGGCGTTGGGAGGTGCTAGGGATGACGTTGAAGATCCATGGGGAGCGGGTTCGGGCGGCACAGGCGGGGGCGGGGTAGACGCACGCAGCAGGATTCGAGGGCCTCTATCTGCTTTTCTTTACGTTCGTAGATAGAGATGGATCAGCGTCTAAATCCCTACACGCCCGGTTCTGGCGTGAAGCCGCTCAAGCTCGCGGGGCGAGACCCTGATCTGGAGGCGTTCCGGGTTCTACTCGAGCGCCTGGCCGACGGTCGGCCGGAGCGAAGCCTGATCTACTCTGGTCTTCGCGGCGTGGGGAAGACGGTGCTCCTTCTCGAGTTCGAGACGCTCACCCGAGAGAGTGGCTGGGTTTGCAACGACGTCGAGGAGGTCGGCTCAGGTGACTTCCGCCAGACGTTCGCAGAGCTCGCGTATCAGCTGCTGCTCTCAATGAGCCTTCGCGAGCGGATGCAGAAGCGTGCGAGCAAGGCATTTGGCGTACTGAAGGCGTTCTCGATAGGTATCCCGGGCGGCTTGAGCGCGCGGATAGACGTCGAAGCCGCGACGGGCACGGCGGACAGCGGGGATCCCGAGCGTGACCTCGCGGTCTTGTTGGTCGAGGTCGGGCAGGTCGCGCAGGCTGGCGGTACTGGCGCGGTGTTCTTCCTCGACGAGATGCAGGGCCTCAACGAGACTGCCTTGGCGGCGGTCTGCATGGCGATGAACCGAGTCGGTCAGCGGGAACTGCCGGTCGCTCTGGTGGGAGCTGGCCTGCCACCTCTCCCGCGGCTGCTGCGAATGGCAAAGCCCTATGCCGAGCGCATGTTCGGCTACCACGAGCTCGATCGCCTCTCGGATGCAGAGGCGCGAACCGCGCTCGTTGGACCCGCAGGTCAGCACGATGTCACATATGAAGCCGAGGCGGTTGAGCTGATCGTCAGCGCGTCGGCCGGATACCCGCACTTCATCCAGGAGTACGGGCGGGTTCTGTGGAACGAGGTGGAGCGGTCGCCGATCAGCGCCGGCGATGTCGAAGGCGCATCGGCGCTTATTGATGATGCTCTCGATCGCCGGTTCTTCAAGGATCGCTTCGAGATGGCCTCCGATGCCGAGCAGCGCTACCTCGCAGCGATGGCCGACTCGGGCGATGGCCCGGTCCGGACGGCCGACGTTGCATCGCGTGCCGGCTACAAAGACAGCGCCGGCGCATCGGTGGTGCGCAACGCGTTGCTCCGGAAGGATCTTGTTTACAGCCCGAGGCGAGGACTGATCGACTTCACGGTCCCGCTGTTCGGCGGGTATCTCCGGCGGGAGTATCCGCTGGATGGTCTTGAGGCGGAGTAGGCGGGTCTTCTATAAGCGTTTATCTACGAACATAGATAATCGGGCCGAGGTGGGCAGGGTGGGCAACGGCGAGCATAGGTTCAGAGCCTGTCTCCCCGATAGGTTCATTTTCCGGGAATAGCCGGGAACGCGCGGGAAAACCCGCGTAAATGCTGAGGCTTCCCGACGGCTGTTCTCGCCTGTTCCCGGCTGTTCCCGGCACGCGGGACCGCAAAGGGACCGCAGCGGAGGCTCTTGCGGTCCTTTGGCTGCCCGGTCAGAACCTTGGACGTTTGAACCATCCAACGGTCATACGCGCGGCTGGCAGAGCGCCGTAACGATCGTGGTGAGCGGCGAGCTGGACGGTCACGCGCGACACGCTCCCGCTTAGAAGCTGTCTCATAACCTGGGTAGGCTGTTTGGGCGGTGGCGCGGACGTGGCTTGTGATCAGGGTGGATTTGCTTGGCGGTCGTGGGGTCGCGTGTGATCCGTTGCCTGGACGGGTCTTTCTGGTCGGTCCGTCGCATTCGTTTGAGCAGTTCGCTGAGGCGATCGACGCGGCGTTCGCGCGGTGGGATCTGAGCCATCTGCACGAGTTCGAGCTCGGCGACGGGCGGCGGATCGGCTACCCAGACGACTCGTTCGGCCCTGAACTTGTGTGGCTGGATCATGCCAAGTTGAAAGTCGCGAAAGAGGTCAAGGCGGGCGAGGAGTTCGAGTACGTGTTCGATCTCGGCGATAACTGGCAGCACCGGTGCGTCGTCGAGCCGGAGAAGGGCGACCCGCTCGAGGAGTACGGCATCGTGCCCAAGGGGCCGGTCGCGATCTGGGGCTGGGGGTCGATCCCCGACCAGTACGGCCGCCGCAGCTTCGACGACAACGGAGAAGACGAGGATTGACTCAGGCGTCTGTCAGTTTGCGCTGGCAGACCACGGCGCAGCCGAGCAGCATGAACGCCATGTGCAGCTCCGCCGAGCGCTCGTAGCGGATCCTCAGCCGGCGCAGGTTGTGCAGCCAGGCGAAGGTGCGCTCCACGACCCAGCGTTCTTTGCCCAGCCCTGTACCGTGCTCGGTGCTGCGTCTGGCGATCACGGGCTTCACGCCGCGTTTCCAGAGCTCGCGGCGGTACTTGTCGTGGTCATAGCCCCGGTCAGCGAGCACCCGCTCGGCTGCGGGGACGCCCCGGCTTGCCGGTGACAGGGCCGACGCTGTCGATCAGCGGCAGTAGCTGGGTGACGTCGTTACGGTTGCCGCCGGTCAAGGTGATCGCGAGCGGGATCCCGCCAGAGTCGGTGATCAGATGATGCTTGGAGCCCGTGCGGGCACGGTCAACCGGCGAAGGGCCGGTGTGGAGCCCCCCAAAAGCGCACGAATATGGCTGCCATCAACAACCGCTGTGGACCAGTCGATCCGGCCTGCTGCATTCAACCGTCGCAAAAGCTCCTGGTGCAGCCGCTCCCACACCCCGGCGGTCTGCCAGGCGGCCAGCCTGCGGTGCGCGGTCGCTGGCGAGCAGCCCAGCTCCGCCGGCAGATGCCGCCAAGCGATCCCCGTGAACAACACGAACACGATCGCGTTGAAGCACACACGATCATCCACACGCGGACGCCCGCCACGCGGATCCGGCGGACACTCCGCGAGCAACGGCTCGACCGCCTCCCACAGCTCGTCCCGCACCCGCCAAACCGAGCCCGCCACAGAGCACCTCCCTCACCGGGGTTATGTCACCCAGAAAGATTCGCTCCCCAACACCCAAGCCCTCCCCCAAGAGGTATTGAGACAGCGTCTAAGCGGTGGCATCGTTGCCGGCGAGCGTGCCTGCGCCGAGGATCTGTTGCGCGACGTGGACATCGCCGTGTACCGCGCCAAGTGGGATGTCAAGAATCGCTACGAGGTGTTCGAGAGCGGGATGCAGGACAAGGTCACGGCCCTGTAGCGCGCCGATAAGCGTCGACATCGGCTCCTTGTGCTGCCGTCGACAGGAGATCCTGCCGACCAAGCAGCAGGCCTTCAGTCCGAATTGACGGATGGCAAGGGCGACGGCTCATCTCTCTCGAAATCGCCGACGGTTGCGTCCGCAGCATCGACTAGGACGCCCGGCGCGAACTCGAAGTAGCCGGTTCGGGTGCCGTTATTTGTCATTACAAACTTCAGCGTCAAGACTCGTCGACTCACGAGGTGAGGCATCGACCACACCGGCTCAAGAACCGCGCAAACGGTCCCCGGTGACAGACCGAGCTTGGCAAGATCAGACGGGCTAGCAAGGTGTGCCTGTGTGGTTTCAAGTCGCACCTTGATCTTCCTGAGCGAAACCGTGCTGTCGCCAGGAATATGAACCGCTACGTAGCCGTCGTCGGTCCTGACTATCAACGTCTTGAGCTCGTGAGCGAGTGGGATGCTCCGTGCAGCCGCCGCTTCCTCGCAGGTAATGACCGGTGCATCAAGATAGTGGGAGGCGAGCCGCCGCCCCGGCTCAGGAACCTTGGCTCCCGGCCTGGCGTCTCGCCTTGCTCTAAAGAAGCTCGGGCCGGTGAGGGCTAGTTCCCATGCGAGATCAAAAGCGTTGCGCTTACGGGCTAGGCCCGCGTCAGAAACGAGCAGAGCTGCCGCCCGGATTCTGCGGGAACCGTCGATGCTTGGTAGAGCGACATAGGCGCGCGTACCGTCGGGGTCGTCGAAGAGAACAAAGTCGTCCAGATCCGAAGCGTCAGCCAGCAGGCTTGTCGAGCCCACACGAGCCTCTATGCCCGCGTCTTCCTGGCGCCGAACCTCATCCTCGTAGGCGTCTGCCTGGGCTTCGGGCAGCACAAAGAGTCGCCGGATTTTTGCGCCGCGATTTGCGGCGGCGAGGTTGTATCCGGCGTACCGTGTTTGGTCGGTGTCACGGCTCCAGAGTTCGGACGACAGTGTCGAAACGGCGAGAACTCCCGTTTGGTTGTCTGCTCGAGCCATCTCCGCCAGCACGCGCTGGTAATAGAGCGATGGCGAAAGCGGGATCGTTCCGATCTGAGCCGAAGCAATGGCATCGACAAATGGACCGACAAGAAGCGACTCCACCTCGCTTCGCCACGCTGCGGGTATGCGTTCGATAATCGACGACGCTGACCGGCCTAGGGCGTCGAGGGAGTCGGGTGGCCGGGTAGAGCTGACTCGCGGCTGATGCTCGCGCTCCTCCGACATCCAGCCAGCGATTTGGTTTGCGAGTCGCTCTGAGATGAGCCTCGTGCCTCCCTCAGTGAAATCGCTGATTGGGAGATCAACGCGGCCGTCAAGCCCGATCTCTGCGAGGCGATGACGGACGTCGTCAACTAGGACGGGCAAGACAATCGTCCGCCCAAGGAGTTCCTCGCGTTCTCTCGCCCAAGCGACCTCCTGTCTGACCCACTCCGAGTCAGCTGTATCCCGACCGAAGATAAGCACGACATAGTCGACCTCAGAGTCGATGGCGCTTCTGAGGGAAGGCTTGAGCTCAGATCCAAACAGCAGCTCGTTCTCATCGATCCACGGCTTGAGCCACGCGGGAAAATAGCCAACGAGCTCACGCACGAGTGCCTTGTCTCGGCTGCTGTGGCTGATGAAGACCCTCACGCTGGCGGATTCTAATAATCGGGCGCGTGTTCTGCTACCCCCGTCGTGCGGCGTAGCCTCTGGGTCGGTCAGCTGTCCTCAGGCGACGAGTTGTAATGCTCGCGTATCCATGCCTCGCCCTCCGAGACGCGGTAACGGTGGAGGCCTCCGATGCGCAGGTAGGGAGGCCGACATGCTGCTGCAGCTCGATCCAGCGGTCCGAAACGGCCAGATGTTCGGCTGTGCGGTGGTCTCGATGACCGCAAGGGGACGGCAGCCGAGCGCAATTGTGCTGCGCACGGACCGCAGCCTTTGACCTCGCGTTGCGGGTACGGACAGTCGACGTGCCTGATACCTGCCTTCTCAATGTAAGCGACCGATCTTCAGGATAAGCCTGGCTGTGCGATGATCGACTAGTGTTCGCGACGCGATGCTGATTCTCGCGAGTGCGCAGGGCGTTGCTGCGATCACGGCCGGTGCGACGGTGCTCGCTGGCCTGATCGTGGCTGCGATAACAGCCCGGACCACCAACCATCGCCAGGAACGGCAACTCTCGGCGGAGGCCAATCGACAAGCAGCGGCCCTTGTTCATGCGCGCGAGCTAGCCGATATAGCGGATCTACGCCAAGTGCTCGATGAAGCCGGAGGCTATCTCGATGGTGCAAAGATCATTGCGTCGCGTGTCCAGGTCATGGAGCTCACGACGGCAAACCTCACTGACACGGAGGATGAACTACCGCCGATCATTGCGAGTCTACTTCGAGCCTTGACGCGCCTTCGGATTCGCTTGGGACGCGAGGACGGCCAACTGGCCGACGGCCGCGCTTGCCTCGAGATGGATCGGCCGTAACAATCGGCAGATGCCTGGAGGACCTTCGCAGCGCAGGTCGTCGCGCAACTACTCAACACCGCCGACAACATCCCAGCGGCCCCCTGACAGGCAGTCGAAGTCCGAACGTGCGCGTGCTGCGCGATCCAAGATCCCAAAAGCACCGAAGGCGACACGCCAACGCGAGCAGAAAGTGGAGCGCGCGCCAGGGAAGACTGAGCGCGCTATTTACACGGCTATCAACAGCGGCGACGACGGCATTGCGGTCTTTCTTGCAGCCATCGTGGCAGTCGCGTCGTTTCTTGCGCTACCGCTGCGGTTCGCTGTGCTCACATTTGCTCTCGCGACGGGCGCCGCCGCTCTTAAGCTCGATAAGCGTCCACGGATCATTGGGGCATCGGCGTGCGTGCTTGGATTGATCGCTACAGGTGTAATCTGGGTAGCCGGCATAGGGACCTCATCCGTTCCGAACGTGCCTCGTGCGACCGCCGAGATGAGGCTGAAGCTCGTCTCGGACATAAACGCCGTCCGTCAGCAGAAGGGCATCGCTCCGTTGAGTTATGACCCGTCGCTTTCGATTGCGGCGCAGCAGCAGACGCACTACGACGTTGAGGCGAACAGCGGCGGACTCGCGAGCTCCAGATTCGCCCCCATCAACCGCAGAACGAACATGTGGGCGGAGACGAACGGGGTCGGGCCGTCTTGGACTGTGATCTGGGAAGCGCTCGATAAGGAAGCGCACAATAAGAAGGCCGCCGCCTACAGGAACGCTGTCCCAACGATCACCTGGTCAATCGGTGCGGATACAGGCAAGAACGCGCCGCCCCCCGTGTTTTCGCCTGACTTCACCGCCATCGGAGTTGGCTATCAATCAGTTGCGCGTGACGAAGCAATTATTACGTTCGATGTCACGGGACCACCAAAGCCGAACGGCAATCGATGGGACAATTTTCCGCCCGACATGATCTGGATACGCGCGACCGACAAGACGAGGCACACGAGCGTCGGAGGAGGCCTGAATATCCCGTGAGGGCGGGCTAGTAGAGTCGGTTCTCACCTAGGCCGGATTGAGGTCAGGGGTCTGCGTAGAACGACTCCCGCGGCGGCACCGCACTCGTGACGCCCGCGGGAACTCGCTACCTACCCCCGGGCAGCGGGCGGAAGACGCCGCGGCGGTGCCTGCTCCACCCCTGCTGTCGAGACCCAGCCCTTCCTTATCCGAGCGAGACCGCTTAGCCGTCGCAGCGTCGTCGAGTTGAGCAACCAAGAGCAGCTCCGGCGGCTTATCTCCAAGCTACGGGCCGTTGAGTCTGTGTTCGACGTTTTTCGAGTCCAGCCAGCGGCCCTCGTTTCGAAGGGGTAGTAATCAACGCGATTCGGTTCTCCTGCCGGTCGTGAGGTCCGACCTCCCCTGGAACGAGGCGAGACTGGCGGGCGCACGACGCCGTGACGGCGCAATAGCTGCGTCAAGCCAGATCAAGACCTCGCAGCGGGCCAGGCGGCTCAATCGAGCCGGCCTTGGTACGCCGCGTTCGTACTGGCTATCAGGGTCGGACTGGCATGTACGAGCGTTCACGATGGCATACGCCAGGTCTCAGACGGCGAAATCCCTGGTCTGTCTCCGGTACGGCGTTTGCAAGGCGTTTGCAGTGTCCCCTAAATCCGCATTGGAAAGCCAACTCGAACCTGTCTCCCCGACTAAGTGGACGTGGCCGGCGAGTGCGTTCACAGGAGGTGCGCAGACAGCGCCGAAATCGGAGGGGAGGGGACGTCATAGTGGCCGCGAGCCTCCCGGGCGCTTGGCCTGACGCCGAACCCCGGGGGATGACTGCCGTGTGGTGCTCGCCCGGGTGGGCAGGCGTGTAGTGCATCGTCGGGGGCGATGTGCGCCTGCGGCAGCTCGTGGCCGCGCCGGTGGAGCTCGCGCTGGAGTTCCCTTTCAAGTTCATCGGTGAAGCGCAAGACATAGCGCCTCCGGCTAGTCGAGGACCATGCTGCCCGGCGTCGGCGGCGTGGTTTCGACGGCGATCTGCTGGAGCCAATCCTGCGGCGACCTCCCAGTCGCTAGAGCGAGGTGACCGATCGCGAACGTCGCCGTGTTTATCATTTCGAGCAGGAAGCCTTCGAGAGCGTCGTCGCCGCCGCACTCCGCGACGGCCATCGCCGGGGTAGTGCGGACGTGCCTACCTGGGTGGGTCGCGATGTTGGCGTGCCAGCTTGGGGTGGTCCGGAGGGGCCGCTCCCTCGAGCCAGGTAAACCCCGCCTTACACACCGGCTCCGTCCCCTGCGCAATGTCACGATAATGGAAAACATCGGTCTAATGGAAAACACACCTTGTGCGGCACTAGCTGTGCTTGTTACCGTCGCTTTTGCTCTACCCCTCACCGGCTTCTGCACTCCCCTCGGCGTACTCTCGTTTTGATGGCCCGCACACTCCTCCAACAGCCGCTCATCCAAAGTGCGGTGAGTTCCATCAAGACACGGTCCGAGCGTCAAGTGAATCTCGATCACCTGACGGCCACCTTCGTTGACCCCGGCATTACTGTACGGCTTGAGAATGATAATAACCAGATACTCTATGGCCGACGCGGTACCGGCAAGACGCATGTTCTTAAGATGCTTGAGCGTCGTGCACGCGAGATGGGACACCTGCCAGTCTACATCGACGTAAACAAGCTAGGAAGTGCCGCGATGTTCAATGAAACGGACCGGCCCGTCCATGTCCGAGCGCTAGGCCTCTTTAGAGATATTCTGGCCGAGATTAATAACCAAATATTGGAGTACGCTACCTCGCCGGAAACCGATCCGCCGGGCCTCGTTTTCGAGCGTCTCGGCGATCTCACTACAGCGATGTCACGAACGTTTCTCGTCGACGACACCGTCGACTTTGAGGCCGCGGAGAGCGTCAACGATGCTCGAGAGCGGGCTGCGGGCCTCTCAATTGGGAGCACTCCAGGTTTGTCTGTGAGGGGGCAAGCCGCCCGTTCTAGCGAAACAGCCACAAAGATTGGCATCAAAGGACACAGTATGCCGTGGCTATCGTTTCAAGAGCTGAATGATGCGCTTACATCTGTGCTGGATGCATCCGGCATCACGAGGATCGTCATCCTAATCGATGAGTGGGTTGGCGTTCCGTATGAGATCCAGCCCTTGGTGGCTGAGTTCATTAAGCGTTCGCTTTTTGCGGAGCCGCGTATTACCACTAAGATTGGCTCGATCGAGTACCGCTCTAACTTTTCATCTTCTCTTGACCATAATATCGTGCTCGGATTTGAGCTCGGCGCGGACATTTGGTCCGCGCTTGAGCTTGATGATTACTTCGTCTATGACAGAAATACAGACAAGACAGTTTCGATGTTCGGTGAACTCTTGTTTCGGCACATCGCGACGGAGGTCGAAGTTGAGATCCTTAGAAGAAACCTTCAGACAAATCTACGGCGGCAAGGCGATCATGAGATCGAGATTGACTCAGTAGTGCGTAGCGTGCTCCAGCAGGTGCGGGCGGGCGGTAGACATTTCGCGAGCGAGTATGATGTTGCGAACTCTGACGAGCTCGTGCATGAGCCTCTTTGGCAACCTCGATGCTTTCGTTGAACTTGTGCGGGCGGGCGAGGGGGTCGTACGCGATTTCATCAACATCTTTTCAGGAGCCTTTTTCAACGCGGTGCGCAGAGATGAAGGCAAGATCGCGATTGGCGCCGTGCGCGACGCGGCTCGTGAGTGGTACGAGCAGGATAAGGCACCGAACGTGACTGCTACGCAACGTGTTGTTCTACAGCAGATCACCGATGAGGTCATCGGTCAACGGAAGATCAGAAGCTTTCTGCTTGAGAAGGAGTATGAGCGGACCGAGATTGTCAGATCGCTATTCGATTTCCGACTATTGCACCTGGTGCATCGTGGCTACGTTGACGAGGTCCATCCCGGCAGGCGGTATAACGTATACGCACTGGACTTTGGTGCCTATGTGGAGCTGCTGGGTACCTCGCGGGCGCCGGAGCGGGACCTTCGTGATCTTAACGAACTTAAGGTGGATGACATCATTACGCCTTTCGATGATAAAAGGGCAATGAGAAGGGTCATTCTCCGGCCTGAGCTGCTGAACGGTTCATAGAGGTGCTGCTCGCGAGAGCACGCCAGGAGGGGTGGCGCGATCGAATGGCCGAGTAGGATCATGAACGAGCGGGGGCGCTGTGCTTGACGAGGAGCCTGAGGAGATCGAGCGCGAAAAGTACCAGTACGCTTGTTCGATATGGCATACGACGGGTCTGTCTGGGCAGGGGCCGGTATCGAGACGGTCTGAGGGCCGTAGACGGCCGGAAGCGGCTCTGCAGAGGATGTCGCGTAAACCTGATGTCGGGTGGGTTTGGTGTCCGGCAGGTTTATGAGGCTTCTGGGTATTTCTCAGAACTTCGTGATGTCCGATCGTGGGCAGGCTTGTTGTTGCCGCCGAGCATTCGGGAGTGGCTGGCGGACGACCATTTGGCGTGGTTCGTGTTGGACGTGGTCAGAGAGCTTGGCCTCGCCGGGTTCTACGCCGAGTACCGGGGGAGGATGGCTGGGGGCGGGCAGCGCGTCTGACCCGGCGATGATGGTCGCTCTGGAGCGTCTCCAATGGCGCACCGAACGGGAGCCGAGCTGGGCACAGGCCCGGAGCAAGTTCCGCCAGAGACCAAACTCAACATCACTGATCCCGACTCGGGTCCGGTGAACGTGCAGCAGGGGTTTTCCAGGGCTATAACGCGCAAGCGGCAGCAACCTGTGAGCAGATCATCGTTGCGGCCGAGATCCTTGGGAACGTCCTGCCTCCTCGAGCGTGGGCTGAGCGCCGGTCCCTCCCGCGGCTCGCGTTGAAAGCGTTCCACAAGCACACGCCAGCGTAAGCGCTCGCTCGACGCTCTCACCATCGGCCAACCCGGCAAGCAGCCCGGCGTCAAACGTATCTCCAGCGCCAACAGTGTCGACCGGCGTGATCCCGCCTGGCGCGGTAGCGGCGATCAGCTCGGTTCCTGTCTTTGCGGCGATCGCCCCGTGGGGCCCAAGCTTCACCGCCACAAGTGGACCCCTCCCCGCCAGCTCCTGTGCAGCCGCCGCGGGATCTCCCTTGCCAGCGATGCGGCAGACCTCGGCAGCGTTAGGAAGCAGAACATCAACGTGGGGGAGCAGCGCAAGTAGCCCACCATCCCAGCCGCCTGATGGATCCCAATTGGGATCGACCGAAGTGGTCGCGCCAGCACTCCGCATGGACTCAAACAGCGCAGGCAGACCAGGCGCAAGCCGCGCCTGCAAGAAGAACGAAGAGATATGAAGGTGGCGCGCCCGGCGCAGCAGCTCCCCAGACACCCGCTCCACCGTCATCTCCGCGATAGCGCCCGGAAACGTAAGGATCGCCCGGTCATCCGGCCGAGCAAGCACGACCGTCACGCCCGTCCGCAGCCCAGCGTCAACAACAACCCCGCTCGTATCAACCCCCCGCTCCCGAAGCGAATCAATCATGAACCGCCCGAACAAATCATCGCCAACAACCGCGGCGATAGCCGTCCGCAGCCCCAGCCGAGCAGCGGCACAGGCCATGATCGCGCCAGACCCGCCGATAGTCAGCTCAGCCTCGCTAACCAACCGCTCAGCCTGCCCAAACGCGACGTCCAGCTCAGCATCAGCGAGCACCAGATCCGGGTTAACGTCACCAAGGACAAGCAGATCCAGATCCCGCCCCGGCCCCGCAGCCCCAAACAAGCTCACCGAATCGCCAGCCCGGTAGCGGAATCAAACAGGTAAACGTTCTCGGGCTCCACGCCCAGCTGGATAGTCGTGCCCGCCTGCGGCCGCTCGCGCGGATCCAGACGAGCCACCGCCTCAGCGCGGCTGCCGCCGTTGCGAGCCATCAGCACCGCCTCGCCTTCGTCATCGGGCAGCACGCTCGCGATCTCCGCGCCCACCAGCCCGTGCACAATGACCTCATCGCCCAAAGGCTCGACCACAGCAATCTCGAACGCCAGCGAAGGCATCCCGTTCTGAGCGGGCCGCAGGCACTCCGGCCGCACGCCGATGATCACGTCTTTGTCTGACACCCCCGGGCACGGCACGACAAGATCGCCGGCCGTAGCCACCCCGCCGCGTGCCCGCCCGCGCAGCAGGTTCATCGGCGGGCTGCCGATGAAACCCGCGACGAACACGTTGGCGGGGTTGTCATACACGTCCTGGGGCGCGCCCAGCTGCTGCAGCTTGCCTTCGGCGATCACCGCGATGCGGTCGCCGAGCGTCATCGCCTCGACCTGGTCGTGCGTCACATACACAGTGGTAACCCCCAGCCGCGCATGCAGCCGCTTCAGCGCGGCGCGCATCTGCACGCGGAGCTTCGCGTCGAGGTTCGACAGCGGCTCGTCCAGCAGGAACACCTGCGGCTCGCGCACGAGCGCGCGCCCCATGGCCACGCGCTGGCGCTGTCCCCCGGACAGCTGCGCCGGGCGCCGCTTGAGTAGCTCCTCGAGGCTCAGCATCTCCGCCACTTCCTGCACGCGCTTTGCGATCTCGCGCTTGGGCATCCGTCGTTGGCGTAGGGGGTAGGCGAGGTTGCGCGCGACCGTCATGTGCGGGTAGAGCGCGTAGCTCTGGAAGACCATCGCGATGTCGCGGTCGCGCGCGGGGACGTCCTGGACGGCGCGCTCGCCGATGCGGATCGTGCCGCCGCTGGGGTTCTCCAGGCCAGCGATCATTCGTAGCGCGGTCGTCTTGCCGCAGCCGGAGGAGCCGACCAGGATCATGAACTCGCCGTCGGCGATCTCAAGCGACAGCTCATCGACGGCGACGGCGCCGCCGGGGAAGATCTTGCTCACTGCCTCGAGGCTCACGCTGGGCATGTTCGGTCCTCCTGCTCGGTCATTACTTGATCCCAGTAAACGCGATTGACCTGATGAACCAGCGCTGGGCGAAAAGGAAGATCGCGAGCATCGGGATCTGGCTCATCACCGTGCCCGCCATCAGCAGGTTCCATTCCGTGCTGTGCGCCCCCTGCAATGTGGACAGGCCGAGCTGCAGCGGCTCGTGCGCGGAGGTGTCGATGATGATCAGCGGCCACAGGAAGTCGTTCCAGGACCACATGAACTGGATGATCCCGAGCGTGGCGAGGGCGGGAAGGGAGAGGGGCAGGACGATCTTGAACAGGATCCCGAGGCGGGAGGTGCCGTCGATCCGCGCGGCCTCCTCGAGCTCGATCGGCAGCGTGCGGAAGAACTGGCGGAGCATGAAGATGCCGAAGGCGCTGCACAGGTTGGGCATGATCAGGCCGCCGACGCTGTCCACCAGCCCCAGTTTCTTGACGATCAGGAACGTGGGGATCAGCAGCACCTGGTAGGGGACCATCAGCGTCGCCAGCAGCACCACGAACAGCACGTTGCTGCCGAAGAAGCGGATGCGCGCGAACGCGTACGCGGCGAGGCTGCAGAACAGCAGGTTCCCCGCCACCGTCGCCAGCGCATACATGGCGCTGTTGAGGAAGAAGTCGCCAAAGGGAACCGAGTCTCCATGCCGTTGAGTAGTTGCCGAAGTGAAGCGAGGTGGGGAGCAGCACGGGCGGAAAGCTGTTCGCCTGCTGCTTGGTCTCGAGCGAGACGATCACCATCCACACGAGCGGCGCGAGCATCACCACCGCGACGGGCGCGAGGACCAGGTGCCAGGGGCTGAACGGCAGGCGCATGCGGCTGCGCCGTCGTGGGTCAGGGACGGGAGGGAAGCGCTCGGGAGCGGCGACTATCGACGGGGAGGCGATGACTGCTCCCTCATGAGCTGTAGTAGACGCGTCGACGGCCAACCCACAGCTGAAGCAGCGTCACGATCAGGATCGCCACGAACAGCACGTAGGCGATCGCGGCGCCGTAGCCGCCGTTGAAGAACTGGAACGCCTGCTGGTAGAGGTAGTAGACGATCACGGTGGTCGACCCGAGCGGGCCACCGCGCGTGGTCACGTAGATCTCGTCGAACAGCTGTAGCGCGTTGATCGTCGACCACACCACCAGGAACAACGTCGCGGGGCCGAGCAATGGAATGACGACGCTACGAAACGTCGACCAGCGGCTCGCGCCGTCCATCTCCGCGGCCTCGATCAGGTCGGGCGGGATCCCCTGCAGGGCAGCGAGATAGATGATCACGTCGAACCCCAGCCAGCCCCACACGGTCATCGCGACGATGCAGTAGAGCGCCTCGTGGGGGTCCTGCAGGAACTGCTGCTGGGGTAGTCCGACGAGGTTGAGCAGATAGTTGACCAGGCCGAACGTGGGGTCGAGCAACCACAGGAAGATGATGCCGGTGGCGACCGTGGAGGTCACGAGCGGCACGAACACCGCGAGGCGATAGAAGCGGATGCCGCGAATTTTCCGGTTCAAAGCCACCGCGAGGCCGAGCGCGCCGAACACCGAGATCGGCACGAACACGACCGTGTAGAGGAGCGTGTGGCCGACAGACGAGCGAAACGCCGCGTCTTTGGAGAGCGCTTCGTAGTTGGCGAGGCCCACGTAGTGCGCCGGCGCGATCAGGTTGTTGGCCTGTAGGGACAGCAGCAGCGACCACCCGATGGGTATCAGCGCGAAGACCGCGATCAGGATCACCGCCGGCGTCACGAACGCCCAGCCCGCCACGTGCTCGGAGGCCGCCAGTCGCTTGATCAGGCTCGGGCGCCGGTGGGCAGGCCGTCCCGAGCCTGAGTGCGCGTGGGCGCTCATCCAGCGACACGCCTCACTATTCCGGCACTGCCAGGATGCCGTTGACCTGCTGGGCGGCCTGGCTCAGCGCCTGCTGGGGTTCGGTGGCGCCCAGCAGCACCGACTGAACCATCTGCCCGATCGCGGTCGAGATCTTCGGGTAGAGCGTGGTCACCGGGCGCGACTGCGTGGCGTTGGCGAGGTTCTTCACCCACACGTCTATCCCTGGGTACTTGCTCACGTACGCGGCGTATCCGGGCAGCTTGAGGACCGATTCGCGGATCGGCAGATCGCCGGTCATCGACGACCACTCGAGGTCGATCTTGGGGGAGGTCAGCCACTTCAGGAATTCCCACGAGGCGGCGCGGCGTGCGGCGCCGTTGTTGAACATCACCCAGTTGTCGGGCCCTGAGATCGTCTGGTGGTTGCTCGCCGCCGGCAGGATCTGCACGCCGTAGGAGACCTTCGAGTCGACGATTTCGCCAAGATCCCATGGGCCTGTCCAGAGCATGCCGATGTGACCGGAGTTGAACAGGCCGAGGTAGTTGTCGCTGCCGTTGTCGAGGTAGATCGCGTGGTGCTTGGTCAGTCCCTTCAAGAACGTCAGCGCCTTCAGGCCGGCGGGGGAGTCGAAGGCGGCTTGTTTGCCGTTCGGGCTGAGGATCGAGCCACCGGCTTGCCACAGCATCGCCCAGTAGCGCCAGACGGTGTCCTCGCTGGCGTCGTTGACATAGGCCCAGCCGAACTGCTTGGTGGCGGCATCGGTCAGCTTGATCGCAGCATTTTCGAAGTCGCTCCACGTCCATTGCGCGGTCGGCGCCGAGAGGCCAGCCTGTGCGAACAGCTTCTTGTTGTAGACGAGCGCGAGGTTGTCGACGAGCGCGGGAATCCCGACGATCTTGCCGTTGACCGTCGCGACTTTGCGCTCAGCGGGCCAGAAGTCGTTCCAGTCGAAGCTGGGGTCTTCTTCGATCAGCTTGTTGAGCGTCACGACCTGCGGGTTGGTCGCGATGTTGGGCGCCCATGAGCCGTACAGGTAGGAGATGTCCGGGGGATCGCCGCCGGCGATGGCCGCGAGGACCTTCTGTAGCGCGTAGTCGCTGTTGCCGGAGAACTGCACTTCGACGGTCGTGTGCGGATGTTCGGCGTTGAATTGGGCTGCGAGCTTTTTGATGGCGGTCGCTTCGAGTCCGGTGTAGCCCTCCCACAGCGTGATCGTCGTGTGCCCGCTCGTGGCGGTCGAGCTGCCGCCGCTGCTACTGGTGCTGCTGTTTGAGGATCCCCCGCAGGCGGCCAATGCCAGCGCGCTTGAGAGGAGGAGTGGTAGGGCTGCACGCTTGATCATGTCTCTCCCTGTGCGTCGGCGTTAGCCCAGCACGACGGACCTCGTCAGATGCTGGGGGTTGTCTGGGTCAAGGCCCTTGGACTCGGCCAGCGCGACCGCTGCGCGCTGGAGCGTCACAAGCTCTGCCATCGGGTCGCCAGTTGCCTGCACGACGGTCGCGCCGGTGGCGCTCACGTCCTGGGCGAGGTTCTGGTCGGGGGTGCTGAGCACCCACACGAGCGTGGATTGACCGGCGACGCTGATCGGTCCGTGGCGGTACTCCATGGCGGGATAGGACTCGGCCCACGCCTGTCCCGCCTCGCGGAACTTGAGCGCCGCCTCGGAGGCCAGGCCCACCGTCCAGCCATGGCCAAGGAACACGAAGTGCTCGAAGTCGGCGGGGTCGACAGCGAGCGGCGCCGCCAGGTCGCGCTCGGCATCGGCCAGCGCGGGGGAGAGGTCTTGGCCGACGTGCGCCCGCAAGAGGGCGAGCGCGGTGGTGGCGAACCGGGTCTGCACGATCGAGGCCTCATCGGCGAACGGCAGCACGATCTCATCCGTGGCTGCCGCGGGCACTGGGGTGTCGGGCACCGCGGAGATCGCGACAGTTCGCGTGCTCTCGGGCAGCGCCGCCAGGCAGCGCACGACCTCGGTGGTCGTGCCCGAGCGCGAGATCGCGATCACGGTGTCATACGGGCGTGCGGTCGGCATCTCGGAGGCGACGAACGCGTCGGTCTCGCCGTGCCCGGCGGCCTCGCGGATGGCGGCGACGGCCTGGGCGATGAAGTAGGAGGTCCCGCAGCCAACGACCGCGACGCGTTCTCCGGCGGCGGGGAGTCGCTCTGCGACCTCGCGGCAGAACCTCGATCGCCTTGCGCCAAGTCTGCGGCTGGCTGAAAATCTCTTGCTCAGTGACGCTCATTTCTGAGCAATATACGTCGCTATCGATCATTAGGCAACAAAACTCTGCAGAAATATGTTCGCTCTGGCCGTCTGTGCGCATAAACTGGACACGCGATGCAGCAATCTGAGCGTCTTGGAGCAATTCTCGAGCGGCTCTCGCTCGACGGCAACGTGGGTGTTGTCGAGCTGGCGCGCACGCTGGGCGTGTCCGCGGCGACCGTGCGCCGGGATCTGGGCCTGCTGGAGGATCAGCGCCTGTTGGAGCGCACGCACGGCGGCGCGGTTCCCCAGGGGGTCCTGTACGAGTTGCCGCTGCGCTACAAGACCAATCGCCAGCCGGAGGAGAAGCGCAGGATCGCCAAGCAGGCGGCGAGCCTTGTGCTGGAGGGGTGGGCGATCGGGCTCAACGGCGGCACGACCACCACCGAGGTGGTTCGTGCGCTCGTGGACAGGCCGCGCCTGACGATCGTGACGAACGCGCTGAACATCGCCTCGGAGATCGCGGTGCGCCCGAACCTGAAGCTGGTGGTGACGGGTGGGGTGGCGCGTGCGGAGTCCTACGAGCTCGTGGGGCCGATCGCGGAGGCGAGCCTGGAGGGCCTGAACCTCGACATGGCGTTCCTGGCGGTGGACGGGATCTCGCCGCGGGCGGGCCTGACGACGCATCACGAGATCGAGGCGGGAACCGATCGGGCGTTGATGGCGCGCGCGGATCAGGTGGTGGTCGTGTCCGACAGCTCGAAGATCGGCCACGTGGCGTTCGCGCGGATCTGCGAGCTGTCAGAGGTGGATCAGCTGATCACCGACGACGGCGCCGACCCTGCGGCGGTGGCGGCGATCGAGGAGGCTGGCGTAAAGGTCACGATCGTCCCGTCGGACGCCGCGCAGAACGGCCACGCGGAGTGGATGCGCCGACTCAGGCGCGTATGCCCTCCGGCAGCAGCTCGCCGTGGGCCTCGATCAGCTCATCGACGAGCTCGTGGACCTGGCCGATGGTGAGCGTGGCGGAAGCGTTCGGGTCGAGCATGACCGCCTGGTAGACGTGATCGCGCGTTCCTTCCAGGGCGGCGCGCACGGTCAGCTCGACGACGTTGATGAACGTGCGGTTGAGCGCGGCGCACTGGGGCGGAAGCTTGCCGATGGCGATCGGATGCACGCCGTCGCGGTCGACGCGGCAGGGCACCTCGACGCAGCAGCCGTCGGGCAGATTGTCGATCAGCCCGTCGTTGCGCACGTTGCCATACTCGATGCGCTCGGTGCCGGTGGTCATCGAGTGGATGTAGCGCGGCGCGAGCTCGTTCTCGCTGAGTGTCTCGAGGGGTTCGCCGGCGGCGAGTGTGCGCTTGATCTGCGCGTACTCCTCGAGGTTCTCTTGCGAGCGGCGCAGGTACTCATCGACGGGGATGCGGTAGCGCTCGAGCTGGTCGTCGTGGCGCATGAACCACGGCAGGTACTCGGCACTGTGCTCGCTGGACTCGGTGGGGAAGTGCCCGAACTGGCGGTAGAGCTCGACCCGAACGCGCCGGCCGAGACCGTCGGGATCGCGGGCGATGGCGTCGTCGAGCAAGGGGATAGAGGCTCTTGCCGTCGCGCTCGAACTTGAGCACGAACGCCTGGTGGTTGACGCCGCCGGTGAGGAAGTCGATCTCCTCGACTGGCACGTCGACGATCTCGGCGATCTGTTCGTGGGTGTTCTGCACGGAGTGGCAGAGGCCGACGACGCGTGTGTTGCGCCCGCTCTCCCACACGGCCCAGGGCAGCATGGCCATGGGGTTGGTGTAGTTGAGCAGCACAGCATCTGGGCACACCTGGGCGATGTCGTCGGCGATTGCCAGCACCACGGGGATGGTGCGCAGCCCGCGGAAGATGCCGCCGACGCCGAGCGTGTCGCCGATCGTCTGGCGCAGCCCGTAGCGCTTGGGGATCTCGAAGTCCCGCAGCGTGGCGGCATAGCCGCCGACCTGGATCTCGTTGATGACGAAGTCGGCGCCCTCGAGCGCGGCGCGGCGATCGAGGTGGGTCTCGATCTGCAGATGCGCTCCGGTGGCCTTGTTGGTGGCCAAAGCGATCTGCTCGGCGGTGTCGAGGCGCTCGGGGTCGATGTCGTGCAGCACGATGGTCGACTCGGCGAGCTCGGGGAAGGCAATCAGGTCGGCGAGCAGGATCCGGGTGAACTCGACGGACCCGGCGCCGATGAGGGTTATACGAGGCATGCGCGAGATTGTTCTACTTTCATTGAAACTTTGCAAGAGTGAGCATCAATATGAACACAATACCGCCAAGCGAGAGCGAGGATGGCCCGGGGATGATCATCTGCGTTGCGGGCAACCCGTCAGTGGACAAGCTCTTCGAGGTGCAGGAGCTGCTGCCCGGGGAGATCCATCGGCCGAGCTCCTTCCTGCCGCTGCCGGGAGGCAAGGGCATCCATGTAGCCCAGGTCGCCACGACGCTCGGTGCCCAGGCGCTCGCCACTGGGATCCTGGCGGGCCACACGGGCCGCTGGGTCGCTGAGGCGCTCGCGGCGGAAGGCATCCCGGCTGAGTTTGCGTGGGGCACCGGCGAGACGCGCTCGAGTCTGTCGGTGGCCGATGGCGCGACGGGACGGCTGACGGAGTTCTACGAGGACGGCACCCCGGCCCGTGCCGAGGACTGGTCACAGCTGGTGCAGATCGTTGAAAGTTTTATTGGGAGTGCGAGTTGGCTCGCTCTGGCCGGATCGCTACCGCTGGCGGGTGGCGACAGCGAGGGCTATCCCCGGTTGATCTCAGTGGCGCACAGCGCTGGGGTTCCAACCGCGGTGGATACGCGGGGAACGGCTCTCAAACAGGCGATCGCCGCTCACCCGGAGCTGGTGAAGATCAACGTCCACGAGGCACGGGAGCTGCTGGACCGCGAGATCGAGGGGATCGCGCAGGCAGGCGCGGCAGCGGTTGAGATCCGCTCACGCATCGGCGGCGAGGGCCACGCGTGCGTAATCACACTGGGCGAGAAGGGCATGGTGCTGGTCGACCCCGAGGGCGAGGTCTGGCACGGCGCGGTTGCGGTGCGAGGCGCCTACCCGGTGGGTAGCGGCGACTCGTTCCTGGCGGGCCTGCTCACAGCGCTCGCGGCGGGCGAGTCGTGGCCAAGTGGGGCAGCGCTCGCCCTAGGTGCGGCAGCAGCCAACGCCGAGATCCCCGGCGCGGCGCGCCTGGATGCCCAGCGCGCACGGAATCTCGCTGCTCGGGCGGAGGTCCACGGCCTCGACGTGTAGCTCAGGGGCACACGCCCGGCCACCCCTCGAGTGCGTAGTCGTTCAGGAACTGGCGTTTCCAAAAGTAGTTGCGCCCGGTCTCTGAGAGCTCTGCCTGTTCGCAGACCTCGGCCCAGTCGCGTTTGATCACGTCGATCTGATGATCGACGATGGCCGTTGCCTCACTCTTGCTCAGCTGGTAGAGGTGTGCTCGCTCGACGCAGCCGGCGACTTGGCTCTCCTTGAACGGCTCCGCGGCGTCTCCGATGATCATCGCCTGCGTTGCGCGCCCGGTATTGCGCACTTGTGGGCAGATGTCATATGCGGGGGTGAGCGTGAGCATCTGCCCGTCCCGGAAGGCTGCATGGTTGCGGGCGTGGTCGTCGGTGTTGCCGACGAGGATGTTGAAGGTGATCCGGGAGAAGAGCTCGCGCAGATTCGTGCCGGGATCCATGAAGCTGGCCCTCACGATCTGGGCCAGGTCGGCGTAGCTGGCGTGTCTGGCGGCGAGCTCGTTGAGCCTGAGCATCGTCAGCGCTGAGACCAGGCTCCGCCGCTCCTCGGTCTCGGGGAGCCTGTCGAAGCGCTCCACGAGGAGGACCGCCTTTTTGAGCGCTTGGGTGAGCTCGACGCGGGCCACCTTCAGACCGGCACGGTGCGCGAGCTCCATCGCGAGGTACTCGCCCTGCTCCACCGGGAATGTGTCGGTAGTCGAGGAGAACTTCGCGATCAGCCTGCGCGGCCCGTCGTCGATCAGGGCCTTCGGACGAGCGCCGCCGATCGAGCTTCCGTGGAGCAGCGCCGCATCGAGCGCCGGCGAGAGTGGAATCCCTTCTTCCACACGCTGAGCCGACGTGGCAAGCTCGTCGAGACTCGCGTTCTCCCGTGGCCGCGCGACGTAGTCATAGGGGGAGCTTTGGAAGTCGAGGGCTCCAACACGGTCTGACCCGGACTCGAGCAGCAGGGTGATCAGGCCGAGGTCCGCCGGGTCACTATCGGCGGCGGCGGGTCCGGTCAGCCGATTCATGATCACGCGCTGCCCCCACGCATCTGGGCGGGCGTCGAGGATGCAGCCGGGGGCGTCGAGGCCCGGGAGCGGCCTGATGCGTTGTTCGATCAGTGGCAGCTCGGGCGAATAGAGCGATATGGCCTCTCCTCGCTGGAGGTAGCTCCGTCCGTAGACAAAGGTGGCTTCGCCGCCTGCCTCCTCGAGGCGGCCGGCGACGACGGGCTCGGACGCGCCCGGCAGCCAGATCCAGACGAATGCCTCGCCTGACGGCTCAGAACTCATTGTCGAGCTCCCGTCTGGGGTGGCGCACCGCGCGTGGCAGCAGCGTCGGGCGCCGCAGGCGTGCGGCCTCGTCCGCCAGGCGTGAGTCGTCGGTGTGGAAGAGCGGCACGCCAACGAGTGTGGCGGCGTCGAACGCCGTCCCCAGCGAGACGCTGGGGTTGCCTCGTTCTACCTTCTGCAGCGTGGCGGGGCTGATGCCGGCGCGCTCGGCAAGTTCGCGCACGGTCCAGCGCCGCGCGAGTCGCGCGTGCCTGATCTCGGCGCCAAGTAGTTCGGCCGCCTCGTGGACCGTGGGTGGATAAGCATGCTGACGCTTGGGCATCTGTACCAATAAAATAGCATTCAGGAACCTAAAAGCCATTTTATTAGTACAATTTGATATCGGTCCTGGTCGGATGCGACGCGATCGCCGCGGCGAAGCGCCGGGCGCCGCTGGCGGGATCGGCGTCGGCGATGAAGCCGAGTTGGTCGCGGGCAAGGGTGGGGTCGAGCACGCCGTAGACGAAGCCGGGGCCCATGTAGTCGAGACCGGGGCCTACCTCGATCAACGCGTCGGGCAGCGCCTCGCGGACGCCGTCGGCAAACCCGCTCAGCGTGATCCCAACGCCTGACGAGATGTTGTAGAGCGGCGCGAGCGTGTCGGGAGCGTGGGTGGCGGCGAGAACTCCCGCGGCGGCATCACCGATCCAGATCATGTCGTCGACCTGATCGCCGCCGCTTGAGATCCGCACGGGCCTGCCGGCGACGGCATCGTCGAGCAGCCGGCTGAGCACTGACGCGCCGGCGTGCCGGTCGGCCTTGCCGGGGGCGTAGATGGTGGCGAAGCGCAGCGCGCTCGCTTCGGGGCCGCCGCGCAGGGCCTGTGCGCCGATGGCGATCTCCGCCGCGAGCTTGGTTGCTCCGTAGCAGGACGTGGGCCGCGCGAGATAGTGCTCATCGACGACCGCTCCCTGAGGCAGTGGGCCATAGGCGGACTTGGAGCTCGCATAGATGAAGCGCTCGACACCAGCGCCGGCAGCAAGCTCGAACAACGTTGCTGTGGCAAGGATGTTCAGCTCGGTGGCGCCGACCGGGTCCGCCTCCGCGCTAGCGGGCAGCGAGGCAGCGAGGTGGATCAAGGCCTCTGCGCGTGAGCTCTCGATCAGGGACCTCATCCGGGCGGAGTCGCGGATGTCGGCGGCGTGACGCTGGAACTCACCATCGAGTAGCGACAGCGGTCCAGACGCTAGATTTCGCCCTGTTGCGACGACATCGTCGCCGCGCTCGAGCAGTTGGCGGACGACCTCGACGCCGATCACCCCGGTGGCGCCTGTGACCAGGACCCTCACCTCGAAATCACCATATTTATTATAGTCTTTATGACCGTGAAGACGATCCCTGGAACCGACCTCGAGATCTCCGAGATCTGCCTCGGCGGCAACGTGTTCGGCTGGACGGCCGACCGCGATGCATCGTTTGCGGTGCTGGACGCGTTCCTCGCGGGCGGTGGCAACTTCATCGACACGGCAGACTCCTACAGCGCGTTCGTCCCCGGCAATTCAGGCGGCGAGTCGGAGACCGTGATCGGCGAATGGCTGGCGGCGCACCCGGGGACCCGTGATCGTGTTGTGATCGCCACGAAGGTCGGCAAACACCCCGACTTCATGGGGCTCGCACCGGAGAACATCCGCGCCGCGGCGGATGCCTCGCTTGCACGCCTGGGCACGGACAGCATCGACCTCTACTACGCCCACGAGGACGACCCCAACACGCCAATCGAGGACTCGCTGGCAGCGTTCGCAGCGCTGATCGAGGCGGGCAAGGTCCGCCACGTGGCGGCCTCCAACTACAGCGCCCCGCGCCTTGCGGAGGCGCTCGAGATCGCAGAGCGCGAGAGCCTGCCGCGCTACGTGGCGCTACAGCCGCAGTACAGCCTGGTGGAGCGCAGCGCGTACGAGGGCGAGCTCAGCGAGCTGTGCGGGCGCGAGGGGCTCGCATGCATCCCCTATTGGGGCTTGGCGCGCGGCTTCTTGACCGGCAAGTATCGCCCGGGTGGGCCGGACGTGGACAGCCCGCGCGCAGCCGGCGCCGCGGCGTATCTGCACGATCGCGGCATCGTTGTGCTCGAGGCGCTCGACGAGGTCGCAGCGGCTCACAACGCCGAGGTCGCGACGGTGGCGTTGGCGTGGCTGTTGGCGCAGCCAACGGTGCTTTCGCCGATCGCGAGCGCCCGCAACGTCGAGCAGCTTGCGCCGCTGTTGGCGGTGTCGGAGCTACGGTTGAGTGCGGATGCGATCGCGCGTCTCGCTGTAGCGTCCGGTTGAGACAACCGTCCGCAGTGGTGCCCACGGTTGGTTGGTGCCGACGCTGGAGGAGATCACCTATGAGGCAGGCCGCACCGCTCTGTCTGATCAAGAGTCTGTTGTGGCAGGAGTGCGCCAGCGCACCGGAACCCAGCTGGCGGCGCACGCCCTCTATGCGGAGCTGTATGAGCAGGCAGCCGCGGAAGCCGACGCAGATACGCTCGGCTGGCTGGCCGCAGGCGGCTTTGGCTATCAGAAGCTGCGAACGGAGAACGCAAAGAAGCGGCACGCGAACGACAGCGGAGCGGGCTGTTCGTCGATATCGCCATTCCTAGTCAAGATCAAACGCGGCTTGGATGGCAGCGGTGAGAAGGGCCTCCTGGTGATCGAGGAGGACGCCGATCTGCGTTCCCAGGCTGTCCGCGGGAACGGTGGTCACGTTGTCGCAGCTCACGACGGAAGCTCCGGCGAGACCGTTCTCTTCCCCCACCGGTACCTCTGTCGAGAGCCCGCGGATCGTTGTGGTTATGGGCGCGACGGTGACAGTCGCCAAATACGGACGGACGAGCTCGCGTGTGAGGATCAGGACAGGACGGGACTTGTCGAGATGCGCAATATGGATGGGCCGCATCAAGCAGGAGTGGTGGGTACGCCGCGTGCGTACTGAGCCAGCCCGGCGAGCTCATGATCCGGCCCCGTGCGCGCAAGGATCTCAGCGTCGCGGGCGGCGACGGAGCGACGACGCTCGCGTTCGAGGGCCTTGGTGACCACGGCCGCGCGACTGCTTCCCCTGCCAGACACCACCGCCTCGTCTACGAACGCCACAAGCTCGTCTGGAAGGCGGACAGCGATTTGAATACTCATACCGAGATGGTACCAAAACGGGATCGCGGCTGCCGGGGGATGCCCCCAACTTGGGCGCTACCCGCCGGGAATCGCACTCGTAGGCGGCAGCGGCGGCCCGATCGCCTCGCCGCTCACATCAGGCGTGCCATAGGTGTGGAACGTCTCCACCGTGCGCACTCCCCACGCTTGGCCGCGGGCGCGCTCGGCCTGGGTCCACACGATCGGCTCGTAGTCGGGGTCATACACGAAGTAGCCGCCGGAGGTGACCTCCACGCGGTTGCCGCCCGGCTCGAACACGTACAGGAAGAAGCCGTTGGCCACGGCGTGCTTGGACGGCGCCGCCTCGATTGGCACGTCCGCGTCGAGGAACAGGTCCGCTGCGCGCAGCAGTTCCTCCCGCGTGTCCACCCAGAAGGCGAGGTGGTGTAGCCGCCCGCCCACCGCGTGCGCGTCGGCGACGTAGATCAGCTCGTGGGCGGCGATCGAGAGGCTCAGCCACGCGCCCGCCTCGCTGCCGTCGTCGCGCTCGATCCGCTCGAACAGGCGGTAGCCGAGCGTCTCCTGCGCAAAGCAGCGGTTGGCGGCCACATCGACCGTCAGCAGGTTGACGTGGTCGAGGCGCTTGACCGCCGCGCCACGGCCGGTGAAGCGCTGCGGCACGTTCTTCAGCGCCGGGCGCAGGTGGGGGGGTGGGATGTAGCGCTCCTGCTCGTAGTACAGCTCGAACTGGTGGCCGTCGGGGTCGGTGAAGCGATATGCAGGGCCGTGGCCGACGTCGCCCTCGATCCAGTGCTCGCCGCGCCCGCTCGCTTCGATCGCAGCCACGCGTCGACGCAGCGAGTCCTCATCCCAGGCGCGGATCGCCACGTGGCCGATGCCCGGCAGGCGCGCCTCCGTCAGCTTCAGGCTGTAGCGGCCGTAGTCACCAAAGCCGCGCAGGTAGACCGATTGCCCCTCGCTTGCCTCCACCTCCATCCCGAATAGCTCCACGAAGAACTCAAGGCTCTCCTGCGGTGTCGGTGTCAGTAGCTCCGCGTGGGCGATGTGCGCGAGGTCTCCGATGGGGCGGCTCATCTCGCGCCCTCGACCCGCTCGCGCAGCCCGTCGATCTCATACGAGAGCGCCCCCTGCTGGAGCTTGCCGCGCTTGATGCGCTCGCGCTCCAGGCGCTCGCGCGAGGCCTCGAGCACATCCTCGACGCGCTCCTGCTCGACGACCGCCACGCCGTCCGCGTCGAGCACCACCACGTCGCCCTGGCGGATCGTCGCGCCGCCCACGACGACCGGCTCGCCGATCGCGCCGGGGATGTCCTTGCCGGCGCCGCGCACGCGCACCCAGCGCGCCCAGATCGGCAGGCCCATCTCGCGCAGATCCTCGACGTCGCGAATGGAAGCGTCGATCAACAGCGCCGCGACGCCGCGTTCGCGCGCCTGGGTCGCGAGCAGATCGCCCACCAGCGCGACCGGGCGCGCCTCGGGCATCGTCAGTACGAGCACCTCGCCCGGCTCGGCCTCGGCGATTGCCGCGTGCACCATCAGGTTGTCGTCCTGCCCGCAGCGCACCGTCCGCGCAGGGCCTGCCGCGCGCGAGCCGGGCACCGCCTGAATCAGGTCGGCGTCCACATAGCCACGCCGACCCCCCGCCTCATACACGGTCGCGGAGCCGAGCTCGGCAAGCTCCGCATAAGGGGCAGCAAGCGGCTTGCTCGCGGGGGCGCTCGGCTTGGCATTCGCGCCAGCGTTGCCGTTCGCTTGTACCAGGCTTCCCGGCTCCTGCGTGGCGGCGTGAAGAGCTTCGGCGACGTGGGAGAGGTGCGCGCGCATCGCCGCCTCCGCCGCGTCCGGGTCGTGGGCAGCGATGGCATCGACGATTGCCTCGTGCTCGGCGTAGGAGTGGTCGCTGCGTCCCGGCACGAGGATCGTGCGGTACTGGAAGCGCACCAGCTGCGAGCGCAGGCCCGAGATCAAGCGGGCGCTCGTCGGGTGGTCGGCGGCCTCGCGCATGCGCTCGTGTAGCCGCGCGTTCTGGTCTGAGGCGCCGAGCAGATCGCCGTCCTTCAGCCGGCTGTGCATCTCGGCGAGGATCGAGCGCAGGTCGCCGATCGCGTTCCCGTCTGCGCGCTCCGCCGCGTAGCGGGCGGCCAGCCCCTCGAGCACCGTCCGCGCCTCGAGGATTTCGACCGCCTCACGCTCGGAGATCATCCGCACGCGCGCGCCGCGGTTGCGCTCGCGCTCGACCAGTCCCTCCTGCTCGAGCCGCGCAAGTGCCGCGCGTACGACCGCGCGCCCCACACCCAGCTCGCGGCTCAGCTCGGCCTCGATCAGGCGCTCGTTCGGCTGCAGCCGACCGCTGACGATCGCCTCCCGCAGCAGCTCGTAACCCTCTTCAGCCAATGCTCGACTCCTTCTCCTCTGTCAGTTGCTCGAACCAGCCTGCGGCAGCTTCGCTGACCCGCGCGGGAACCGCCAGCTCGGAGAGCATCGATGCGGCGGCATGCATCTCCTCGGTGCGGCGCACGGAGTGGGTGAAGCTGCCCTCCAGCAGCCGGTCGAGCAGCTCGCCGTCGGCGTCCTCGAGCGTCTCGACGAGGTGCTCATGCAGCCACGGCTCCAAGCCTGCCGCCCGCGCTGCCGCGAGGCTCTCGAGCGCGGCGGCAGCGAGGCCCTTGGCAAATACGCTGCGCAGCAGCTTGCGCTCCGCCGCTTCTCCGGGGAGGGCGCCGAGGACCTGTACGGACATGCCCAGCGGAGTCATCCTCGCGACGAAGTCGATCGCTCCCGAGCCGGACGCGAGCGCCGGCGTCGAAAGGCCGCGCCCCGGCACCGGTGCCATCAGGGCGACGTCCACGAAACGGCGGCCGGCGTCCTGCACGGGCGCGGCAGCCTCCCGCTTGACCGTCGGGGTGGCGGTGTTCAGATCCGCATAGATCGCCTCGCGCGCGAGCGCAGGCGCGACTTCCTCTGCCACCTCGCGTGCCACCGCCGCGAGGTTCACGCTCAACACGATCTCCGCACCCGCCACCGCGTCATGCGCGCCGCTTGCCAGGCGCACCGCGTCGTGCACTGGTTTCGGCACGGGGTCCCAGCCGCTGACCTCGCATCCCGCCGCGACGAGGTCCGCTGCGATCGCCGAGCCCGCCTCGCCGAGCCCCAGTAGCGCGACCGACGGAGGATTGTCGACAATCATGCAGACAATCGTAGGGCAATCACTGGTCGAGCGCGTGTGCCGGGAGCGAACGCCAGCGCGGTGGCTCAGCTGGCGGCGGTGAAGTAACCGTGCTCGCCGCTGGCAAGATATCCGGCGAGGCGCTCGGCGAGCGCCATGAACGTCAGCGACGGGTTCACCGACAGCGTTCGCGGCACGAGCGAGCCGTCGCCGACGAACAGGCGACGCACATCGTGTGACTCGCAGTTGGCGTCAACCGCCGAGCGCGACGGGTCGCTACCCATGCGACAGCTGCCCTGGACGTGTGTGGTGAACAGGTCGGTGCGCAGCACCCGCTTCGCGCCCGCCGCACGGAGCACTTCGGCCGAGAAGTCGCGAGCGCGGGCGATGCGCTCGCGCTCGCGCTCGTTGAAGTCCGCCGTGAAGCGATCGCCGCCATCCTCGCCAAGGCTGACCACGCCGTTGTTCTCGTCGTTGACCATCGCCAGCAGGCCCGTCCAATGCCGGTAGTCGTCCATCACCTCAACCAGATCCTGACCCCACAGCGGCCGTCCATCCTCGCCGCACACCGACGTGGCGAAGCCGATCGGGTCCATAACGGTGGCCGACTCGATCACGAAGCCGCCGTCGGCGTCGCTCTGGAAGTCCATGCAGTGGGCGGTGATCGGGTAGGCACGGTGCGCGTCCTGGATCTCCTCGAATAGGCCCATCACCAGCCGCGAGGGGTGAAAGCCGAGGTTGCGCCCGATCTGACGCGAGGAGGGGGAGCCGCCGGCTGCCTCGACCACGCCCGAGCGCAGCAACAGCCCCGGCGTTGCGAGCGTGCCGCAGGCGACCACGACCGTCGCCGCCGCGACAGTGTGCTCGGTGCCGGCGGTGTCCACGTACTCGACTCCTGTGGCTTCAGGACCGGAGCCGTGGTCCTCGATCACGACCCTGCGAACCTCGCACTCGGGGTGCAGCTCGAGCTTGCCCAGCGCCCACGCGTGGTGGATGTAGGTGTTGAGCGTCGACTTGCCCGCGTTCGTCGGGCAGCCCTGCAGGCACGATCCGCAGCGCATGCAGTTGGTGTCGGTGTAGGAGCGAACAGGGGAGAGGCTCGCTCCGAGCGCCTGGAAGCCACGCTCGGTGTTGCCGACGAACGGCAGCCAGTCGCTGCGCTCGCGAATCCCCAGCCGCGCTTCCACGCGCTCGTAGTGGGGGAGCAGGTCCGCTTCGCCGAAGGGCTCGCCGCCGGCGCCGAGCAGGCCACTGGCGTCGAACCACTTCTCATAGTCGGCGCTGTCGGCGCGCAGCCCCACCTTCGTGTTGATCGTCGTGCCGCCGCCGACGCAGCGTCCGCGAAACAGCGTCACGCCCTCGCCGTCGGGGCTTGCCGGCAGCGCCTCGCTGAACGGCCACCACAGCTCGTGGTTGGCACGCGCCTCCCAGCGGCTGAAGTCTGCTGCCGTGCGGTGCGCGCCGGCCTCCAGCAGCAGCACCTCGTGCCCGCGCTCGGCCAGTTCCCCCGCGATCACGCCGCCGCCCGCCCCGGATCCGACGACGACCACGTCGAAGCGCTCAGCCATCGCCGATCCCCAGGTAGGACCAGTCCTTGTGGACGCGGTCGGCGAGCGGGAACTCGAAGCCGATGCGCTTGTAGGCACCAGGACCGGGCGCGCCGTCGGCGACGAAGTCGCTGTAGTAGGCCTCGATCGCGAGTGAGCGCGCGCGGGTGAAAGCGGGCGTGTCCGCGATCTGCTCGAGCTCACCGCGCTGGAGCGCAGCAGCCGCCACGTCGAGGTCCGCCAGCGCCGCGAGCCGCTCCGTCTCGGGCATACGCGTGAGCAGCGCGTCGACGTAGAGCTCGGGATGCACGGCGGCCGAGCCCGGCACGATCGCCTCGCACAGCGCCCGCAGGTGCTCGGAGCTTGCCATCACACCTCCTGGCCGGGAGGCGGCCAGTTCAGCGGCTCGCCGCGCAGCCATGCCGCGGCCTGCTCGTTGAGCGCCTCGCGCTCGGGGCCCACCTCGGTTGGCATGTCCGGCTTGATCGTGTAGCCGAGCCCCTCCTGCAGGTAGGCAAGGCGCTGGTAGCCGTCGGGGCGCCGAGCCATGATCTCCGGATTGAGCTCGACCGTTTGCGTGGGGTCGGCCGGCACGATGTAGTCGCGCTCATACACCGGCTGGCGCAGCACGAGGCCCCAGCGTCCGTCGCGACGCTCGAAGAAGTCGAATGTCACACCGATGCAGACCACGTCGCAGATCACGCCCTCGACGGGCCCGCGCTGCATGATCCGTAGCTTCGACATGCCAAAGCCGCGGTCGTCCGCCACCTGTGCGGTGACGCCGCCGACCGAGTGCAGCATGCGGTCGCCTTTGGCAAAGCCTTTGCTCGCCGCGTCGATGAACTGCTGCGGCGTTGCCTTCCCACCCCAGGTGGTCATCATCACGCCGTCCTCGTGCCAAACCTCGAGGAACTTGTCCCATTCGCGGTTGTCGCGGTAGATGCTCCAGTTGTCGGTCAGCTCGCGGATCGCCAGCCGATCGAGGATCGTCTCGTCGCTTGACATCGTGTCTCCTCCCTGTTTTGAGTCCTCCCAACCCGATCGTATAAGGTTCGTGCGATAAGCGCCTATGCGTGCGTATGACGCACAATGCATTTGGGATTTTTTGGATGAGGAGAGCGATGTCGGGGACCGAGCTGCAGGCGGGACTGGACGGGTGGCAACCGCGGGCGCTGATCGGCGGGGATCTCGTGGGTGCCCGCAGCGGCGAGGTGTTCGCGGCGACCGATCCCGCGAGCGGTGAGACGATCGCCGACGTCCCTCGGTGCGCAGCCGATGACGTGCAGGATGCGGTGGCGGCGGCGCAGCGGGCCTACCCCGAGTGGCGTGCCGCCGGTCCGCTCGCTCGCGCGGCGCTCGTGCACAGAATCGCCGATGTCGTGGAGGAGCACGCCGAGGAGCTCGCGCTGCTGGACGTGCTCGACAACGGCAGCCCGATCCGCGAGATGCGAAACGACTCGCGCATCGCCGTCGGGCTGCTGCGCTACTTCGCGGGTCTGACGCTGCAGGTCCGCGGCGAGACGATCCCCGGCGAGCACGGACGCCTCGACTACACGCTGCGCGAGCCCTACGGCGTGGTCGGGCGGATCATCCCCTTCAACCACCCGCTGATGTTCGCCGCGAGCCGACTCGGCGCACCGCTGATCGCGGGCAACACGGTCGTGATGAAACCCTCAGAGCACACCTCGCTCTCGGCGCTCAGGCTGGGCGAGCTGATCTCGGAGTTCATGCCGGCGGGGGTCGTGAACATGCTCAGCGGCTACGGCCAGGAGGCGGGCGACGCGCTCGTCGCCCACCCGCTCGTGCGCCGGCTCGCGTTCATCGGCTCGGCGCACGTCGGGCGAATGATCCAAAAGCGCGCCGCGGACGTGGTGGTGAAGACCGTGACGCTCGAGCTCGGTGGCAAGAACCCGATCGTGATCTTTCCCGACGCGGACCTCGACGCCGCGGTCGACGGTGCGCTGCGGGGGATGAACTTCACCTGGCAGGGGCAGTCGTGCGGCTCGACCTCGCGTCTGCTCGTCCACGAGTCCTGCCACGAGGAGCTCGTCGGGCGCCTGGCCGAGCGGATGGACGCGATGCGCTCGGGCGTGCCTTCCGATGAGGCCACGGAAACCGGCGCGATCGTCAACCGGGCCCAGTACGACAAGGTGCTCAGCTACCTGCAGATCGGCCGCGATGAGGGCGCACGCGTCCTCGCCGGCGGTGGCCCCATTGCGGTCGACGGGCACGAGCGCGGCCTGTTCCTGCGCCCGACCCTGTTCGACGGCGTCGCCCCCGACTCGCGCCTGGCCCAGGAGGAGATCTTCGGGCCGGTGCTCGCCGTCGATCCCGTTCACGAGCTACGAGCAGGCGCTCACGATCGCCAACAGCGTCTCCTACGGCCTGACCGCGAGCGTCTTCACCCGCGATCTCGGTCTCGCTCACCGTTTTGCACGTGATGTGGAGGTGGGGTACGTGTGGGTCAACGACGCCTCACGTCACTTCCCCGGCACGCCCTACGGCGGCTACAAGGACTCCGGCATCGGACGCGAGGAGTCCCTGGAGGAGCTGCTCTCCTATACCCAGGTCAAGAATGTGAACGTGAAGTTCGAGTGACGGCGGTGCATCCCGAGCAGCGGCGGACCGCGGCAGCGGCGCTGTCGTTCACCTACGACGCGCTGCCCGGCAGGATCGTGTTCGGCGCCGGTGGCGCCCGTGAGCGCCTCGCCGAGGAGATCGCGGGCCTCGGGGCCGAGCGGGTGCTGTTGATCGCCGCCGCGGCGGAGGCGGAGCTCGCCGCGAAGCTGGCTGGCCCCTTGGGTGAGACGGTCGTGGCGCGCTTTGACGGGGTTCGTCCCCATGTCCCCGTCGCGGTGGCGGCCAGCGCGATCGCGCTCGCCCGCGAGTGCGCGGCCGACTGCCTGCTTAGCATCGGCGGCGGCTCCACCACCGGCACCGCCAAGGCGGTCGCGCTCGAGACAGGGCTTCCGATAGTGGCTGTGCCCACCACCTACGCGGGCTCGGAGGTGACGCCCGTGTGGGGCTCGACCGACGGCGCGCGCAAGACAACAGGGCGCTCGCCGAAGGTGCTGCCCAAGGTCGTCGTGTACGACCCCGAGCTGACGTTCGGACTGCCGGCGCAGATCACCGCTGCGAGTGCGATGAACGCGATCGCGCACTGCGTCGAGGCGCTGTATGCGCCCGCTCGCAACCCGATCAGCTCGCTCGTGGCCGCCGAGGGCATCGAGGTCTTGGCGGGCTCGCTGGGGCCTGTGCTGGCCGACCCCGAGGGGCTCGAGGGCCGTAGCGGCGCCCTCTACGGCGCCTATCTGGCGGGCACGGCATTCGCGGTCGCCGGCTCCGGCCTGCACCACAAGATCTGCCACGCGCTCGGCGGCGCCTTCGACCTCCCGCACGCGGAGACGCACAGCATCGTCCTGCCCCACGTCGTCGCCTTCCAGCAGCCGGCCGCACCGGAGCTGATGGACATGGTCGCCGCCCGCCTCGGCGCCGAGCCGGGTGGGGCGGCCGTGGCTCTCTACGCGCTTGCCGAGCGCTGTGGTCTGCCGCTGTCGCTGCACGAGATCGGCATGCCCGAGGATGGGATCGAGCGCGTCGTCGAGCAGATCGCAGAGGCCGTGCCGGCCGATAACCCGCGCCCGGTTGACGCTGGCGCGATTCGCGTGGTTCTGACCGCGGCCTACGCGGGTAATAGCCCTGGAGAGCAACCGTGAGCGTGCGTTTGACAGCTGTTCTCGGCAGTGCCACTGCACCCGGCCGCCTGCGGCGGGCGCTGGAGGAGGCGATCGGCCGCGCGGAGGAGGCCAAGCTCGTGCAGGCGTGCCTGATCGACCTCGCCGACGTCGACGTCGCACCGGCTGACGGGCGCCCGCCCGCTGAGCTCGGCGACGACACCGCACACGTGGTCGACGCGATTGCCAGCGCCGACGCGGTGCTGCTCGCGACGCCGGTATATCGCGGGTCGATGACCGGGGTGCTCAAGAACCTGCTCGACCATACTCCCGTGGACGCGCTCGAGCGAAAGCCGGTCGCGATCGTTGCGATGGGCGCGAGCCAACACCACTACCTCGGCGTCGAACGCCACCTGCGCGACGTGCTCGCCTTCTTCGGCGCGCTCGTCCTCCCGCTCGCCGTCTACCTGACCTCCGCCGACTTCCAGGACGGCGCCCCCAGCGATGGCGCCGCCGTGCAGCTCGACGCGCTCCTACGCGAGCTCACCACGCTCGCCGGCGCTGTGAGCGCGAGCAAAGACGCCGACCCACTCGCGTTGCGGCCGCTTGCCGCGCGGCGCACATGAGCGTCGAGCTGACACTGTGGGCGGCGAGCGTCATGCCGCTCGACTTCGACGAGCGGATTCGCGCCGCACAGGCCGGTGGCTTCACCGCGACGTCGCTGTTCCCGTTCGAAGTGCGTCGCGCCGAAGAGGCTGGGATCACGGCCGCCGAGATCCGCGATCGCTTCGAGAGCGCCGGCGTGCGGATCGCGGTCGTCGATCCGCTGGCGCGGTGGCTACCGACATGGCGGCGGCCCCAGCTGCCGCCCGGCGATCCGGCGACAGGAGACTTCAAGCCCGAGGAGCTGTTCGCGATGAGCGAAGCGCTCGGTGCCGATCTGTTAAGCGTGCTCGCGCTGTTCGACCCGCGCGTCGAGCCCGAGTCGGGCGTCCCGGCATTTGCCGCCCTGTGCGACCACGCCGCCGAGCGCGGCCTGCGCCTGCAGCTCGAGTTCATCCCCGGGACCGGCATCCCCGACCTCGCGAGCGCGTGGGAGATCGTGCGCCTGGCCAACCGACCCAACGGCGGCGTGCTCGTCGACAGCTGGCACTTCTTCCGCTCGACGCCCGACTTCGCGCTGCTCTCCTCGATACCGCCGGAGCGGATCTTCGCGCTGCAGATCGAGGACGCACCGGCGCTTCCGGCCGAGGAGGTCGCCCACGAGTCGCTCCACAGCCGCCTGCTGCCCGGGGAGGGCGAGCTCGAGCTGACGCGGTTCCTGCGCGCGATGCCGGGGGATGAGCTGCCGGCGCTCAGCGGACCGGAGGTTTTCTCGGACGAGCTATGGGCGCGCTATGAGCCGGAGGAGCTGGGGGAACGCCTCGCTGAGACGACGCGCGCGCTGTTTGCCGGCCGCCTGTAGCGCGACCACAGACAGGGCGACGGCAGACAGGGCGGCCACAAAGAGCCCGGGTACAAAATAGCCCCGGTCACGAATTGACCGGCCGTAAATACATATATTGATTTGGTGCATTATGCTCCAGGTCAGGACGAGCACGAGACCAGCCATCGGGGAGCAGGAGAGAGAGGATGAGCATGGAGATCGACAAGCAGACGACGCCCGTACTCGAGCGGGAGAACCGGCTGAAGCTGGGGATCTTCGCCATCAACATGCGCGGCGGGGTGACGCTCGCCGACATCGACGGCAAAGTCGAGGGCAGCTGGGAGGAGAACGTCCGCTACGCGCAATGGGCCGACCGCATCGGCCTCGACGCGGTGATCCCGATCGCCCGCTGGCGCGGGTACGGCGGCAGCTCAAACCTCGGCGATCGCTCGTTTGAGACCTTCACGTGGGCGACCGGGCTGCTCGCCGCCACCAAGCGCATCCAGGTGTTCGCCACGGTGCACGTGCCGTTGATCCACCCCGCGATGGTCGCGAAGATGGTCGCCACGATCGACGAGATCTCCGGCGGGCGCATCGGCGTGAACGTCGTCGCCGGCTGGAACCCCGAGGAGCTTGCGATGTTCGGGCTGACGCAGCGCGAGCACGACGAGCGCTACGACGTCGCCGACGAGTGGGCGCAGGTGCTCGAGCAGCTGTGGACGACGCCCGGCGAATCGAGCTACGACGGGCGCTTCTTCAAGGTCCCCGGTGGCTTCTCCGAGCCCAAGCCCCTGCAGAAGCCCTACCCGGTGATCATGAACGCCGGCACGAGCGGCGCCGGGCGCGAGTTCGCCGCCAAGCACAGCGACCTGATCTTCGCGGGCCTGACGAGCGTCGAGACGGCGGCCAAGCAGATCGACGAGATCAAGGCGCTGGCGCGCGAGCAGCACGGTCGCGAGATCAAGGTGTTCGCCCGCGCCCACGTCGTCTGCCGCGACAGCGAGGAGGAGGCACGCCGCGACTACGAGCGGATCCACAGAGAGCTCGCCGACACTGAGGGAGCGCGCAACGTCGTGCGCATGAACATGCCCAACTCGCAGAGCACCGACTGGGAGAGCATGAGCATGCAGAAGACCGTCGAGAGCATGGTCGCCGGCTTCTTCGCGCTGGCGTTCGTCGGCACGCCCGAGCAGGTCGTCCAGCAGATGATCGAGCTGCACGAGGCCGGCGCCGATGGCATCGCGCTGTCGTGGCCGGACTTCGACGAGGGCCTCGCGCAAATGGAGCAGGAGCTCTTGCCGCGGCTCGTGGCGGCAGGTCTGCGCAGCCCAATCCGCGAGACCTCCATTGCGGCCGGCGTGGGCGCGGCCTGATCTAATGGCCTGCACCGTCTGGCCCACAACCGGAAGCGAGTCCCCGACGATGGATTCCGAGACGTTCAGAGAGGCGCTCGCCGGCGTCTGCACGCCGGTGTCGGTGGTCACGAGCCACCGCGAGGGTCACCCCCATGGCACGACCGTCAGCGCCTTCTGCTCGCTCTCGCTGGAGCCGCCAATGGTGCTCGTCTCGCTCGATCGCAACTCCGATCTGCTGGCGATCGTCAGCGAGTCGCGTGTGTTTGGCATCAACGTGCTGAACCATGGCCAGAAGGAGCTGGCGCTCAACTTCGCGCGCAAGGGCCCCGACAAGTTCGACGGGGTCGAGTGGGAGCTCGACCGGGGCGTGCCGCGCATCGTCGGTGCGGCGACGTGGCTGGTGTGCAAGCTCGAGTACCTGCACGAGGGCGGTGACCACCTGATCGCCGTCGGCCTTGTGGAGCACGCCGAGAGCGGGCCGGGCAACCCGCTGCTGTACCGCCGCCACGAGTTCGGCACGATGACGCAGACCGGCGAGGGCGAGCTGTGAACGCCTCGCTGGCACCGGCGTGGCTGCGCGAGCACTACGAGCGCGTCGACGCCAACGACTTCGCCTACCTCGGCGAGCGCTTCGCCGACGACATCGAAGTCCGCTTCGGCAATCGCCCCGCCGCGGTCGGCAAGGAGGCGGTCGGCGCGACGCTCGCCGATGTGCACAAGCCGTTCAACAGCTCCCTTCACCGTTTTGTCGACATCTGGCAGCAGGGCCACACCACGCTGATCGCCTTCGACGTCGTCTACTCGATGAAGGATGGCTCCGAGGTTCGCCTCGAGACGTTCACGATCCTCGAGCGGCGCGACGAGCTGATCAAGAGCATGAAGGTCTACATCGACGAGGGCCCGCTGCGGGGCAACTGAATGACGGGGAAGGGGAGGGGAGCACAGGATGGAGATCGACCTCAAAGGCAAGCGCGCGCTGGTCACCGGCGCCGGCCAGGGCATTGGCCTCGCGATCGCACAGACGCTCGCGGCCTGCGGCGCACGCGTGCTCGGCGCCGACCTGCGACCGACGGCTGCGGCTGGGGGCGGCGCTGCTGCTGAGATCGTCGGATTCGAGGTCGACCTCGGCGTGCCCGGCGGTCCCGAGGAGGCCGTGGCGGCGACCGTGCGCGAGCTCGGCGGCATCGAGGTGCTCGTCAACAACGTCGGCATCTGCATCCCGCGCGACGGGTTTCTGAGCGTCGCGGACGACGGCTGGGAGAAGACCTTCCAGGTCAACCTGATGAGCGCCGTGCGCGCCTCGCGGGCGGCGCTGCCTTTGATGATCGAGGCGGGCGGCGGCGCGATCACGACGATCGCCTCCGAGTCGGGGCTACAGCCGGCCCCCGTGTTCAGCGACTACGCGGTCACGAAGGGCTCGCTGCACATTCTCACGAAGCTGCTCGCCAACGAGTTCAGCCGCGCGGGCGTGCGCTGCAACTCGGTCACGCCCGGGCCGATCCGCACCCCCGCATGGGGACCGGGCGGCGTTGTGGACAAGCTCTCCAAGGAGTGGGGAATGGACCTCGAGTCCGGCATCGAGCACTTCGTCAAGGAGGTGCGCGGGATGCCACTCGGCAAGATCGGCGAGCCCGAGGACGTGGCGGCGATGGTGGCCTTTCTCTCCTCGGACCTCGCCAAGCAGATCACCGGCTCGGACTTCCGCGTCGACGGCGGCCAGATCGCGACGATCGTCTGATGTCGGGCGAGCGCATCAGCGGGCGCGAGAACGTCCATTTGACGCTGGCGATCAACGACTACGACCACGTTCGCGACCTGGTCACGGGCGCGGTCCCGGTCGAGGGAATCGATTTGACGTGCCTGACGCTGTCGGTCGAGGAGATCTTCTGGCGCTTCTCCCGCCACCGCGAGTGGGAGGTCTCGGAGATGTCGCTCGCCAAGTACTGCTCGCTGCGCGCCGGCGGTGACGACTCGATCACCGCGATCCCCGTGTTTCCCTCGCGCAGCTTTCGCCACTCGGCGATCTTCATCCGCGAGGACGGGCCGCTCGATGACCCCGCCGCGCTCGCCGGCGCGCGCATCGGCGTGCCCGAGTGGACGCAGACGGCAACCGTGTGGGCGCGGGGACTACTCCAACACCAATACGGGATCGATCTGACAGGCGTGCGCTGGGTGCGCGGCGGCACCAACCAGCCGGGCAGGGTGGAGGGGATCAAGCTAGATCTCCCCGAGCGTTTCGACATCAGCAACGAGTCCGAGCGCAGCCTCAACGACCTGCTCCTCGCCGGCGAGATCGCCGCCCTGATCTGCCCGCACCCGCCGGATGAGCTCGAGCGCCGCAGCGGGCGCGTGGTGCGTCTCTTCAGCGACTACCGCACGGTCGAGGAAGGGTATTTCCGCGAGACCGGCATCTTCCCGCCGATGCACGTGATCGCGCTGCGCAGCGACGCCGTCGAGCGCCACCCGTGGATCGCGATGAACCTGTTCGAGGCGTTCACCGAGGCCAAGCGACGCGGTGTCGCCCGTGCGATCGACCCCAACACGCCCCGTTACCCCGTGCCATGGAGCTTCGCCAACGCCCATCGCGCCGAGGAATTGATGGGGGAGGATCTGTGGCCGTATGGGATCGAGCCCAACCGCACCGCGCTCAGGGCTTTCCTTGGCATGGCCTATGAGCAGGGCGTCTGTGCGCGGCTGCTGGAGCCCGAGGAGCTGTTCGCTCCGCAGGTGCTCGACCATTATGTGATCTGAAAGGGCCGGCCTCGCTAGAGATTGCCGGTCCGCTGTCGCGCGACGATCGCGAGGAGTTTTTCACACCCGTCAACCTTGTCCGCGAGCTGCATTGCATGGAACGAGTCTCTGGCACGCACAACCAGCTCCTCGCCGGCGTCAAGCTCGCCAGACATGAGGAGCGTAGTGCCGAGGTTACGGTCACAATCAGCGATGTCTTCCTGTGCGTTGATCTGCTCAAAATCCGTTCGCGCCTCCCGGTAGAGACTCGCGGCGCTCGTGAGGCGATTTGTCTCGCGGTACACGCGAGCGAGATTACGGGTCGCCAAGGCACGCTTGTAGGTGAACCCAAGAAGATCGTATGTCGCTCGCGCTCTGAGGTAAGACTCCTCCGCTGCGTTAACCAATTCATCGGCCTCATTTGCCTGTGCCTTGGCGGCGTAGAACACGTTCCCCAGATTGAGGTCACAGTCTGCAATGCTCTCCGACTCTCCGCGTGCCTCGAAGCCCTCTCGAGCGCGTCCGTAGGCTGTCGATGCCTCCGGCATTCGCCCCTGTAGCTCATAGGTCAATCCAAGCTCTAGCTCGAAATCAGCTTCGTGCTCGAAGCTCTCGAGCGATCGACCAGCCGCCAGGCCTCGGTTGAGGATGGCCTCGGACTCGTCGAGCTGATCGGTCTTTCTCAGGAAATTGCCGTGGAGTCGGTCCACGAACACTGTCTTCTCGATACTGCCACATCGCTCTGCGGCTCTGTAGGCCGCGATGTAATCGGCTTCTGCCATTGAGAGTTTTCCGGTGTACTCGTGCGCGATCGCAACGCTCAGGAGACAATCGGCGGCGTTCCCCCAGTCGGGCATATTCTCGTAGAACGCGAAGGCGCGTTCGGCGCACGCCAGCCCCTCGTCGTAGCGACCGCTCGGGATATGAACCCCCCGCGCGAGAGCCAGGTCGCAGCGAGCCGCCAGCTCGTCGAGACCAAGAGCACGACCCTTCTCCGCACTGTCCGACAGCGCCGCAGCCGCAGCCACCAAGTCGTCATCTTTGATGAAGCTGATGCCAACGAACCATCGCATCTCGGCATCAGCCTCGGGCGTCAAAGGCTCATTCACTGCTCCATTTCCTTCCGCCTACCCTCGGCTTACAGGCACTGCGGGAGGGTACAGCCTCGGACGCGCGCTGACGACTGGCGCCGCTCAGTCCTCGTGCTCGAGTCGTCCGACCGGTGCCGGCGCCGTCGACTCCGTCTCCAGCGGGCCGTGGCCCTTGCTCCAGCCGTACTTCTCGCCCACGGCTTCGATCTCGCTGAGTGGCGGGTTGCGGTGCTCGGTGTAGGGGTAGGTGGCCGACAGCGCCGGCTCGGCGAGCTCCTCGAAGAAGTGCTCGAAGCCACCGGGGATGATGAACACGAGGAACTTGCAGATCGCCGAGGTGACGACCCAGTCGCGCACCGTCTGCTTCGGCACGTAGATGTAGGTGCCCGGCGTGGCGTGGAAGACGCTGTCACCGACGCCGATGTCGAGCGTGCCCTCGACGATGTAGAAGCCCTCCGCCTCGTGCTCGTGGATGTGGCCCGGCGCTACCATCCCGCGCGGCCCGTACCACTCGGTCAGCGCGAACTGTCCGTCGGTGTCGGGCTTGCGTGCCTTCATCGTCACGATCCCGCCCTGGAACCAGATCGCCGGTCCCTCGCCGGTGCCGAGCGCGTAGCCGGGCGCGATTCCATCGGGCGTGCCGCCGGCGTGCTCGCTCGTCACCGGCTGCCCGTCGCCGATCTCCATGCGTCCCGCGGCAGTGAACGAGTTGCTCATCTCATCTCCTTTTCGACGGCTGTGCTCGGGAGCCCATGTAGCTCGGCGACTGGCGGGCGATCGCCGCCTCCAGCCGCTTGCCCTCGCCGCCCTCGATCGCCACGATCAGATCGCGGTGCTCCGCCAGGTGCGCGGCGCCGTCGAAATCCTCGAGATCGGCACGCTCGAGCGCTGCCTGCATAGAGTCGAGCAGCATCGTGTAGATGCCATGCAGCGGCGCGTTCGCTGACAGCTTCGCGATGCGGCGATGCAGCTTGTAGTTCAGGCGCATGTACCCGTGGGGGTCATCCAGGCGCGCCTGCATCTGGTCGAGGATCCGCTGGAGCGCCGCGATGTCACCCGGCTCGTGGTTGCGCGCCGCTTCGCGGCAGATCAGCGGCTCGAGTGCGTCGCGGACGGCGAGGTACTCCGAGAAGCCGCTGCTACCGCCTTTGAAGCGCAACGTCGAGTGGCTCAGCGCCATCGCCGCCGAGCCGCTCGCGACGAAGATCCCGCCGCCGGGGCCCGGGCGCGCCTCGATCAGCCCGCGCGCCTCCAGCAGCCGCACGGCCTCGTTGATCGTCGCCAGCGCCACGCCAAAGCGCTGGCGCAGTTCGTCCTTGGTCCCAAGCAACACGCCCGCCGCGACCACTTCGTCCATGATCTCTGATTCCAGCCGGCTCGCCACGGACTCCGCGCGCGAGATACGTGAGTCGATCAGACTGTCAGGCATCGACAAATAATCATATTGGTTATGGGCGATCCTCAGGCGGTGCGGCCGTGGTCTACCGGCTCGCCGGCCTCCTCGGCGGGGGTGAGCACGAGGTCGCACTCCAGTGAGCACCACTCGCCCTCGACTCCCGCCGGTCGCGCGGGATCGTCGGCCGGGCGCTCGACGAACGTTCGCAAGAGCGATCGCTTGACGGCGAAGGCCGCGTCGGAGTCGAGGTACTCGCTCGTCTCATCGAATATGTGTGTGGTCACCGTGCGGTGGCCGTCCGCGCGAGCGATCATGTGGATGTGCGCCGGTCGCCACGGATGGCGGCCGGTTGCCGCGAGCATCGCGCCCACCGGCCCGTCGAAGGGGATCGTGTACGGGACGGGACGCACGGCGAGGAACGCGAACGAGCCGTCCTCGCGGGTGCGAAAACGCCCGCGCAGGTGATCCTCGGGGGCGTTCGGGTCCTGGACCGCGTAGAGACGGTTATCGCCGTTCTGCCACACGTCGAGCTCCGCGCCCGCAAGCGGCTGGCCTGAGATGTCGAGGATGCGCCCGTGGATCCAGGCGGGCACGCCCGCCTCTTCCCCGGCGATGTTCGCGCCGTACTCGCGTAGCGGCGATCCGGGCGCGTAGAAGGGGCCGAGCACCGTCGACTCGGTGGCGCCCTCGGGAAGCTCGTTGGCGAGCGCGTCCACGAGCATCGACACGCCCATCGTGTCCGACCACAGGATGAACTCCTGGCGGCGCTCGTCGGTGATGTGCCCGGTGGCGGTCAGCACCGCGATCGCGCTTGCCCACTCCTCCTCGCTGAGGCCCACCTCCGAGACGAAGCCGTGCAGGTGCTTGATCAGGCTCTGCATGATCTCCCGCAGGCGCGGGTCCGGGCAGGCCTCATGGCGAGCGATCACCTCCGCCGTGATCTCCGCCGGGGTGGTGCGCGTCGTCTCGGGGCTCGGGTCGGTGGCGCTCATCGGCTCAGGAGCCGGGCGGCTCGGCCAGCGGCGTCGCCGCGCGCATCAGCTCGGGCGGGGTTCTCGGTCCCCACAGGTTCTCGCCGCGATTGTCATCCAGGCTCCAGTGCCCGGGCACATAGCTGCGCTCATCCCACACTTTGTAGAGGTCCGCGTAGTACTCGACCACGCAGCCAGCCGGATCGAAGTGGTAGGTGAACAGGTTCTGGCCCGCGCCGTGCCTGCCCGGGCCCCAGATGAAGCGGCCGTCGTTGCGGGCCAGCGTTTCGCCGAGCTGGCCGAGAATCGCAAGGCTCTCGACTTCCCACGCGTAGTGGTTCAGGCCCGGCTCGCCCTTCTGCAGGCCGATGCCGTGGTGGTCGGCGTTGCAGCGAAGGAAAGCAAGCACGCCGTCGCCGATCTCATCGGAGAGCCTGAACTCGAGCACCTCTTCGAAGAACGTCCTCGTGGGGCCGATGTCCGGGCAGGTCAGTGTGGGGTGGCCGAACTTGCGCGGTTGCACGCCGCGGCCGGTGTGGATCGGACCTGCCTGTGCCATCCCCGTGAAGACCTCGATCACGTGTCCCTCCGGACCGAGAAAACGGACCGCGCGCTCGATACCCAGCTCCTCGGGAGCCTCCGAGACGATCGTCACCCCGCGCTCGCGTAGCCGCGCGGTCAGCAGCTCCAGCGCCGCCTCGTCGTGTGCCTCCATCGCTATGTGATCCAGCGCCGAGCGCTCGGCGTCGAGCAGCTGCAGCGAGTGGTGGCAGTCGGCGTGCGTCAGATAGGAGACGCCGTCCTCGCGCGTCACCTCGCGCATGCCCATCACCGTCGTCGCCCAGCTCACCGACGCATCGAGGTCGGGGACGTGCAGCGCGACATGGGCCATGCGCTTGATCAGCTCTGACATCGGCTCAACTCCCAGCTATCGGGTTTCGCAAAACACCGAGACCCTCGATCTCGGCCACCACCTCGTCGCCCACCGCCAGGAATCGGCCCGAGCCGGCGCCGACGCCCGCCGGCGTGCCCGTCGAGATCACATCGCCGGGGAGCAACGGCACGATCGCGCTCACATACGCGATCAGCTGGGGGAGGTCGAAGATCATCTCGCTCGTCGATGAGCTCTGCTCGACATCGCCGTTGACCGTTAGCGTCATGTGCAGCTCACCCGGGTTGGGGCAGAAGCTGGCGGGCACGAGCCACGGGCCGATCGGGCAGGACGTCGCCCAGCCCTTCTGCGCGAACCAGTCGAACGTCATCGGCGGCTCCGGCGCGGGGTCGCGCTTGAAGCGATCGCGCGCGGAGATGTCGTTCAGCACCATGTAGCCGGCCACGCACTCGAGCGCCCGCGCCTCACTCAGCTTGTGCGCCGGGCGGCCGATCACCGCCGCCAGCTCCACCTCCCAGTCCAGGCGCTTGACGCCGTCCGGCACGATCACCGGCTCGCCCGGGCCGATCACCGTCGTTGTCGGCTTCAGGAAGAAGAACGGCCCGTGTGGCGAGGGCACGATCGGCGCGTCGGGCGGCAGTTTGCGCATCTCGCGCGCATGGTCGGCGTAGTTGGCGCCCGCCATGTACAGGTTGCGCGGCTCCGGTATCGGCGCCTGCAGCTTCGTCTCCGAGAGCGGGGTGCCAGCCCCGAGCGCGCCAGCCTCCAGATCGCGCGCGATCCGCGCCAGCCAGCCATCCCAGTCGTCGAGCACCGCGCGCATCGACGGCTCACCCGGCAGACTGAACACGAGCTCACCCTCGACCGCAACCGCGACCGGGCCGATTGCTCCGGCGATGCTCCCCAACGCGAACTCCCTCATAAGAATAAGTCTATAGACTTTGCGCTGTGAAGGCACTCGTGATCCGTTCCTTCGGAGGCCCCGAGGTGCTCGAGCACATCGACTGGCCCGACCCCGTGCCAGGCCCCGACGACGTGCTGATCGCCGTGCGCGCGGTCAGCGTCGGACGCACGCTCGACGTCGAGGTCAGGCGACGTGGAGCAGACTTCCACGTGACGCTGCCCCGGGTCCTCGGCTCCGATCCCGCCGGCGTCGTGGTCGCGGTGGGCGAGCGCGTCAGCGGCTTCTCGCCGGGAGATCGCGTCGCGGCCACGAGCACGCTGTTCTGCGGCGAATGCGACATGTGCCTGTCAGGGCGCACGAACGCCTGCTTCGAGCACCGCGCGCTCGGCGTGCACGTCGACGGCGGCGCCGCCGAGCTCTGTGCCGTGCGCGAGGTGAGCGTCGTGCGCATCCCCAACCACGTCGAGTTCTCCCAGGCAGCCGCCATGGCCGTCAACTACCCGATGGCGTGGAACCTGCTCAAGTACGCCGGCCGCCTGCAGGCCGGCCAGGACGTGCTCGTGATGGCCGCCGGCGGCGGGCTCGGCATCGCCGGCATCCTCATCGCCCAGGCGCTCGGCGCGAGGGTGATCGCCGCGGCCGGCGCCCAGTGGAAGCTCGACCGCTGTCGCGAGCTGTTCGGCGTCGATGCGCTCGTCGACTACTCCCAGCCCGGCTGGTCCGAGCGGGTCCGCGAGCTCAGCACGCGACGGCCGCGGCTGTGACGTCGTGTTCGAGAACATCTCCTCCCCCGAGCTGTTCGGCGAGTCGCTCGCATCGCTGCGCGAGTACGGCCGGCTCGTCACCTGCGGCGCCCACGGGGGCGGCGCGGTGACCGTCGACATGCGGCTGCTCTACCGCAAGCATCTGTCGATCATCGGCGAGCGCGGCGCCAGCGAGGCGATGACCCGCGAGGTCTGGCAGGCGCTCAACGACCGGCAGATCGAGCCCGCGCCCGTGTTCCACCGCTTCCCGCTGGCTGACGCGGCAGCCGCGCACGAGGCCGCCTCCGGCAGGGATACCTTCGGTCGTGTGGTTCTGGATGTGGGCGGGCGATGACCGCCAAGGCGGCGACCGCTCAGGCAAAGCCCGCGGGTAGTCGCGGTCGCGAGGCCGCCGCCTACACCACCGAGACGCTCCGCCGGATGATCCTCTCCGGTGAGATAGCGCCCGGGGCAGAGCTCTCCCAGGTCGAGCTCGGGCGGATGGTCGGCGTCAGCGCCACCCCCGTGCGCGAGGCGCTGCGCCAGCTCGAGGTCGAGGGCCTCGTCGAATCGCGCCGCAACCGCCGCCCCCGCGTCCCCGCCTTCGACGCCGGCGACCTCGACGCCGTCTACTGCGCCCGCGTGCTGCTGGAGACGCTCGCCATCTCCATCACCGTGCCCGGCATGAGCGCCCGCGAGCTGGCCGACCTGCGCGCCGAGCTCGACACGATGCGTGCGGCGGGCGGGTGCGAAGACCTCACCGCCTGGGACATCGCCCACACCGCCTTTCACACCCGCCTGATCTTCGGCTGCGAGCCAGCGCTCAGGCGCCAGATCCGGATGATGATGTCCCGCGCCGACCACTACCGCCGCATGTCGGTGCTCTCCGAGCGGCCGTTCGGCTGGAGCCTCGGCGAGAGCGAGCACGAGGCGATCCTCGGCGCCTGCGAGGCGCGCGACGCGCAGCTCGCGGCGGTGCTGCTGGCCCGCCACCTCGCTCGCTCCGCGCGCGCGGTGCTCGCCAACCTGGCGCCCGAGTGCGAGCCCGTCTCGCTGAACGCCGCTCTGCGCATGGTCGGCGCCTAGAGCCGACCATACGCAGCGTGCGCCGCGCCACTCATCCCGATGCCGGCGAATCGTGCCCGGCCGGGCGGCTCAAGCAGCTGTCAGCGTGAACTGGGCGACGAGTTGCTCGAGCTGATCGGCGGTCCCGGAGAGCACCTGCGCTGAGCCAGCGATCTCCTGCGTCGAGGCGCTTGTCTGCTCAGTCGACGCCGACACCTCCTCGCTCGATGCCGAGTTCTGCTCAGCCACCGCAGCGACCTCGGACACGCTCTGCAGGATCCCTTGGGTGGAGGCCGTGATCTGGGCGATCGCCGTCGTCACCTCGTTGATGCGCTGGTTCATGTCTGTGACCGAGCCGCCGATGTCTTCAAAGCGGCCACGCGCCTCATTCACGGTCTGTACCCCGTCCTGGGTGCGCTGCGCACCAAGCTCAACCGCCTCAACCGCACGGTGCGTCTCCGCCTGGATCTCCCCGATCAAGCCCTCGATCAACGCCGCCGCCTGCTGGGAGTCCTCGGCAAGCTTGCGCACCTCCTCTGCCACAACCGCAAATCCGCGTCCCTGCTCACCAGCCCTGGCAGCCTCGATCGCGGCGTTCAGCGCCAACAGGTTCGTCTGCTCTGCAATCCCAGTGATCGTTGCCACGATCCCACCGATCCGCTCGCTCTTCTCGCCAAGCTCGCTGATCCGCTCTGTGGCAGCCCCTGTCGCCTCAGCCACGGCAGCCATCGCCTCCGAGGCCTTCTCCGCGGCGTCGATCCCGCCCTGAGCGATATCCGTCGCCTTACGCGCCGCCTCACCGGTTTCAGTCAGCTGATCGGCTGACTGGCGCGTCGCCTCCGCAACCTCCTCGACCAACACCCGCACGCCCTCGACCGAGCTCACCTGCCGCTCAGCACCAGCAGCCACATCACCCACCGAATGCGCAATCTCACCAACCGCACGACCGGCCTCGTCCGACGTCGCCGCCATCTGCTGCGATGCAGACGACACGGTCGAGGACGTGGCGGTGATCTCGCCGAGCATCGTGGTGAGCTTCTGGCGCATGTCGCCGTAACTGCCGACCGACTCGTCGGTCTTCGAAAGCATCGCGTTGAAGATCTCAGCCAGGCGCCCAGCGCTACGGCCATCCTCCACTGGCACCGGTGAGGTCTTCGAATCCACCGCCACGGTCAGGTCACCGGCGGCCATCGACTCCAATCCGTGCTGCAGATCGCTCAGGCAACCAGCCCGCAGCAACTCCATCCGCTCGACCAGCGCATCAAGGCACGAGCGATCGCCCAGAGCTTGGCGCAACGTCGCGCCCATTCTTTCGAAGGCCACGCCGAGACGATCGAGCTCGGAGCGCGGGTGCACCTCGACATCGAGCTCGCCGGCAGCGATCCGGTCGGCGGCATGAGCCATATCCTGCAGGTAGTCCGACATTTCGGTGAAGGCCTCTCCGACCTGTCCGATCTCGTCGCGACCCCTGACTGCAACCGTCTGGCTGACGTCGCCCTGAGCGATCGTGTGTGCGGCGCTCTGCAGCACACCCAAGGGACGCACGATCGAGCGGATCACCAGCGCCACAGCAACGGCTGCCGCGAGCAGGCCGATCCCGACCACCAGCAGCAGGACCAGTTGCGCGTTGCTGGACGCACTGGCCTCCTGCTTCTTGATCGCCTGCGAGTCCGTGCGGAGCGTCGCATCGACCTTCGTGAGCCCGATGTAGATCTTGCCCACCTCGGTCTGGCTTTCGACCTCCACGGCTTTGAGTGCCAGCGCGATGTTGCCTTCGTGGACCTCGCTCAGGAAGCGGCTGATGTAGCCGTTGTACACCGTCAGGGAGCCGAGGATGGCCCGCGCCGACGCGCGGATCGACGCCTCGGGTGCGATCCGTGCGAGCGCGGTCAGTTCCTTGACCGATTCACCCTGGAATTTTGTCACGTATCCAGTGGCCGTGGCGATCCCCGCGGTGACCCCCGGTGCGTTGCGGGTGAAGGTGAACGCAGCGACCGCGTTCGACTCATCGGCGACCACCAGCCAATCCCTGAAGGCCGCGCCACCAGCCTCCGACGCAGCGAACACGCCAGCAGACGCGTTCGACTTGGAATGATCGCCCGACAGGCCCTGCAGCGCAACCCCCACTGACACGAGCCAAAGCACAGCAAGCGTCGCGACCATCACCACCAGCCGCGTGCGAACCTTCATCCCACTTATGCGCTCGATTGCGCCAGCGCGGGGCGAATGTTCCGGTGTAGCCACTTGAGGCTGTGCAGTTGCCATCATTTTCTCCCTTGAGCGAGGATGCTGCGAGCACATCTATCGGCTTGAAGCGCCGTCCGCTTGAGATCCAATGATCCGGGTTATTCCACATATAGGGCCTTTGTTGCTGGGGGCCGGCTAGTCCGCCACCTCCGTCGCTCCGCGCGCGCGGAGCTCGCCAACCTAGCCCCCGACAGCGACCCGCTCTCGCTGAACGCTGCCCTGCGGATGGTCGGCGCCTAGGTCCGCGGGGAGATCTGCGGGAAGGTCGCGCTCACTGGCCCGCGCTCGAATTAGCACCCACGCGAGCAGCGCTCCCAGCAACGCCACCGCCGCGCCGAGACGAAGCCCGTACTGCAGCGCATACACAAACGCGTGCTGAGCCGCGGTGATGATCTGCGCGGGAACGCCATGCGGCGCTGCGCCCGAGCCCAAGCCGGCCGCCAGGTTGGCGCGTACCGTCGAGGACGCCTGCGGCAGCAGTTCATTGATCTTCGAGCGCCCCAGTGTGGCCACCATCGCGCCGAGCACCGCCACGCCGAAGGTCCCGCCGACCATGCGGTTCATCGAGAGGATGCCCGAGGCGACGCCGGCCTTCGCCTGTGCGACCGCGTTCATCGCGGCGGTGCTCATCGGCGACATCACGAACGCCATGCCGATGCCCATCAGCACGAAGCCCGGGAGCAATGCGCCATAGCCGCTCGAGACCGTCAGGTGCGACTGCCAGAACAGCGCCCCGCTGACCGCCAACAGGCCGAAGGTGATCAGCGGCCGTGGGCCGACGCGATCGGCCAGCCGCCCGGCGCCGGGGGCGATCAGCACGATCATCAGTGTCGATGGCAGGAAGCGCAGACCGGCCTGAAGCGGTGAGTAGTGCAGCACGTTCTGCATGTAAAGCGCCATGAAGAAGAACATCGCGAGCATCGAGAAGCTGACGATGAACGCGACGATGTTGGCGCCGAGGAACGTCCGCGAGCGGAAGAAGCTGAAGTCGACCATCGGCGAGGACTGGCGGCGCTCGACGAATCCGAACGCTGTCAGGCCGATTGCGGCGACGGCCAGCAGTGAGAGCTCGCGCGCCGAGCCCCAGTGCCATTCGTTGCCCTCCACCAGCGCGAGCACGAGTGCCGCGAGGCCGGTCGTCAGCGTCAGCACACCGAGCCCGTCGATCCGCTGCGAGACGCTCTCATCGCGTGACTCGCGCACCGCGAACAGCGTGATGAACACCGCGCCAACTGCCACGGGCAGGTTCAGGAAGAAGATCGACTGCCAGCTCACGCTCTCCACGAGGAAGCCGCCGAGGACCGGGCCGATCGCGAGCGCCAGCGCCGAGACGCCCGCCCACGTGCCGATCGCCTTGCCGCGCTCGGCGGCCGGGAACGCGTTGGTGATGATCGAAAGCGTCGCCGGCATCATCATCGCCGAGCCGATGCCCTGGATCGCGCGCCAGCCGACGAGCCAGGTGTCGTTCGGGGAGAAGCCGATCGCGCCGCTCGAGAGCGCGAACACCACCACTCCGAAGAGGAAGACTTTGCGCCGGCCGAACAGGTCGCCCAGGCGCCCGCCGGTGACGAGCAGCACGGCGAACGTCAGCGTGTAGGCGTTGACCGTCCACTCGAGCGACGCTGTCGAGGCGTGCAGGCTGCGCTGGATCGACGGCAGCGCGACGTTGACGACGGTGTTGTCGAGCATGATCATGAACAGCGCGAAGCACATCGCCCCGAGCGCCCACCAGCGGCGGTTCTCGTCGTTCATCTGCAGCGAGCGGATCCTCTCGGTCATTGGGCGCTTCCCTTCTTCTTGGTAGGTCGATAGGCGGCGATCTCTGCGCGGCGCTCCACGATCAGCTCGAGCGCGTGCTCCAGCGCCACGGCTTCCTCGTCGCCGAGTGAATTCAGTAGCTCCTGTAGTGCCGACAGGCGCGCCTCGTTGAGCGCCTGCGGAACCGTTCGTCCGGCGTCGGTCAGGCGCACTCGCTTCATGCGCCGATCGACCGAGTCTTCCTCGCGTTCCACGAAGCCACGCTCGAACAGGCCGTCCACAGCGCGGCTCATCGCCGGGAGGGAGACGCCGAGCGATTCAGCCAGGGCCTTCACCGACCGCTCTTCGCCGTCTGCCTCCAGGGCGCACAGCGCCTTGATCTGTGTGAACGACAGGTCGAGCTCCGCGATCGCGTTGAACGTGCCCACGTTGGCCGTCCGCATCAGGTAGCTGGCCAGCGCATACATGTCGCGTGTCAGCGCCTGGCGGTCGGGTTGCGTCTGTGCAGTAGTTGCTTGCATGCATGCAACTATATGAGTGGCGCAATGATTGCCTGTGTGCGATGCAACACACAGGGCGGCGCGCTACGCTCGGTGGGAAGTGTCCGACGCAGAGCCACCTGACGAGTCAGACCAAAGCCCTGCCGAGCAGGGGCCGAACATCATGATGCCCTCGGAGGAGTTCGCCGGCAAATGGGCGAACGCCGCCGCGATTGCGCGCACCCCGCACGAGTTCACGCTCGACTTCATGCGCATCGGGCCGCAGGGCCAGCAGGGGATGGTCGTCTCGCGCGTGTCGTTCTCGCCGCTGTTGGCCAGCCAGCTGCTTGACCTACTCGGCGAACAGTGGCGCGAGTACACCAAGGAATCTGGCGTACCGCCTGAAAGCGAGCACGATGACTGAAGAAGCGCCGCGCAAGGGTCCCGAGGAGATGGAGCCGACGAAGCTCCCATTGCGCGGCCCCAACGTGGTCAGCACATTCGATGTGCCGCCGAGCGCCGATGCCGTTAAGGCGCACGACGCCGTCATTCGCAAGCACCTGCAGGACCGAAAGCCCCGCGAGGATCCGTCGAGTCAGTAGCCGGCCGTGTTGGCGTTGGGAGCAGGGTGGCGCTTAGCCCGTCGGGAACGGCAGCTCGAGCACCTCTGCGCTCGTGCCGTGCTCACCGACGCTGACGATCGCGCCTGGCTCGGCCTCGCGCCGCACGAGCGCCAGTGCGATCGGACCGAGCCCGGGGGAGAGCACCGCGCTACCCACGTGACCTACCACCCGCTCGCCCAGCAACAGATCATCCCCCGACGTCGCCGGCGCCGAAAGCCGCAGCCCCCGCAGATGGCGGTTGGGCTTGCCCTTGTAGTAGAGGCGCGCGACCGTCTCCTGGCCGACGTAGCAGCCCTTGGTGAAGCTCACCGCGCGCTCGTTCAGCCCCGCCTCCTGGGGGATGACGGTGTCGTCGAGGTCGACGCCGTAGCGGGGGCGACCATGCTCGACACGCAGGCACTCGGCGGCCTGCTCTGAGACCGGCAGCGCACCGCGCTCGCGTAGGAGCGCCAGCAGCCGCTCGGTATCGGCAGCGTCACAGATCAGATCGATGCCCACGTCGGTCCTCACGGCCAGGCAGGCGACGTCATCGATCTGCGCCGGCGCGTTTGCGTGCTCTGCGTCGGGGAGATGGCCGATCTCATCGCCATCGCCGGCCGCGAGCGTCGCGGCGCCCGGGCCGATCAGCGAGACGAGCCCGCGCTCGAGCGTGCGCTTGTGCAGTTCGACCTCGTAGCCGATCTTGAAGCGGCGGATCATGTCGAACAGTGCCTGCAGGGCAACTCGCTCGGTGTCCAGCAGCAGTTCCGTCGGCGGCTCGTCGGGGCGCTCGCCCACCGCCAGGATGCGCAGATCGCCGAGCATCTTGCCCTTGGGGGTCAGGAAAGCGGCGTAGCGGCCCTCGCCCGCCTCGAGTCCCATCAGCTCGTTCGTGACCTGCCCGTTGAGGAACTCAACCGCGCCTGAGCCGCTCAGCGCGAGCTTGCCGCGCTCGGAGCGATCGAGCACGCCGCAGCCCTCCAACAGGACCCTGTACTCACCATCCAGCGTGTCGATCGGTGCGCTTGCCACTACTCCCGAGAATAGCCGCGGTAGGCTTCGTCCCAATGGCAATCGCTGAGAGCTTCCAGAGCATCGTCGACTCGCTGCCCGAGGACTGGACCGATCTCGAGCTCGACCTGCGGATCGCGGACGAGTCTCGCTACGTGGAGGCGGCGCTGTATCTGGCCACGTGCAACGCCCGGCCGTACTCCCACCACGACTGGCACTGGCGCCTGCTCGTGGCACATCACTTCGGCCACGCCGCCGCAGCGCAGACCGTTCACGGCGCGCTCGTGCTGCTCGACAACGCCGGCATCGACAGCGAGCTGGTCCTGCGCGAGACACGCAGCGGGCGGGTGGAGGTCACACAGATGTGGGGGCGTCCGCAGTCCGCACGCGAGGAGTTTCGCCGCCTGCGGTCCCAGTAGCCGATGGCGCGGGTGCTGGTGCTGACGAGGGATCTGCTGTTCGGCTCGAACGTGCAGGGAGCACTGACGCTCGCCGGCAACGAGGTGGAGCTGGTTGGGGATGAGTCGCGGCTGAGGGAGCGACTCGCGGCTGACGGCGATGGAGCGCGTGCACCGGCGGCGGCGGTGCTGGTGGCGGACCTGACTGACGGCGAGCTCGACGGGGCGGGCATCGTCTCCTCGCTGCGCGCGGACGGGAGCCTCGGTGCCACGCGCACGCTGGCGTTCTACTCGCACGTGGAGGTCGCGGCGCGCGAAAGCGCCGAGCGCGCCGGCTTCGACCTCGTGGTGGCACGCTCGCGCATGGCTCGCGAAGGCGCCGAGCTCGTGGCTGGGCTGCTCTAGCGTCCGTCTCGCCTCGTGCCATGGGAGGCGTGAGGAAGCTGTCTCGCTCTCGGCGGCACGATCGGCCATGTGGCGCGGACGAGCGCGCACAAGCCATCGAGTGCCAGCTGATCGCAGCGGCTCCAGGTGGTGGCGAGCATCTCCTGTGCCTGCGGCGGCATCGTGCCGCGGGTGAGCCACGGCCCGCCGCGACGGATCAGCGGTCGCGCAGCCGCCCACACGACACCGTCGATTGCGGGGTGCGGCGCTGGCAGTTCGCGGGTGGTGCGCACGGCGGCGCGCGCGATCGAGGTGGGCTCCAGCACGTTCTCGAACATCTCCTCCCAGTAGCGCTCGAAGGCCCGGTAGTCAGGGGGAACCGGGCGCATGGTCAGTCCGTAACGCGCGTACCAGGTGATCGACTCCGCGTAGAGCCGCTCCTTCTCGCTGGCTGTGAGCGGTTTCCCGAAAAGCTCCTGTGTGGCGATCTGGGACTCGAAGAAAGTTGCGTGCGCCCAGTAATAGGTGTCGGGGTCGAGTGCGTGGTAGCGGCGGCCCGAAGCGTCGCGGCCGCGTATCGGTGGATGCTGATCGCGGACCCAGCGGGCGGTCGCCTCGCCATCCTCGTCGTAGACGACGCCGAGGATCGGGCCGGCCGAGCGGATCAGCCGCTGCAGCGGGTTCTCGAATACGTCGGAGTGATCGATCAGCGCGGCCGCGATCGCGGGATGCATGACCTGAAGGACACCGGCACGCTGCGCAAGGAGCACGCCGCGGATGTCGGCGAAGTACTTCCACGTCAGCGAGCCCGGGCCCAACGGGGCGCCGACGGGGGCCGGGCTGGCGAGATCAGATCGACGGTGGGACGGGGCCTCGGCAGGTGGTGTGGACATGGCCCAACGGTAAAGCGAGCGGCCGCTCGCGTTCAAGTCGTATTCGTGAGATCCTCCACTTGTGGTGTCCACCCGCAGACGAAGCCCCAGCCAGGCACGATCACGAGCGATGGTCGAGCGCATCGTGAGTGCCGGTGCTCGCGTTCTCGAGGACAGCGGCTACCGGGACGCCTCGACCAACCGGATCGCGCGTGAGGCAGGCATCAGCCCCGGCAGCCTCTACCAGTACTACCCGGACAAGGACGCGATCGTCTCCGAGATCATCCTGCGGTTGATCGACGATTTCGCGTCGGCGATCACCCCGGCGTTGCGTGCGGCCGCCACCGAGCAGCCACCGGATGCGATTCGCCTGATCCTCGGCGCCGTACTCGACGCGCTGCAGCAGCAGACCGCGTTGTTGCGTGCGCTCGCCGATAGGGTGCCCGCGATTGAGCAGCAGGAGGCGTTGCGCCCAGTGCGCGGTCGTCTCGCCGACTTCGCCTTCCACAGCCTTGCCTCCCGCAGAGACGCTTTGCGTCACGCCGACCTCGAGCGCACCACGTGGATGATCGTCGAGCTCACCCAGCACCTGCTGGTCCGCTACGTGCTCGACGCACCGCCGATCGGGCGCGATGACTTCCTCGCCGATACCTCGAGGATCGTCCTCGATCTTGCCTACCGAGCCGACCTCTGGACGGGGCTGTAAGCCGGAAGGCTCTCCGATCAGGCGGCCTGCGTGTGCTCTGCCTTGCGCAGCAGCGGGTGGTTGGGGCTGGCGCCCGGTCCGGGTCGCCCGATGGCGTCGCGTGCTTTCAGCTTGGCGCCACAGCGCTCGCAGATGCGGTGCTCGTCGACCGCTCCGCCGCAGCCGCGGTGCTCGATCAGTACGGCCGGCCCGCCCTCCGGAGGGGCGTAGCGGTCGCCCCACTTCATCAGCGCGACGATCGTCGGCCACAGATCCAGGCCCTTCTCCGTCAGGCGGTACTCGTAGCGCGGCGGATGCTGCTGGTAGGGGGTCCGCTCGATCACGCCGTGCTCCTGCAGTCGCTGTAGGCGCGTCTGCAGCACGTTGCGGGCGATGCCCAGGTGCGACTGGAGCTCGTCGAAGCGCCGCAGGCCGAGCAGGACGTCGCGCACGATCAGACAGCGACCAGCGCTCGCCGACCACCTCGAGGGCGCCGGCGATGCTGCAGGACTGGCTCTCGTAGTCGTTTCTGAGCATCGTCGAACATCTTAGCGGTTATCAGTTGCATGATGCAACTCTTGTGCTATGGTCCGTTTCATCATGCAACGGAAATGGCGCATCTCACTAATCGTGTGTGTCGGGGTGTTCATGGCGAGCCTCGATCTGTTCATCGTCAACATCGCCTTCCCGGCGATCTCAAAGCACTTCGGCGGCGCGTCGCTCGGCTCGCTGTCGTGGATCCTCAGCGGCTACGCGATCGTGTTCGCCGCGCTGCTCGTACCGGCAGGGCGCTGGGCGGACGCGTTCGGGCGCAAGCGTGCGTTCCTGCTCGGCCTGGGGGTCTTCGTGGCGGCCAGCACGGCGTGCGCGCTCGCGCCGTCGGTCGGCTTCCTGGTCGGCGCGCGCATCGTGCAGGCGGCTGGCGGCGCGCTGATGCTGCCCACGTCGCTCGGCCTGATGCTGCCCGAGTTCGGCCCACACGAGCGCCACGTGGCGATCGGCGTGTGGGCTGCCACCGGCGGCATCGCCGCCGCGGCGGGCCCGCCGCTGGGCGGCCTGCTCGTGCAGGCCGACTGGCGCTGGGTGTTCCTGGTCAACGTGCCGATCGGCCTCGCCGGACTCGGCTTCGGCCTGCGCACGCTCGCAGAGCGGCGCGAGCTCGGCTCCGGGCGCCCGGACGTGCTCGGTGCGCTTGCGCTGATCGTGGCGATCGGCTCGCTCGTGGTGGCGATCGTCAAGGGCCAGGAATGGGGCTGGGGCTCGCCGGCGATCATCGCTCTGCTCGCCGTGACCGCGGTGGGGCTGCCTGCGATCTGGTGGCGCTCGGGCGTCATCCGGCGCCGATCATCGAGCCGGCGATGTTGCGCGTACGCAGCTTCGGTCTCGCGGTGGGCGCGTCGGTGCTGTTCTTCGCGGGCTTCGGCGCGATGCTGCTCGCGGGTGTGTTGTTCCTGACGGGCGTGTGGCACGAGAGCGTGCTCACCGCCGGCCTGATGCTGTTCCCCGGGCCGGCGATGGCGACCGCATTCAGCGTGCCCTCGGCGCGGCTGGGCGCGCGTCTCGGCTACCGCATACCGGGGATCTTCGGCGCGCTGTTGTTCGTGGGCGGGCAGCTCTTCTACATCACCCAGACGGGCAACACGCCCGCCTATGCGTCGGAGTATCTGCCGGGGATCGCCATCAGCGGCGCAGGCGTGGGCCTGGTGATCCCCACGCTCACGGGCGCAGGCGCCTCCTCGCTCGCACCCGAGCGCTTCGCGACGGGCGCGGCGGTGCTGACGATGGGCCGCCAGATCGGCGCGGCGCTTGGCGTGGCGCTGCTCGTGGCGGTATTGGGAACAAGCACACACACCGCCGCGGACTTCCACTCGGCGTGGCTGATCAGCGTCGCCGGAGGCGTTACCGCGGGTCTTGCGCTGGCGGCGCTTGGAGGGCCGGTGAGGCGGAGCGCGGCCGTGCCAGAGACGGAGCGCCCGGTGATCAGCGAGCCGATCGCCGACCCGCTGATCGCGGAGCCGCTGATAATCGAGGACGCGGCATGAGTACAACGCGCGCGGCAATCGATGCTGATGGAGTGGGGCGTATGTCAGAGCGGACGCGCAGCTTCAGCTGGGATGACCCGAGCGCGACGGTTGCCGCGGGCCTGGAGATGACCGGGCTCGAGTGCATGCAGGCGATCGTGGACGGAACGCTGCCGCCGCCGCCGATCGCGCGGCTGTTGGACTTCACGATCGTGGAAGTGGAGGAGGGCCGCGCGGTGTTCGCGATGGAGCCGGCCGAGTGGATGTACAACCCGATCGGCTCCGTGCACGGCGGCATCGCCGCGACGCTGCTCGACTCGTGCATGGGCTGTGCGGTGCACACGACGCTTGCGGCGGGCGTTGGCTACACAACCACGGACCTGCAGGTCCGCTACATCCGCGGTATGAGTCACGCCACCGGCCGCGTGCTCGCGGAGGGGCGGGTGGTCCACAGAGGCCGGCGCACCGCCACGGCTGAGGGGCGGCTGTTCGTGGAGTCCGACGAGACGCTTCTCGCTCACGGGACGACCGGCTGCGTCATTCTGGGCTGAGCTTCAGGCTTCGGCGAACTTTGCCAGCGCGCCGGACGGGGCGCTCATGCTGTCGTCGCCGCGCTCCGCATGCTGCCAAGTGCCCGGTCGGTGAAGGAGCTCAGCTCGGCGGCGAAACGCTGCGGGTCGGTCGTGTGGGGGACATGGCCGCTGTCGATCACGCTCAGCTCCGCTCCCGGGATCAGGGAGACGATCCGCCTGCCGATGCGTAGGGGGATGACCGGGTCGCGCTTTCCCCACACGACGAGTGTCGGTGCGCGGATCGAAGATGCCTGCCGGCGCAGATCGTGTTCCGGGGAGGCAAAGCTGCGCCAGAGCTCGCAGACGGCTCCCAGCCCCGGGTCTTTGCGGGTCGTCGCCACGCCGACGTCGCGGGCGCGGCGGTCAGCCTCGGTACGGGCGCGCATGTAGAGGGCGCTGAAGGCGGGGTAGATGGCGCGCAGGAAACGCGGGCGGCCCATCAACGCGCAGAACGTACGCACGAACGGCGAGCGGCCTGCGAAGCCGCCGCCGTCGACGATCACAAGGCCCTTGACCAGCTCGGGACGGCGGATCGCCAGCCGGGTGGCGGCAAACCCGCCGACGGAGTTTCCGATCACCAGCGCCCCCTCGGGCGCGAGCTGGGCGATTGCCTGTTCGGTCACGTCGGCGATTCGCATCGCGCTCAGGGGGCCCTCGCCGGACGGTGAGTCGCCGTGGCTGGGCCAGTCCAGCGCGATCGTGCGAAAGCGCTCGGGCAGCAGCGCCCGCAGCTCGTCGTAGTCGTGGCGGTCGTGGGCGCCGCTGGGGAGGAGGAAGGCCGGGATGGCCTGCGGGTCCCCCAGTTCGTCGTAGGAGATGGGACCTGTGGAAGTATCGATCAGTGGTGACATGTGCCGGAGCCTAACATATGACTGACCGGTCGGTCATCTAAACTGACCGTCCGGTCATATAGACTCGTGCCATGGGATCTCAGCCTTCCCTCGCCGAGGCTTCCACCGAGGTGGGGCACAAGACCTACGAGGCGCTGCTCGAGGCGGGAGTCAGGGTGGCCGAGCGGGAGGGCCTGGCCGGCCTGAGCGTAAACAGGGTGGTTGCCGAGGCGGGTGTGGCCAAGGGGACCTTCTATGTGCACTTCGTCGACAGGGAGGCGTTCGTTGATGCCCTGCATGCGCGCTTTCACGCCCGGGTCCGGGAGGCGGTGGCCGCCGCGACAGCCGGCATCCCGGCGGGAGCGGGGCGCATCGTGGCGGGTGTGGAGGCCTACCTCGACGTATGTCTCGCCGACCGCGCAATCAAGGCGCTGGCTCTGGAGGCACGTACCGATGCCGCTCTGACGGCCTCGATGTCAGCTCGTCATGAGAGCTTCGCCGCCTCGGCCATCCCCAGTTTCAAGGCGATGCGGTGGCCAGATGCGAGAGCGGCGGCGCAGCTGCTGGCGGCGATGACCTCCGAGATCGCCATCCGCGAGCTCGAGGCGGGGCGCCGGGTGCCGGGTGCGAGGCGCTCCCTGAAGCGGTTTGTGGGGATTGAGAATTGAATACCAGATCAACGACCAACGGCAATGAGGGTAACCGTCGTGGACCCTTAGCATTGGCGGATGGCGACCGAGGAGCAGAGCTCCGCAGAGGCCCGAGAGACGGTGGCCGCCGCACTGCTCCGCATCGGGTTCCTCTCCGGTGAGGAGAGCTCCGAGGAAGAGGCCATCGTCGAGGCTATCTCGACGATCTTGCCGGATGAGCGTGACATCGGGGTGTGCGTTTCCTATGGCGATTTCAGCTCGACGCAGGCCTATCCATTCCAGGAGCGGACCTGCTCCTTCCTGCGTGTGCCACCGCCATCGCTCGGGGGGTGGCGTGGTCCGCCGAACTCGGCGGCAATTCCGAAGATGCAGATCGTGCTCTGTACCGATCAGCTGCTGCTCTGGACCTCCTCGCAGGTGAGATCGATAGGAGCCGCCCTCGAAGAGAACGTCAGCGCTCAGGTTCTTTCCCTCAGCCAGGTTCTTGGCGCGGTGGTGGCGGGCAAGCATGGGGATGTGGTGCACGTTTGGGTTGACCAGGGGCCGACGTTGGCCTTCCACACGGAGCCAGCCGCTGCCCAGGCGTTGCAGGTGTATGTGGATATGGCCGCAAGCTGAGCGACAAGCGAGCGAGGAATACAGGCCCTACCGCGAGGCCCGTGGCGCGGGCGCGCGCAACGAGTTTCTGCTGGTGGCCGGGGATGACGTCAACGGCGTGGCACAGATCAGCGAGTAGACCCAGCCGGTGAGAGCACGCCTGGCGTGCACACGCCGTGAAGAATCAGCTCGACGTGACGGCGCCAGCTGGCGCCACCTGGCTCGTAGTACATCGTGGAGGTGATCCCGCACATCATCATCCCGAAGTCCTCGACCGTGAAATCCTCGCGGATCACGCCGGCGTCGGCGGCGCGGGAGATGATCCTGGCGAGAACCTCGGCGAGGGCCGCCTTGTCCTGCGTGATGCCCTCCCACTCCAGCTCGTTGGCGCCCATCATCGCGAGCTGAAACCCGGAGTCGCCCTCGACCGCTTCGGAGGAGGTGAAGATCATGCTCTCGAGCGCGGCCCGTGGATCGGGGATCTCCTCGGCGGCCTTCGCGATCTCGGCGAACTCCTGGAAGCGTTCCCGGACCATCGCGGTCAGCAGCGCCTCCTTGGTCGGGAAGTGGCGGTAGACGGTGCCGATGCCCACGCCTGCGTGGGTGGCGATCTCGTCCATCTGCACGTGCGGGCCCTCACGGGCGAACAGCTCGCGGCTCGCGGCCATGATCCGCTCGCGGTTACGACGAGCATCTGCGCGAAGTGTTCGCTGGTCGGTTGCCGTCGGATCCACAAACGGAATCTTAGCTCCGTATCGTGCTATAAACAAGTGGAACCGTAATTCCGCTTCCGGATCACCCGGCCGCTCGACTCCCGAGAGGATCAGCATGACCACCAAGACTGAAGAGCGCGGTGCCGCGACGATGACCTCGCGCGCCCCAAGGAAAGCCGCCGACCTCAGCTCCAAGCGCGGCAAGGATCTCGCGCTGGTGCTGCTGGCGATGACGCAGTTCGTGGTCGTGATCGACGCGTCGATCGTGAACGTCGCGCTTCCTTCGATCGGCGCTCATCTTCATTTCTCCCGCGATGACCTGTCGTGGGTGGTGAACGCATACACGCTCACCTTCGGCGGGTTCCTCTTGCTTGGCGGCCGGATGGCCGATCTGCTCGGACGCCGTCGCATGTTCATGATCGGCCTGGTCGTGTTCTCGCTGGCGTCGCTCGGTGGTGGGCTGGCGCAGTCGGAGGCGTGGCTGATCGCGGCACGGGCGGTTCAGGGTCTCGGTGCGGCGATCGTCTCCCCGGCGGCGCTGTCGATCATCACGACGACATTCGCGGAAGGCGCGGAGCGCAACCGCGCGCTGGGAATCTGGGGTGCGGTCGCGGGCGCGGGCGGCGCCGCCGGGGTCCTCTTGGGCGGCATCCTCACGAGCGGCCTGAGCTGGCGCTGGGTGCTGTTCGTGAACGTCCCGATCGGCATCGTCGCCGCCATGCTGGCTCCCCGGCTCCTACTGGAGAGCCACGCGGAAGACGGCACTGAAGGCTTTGACATCCCCGGCGCGGTGACGGTCACGGCGGGTTTGGCGCTGCTCGTATACACGGTGGTCGACGCGGTGAACGTCGGCTGGGGCTCCACGGGCACGCTGCTGAGGCTCGCCGGCTCGGCCGTTCTGCTCGCGGCGTTCGTTGCGATCGAGCGCCGCCAGCGCCACCCCCTGCTGCCGTTCTCGATCTTCCGGCTGCGCACTCTCCGGGGCGCGGACATCGTCGGGCTGCTGATCGGCATGTCGCTGTTCTCGATGTTCTTCTTCATCTCGCTGTACCTGCAGGACGTGCTGCACTTCTCAGCGATCAAAGCCGGCATCTCCTACCTGCCGCTGGCCGTCGGCATCATCATCTCGGCGGGGGTCGGCTCGCAGCTGGTGACCCGCATTGGCTTCAAGCCGGTGCTGATCACAGGGCTCGTGCTGATCGCAATCGGTCTTTCGTGGTTTTCACGCGTACCGGCGCCCGGTGGATCGTTCAGCGCCGACGTGCTGGGTCCATCGCTGTTCGCCGCGTTCGGCCTCGGGTTCTCCTTCGTCTCGGTGACGATTGCGGCGGTCACGGGAACGAAGCCGCACGAGGCGGGCCTTGCCTCGGGGCTGATCAACACCTCTCAGCAGGTGGGCGGTGCGCTCGGCCTCGCGATCCTCGCCACGGTCGCCAACAGCCGGACGCAAAGCCTGCTGAGCGCCGGCGGACACGACGCCTCCGTGGCTCTCACGAAAGGATTCGACCGCGCGTTCCTCATCGGCGCCGGTTTCGCGATCGTCGGCGCAATCCTCACGAGCGTCCTGATCTCATCCCACGACAGCCGCGAGCACTCAGCCGCGGCGCGGCGGGGGGAGATCGACGCCGCTGTCGTGTGAGGCGCTGTCGTGTGAGGCGGCAACTGGGTCGAGCGGCACGAGCGCGGCGTTGGGCACGCGCTTGAACGGGATGCTCTTATCGTCGGCTCGGGCGGCGAAGGCGGCGCGAATGACCATGCCATGGCAGACGACGAGCGCCGGCAGCTCGCCAGCTTCAACGTCGCGCAGGGCAGCGTCGACACGTAGCTCTTGTTCCACGAAGGACTCGCCGCCGGGAAACGCGAAGTCGGGTTGGGCCGCGGCGAACGCGTCGAACAGCTCAGGGGTCTTGGCGCGCACCTCGGTGAAGGTCAGATCGGTCCAGTCGCCGGCGTCGGTCTCCATCAGCCGGGGGTCCTCTTTCGGCTCGAGGCCGATGACGGCGGCGACGATGTCAGCGGTTTCGCGGGCGCGCAGCAGTGGGCTACACCACAGCGCCTGGAAGCCATAGCCGGCGGCGCGCTGGGCCAGTTCAGCGGCCTGTTCGCGGCCGGTGTCGTTGAGCGGGATCGCCTGCTGGCCCTGAAAGCGGCCCTCGTGGTTGTAGGCGGTCTCGCCGTGGCGGGCGAGGTAGACGCCGGTGGCTGAGCGCTCGGTCAGGATCGGTCGAAGCGGTCGAGGCTCATGACCTTGTCCCAGGCGGCGACGAAATCGCCGACGAACTTCTCCTCGGCGTCGTCGCAGGCGTGAACCTCCGCGAGCGCGCGCAGCTCGGAGTTCGAGCCGAAGACGAGGTCGACCGAGGTGGCGGTCCACCTGAGCTCGCCGGTCGCGCGATCGCGCCCCTCGTAGACGTTCTCCGCCGAGCCGGACGGCTTCCACTCGGTGCTCATGTCGAGCAGGTTCACGAAGAAGTCGTTGCTCAGCGTCTCCGGCCGGTCGGTGAAGACGCCGTGCGGCGGACTGCCCGTGGTTTGCGTTCAGGGCACGCATGCCGCCGATCAGCACCGTCATCTCCGGGGCGGTCAGCCTCAGCATGTAGGCGCGCTCCAGCAGCCCATGCTCCAGCGGCAGCGGCTCTCCCGGGCGGAAGTAGTTGCGGAAGCCGTCGACGGTCGGCTCGAGCACGGCGAAGGACTCGACGTCGGTCTGCTCCTGGGAGGCGTCGGTGCGCCCCGGGGTGAATGGGACGGAGACGTCGTGACCGGCGTTCTTGGCGGCCTGCTCGACGGCCGCGCATCCGCCGAGGACGATCAGATCGGCCAGCGAGATCCGCTTGCCGCCGGACTGCGACTCGTTGAAGTCCTGCTGGATCTGCTCGAGCGTCTGCAGCGCGCCGGCGAGCTCAGCCGGTTCGCCCCACTCCCAGTCCTTCTGGGGCGCCAGGCGGACCCGCGCTCCGTTCGCGCCGCCGCGCATGTCGGTGCCGCGGAAGCGAGGCGGCCGACGTCCAGGCGGTGGCGACCAGGCGCGCGATCGACAGGCCCGAGGCGAGGATCTTCTCCTTCAGCGAGGCGATCTCGGCAGCGCCGACGAGCTCGTGATCGACGGCGGGGACGGGGTCCTGCCACAGCTGCTCCGCGGGAATCCACGGGCCGAGGTAGCGCGCGATGGGCCCCATGTCGCGGTGCAGGAGCTTGTACCAGGCCTTGGCGAAGGCGTCGGCGAGCTGGTCGGGGTTCTCGTAGAAGCGCTTGGAGATCGGCTCGTAGATCGGGTCGAACTCGCAGCGCCAGGTCGGTCGTGAGCATCATCGGCGCGTGGCGCTTGGACGGAGTCGTGAGCGTCCGGCACCGTGTCCCTGGCCTCCGGGTCCTTGGGCGTCCACTGCTTCGCTCCGGCGGGGCTCGTCGGTCAGCTCCCAGTCGTACTCGAAGAGGTTCTCGAGGAAGCCGTTGTCCCACTTCGTCGGCTGCGGCGTCCACGCGCCCTCCAGGCCGCTGGTGATGGCGTCGGCGCCGGCGCCGCTGCCGGCGCTGTTCTTCCAGCCGAGGCCCTGCTGCTCGATCGGGGCGGCCTCGGGCTCGGGGCCGATGTTGCTGGGGTCGACGGCGCCGTGGGCCTTGCCGAAGGTGTGGCCGCCGACGATCAGCGCGACCGTCTCCTCGTCGTTCATGGCCATGCGGGCGAAGGTGTCACGGATGTCCTTGGCTGCCGCCAGCGGGTCCGGGTTGCCGTTGGGGCCCTCGGGGTTGACGTAGATGAGGCCCATCTGCACGGCGCCGAGGGGTTTGGCGAGCTCGCGCTCGCCGCTGTAGCGCTCGTCCCCGAGCCAGGTGTCCTCGCTGCCCCAGTAGATCTCCTCGGCCTCCCAGATGTCCTCGCGGCCGAAGCCGAAGCCGAAGGTCTGAAAGCCCATCGATTCCATCGCCACGTTGCCGGTGTAGACGAGCAGGTCGGCCCAGGAGATCTTGCGGCCGTACTTCTGCTTGATCGGCCACAGCAGCCGGCGCGCCTTGTCGAGGCTGGCGTTGTCGGGCCAGCTGTTGAGCGGGGCGAAGCGCTGGGCGCCGCTGCCGCCGCCGCCGCGGCCGTCGGCGATGCGGTAGGTGCCGGCGGCGTGCCAGCTCATGCGGATGAAGAGCGGTCCGTAGTGGCCGTAGTCGGAGGGCCACCAGTCCTGCGAGGTGCTCATCAGCTCGATCAGGTCGCGCCTTCAGCGCGTCGAGGTCGAGGGTCTGGAACTCCTTGGCGTAGTCGAAGCCCTCGCCCATCGGGTCAGACAGGGGCGAGTGCCGGTGCAGCACGCTCAGGTCGAGCTGGTTGGGCCACCAGTCGTGGTTCGTCCTGGGATGGGCACCTCGGGAGTTGGGCTCGGGATCGCCGGGTTCTCGCTCTCGCTGGTGCTCTCAGTCATGTTGCTCCTGTCCGTTTCTGGTCAAAGGTGGGTCTGATGGGCCGCTGCTCTGGATCGAGAGGCCGGCGCCGGCGGCAAGCAACGAGGGTAGCGATGGAAGCGGGATCGAGGCGTAGACATCGCGATTACCAGCCACCGGCCGGGAAGAGGCGGCTACGACCCTGTGCTACAAGTCTCTTCGTGTCCACCCCGAGCACGAGCGACACCACTCCGGGGCTGCGAGAGCGCCGCGAGGCCCTCGTTCGCGAGCACATGGAGTCGGAGAACCGGCACGAGTTCGACGCGACGATGGCGACGTTCGAGCACCCCCGCTATGAGCTGATCGCCACGGGGGACGTGTATGACGGTGAGCAGGAGGTTCTGCATTACTTCGAGGAGAGCCGCACCGCGTTTCCCGATCAGCGCAACGAGCTGATCGCGCTGCATCACGCCGACGACGCGGTGATCGTGGAGTTCGATCTCCTGGGCACACACCTTGGGCCGCTGCGAACGCTGCCACCAACGGGTCGCGCGTTCCGGGCCCGCATGACCTCGTTCTTCATGTTCGAGGGCGAGCGCATCGTGTGCGAGCGCGTGTACTTCGATCAGGCGACGATCCTGCGACAGCTGGGCGTCGCCCACGACCCGAGCTCCATCGCGGGTCGTGTGACGACGCTCATCAGCCATCCGCTGACGATCGGGCGGGCGCTGTGGAAAGCACGAGCGGGTCGCGCGTAGCGATCTCATCCTGGGCCGCCGGGACACTCGCGCGGACCGTCATAGACTCATGCCAATGCGCCGCCGGGTCACCTTCTCGCGCAACCTGACGCTGTCGCTGTCGCGGACTTGCCGCTGCTACTGCAAGTACTGCGCGTTCGCGACGCACCAGGCGCACCTGTACGCGCCGGAGGAGGTGCTGGAGATCCTGGACGGCGCGGCAAAGCGCCAGGTCAAGGAGCTGTTGGTGCTGACGGGCGAGAAGCCGGAGGTCAACCCGGAGGTCGCCGCGAGGCTGCGCGACTACGGCCACGAGGACTTCACGGCATACGTGGTGTGGGCGTGCGAACGGGCGCTCGAGCGGGGCCTGCTGCCGCACACGAACCTCGGCGTGCGCTGGCACACGAGGATCTGGCGCGACTGCGCGAGGTGACGGCCTCGCAGGGGCTGATGCTGGAGTCGATCTCCGAGCGGCTGATGGACACCGTGCACGCGGGCTCGCCGACGAAGCACCCGGCCAGGCGCCTGGAGACGATCCGCGCGGCGGGCGAGCTGCGGATCCCGTTCACGAGCGGCATCCTCGTGGGGATCGGCGAGACCGAGCAGGAGCGGGTCGAATCGCTGGAAGCGCTCGCGGCGGCGCACGCCGAGCACGGCCACATCCAGGAGGTGATCCTGCAGAACTTCGTGCCTCACCAGCGCTACTACGGCCAGGAGCCGGCGGAGATCGCCGACGCGGCCGCGCGCGAGTACTGGCGCACGGGCGTCGGCGGACTCGCCGCCCTGAGCTGCCGCTGCCCGAGTGGGCGTGTCCGGTGAGCATCGAGGACATGAAGCGCCTGATCGCGGAGACACGGCGGCTGATGCCGGACGTGGGTATCCAGATCCCGCCGAACCTGGCGGACTGGTGGGGCGAGCTGGTGGCTGCGGGCGCGACCGACCTGGGGGGCCTGAGCGCCAACGGCGATCACATCTCCCCGGAGCACCCGTTCCCCTCGCCGCATCAGGTGCGCAAGGAGCTGCAGAAGGACGGGGTGGCGCTGACCGAGCGGCTGTGCGTGTACCCGCGGTACATCGACCAGGACTGGATCGCCCAGGGCGTGCTGGACACGATCAAGGTCAAGTACTGGAGCTTCATCCCGCGTCGCGGCTCCGGCCGCACGGACCCGCCGGCGCCGATCCGCCCGGACCTGGTTGCCGGCGCCATCGACGCGCGCCCGCGACGGCGCTCCGCTGACGCCGGAGGAGCTGACGGCGATGTTCGCGGAGACCCGCCCGGAGGCGATCGAGGACATGCGCCAGGCGGCGGATGAGCTGCGCTCGGAGCTGGCGGGGGAGACGGTGACGTTCGTGGTCAACCGCAACATCAACATCTCCAACGTGTGCACGGTTGGCTGCGCGTTCTGCGGCTTCGGCCAGGGCAAGCGCTCGCCGGACGCGTACGAACACGATGAGAAGGAGTTCGTCGCCCGCGTCCACGAGGCGATCGACTTCGGCGCGAGCGAGCTGTGCATCCAGTCCGGGATCCACCCCGACTGGCAGCTCGAGGACTACCTCGGATGGTTGCGGCTGGCAAAGGACACTTCGATTGGGGCGGGCTCGGAGTTGCATCTGCACGCCTACAGCCCGATGGAGATCGCGCACATGTGCGACATCTCGGGCCTTCCGCCGAGCGAGGTGTTCGCTCAGCTGCGCGACGCGGGCCTCGGCTCGACGCCGGGCACGGCGGCGGAGGTGCTGCACGACGGCGTGCGCGAGCGGATCTCGCCGAACAAGCTGCCGGTGGCGCGCTGGGTGGAGATCATCGAGGCCTCGCACGCGGCGGGGCTGCGCTCGACGGCGACGGTGATGTTCGGCCACATCGAGGAGCCGTGGGAGCTCGCGGAGCACATGCGCGTGATCCGCGAGCTACAGGAGCGCACGGGCGGCATCACGGAGTTCGTGCCGCTGTCGTTCATCCCCTTCCAGACGCTGCTGGGGCGCACGCACGGGGTGGAGGAGATCTCGCGGGAGGAGAACCTCAAGCACACGGCCGTCTTCCGCCTGGCGCTGGGGCGCACCGTGCGAAGCGTCCAGGCGAGCTGGGTGAAGATGGGGCTGGACGCCGCCACGGAGGCACTTCGCTGGGGTGTGAACGATCTCGGCGGCACGCTGATGGAGGAGTCGATCAGCCGCCTCGCGGGCAGCTACCACGGCACGCGCCTGGAGCCCGAGCAGCTCGTCGCCGCTGCGCATGAGGCCGGGCGGCCAGCGGCGGAGCGCACGACGCTGTACGGGATCAGGCGGGAGTTCCCGCTGGCATCCCCGGCTGCCCCGGGCGAGCTGCCGGTGGCGGTGTAGGTAGGCGCGGCTTCCTGTTCAGGGTATTGCGCGGCTGGGCGCAAGCAGGTACAAAAGGAGCGCCATGTCGGTGCTCTTGTATGTATTGCTGCTGGGCCTCTTCGTAGCTGCAGGGTCGCTCGATCCGCGTCGCATTCCGCGTCGGAGCGAGCTGGGGAAAGTGCTGCGGCGTGTTGGTCGCCCCGCGCGCCGGGAGATAGACAGTGCATTGCGTGAGGGTCGCGCAGTCGGCGATCCGCGCCTAGCCTCGCTCGCGGCGGCGGTGGCGCAAGAGCGCATGAACCGCATCGACTACCGAGGGCCGCTGCTCAAACAGGAGAAGCTCTTCCTGCTGGCGGGGATCGGCGAGGTGGCACTTACGCTTGTACTCGGTGTTCACCACCTCGCCTCCCAAGAGGGCAACATCGGCGGCTCAGTGCTCGCTGTCTTCTGGGTCGTCGGCTTTCGCCGGCTTACGCCCTCTCATCGCCACTCCACCGACCGCATGCTCACGGCTTACAAGCGAAACGTCTCGCTTGGCGAGTCCGTGGGGCCCGGGGAAGCTCGACCGAGCAGTTCTGGGTATGCCGTGACCCGGGGCTTATTCGCCCTGCTCTTAATCGGTGTCGACAGCGATCGTTCGAGGGTTGCCAGTCCGCTGCAGGTCACGATGGCCGTCGACCTTGGCTTCATACAGGACGACATCGGCCTCACGGACAAGTTCGGCGGGTGTGGTCTCGGTTGAGGTCGCCAGGCCGATGCTGAAGGGAATGCCGTCGGGCAGGCCGATCGCGCCCAGCTCCAGCGACTGCGCGCAATGCCGCAGTCGCGCGGCCGCTGCCTTTGCGCTCTGGCCGTCTGTGGCGGGCAGCGCGACGAGGAACTCGTCGCCTCCCCAGCGTCCATAGATGTCATCGGCTCGCAGTGCGTCGCGCAGGCACCCGGCAAACGCACACAGAACCTGGTCGCCCGCCTCGTGCCCGAACTGGTCGTTGGTCTCCTTGAAGCGATCGAGGTCGATCATCATCAGCGACAGCGGCTCGTCTCGTCGGCGGGCGTGAGCTGCGGCACGAGTGAGGTGTTCGTTCAGTGCCCGGCGGTTGAGGAGCCCAGTCAGCGCGTCTGTGCGGGCGATCTGCTCGAGCCTGGTTGATAGGGATGTGAGCCTGGCGCGATCGGCGAGCGAGCGGACGAACAGCGCCACGAGCAATGAACCGAGGACGCTCATGAGGATGAGCACCAGCCATGGGATCCACTGCGTCCAGCCGGCAATCGACGCGTACATCCGACTGTCGGGGACAGCTATGAGAAGTTTCCACGACGTTCCCGGGACAGGGGTGTCGGCGAACGTCGTGGGAGTCTGGGCGCCGGCAACGGAGCCGTGCGATGCGCGAGCCGCTGCACGCGCGAGCTGCGGATCGGCTTGGGCGAGCGTCCTCGCGGTGCTGGCAGGGCTGGCTGCGATCACCTGGCCATTACCGTCGACGAGAACCACCTCGTGCTGCCGGTAGGGGACGGTGTGTTGGACGAACCGGCCCAATGCCGAGTCACTGGCGTCGTAGGCGGCGCTGAACACGCGACGGCCGCGAGCGGTCGAGAAGGGAACGGCGATGGCTGTCACCGGGGTGGCTCGTGCCGCGGACGGAACGACGTTCGAGATCGCTGATCTACCCTGCTCGGCGGCTTGCAGATGGGCGTAGCGGCTCGCGAGCGGGTGGCCCAGCAGCGACGGGTCGGAGGGCACGATATCGAGTAGGCGTCCGGACGAGTCCAGCAGCACCGCGGCGTTGCTACCGAAGGCGGACACGACCAACCGGAATCGTTCGGGCGATACCTGCTGACCTGAGAGGAACTGCTGGGCTGTCTGCTGCTCGCGGGTGGCCTGCTGCATCAGGAACTCTGACACGAACGTTGCTGAGCTGGTACCGCGTAGCGCGAAGCTCGAAAGGATGTGCGCCCTGGACTGTTGACGGGAGAGGACAATGCCTGCCGACATCGTGCCCAGCAGCACCAGCAGGGCGAGCGAGGCCATCGCGGTCGTCCACGCCAAGCGGCCTCGTGCGAGACCGGTGGGGATTTTCTCTATGACGGTTGTCATCCTTGATTGCCTGGCACGAGACATTCGTCGAGGTCCCCTGTCTCGACGAACGGACGTTTCCTGCGCAAGCTTCGCTATGAGGATCGACCGTAGTAGGTACTGACTTGAGGCGTGTCCAGCCATTTCTGGCCACCGCTGCGAGCTGGTGACCCGAGTCAGATAACTCGATGATCATTCGCCCGGTAAACACTCATCGGATGATCGCGTCGAGTCACTCGAGCTTGTCTGCCGTGGCGCGCTTCAGCAGCAACGACAGCAGTCGCTCCTCGGTCACCGAGAGCGACTGGGTGCGGCGCTTTGGCGCCGAGCGCGTGGCGGAGATGCGCTCGCTACTGGTCGAGCTCACGTCTGTGTCGCCGGAGCCGCTCGCGGCGCCGTCTCTCTCCGCTTCCGCTGCCTAGCTGCGCGCGAACTGGCCGTGGAAGGAGAAGGGAATGTGGTGGGGCGCCTGTGCGCGCGCCAGCTCGCTGAGGTCGGCCGCGTCGAGGACGAGCAGGAACGACGTGCCGGCGCGGGCGTCGAGTACCACTGACAGCAGCACCCCGTCGTCCTCTCGCTCAGCTTCCGGGCGGGCCACGAACACCGGCTCACCGGGATAGCGGTCGGGCTCGCTGAAGGACAGCGCGGTGCCACCGGTTACGTCGAGCTTGACGATCCTCTCAAACCAGCCGCTCGCGCCAAGGGCGTTGCCCCACACGTATTGGTAGGGCCGCTCGTTGCAGCGGCCGTAATTGATGCGCGGCAGCTCGATGCCCTCCTCGCCGATGCGCTCCGCGGTGACGGAGCGGTCGCGAAGCCCGAGCCGGAAGCGCGTGAGCTGCGGATGCGCGATCGGGTGCCCGCTCCGCAGGCGCTCCAGGTACAGATCCTCGACGATGCTCGCGTCCGCAACCGTGCAGACGTCGACGACGACCTCCTCGCCATCCTCGCAGGCGTTGACATGGTGAAAGCCAAAGCACGCGTCGGTCTCGAAGCCCGCGGTCGCCTTGCCGGTGGCGCGATCGACGAGCGTGAAGCGGGTGCCTCGCTCGGGCTCCCAGCGGTAGTTCTCGATGTACGGGCGTCCCGATAGCGCCACTGCCAGCGGGTTGACCACGAACGGGAACTCCGCCAGCACGAACCAGCGCTCGGTCAGGCCGAAGGAGTGCATGTAAGACGGCTCTCTCACCGGCACGGAGCCAATCACCCGCGGCTCACCCGTCGCGCCGGCGCCCGCTCCGTCGATGCTGAAGAGGCGATAGCTGCTGCGCACGCCCAGCTTGGCGGCGTAGTTGAGCATCGCGCCGCTCGCGCGGTCGATGTGCGGGTGCGCGGTGGTCAGCTGACCGGGCGCCTTGAAAGGGTGCACGCCGGCGCTTTGCAGCGTCCGCGGGTCGAACTGGACGGGCAGTGGCGTCTCGGTCATCGCCACAAAACGCTCGCCCAGTCGTGCAACGTTGACGTTGGCATTGTCCGTCAGGATGCCGCCGGAGGTGAACAGCGTCTGCACGCGCTTGAACATTGCGCGGCATGGGTCCGTCGCGAACTCTCCGTAGGCGATCTCGCCCTGCTCGCGCGCGGCGCGATAGGAGCGACTTTCGAGGAAGCGATTGCCGTAGGACACGCGCCCATCGGCGATCGTGAAGCGGTGCAGCATCGCCAGTCCGTCGAACCAGTGGCGCATGCGCTGCTCGCCGACCTCGAATCTCGCGGGACCGGTTCGTAGCAGCGAGCCTCCAAGCCAGGACGGCAGCTCGCCGCTCAGCTGTAGCTCGGCGACAGTCGTCTCATGCTCGAGGGTCGCGAAGCCGAGCGTGGGCGTGACGGCGGCCGACGTGATCGATGGTGCGCTCGTGGCCATGATAGTTCCTCCTGAATGGTTCGGACCGAACGATCAATACCGTAGGCTACCCTGCGGGGGATGTCAAGCACCCGTTTGACGGAGACCTCGTACATCGTCCTGGGGCTGCTCGAGCGTCTCCAGCCGGCTACGCCGTATGACCTCAAGCGGCTCGCTCAGATCAGCACGATCAACTTCTGGAGCGTGCCGCACACACAGCTGTACAGCGAGTGTGCGCGCCTCGCGCAGGCCGGCCTATTGCTGGAGGAGCGCGAGCAGACGGGACGGCGTCGGCGCATCTACCGCGTGAGCGAGCGCGGTGCGCAGGCACTCGAGCGGTGGCGCTCGGAGCCGACGGACGCGCTCGAGGAGGTCCGCGACGCGGGCACGCTGAAGCTCTTCTTCGGCGCTGATCCCGCCGGCCTGGCGACCGCTCAGATCGAGGCGCACCGGCGCCAGTTGCGCTCCTATGAGCACCTGCACGAGAGCTCCGCGGAGCTGCCTCGCGGGATGCGGCTGGCGCTGGAGGCGGGCATCGGCCACGAGCGGGAGTTCATCCGCTTCTGGTCGCAGCTGCTCAGCGAAACAGATCCTCCCGCAGAGGACGCAGTAGCGCCGCGGCACCTGGACCGTCCTGTGTGCTGATGAAGCGCTGCAGGCCGTCGATGATCACGACCGGCTCGCGCGAGTCCTTCGCGCGAGCGAGGTCAGCCGCGCCCGCGGCGGCGTCGGCGATCGCAAGCCATGTCGCCCTGAGCTCCATGCCGCTGGCGTCAGTTCGCCCGCGCCAGTCATCCAGTGGCTGCATCCCTGCCAGCCCGATTGCCACGTCGACCTGACCGTGGCGCCACGCGCGCCCGAAGCTATCCGTGATCAACACCGCTGGAGCCGCCTGCCGAGGAGCGTTCGCGCCGGTGAGCTCGCGCAGGCGAGCGCGGATGTGCCTGGCGGAGGCGTCGGGATCTCGTGGGAGCAGGATCAGTGTGTCCGTGGCTGCCTCAGCCGAGGCGTTTGACGCATCGACGCCGGCATTGGCGCACACGAAACCGTGGCGCGTACGGCAGATCAGCACGCCTCGGGCTGCGCGTAGTACCTCCTCGGACTCGTCCAGCACCACCTGCACGACGCGCGGATCCCTGGCTGCGCCGCTGTCCCCGTCGCCGCTTGCGAGCTCGACGGGCGCGCTCGCCCGCGACGACATCGGCGAGCGCGACCAGCGCTCCCTCGGCCTTTGACACGGCGGTGTGGGCGATCGCCACGAGTTGCCCGTCGCGCAGCGGCTCGTCGCCCATGGCACCGAGGATCAGCGCAGCGAGGTCGTCGCCCGGGCGTATCTCTGGGATGCCCCCGAGAGCTCGCGCGGACAGACTCGCCACGACTCCTCGAGCCTCAGGCTGGGGTGGTGAGAGGGAGGACGTCGGTGTGCTCGTCCAGGCCAAGCACAGCACGTGTTCGCGGTGCTCGTGTGCTCAACCCTGAAAGGCGCTCCCGCAGCGCGGCCAGGTCGGCGCCGGTGTCGATGTCCAGCAGCAGCGAAGGGGGTTGCTCGATTCCGGGCTCGATACCGGCGGCGAGTGCCAGCGTACGGTGGCGCTCGCAGCTGTCGGGCCCGAAGCTCGGTGCGATCGCGTCCGCCGGGGTGAGCAGCAGGCCGTTGGTCCCGGTGCCGTGCCGGTCGGGCACGATCACCACCGCGCGCTCGCCCCGGCGCTCGGCTGCCTCTGCGCGCAGCAGCGCTTCGAGCTCGGCGGGGTCCAGCGCGGGGCAGTCGCCGGGGATGCACAGCACCCGCTCCATGCCCTCGGCGAGCGCGCGCTGCACGCCGAGCGCAGCGGCTGCCGATTGGCCCCTCTCAGCGGCGTCATCGACGACGATCGCTCCCTGCCTGCGTGCCACCACCGCGACGGTGTCCTCGCGTGTGACCACGATCGTGCGCTCGATCGCCTCGGTCTGTGCGAGTGCGAGCAGCACGTCGGCAACCATCGCACTGGCGAGCCGCAGGCGCAGCTGATCGGCGACGGTCGCGCCCAGGCGCTGCTTGGCGCGGGCGAAGCTCTTGACGGGCAGGACCGCTGCGGTGCGCATCTGCCGCAGACGATAGTGAGAACTAGTGTCCTGAGTCAGAAATTGGGCGAGCGTTTGCCGGATGGATGGTCGTGTCTGGCGCTCGCCGGCGGCGCGGTGCGTACCCGGTGGTACGTGAGCGTCGTCGGTGGGCGTCAGGCGCGGGCAGGCGCCGGGAAACGCCGTCGAGTTTATGACTCAGGACACTGGCGAGCGCCGGTGCTACCAGCCGAGCAACATCAGCCCGACGGTCACGCCCGGGCCGATCGTCACCATCAGCCCGTGTTCGCCGGGCTCCGGCGAGTAGCGCTCGATGGTGTCCTTGAGCACGTAGAAGATCGACGGCGTGCCCACGTTGCCGTGCTCGGCCAGTGCGCTCCAGCTGGTGGCAAGGTCATCCTCGGAGAGATCGAGCGCCGTCTGCACGTTCTCGATGATGCGCCTGCCACCGGGGTGCACGATCCAGTGATCGATGTCCGCGTGGCGCAACTCGTGGCGGGCCAGGAAGCCCCCTACGACGCCGGGTAGGCCCGCGCCGGCGAGGTCGGGAAGCTCGCGCGCGAGATGCAGGTAGCTGCCCTCGGGCGCCAGGTCCAGGCGAACCGCGTCGAGCGTGCCCCGCAGCTGGTGGACCTGGGAGGCGAGGATGATCGGCCCATCCGCACGAGGGTCGCTGGAGAGGACGCGGCGGCACAGCCGTCGCCGAAGATCGCCGAGCCGACGGTCTTTGCTTTGGAGTCATCGGGTGTGGCGGGCATCAGCGTGCCGCTCATGCTCTCCGCCGCCACGATCAGCGCAAGCTTGTCGGGGTGCTCGTGCATCGCCTGTCCCGCCAGTCTCATCAGCGGTACGCCGCTCGCACAGCCGACGCCGCTGATGTGGTACTTGTCGGTCGTCGGGTCCATCTCGTAGTGGTCGAGCAAGCGATGAGCGAGCGTGGGGCAGCCGAGCTGAGTAGAGGCTCGAGCTGATCACGGTCCCGATCCGCTGTGGGTCGAGCTGCGAGTGCATCGACCGCTTGGATAGAGTGCGCCATCAGCTGCTGCTCGATCTGCGTTGCGCGACCCTGCAGGGTCCGTGCCAGGAAATCCGGACTCAGGTCCAGATGGCGGCGCTTGACCCCACAGCGTTCGAATATGCCTTCAGCGAACTCATTTCCCTTCAAGCCCAGGCGATCCAGCACCTGCTCCTGTGAGAACACCTCCTGTGAGTCGGACACCGCGATCCCTGCGATCCGCGGTCCTGAGCGTCGCCCGGGTTGGCGCGGGGTGACGATCGGGCTGGTGAGAACCGATGGTCCGCCGTTGCCGTATGTCCGGTACGAGGCGCTCTGCACAGTCGATGCTCCTTGTTTGGCGGTGGCGCCCGGGCGGGGCCATCAGGCTGAGGCTTCGACGATATGTGCACCGAGCGCCGCTACCCAGTGCATCAACGCCGTTCTTACCGACTTCTTCGCGTGCTCGCAGGTTGATTTGCCGCGATGAAAACGATCATCCGAGGGGATAAGTCTAGATGAAAGCGACGACGACTACCGGTATCAAGCTGATTGGGGCTGGACTTCCGCGTACCGCCACACTTACGCAGAAGCTAGCCTTCGAGCAGCTTGGGCTGGGTCCGTGTTACCACTGGGTCAACGTGCTGGCCGATCTGGATCACGTCGAGCTGTGGAACCGGCCATGGACGGGAAGGCTCCGTGGGATCAGATCTTCGGCGATGCCCAGTCGAGCGCGGACTGGCCGGGTGGCTACTTCTATCGCGAGCTGCTGGAAGCGTACCCGGACGCAAAGGTGCTTCTGAGCGTGCGCGATCCCGAGTCGTGGGAGCCGAGCTTCCGCGAAACGATTGTGGAGATGTCCTTCGGCAAATCGCTGATGCCGCTGCTCGCACACGCACGCGCGGCGGATGGACCCCAAGTTCGATGCCTATCTGGAGCTGGTCGACCGCATGTTCTGGGGGCCTGAGGGCACGTTCTCGCAGGGACACGAGCCACAGCAGCTGATGGAGCAGATGGTCGCCCACCACGAGCGCGTCAAGCGCGACGTGCCCGCCGACCGCCTGCTGGTGTGGGAAGTCGCGCGAAGGCTGGGAGCCGCTGTGCGATTTCCTGGAGGTACCGATCCCGTCCGAGCCGTTCCCGCACGCCAACGACCGCGAGACGTTCCTGGGGCGCGTGATCGACGGGGCGCTCACCACGCTTCACGACTGGCGCGAGCGCAACCCCGCCGCGGTCGCGTAGGGCGCGAGCGCAACCTCCGGCAGGTCGCGTAGCGCGTTAGGCGGCGAGCGCCTGCGCGAACGACAGGGTCTGTTCGGCGACGCGTGCGCGGCCACTCGCGTCGTCCATGCGGGTGTCGGTCTGCAGCGTGGTCAGTCGCGCCACGTCTTCATCGGCGATGAACCCATCGAGTAGCTCACCGTAGAAGTCGGCCACGCCGTTGGCGTTGCACTCCAGTGCGCCAAAGGCCATGAACGACTCCGTCGGGCCCTTCAGCACCTCGCCGCCGACGATCGGGCTGACCGCCACGATCGGCGCGGCAGGCGGCGTGCAGCGCCTCGTGGATACCGGGCACGGCGAGGATCGGTGCGATCGACGCGAGCGGGTTGGACGGGCCGATCACGATCGTGCTGGCACCTGCGATCGCGCGAGCACATGCTCGCTCGCGCGCGCCTGCTCGGCGCCGCGGTACTCGAGACCCTCGATCAGCCCGGCGGCGCGCTCGCGGATCATGAACTCCTGGAAGGCGCACCAGCCGGCGGAGCCCGTGCGCACCCATGTGCGCACGGGGTCGTCGCTCATCGGCAGCACGCGCGTGCGCACGCCGATGGCCTCGTTCAGACGCGCGAGCGCGGCGGTGGGGGACAGCCCCTCAGCGAGCATCCGCGCGCGCTCGAAGCACCACGCGAGGTCGCGGTCGCCGAGGTTGAACCAGACCTCCACGCCGAGCCGCGCAGCGCGTCCATCACCTCGAAGGTGTCGTCGCGCAGACCCCAGCCGCGATCGTCGATCGTGTCGGCCAGCCAGAAGGAGACCAGGTCGGGGTCGGGGGAGACGTGTGCGCCGTAGATCTCGATGTCATCGCCCGTGTTGGCGATCGCGCGAGCCGCTCCGGCCCGGCGACATCGGCGATCCCCCGAGCGAGCTTGGCACCGCCGGTGCCGCCGGTGAGGATGACGATGTCGCGGGCGCTCACTGCCACAGCTGCTCTGGCAGGTCCGTCAGGCGGATGCCCGCGTGGGTCTTGTAGCGGGCGTTCACGGCGATCAACAGCGCGGTCAGCGACTCGGTCGTGCGCGCCATCTCGAGTTTGCCGCAGTCGACGCAGCGCAGTCCGTCGATCCGCTCGATCAGCTCCGCGGCCACGCGCTTGTCCGCACGCGAGTCGCCGCATACGAGCACGTCCTGCGCGAGCGGGTGCTCCAGCTCGGTTAGCGATGCCGCGCTGACGGTGTGAAGCGCGGAGACCACGCGCACACCGTCGGGCACCATCTCGAGCGCCTGCTGTGCGGCGGAGCCCTGCCACACGCCGAGCATGCGCGTGGCCTTGCCGCTGACGGCGGCCGCAAGCGGCACGGTGGCATCGATCAGCAGCTGTCCGGGGGTGAGCGCCCCCTTCAGGTTCGTCAGCGTCTCGGATTGGTTGCGGAAGGGCACGCTCAGGATCACGATGCCCTCGGTGCCAGCCGCGCGTACCGCGTCTGCGTTGTCGTGCGCAGAGAACGACCCGTCGGGCAGGATCGCGAGTGCGCGTTCGGCCGTCTCGGCGGCGCGGTCCGGCGTCACGGGATCCGATCGCGATCGGCACGCCCGTGAGCGCGAGGCGCAATGCGAGGCCGAAACCGAGCGCCCCTGAGGCGCCGATGACGGCGACCGGATCGGAGCTGGACGGTGCCACGGCGGCCGAGTATAGGCTGCAGTGCGATGCTGCCCCTGCGACCCTTGACGCCATGACCGAGCTTCCCCGGGCAGTGAGCATCAGGGAGGTTGGTCCGCGCGACGGCTTCCAGAACGAGCCGGAGGTGATTCCCACCGAGCGAAGATCGAGCTGGTCGACGCGCTCGCTCGCACCGGCCTGCGGCGTCTGGAGGTGACGAGCTTCGTGCGCGCCGACGTCATCCCCCAGCTCGCCGACGCTGCCGAGGTGCTCGCCGGGATCGACGTGCCGCGGGAGGTGAGCGTGTCGGTGCTGATCCCCAACGAGCGCGGGCTCGATATGGCGCTCGAGCTGCGTGAGCGCGTCCGCGACGGGGATGGCGATGCGCGGCCGGCATTCGACGAGATCAACGTGTTCATGTCCGCGTCGGAGACCCACAACCGCAAGAACGTCAACCGCTCGATCGCCGAGTCGCTCGCCGGTCTCGAGGCCGTTCTCGGGCGTGCGCGCGCGGCGGGGCTGCGCTGCGAGGGTGTGATCTCGACATCGTTCGGCTGCCCATACGAGGGCCACGTGCCGGTCGAGCGGGTGCTGGAGATCGCGGCAGCGCCTGCGCGACGCGGGCGCGCAGGAGATCGGCTTCGGCGACACCACCGGCATGGCCAACCCCGTCCAGGTGCGTGAGTTCTTCGTCACGGCGCGAGAGCAGCTGGGAGAGGGTGTGGAGCTGACCGCCCACTTTCACAACACGCGCGGGCAGGGCCTCGCGAACGTTCTGGCGGCGTTGGAGGCGGGCGTCACGAGCTTCGAGTCGAGCTTCGGCGAGCTGGGCGGCTGCCCGGTGCCCGTCGGCGCCACCGGCAACATCGCCTCCGAGGATCTCGTCTCGATGCTCCACGAGATGGGGATCCAGACCGGCATCGACCTGGATGCGCTGCTCGCGTGCGCAGGGCGCGTGCGCGAGATCCTGGGCCGCCCATTGGGCAGCCACACGCTTGTGGCGGGGCCGGTCGACTGGCATCGTTGAGCCGGCCGATGACGCAACCGCCGCTGATCGGCCCAGCTATGTAGGCTCAGCTGGTGGGTCTGTGCCGTCGGCGAGCGTGCGCTGTGTCCAGGCCACGTCGTGCCAGCTGCCGTGCTTGAAGCCGATACGCCGGTAGGTACCGACCGGCTCGAACCCCATTGCTCGGTGGAGGCCGACGCTGGCGTCGTTGGGCAGCGTCATGCCCGCGACTGCAACACGGAAGCCACGGTCGGCCAACCGCTGGAAGAGCGCTTCGTAGAGCATCCTGCCGCTCCCGGTACGTCGACGCCCTTTCTCCACATACACGCTGACTTCACACGCCCACCGATATGCGGCGCGCGGTTCGAAACGGCTGCCGTAGGCGTAGCCGACGACGCGTCCCTCGTCTTCGAGAACCAGCCACGCGTGATCGGACTGGGCAGCGTCGATGCGCTTGGCCATGTCCTCTGCTGAGGGGGGATCAGACTCGAAGGTTATGGCCGTGTCGATGACATACGGCGCATAGACGGCGGCGCATGCCGCGGCGTCCCGCTCGGACGCATCGCGCACGATTGGCTGTCCCGGGTCTACCGCTGCCATCTGCTCAGAGGCTTGCCACCGGCTCCTCAGCCTGGCTCTGCTCGCGTGCGCTCTCCCGTGCGGCGGCCACGCAGTACTCCTGCACCGCGACCTCCATCTCCAGCGTTTGCGCGAGCGCTGGGCGCGCGGAAGCATCGATAACGCGCTTGGCGCGGCCCACCGCGATGTGGGAGTTGGCGAGCAGCTCATCCACGAACGCCTGTGTCGCCTGCTCGAGATCCTCGGGCGCGACGACGCGGTTGACCAGGCCGATCCGCTCCGCCTCCTCGGCGCCGATCGTGCGGGCGGTCATGATCAGCTCCTTCGCGCGCCCGAGACCCACGACGGCCGGCAGGCGGGTGGAGCCGCCGACGTCGGGGATGATCCCGAACTTGACCTCCGGCAGGCCGAACTGCCCGTCGCTCGAGGCGATCCGCAGGTCACAGCCGAGCGCCACCTCAAGCGCGCCGCCCACACACGTGCGGTGAATCTGGCAGACGACCGGCTTGGCCATCTCTTCGCAGATGTTCGGACAGTCGAGGAACACTTTTCTGAACGGGCGCAGCATCCCGGGTGTGCCGGCCGATGACGCGAGCTCGACGAGGTCCACGCCCGCGGAGAACACCGGGCCTTCGCCGCGCAGCACCACGCAGTGCACCTCCGTGTCCGCCGCCGCCTCGCGCAGGGCCTCTCCGAGCGCCAGCAGCAGCTCCTGGTTCATCGCGTTGCGCTTCTCCGGGCGGTTCAGCACCACGTGCCTGACGTGGCCGTGGTCCTCGGTGAACACGATGCTCATGGCGCGCCTCCTGTCGGTGAGCGTCCCGTCGGGCATCCTCCGGTCGGATGAGCCTCGTACAGGGCCAATTGGTCACCACAGCGTACGAAAGGAGGCCACTGCTAGCATGATTGCAGTAATGATGCAGAGGATCATGATCCAAGCTGAGCCGGAGCTCGTTGAGCGCGCCAAGCGCCGGGCGCGAGAGCGGGGCGTGTCCGTCGCGCAGGTTGTGCGTGAGGCGTTGGAGAACGAGCTGGGGGTGGAGGAGGAGCCATTGGCCCCGCCGCTGACGCTGATCGGTGCGTTCTCCTCCGAGCATGGCGATCTATCGCGTCGCGCCAGCGAAGACGAGTACGAGCCCGAGCCATTTCGCTAGTCCTCGACACCGGCCCGCTGCTGGCTGCCGTTGACACGAAGGACGAGCAGCACGCCTCGTGCGCCGAGCTGCTGCGCTCGGTGAGGGGATCGAGGATCGTGCCCGCGCCGGTGCTCGCCGAGCTCGACTACATGGTTGCCCGTGCGTTTGGCCCCGATGCGTTTCCGGCTTTCCTCGATCAGATTCGCGATGGCGTGCTTGTCGTGGAGAGCCTCACCGGTCGGGACTACGAGCGCACAGCCGAGCTGATGCGCACCTACGCCGACCTGCGCGTTGGCTTCGTCGACGCTGCAGTGCTTGCTGTTGTCGAGCGACTTCGTGAGCCGAAGCTCGCGACGCTCGACCACCGCCACTTCTCCGTCATGCGGCCCCGGCACGTGGACGCGTTGGAGCTGCTGCCGGCGTAGGCCCGCCTAGGGTGCGCTGCCGAAGCGGCGCGCTCTCAACACCCGGCGGAGCCGCCAGGCGGAGCCCCTAGACGTCTCTCTCAGCTCAGGTCCAGAACGGTGGTCGGCGGTTCGATCTCTTCGCTGTGGCCCTCGCGCGGGATGATCGCCGTTCCGATCGCGAAGAACTCGATCGTGTGGCTGCCCCAGCCGTGGCTCTTCTCCTGCAGCTGCACGCCGACGATCCCCTCCGCGCCGATCGTCTGCGCCTCCGACTGCATCCGCTCCATCGCCAGCTCGCGTGCGTCATACAGCGCCTGGGTGAAGTTCGACAGCTCCACGTTGCGACCCGTCTGCGCCATCGACTGCAGCATGCCCCGGTGCGCCACGTGATACACGCAACTGCCCATCACCATCCCTACGGGGCGGTGGCCGGTGCGCAACAGCGTCCAGAAGTCCTGGCCTGAGAGGTCGCTCGTGAACGGCCTGCCGTTGGGCGCCCGGTGCAGCACGCCTTCGCGGTGCTTCACAGCGGTGCCGATCGCGATGAACTCCGCCATGTCCTGGCCCCACTCGTAGCGGCCGATGTCCAGGCGCACGCCCACCACGCCGTCCGCGCCCAGCTGGTCTGCCTCCTCCTCCATGCGCGTCATCGCCAGCTGGCGCGCCCCATACATCGCCTCCGAGAGGACCGTCATCTCCTGGCTTTTCTTCCACCCGGCCATCTGGATGCCGATGTGGTAGATCGAGCTGCCCACCACGAGCCCCACCGGCTCGAAGCCCGCCTGCTTGACGAGCAGAAACTCGTTCACCGACAGGTCTGAGGTGAACAGGCCCTTGCGGTTCTGCTCCAGACGGGCGCGGCCTGCCTCCGGGACGCCCTCCAGGGAGGACGGATCGTATGTCGGGTCGCTCATGCGCTGCTCCTCTAGATCGATATGTCCACTGTGGTTTTCGGTGGCTGCTGTTGAACCTCGTTGCGGTCGCTCACCGCGGTGCCGATCACGTCGAAGGTGACCACCATGCCGCCGCGCTGGTTGTTGACGCCGCCACCCATGCTCTGGCGGCTCATCGTGTGTCCGATGCGTACGCCCACGATGCCCGACGCGCCCAGCTGCTGTGCCTGGAAGCCGAGGCGTTCCATCGCCTGCTCGCGCGCGCTGTAAACGCCCTGGGTGTACGCGGTCATCTCCTGGTTTTCAGGAAACATCAGCCGCCCGCCGAGGCCACCGCCCATCATCTGCAGTTCGGCCGTGTCGAAGACGAAGAACACCGAGGTCCACGCCACGATCCCCAGTGGCTCGATGCCCGCTCGCTGCAGATTCGAGTACTCGCTAACGGACAGCTCCGTCATCACTGGGCTCTCACGTGGCTTTGCGTCCTTGCGGCGCACCGCCGTGCCAACCACCACATACTCGATCGCGCCTTCCGCCCAGTCGTGGGATCCGGTGCGTACCTGCACGCCGATCACCGCGTCGGCGCCCGCGTGGCGTGCCTCCAGCTCCAGGCGGTTGAGCGCCAGGCGACGCACCTCGTTCCACGCGTCGGAGATCGTGCGCAGCTCCGTGAGATAGCCCATTGCCCCGCCGCCACCGAGCGCCCCATAGCCCATCCCCATCTGCGTGCCCTGATAGCCCATCTGGTAGATCGAGCTGCCCATCACCTGTGACAGCGGCTTCAGCCCCAGCTGATGACACAGCGCAAAGCCGCTCACCGACAGATCTGACGTGAACGAGCCACCGCGCTCGTCGAGCTCTTTCAGGCGACGCTCGGCGTTGAGCGGAATGCCGCCCGCTTCCACGCGACGCTGCGACTCGGCCTGCTCGGCCTCGAGCACCGCATCGGGCGTGCTCGGTTCGCGAGGCGCGTCTGCTTCGGAGTCGCGGCTCATCGCAGCAGCCTTTCCAGCGCCGTCCGCGCCTGCGCGCTGCGCTCGGCCTCCACGCGCAGGTCCGCTGTCAGCGCGGCGATCCATGCGTCCGGGTCGAGTGACTCGCGCTTGATCGCGATCCCGCCCGACTGGCGGACGCGAGAACCCTGCACCCGCGCGCCGTCCACAGCGAGCTCATATGCGCACGAGCCGACCTCCACCTTCACCCGGCGCACGTGCCTCTCGCCGCGACCCAAAAGGCCGCCGCCGCTGCGCTCCACCCGCGCCTGCCCGGGCAGTGCCTGCTCGAGCTTTGCCGCCAGCACCTGCACCGACATCGCCAGGTCCGCGCCGTCGAGGCGCAGGCCGGCGGCAGCCAGATCGAAGTCCTCCTCGTCTGCCTGTGCCAGCTCGGGTGTGCCCTCGGGGTCGCCCACCTCCTGGAGGGTACCCGCACTTGGGGCCTGCCGCCCCACATCTTCGGCAGGCCCCATCGGCGTCATTGCCCCGGCGCGTCAGTGCAGAAGGTCGAGCGTGTTGTTGGAGTCGTTGACGAAGTACACGCCCTGCCCGTAAGGCGCCACCGTCAAACCGAACAGGCCGCCTTCGCCGGCTTCCGTTTCAAACGGCTGGAACTCCGCTCCGAACGGCGTCGTCTCGACGATGTTGCCGTCACCGCCGTTCGACGTGAGCACGTCGCCATTGGGCGCCATCGTCAGCCCCCAACGGGCTGTTCAGGTAACCGCCTTTGGCCACAGTGAAGCCGCCGTTGCCAACTGGCGTCTGCCGGAACAGCGCCCCCGGCACCGCCGCGATGCGGTTGCCCAGCGTGTCTGCCACATACAGCGTGCCTTCGTTACCGAGCGCGTTGCCCGTGGGGCCGATCACCAGCGCTGCTTCGTCGGTGCGCTCGGGGAAGCCCGTTGCGATCACCCGCTCGGAGGTGACCACCGGTGCATGCCCAAAGAAGCTCGCCAGGTCGATGCGCACGACGGTGCCGCCGTCTGTGGGCGTTTCACCGGAGGCAACCGTGCCGTTCAGCACGTTGGTGACGAACAGCGCGCTGTATGGGCCATCGGAGACAGCGCTCATGTCCCACGGGCCGTTGATCGTGCCCCCCGAGATTGTCTTGACCACATGGCCGCTGTTGTTGAGCACGATCAGGCAGCCCGCCTGTGCGGTTTCGGCTTTGCCGTTGGTGGTTGGCAAGCTGCCGACCACCACGTAGCCGCCCGGTAGGATCGCCAGGGCCGTCGTCAGCCCCACACCGCCGGGGCACGGTCCGGGGAGCGTCGCCGGGTTGATCTGCGCGAACAGCGACAGCTGCCCGCTCGGGGACTCCTGCACGATCGTCGTGCCGGTTCCCTGCAGGTTTTCCTGGTTGTTGAAGTTGCTGATCAGGATGTCGCCGCGCACGAGCGAGCCGATGCTGCTCGGCACATTGGCGATCCCATACGGATTGATATCGCCGTTGCTCGGCACCGTGCTGCCCACTTCCGTGACGGTGCTGAACTGGCCGATGAACGAGTGATCGAAGCCCAGCGCCGAGGCCGGCCACAGCAGTGCGCCTGCGAGCAGCAAGCCGAGGATTTGGAAACGATTGAGCATGTCTGCCCTCCCGGGTGATTGACGGGTTCACCGTGCAAGGACTCCGGCTCACCGATTAGCTTCCCCGCCGGCCTCAATCGGAGGGGCCGGGCGGGGGTGGGTCGGGGTCTCGATCGGCAGCGGGCCGTATAGGCTGCCCCTGTCCAATTCAGAGGAATGCGAGTGGAGGTCTGATGGCGCAGCGGATCGAGAAGGTTGGAGTGCTCGGAGCGGGGCTCATGGGTCATGGCATCGCGCAGGTGGCTGCAACTGCCGGCTACGAGGTGGTGCTGAGGGAGGTCGACGAGGCGACGCTCGCCAAGGGGATCGCAAAGATCGACAAGCAGCTCGCGCGTGCGGTCGAGAAAGGCAAGTCCTCGCAGGAGGATGCCGACACGCTGCGCGGGCGTATTCACGGCACCTCCGACTACTCGGAGCTCGCTGACTGCGACCTGGTGATCGAGGCGATCACCGAGAGCCTGCCGCTGAAGCTCGAGATGTGGAAGGAGGTCGATCAGGTCGTCAAGCCCGAGGCTGTGTTCGCCACGAACACCTCATCGCTCGCGGTCATCGACCAGGCAGCGGCCACCAGCCGTCCCGGTCAGTTCGTGGGCCTTCACTACTTCAATCCTGCGCAGGTGATGAAGCTCGTGGAGGTGGTGCGCTGCGTGACCACAACCGACGAGGCATTCGACACCGCGCTGGAGTTCGCCCGCTCGGAGGGCAAGCTCGCGATCCCCACCAAGGACAAGGCGGGCTTCATCGTCAACCGCCTGCTCGTGCCGTACATGCTCGACGCGATCCGCGCCTACGAAGAGGGTGTCGGCTCCGTGTCTGAGATCGACGAGGCGATGAAGGCCGGCGCCGGGCACCCGATGGGGCCGCTCACGCTCGCGGACTTCGTCGGCCTGGACACGATGGGCTCGATCTGCGACGTGCTCTTCGACGAGTTCCGCGAGCGCCGCTTCGCGCGTCCGCCGACGCTGCGCAAGATGCTCAGCGCCGGCTGGTTTGGGCGCAAGACGGGGATCGGCTTCTACGACTACTCAGGCGAGGCGCCCGTCGAGAACCCCGGCATCTGACGGTGCGTAGTCGGTAGGCGCGGGAAACGGGGGCGCCACACCCACCGGGCAGTAACACCCGGCGGGCCGGCGCGATGTCCATCAAACGAATTTGCCGCCCGTGTCTTCTGCTTCGAGCACGCCGCTGTATTTCGCTTTTCCGCTTCCCCCGCAGACACCGCCGGTGCCGCTGTAGGGAAGGTTCGAGATGTCGAGGTCGAGCACCAGCAGGCCGCTTTTGGTGATCGAGTAGGAGACCGCTTCCGCGGTGGTCCGTTCGAACACGAAGCTGCACCCCGCGCCTTCCGGTTCGATCGTCATCGCTTTCTCCAGCTGCATCGCTCCATTCGCGTCGAACTCAAGGGCCGCGGGGGTCACGCTCACATTCGTGCCGAGCCCAGTGCATTCCGAATATTCGAGTTTTGGCGCTTCCAGAACCACAAATTTGAGCGCGGTGAATTCGAGGGCCGCAGAGGCCTTTTTGCATTCGATGTTGCCCGCGGCCGTTTTGATCACCTGCGCCGAGCGGGCGACCACTTTTCCTTTTCCGATTTTCGTGATTTCGAACACTTGCGCCGACGCGGTCGGTGCAAGTGCTGCAAGCGTTCCCACGAACACGATCAGCGCGACGATTGGCGTGTTCCACTTATGCGTCATCTTCTTCTCCCTTGTTCGCAAGCCGATTCCCGCGCCGCCGAGCTTACGGGGCGTGAGCGCGCGGCCCAGATGCGGCGGACACATGTCGTCCTCGTGCCCCGGAGTGGCGCGTGACGGCGTACTGGACTACATTCAGGGACATGACCGATCCCTCTCAGCTGCGTGTCGCGGACGCCGATCGCGAGCAGCTGGTGGAGGAGCTACGCGAGCACGCGCTCGCGGGGCGACTGTCCTCGGAGGAGATGGAGGAGCGCATCGGCGGTGCCTACCGGGCGAGGACGCGCGCCGACCTCGACGCGCTGCGGGCCGACCTTCCGGTGCAGCTCCACGTCGGTTGCGCTGGCGCTGAGAAAGCGCAAGGGGCAGCTTCGCCGGCGACTCGTGCAGGAGGCCGGCGGCAGCCTCGGGGTCTCGGCTACGAGCGTCGGCGTGTGGGTGGCGGTTGGTGCCCACACTCCCTTCTGGCCAGGCTGGGTGATCGGGGTGACGCTGCTCCCGGTCATCCGCGACGCCTGGGGGCTGCTCGGTCCGGGCTCGGATCTGGAGGTCGTCCACGCGCGGCTACAGGCGCGCCACGAACGCCGCCTCGCGCGTGGCGGTCGCGGTCGGCACCGGCACCGCCACCGAGGGCTGCCGCGACCGTGAGCTCCCTCAGCGACGCCGGCGAGCGCGCGCTCGCGGGCGGACCGGAGCGTCATAGGGAGAAGGCCATCGAGCAGGGCAAGCTGCCCGTGCGCGAGCGTGTGGCGCTGCTGCTCGACGGCGGCTCCTTCGCCGAGGAGGCGCTGCTGGCCAACTGGGACGGAGATGGCCTGGGCGCCGACGGCGTGGTCACGGGGGTGGGGGAGATCGACGGGCGCCCGGTTGCGCTGATGGCCAACGACCCCACCGTGAAGGCAGGCTCCTGGGGGCCGAAGACGGTGGAGAAGATCCTGCGCATCCAGGAACGCGCACTGGAGCTGGAGATCCCGATGGTCTACCTCGTCGATTCGGCGGGCGCGCGGATCACCGAGCAGGTGCAGATGTTCCCCGGCAGGCGTGGCGCGGGACGGATCTTCCACAACCAGGTGAAGCTGTCGGGTCTCGTGCCGCAGGTGTGCGTGCTGTTCGGGCCGTCAGCCGCCGGCGGTGCGTACATCCCCGCGTTCTGCGACATCGTGATCATGCGCGAGGGCAACGCTTCGATGTACCTCGGCTCGCCCCGCATGGCGGAGATGGTGATCGGCGAGAAGGTCTCACTGGAGGAGATGGGTGGCGCGCGCATGCACACGGGCGTCTCCGGCTGCGCCCACCAGCTGGTCAAGAGCGACGCCGACGGCATCCAGTTCGCACGCAGCTATCTGTCATATCTGCCGATGAATTGGCGCTGCCAGCCGCCGGAGCGACCATCTGCGGCCACGGCGCCCGGGGCGTCTGGGCACAACGCGACCGCGTCGGCCGCGGGCGGGGTAGACGAGCCGGGCATCGCCGAGCTGATCCCAGCGGATGAGAACAAGCCGTTCGACATCAAGCTGCTGATCGAGCGGCTCATCGATGACGGCTCGCTGCTTGAGATCCAGCCCCGCTGGGCGAAGGAGCTCGTCGTTGGCTTCGCGCGCCTGGACGGCCGCGCGATCGGGATCGTGGCCAACCAGCCGAAGCACAAGGGCGGCGTGCTGTTCACGGACTCGGCTGACAAGGCGGCGCGTTTCATCTGGACGTGCAACGCGTTCAACGTGCCTTTGCTGTTCCTGGCGGACGTGCCGGGCTTCATGATCGGCACGCAGGTGGAGCGCGAGGGGATCATCCGCCACGGGGCGAAGATGATCAGCGCGGTGAGCGAAGCGACGGTGCCGAAGATCTCGGTGATCGTGCGCAAGGCGTATGGCGCGGGGCTGTATGCGATGGCGGGTCCGGCGTTCGACCCGGACTGCTGCATCGCGCTGCCGAGCGCTTCGATCGCGGTGATGGGCCCGCAGGCGGCGATCAACGCGGTCTACTACAACCAGCTGCAGGCGATCGACGACGAGGGCGAGCGCGCGGCCAAGACGGAGGAGCTGCGCAGCGAGTACGCGCAGGACATCGACATCCTGCACCTGGCCTCGGAAATGGTGATCGACGCTGTGATCGAGCCCGAGGAGCTGCGCTCAGAAGCTCGTTCGGCGCTTCGCGCTCGCGTCGTCCAAGCGGCGTGACTGGCCGGCCAAGCGCAATGCTGTGACGCCCGTCTAGCGTTCGATCAGCCGGTCGCCACGATCAGCTGGTCGCCAGGTTCCCTCCGCCTGCTCCCGCAGCACGCGTGGTCTCGTCCTGGAAAGGCGGATATGTCTCGGTGAGCAGGAACAGGTACGCGTCCGAACGCGCCATGTAGGAGTTGGCGAGGACCATCACGTCGAACAGGCCGCGGGGGAGCTTGCCGGTGATCACGATCACAACCCACGCGGCAAATGCGCCGATCTCGAGCAGGATGTTCATGACGTAGCGCATGATCGCAATCGGGATCGCGATGAGCAGGCGGAAGAGCGTCTTCAGGCGGCTGTATTGGTCGAGCGGACCTGCGAACTCCATGCGCACCGGGTAGGCGCTGTCCGGGCTACCGCTGAACGGTGGATAGGGATCGGCGAGTAGCGCCGCATAGGCGGTGACGCGGGCGAGCATGCGCGTGAAGTTCGCCACGAAGTCGTAGAGGGCTTTCGGATAGTGGCCGCTGATGACGATCGCGAACCATGCGATCACGATGGCGATGTACGCCAGGATCCCGAACACGTACAGCACGATCGCCAAGGGAATCGTGAGGATCAGTCTGAAGAACGCCGTCAGCCGGCTGCGTCGCTCCACGTAGTCGACTTCGAAGCTCACCGGGTATGACATCGGATGCTCCCCCTTTGCTTGCGCAGCATTGCCCTCTCCCGGCGGTAGCGTAGATCGCACAGCGGCGGCGAGGCGATCCTTTGCACTAGATTGCGTTGCCATGGACTCCGTTGATCTCGCGTACGCAGGAATCGCCCGCCAGGCTGAGCTGATCGCCGCGGGGGAGGTCTCATCGCGGGAGCTGGTTGATGTTTATTTGAATCGGATATCGCGGCTTGACCCGAAGCTGAACGCCTTTCGTGTGGTGTTTGACGAACGTGTGCGCCTGGAGGCTGATCAGGCCGATGCTCGTCGCGGCGCTGGTGGGGACGCGAGCAGGCGCCCGCTCTTGGGCGTGCCGATTGCGGTCAAGGATGACATCGACGTGGCGGGCGAGGTGACGACGTATGGCACGAACGCCTACGGCGCGCCGGCAGGCGCGGACGCGGAGGTTGTTCGCCGTCTGCGCGAGGCGGGCGCGGTGATCATTGGCAAGACGAATGTGCCGGAGCTGACACAGTGGCCGTTCACGGAGACCGCGACGTTTGGCGCGACACGCAACCCGTGGGACGTGCAGCACGCGCCGGGAGGCTCGAGCGGCGGTAGCGCAGCGGCGGTGGCCGCGGGCATGGTGGGCGCGGCACTTGGCTCAGACGGCGCTGGCTCGATCCGCATTCCTGCCGCGTGGTGTGGTCTGTTTGGTTTGAAGCCCCAGCGCGGGCGGGTATCGATGGCGCCGCGCTCGCGTGGTTGGCACGGGCTGTCGGTCAAGGGTTTGTTGGCGCGCACGGTGGCCGACACCGCCTTGTTCCACGACGTGGCTTCCGGCGCGATCGACATCGACGCTGACCGCGTTACGCCACCTGATGTGCCGTTCGCGACCTCCGCGGCGACGCGGCCGGGAAGCTTGCGGATTGCGTACTCGACGAGCTTCCCGGTGGGCGTGCTCGCAAAGCTCGACGCGGACCAGCGCAAAGCGTTCGAGGAGACGGTGGAGCTGCTGCGCTCGCTCGGGCATCAGCTGAGCGAGCAGAACCCCGACTATGGCCCGGGGGCGATTCCGGCGGTGCTCGTGCGCTACCTGCGCGGTATCCACGACAACGCCGTTGCTATGCCTTACCCGGAGCGCTTGGAACGGCGCACGCAGGCAATGTCCCGCCTCGGCGGCTTGATCCCACAGTCGCTGCTGGAGCGGGCGCTGGCAAGCGAGCCGGAGCTCACGCGCAGGCTGAACCGTGTGTTCGAGAATCACGACGTGTTGCTGACACCGGCGACCGCGGCGCCGCCGCCGCGTATCGGCCAGCTGCAGGGTCGTGGCGCGTTGTGGACGCTGAACACGGTGGGCGGCTGGGTCCCGTACAACGGCGTGTGGAACGTGACCGGCCAGCCCGCCGCGTCGGTCCCCGCGGGCTTTGGCGCCGACGGGCTGCCGCGTGCGGTGCAGCTGGTGGGACGCCCGGGCGATGAGTCGACGCTGCTGTCGCTCGCTGGCCAGCTCGAGGCAGAGCGCCCGTGGGCTGGACGGCGCCCGCCCGAGTTCTCGTGAGCGACGCTCAGCCGAGCGACGCTCTCGCGTCGGTGGCGGAGGGGAGTGAGGCCGACGAGTTGCTGGAGCTGGCGGTGGAGGCGGCCACGATGGCAGGTGCGCTATTGGCCGAGCGCGTGCGCAACGGCACAGAGCATCAGGTGAGCGCCAAGAGCACTCCGACGGATCTGGTCAGCGAGGCGGACCTGGCATCCGAGCAGGCGATCCGCGAGCTGCTCGCGGGCCGGCGCCCAGACGACGGTTTCGTGGGGGAGGAGGGCGATCACGCGCAGGGGACGAGTGGGCTGAGCTGGGTGGTGGATCCGCTCGACGGCACAATCAACTTCCTGTTTGGGATCCCCCAATGGTGTGTGAGCGTGGCTGTCAAGGACGGCGCTGGGACGATTGCGGGCGCCGTATACGACCCCAACCGCAACGAGTTGTTCACCGCCACGAGGCACTCTCCCGCGCGGCTGGTGAGCGCGCAAGGGACGATCGAGCTGAGAGAGGGTAGCCCGGGCGGCGAGCGTGGTGGCGATCTGTCGACGGCGATGGTCGCGACAGGCTTGGCCTATGACGCGGACGTGCGCGCCGCGCAGGCGCGGGTTCTCGCCCGCGTGATTCCCAGGGTGCGAGACATCCGTCGTTTCGGCAGCGCTGCGCTGGACCTTGGCTGGACGGCGGCGGGACGCTACGACGCGTACTTCGAGCGGACGGTCAAGCAGTGGGACATAGCTGCAGGGGCGCTGATCTGCGAACGAGCGGGTTTGCGTGTGCTTGAGCTGCCTGTGCACGAGCAGCTGCCGTGGGGGATCCTGGTGGCGCGCCCCGAGTTGGCGGAGCCTTTGCTCGAGCTGGTTGCCGGGGCGTAGTAAGGATCTCGCGCGTGCCCCGTTGGGGGAGCGTGATCAGCTAGCGGCTTGGCTGGGTTGCTCGACGTCGACTCTGCGGGCGATGAACGGGCCCTGACCGCCCTGCACTCCGTCGGCGGTGACCTCGAAATCGCTCAGCAGCGCGAACAGTCGCTCGGGGCTGGCGTCGGGGATCGCGTGCACCTCACCGATGATGCAGCGCACGCGGTGGAGTTGCTGGCAGGCTTCGAGCACCTCGTACTCGGCGCCCTCGATGTCGATCTTCAGCAGGTCGATGTCGCCGACCTCGTCGATGATCGAGTCCAATGTGACCGCCTCGGCCGTGAACGTCTCCGCTACCTCCTGAATGGTCACGAATGACGACGTGCCCCAGCTTCCGCCCGGGAAGCGGTGAAGCTCAAGTTGCCCCTGTTTGCCGGCGACGCCAGCGTTGCGTAAGGAGACCTGTGGATGTTCGCGCACGTTGCGCTTGGCGAGCTCGACGATCTCCGGGTCGGGCTCGAACGCGAGGACGCGTGCATCGGGATAGAGTTCGCTTAGGAACCTCGCGGAGAAGCCGATATTGGCACCGAGGTCGACGATTGTGTGTGCAGTGTCGGGTAGCCCGGGGAAGTCGTACTCGCGCGGCGGGCTGTAGATCTCGCCGAGGACGAGTAGGTCGCACCAGTGGCTCACGAACACGCGGCCGGTGTCCCGTACCCATACTGGTAGCGGCGCTCCACGCAGCGAGCGCACTGGCAGCGCGACCTTGAAGCACACGAGCACCCTGACGAACGACAGCCACGCTCGCTGCGGCCCAGGGCTCGCAAGCCCTGTGATGCCGGAGCTTTCACCCCAGAAGAAGCGCACCAGATACAGCCAGTGGCGAGTGCGGCCAGGAACAATGCGGCGGTAGAGAGCCTGGCCGGGGCTGCCCATCGGCGCAGACTAACAGCCGCGGCTGCGGCCTTCCGCTCGCCACCGGATCGATGCGGCGGGTGGGAGTCGAACCCACACGCCCTTTCGGACAGAGCCTTTTGAGGGCTCCGCGTCTACCGTTCCGCCACCGCCGCGAGATCCGGGCGAAGCGAGCATAGCTCGGCACCGCTCCGATGGGGCACTGTGAAAGGCCTGCGGGTGGCGAGCAACGTCGTCAGGCGGGCTGCGGCGGTGAGTCGCGGTAGCCGTCGCCAGCGCTTGCGGGCTCGCGGCGCTCCAGCTCGACGTTCCAACCCTGGGAGAAGCCACGCATGGCAAACGCAACCAGCAGCAACTGAACGGGCACGATCAACAGGGTGAGCACTCCAAGCAGCCCCGAGTTGATCGTGGGCTGGGCAAATCCCGATTTGTTGCGATCGAACCAGCCGGGTGCGGCGACGGCTGCGAAGATCGCCAGCAGCACACCCAAGGCGGCGGAGATCGGCAGCACGCCGCGGTTCCATCGCGCGGCGAAGAAGGCGAACGTCAGATACACGGCGATGTATCCGATCTGCAGCGGGATGGCACCCTCGAGCAGGTTCCAGCCGCCGACGGTGACGATCAGCACGAGCGCGACGCTGATGAGCAGCAGCAGCACGACGATCGCGCGCGTTGTCTGCACGACAGGCTTGTCGCGGTTGGGGTGCGTGATGATCACGCGCGGCTCCCCTTGCTGGTACGGCACCGAAGGCATGGCTGAGGTCACGATACAAGCTCACACGGTCGAGGTAGGCTCTGGTGAGCAGCGCGGGCGTGGTGGAATTGGTAGACACGCTGGCCTTAGGAGCCAGTGGGCGTAAGCCCTTGGAGGTTCGAGTCCTCTCGCCCGCATGTCCCAGCCGTTGCCGTGATCGAGCGCTCGAGCGCCGGTCGGGCTCGACTCGCCACCTGCTCCACGTCCCGCCGGCGACTACCCCGATGTGGGGGCGGTCTCGCGGATGATCTTCCAGCCGGCCTTCAGCGGCGCGAGGAAGTACGGGGGCTCATCGGTGGCCAAGCGCTCGTCGTAGTTGTAGTTCTTGGTGTAGCCGTGTTCCACGGTGGTCCCGTTGCCGATGGCGACGATGCCGCGGAACTTCTGCGCGATCGCGCCGTAGATGTCGAGTCTGCCGGTTTCGCTGGTATCCCCGCACGTGTAGTTATCGACCAGGAAAGAGTGGGCGGTGGAGAGAATCGCGGCATACACCCACGGGTCGTGCATCGTGCCGGTGGCGTTGGGAGCGTCGCACGAGTTGGCGCTGTTGGTGTATTCGCACATGCCGGTGGATTTGATTTCGGGGTCGCCTTTGCAGCTGCCGCCGACCTTCGCATGGGTTTCAGCCACCGGATGGTAGATGCGCACGAATTCCGTGGCGATCAAGCCGAGCGTCTCTGTCCCGCCCGGGGCTTCTCCCGGGGTCACGCCATACGGCACGATGCTGCCGTCGATGACCACGTCGCTTTCCGCAGCGATCGTGAGCGATTTGCTGTATGTGCCGCTTACATACACGGTGCCGCATCCGGTCTCTTCGGATGCCTCGTTGGCGAGGTCGGCTTTCACCTGTTCGTAGCTGTACGTGCAGGTCCCGCCTTTTTCGTTCGCAATGTAGAGCAGCCCGTTTTCAGGCCACGCCATCGCAGGTTTGGTGACGCCTTTGTTGGTGACTTCGATCGTGTTCGTCGAGCCGTTGAGTACCACGTGCGTGACGCCTTCGAGCTTGTTCTTGCTTTCGACGTAGAGCGCGAGGCTGCCGTCGGTGGGCGGCGGTTCCAGCTGCTTCGCCGGGGTGGTCAGTTTCCCGTTGTAGGTGTTGATGGTGGGCTGCGTGCCGCAAAGCGGAACCACGCCACCTTTGATTTCGACGAGGTCTGGTTCGGCGCCGTTGCGTTCGGTCGAGTTGCGCCCAAATTCGATTTTCCCGCAGCCGACGTTGGCGGCGTCGTCCGTGTGCATTGGTCCATGCACGCTGTCTTCTTCCGCGAACTCGATTTCCACGCAGCCTTTCGGGCGTTTGCCGTAGTAATTTGCGCACAGTGTCGAGCCGTTGTAGATGCTTGGATCCTCGTCCTCGAACTGTGTGAAGTACGCGAAGTCGAGGAATCCGGTCACCTGGAAGGTCGCCACGGTCGAGCGCTTCTCCGCGCCAGACGGCAGTACGCCTTGGCATGAGGTGAGGGCCGCAGGCGCCGCGCAGGCTGTGGATTCGATGCGGAACGTGTTCGCGAGCGTGCCTTTCGACTGGATCGCTGTGGTGAAGGGGCTGGACGCTTTGCATTCGCTCGCACCTGTCGCCGGCAGCACCTTGACTTCGTAGTAGGCGCCTTCCAGTTGTCCGGACGGACCTTCGCAGCTCTCCCAGTAGTCGGGGTTGTTCTGCAGCTGGTAGTCGTACTCCTGCACGCCGGCAAGCGCCGCGTACTGGGCCTGGGTGTGGTGTGTGCTCTCCTGTGTCAGTGGCAGGTCGGCGCGGGTCGCGGTGAATGCGGCCGCGACGATCAGGCTCGTCACGAGCATCACGCTCAGCACGATGATCAGCGAGAAGCCGTCCTCGCCGCGGTTGCGGGCACAGGTTCGTGAGGGGAGGTTCATTGACATGGTCCGTCCGTGATCGTGGGTTCGGCGATTGGCGCGCTGAAGGCGAAGGTCACCTGACTGCGCAGCGCGTCGCTGCTGTCGACGAATGTCTTGCCGTCGTTGGGGAAGGCGCGGAAGGACACCTTCACGGCAGCGACCGTTGCTGCCTGAGTGCTATTGAGGGTTTCCGTTTCTTCGAGTTCTATCGGTTCGAGCGGGGTGACGCCGGCTTCGGTCGAGTTGGTCGCCGCTTTGCTGTATTGGTAGTACTGGAAGATCGGTTCTTTGCCGTTTTTTTCGATGTGTGTGCCGATGACTGCGGATTTCGCGCTGGAGAACACATATTCGCCGCTGCCGTTCACTCCGGTGGCGATTTCTTTGGTGTCGATGAGCGTTCCCGTGGACTTGGAGCCTTCGGCTTCCCATACGATTACATGATGCTGGATCTGGCTGTACGGAATTTCGGCTTCTTTGCTGAAGGCATCTTCGAAGATCAGCTTTGTGGGGCCGCTCTTTTCCGCGATCGGCGTAACCCCGGCTTTAATGCAAACCGAGTCGAGCTCGTCGACGATTTGCGTCATCGTGGTGCGTCCCAGCTGGCTGGCCTGGACGTAGCTGCTCGCCCGTTCGGTCTGTTCACGGGATACGCGCAGCAGCATCGTGGCCGCGAACGCGACGAGCAGGCCTGCGACCATGGCCACGAGCGTTTCCATGAGGCTGAAGCCGTGCTCGCTGCGGAGACGACGGTGGAGTGGGGAGAGTAGAGTCAGCATGTGCCTGCTTCGACCGTGGCGGCCGTGCCTTTCGCGACGCGTTCGGCCTTTTCGGTCGCTTCTTTTTCTTCTTCTTGGACCCGCGCTGTCTGTTTTTCGGCTTCTTTGGTCTTCGTTTCTTTGGTTTTGGCTTCTTCTTTGGCGCGCGCCGTTTTCGTAGCTTCTTCGCTCGTTTTCTGTTCTTTGTCTTCTTTTTCTTCTTTTTCGCGCGTTTCTTTGGTCGATTTCTCGGTGGCTTCGTTTTTCGTTTTCAGTTCTTTTTCTTTGGTTTCGCGTTCAGCTTTGCTGGGTTTTTTGGTGGTTTTTTCGTTGGTTTTTTCTTCTTTTTCCCATTTTTCTCTAGCCGTTTTTTCTTCGGCTTCAAATTTGGCTTTGATCCCGGGTTCTTCTTCTTTGAGTTTTTTCTCCGCCGCTTCTTCTTTTTCGCGTTCGGAGTTGCTCGCGGCTTCTTCTGTACGGCTTTTGGTCTGGGTAGCTTCTTCTTTTTCGCGTGCTTCTCTCGCGGGAGCTTCTTCTTTTTCGCGCGCGGCTTTGGTTTCGGCGGCCGTTGGTTCTTCGGGGTAGATCTTGAAAGACGAGCCTGCGACCGTGTTGTTTAGGTAGGAGATCTTGTCCCTGCGGGTCGACGTGGCCTGTAGGCAGAGTTCAAATTTACCGAATGGCTGGAAGGGGCTTTCGAGAACGCCGGCTGTCGTGCTCTGCGTGTGGACGTAGCTGACGGACAGGGCGTTATCGGGGGCGGCCGGTGCGGGAGACGCGGCGCTGCACGAGAGGTTCGTGATCTTGATCGGGTACGTGGGTGCGGTCAGTTTTTCGAAGCTTTTGGTTTTTTCGGTGTTCTTTTCGGTGGTCTTGATGACTTCGAGGTTGACGTAGCTCATCGGCACTGCGACTGAGGTGGTCGCGCCGGGGTGGACTTCTTCTTCCTTGGGCACGACTGCTTTACTGGTCACCGTGGCAGGGTTGTTGGCAGCGCAGTCGCCGGCGTAGACGGCCCACGTGGCAGAGGGGAAGGGGAACAGGTCGCCACGTGCGTATTTGGCGGCTTTGGGCGTACCCGCAGTGGTGCGGTAGGTGCTTGTCTTGGGGGTGTATTCTTCTTCGCCGCCCGTTCCGTACGGTTCCACGAAAGCGGTGGAGCCGACCTCGAGGTCAGGCTGGAGCGCCATTTCTTTGTTGGCCATCACGAACGTGTCGCCGGTGACGGCTTTGCCGTTGTATTCGGGTTTGCCCTGGTAGGTGAAGTCCGCGGTGATCGCCCCTCCTTCGTTGTAGGTGGCGGCGTAATGCGACGTGAGGTTCGGCGCGATGCTGACTTCGGTGGGCGCTATCTTGAGTTCGCCGGCCGGCGTGACGAAGTTGGGCTTTTGCTCGACTTCAACTTCGGCCGATGTAGCGCGGATGCCTGTGAAGACGACGCAGCCGGCGGGGCCCGTGGTGCCTTCGAGTTTGACCGTAGATGCGGATTCAATGGCGGTGTAGGTGACCGCGACGGTGACGCCGGCGACGCCGCCGGTCGGGGTGGGCGCGTTCTGTATGTCGACCTCGAGCGATGAGCCCGTGGGTGGCGTGACGATGCTCGACTCGGTGACGGGGTGGCCGCCCTGGGCGCCGTGCCAGGCGACGGTGGTGGTCACGCGGTAGTTGGGCGCCGTCGAGTTCGACTGTTGAGTCGCGGTGCAGGAGGTGCCTTCCCCTTTGCCGTTCAGCTCATTGGCTGACTGCGTGATCGTGTAGGTGGTCCCATCGACTTTGGTGGTGTAGGCATGGGCTTCGGCGACCAGCTTTTCGAGAGAGCTGACCGGGTCGCTGCGCAGGGACTCTTGGGACTGGGCGGCGAGCAGCTGGGCCTGATTGTGGTAGCGCTGGTTCGCGTCGCTTGCGCTGACTGCCTGAAGGCCGGTGAAGGTGGCGAGGGAGATGAGCCCGAGAAGTAGAGCGCTCACCATCACTTCGATCAGCTGGAAGCCGTCCTGCGTGCCTAGCCGGGGGCGTCTCGGTGGCGACGGCGGATTAGGGATCGGGCCGCTCGAGGTAAGTTGATCGTGCTGTGACCCTCCGGTCGCAGATCGGCCACGGCGCCAGGATTTGGGGCTGAAAGTGAGCATTGTCACAAGGTGCAGCGGGACAGCTATTCGTCCTTCGGCAATCCACGGACGCTGCTTGAGCGGGCAGGGGCGTTGATAAGCACGTCGGTAAACTCCTGTTCAGGCCCCCTGCGGGGGCTGCAGGGGCGTGTGCCGGAAGGGGCTCGCCCTGATGGGCTTCCGGGTACGCGCCGGCGGGGCTCGATCGCCGGGCGGCTGGCGTGGGGTATCGGGTTTCCCTCAGCGCCTACAATTCCCGCTCCGCGGGGGACTGGTGTATCGGTAACACGGTGGTCTCCAAAACCGCAACGCGAGGTTCGACTCCTCGGTCCCCCGCTTCAGCCTGGCCCCGGGAAACCGGGGTTTTTTGGCTTTCTGGAGCCGATCGCTGGATGATGTGCCGGTGGTGGGATTCCGTATCGATCCGCTGGCAACCGCTCGGATCTAGCGGTTTCTATTCCTACGGCGCTGTCGCGAGAGAGCCCCGGTGCCCTCAGCCCTCGCTGCGTTCTCGCTCATCGTCTTGCCCCAACGACTAGCCGTAAATGCAGTGACGGCCGCTCTTTCGCCTGCTCGCGTTGGCGTTCACGGCTCATGATGTCCGCCAGCCGCTGGCGGGCTGTTTCGAGTTTCATTAGGGCATCGCTGACGGCCTGCTCGGCGGCTTCAAGGTCTCGCATGGCCACGATCTCGGCCGGGGACATGGTGCGCAGTGGCACGAGCTCAGACGCCGATCAGGCCGAGGTCGTTCAGGCGCTCGAGCGCGGGTGAGCTGTGGACACGCGCTCCTTTGACCGCGACGACGCCGGCCTGCTCGAGGCTCGTGATCGCCGCATCAATTTCAGCTGGCGTGCGGCGCAGCGCGCGGTACATACGCTCTCGCTCGCGGCCGCGGGCACGCCCCACAACCTCCAGGACCACCAAATACTCTGAGCTCTGCATTGGAGCGAGGTCGTCTCCTATCGCGTGTGGTGTGAGGACTGATCAGTGGCGGTCCTCCGTCTTGGGAATTATACGCGGTGGAAGTTTAGTCGGTGGAACAAGGCGCGTCAATAAGACAGGATGGGCCGATGCCAGCAAAGAAGTCCCCAGCCAACCAGGCGCTCGGGAAGGCCATTAGGGCCGTGCGCGAAAGCAAGGGCCACACGCAGGAATCGTTCGCGTCCGAGACAGAGCTCGATCGCAGCTACTACGGAGCTATTGAGCGTGGCGAGTTCAACATCACGGTAGACACGATCATGACGATCGCCGCCGGGCTCGAGGAGTCAGCGGCAGAGCTGTTCAATCGCGCCAAGCTCTAGCCGTGCTCGGCTTGGTCTATCCCGTGGTGACATATGCGGTGGAATAGTTAGCAGCATTCGGGCAAGCTATGGGTCGATGTCAGCGAGAAAGACAGCCGCCAAGAAGACTGCCCTCAACGAAGCCGTAGGCCGTGCGATTCGCCAGGCCCGCAAGGAACAGGGCTATACCCAAGAAGCATTCGCTCTGACTGCCGGTCTCGATCGGTCCTACATGGGCGCTGTCGAGCGCGGCGAGTTCAACCTGACCCTGGAAACACTGCTGAAGGTGGCTGGTGCGCTGGGTGTCTCGGCGGCCGAGTTGTTGAGCAGCGCCGGCCTATAGGCATCCGTTACGGGGTGCGTGCGGCGGTCCGCGGCGCGCTAGGTGCACGATCGGATGCAGTTCTCCGGGCCGGGCGAGCGGGGTCGATAAATCTGCTATTCTCCACAAACTGGATCGGAAATCTGATGAAGATCGATGTACACCAGCACATTTGGACTGAGCCGCTCGTAGAGGCGCTTGCCGAGCGCGGCGAGCTCCCGTTCGTGCGACACGAGCACGGCTGACCGTTCTGTATCTCGCGGGCGAGCGTCCTTATGTGATCGATCTGACGAGCGAGGACCCGGCTCACCGCGCCGCAGTTGGTCGCACGTGACGGTCTCGACCGTGCGCTCGTGTGCCTTTCCAGCCCGCTGGGGATCGAGTGGCTGCCCCGCTAGCAGGCACGCGTCCTGATCGACGCCTATCACGAGGGTGCGCTCGCGCTGGAGGATCCATTCGGCGTGTGGGGCGGCGATGGCCCTGGACCGCGCCGACCCAGACGACGTCGACCGTGCGCTCGCCCGCGGCTGCGTGGGCCTGTCGCTTCCCGCCGGCGCGCTCGCCGAGCGTCGACGCGATCGCGCGCCTGCATCCGATCCTCGCGCGCCTGGAGTCGCACGGTGCGCCGCTGCTCGTGCATCCTGGGCCTCGACTACGCGTGCGATGCTGTCCGGTGATGCCGCGGAGGCGTCCTTTGATGACCCGCTTGTGGTGGCCGGCGCTCACCGATTATGTGGCGGCATGCAGGCGGCGTGGCTCGCCTTTCTCGTCGCCGGGCGCTCGCAGCATCCACGTCTGCGCGTCGTCTTCTCGATGCTCGCCGGGCTTGGCGCCGCTGCACGCCGAGCGCCTGTCGCTCTCGCGGCGGGCCATCGCCCTCTGCGCCGGACCCGCTCGTCTTCTACGAGACCTCCTCGTATGGGCCCGCGGCGGTGGGCGTGCATCGCAGAGCTCGTCGGCTCCCAGCAGCTGCTCTACGGATCGGATCGACCGGTGGTCGAGCCAGATGAGCATGGCATGCCCGCGAGGCTCGACTGGGAGCCCATCGCCGAGTGCACCCGTCGCGCGCTCGGCGTCCCGAGCCTGGAGCGTGGCGAGATGAGTGTCACCTCGTTGCACCCAGTCATTCCGGCGATCGCGCCCCAGGAGTCGCCTGTGGTCGATCGGAGCGGGCTCGCCGGTGTTCCCCGCCCGCTCGGGCGCGACCTGTCGGGGCCTGAGCTCGAGGCGTTCGTCAGCGAGCTCGCCGACCGACCCGAGCTGTGGATCGATCTCGTCAAGCACGACAGCACCCAGCGCGTGTACGAGGAGCTGATCAGCGACGAGCATCGTGACCGCATGGCTCATCTGCTGGATGGACGAGCACGACACCGGCTTCCACGACCACGACATCTCCTGCGGGAGCTGTCGCCGTCGTCAGCGGCGCGGTGCGCGAGGAGCGCCTGGCGATCGAGGGGCCACCCGCAACGGGGTCTTTCGCGCGGGAGCGAGCATTCCACTTCTCCGCCGTCGGACATCCACCGTGTCAGCCACGCCGGCACCGATCCGGCGGTCACGCTGCACGTCTACTCGCCGCCGCTGCTGCGCATGGGCGCGTACGTGATCGGCGAGGATGGCGTGCTGGCACGCCATCCGATGTCCTATGAGCGAGGAGCTCGCGCCCGCGCCACGGGCAGGACTAGCCGCACGAGCCTTGGCGCCTGCTACGGCGCTCGCACGCCGCCGTCGCCGGCGATCAGGATCAGGCTGACGAGCTCCGGCGCGAACAGGCCGTGCTCGACCACTCCCGGCGTGCCGCTCAGCCTGGCGGAGAGCTCGCGCGGGTCGCCGACCGGGCCGAGGTAGTCGGCGATCAGGCCTCCGTCGGGGCTGGGCCGACGTCACGCAGCCGCGCGGGATTCGAGATCTACGGAGCGTGCGCTGCACCCCAAACGCCAGCAGCTCCAGCGGCACCGGCGCCGCCAGCTCCGCACTGCCTTCTCCGCCGAGGCGATCACCACGAAGCGCCGCGCCGCGCCGCGACGATCTTCTCGCGCGTGTGCGCACCGCCGCCGCCCTTGACCAGCCACCCGCGTGGGTCGATCTCGTCGGCGCCATCGATCGCGATGTCCAGCTCACCGAGCTCGTCGAGCGGATCGACCGACAGTCCGAGCGCGCGTGCAGCCGCTTCCGTCGCCGGTGAGGTGGCCACGCAGCGCAGTCCCTCCAATCCGCGTTCGGCGATCGCCGGCAGCAGGTGGGCGACAGTCGACCCTGTGCCCAGGCCGACGCGCATGCCGCCCTCGATCAGCTCGGCTGCCGCACGCGCGGCTGCGCGCTTGTGCTCGGCGACGGTGGCGTCGTCGCTCAGCGACGTTCGTCGTTGCCGCGCAGTCGGACGAGGGGACGCCATGGTGCGGACGTTACCGACCCGGCGGTACCTCTGAGACGCACGCGGTCGGCCGACGGCCGGTCCGTGCAGCAGGAAACCCTGTCCCACCGCGCAGTCGAGCTCGCGTGGCCAGCGCGAGCTGGCGGTTGGTTTCGATGCCCACAGCGACCGCCGTCAGGCCCGCCTCCTTGGCGAGCGCGATCGTCGCCGCGAACATCGCGCGCCGGTCCTTGTCCTGGTGGAAGCTTCCGGTCAGCCCCCGGTCGAGCTTGACCACATCCAGCGGCAGGTTGCTGGGCAGTCCGAGCGATAGCTGGCCGAAGCCGAATTTGTCGAGCGCGATCAGCACGCCGAGGCGCTTGAGATCCTTCAGCGCCGAGCGGGCGCGCTCGGGGTCGCGCAAGCACGGCCTCCTCGCTGATCTCCAGGCACAGCGCGCGACCCGGGTAGACGGCAGTACGCGAGCTCCTCGCGCACTCGCTCCGCGAGATCGAGCTCTGTCAGCTCGCGCGCGGAGATGTTCACCGAGACAGGGATCGTGATCCCGTTGCGCCGCCAGATCTCCGCCTGCGCGCATGCCGCGTGCAGCACCCAGTTGCCGATCTGCACGATCAGCTCGCTGTCCTCGGCGGGCGGCAGGAACGTCGAGGGCAACATCTCCGTCTTGCCCGTGCGACCGGCGCCGGTGGGGCGCCAGCGCACGAGCGCCTCCGCCGCCGATCGCCTGGCCGCCCGCGAGTCGCAGGATCGGCTGGTAGGCGAGCACCAGCTCGCGCTGGGGCAGCGCGTTGCGCAGGCGATCCTCGATCTCCGTGTGGCTGTCGAGCTCCTGGCGCAGGCGTTCGTCGAACAGTTCCAGGCGACGGCCACCGGCGTCCTTGGCGCGGTACATCGCCACGTCTGCCTCGCGCAGCATCGCCTCGGGGTCCGCGTCCGGGTGATGGGACACCGAGACGCCGACGCTCGCCAGCATCGCCACATCCGAGCGAGCCCAGCGGGAACGGCTGCTCAAGTGCGTCGAGCACGCGCTCCGCCAGCGCCAGCGCCTCGCCGTCGCTCTCGATGTCCTCGGCCAGGATCACGAACTCGTCGCCCCCGAGTCGCGCCACCGTGTCGCTGTCGCGCATCAGCTCGGCCAGTCGCTCGGAGACGGAGACCAGCAGGCGGTCGCCGACGTCGTGGCCGAGGTTGTCGTTGACCGCCTTGAACTTGTCCAGGTCGATGAACAGCATCGCCACCACGCCGTGGCTGCGGTGCCGATTCAGTCGCGCGAGCGCCTGACGCGCACGGTCCATCAGCAGCAGCCGGTTGGGCAGACGTGTAAGCGGATCGTGCAGGGCCTGGCGCTCCAGCCACATGCGGTCAGTTACGTCCTTGGCCGCCGCGTACCAGGTGTCACCGTCGCGGCGCGCGCTCCACAGCAGCCAGCGCCACGAGCCGTCTCGGTGGCGGTAGCGGGTTGTGAGATCCTCGATCTGATCCGCCTCGCCGCCGTCCTGACGCATCATTCCCAGCGGCTGCTCCACGTCGTCCGGATGCATGAACTCCCGGATCGGTCGTCCGCGCAGCTCCTCGCTCGTCCAGCCCAGCAGTTGCTCCCACGCGGGGTTCAGCAGCGTGAAGCGACCGTCGAGCGAGATCGTCGCCAGCAGGTCGCTGGTCATCTCGAACAGGCGCGCGATACGTGCCTCGCCGTCGAGCGTCGATGCGACGCTCGCGTGGGCCTGGGTGCTCGTCGCGTGGGAAGCCATCCTCGCCAATCACGTCGGCTCTGGAGGCGCGCTTGCCCGGACCGGGCTCCCGGCAATGGACGTATTGGCCAGGATCGATCCCAGATCCCAGGCCCAGCATTTGGCTCTGTGGCCTGGTTCTAGGAGGCGCTGCCGAGGGGCGCAGCTGAGTCGGGCGTAGTGCTCTGGCCAGATGCTGCGGCCGCGAGCACTCCCGGGGGCGGTGCGCCACGCAGGAAGCGCCACACCGCCAGGCACATCATGATCGTCATGATCACCGCGCTCGACGCGCACTCCTCGCAGATCGCGTGGATCGAGAAGATCTCGCGGTAGGTCAGGTAGGCGCTGAAGCCGAAACCGCCTACGGTCAGGCCCGCCAGTGCAAACCTCGTGTTCTCGCCTCAGGGGCCAGCAGCGAGCCGAAGGATCGCGACGTAGCCGATCAGCCCCATCAGCGCCACCGGCACGCCCGCGAGCTTCGAGTAGCTAGAGGTCTGCACCTTGATGCAGCTTTCGCCGGCCGTGCACGGCGGCTTGATTCCCGCGTAGTGGACGTAGGTCAGGTAGCTGGCGAGCGCGAGGCCGAGGAGCGTGAGCACGATCAGCGTGATCCTCAGGGCTCGTGAGCTCATCGCCCGCTCTCCTTATTCCTTCAGGAGTTTTTCGACGGCTTCGTTGACGAACGTGGGGTCTTCCGGGTTGGTGTATTCGAGCTTGCTCATCGAGCCGCCGGTGTGGCCGATCAGGAAGGACGGGGTGCCGGTGAAGCCGTCGTTGTTGGCCGCCTGTGCGTCCGTGGCGGTCACCTGCGTTGCCAGTACGAGGATCGCTGCGGTCGTTTGTCCACGTCGTCAGGTTCAGGCCCGGCACCTGGCTGGCCACGTTCTGGATGAATTTTTCGGTGACGTAGCCCGAGTCCTCTTCTCCCTGCTCGTGGTAGAAGGTCTCGATGAAGTACCACGCTTTGTTCTGCTTGCCCGCCGCCAGCGCGGCGACCTGCTGGGTCTTGAAGATTTCCTTGGGCTCCGCGCCATTGGCTTCCGCGTTACCGGTGGCTGTCGACAGGGAGCGATATTCGATCTTCAGCTTGCCCGTGCGCACCCACTTCGGGATGACGGTCGGCAGCGAGCCGAGCGTGAATTTCGCGCAGATCGGGCACTCCAGGTCGCCAAAGTACTGGAGCGTCACCGGTGCTGTCGGGCTGCCGAGGACGTTGCCGTTCTGGGGGATGCCGTTTAGCAGGCTCGCGACTTCCGCTGTCACCGTGTTCTTCACGGTCTTGCTGATGACCTTGCTTTTGCCGCCGCCGCTTGTGGCGATCAGAATCACAACGACCGCCACCACCACGATCGCACCCACGATTCCGAGCTGGGTCAGGCGGTTGCGGCGCACGATCGCGGCCGCCGCTGCTTCCTCCATCGCCTTGCGATCGGCACGTGCCTGCTCGCGGCGCTGCTTGCGGGTCAGGTCCTCTTCGTCGCTCTCTACTGGGCTCATAGATGCAACTTTTACAGATTTCTGTTCAAGCGCGCCTAAGTAGGGCACCATGTTGCAATCTGGGCCCGCCCCCGTAGCTCAGCTGGATAGAGCATTGGACTTCTAATCCAAGGGTCGCTGGTTCGAATCCAGCCGGGGGCATTCAATGCGCCGGCGTGCCCGCAGGCTCGGCAACGGCGTCTCGCAGCGCAGAGGCGTCGATGAAGAACTCGTGCGCGAGCGTGGCAATCAGGCGTGCCAGATCGGGGTGCTCGTCTGGGCGCCAGCCCTCGAGTAGGTCCGACAGGCGTTGCGTGCCGGTCGCGGACAGCTGCTCGAGGACGGCGTGCCCCGAAGCGGTGAGCTCCAAGCCAGGGCCACTGCCGTCCTCCGCGGCTATCAAGCCGCGCTCACGCAGCGTGTCTCTGGCCTCACGCAGCCTTGCGATCGGAACCTCTGAGTGCCGCGCCAACTCCTCCAACTGCACAGAGGGGTCCGCGTTCATCCGTGCCAGCAGCCAACACGCTGCCGGGGCGAGGTCGACGCCCGCGCGCGCTGCCACGCGCTGCACGAGCTCGCGGGCGCCTTCACGGCGGTCGAGCTGGCCGATCTTGTTGACGATCACAGCCAGTGAGTCCGTGTCACGCGGGGTGGCGAAGGTGTCGCCCATGTCGCCTGTCGCGACCGAGTCGCGGAGCGGCAGCTGGCGGATGAACCACGAGAATGCGAACGCCACCACCGCCACCGCTGCCGCCACCTCGAACACTGTGCTGAGCGAGCTCGTGAACGCGTGTAGGTAGCCGTTGCGCAGCGCCGTGGGCAGCTTTGCGATCGCCTTCGCGCTGATCGTGCTCGCGGCGTTCGAGGAGCCGGTCTTGCCAGCCGGTAGGACGCTCTTCAGCTGGCTGCTCAGCCGATTGGAGAAGATCGCGCCCAGGGCCGCTGTGCCCAGCGAGCCGCCAATGGAGCGAAACAGGGTGGCGCCGGAGGTGGCCACGCCCAGGTCGGAGTAGTCCACCGCGTTCTGCACCGCGAGCACCAGCACTTGCATCACGAGTCCGAGACCCAGTCCCAGCACGAACATGAAGCCGAAGATCGCCGCCTGGCTGCTCGTTGGGTCAAGCGTCGAGAGCAAGAACAGGCCGAGCGTCATGATCGCCGTGCCCGCGATCGGGAACGGCTTGTAGCGGCCCGTGCGCGTGATCAACTGCCCCGAGCCGATCGACGTGATCAAAAGGCCGCCCATCAGCGGCAGCAGCTGCAGTCCCGATCCCGTGGGGCTCGCGCCCTTGACCACCTGCAGGAACAGCGGTAGGTAGGTGACCGCGCCGAACAGCGCAAAGCCCACCACGAAGCCCACCGCGCTCGTCACCGAGAACACCCTGTTGCGCAGCAGCCTCAGCGGCAGCACCGCCTCCACCGCGTGGCGCTCGGCGAACACGAACGCCACCAGCGCAAGCACTCCGCCGACCGCCATCCCGACGATCACCGGCGAGCCCCACGCGTAGGAGTTGCCGCCCAGCGACGTCGCCAGCACGATCGCGCTCAGACCCGCCGCCAACAGCAGCGTGCCCAGGTAGTCGACCACATGGTGCACTCGCTCCGACGCCGACGGCAGCGTCGCCGCCAGCACGAACAGCGCGAGCACGCCGATCGGCAGGTTCACGTAGAAGATCCAGCGCCAGCTCAAATGGCCCGTCAGGAAGCCGCCCAGCAGCGGCCCCATCACACTCGCCAGGCCGAACACCGCACCGAACAGGCCCGTATAGCGGCCGCGTTCGCTCGGTGGGACAACGTCGCCGATCGCCGCCTGGGCGCTGACCATCAGCCCGCCGCCGCCCAGTCCCTGTAGCGCCCGAAACGCGATCAGCTGATCCAGGCTCTGGCTGAGGCCGCATAGCGCGGAGCCGATCAGGAACACCACGAGGCCCACCTGCAGGACGATCTTGCGCCCATACATGTCGCCGAGCTTTCCGTACAGCGGCGTCACCGCCGTCTGTGCCAGCAGATACGCCGTCACGACCCACGAGATGTGGCTGAGGCCACCCAGGTCGCCCACGATCGTCGGTAGCGCCGTCGCCACGATCGTCTGGTCCAGCGCCGCCATCAGCATCACCAGCAACAGGCCCGTGAACACCAGCCGTCGCGTGGACGCCTGCGAGACCTGCGATACGGGAACTGCCGGCGCTGCGCTCCCCGGAGTGACGCTCAACGACCCTCCTTACCCAGTTCAACCCAAGTCTACGGACTGCTTGCGTCGGGGCCAGAGCGGGCGCTATATAGCATTGCCCCGCCCGTCCCCACGGTGACTGCCGATCGCACGGTGGCTGGTTCGAGTCCAGCCGGGGCGCTGATGTTCATCGCCACTGCGCTGCTCTATCCGTGCGTGCTAGCGGCGCTCTGTGCGGGTGCGGGGCTGCTCGTCGATCGCCTCAGCGGCGGCTGGCTGCCCGGTGCGCTGCTGCTCACCGTCGGTGCCGCCGCACTGATCGGCCTCTCGCAGCTGAGCACCTACGCGTACCCGCTCGCGCCCGCGACGCCCTATCTTATGGCTGCGTTTGCCATCGCCGGTTTTATCGCGGGGTGGGGGAGGGCGCGCAGTCTCGCGCGGTGCATCCGCGAGCAGCCATGGCCGGTGCTCGCATGCGTGCTCGCCTATGCGCTCGCGCTCGCCCCCGTGCTGCTCTCCGGGCGCACCACCATGTCCTCGTTCATGGCGCTGTCGGACTCCGCCGTGCACTTGATCGGGGCTGACTTCCTCATCAACCACGGCCAGCACTATGTGCACCTCGACCTGCGCAACTCCTACGGGCAGTTCATCGACGACTACTACAACACCAGCTACCCCTCCGGCGCGGACACGCTGTTCGGCGGTAGCGCCTTCCTGCTCGGGCTGCCGCTGATCTGGGCGTTCCAGCCGTTCAACGCTTTCATGCTCGCCACCGCCGCGGGGCCGGCGTGGCTGCTTGCGCGGCGCATGCGCCTGCACGGCGTCTGGGCGGCGCTTGCTGCGCTCACCGCCATCGTGCCCGCCCTTGTGTACGCGTATGCGTTGTTCGGCTCCGTTAAGGAGATCACCGCCCTCTCGATGATCCTCACCCTCGGGGCGCTAGTCATCGTGCACCGCAGTTGGCTGCACGCACGCGCTAATCATGCGATCCCATTCGCGATCGTGGCCGCCGCTGGTGTCTCTGCGCTCGGTGTCGCCTTCGCTGCGTGGGCGCTCGTAGGGGTGGCTGTGCTCGCCGTTGTACTGGCACGAGGTCTGCTTGACCGGCGCATGCAAACAGGGGAGAGGCGGCGCATCGCACTGCTGCTGGGTGCGGGGACGCTGGCTGCGCTGATTGCAGCGTGGCCGACCTGGGTCGACTTGTCGGGCTCGTTGAAGGTTGCGAATGCGATCGCCTCAACCAGCAACTCCGGCAACCTCCACAGTCCGTTGCGCGCCGAGCAGGTGCTTGGAGTGTGGCTAAACGGCAGCTACAAGCTCGCCCCCGTCGGCAGCGCTCTGACGCTCACCCACGCGCTGATTCTCGTGACGCTGCTCGCAGCCGCGCTCGGCGCCGTGCATCTGCTGCGTATCCGCGCTTTCGCGCTCGCCGGATGGATCGCGCTGATGCTGTTCACCTGGCTTGCCATCACCCACTGGGTCACGACCTGGGGTAGCGCCAAGACGCTGATGCTCACCTCGCCCGTCGTCGTGCTGCTCGCGTGGGGAGGGGTCGGTGCGCTGCGCACTGTGCCCCGCCGCGGTGTCTCGCTGGCGGCGGCTGCGCTGCTCGCGCTGGCGCTCGTCGGCGGCGTGGTGGTCTCCGACGCGATGCAGTACCGCGCCTCCGATCTCGCCCCCACGGCTCGCTACGAAGAGCTTGCGTCGCTTGACTCGCGCTTCGCCGGTAAGGGCCCAGCGCTGTTCACGGACTTCGACGAATACTCGATGTACGAGCTGCGCGCCCTGGACATCGGCGGTCCCGACTTCGTCTACCCGCCCGCCGCTATTGCTGCATCGGCGGGCGGCTACGGCCAGCCCGTCGATCTCGGCCGGATCTCACCCGCCGCTCTGCTGGCCTATCCGCTGATCGTCACCCGCAGCGATCCCCTCGCCAGCCGTCCGCCCGCCGCCTACCGGCTGGCGTGGCAGGGTCGCTACTACCAGGTGTGGCGGCGCCGCCAGGGAGTGCCCGCGGCGCTCGAGCACTTGGCGCTGAGTGGCTCACCCGCGACGCAATGCGCCACGCTCGAACGCGTCGCGCGATCGGCCACTACGAGCGCTGGAGCCCAGCTTGCCGTCTCCCAGTCGCCAACGACTGTGCGCATCGGCCTCAGCCGTTCCCCACATCCCGCCCGCTGGGGGCACGAGCGCCGAGCCCTCGTGATGGGTCAGCCCGGAACCCTGCACGCTCGCTTCACCGTACCCGTCGGCGGGCGCTGGGAGGTGTGGGTACAGGGCGACATCATGCCCACCGTGCGGCTGCGCGTCGACAGTCGCCAGCTCGCGTCCATCTCCGGACAGCTCAGCGGCAACTCGCTCGTGCCGGACACGATCCCGCCGATCCCCGTATTGCTCTCCGCGGGGACGCACAGCCTCTCGCTTACCCGCACCAGCGCTGGCCTCGGGCCCGGCGAGCGCGGCTCGGCGGTGCTCGACGCGATCTTCCTCACACCCGCTGAAGCCGGCTCGCAGGCGACTCTGCGCACGGTCCCCGACTCGCGATGGCAGGCGCTGTGCGGGCAGCGCTACCAGTGGGTCGAGCTGATCCCCGGTTAGCTCCATCGGGGCGCGAACGTAGTCTCCTCGGGGTGAGCGCCCCCAGTGGTACCCCCGCCATCGATCAGATCATTCTCGGAGAGAACCTGCAGCTGCTGCCGGCGTTCGCCGACGAGTCCTTCCAGCTGGTGTACATCGATCCACCGTTCAACACGGGAAAGGTGCAGTTGCGCAATACGCTAGCCGCGGTACGCGACGAGGAGGGTCAACGCACAGGGTTCCAAGGTAGGCGCTATCGGACCCACCTGATCTCCAAATCAAGCTACAAAGACACCTTCGAGGACTACCTCGAGTTCCTCGCTCCCCGCCTGGAACAGGCGCGGAGGCTGCTCAGTCGGGAAGGGACGCTGTACTTCCACATCGACTATCGCGAGGCCCACCACTGCAAGCTGCTGCTCGATGAGATCTTCGGGCGCGAGTGCTTTCTCAACGAGATCATCTGGGCGTATGACTACGGCGCGCGCAGCAAGCGTCGCTGGCCCGCCAAGCACGACACCATCCTCGTGTACGTAAAGGATCAAGCCAAGTACTTCTTCGACTCCGAGGAGGTCGACCGCGAGCCCTACATGGCGCCCGGCCTCGTGACCCCGGAGAAGGTCGCCAGAGGCAAGCTCCCCACGGACGTGTGGTGGCACACGATCGTTCCCACCAACGGGCACGAGAAGACCGGCTACCCGACCCAGAAGCCCGAGGGTGTTCTCCGTCGCATGGTTCAGGCATCCACCCGCCCGGGTGACTGGTGCCTCGACTTCTTCGCCGGCAGCGGCACGCTCGGAGCGGTTGCTGCTGCGCTCGGACGCCACTACGTGCTGATCGACTCCAACCCGCAGGCCGTCGAGATCATGCGCGCGCGACTGGGCAGTGCCGCGGCGGACCTGCAAGCCTCTGGTGGATGTTCCACGTAGAGCTGCGCCACTTCCCCCATAGCGTCTGGCGCTTCAACCTGAGCGAGCGGGAGCTCGCCACGATCGTCCAGCCGTGGGTGCGCGAACAGGTCGTCGATATGGGGGAACGCAAATGGAGCCCCCACCTCGCGAAACTGACGATCCTCGAGGGTCCGAAGCTGGACGTCGCGCAGCTCAGCATGGGGAGGGGCTGGCGCTCCGCACAACGCCAGAGCGAGGACGTCACCCAGCGGGTGCTCGACGCTGCCAAGGAAGCGCTGCAGGGCGCTCTGCCCGGGGGTGATGCGCCCGCTGGTGGGGCGACTGCGCCCGTGACGCACGCCGGGGCTGGCGCCGTCCCCGCTGGGCCAGGTGTCTCGTCGTTGCCCGCGGGTGCTTCGCCCGCGCCTGCAGCCTCAAGCGCCGCGAGCCCGCTCAGCGACCCGGTTGCGCTCGGCGTGCAGCTCGCAGCGCTGCTTGGTCCTGATCCCATGGGGCTGCTCGAGGCCTGGCGGGCCGCCGCCGCGGGGTCGCCCGGCCTTGCTCCCAGCGACAGCCTTGCGCTCGCCGAACGCGCGATCCGCCGGGCGAGTGGAGATCAGGACTGACTCGGCGCTAAACTTGCAGCTCGCATCTCGTGGTGGGCGTAGCTCAGTTGGTAGAGCTCCTGGTTGTGGTCCAGGCGGTCGTGGGTTCGAGCCCCATCGCAGTTGGTAGAGCTCCTGGTTGTGGTCCAGGCGGTCGTGGGTTCGAGCCCCATCGCTCACCCCTTACGAAGGGCCTGCAAATCACTGGTAGACCGGTGGTGGAGGATGGGGCTGGGGTCGAATTGGGGTCCAATTCTGTTCTCGGATTGTGATCTTACCATTGCCTCCAGTGCCGGCGGCGTATGTCAGTTGTCCTGTCCCGGACGTAGTGAGGCGTTCTCATCCATAGCCACTTGCCGCATGCCGGCGGTTTCTGCGGGCCGTCAGCCAGTAAGGCGAGCGAGCCGAGCCCGGACCGTTCCTCTCAACAGGGGAGCAGTATCGGGTGGGGCATATCGTTAGTCAGCCTCGAGCGGCTCGTCGATCTGGTCGACGGCACCGACCATCAGGAACAAACGTTCAACGTCGGTGGCAAGTTGCGCGAGGGCCTGGTCGTCGCGGTGGCGGCGGCGACCGTTTCTCCACGACTCGCCTTATTCGCGAGACGAGTCTTAGCTTCTCGTCCCGGCCCAGTGGTGCCGCGGCGGCAAACTCTAGGCCAGCGGATCCCATCACATGAAACGGATATGGGTCGGAATCACCCCGCCTGGCGATCGCATCATCGAGTTCGTCGAGGGCTTCTGTCGCACGCTGAACGGAGCCGGCCTCTTCGCTGTCCTGCGTGGCTCGGCGTAGTTGCAAATAACCCCACTCGGTCTGTACTCGGTAATCATCGGGTGCCATCGACCGAGCTGATTCCAGAAAAGTCTCTGCCGCGTGGAGGTCTCCCCGCTCGACCTCGAAGCTACCACGCTGAAGCCAGAAGTGATAATCCCAACCGAGCGTCCGTTCGACATGGTCATAGATTCCGCGAATCTCATCCCACTGTCCGTGCAAATGCTCTATGAGCCAATCATGGTTGAGTAGCCGAATCAAGATCGACATCGGCCGCGAATGGCGTGTCTCTGGACCTACCGATGCAGATAGGGCAAAAGCGACTCCACGTACCGTTTCTGCAAGGTGTCCCTCTCGCTTGAGATATTTCACTACGTGTTCAGCGATCAACCTGTGGCGCGCGAGGATCAGATCGTCTCGACGGATCATGATGCGCCGGTCGAGCAATTCCTGGAGAATGCCGACAGTGTCGTGTGTGGCCTCGCCGGCGGCTAGCATGAGCTCCTGCCGCGTGAGGCCGTGACGAACGCTGCTCGCCAATGCTACCGCACCATAAAAGGTTCCGGCACCTGAGCCTAGATCGCGGACTTCGCTGCAGATCTTGTCGTCAAACCGCTTGCCGGAAGTTGCCTGTAGCATCGCAACCAGCAACTGTCGTCCCGCTTCCCGCTGGAGTGTCGTGATGCGCTCCACCGGAGTCATTCCCTTGAGTCGCCCGAGCTTCCCGGCTGCGTCCAGTGCGGCGAGCAATCCCTCGATGTCGGTGTTCTCGAGGTTGGGGATAGTGTGTTGCAGGAGACTGGCATTGTCTAGTCCGGTTTGCGAGGCGAGATCAAGAAGCTTGAGCTACGCAAAGCCCCGATGACCGTCAGATTCGGACAGCTTTCCAGAAGTCCCGAAAGGAACACTCCGACGGATTCACCTAGCAGGTGAAGATCATCAATCAAAAGGACCGATGGAGCCTCGTGCTTGACCTCTTGTGTGATGCGCCCTAGCGAGACATTATTCGTAAGGTCTAGCCAGCGTACGTCCTGGCCGCTGGCGTGTTGCTCAAGCCCGAGACGCATGAGCGTTGTCGACTTTCCGCAGCCGGCCGTGCCCGTTAGTACCACGAGTCTCGGCTTGTCCCGCTCGATCTTCGCTCCAAGCTTGGCCTCAAAAGCTCGCACGATCGCGTAGCCTCCCTCGGCCAAGTCTGCCCACTCCGGCTCGCGACCCATCATAAACTCGCGGATATCCTCGCTTGGCTGGGTCCGTAGCTCGCTGACCTTCCGCAGGACGTCGGCGGCGAGCCTTGGTGCACGTCGCCGTTTGAGTGTCTCCGCTCCCTGCTCCCGCTCAACGCTCATCGGCCCTAGCACCTCGTCGATGAACTCACTTTGTCCCGCCGGTATCCACTCGACATTGAAGTTGCGCAGCATTGCCTTCCGCGCGGTGGGCAGCGTGGGGCAAACAAGATAGGACCGAGGGCGACGCTCGCGTCCAGGGCCGCGGGGCCCCCGGAGCTCAAGGTGCTGCCATAGAGGCGGCTCGTTTAGTTCGGTGCCAACAAAGACGACGGGGGAGGACATCAAGTCTCGGACGAGCTGCTGATACCACGAGTCTGGTCGGGCAAGTCGCTCACCATATTGCGGCTGCGAGAACGTGATATTGGGAAAGTCCTCAAGTGTGCCGTTGAGGTGGATGCTCAGAACGTCCTGACTCGCAGTTGTAAGCCCATCAGAGATGCCAGAGACGACCGAGATTGGAACGGGCAGTTCACCGCTGCTACTGACCACATAGTCGAGGTTGTCGATATTCAGTGTGTAGATCCGCATCCATGGCTGTGAGAACCAGCTCACATAACTGCCGGGGATGGTTCCCTGCACTCGCAGACGTGACTCGAAGAGTTCTCGTGTCGCGTTTCCAGAGCGCTCCAGGGCGCATCCGTACAGATCTCCTAGTGACGAGCTGCTGTCGAAAGGCAAGCCCGGGAACGCGATCTCCCACAGGAGCTGTAAAGCTCGCCAGCACTGGGGATGGGACTACCTGCGCGACTTGGTGCTTCAAGGGAGAATCCCGCTCCTGTGAACAGCACGAGCTCACCGCGCGAGAGCTGGCTTGCAAGGAGAGCGCGTAGATTCGGATCGAGTTGGATCGTTTCGTCGGCCACACCGGCATCATGGGCCATCAGCGCGACGTGGTGTGTACTCGACCTCGGTATTTGCAGAGAGCTGCTTGCTTGCTTCAGCGCGTGCGAACAGGTCCGCGACGTGCGTTTGTAGGGCGTCGGCAATCTTCAGGATGTTCGTGAGAGAGACGTTGCGCTCGCCGCGCTCGACGGCTCCGAAGTAGCTGCGATCGAGTCCGCACCTCAGCGCGAGCGCTTCCTGCGAGGTGCCCTGCTCCTTGCGAATGGCACGACAGCTCCGCCAAAGGCGATGTGGGCTGGAGACAGTCCGGGCACGGTGCTAGCCTGCGCTCTTGAAGTATTGAAGTCCACGGGCTATAAGTCCCGTCATCAACATAAAGAGTGCCCCCGCGCTGGTTGCACAGCCGGGGGCGTGGCTCCGAGAGGTCTAGCTCCCGGCGCGTAGGCAGCGTATCCCGACCGGGCTTCGCTGGACTTGCTCGCCAAGCTGTCTCCCGGTGCCTCCGACCAAGGAGGAACCGATGAGCATCACACTAACGATCCCCGCCAACGTGGTCTCCGACGTGCGCGAAAGCCTGTTTTGCTTGATGGGCGATGCTCTCCAAGGGATCGGCAGCGCCCTGATCCAGCGCGATCGAGAGCTGTACCCCGAGTGGTTTGAGGGAGACCGCCGGCGTTTGGAAGATGTGTTCGCACTGCTGGACTTGGTCGGCTGGAGCGCCCGCGACGAGCGCCGAGAAGTGGAGATCGACGTTGGCGAGCTTGGACGGCTGTTGAAGGAAGCGGTAGACGGCTATCTGCCGTCGCTAGCCGATCAGGAAACGAGGCGGACGCCAACGACGCGTGGCGCGCGGAACAGGGCAGGCCGCCGAGGAAAGACGAAATCATCGCCAGTGCGCTTGCACTGCGTAAGTTCGCGACGCTTGTCGAGCATGCCATCGGCGAGTCGACCGGATGAATCGTCCGAGGTGAGCGTGAGGGTTTGGCCGACGTCGATCGCCGGACGCCGCCGTGGCGCCAGCTACGCCGCTACGCGCTCAAGGTTTTCAGCGCGCGCATTGAAACGCCGGCCTTCGTCCTCGTCGCCTACGTGGATCACGAAGATCTCGCTGCCGTCGACACCGAGCGGACCAAGATCCTCGACGATGACGCCTTTCCAGTTGAAGGCGGGGAGCTTCGAGGTCACGTGGTCACCGACTTTCAGCGAGCCGGCTGAGGATGAAGATGTCCCGTTGCGTGCCATGATCTTGAAGGTATCACCAAGGACGGGGAAGTCCGAGCGCTTCGCACCGGTGGGCTGCGACCTTATCGAGCGATGTGGCCAGGATATTGAGCGCGCTGCGCCAGCTATGGCACGTGCTCAGGCTGATTGTTACAGGCTCCAGGGCACCCTTCGCGAGCTTGGCGTCGATGTCGTCGTGTGCGATCGCGTTGCGCCACGTGATGAGCGCCCAGAGCTTCTTGCGACGCTCGTCGTTGCCGCTGCGCTGCCCATCGACCTCGGCCCAGATGTTGAGCCCGAAACGTTCGAAGTCATCCGCGATCGAGTTGGGCTGTGCGTTGTGCCGTTCAAGCGCCGTGTTGTTCGTCAGGCTCCCATACAGCAGCTCCGCGTAGGTGGCGTTGTGTGCACCGAGCGCGATGGCGTCTGCGGTCTGCGCGTGTAGCGCGCGAGCGAACCCTTGGAAACGCGCCGCCAGCAACATCGTGTAGGCGTAGTTGAGCTGCAGGGTGACGAACCGCCTGCCGGGCTTCGTCCCTCCGACCGCCTTATGAGCGTTCTCGATCTCGTCGAACGCCGCGCACGCGTCCGTCCGCCAGTCCATGAGCGACTTCGAAGCCACGCGGCGACGCTACCGCAGCACCCCGACGCAACGCTGCCGTTGCTAGCGCCATCCGCCGGCGCACAGCGCCGAACTGCCAAACAGACCTGATGCACGGGTGTGCGATCGGTATCTGATCGGTACCTCAAAAGTCGTTGGCCGGTCGGAGTGAGTTGCGCTCAGTACCCATGTGAGGAAAGCGTCTCGGGAAACTCCGTGGCCGGTTCGCGCCGCTCAGGGTCATTAAAGGTGTGATGACCGCCGCCAGCATCGGTGCCGCCAAGGGCGGAGGCTACGCCCGCTATCTGGAGGGCAAGACCATCCAGCCTGAGCGAGGGGACTACTACCTGACGCCCGGCGGAGAGCCGGCGCAGGCTCCTGGCCGCTGGCTTGCCGCGCCGAGACGCTCGCGCAGCTGGGGATCGAGGGCGGCGAGGTTGACGGCCCAGACTTCGTCGCGTTGATGGAGGGCCGGCACCCGCAGACCGGCGGCTGGCTTCGTCCCGAGGGCGCCGGCGGCGGCAGAGGCGGCGGGATCGACTTGACGTTCAGCGCCCCAAAGTCCGTGTCCACAGTGTGGGCGCTCGGCGACGATTCGCAGCGCCGGGACATGGAGGCCGCGCACGCCGCCGCAGTCGAGCAGGCCGATGGACTATCTCACCGAGATGGTGCCGACGGTGCGTCGCCGCTTCGGCGGCCAGGTCGTCGAGGAGCCCGCCGCGAGCTGGTCGCGGCCGAGTATCTGCACACGACTGCACGCGGCGTGAGGGACGGGGACGCGCCGGACCCGCAGTTGCACAGTCACGTGGTGGTGACGAGCGCGGTCAGGGATGACGGGCGGCTCGTGGCGGTCGCTTCCCGACCGATGTTCCGCTCCGGCGCGGGAGGTCGGAGCGTTCTATCGCTCCGCACTCGCACACGAGCTGGCCCAGCGCGGCTATGCGATCGATGCCGGCACTGGCAACCACGGCCGGTACTTCGAGATCGCGGGGGTGCCCCGCGGCTTGCTCGAGGCGTTCTCCGCTCGCAGTCGCGAGGTCGCTCGCGCGGCTGAGCGCTTCCGCGCGAGATACGGCAGGGCGCCCGAGCGCGGCGAGTTGCGGCGGTTGAAGCTAGAGAACCGGAAAGCCAAGATCCCCGCACACGCGTGCGACCTGCAGGAGGCTGGGATCAGAAGGGAGCACGCTTCGGCTTCGCCGGCGAGCACACAGAGGCGCTGCTGGCCGCGGCACGTGGCTCGCGAGCAGAGCGTGCGCTTGAGGATCACGTCGAGGAGCGTCTCACCGAACGCGCCGCGACATTCGAGCCCGGCGAGTTCCGGGCGGTGCTGCTCGAGCAGGCGGTCGGTGAGCTCTCACCACGCAGGCGATTGCGCGCTCGCGAGCGATGATCGCCGAACGCCGCGTGCTGCCCCTGGAGGGCGGGCGATGACAACGCGTGCGGTCCGCGACCACGAGCAGGCGATCGAGCGAGCGTCGCGCAGCTCGCCGAGCCGGCTGACAGGGAGGTGGGGGAGACGCGCCCGCGGATCGCAGCGAACAGGTAGCGAGCGGATCGGCGCGCCACCTCAGCGACGAGCAAACACACGCGCTGGAGTCATCACGGGCCCGGAGCGCGCAGCGGTTCTGATCGGTCCAGCCGGAACAGGCAAGGGCGTCGTGATCGACGCCGCAGCACGCGCGGAGCAGCTCGCCGGCCGTGAGACCTTAGGGGTCGCCGTGTCCGGGTCGACCGCCCAGCGGCTCGGGCAGAGACAGTCCCGCGCTGCCGGGCAGACGTTCACGCTCGACGCGCTCGTCGCCCGCGTCGAGCACGGCCGCGTCGAGTCGGAGAAGACACGACGATCTACTTCGACGAGGCGGGGATGGCCGACACGACCCGGCTCGAGCGGCTAACCGAGATGGTCGAGCGGACCGGCGCGAAGCTCGTCGTGGTCGGCGACGGGGCGCAGCTGCCCTCGATCGGCGCGGGCGGCATGTTCGACCGGCTCGCCCTGTTCGCGCCTTGCGCTGAGCTCTCGAGACGTGCATCGCACGATGGACCCGCGAGAGCAGCGAGCATGGGCAGATCTACGCGCCGGACGACCGACCGCGCGATCGCGCACTACCTCGCCGAACGGTCGCCTGCACATGGCCGACACCCGCGACCAGGCGGTCGAGCAGGCCGTGCAGGACTGGGCGAAACTCACCGAGACGCACCCGATCAGCGAGGTCGCGCTGATCTCCGACGCATCAAATAAGGAGATCGATCGTCTCAACGCCCGCGCTCAGCACTACCGTGCCGAGCGAGGCGAACTCGGCGAGCTCGGAGGTCGAGGTCCCCGGCGTCCACTACGGCATCCGTGCAGGGCGACCGAATGGCGATGATCGACCAGCACCACGAGCCGCGGCGAGCAGCGCATCGAGAACGGCAGCCGCGGCGAGATCCTCGACGTCACACCCGCCGGCGAGGTGCTGATCGAGTTCGACATCACCGGCCAGCGACGGACACTCGCCGGCGAGGACCTCGCCCGCTCCGTCTCGCCTACGCGCAGCACATCCACCGTGCGCAGGGCGCGACCGTGACCCGCACACTGGTCGTGACCGGCGGCTGGCAGACGAGCAAGGAGCCCGCCTACGTCGAGGCATCCCGCGCTCGCCAGGGCACCGACTGGTACGTCAACCGCGACGAGCTCGGCGCCGAAGGCCACGACACCGACCGCATCAAGCGCCTCGCCGACAACATGCGTCGCAGCCACGCCCAAACCCCGTCGCTCGCGCATCCTGAGCTACCCGACCCGGAATGGGGAACGGGCTTCCACATCCCCCGCGCACCCAGCCGCAGCTTCCTGCCTGGGATCGCACGAACGATTCATCGGATCGCTAAGCCACCACCAGCACCGGAGCGAACACGATGACCGAGCCAAATTCGATGGCCGGCACAGCCGAGTTGGGGTCAGTATCAGTATGAGAGTGCAACTTCAACAACCAACCAGCGCCACGGACACGATCAACTCGGCAGAAGCAGACACTCTGCTGACAGCCGAGGAGGTCGCATCACTGCTCCAGGTCACACCCGCCTGGGTGTACGCGGAGACGCGCCGCCGCCGGATACCGCACATCCGGCTCGGTCGATATGTCCGCTACCGGCGATTCGCATTGCAGGCGTGGATGGACGACATGGAACGATCCTCAACAGGCCGTCAATTCCCGCGCGCCCGATGATCGCGAGGCATCCGCAGTTCCACGTATAAAGATGTCATGGGTAAGCGCAGCTACGGAACCGGGCAGCTCTACGAGAAGTCCGGCGCCTACTATGGACGCTGGCGCACTGGAACGGCGCGACGCCTGAACCGCAAGGTCGGGCGAGTTCGCACGCCGGGCGAGGACGATGGGCTGACACGCTCGCAGGCCGAGCGCGAGTTCCGCCGCATGCAGGAAGCCGAGGAGCACGCGCCGCGCCCGGAGCCCGGCGCGCAGCGTGCCGACCGTCGACGAGCTCGCCACCTCACTGCGCGAGCGCCTCGAGCTGCGCGGCACACGCAAGTCCTATCGCGAGGCTTGCGAGTACATGCAGCGGGTCCACATCACGCCGCACCTCGGCGACCGCAAGATCACGGACATCACCACCGCCGACGTGGAGGGGTTCGGCGACGGGCACTCCTCAAAGACGGCCTCGCACCGAAGAGTGTCCGCAACATCCTCGGCTTCCTCCACAGTGTGTTCGAGCACGGCATCGACCGCGGCTGTCTGCGCGAGAACCCAGCACGCCGCGCTGAGAAGCCAAGGCGCGGACGAGCCGGTGCCAACCCCGACATTCAGTTCCTGACCGTCAGCGAGCTGGAGGCGGTTGTCAGGGCCATCTCGGACGAAGTCGTGATTCGCAAACCCGCCCCGACAAGACGAGGCAGGCCGGGACCGGCGCCGCCGCCATCGCCCGACGTGCTCGGACCGGTGCTCGCGGGTCGTGATCCTCACGGCAGCGATGACCGGCCTGCGCCAGTCCGAGCTGCTGGGGCTACGCTGGCGCGACGTCGACTGGGCGGCACAGCGCATCCGTGTCCGCAACACCTTCGTCCGCGGGGAGCACTCGACCGAGGGCAAGTCCGACCTCTCCACGCGCCGCTCAGTGCCGATGGCCGACCGCCTCGCCGGCGAGCTGGATCGCTGGTCCAAGCGCACCGAGTACCGCGGCGACGGCGATCTCGTGTTCGCCCATCCGCAGACAGGCTCGCCGCTGGACCGCTCAAGCTCAGCAAGCGCTTCAAGGCAGCCTGTCGAGACGCGGGCGTACGCGAAGTCAAGCTTCCACGACCTGCGCCACACCTTCGCCACGCGCCTCGCGGCATCCGGCCAGCCGATGCGGACGATCCAGGAGTTCCTCGGCCACGCCGACAGCAAGACGACGCAGATCTACGCGCACTACGCGCCGTCTGAGCACGAGGTCGCGGATGGTCAATGAGGCTTTCGCGTTTGATGCCAAAACGCATATCGACGATCCTCAGCGCCAGTCCGGCTCGAACCAAGAAACCACGCGGACCATAGGTAGATCGTGAAGGCAGCATCCGGCTGTCGGTCAAAGTCGGGATGGAGCTGATCATGCGGTCAGGCGGCCGCTTGGTCCGATTCCAAGATCACTTGCAGTGCTGTGGAGGCAAGGGATCATTGGGGGTGGGGAGCTCGGCGACCTTCCATGCTCGTTATCTTGACGCCGTGGTCGCTCACGCAGTTCTCGCTATGTCTTATCTCAGTCGTTGGTGGAACGATCCGGTTGCTACGAGCACCGTGTTCACGGCGCTTGGCGCTGGAGGCTTCGCCCTATATCGCTTTCGGTTTATCCCGAGCGAGCGACGGCGGGAGACGCTCGATGCGATGCAGAAGGCGTATGGGCATTCGACCGCGAGTCGCGGGATTGTGCTTCCTGAGTTCCCACCCTTTTTGCTCAACGGTAGGGATACGCTCCATGCCCTCGTTGTGTCTGTAGAGCCGATGCGCCCGGATCTACGTGATGCGCTCAAGCGGTGGACTGAGCCCACCAACACAGCGGCTCACGAAATCGTTTCTGACGAGGCGAAGTTCCGTAGCCTACTTCTTGCCATATCTGAGGTTCGCCGGTTTCAAAAGGATGCCTTGCTCAACACGCGCAAGCGGAGACTCCTGGACGCTGCCACGACGCTGGTGACACAGTTGAATGACTTTGCTCAGCTAGTGGAGCTTGATCTGTTCTCCCAAAGCGATGTCCTTGGGCATCTGCACCGTTCCCTGGCCCCGGCTTGTAAGGCAGTAGAGCCGCTCATTTGGGCGCGCACCCTTAACGGTCGATGGGGCCTCCGCGTGCTTCGACTGCTGCTACGCACGGAGTATTACAACGACGCGAAGAAGATACACCGCTCGTCTCCACTGATATGGCGTCGCGGCAGTCAAGAAATACTGATCCGTGCAGCTCTCTACCGGGACGATTACGGCCGGCTGACCCGTGCAGCGCGACTTGAGACGATGCCATACAGGAAACGGTTCAGTGTCACAGTGGGCGCGAATTGGGCGCGACTACGCAACAAATATGGCGGCGCGCGCTTGTGGCACCACCGACGCGCCGAGAATATCCTGGTTGGCCGCCTGCGCTATGCACGGGACGTCAGCTTGGATCCCCTCGACCTGTCGTGGGATCTCCCAAAGATTGATACGAAGTTGAAGGAACACTGGCGTCGCTCGACCCTGAAGCCCATTGCTGACAGCGAATGATGCCATCTCCGATCTCCTAGCGGAGGTCATTGCTGCGTTTCAGCGAGGCGCGGACTTGACAGCGGATGCGAGTGCCTGAGCGTAGTTGCTTGCACGGGCGAGTTCGCGGGGCACGCTTACCGCATCACGCGCGAGCTTGTAGGTGGTGTCGTGGATTGTTCGACACTGATTTCGCAGTGCATGTGGATTGGTGCTGGTGCAGGCGTACCGTTTGTCGCTGAGACGCAGCGGCTCGCTTACAACGCGATCCGGGTGGCCCCCGAAGATCGGCTTCCGGGCGACGTCCTCGTCCGGTATCGCTCGCGCAATGATTCACCGGATGGACGACATAACCACGTCGCCATGTTTATCGGAGAGGATACCGGCGGACAGCCTTGGTTGATCGAGTCTCGTTCGCCGTATGGTGTCCGTGCCAGGAGAGTCGATGCCATGGATGCAGAAGGCCGGATCAGGCGGTTTCTACCCAACCCGACTCGTGTGTTTGTCGATCAGGATGATGTGCTTCGCCTAGCTCGCGCAGTGCCAAAGCTCGGCCGGCTAGGCGCTCGTCTCACCAGCGGACTCGCCGAGTCTCCACGCCATCGTGGCGTCGATATTTATTTTCAAGAGCGGCCGACGGTCGTCTCGCCGCTCAACGGCACTCTAGTTTATCGGGACGACGCGGTCCGAGGCAGGGGTGTGACAGCTTATGGAGTGAGCGATAAGGGTGATCAGATGACCATCATCGCCCTATCGAGCACGATCGTGGACAGACGTCGCGCCCGATCCAAGCAGGTACCCAAATCGGTCGGCTTGCTCAAGCTAGTTGCTACGGCTGCAATGTAATACCTGGGCTTCGGCATCTCCCCCGACTACATATGGAGTATTGGGCGGCATCAGAAATGCCTTATGTAGAGGAACGGGGTCTTGACCCAATTCCGTCGCCTCGGGAGGACGCATCTTTGAACTCCTACAATGCGATCTATGCGATCAAGCTCGGCCTGATCGGCGCGCCGATCTCGAGCGCGGACACGACCACGGTCGTCCGATTGCCGGTCTCCGATGGTGTGATTGGTCAGTAACATCGACTCAGTTGGCTAGGTGCTCTTTGTAGAGGCGTCCAGCCGCTTGAATTGCAGACCTGGTCTCCTGGAGAAAGTTCGAGAGGCGGAATCCATTAATATCTCTCTGCCATGCGACCGGAAAGCCGATGGTCTCAAGCTCGGCTTCTCGAGGCACCGCCAAGGTTCTAACTGCTTCTAGGTGTTGGTAAGGCACATAGATCTGGCTTGTAACGACGACAAGCCGACACCAGGCTGAAGGCAGTAGCGTTCGGCGAAGAACGTGTATGTGTCGGCGGTATTTGCTCGACGCTCGGGGCGCGTAGATGGGGCGGCGAGCGCGACAATCTGCGGCGCTACATGTGGGTCGCCCACCGCGAAACGCCGCAGCGCCCAATCGAGATTCTTGTTGCTCTCGTCGATGTGATTCTCTTCGCTAAACGCTGCGGAACTGGCACCCAACTCGTGCATAGCGCCCAACGTCATTAGATCGAGCTCGCTCTGGGCGTCAGGCGCGTAGCTGTCGGTTGCGTCACGCTCACTGGCGGCTATCGGCCGGGTTGAGCACAGCAGAGACGATGGGCGCTCGCGCAAGAGTTCCGTCCGCGCGGCGAGTAGCCACGAGGCGTGGACGCAGGAGACCCGAGAAACTAGCCCCGAAAAAGACTAAGATGTAGTCGGTCTCGCGCTGGCGCGGTGGCTCGGCGTCAAACAACCCGAGTGATCGCACAGCTTGCCATGCGCGCTGCTCGTTTTGTCGGCTAAGACCTGTCGACCGCAATGACCAGCGCGGCGCTCCACGTGCGGGAGAGCGACGATCTGCGGGTGTGGCGTCGGCGCATCGGTTGGGGCGTCGAAAGATCCCAATGCGTGATCAGCGGATCCAGTTGGGTCAGGACGTCACCGAGATTTGCGGTCCCGTCGAGTCCGGCCCCAGATATTCCGCCAGCTCACGCATCTGTGGTTCGCTCGTGAGCCAAGCATGGAGTTGCGCTGACAGCTGCGCAAGTCGAGGCGTCCCGACGGCCGGGCAGATCGCGATAGTCGGGGCACTAGCAGGCATGAAGCTCATCTTGTCGTGTGGCGCTAGCCAATACAGCGTCACGAAGGCTGGGGTCCAATTTAGGGTCCAATCTGAGGAAAACTTAGCCGCACTCAGCAGAAACAAACCCAATGAATTCGCGGCTTAAGCACCCACCGCTACCCCGTCCGTCGGGTTGTGGTCCAGGCGGTCGTGGGTTCGAGCCCCATCGCTCACCCCTTCGGAAGTGGCTGGAAATTAGCTGTTTTTGAGGCGGCCAGGAAAACTATGTAAGGCGTAGTTTTTTGCTTGGTGGGCACAGTGGTGGGCAGAACGGGCGCTGTAGCGCCGCTCCGGCGCTCGGTGTTACTGGCGTTGCGCGTCGGTTCGGGGCGTGTACCTCGCGTCACTCTCGCTCCTGTGGCTGCTCCGCGGGATCGAGTCCAGCCGCCGTGGACACGCGGCTGGTCCTAAATGCGGCTTGCAATGCGCCCCTCAGTTAGCGCGGTCAAGTAACGCTGACAGCGATTCCTCAAGCTGGTCGGCTCGGAGAAGCCGGATTCCAAGGGCAGTGGCAAGCGCGGCCCACGGGTGCGGCGGCTCCGCCTCGACCAAGAGCACCGCGTGTACCTGCTGTGAAGCTGTGTCCGTGGTGCGCAGCAGGTGGCGATACTCGAGCAACTGCCCGGCTCCCAGACGGACCTGCTGGCCGCTGACGGGATCGCCGCTCTTGACCTCGACGACGAAGCGCGTGTCTGCGTGTTCGAAGGCGACATCGAACTGCGGCTGCCAGCCGCCCGGTGAGCGTGGCTCGACGCCACGTCGGCGGAGCGCGTCCGCGAGACGGTCCTGGAGGTTCATGTGGCGCTTGGTCGCGCGGTCTAGCTCGGCCAGATCGGCGAGATCCGGCGGCATCTCCTCGTCCGCCGAATCGTCGCGGCCAGCGCGACGATATGCGACCCCGAACCCGGCGACGGGCGCGGTGGCTGTCAAGGAGTACAGGCCGTGCAGCCGCTGCAGGCGTCTTGTGAGGTCGAGCTCGAGCTGCAACGCCTGCTGCACGACGTATTGGATGTGCGAGTCAACGCCGCTGCCGGTGTACCAGGCGCGTGCGCGGAGCTCGTCTTCCCTCCAATCTCCCAGCTCGATCGCGCGCGCAATGACAGCGGGCCCGCGCGCATCCTTGTCGAGGCTCCGCACGGCCTCGATGACATCGGTGGCAACGTCCTGCCATTGGAGTTCCTGCACCCGCTGCTCCAGGTCTCCCGGACCAGGAGGTGGCGGGCTACCAGCGACTGCCTTGTAGAGGAGTTCCCGTGTGCCCGCGTCTGATACATGCGCGGGCAGCCCACTCTGCGGTCCCACCTGTCCCTCAACGCGCGTCCCCTCTGGCGGCGGGATCGCCGCCAGAGGTCGGACACCGAGCGCCCACGGCCAGCGGGTCTGGTCGGGGGAGTCGGGCAGCTTGGCTGCGCCCGCTGTGACGGTTTCGTACAGACCGACGACTGCGCTTTTCCAGCGGCCAACAGCCAGTACGAACAGGTGTGCGCCACTGGTCACCGATTGCGGAGGCTTAGTGAACCATTGGTAGCGGTGGTCAAACGCGCTCCAGGTCTCCGAAACCGAATCGCCGGTGACCCCGACCGCAACTCGGAAGACGTTGCCTGAAGGGTGCGGCTGGATCAATGCCCTCGTTGCGGAGCGGTCCTCATCGACCTTCAACTCGCCAGAAGACACAAGATCCTCGAACTGCGTGCGCGTCGGCGCCTCCTCGGCACCGATGCTCACGCCCATACGACGTAGGCGGGCGATGTTCATTCGTTGGACGGCACGTCGCGCGTGGGGCAGCCCGTCGAGTAGGCCGCGGATTTCATCGGCTTCGGCCATATTGAATGTCGTGCGTGCCACGTCCTCGTCGGCCATCCGGCGAAGGATCCTATTGCCGAATCGGGGTTTCTGATCCGGTGGCGCCCGTCGTACTATGAGCGGCGGGTGGTCAGTATCCTTGGGTTGTGTCGGTAGTAGTGGTGTAACGAGCTGCGGGTGAGCTGGAGATGGTTCCGGCCACCGTGGCGTCCAGACTCGTCGGTCTCTTCCCGGAGTCCGATTGATAGGAGCACCACGATGGCCGAAGCAACAAGAATGACCACTGCTGATGTCGTTGCGAGCGTGATGGCTGGTGAGCACGGCGATTTCGTGCGTGAGGCGGTCGCGCTCGTCGCTCGTGAGCTGATGGAGGCCGAGATCTCTGTCGAGGTTGGTGCTGAGCTCGGCGAGGTCTCGAGCGAGCGCACGGCGCACCGCAATGGTTATCGCCCCAGGCCGTGGGAGACGAGGGTTGGGGAGATCGAGCTGTTGATCCCCCGCAAGCGTCAGGGGCCCGCCTATTTCCCGAGCTTCCTGGAGCCCCGCAGACGCAGCGAGCAGGCGATCGTCGCGGTCGTGCTGGAGGCCTACGTCAACGGCGTGTCCACGAGGAAGGTCGACCGCCTCGTCGAGCAGCTCGGGATCGCTGGGATGACCAAGGACCGCGTCTCAGCGCTCTGCAAGGGCCTCGACGAGCAGGTCCGGGTCTTCCGCGAGCGCCCACTCGAAGGCGCCTACCCGTATCTGTGGCTCGATGCCAAGCACGTCAAGGTCCGCTCCGGCGGGCATGTCCGCTCGAAGGCGCTCGTGATCGCCTATGCGGTGCACGAGTCAGGGGTGCGGGAGGTGATCGGCCTTGATGTCGGCGAGGTCGAGTCCGAGGCGTTCTGGGTCGAGTTCATCCGCTCCTTGCGGGCACGCGGCCTTCACGGGGTGCGCCTGGCGATCTCCGACCATCACGAAGGACTGAAGCACGCGATCGAGCGTGTCCTGGCGTGCCCGTGGCAACGCTGCACCGTGCACTATGCCGAGGCTCGGGTTATGCCGACTTGGGTTGAGCGATGCGTTGGTGGTGGGCGAGTCAGTCCCTTTGGGGTCGGCATAATTAGAGCGTCTCGAGGAAGGCGAGGAGTGTGTCGGGTGGCTGGTAGCGGCCGGGTGGGGTGTCGGGAGGGGTGGTTCTGGCGAGTGCGGTTTCCTTGAGTGCCATGTCGGCGTGGAGGTAGATTTGGGTCGTCTCGACGTGCTCGTGACCGAGCCAGAGCGCGATCACGGTCGTCTCGATCCCGGCGTGTAGTAGCCGCATAGCGGCGGTGTGTCTGAGCACGTGCGGGCTGATCGTCTTGGTCGCCATCGACGGGCACGCGATCGCCGCGGTGGCTGTGTGTTCCGCGAGTCGTCTTTGGAGCGCGTCGTGGCTGAGCGTCCGGCCGGTGCGGGTCGGGAACGCGGGGTCTTGTGGGTGTCCGGTGCGCTCTTTGAGCCAGACGCGGAGAACCGTGACGGTTTGCTTGATCAGCGGGGTGATGCGGTGCTTGCGGCCCTTTCCCAGGCAGCTGACGTGTGGGCCGTTGCCGAGGTGGATATCGCTGCACTTCAGCGCGGTCAGCTCGGATGCTCTGAGCCCGGTTTGGATTGCGAGTAGCAGCATCGCGTGATCGCGTCGGCCGGTCCAGGTGTCGCGGTCGGGCGCGGCGAGTAGCGCGTCGATCTCCGTGTCGGTGAGGAATGTGACGAGTGCTCGCTCGAAGCGCTTAGGAGGGATCGCGAGCACGCGGCTGATCGTCTCGGCGTGCTCGGGATGCTCGAGCGCGGCGTAGTGAAACAGTGAGCGAATCGCGGCGAGGCGGGCGTTGCGGGTGCGGATGCTGTTGTGGCGCTCGTGCTCGAGGTAGTCAAGGAACGCGCCGATCAGCGGCGCGTCGAGATCGTCGAGGTCGAGCTGGCAGGGCTGCTTGCCCGTCTGCTGGTGGGTGAAAGCGAGAAGCAGGCGCAGCGTGTCGCGGTAGGCCGCGATCGTGTACGGGCTGGCGTTGCGCTGTCGTGTCAGGCGGTCGGTGAAGAACGCTTGCAGCGTCGGTGCGAGCATGCTCATCGGCTGGCTCCTTGCAGATGACGCTCGAGCCGGTCGCCTGCGAGCGCGAGTAGCTCTGGTGCGGCCTGCAGATACCAATATGTCGATCCGGGGTGGACATGCCCCATGTATGTCGAGAGCAGCGGTAGTGTGCTCGCTGGGTTCTCGCTGGTGCGGTAGGCGTCGAGCAGTGTGTTGACAGCGAACGTGTGGCGTAGGTCATGCGGTCGTGGCCGGCAGTTGACCGTCCGTGGGTGCAGCCCGGCGTGCGCGACGATCTGCTTGAACGCGAGGTGGACGTTGTGGTAGAGAAGTCTGGTCCCGGCGGCCGAGGTGAACACCGCGGCGGTCGGCACGGGCGGGACGGGCCGGTCGCGGCGAGCGAGATAGGACTGCAGAGCAGTGATCGTGGTTGGGTGAAGCGCGACCTCGCGCGACTTGCCGAACTTGGTGTCGCGCACGACTAGCAGCTTGTTGGCGAGGTCGATGTCGTTGCGGTCCAGGCGGATCGCCTCACCGATGCGCATCCCTGTGACCGCGAGTAGCCCGATCAGTGTGCGCATCGTCGCTGCGCGGTGTGGCGTCGGGATCACCCTCGCGCTGTCCATCAACGCCAGGATCTCTGTGTCGGTATAGAGGTAAGGGACCGCGCGCCGCGATCGCCACGGCAACAGATCAGCGGCCGGTACCTCGTGCGCGGGGTCGATCGCGTGCAAGTGGGCGGCGAAGCCACGGACGACTGACAGCCGCTGGTGGTGCCAGTTCGAGCCGGTCGCTGGTGGGCAGGTCGCCCACTGGAGCGCCAGCTTGGTGGTGATCAGGGACTGGTCGCGCTCGGCCATCCACGTGGTGAACTGGGGCAAAAGCTTCCCCGCACGCGCGAGCTTGTATCCCATCGCGCGCCGGACCGCCAGATACCCGGTGAGGTGCTGCTCGAGCGAGCTCACGCGCCCGCTCCGGGCCACGGCCGCGCGAGCGAACTCAACGCGCCCCGGTCGACCTTGGCATAGATAGCGGTCGAGAGCGCCTCACGGTGACGCAGGACCTGTCCGATCTCTGCCAGCGGTGCCCCGGCCCTGAGCATCGTTGTCGCGGCGGTATGCCGCAGACGATGCGCATGGATCTGGCCGAGCCCCGCGCGCTGACCAGCGGCGAATACGACCTGGGTGATACCGCCCGTGGTCAAGCGCCGCAGAGGAGCCTTGGCGCGAATGAAGACTGTCCGCTCCAAAGCACCGTCAGGCCGACCGTCACGCAGATAGCCGCTGATTGCTTCCCCGACATCGACGGGCAACGGGAGCCGCTCGCTGCGGCGGCCCTTGCCGATCACAACCAGTTCCCCAGCACGCCAATCAACGTCGTTGAGTGACAGGCCCGCGACCTCGCCAGCGCGCAACCCGAGCCGCAGCAACAACGTCAAGATCGCCAGATCACGCCGCCCAGTCGCGGTCTGCTGATCACAAGAGTCCAGCAGCGCCTGGGCCTGCCCAGGCTCAAGAAAGCGCGGCAACCCCGACAGCCCCCACGACGCCGCCGACGGCACCGCACCGGTCAGCGACTCGGCGATCAACCCCTCGACATGCATAAACCCCAACAGCGACCGCAGCGCGCAGACCGTCATCTTCGCTGCCCCGCGCGACTGCCCCGGACAGCGAGCCACAACGAACGCCGTCACCCGGCCAGCGGTCAATTCCCCGAGATCAAGCCCGTCCTCGTCGAGGCCCGCCAAAAACAGCTTGACGGCATCGACATACCCAGTGACAGTCCCTTTCGCGAGGCCGCGCTCGTCGATCAGATAACCACGGAAGCGCTCACCCAGCACCCCGGCTCTCGTCGAAGGCTGCGCCGGCGAGGCCGACGGCACCAGCCCGAGCCCGCGTAGATAGGCAAGCAACGGCGCCACCGCACGCGCGCTCACATAATCCCGGTGACCAGCCGCACGGCGCGCCGCCAAGAACCGCTCGAGCACCTCGCCGCTCAGCTCCCGACACGCCACGTCATTCGCTTGCATCCAGCTGCTCACGCGAGCCATCAGCCGCACCTGCAGCGTCGTGCCTATCGGCGAATACCCCAGACGCTCAAGCTCGCCCACGAACCCCGGCCCAAACTCCTCAAGCGGCCCAGACAGCCGCACCCGCAACGGACTCTTCATCAGTGTTCTCCCTTCCGAGAATGGAGAACACAGCCTCCCCCTCCAGACCGGATTATGCCGACCTCAGCGACCCCAGACCCACGCGATTGCAGCCCCTTCGCGGCCACCTCGGCATAACCCGAGCCTCGGCATAGTGCACGTTATGCCGACGTCGGCATAACGTGCATTTCGTCAGGAATATGCACCAGCACTGCCGGCCGTCCCAGCGCGGGCTGGTCTCCGCGGCCCTCAGAGAGCTGTTCACCGCCGAGGACGGCAAACAGGCCCGCGAGCGCATGACCCAGGTCCTGGAGCGACTCCAGCCGACAGTCGGAAAGGTCTGCGAGCTCTTGGAGGACGCCGAGGAAGACCTCCTCGCGTTCTACGCCTTCCCACAAGCGCACTGGCCAAAGCTGCGATCCACGAACCCGCTCGAGCGAGTCAACCGCGAGATCGGCAGACGCTCAGACGTCGTCGGCATCTTCCCCAACGACACATCCGTGATCCGCCTCGCCGGCGCTCTATTGATCGAGCAAAACGACGAGTGGCTCGTCTGCCGACGCTATCTCTCCGCCGAGAGCATGAACCAGATCGACGCTGTCAAAGACAGCCACGACCTCCCACAAAAAGAACAAGACGAGGAGGTGACCAAGCTCAACGCCGCCTGAGCCACAAACGCCCCCACCGACGAACAGGCATTACACCACTACACACGACTTGACTTATCCTTGCGCAATTCCGGTGAGGCGTTGACGTGATGCGAGATCTATTTGGACGTTGGAGGCCAGCGCTTTGGGGCCTACTCATGCTGTTCGTCGGCATGCTTGTTGTCGCAGGCTGCGGCGGGAGCGGCACAACCACTACTACTACCTACACCTCTCCGGCCTCGACGGCGAGTGCCCAACTGAGCACGAGCGACCTTCGAGGTCAAGCGAAGCAGCGCAAGCAGGAAGCCGCCGAGCGCAAGCGGCAGGAACTAGTGGGTCGTCCATGAACGTTGTGCTCGTAACTTCCTGGTTCAGGCGGCGATGAGTAGGCGGCGCTCGGCTTGGATCAGTCGGCGGTCGCGGTGGGGGCCGTTGCGGTAGCGGATGTGCTCGGCCATCGCTTTGGCGAGGGTGTCCCAGTTGGGGTAGTCGGCGTTCTTGACGACGAACTCGCCGATCGCCCAGAAGTGGCACTCGATGCGGTTCAGGAAGCTCGCGTAGGTGGGGGTGAACACGAGCTCCACGTTGGCTTTCTCGGCCCATTCGTGGATCGCGTCGGTCTTGTGGGTGGAGAGGTTGTCCATCACGAGGTAGATCCGCAGCTTCGGGGGGTAGCGCATCCTGATCTGCTTGAAGAACGCGAGGACCTCTCCGGCGTTCTTGTGCTCACGCAGACGGCCGTGCAGCCGGTCTGAGTGCACGTCGTAGGCCGCGAACAGGTAGCGCACGCCGTGTGGGCGCTTATAGGTCGCCCGCAGCCGGCCAGCTCGCTTCCGCACCGCCCAGCCAGAGCCGTGGTGGGGGATCAGCTGGATCGGCCCCATCTCGTCGAAACACACGACGACGCCGTCCTCGGGTTTGGCTCTGTAGAGCCCAAGGACACGCTCAGCCTTCTCCTTGAAGTCCGGGTCCGGGCTCCACTTCCACGAGCGGGTCCGCTGATGAGACAGGCCCGCATCGATCAGCAGCAGCCGCAGCGCCTCTCTGCTCAACAGCATGCCCATCCCAGCCAGGTGCGGCGCGAGCTTCGACAGCGACCAGCGTGTCAGCGGGACGCCCTGCGTGTCGGGGCGGGCGCGCGCGACCGCGATGATCCGGTCGCGCTCACGGGGCGTCGTCTTCTTGGGGCGCCCGCCCCGATAGTCAGGGTCCAGCGAGCTGAACCCCTCCTCGTTGAAGGCATGGATCACCTTGCGCACATGCGACTCATCGGTGCGCATCAACCTTGCGATCTCCGGCGCGCTCATCATGGTCGCCGAGGCCAGCACGATCATCGCCCTTTGACGCTTGGCCTGATACTTCGCGCGCTTGGAAACCTGCTTCAGCCGCGCACCCTCCTCGGGGGAAAGCTCACGCACGAACACCTCCGGCGGACGCATCACCACCTCCTGGCTCGGGAACATAGATCCCTGTTCGCCAACAGCAGCGAGTTTCCGGTCAAACAATCATGGACGACCCACTAGCCGCCCGTCACCGAGAAGCCGAGGAACGGTCGCGCGAAGCCGCGCGCAAGCGTCGCGAAGTGGCAGTGCGGCGAGCCGACGCGCACTTGGGGCATGGCCTGGGTGCCACAGAAGCCACGTTCAACGCCAACAACACGATCGGTCACGGGCCTGATCCGCCCGCGGGCGTCGCATGGATGCACGTTCTGTACAAGATCGGCAGTCGGGTCGCGGCGTTTAACATCAATGCTAACTTCACGCCGGCTATGAGCGCGCATGAATTGATCCTCCTCATGTCAATCCACAACTTGCCCGAGGACGCGGAGCCGGTGACGGAACATTCGTCCTGCATCGTATGGCGAAGCCCAACCCTTGGACGCTTGCTGGGCAATGAATACGCTGAAGGCTTCGTCGAAGAAGCCGATAACAAGTACGCCGAATTGATCACGACTTCCAAGCCCGAATGCGAGTAGCGAGAGCATCCCGTGTCACGGACTTGCACACTCCCTATACATCCAGCCCGGTGTCGCCGATGTGGCGAATAGCCCTGGGATCGACAAGCCGGCATTACGACAGATTAATGCCGGCGTGAAGACATAAGCCCGGCTATCGGGCGCAGGGAGGTACCCCTGGGAAGCTTGCTTGCGTCTATGGAGGGGCGGAGGATGTCGAAACGCGCGGTGCTCGAGGCGTGGCGCAGCCGCGGGTCAGCTTGCGGCATCGAGTTTCCTGCCCCCCGAGACGAGCCGGAGTCGCTGATCGGCGTAGTCACATGCTCACGTGGACCGTGGCGCAGTGCGCCCACCATTAGCAACGTGCGAGCGCGTGTGCGTAGAAGCTCAGGTAGCTGCCCCAGTGTGCGTCCCAGTACGACGTTTCATGACCGCCCGACCAGACGTGGAACTGAATGTGGAGGCCATCCCGAGAAAGTAGTTCGGCAAGTTCAGTATCGGCGGCGCGGAACGGGTCGTCGGCACCCACGTCCAGCCACAGGCTCGCGCCGCGGTAGATGTCCCCGCCGGTGCCCGCCGCACCAATCACATTATTCCGTTCGAAATCTTCGGCATTGTCGAATGCCCCAGTCGCCGTCTCGCCGCCGCTACGCCACAATGCCGCCGAGTCGCCGCCGACGGCGCAGAACGTGCCTGGGTGTTTAAGCGCGAGATCGTAGGCGCCGAAGCCCCCCATCGAGAGCCCTCCTATCGCGACCCGCTGGGGATCGGCGTGCAGACGGCGGATCGCTTCGGGAATCACTTCGCGCATCACGTATTCGCCCCAAGCACCGTCGGCCCGATCATGCCAGTAGGAGTCGTCCCCACCGTAAGGAAATACGATGATCGGGGCGCTTGCGCCAAGCGAATCAAGCGCGCGGAACATCCCCGATACGAGATTCGATTCCTGATTCTCACCCTTGCCGTGCAGGAACACGAGCAATGGCCGCAGACCGCTACCACGGCCTGCAGGGACCACGCCCACCTGCGGCAGCGTCTGATGGACGGAACGGCTGACAATGACGTACCGCACGACCATGGCGCCGCCGGTGTCTTCGCCCTTGGACCAAGTGAATGCAAGCACCATCCCCAGCGCTACAAGAACAACGATGGCAAGCGCGACAAGCCGGCTCGGTCGGTGTCGGAGCCGATAAGGCTTGCGATTCACGCTCAACCGCTCGAAGATAGCAACGTTGCTCGAGGATCGAACGAAGTACAAGTCGGTGCGCCCGTTGCCCCGTCAAGCGACAGCAATTTATGGCCCTTCTTCATCAAACGCCGCGCCAGCCAGGCGGGCAACTCTCCACTCCAGTCGATCCGCGATTTCGAATTCTTCTTTGTTCCTACGACTTCCATTTGCGCTGCCCGCGCCCGCGCTCGTAACCTCCACGTAGCTCTCGCCCGCCACCGTGCCCTGCGACGTAGCGTCGGGAACCAGCCTTTCGACCGCGGGCGAGAGGCCGGCGGCAGCATCCGTGCCGCTGGCCAGAAAGAAACCGAAAGTCACCGTTGCGCCTTGGGAGTTACGGGCGGTACCGTAAAATGTGCGAACGAATGGCGCTGGGGTTGGTCCGGGCCGGAACGTCACGGTCAGGCCCGAATGCTGTAGGGCCGTCGGCACCTGTGCCGGACCGACCACGTGGCCCGCGCTCTGGTTTGTGACGGCTTCCCGTGTGGCGGACGCCGAGGTCGATGGTGCAGTTCCCTCGCCAGCCTTGGACACACGGGCCTTCTCCCCGCCACCGCCGCAGCTGGACAGCACGCAGCACGACACCAGAACCAGAGCCATTCGCCCCCACAACGCACTTCTAATGTTCATGGGACTACGTAGGCATCCGTACGCACTGGGCGCAGAACGTACCACTGCCACTTCTTCCCGCGGATGCTGCCTTCGGCTACGGAGATCGCCGGTTCGCGTTCGTGTAGATATACACCGATATTTTCGAACTCGCGGGCCATCGTGGTGAGTCGGTTGCTCGTGTGTGAAGTGTCCCACTCCGTGTTGGGACTATGGTTGTTCCCTTGGACGATCATCCCCGCGTGGTCGAGGGGTTTGGCACCATTGAGGTCCCAATGAAAGAAGACGATGTCGCCTTCTTGCGGAACTTCTGAGCTCTTCAGCGGGCGTGCGAGTCCCGTCTTGACTAGCTCTGCATATAGCCCTTCTACCGTCGTCCACGAGTTCGTGTGGTCTGGAGGCTCGCCGAGGATTTCCTCGATGTTGCTTCGTTCATCCGTCAACTTGGTCCACCACTGGAGGTGCGTATCGTGGTGGTATGGCGCCAGGAACGGGATGCCAGCCGCGTGCAACAACTGACTGACGTAGTCCGCGCAGTCACCGGCCCCTCCTCCTCCGTAGTTCCAATACTGGGAGTTGGGGCTCTTGCCATAGCTCCTGGCATACTGAACCGCGAGCAGGTCGTTTTCGAAGCTCCACGGAGCGCCACACGCACGCTGGCTTGGTGAGCATTCGACGAACACGTCTGGGATCGCTCCGAATGCGGGCCCCACCAAGTCCTTGAAGAAGGCATCCACTTCGGCTTCGCCTTCACCGGGTTCCGGCCCTTCTGGGGTCACGCCAGCTTCTTCTTCGTTGAAGCCTTCGCGTTGGAGCACGGTTTCCGTTTCTCCCGAGATACTTGTGGCGATTCCAAGGCGGTTTGTCGCGGTAACGACCACTCGGAGCTTGGACCTCAAGTCTTCTTCGCTCAACAACAGTGTATGCCCCGTCGCTCCTTCGATCAGTTCGCATTGTTCAGGTTCTTCGCTGATGTACCCTTCTTCAGCTTCGCCTTCTTCTGGTTCTCCCGGACAGCGTTCCCATTGATAACTGAAGG